>JBIKJA010000003.1:0-248074 GCA_044361315.1 Crocinitomix sp. | reverse complement strand
CCAGGATCAAACTCTCCGTTGTATAAATTTTTAAGTGTTTCTGATTGCTCAGACTCTTATTTTTGGCTTTGTTTTTCTAATTATCAATACTTCAAAGAACTTATCTATGTGGATATCTTTATACCCGTCTTTTTAATCTAATCCCTACTCCTCTTTTCCCACTTCCCCGCGTTTAGGGAGCGCAAAGTTAATGCTTTTTTTTATTAACCAAACTTTTTTTATAATTTCTTTTAAAAAAAATCTAATCGCTACTCTTTTCTCCTCCTTGCCAACCGCACTGCCCCACTTTTGGGTCCGCAAAGGTAAACACTCTTTTCCATCCAACAATACTTTATTTTTATCTTTTTTTGATTTATTTTTTTAGCCCTTTGTTTTCAATCATTTACAATTAATGTTTTTTTGAAAAATACCGCACCAGGGACGGGAGTGGTTGCTTTTTGAAATGGAACAACGTGGGGTTAGTGAAAAAAGCGACCAATAGAAGCTTTTTGAGCGCTACCCAAACGAAGTGACATAAAAAAACATTTAACGGACTGCCCGGCCTCGGAGCATAGTGGAAAGGGGAGCTATGAAAGCAAGAGTGCAGCGTTTGAAGAAACAGAAGGAGAATGAGAAGGAGAGTTTGAGTTTGATTGTGAGTTTTGAGGGGGTAAGGGCAGAGTGATAAGGGCAGAGGGTGGTTGAGTGTGAGAAGGAGAGTGAGAAAGAGAATCAGATCGAGAAGTATTGATACTTTGAGCGTGTTAATTACCTAGTTTTTCAATTAAACTTAAAAAATTAGGATTCTTTAATGTTGACTTTGTGACATTTTCTGTGAAGGGCAGATGTGAAACTTTACCGTTTTTAATTCCTATTAAATGTTTTGTTGTACCTGCCAAGAGCAGTTCGACTGCTTTTTCGCCGAAGAGTGTTGCATTTAAACGATCTATAAAGGAAGGTGCCCCACCCCGCTGAATATGTCCTAAAATAACTACTCTGATTTTTTCGGACATTCCTTTATTATTAAGATGTGCATATAAATTTTGTGCTCCCCCAATTTGATCGCCTTCGGCAACGATTATTAAACTTGACCGATTATTAGCTGCTGCTTTTGTGATTTGCGATTCAAATTTTATGAAATCTTCAGTGCATTCTGGTAAAAAGACTGAATCGGCACCAGAAGCTAAGGCTGCATTTAAAGCCAAGACACCTGAATTATTCCCCATAACCTCGACTAAAAAAATGCGGTGGTGCGAATTGGCTGTATCTCTAATTTTATCGATTGCCTCACATATAGTATTTAATGCGGTGTCAAAACCGATCGTGTAATCTGTTCCTTCTATATCATTATCTATGGTGCCAGGAATTCCAATCACTGGGAAATTAAATTCGTTGGAAAAGATCGAAGCACCCTTAAAAGACCCATCACCGCCAATTACAATTAAGGCGTCAATATTTTGCGCTTTCAAATTATGATAAGCGATGTCGCGATTTTCTTTGATTAAAAATTCGGGACACCTAGCAGTACCAAGAATTGTTCCACCACGTTGTAATATGGAACTCACTTGCTGGTGCGAAATTGGAGAAATTTGATTGTTAATTAATCCATTAAAACCATCTTGAATTCCGAAGACACCTAAATGATGGTGAAGTGCGATTGATGTAATGGCCTTTATACATGCATTCATACCTGGAGCGTCGCCACCTGATGTTAATACCGCAATATTTTGTATCTTTATCACTTTTAACGTTTATGAAGTTTATATCTTTACTTATAGGTCTTGTTTTTGTTCTTAACGGTATTTCTCAAGATGACAAAGGCCGATCGCTATTTTTTGGTGTAAACCTAGGCACAAAAATAGCGAATAAAAATTATGCGTTGCGTTATAATGGTTCTTATAGTCAATTTGGAACGAATGAAACCCAATTAGAATACACCTTAAATATCGTACAAAATTATACAACCATTCGCGATTTATTGGGTGGAATTGATTTTCAGGTACCATTTGATGCTTATTCCCAGAATATCCGTTATATACCAGGTCTGTTAACTGGGCTGACTTTTGGTTATCAAATCAGTCCAAATTTACAAGTAAGCGCAGATGGAAACTTTAATAAATTAAAGGTACGTGATGTTTTTTCAATTCAGGTATTTGATGGAGGGGTGCAAACTTCGGATAACCAATACCGTTTGGGAAGTATTTATGCCGAAGAGAGCCGGTTTGATGCGCGCTTTAATATAGACTATGTTGGTGAAGGTGATAAAGCCAAATTTATGATTGGTGCAAGTGGAATTTATAATTTTTGGCGAATTGATCAACATTTAGCGATTTTTGAAAATTATCAAATGTCTTTATTTTCTCAATTTGCGGGAGTACCTCAAACGGATTTAAATATTGTGCGCGGATCGGGTGGTGGTTTTGGATTAAATATTGGGTGTGAATATAGAATAAACGATAAAATTGTAAGTCAGATTCTTTACCAACCTTACCAAACTTTTGTTGATTACGGGGTGTCATTTAGCCGTAAAATTTTATTACAACACGACTTCACTGTCCGCTTTTTGTGGAAATAATTTAAGCATTTGTTATTTTTTGAAAAAATTTATGGAAAAAAATAAGCTTTAGCATCTTACTCATGAAACCATTTAGACTTTTAATAAGATGCTTAATTTTAAACTATGCTATTTAGCGCACTTTTTAGAAAAAACATACGGAAGCTTAGCGATCTCGAATTGGTCGAATTGGTTAAAAAATCTGATGACAATGCGTTGGCGGAATTATTTAAACGTTATGCCCCTTTGGTGATGGGTTTATGTTTAAAATACCTCAAAGACTCCCAAGTTGCCGAAGATTTGATGATGGAGATTTTTGAGAAATTGACTGAAAGGTTATTGAAACATGAGTTGAGGAATTTTAAAAGTTGGCTATTTAGTTTGAGCAGAAATGAATGTTTGATGGTGTTGAGAAAAAGTAAGTTAGATACCACCAGTTTGGATAATTCACTTATATATCAAGAAGACACAAGTGACCGAGCGTATGCGGGAAAAATTGAAACAGAATTAAAATTGGAGGCACTTGATAAAGCAATGGATGTTTTAGGGGAAGAACAGCACAAAGCGATTCGTCTTTTTTATTTTGACTTTAAAAGTTATGATGAAATTTCGAAATTGATGGAAACACCAATCAACAAGGTTAAAAGCTTGATTCAAAATGGAAAAAGGAATTTAAAAATTAAATTAGAAAACGGAAATGAATTCTGACAAACCAATTATTGACCTTGCTTTGCTAAAAAAATATTATGGCAATGAAATGAGCGATCTGGAGCGGAATTCGTTGGAACGAAAAGCGCTTGAAGATCCATTTTTGAAAGAGGCTATGGATGGTTTTGATGAAAATCCGGGAAGTTTTGAAGCCTTTTACAAAAAGCACGAATCTAAATTGTCAACGAAAAAGCAGTATACCTTTCTGATTGGTTTGTCTATTTTAATAGGGCTGATGGGTATTACTTTATTGGTTTCAAAATTTAATCCACCAACCAACAATTTGGCAGAGAATCGCGAAAAAACAGACTCATTGCCAGCGGTAAACCTTGAAAATGAATATCAATTAATTCCTGAAGAAATTGATACCCTTGAAATTATTGAAAAAACGGAAATGATTACAATTTCTGAAGTAAAGAAAAAACAAGATCAACAATTAATAAATCCAACTAATGGTAAACCTGAGCTAATTACTGTCGAAGAGAATGAAACCGTTCAAGATGAATTTGGAATTGAAAAGGAACAAATTTCATGGCGTAGACCTGGTCAAGAGACTCCTACTACACTCTACTATTTTGATTTATTGGTGGTAGATTACCGAACGATAAAGAGAACAAATAATAACATTCATTATACTCGGCATGAATTAACCGGAATCGC
Source organism: Crocinitomix sp. (assembly GCA_044361315.1). Lineage (GTDB taxonomy): Bacteria > Bacteroidota > Bacteroidia > Flavobacteriales_D > Crocinitomicaceae > Crocinitomix. The sequence continues at coordinate 244,173 of JBIKJA010000003.1, read as the reverse complement.
CGCAGATCAAGAAAATGGTTCTGTTGAGAAGAAAGATTTAATTGAAACAGAGGTTGAAATTCCATACATGTCCTATCTGAACAAAACAATGGAATATTTCTCAAAAAACAATTTTAAGCAAGCCTTAACAAGATTTTTAATTATCATTGAACAATATCCAGCCGATGCGAATGCCCTTTTTTATGGTGGATTATCGTATTTTAACTTAGGTCAATACAATGAAGCGATTAATTTCTTTAATAAGGTTCTGGCAAATGAATTATTTATTTTTCAAGAAGAAGCGTTGTGGTATAAAGTTAAGGCGCTCTTGAAATTAAACAAAAAATCAGAAGCAAACATAATCTTAGATGAATTAATAATGCGGGACGGATTTTACGTTAAAGATGCTATTCAACTAAAAAAACAAATTCAGCGCTAAATATCGACTTTCTGTCTAATCACCAACAAATCATTCGGAAGAAAATGCCAATTTAAGTGAAAGAAGGTTAAAACAGTGAATAAAATTCTGTCTCTTCCGATACATTTCATTAAATTTGCAGCCGAATAAAGTTGAGAAATAGATTAATGGACTTACCTAAATTATACGAACCAAGAATTGCCGAAGAAAAATGGTACGCGCATTGGATGAAACAAAATTATTTTCATTCCGAGCCTGATCATCGTGAACCTTATACCATTGTGATTCCTCCACCAAACGTGACAGGTGTCTTACACATGGGACACATGTTAAACAATACCATTCAAGATGTGTTGATCAGAAGGGCACGGATGCAAGGGAAAAATGCTTGTTGGGTGCCGGGAACAGACCATGCGTCTATTGCAACAGAGGCTAAGGTGGTACGTAAATTAAGGGATGAAGGAATTAAAAAATCTGACTTAACCCGCGCTGAATTTCTTGCCCATGCCATGGATTGGAAAGACAAATATGGTGGCGTTATTCTTCAACAATTAAAAAAATTAGGCGCTTCTTGCGATTGGGAACGAACGGATTTTACAATGAATCCGGATTATTCTGAGAGCGTTATTAATACTTTTTTAGACTTATTTGAAAAAGGCAAAATTTACCGTGGAGAACGAATGATTAATTGGGATCCTGCGGCACAAACTGCGGTTTCCGATGAAGAGGTTTTACATAAAGAAGTTAATTCAAAACTTTACCACGTACGGTATAAAATTGAAGGAACAGAGGACGAATGGCTAACTGTTGCTACGACTCGCCCGGAGACAATTTTAGGTGATTCGGCCATTTGTATTAATCCAAACGACGTTCGTTTTTATCATTTGCAAGGTAAAAAAGCAATTGTTCCGATTGCCAACAGAGTTATTCCAATTATTCAGGATGAATATGTTGAAATGGAGTTTGGAACGGGTTGTTTGAAAGTGACTCCTGCTCACGATGAAAATGATTACAATTTGGGTCAAAAACATCACTTGGAAATTATTGATATTTTGAATGATGATGGTACGTTGAATGCACACGGACTTCATTATGCAGGTAAAGATCGATTTGAAGTAAGAAAACGTATTGCGAAAGAATTGGACGAGTTCGGATATTTAGTAAAAGTGGAGGATCATATCAACAAGGTAGGATATTCTGAACGAACCGATGCGATTATCGAACCAAAACTTTCTTTGCAATGGTTTGTCGACATGAAACAACTTTCAGAACCTGCGTTAAAAGCGGTAATGGAAGGTGAAATTAATTTTTATCCGGACAATTTAAAAAATACGTATCGCCATTGGATGGATAACATCAAAGATTGGTGTATTTCGCGGCAATTGTGGTGGGGACATCAAATCCCTGCGTATTATTATGGCAAAGGAGCAGATGAATTTGTGGTGGCTAAGACTATCGAAGAGGCAGTGCAGAAAGCTTCTGCCAAATCCGGTAAATCTCTCAGTGTTAACGACCTTAAACAAGACGAAGATGTATTGGACACCTGGTTTTCTTCTTGGTTATGGCCGATCTCTGTTTTTAGAGGTTTGACAGACAAAGGGAATAAAGAAATACAATACTATTATCCAACCAATGACCTGGTAACAGCTCCAGAAATTATGTTTTTTTGGGTGGCACGAATGATTATTGCAGGATACGAATATTTAGGTGAAGCGCCGTTTAAAAATGTTTATTACACTGGAATTGTTCGGGATAAATTGGGACGTAAAATGTCCAAATCGCTAGGGAATTCGCCGGATCCATTGGACCTCATTTCCGAATATGGTGCTGACGGGGTGCGTTTAGGCGTTTTAATCTCTTCGCCGGCTGGAAATGATTTACCGTTTGATAGTTCACAATGTGAGCAAGGAAGAAACTTTACAAATAAACTTTGGAATGCCTATAAATTAGTTGATTTGTGGGAGTGGAGAGATATCCCTCAACCTGAAGCTAGTAAAATGGCGATTGCTTGGTTTGAAAGTAAATTAAATGCAACTATTTCCTTAATCAATGATCATTTTGATAAATTCAGAATTTCTGATGCCTTGATGACCACATATAAATTAATTTGGGATGACTTCTGTTCGTGGTACCTTGAGATTATCAAACCTGGTTATCAGCAACCTATTGATGGTAAAACACTCGAATCGACCATTCAGTTTTTTGAACAATTATTGAAATTGATTCACCCGTTTATGCCGTTTATTTCAGAAGAAATTTGGCATTCGTTAAGAGACCGTGAAGAAGGTGAAGATTTAATTATCAGTGCTTGGCCAACAGGTGGAAATGTGAATCAAGAATTGATGAAACGTTTTGAAGCGACGATGGAGGTTATTTCGAACATCAGAAACATCCGCAAACAAAATAATATCGCCAACAAAATTCAACTTGATTTGTTTGTAAAAATTAACCAAGAAAGTGACGAAGAATTGGATGCCGTGATTCAAAAAATGGGAACCTTATCTAAACTTGAATACGTGAAGGAGAAAATTTCTAATTCCTTCTCATTTATGGTGAAAAATAATGAATTTTTTATCCCTTTTGGGACAGATGTAAATGTCGAAGAAGAGAAGAAAAAAATTCAAAGTGAATTGGAATATGCCGAAGGTTCGTTAAATATTGTTCGCAAAAAACTATCGAATGAAAAATTTGTGGCAAATGCTGTACCTGCGGTGGTGGCAAGTGAACGCCAAAAAGAGGCAGATACCTTAAATAAAATTAAGATTTTACAAGAAAAATTAGCTGAATTAGTCTAAACTCATAAAAATATACGCATGAAATACGATGTAGTAATTATTGGCTCAGGTCCTGGCGGTTATGTAGGAGCAATTAGATGTGCTCAACTTGGTTTAAAAACAGCCTTGATTGAAAAATACTCAACCTTGGGTGGAACGTGTTTAAATGTTGGATGTATTCCATCAAAAGCGTTGCTAGATTCTTCTGAGCATTTTTTTAATGCGGCACACAATTTTGAAAAACACGGAATTGAAATTAATTCGCCAAAAGTTAATATGCATCAAATGATTGGGCGAAAAGCAGAAGTGGTGAAACAAACGTGTGATGGAATTCAATATTTGATGGACAAAAATAAAATTGACGTGCACACAGGTGTAGGTTCGTTTATTTCCAAAAATGAAATTAAGGTGACTGGTGCAGATGGAAAAGAAACCGTGCTAGAAGCTAAAAATGTGATTATTGCAACTGGTTCAAAACCAAATTTCTTCCCAGGAATGGAACCTGATAAGGACAGAATCATCACCTCAACCGAAATGCTCAACTTGGAAAAAGTAGCGGAAAACCTAATTGTAATTGGTGGTGGTGTGATTGGCCTAGAACTAGGTAGCGTTCACGCACGCTTAGGAGCAAATGTGAATGTCATTGAATTTGCAGATTCGATTCTTCCAACTATGGACAAATCTGTTTCGAAAGAAATGACGAAAGTCTTGAAAAAAGAAGGATTTAAATTCAACTTCAATCACCGCGTTCAAAAAGTTGAAAATACTGGGAATGGTGTAAAAGTGACTGCTTTAGATAAAGCAGGAAAAGAAGTTGTTTTTGAAGGAGATTATTGTTTAGTGGCAGTGGGTAGAAAACCTTATACCGCTGGCCTTGGATTAGAAAATGCAGGAATAACAATGGGTGAAAGAGGAATGATTGCGGTAAACGATCACCTTGAAACCAATGTGCCAGGAATCTATGCGATTGGAGATGTTGTAAGAGGAGCAATGTTAGCGCACAAAGCTGAGGAAGAAGGGGTTTATGTCGCAGAAACTATCGCAGGACAAAAACCACACATTAATTATAACTTAATTCCTGGTGTTGTTTATACTTGGCCAGAGGCTGCTTCGGTTGGAAAAACAGAAGAAGAATTAATTGCACAAGGGGTTAAATACAAAGCTGGTTCGTTTCCTATTAAAGCGTTAGGTAGAGCAAGAGCGAGTATGGATGTGATGGGTATGGTGAAAATTTTAGCGGATTCTGAAACGGACGAAGTATTAGGCGTTCACATGGTTTCTCCACGCGCGGCGGATATGATTATGGAAGCTGTGACAGCAATGGAATTTCGGGCATCTGCCGAAGATATGGCACGAATTTGTCACCCACATCCAACTTATACTGAAGCGACGAAAGAGGCTGCTTTGGCTGCAACTGCTGATCGTGCTTTGCATATTTAACGCTAAAGTAAGGTTAAACAAGAAATCCACCTAATTCAATTAATTCGCCGATGCCACAGTTAAAAACGGGAGTATTACTCATTAATTTAGGTACTCCTGACAGTCCTTCTACACGCGATGTAAGAAGTTATCTTTCAGAATTTTTGAATGATCCACGTGTCATCGACATTAATGCGTTTGGTCGAGCGATTTTAGTGAATGGCATTATTGTACCTTTTCGTGCGCCTAAATCGGCCAAAATTTACAAAGAACTTTGGCAACTTTGGGGCGGTAACTCTCCTCTATTAACCTACGGGCTGCAATTAAAAAAGGACCTACAGAGTAAATTTGATCCTTCAGAGAATGTTACGATCGAATTTGCCATGCGGTATAAAAACCCTTCGCTTCCGAGTGTCTTAGAAAAAATGCAAAAAGTAGGATATGATCAATTGATTATTCTACCTCTTTTTCCACATTATGCAAGTTCTTCGTCGGGTTCGGCGATCGAAAAAGCAATGGCGATTATCCAAAAATGGTGGGTGATTCCAGAAATTAAAATTATTCCAAGTTTTTACAATCAGCCAGGATATATTCAAGCGTTTATCGAACGTGGCCAACAGTTTGACCTTAAAAATTACTCCCATTTCATTTTTAGTTATCATGGACTACCAGAACGACAAATTGACAAAGTTCATCCCGATCTAAAATGTGCTTCGTGCAATTGCCATCAACAATTTAATGCAGATCAAACGTATTGTTACCGCAACCAGTGTTATGAAACTACCCGTTTAATAGCAGAAGGCTTAGAAATTTCTTCAGATAATTACACCGTTTCATTTCAATCAAGACTAGGAAAAACGCCTTGGCTTAAACCCTATTCCGACCAAGTTGTAAAAGACCTTGCGGCGGCTGGTCACAAAAAAATTCTGGCATTTTCTCCTGCCTTTGTTTCAGATTGTCTGGAAACTTCTATCGAAATCGGCACCGAATATCAAGAAATCTTTGAGCATGCAGGTGGTGAAAAAATAGAATTGGTTCCTAGTCTAAACGATTCTGAAACATGGGTAAGAGCTGTTAAGGCGTTGATTACATCCAGAATTTAAAAAACCCCTCGCATTTTTGAGGTGAACTTATAACTTATCGAATTCTTGTACACCTAAAAAATTTCCTTTATTTAGACAACTCTTCGTTAAAATCCGCGTCTATATAATTAGACTTTAATAAAACTAAAAAGTTTGATTTCTTATCAACTAATTAAACAATACTTATGAAAAGCTTCTACACAAAATCAAAACTAATCGCGATTTTAACGATTAGCTTGTTCAGCGCTTCTGTCAACGGACAAGATGTAGAGGTAGCACCTCCATCAAAAATAATCCAAGAATTGATGTTAATTGACAATAAAATTTCATTTAACGCAGAACAAATGGATGTAAATTCAGTTAAAGTAACTGTAATTAAGGAAGTTGAAAAAAAAATTACCCCTAAAATGTCGATCATTGAAAATGGAATTGCTTTTATCACCATCGATTTCAGCAAGTGTGAAAGTGGTGATTATTTAATCACAGGAAAAAGGGGGGATATGGAAATTACCTATCTCGTAAAACATATAAAATAATCACTCGATGAAAGCGCTCAAAATAGTTGGAATTTGGATTGGTTTAGTCTTAATCTATGCCCCATCATTTGCCCAAGTGGTTGATGTGATCCCTGTAAATCTTGTTGGTTCTTCCGATCCTATCCCTGGTCCAGATGCATTTATTATGCATCCTTTCACCCCTTCCCCTTTGAGCGGAACCTATCATGGTGGAACGTCTTATGGAGAGGATGAAAAATGGGGGTATAATATTTCAGGATTAACCCCAGGTTCTGTTTATAATTTAACCATTTATTACATGATGGACGTTGTGCAATTAACGCCCATCGATACACGTGTGGGAAATTTGACCATGTCGAGTGGTGCTCCTTTAAGTGAGACGTTGATCCCTTTTGTGATACCAGCCAATTGGAGAATTTGGTACTCACTCACCACAACGTTTACAGCCGTTGCTGCCACAGACAGAATTGATATTGAATCGTTTAGTGGTAGTGATAATTCTACCTGGCTTTTTACAGACATTGCGATCGATGGAGGCGGGGGTTGCGAAGACCTTACGATTGTCGCATCAGACACTGAAATTTGTTTTGGTGACCCTGTGACATTGACTGCAACATCAACCACAGGCGGAACTGTAACTTGGGATGGCGGTGTGACAAATGGTGTTGCATTTACCCCAGTTTTGCCTGGAACATATACCTACACCACTACCAGCACAAGTCCTGATGATTGTCCTTATTCTCAGACAATCACCGTGATTGATTTTCCGACAATTGATGCCGGGCCAGATTTAGAAATTTGTTTGGGTGAAGATGTTACCTTGACTGGCAGCGGTGCCGGTGTTGGAGGTGACTATGTTTGGGATTTAGGTGTAGTTGATGGGGTTGCTTTTGATCCGTTGGCATCCAATACGTATACGGTAGTAGGAACGACAGCAGCTGGCTGTTCGGGTGAGGATGAAGTAACTATTGTCGTTAATCCTTCCATGGCTGTTTCGTTTTCGGGAGATGAGCTTATTGGCTGTACCCCATTCACTGTCAATTTCACCTCCTTGGTTCCAGGCGCAATATATAATTGGAATTTCGGAGATGGCGGTTCATCCAGTGCTTCTGCTCCTTCGCATACCTACTCAACGGCAGGTGAATTTTCTGTATCTTTAAATATGATTAATGCGGATGGGTGCACAGGTTCAGTCACTTATATCAATTATATTACAGTCGTTCCACAACCAATAGCCGCTTTCACTTATTCACCAACTCAGGTTGATGTGACTGACACAGAGGTTAAATTTACGAATCAATCTTTATACGCCACCTCTTATGCTTGGGATTTCGGTGATGGATCGGCGATTTCTAACGCAGAAAATCCAATTCACCTTTTTCCAGAGGTTGGCGATATGCGTTATCCTGTCACACTTACTGTGCAAAATGAGCTAGGTTGTTCGGACATGATTCAGAAAATTATTGAGGTGCAAGATGTATTAATATTCCATATACCAAATTCATTTACACCAGATGGAGATACTTTTAACGAAACATTCAATCCTATTTTTTATTCTGGGGTGGACATTTTTGACTTTCATTTTGTCATCTTCAATCGATGGGGAGAAATTGTATTTGAATCATATAACCCTGCAAGTGGCTGGAATGGAGCTTATGGTAATCAAGGATTAGTTCAAGATGGTGTTTATATTTGGCGTTTAGAATTTGGCGAGACGATGAGTGATAAAAAACATACTTATGAAGGTCATGTGTCCGTGAATAGGTAAGTTCAAATAAATTCTACTGCGTTAAGAAACCATTATTTAAATTGACATTTTCACGATTCATCGGCAACCCTTCTAATTCAAAGTACGTCTAGTCGGTAGATTAAACTGATTTTTTTGTTTGCATTTAATCAAAGCTGAAAAATATTATTTTTAATCAAGAAATAACCAACTGATTATTATAGACATATGAAATACTTCCTCGTAAAAACCAAATCAATTGCATTTGTGATAATTGCTTTTTTTAGCATTTCTGCCAACGCGCAAGAACTCACTCCTACCCTTCCAATCGAAGAAATTCAGGAGATGATGTTAATTGAACATAAAATTTCGTTCAATTCTCAACAAATGGAATTGAATTCTATTAAAGTATCATCCATTGCTGATCAAGAAAAATCAATCAATCCTGCGCTCACAATTTCACCAGAAGAAACCTTTATCACCATCGATTTTAGTAAATGCGAAAGTGGAGACTATTTGATTACTGGTAAAAATGGTGATGCTACCATTAAATTCATCATTAAACATATTAAATAATCCACCCATGAAAGCATTAAAAATAATTGGAATTTGGGTTGGTTTAATCCTTTTTTCCTCACAATCAATCAGTCAAGTGGTAAATATATTTCCAGTAAACCTAGTTGGGTCTTCCGATCCAATCCCTGGTCCTGGGGGATTTATTATGCATCCCTTTACCCCTTCGCCATTATCAGGAACTTACCACGGAGGAACTTATTATGGAGCGACCAAAGAAAAATGGGGCTATAATATCACTGGTTTAACGCCCGGAACTGCCTACACTTTGACCATTTATTATATGATGGATGTGGTGCAATTAACACCACTTACTAACCGACGAGGCGACTTGGCCATGTTGAGCGGTGCACCTTTAAGTGCCACAATAATTCCGTATGTACCACCTGCAAACTGGAGAATTTGGTACACGATCGCTACTACCTTTACCGCTGTTGGCACAACCGACCGAATTGATGTAGAAGCAGATGGACTTAGTGATAATTCGTTGTGGTTATTTACCGATATTGCAATTGATGGCGGCGGGCTTTGCGAAGACCTTACCGTAGTAGCTTCTGATACCGATATTTGTATCGGCGAAGCAGTTACACTTACGGGAACTTCTACCACAGGCGGAACAGTAACTTGGGATGGCGGTGTGACCAATGGTGTGCCTTATACGCCTGCCCTTCCTGGAACATTCACTTACAATACTTCAAGTACAAGTCCTGATGATTGCGATTATGATATTACCATTACTGTGCACGATTTGCCAACCATTACAGGAGCGGTAGATGATGCGAGCATTTGTTTAGGCGATTTAGTGACCTTTAACGGTGGTGGCGGTACTTCTTATGTTTGGGATTCAGGCGTTACCAATGGCGTGCCTTTTGAACCACTTGCGGATGGAACATTTACTTATACCGTCACCGGTACAGATATCAATGGTTGTGAAAATACCGCTTCGGTAGATTTAGTTGTTTCTCCAATTCCTGCCATTGATGCTGGCCTAGACGTTGATGTCTGTGAAGGAGCCACCGTGACACTTACTGGAACTGGAGGAGGTTTTGGTGGTGGCTATGTTTGGGACGGAGGTATTTTAGATGGCGTACCATTTACCCCAGTTGCCACAGGAACATATACCGTAACAGGAACAACGGCCGATGGATGTGTAAACACTGACACAGTTACGTTAACATATCATTTATTACCTGTAATTGATGCGGGTGCTGATCAATCCATTTGTTTGGGTGAAACGGTTACCTTAACTGGTACTGGAGGCGTTGTTTATGCATGGGATGGTGGTGTTTTAGATGGTGTAGCTTTTTCTCCACTTGCAACAGCAGATTATACCTTAACAGGAACAAGTGCTGAAGGATGTATTAATATCGACGTGGTAACTGTCACAGTAAACCCAGCTCCTATAATTAACGCTGGATTAGATCAATCCATTTGCGCGGGTGAATCAGTAACGCTTTCTGGATCAGGAGGCCTAAGTTATGTGTGGGATTTGGGCGTGGTAGATGGAGTTGCTTTTTCTCCACTTGCCACTGCGACCTACGAAGTGACTGGCGACGACGCCGGTGGTTGTGAAAATACGGACCTAGTCACAGTAACAGTTCTTCCTGCTCCTCCAGTGAACGCTGGCGGAGATGTTGAAATTTGTTTGGGAGGTTCTGTCACGCTTACTGCTGCAGGCGCAGGTGTTGGTGGAGCTTATGTCTGGGATGGCGGCGTTTTTAATGGGGTACCTTTTAGTCCATTAGTATCAGGAATTTATACGGTCATTGGCACAAATGCCGATGGTTGTGAAAATGAAGATGAAGTAACTGTGACGGTTAATCCAGCAATGGCGGTGACCTTTACAGCTGATGAATTAATTGGATGCGCTCCGTTTACAGTTGATTTCACCTCTTTATTTGATGGTGCTACGTACGATTGGAATTTTGGAGATGGCGCGTCTTCTGGATCTAGCGCTCCTTCACACACATTTGTAACACCGGGTGAATACGATGTTTCGCTAGAAATGGTAAGTGCAGAGGGTTGTGTTGGATACGCAAATTATGTAGATTTTATTACCGTTGTTGCTCAACCAATTGCTTATTTTTCTTTCGCACCGAATCAAGTTGATGTGATGAATACGGAAGTTGAATTTACCAACGAATCATTATACGCGACTTCTTATTCGTGGGATTTTGGTGATGGATCGGCTTTGTCAAATGAGGTTAATCCCGTTCACTTGTTTCCAGTTACTCCTAATATTAGATATATGGTGACATTAACCGCTGAAAATGATTTGGGATGTGTGGATATAGCCCAACAAATAGTGGAGGTAAAAGATGTCTTGATTTACTATATACCGAATACATTTACGCCTGATGGAGATACCTTTAACGAAACTTTCAGCCCGATTTTTTATTCGGGAGTAGATATTTTCGATTACCATTTTACAGTATTTAACCGTTGGGGAGAGATGATTTTTGAATCGTATAACCCTACAACTGGTTGGAATGGAACGTATGGCGATCAAGGGCTTGTTCGTGAAGGAACCTATATTTGGACCATAGAATATGGCGAAACGATGAGTGATAAACTTCATCAACAAACTGGGCATGTAACTATCCTTAAATAGGTTGTCGATAATGGTCATCTTTTCTTGTTAATTTTGAAATGGTTAGTGAAAATAGTATTCACTTAGGTTAACTTTTTTAGAAAATGATAAAATAAGAAATCATTAATTCCTTAAATAAAGTTATTCGGTGCAAATTGGATTCATTAACTTTATCAAATGAAACACGTCTTGTCGTATATACTTACACCACTTTTTTACCTGTTTTTTGGATTAATCTTACTTGTCTTTCAACCAATTCAGGTAATTGCACGAACAGTTTTTGGGGCAAAAGCGCATGACAAAACGGTAGGGAGCTTAAATTTTTGGATCACTAAATGTCTCCTTATTTTAGGAACATCGATTCATTTTCGCGAATTTAGAGCGATTCCGACCACAGCACCCGTTTTAATTATCAGTAACCACCAAAGTATGTGGGACATATCCCCGATTATTTGGAAACTGAGTAAAAACAGAACTAAATACATTGCAAAAGCTTCGTTGGCGCGATTTATTCCAAGTATTTCGTACAACTTAAAATATGGTGGTTCGGTGGCGATTGATCGAAACGATCCCGCTGGTTCAATCCTGAAAATCAAAGAATTTGCTCATTTTATTCAAAAAAACAACTTTGCCATTGTTATCTATCCCGAAGGTTCAAGAAATATCGAAGGGAAAGTACAAAAGTTTAAAACCTCAGGCATTGAAGCGATTTTGCAAGTAATGCCGACGATTGAGGTGATTCCAATCGCCATTAAAAACACCGCGAAAATTGACAATTCGAGGAAATTTCTAAAAAAAATTGGGATTCAGGTATCTTTTACCATGTTGGCGGGGAGAAAAATTAACCCTGAAAATTTAGATATAGAACTTGAACAAATTCGTCAAGAAATAATCACGTGTATTGAAAATTAAGCCTTTTTTGAATGAAGAATCTTATTATATTTGAAAAAATTACAATAAGATCACATGGGAAGAGCATTTGAATTCAGAAAAGCGCGGAAAATGAAGCGTTGGGGCGCAATGTCCAAAACATTCACCAAAATTGGAAGAGAAATCTCTAAAGCAGTAAAAGACGCAGGACCAAGTCCTGAAACGAATTCACGGTTACGTGTAATCATTCAAAACGCCAAAGCTGCAAACATGCCGAAAGAAAATGTTGAGCGCGCAATTAAAAAAGCATCAGATAAAAATACGGAGAGTTGGGAAGAGCGTGTTTATGAAGGATATGCCTTACACGGCATAGCTATTTGTATCGAAACGTTGACAGATAACCCAACCCGAACCGTTGCCAATGTTCGTGCTGCTTTTAATAAATTAGGTGGTGCACTTGGAACGACAGGAAGTTTAGATTTTGTATTCGACCGAAAATGTATGTTTAAAGTGGATGCTTCTTCAATCAACATCGATGAATTTGAACTTGAAATGATTGATTACGGCGCCGATGAAATTGACAAAGATGAAGAGGAAAATGTAATCATTATCTATGGTAAATTCACCGATTTCGGAAATATCCAAGCAGCATTAGAGGAAAGAGGAATCGAGATTAAAGAAGCAAATTTAGAGCGTGTACCTACCGAAACCAAAACCCTCACCGAAGAACAAGAAGAAGAGGTGAACAAACTAATTGAACGTCTAGAAGACGAAGACGACGTACAACAAGTGTTTCACACAATGGCTTAATCTAAATTCTTAAAAATATTTGAACCCGTTTCACAAAGTTTGGAACGAGATTTTTTTTGTAAAGCTATTAGTCATTCCTATAAAACAGCACAAAGCCTACTCCTTGAATAGCAAAATTATTCTGGTTTTAACTATGCTTTTGAATAAAATATTGTCCATCTACATATTCAGCAGGATTGATATTGGAAATTACCCCAATGGTTGAACCCAAAAGTTCTTTTAATTTTTCGAAGTATATTTTTTCTGTTACCTCATTCCCATCAAAAGTTAAACTCAAAATGATTTTATAATCACTGTTAACATTTGCACCAACCATAATTTTGTCAGGATTTCCATTGTTCTGTTTCCAATAATTACCAAAAAAAAATAAATTGCAGTAATTTGATTGAATTATGTAAAGAAACCTTTGATAAGCACAATATTCAACACATGATATTAAACTTAGGAAATTGCGTATTTATCTCCTCCCCATATCTGAATTCGAAATCACCGGATTACAACATGTGCGAAAATAGATATACACCGAGGCTAGCGTTTTGCAATTTTTAATTGAAACTTACTTTTAATCAATGATACAGTTAAATTCCACCCCTGATTGCAGCGATAGCTTGGCGTTTTGGTGGACTTAGCGCCATGGTTTGTTTTTTTTGACCAACGGAAAAAGACAAAACAAACCTAATGGACTTGTACTGCAAAATGACAACTTTAGCGAAAAGCAGTAAACGGTGGCCTACTAAAACAATTCAAGATGAAGTTTATTATAAAAAATAGTGAAACCCGGCATTACAAATACCTGATTAAAGAACACACTCATTGCGCTATCGCTAAATGAGCGCGAGGATTAAATTGATTGATATTTACGTAAGCTCTTGCTTATCACCATCCAACCAACGTTCCATCATGACCCGTTCGGATGGTAATTGGTGGGTGCCGCCGGCCAGGATGTCCAAAAATTTGTCCCAGAGATTTTTTTCTTGTTTAAACTCTTTTTTGAAATTGATTAAGGCCTTGTAATAATCTGTTTGGTAATCTACTGCCTCTTGATAGGTGAAATCCAAAGGAATTTGATCCACAATTATTTGTTTTATATTGTTTAATTCATCAGGGGTATATCGCTCAATCATTTGTAATAAAATTCTACACGACTCTATCCTGTCCACCAACTTTTCTACCAATTCGTTTTCGATTTCAACATATTCGAATTGCCATTGGGGATGCGTGCCTTCATCTAAAATATCCAATCCTAAATTTGTCAATTGTTTTGAATTTTTTTCGAACCCAAGTACCAATTCGGTTAATTGTTTCCAGATTTCACGATAACCTTCTGTTGCTTTTTGGTCAATTTTTTCTTTTGCCTCGGCAAGTTTATCGTTGATGCCTGTGAGCGCAATGTACATTTCGTCCAAAGTCAACTTCCATTGTGCCTGCGCTTCGTTTGTTGCCAGTGCCTCAACGATGAACAATCCTTTTTGATTTAGCGTGTGTAAGTCGTTTTCAAGGGCTAACAATTCGACAAAATCAGTCTCTAAAGTGGCCGATATTTTTTTTATGGCGAGCAATGCTCTTAAACCTGGGTTCCGAACTTTTGCCCCTTTTTTAGCGCCGTGCCTCACACCGCTTGCATCATTTTTGTTGAATTTGTTTTCGTTGTCCATTTGTTTTAATTTTCAACCTTTACAGGTTAGAAAAACAAAGGTCATTTTTTTATACCCACGGGGTGTTACACAAATAGTTCAATTAATTGTATAATTCAAATGTGTAGATGATAATTCGCTGATTTTTTCGCATTAGGCCCATGAAGTAGATTTGCTTATAGTCAATAGAACGCGGATTGAGCTGATTTCCGCAAATCTAATCCTCTATAAAAAAGCATCTGCGATTATCTGCGTAATCTGCGGGAGAAAAAGAACACAACTACTGCAATAAAAGAAAAAAGCATCACGCTAACTTATCTAATCAAAGTCACATGCCCCTCGCAGGTATGTTTTTTGTCGCTCATGGTTTCGCCAAATTCTAAACGCCAAATATAAACGCCGTCTTGCACTAATCCTTGATCGCCGTAAGCACCATTCCAGCCGTAAGCAGTATTAAACGATTCAAACACCAGCTCACCCCATCGGTTAAAAATGGTGAAGTGAAAATCATAAACATCCATTCCTGAATAAAAGATTGGGCTAAATAGTTCATTGTAGGTGTCTCCATCTGGTGTAAATGAATTTGGCAAATAGTAAATCAAGACATCTTTTACCTCAATAACTTTTTGCACCACGTCCACACATCCTAATTCGTTGGTTGCAGTTAGGATAACCGTATATTTTACGTTGCCCGTTTCAGGAAATACATGAATTGGATGTTCGGCATTAGAAATAGCAGCGCCATCGCCAAAATCCCAGGTGTATGAAGTTGCGTATAAAGATTGATTCGTGAATTGAACTTCCGTATCTGTGACATCAACTTGCGTTGGAGAATAAGTAAAGGCTGCAATAGGTTGAGCAATTACAGTAATATAATCCAAATACGTCACCACGCCTGAACAACCAGCCGCATTGGTCATGTTTAAAGTAACCGAAAATTCACCCGCTGTTAAATAGGTATGTGATGGAGCAGCCGCACTGGATGAACCTCCATCGCCAAAATTCCAATTATAAATAGCCCCAGGCACTAACGAAGTAAAATTAACTGTAAAAGGCGCACAACCAATCAATTCATCAGCCGTAAAAGAAACTGTCATGGATGGATTCACAGTAATGGTCACTTCGTCTTCGCTAAAACATCCTTCTGGCGTTGTTCCGACCACGGTATAAGTGATAGTAGCCAAGGGTCCAAAAGGTAATCCGTTTACTACACCTCCATCCCACACATAGACACCGCCAACTCCAACACCAGTTGCTGTTAAGGTCACATCTTCACCCAAACAAATTTCTAAATCTGGTCCTGCATTAATCGTTGGAATCGGAACAACAGTTACCGTTATGGCATCCGTATTTTCACAACCATTTATATCGGTGCCGATAACCGTATAGGTTGATGTTGCCAATGGAGCAAATGCTAACCCATCCACGACACCTAAATCCCACACATATCCCAATCCGCCCGTTGCCGAAAGCGTTACCATTTCATCTTCACAAATAGCTTGATCAGCCCCCGCATTGATCGCTGGTAAAGCCAAAACAGTTACCGTAACAAAGTCCGTGAATGAACAACCATCGGCACTTGTGCCAGTTACTTCATAATCACCAGACGTTAAAGGAGTAAAAGCTACACCGTCTAGCACGCCACCATCCCAAATATAGGCACCACCAACCCCAGCACCCGATCCTGTCAATGTCAGGGGTTCACCATCGCACACTTCCACATCAAGGCCCGCATCAATTACAGGAATTGGAGACACAAGTACGTCCACCGAAGCAGTGTTTTCACAACCATTCGCATCCGTTCCTGTCACGGTATAGGTAGCACTTCCAAGCGCAAGGGGAGTAAAAACAACCCCATCCGTTACCCCAATATCCCACAAATACGCAATTCCACCGCCACCATTAAAAGTGACGATTTCTCCCAAACAAATCGAGTCATCATCCACCTCAGCGGTAATTATTGGCAAATCATGCACCGCAATTTCAACCGAAAAAACACAATCCATTGCATCACTGCTGGTTGCTGTATAGGTTGTCACACCAACAGGCGGAGCAAAAGCCACACCATTTAAAACACCCCCATCCCAAGTAATTGTTCCCGCATTTACCGAGGTTGCATCAAGTGTCACTGTTTCACCAAAACACACTTCTGTATCCGAAACGGCGGTTACTAAATCATCACAAACATCATCCGTTACTAAAGTAGGATCAATCATTGCCCATAAAACACCCTTATGCGCATAGGTTCTATAACTCGAAGATTCACATCCTAAAACAATCCACATAGTAGCCGCAGTAGCCGTAAAAGTCCAAGTTTCTGCAACAAAATTAGGTGCTATCGTTACGTCTCTACCAATTTGTGTTGGTGTGTCACCCATGGCATTTATCGCTCCAATTGAAGTGCCTGCCCACATCGCAGAATGCACATCGCCAGCCAATGCTACACCACTGTAGTGAGCACTTCCTGTATATGTTGTAAATGAATAAGTTTCGCCAGGAGTTAAGCCAGAAACGCTGGTTCCAAAAGCCTCACCACCAATGACACTTGGGCCCCAATGGTCCAAACAATGTGTATACACAAGTCGTATCACCCCCGGAGGCAAGCCTGTTAAGGTCCCAGGATCAGGCGACCACGACCACCACACTGGAACAGTCGGTAGCGCTTCATGATCAGGCGATCCATCCATATTTATCCACCCGGTAGGTACCATCGATGTCCCTGTTGGTCCTGCAAATGGCACATTTGGAATCACTTGACTTTTTGCATTAAAGCCTAAAGTAAGTCCAAAACACACTCCTAAAACCCTTACCAAATTATTCATATTCATGTAATTAAAAGTAGCAGACCTACTCCAATGTTCAGACGAAAATCTTCTTGTGTGGTTGCCTCTTATCGGATACAAAATCACAGCATTCAACTGATTTTTTTATGCTTTTTTTGGGCGTGCCCCCCAACGAGTTGGGGGTCGTGCTGTACGTTGTAGGCCCACAATTGGCGGTTGATGGCCAACTCGTTGGGGATAGAAATAATCAAAGTTGGGCGCTGCCACTTCCATCACTCACGCGGGGAAAGTGTCCGTTTTAATCTCTTTGGTTTAAATTAGTCCTCTCTTTTCGTATAGACTTTAGCCATATTTGATAGAACACGGATAACTCGGATTGAGCGGATTTGATCTTGCTGGTAATTTCGTAGTAAGAGTAACCCTCTAATCTATAAGGCACAAGCGTGACGTTTGCGCCAGCTGAAGCGTGAAAATAAATGTATTTAATTTAGAAAACCAAGCGAAAGACTGACTTCGTCGAACTTCCTTTCTAGCCTTTTAGTTAAGATTTCGACCGAACTAAAAAGACCATCGACGAAGAAAATATTACTTAAACGATTGAGGAGAATACCTTTTTTTTTTAAAATGCAGAAAAACGCAAGAATCTCAAGAATTCAAGAATTCAAATTAAAAAAGACATCCGTATCAATACCGATATTTTTTGGGAGATAAATTTACTAACCGAGGTAGTTATTCAATTCGATTTTTAAATAATCGATGGCCTGCTCGGTTGGTTGAGTTTTCAATTGTGCTGTAATTTCAAAAATACTGCGACTTAAATCATTTGCCAAGGCTGCACCATCTAATTTAGTAGCGGCCATATTGATTATTTTAACAACTTCTTCTTTACTTGATTGAACACGCGACCAGGCTTCTTTCGAAATAAAAATTTGTTGCGCTAAATTGTGTTCGTATTCTTGTCGCACATTTTCAAGTAATTTTTGTTGAAAGGCAATCGCTGGTAAACCAGGGTTGTTTAAACGCATCACCATGTTATTTGGAGCAATTCTTTCCAAAAACAAAACCATCCGTTGCACGGCATCCACTTGTAATGGAAAAAAATGTTTCCGTAAATCAAGAGGTGATTTTTGGACTTCTTTTTTATCTAATGCTAAGAGTTTGTTTTTCTCTCGTTGAACTTCTGCCCATTTATTGGTAAAATACCAAACAGCTAAAAACAAAATGATAAAAGGAATAACAACGATGGCAAATTGAAAAATTAACTTGGTGGTCATATAAAAATTTTTACAATGATACGGAATCTATCACATTAATACAAAGTCTGAAAAAAGTAACACCATTATTGAATAGAATCACCCACTTGGTATTGCCAAACCCCTCTTCCAAAATAGCCAACAGTTATAATTCGTTTTTCTGAATTATAATCCAGACCATAGACCTTGCAATGTGGGAGGGTGGCTCCAACTTTTATCCATTTAAGCTTGCCGTTTGATACTTGCATATTGCCAAAATAGACTCCTGTTCGTGTAGCAACAATCAATGCGCCACCGCTATCTTTTGTGTAATACAAATTAAATCTTCCGGCCACTGAATTAGGGATATTTTTAGTTATATCATAAATTCGACGAATAGAATGTCTTTTATTCTCGCGGTATTCAATCGTATATACCATACCTTTATCGCCAAAAATGGTGTCTGGATTTTTTTTACCAATGGCATAACTTAAATAAATGATATTTGGATTTTTTCCGTCAATTTCGACATCACCTATCCACTCATTATTTGCATGTTTAATTTCGTACCAGGAGTCAATTACTTCATTGGCTGGTCCGTTAGCTTGATCTGTGCGAAACAAACGATGTATAACAATTAATTCTCCCGTTTCATTTTTAACATAGTCCAATACATAAGCAATCAATACATTTTCCTGATATTTCGAATTGTACAACCCAAACACTTTGTAGTTGGTGAGTTTATGCGACTTTCTGAAATTTGAAATGACCTCGGCGCTTTGGCGGGCTTTCGCATCGTTTGTACGGCAAATATTGATGTTATTTAAATTAACTTCGGAGGTCTCGATAAAATTAAAAAACAACGTATTGGTATTAAAACGATCAAGTACCGCTGACATTTCCCATCCTGGAGTTTTTAGATTATTAATATTGTGGATATTAATTTTAACCTTTCTTGCTGTATCGTCCGAATAAAAAAGACCTCCACCTGTGAATTGATTCGAGGTGTAAACCACAGCATTATTATTTGGATCGATCAAAGGAATTAAACCATCACCACCGTTCACCGTGCGCCAATCAAAGATTCCGCTTTTTTCATGGTCGGCATACACCATACTCCCATCGTGGTATGACCCAATCACCACTTGTCGTGGATCAATTGTTGAAACGGACATTCCCATGACTTCACAATTCCCAAATCCGTTCATTTTTGGTATCCAATCTTTTCCTGCGTTTGAAGAAATATAAACACCACCGTGGGTGCATAGGTATACTTTGAGCGAATCTTTTGGATCATAGGCAATAAATTCAATATCCACATGATGTTTCCCTCCAATTTCGATGGTTTTATTGTAAGGTGGCGCCCATTTTTTCACGTCTGTATTATTCCCGATGTAAAATTCCCCATTATGATAAGGTGAAACCGCAAATGAATGTCCGCTTCCAAAACTTATTTTTAATCCTTTTAACACTATCGAAGTAGCATCTGTGGAAGGATTATAACGAATCATTTCATCTGATTCTTTTGAAAAATCCTTGACCACCAAAAGTTCTCCATTCGCAGGTTCAAAGGTCAGATTTCTCATTTCTTTTCCTTCATCTTCAATGAATGCTAGTTTTTTAAAGCGCGTAATGCTATTTTCTTCACAACTAAAAATACTCCATTTCCCATTTGAAATTTGCGCTACATACATTTTCCCGTCCATAAAATCAAGGTCATAAACAAGTCCTGTTATGTTGTACGACTTTTGCCATTTTACCGAAGATTCGAGGCAGTTTTCAGTATAAATAAGCCCCTCAGAAGTCAAAACATACATTAATTTTGGATTGATTGGATGAAATCGCGTTCCATAAATAATCAAATATTCTGAGCCCATTAATTCTTGGTAATCTCCAATTAAATCCCATGATTTACCTTGATCCATCGAACGCAAAACACCCCCTTCTTGTCCAATTGGTCCAGGTTTTCCGTTGGCATCAGAAAAGTTAGCACAAGCAAACCAAACGTTATGGTCAGTTGGATAAAAATCAGCCCATGCACATCCCGAATAGGCCCAATCGTCTGAACCCGAATTCGTCCAATTTTCACCACCGTCAATTGAATGAAACAAGCCTCCGTTTAATGAACCTGCCAATAACAAACCTTCTTGACGATCAGATACCCGAATAAACTCAACAGGACCGACACCACCATCACTTCTGAAATTTGGATTGTTAGGCGTAACATTTGGCCCAATAGATGTCCATTCATTATTAAAATCGTTGATTTGTCCCCTGGACAAGAAACTGGTACTCAAAAGCACCATTAAACCAAAATTCTTTAAAGACAATTTCATGGACTAAAAATAGCCATTATTTGGGAAATTAATTACTTGATAATTGTGATATGCCCAAAATCTTCGTGTTTAACGTCGGTGGAATTTTCTCTAAATTCTAACTTCCAGATATACACGCCATCTTCTAGAATCAGTCCATTATAGGTTCCATTCCAAATCGCAGCTGGATTGTAGGACTCCCACAAGACTTCTCCCCATCGATTAAAAATTTGGAAATGAAAATCCAATGGCTCGAATCCTGGAATAAAATAGATTCTAAAATCGGGGTTAAAAGGATCAGAAGTTGGGGTAAATGAATTTGGAATAAAGTATAATACCACCTCATCTACATGCACTGTTTTCTGAATCGTATCGTGACAACCTTTATCAGTAATTGCAATCAATTCGACATAATAGGTCACCCCACCAACCGCTGCATAATTGTGAATCGGGTCAACTGCTGTCGAAGTAGCACCATCACCAAAATCCCATTCGTACATACTTGCAAAGCTGGATAAATTTTCAAATTTCACCTCTGTATGAAGGATGTCAGGTTGATCAGGCGTTGATTCAAAATTGGCAATTGGAAGTTCCCAGACACAAATATAATCCGTAAACAAATCTTCGGTGGTGCAGCCATCAAATGTTAAAATAGAGACATGTACATCATAACACCCAGCAATTGTATAAGTATGATTGACCGTTGTTCCTGTTCCTGTTGTTCCATCTCCAAAATCCCAAGTCGTAACGTTGGTTAATAGAGGATCGGAAAGATTTGTTAATTCGACCTCCAAAGCTTTACATCCTTCTCGCGGATTTGCGCTAATATTTACCGTAGGAACGTTGGACACATTAATAATTGTAACTTCCATGGTCGTCAAGCAGCCGTAATCATCTTTGGCAACGATAGTGTATGTACCTGGAGCAAGACCATTAAATAAGGGAGACGGAAAAAAACTAATTCCACCATCCACACTGTATTCATAAGGTAAAGTTCCTCCAATAGCTTCAATCGCAATTTGCCCATTACTGACGCCACAACTCGCATTTACCAACGCAATATCTCCAAATTCAAACAAAGTTGGTTCAGTAATGGTAATCGTCGCAGTTCCCGCACAACCCAACGCAATGTGCATGACTAGTGCGGTGTAAGTTCCAGGTGCCAAATCAACTGCGGTTGGTGTGGTTTGATTCAATGGATCGTCCCAAAGATAGGTACAAGGACCAACCCCAAAAGCTGGAATGGCGGTTGCTGTTCCGTTGTCAAACCCAAAACACGTGACATCTGTTTTTGTGATCGTAAGGTCAAGGGGTTCAGAGCCTATTACAATCGATTTTGAATTGGTACAACCATTGTCATCTCGAATAACGATGTCATAAGATCCTGCGGCGAGATCAACAAAAATGGTGGCAGGGACAAAGGTCAGACCACCATCAATACTATATTCAAACGGCGGCGTTCCTCCAGAAACAACCAATTCAAGCTCTCCATCCTCCAAACCACAGGTAGCGCTGGTAATAATTTCGCCAGGAATCAATAACTCATCAGGTTCAGTGACTGCGACAGATCTTGTTTTTTGACATCCTGCATTATCCGTAACCGTAACAGAATAAATGCCTGCAGCCAAACCGACGGCCGTGGAGGTTGTTTGTGCCAACGGATCGTCCCATAAAAAAGTAAATGGAGCTTCTCCGGTTAAACCTGTGGCCGTTGCTGTTCCATCATCTGCTTCAAAACACGTTAAATGGGTTGCAGACACTGCAATATCAATACTATCAACATTTAAACCTAACGTCACCAGATCCGTGCACCCAATCATATTTGTGACAGTAAGCCCAATAATCTTTAATCCTTCAGTTAAATAGCTATAGGTTGGGGTTTCAACTGCGGATGTCGCTCCACCACCAAATGTCCAAGCCCAAGTTGTTACACCAATTCCATCATAAATTAACCCACTTACTGATGTATTGGTAATTTCTAATTCTTGTCCTGGACAAACCAGCAAATCAGCCACAGAAAAATAGGCTTCTATTTCGATACAAACGGTTTGAACATTAGACGCACCGCCAGTTGCTGCTGTCCAACCAAAATAGACATTTGGATCACCACCAAAAAATGACGTAACCAAATCCCCGGTATAGACAAACATACTTGTTCCATCCAAAAATGTTTCCAATTGTAGCGCGACAGGATCCCAAACCACTCGAAAATCGTGTGTTAGGCCATCCTCTATATTTGAGATTCCAATGGCTGGCACTAAATTATGGTTAATCGCACCATTGGAATGCATCCCTATGTGATCTGCAGGAATGTCACCAATTCCAATCCCGCTATCCCATGTATCAACTTCAATTCCAATTGAATTTAAAATCCCTGTGTATCCAAGATCTGTTCCAATACCCCCTGTAAATGTACCCGTCTTTCTCAATACGAATACCATTCCATCCGCACCACCTGCATCAGCCGAACCTAAATTAATTTGAAAAGTAAAATCAAATGGGTTTGTTAAATCGATGGTGGAAGGACTCCAAACACTTCCTCCTTGGCCAGTGGTGTTAGTTAAGGTATAACAATCACAAAAACCAGTGGCAGTGCCACTCAAAATCATTTGAGCGAAACTTGATTGAATGCTGATTAAGAGAATTCCCAGAAATAGTGATCGCACAATTTATTTTATTTCAAATCTACAAAAAAAAATAGTGAAAATGAAATTTTAAACCATTTAGAAATAATCAAGTTTGGAATTATCACTCCAATAATTATCTCAAAACACTCACATGTCCATTGTCGACATATTTTTTATCCGTTTTATTTTCGCGGTAAACAAGGCGCCAAACATACACCCCAGGATCGACTAAAATATCGTTATACGTTCCGTCCCAGCCAGCGTGCTGATCATAAGATTCCCAAATTAACTCACCCCACCGATTAAAAATCATGAATTGAAAATCGGTTGGAATAAAGCCAGGAATGAAATAAGGTGTAAATAAAGAATTATACGGATCACCATTTGGAGTAAAGGCATTCGGAATAAAATAGGTGATAATTTCATCCACAGTAATTCTTTTCTCAATGGTATCGCGGCAACCTTGATCGGAAATGGCAATCAATTCAACGATATAAGTCACATTTCCAATCTCTGGATACGTTTGAATAGGGTTTTCCAATCCTGAGGTTACATCGTCACCAAAATTCCACTCATAGGTAATTGCAAATTCTGACTCGTTCGTAAAACTGACTTCGGAATGAAAAATATCAGGAGGATTTGGTAAGTAGGTAAAATCAGCAACAGGATTTTGCCAAACACAGATATAATCGGTAAAAGTAGCTGTGGCTTCGCAACCATTAATCGTAGTGATATCAACCATTACATCATAACACAATGCATCCATATATGTGTGAGTTACGTCGATGCCGGTGGCGACACTTCCATCACCCAACTCCCAGCGAGTGGATGTTACCAAGGCGGCAGTGGTTAGGCTTTCCATTTTCACCTCTAAATCTTCACACCCTTCAGTTTTATCGGCTATTATTACAATTTCTGGAACAGGATAAGTCGTTATCGTAACAGTCGTTGTTGAAGTACTTTCGCAGCCAGCCCCAACCGTTAATGTATAAACCGTTGTTGTGGTAGGATTAACAGTTTGAACCGCCCCATCCAAAACCGTTGCATCAATATTATTAGTCCATTCGTAGGTAAATGCGCCAGGACCGCCGCCAGTAGCTTCACCAGCAATCGTAACAGGATCACCTGGGCAAATAGACATGGAACTAGTCGCTAAGGCAGTAAGTGGTGCATATTCAGAAACCACTTGACTGAGTAAATCGGAAATACATCCATTAAAATCTTCAACTTCGAGAGTATACATACCTATCAAAGCAGTGGTCAAGCAGGTAGGTCCAACTACTCCATCCCATGTATACGTATAAGGTGCTGTTCCTCCAGAAACCGTTGGGCATAAGACCGCTTCACCACCAATACAAATCGTTGTGTCAGGTCCCATAACCAAGAGAATTGGATCAGCTTCATCCAAAAATACATCTTCAGAAATCAAACAACCATTATCATCCATTACCTCAACTGTCACTGTTCCGCCGCTTAAGCCAGTAAAGATTGGAGAAACTTGATAAATTCCGCCATCAACACGATATTGGTATGGCGTTGTTCCTCCACTTGCTGTTACTTCCACACCACCATCTGCTAAACCATTACAAGTAACATTAGTAATATCAATAAAATCAATCACTAAAGGGGTTGGTTCGTTGATGGTTGTAGTCCCCGTTTGAAGACATCCATTATCATCTCTAACTTGAATAGGATAAATTCCAGGCGCAAGACCAGTAAAAACTGACGTTGGTGCAAAAACACCACCACCATCAATACTATATTCATACACAGGAGTCCCACCCGAAACAGTAATAGTAATTTCACCATCAATCATTCCAGGACATGTAACATCGTTAGGGACAATGGCGTCAATTAAAACGGGGTCAGGTTCAAGAATCGTAACAGCCATTGTTGCTTCGCAACCGACATCATCTCGAACATGAAGCGTATAAGGGCCTGCAACTAATCCAGTAATTGTTGGAGAAGGTCCAAAAACCATCCCGTCCAAACCATATTCATAGGGAGATGTGCCACCAGAAACGGTTACCGAAAACTCACCATCCGCCCCCCCATTACATGAAACATCGATTCGTGCTATTCCATCTATCGAAACGAGAGATGATGAATTGACTGTGACCAACAAACTTATTACACATCCAGCATCATCACGAACGCTGACAGGATAAGCACCTGGAGATAAAAAATCAAAGAAATTAGAAGCAACGTAGGTTACCCCATCGATGCTATATTCAAAAGGCGGAACACCACCAGAGGCAGTTATGGTCAAGGTTCCATCATCAATTAAGCCACACGAAACATCGGTAGTTACCACACCATCTATCACGAGAGGCGAGGCTAAATTTATAGTAGCTGTAGTTGTGGTCGAACAGCCATTATCATCACGAACAATAATTGTATAGGTGGTAGCACCTAACCCTATAAACACATTGGACGGGGAAAAGGACCCACCACCATCAATACTATACTCTATAGGTGAAGTGCCACCAACTGCGTCTATGGTAATTGTTCCATTGACTAATCCACAAGTAACATCTGTTGTCAACACCGAATTAATCACCAACAAAGGTGGTTCAAGAATCGTAACCGTTCCACGACCTGTACATCCTAAATCATCTGTTACCAATACTTCATAAACCGCTGGAGATAATCCAGTTGATGTTGAAGTGACTTGTGCTAAAGGATCATCCCAAAGATATGTATAAGGCCCTGTTCCAGTTGTGGGCACAGCTGTTCCCGTTCCATCATCTAACCCGAAGCACGTGACATCGGTGTGCGACATGGTCAGAGAAAGTCCTGCAATAATTTCTATCGTATGTGTGACTGTTGAAGAACAGCCAGAAATATCGGTTATCGTTAACGTAACTGTATAAGTACCCGTTGCTGTGTAGGCATGTGTTGGGTTTTGCAATGCCGATGTTCCGCCATCGCCAAAATTCCATGCCCACGTTCTTGGTTCAATGCTGTTGTAATTTAAATCGCTAGTGGAAGCATCGGTAAACGTAACCAATTGATCGACGCATGCCGTGACCAGATCAGAAGAGAAAGCAGCGGTTCGATACATACAAACAGATTGCAGATTGTCTACACCTCCAGTTCCTCCAGTCCATCCAAAACGGACATTTGGATTTCCTCCAAAATAAAGCAAAACTAAATTTCCGGTATAAGTGAAATACAAGGTTCCATCCAGGTAAACCTGCAACTGCAAGGTAATTGGATTCCAAACTGCTCGAAAGGTGTGATATAAACCATCTTCAACATTTGGGATAACTACTGGAGCGATGAGGTTGTGACTTACTGCTCCGTTGGAACTCATTCCGAGGTGATCGGAAGCTATATCCGTTGGCACGGCAGGTGCACTATTCCAAGTGTCAATTTCCACCCCAACAGAGTTTACAATTCCACCATACCCCATCCCATTTCCAATTGCTCCAGGAGCGGTACCTGCGGACCTCATTGCAAAGACCATTCCATCTGCTCCAAATGCATCATCGACCCCAAGATTTACTTCAAATTCAAAATCGAAAGGATTATTTAAACTGATGGTGGTTGGACTCCAGATTGAACCAGCTTGATTGGTATTATTGGTTAAAGTATAACAATCACAGGCACCTGTAGCAGTTCCTGTGCGCACCATTTGGGACAAAGCGATCCCATTTGTGAAACTTAAAATGACAAAAGTTAATAATGCACGCATAACACGAATTACGAAATTAATTTCCAAAGGTTGGCTTCAATTCGAATAAAACTTATTTTAGATCGATTACATTTATGAAAGCAAAGTTAAAAGAAAGTCCGAATTTTATCGAAATAAGTTTTGAGGTATTTTTCATTTTCAACCGAACGGGTGTCAATTTCTAGTAAACAAGGTCTCAAATCGTCCTTTAGCGTATAAAATTCCTCAAAAATTGCATCCAAATCGGTTACATTGGCGGCGCACAAATAATTAACGTTAAATGCTTCACAAATGGACTTCGCTTTAGCTTGAAAAGGAGCTACAAAATAATCGATTTGTTTGGATTGATTTGAACCCTCTAATATTTTAAAAATTCCACCTCCACCATTGTTAATTAAGATAATTCTCAAATTGGGGGGTAAGTAATTATTCCACAAAGCATTAGAGTCGTAAAAAAACGAAGTATCGCCCGTTATTAAGACATTTAAGCGATTTTTATTTGCAAGCGACACGCCTAATGCGTTGCTGGTTGAACCATCAATACCACTAACTCCGCGATTAGCGTAATACCGAACAGACGCAATTGGATCAAATAGTTGACAATATCTTACCACTGAGCTATTTGCCATGTGTAAATTCGAATCTTCGGGCAAGGTATCTAAGATCAATTCATACGCCTTAAAATCAGAAAAAGGTAAGGATTGTAGATAAGCGACATGAATCGAATTTGCCATAAAATCCTTCTGTTTCCAGCGCCCTCCAAAATTAGAGGTTGGAAGATTTTTCAGCGACAATAAATAATCCAGAAAGGTTTCAGGTCTAACATCAAATGAATGGGTAAGACTTTGATAGGTATCCTCGACAAATAAAAATTGACCAACCCGCCAATTTTCAGTTGGCTTATGTTTTCTAAATAACGATTTTATTTTTTTGGAGATGATAGCGCCCCCAAAGGTGATTAACAAGTCGGGGATAAAATCCGCTAATTCATCTGGTTGAATTGTTTCTAACGTTCGATCAATGCAATGGCAGATTTTTTGGAAATCTTGAATATTTGAAGTGTTTTCAACCAAAATGGCCACCGATGGATCATCTATCAAGCCTTTTAATACATTTTGATCGATTGAATTGTAAGCAAGTTGACCTATTAAAACCAATCGTTTGGATGAATTATTCCACCCTTTTTCAATGATATTCTTTTGCCTATCAGAAAGATCAGCTGATTTTAGCGCTTCGCGTTGCACAATTGGCAACGATTTTAAATCTTGAATTTCGTACAAAGGTTCTGTCAGTGCAATATTTATATGCACAGGACCTTGGGGGATGTTAATAAGTGAATTGAGTGCTTGATTGACAATTTGATCGCTAATTAACCTCATTTCTTTCGATGGAAAACTAGGTAATTCAAAATCAGCCTTAATATAATTTGCGAAGAGGTTTTTTTGTCGGATCGTTTGTCCATCTCCTTGATCCACCATTTCAAACGGCCGATCAGCGGTGAGAACTAGCAATGGAATTCGACGGTAATAGGCCTCTGAAATTGCTGAAGCATAATTAATTGCAGCACTACCGGAGGTACAAGTGATTGCTACAGGTTGCTTTAATTCTTCGGCCAATCCGAGAGCAAAAAATGCGGCGCTTCGTTCGTCGTGCACCAAAAAAATTTCCATTTGTGGATGAGCCTCAAAGGCAATTATTAAGGGTGCATTTCGAGAGCCTGGAGATATCACCACCTTTGATATTCCATAATTGGCACAAAGTTCAACTAAATGCGCAACATGACTTATTTTGGTAGTTTCCATATAAGTGGCAAAATTAGCGCAATCAAAATTAATCCAGCGCTTTTTTTAATTTTTTATTAGCAATCGAAATCCTTTACTGTGCACGTTAATGATTTCCACCTGATTGGATTGGTTGATGAATTTTCTTAGTTTTGTAATATAAACGTCCATGCTTCGACCATTAAAATAATTATCGTCTCCCCAAATTTGTTTCAAGGCTGAATTTCGATCTAAAATTCCATCCATATTTTTAACCAAAAGGTAGAAAAGTTCATTTTCTTTGGTTGTCAATTTTTTACTTTCTCCACGAGTCAATTTGACTGTTTGCGCCAAATAATCAAATTCAATATCTCCAATTTTGAAAAAGGTGTCTTTTTTACCCTCCTTATAGGATCTTTTTAAAATTGCTTGGATTCGAGCCAACAATTCTTCCATAGCGAATGGTTTTGTCATGTAGTCATCTGCCCCTACATCAAATCCAGTTAACTTATCCTCATTCATCGACTTTGCCGTCAAAAATAAAATAGGAATTTCGCTGTCCACTTGTCGTATTTCTTTCGCTACGGTAAACCCATCTTTTACAGGCATCATAACATCTAAAATAATAAAATCAAATAATTGCTCTTGGAAACGCGTCATGGCAATCTCACCGTTGACAGCAAGCGTTACATCAAACGATTTTACCTTTAAATAATTTGCTAAAATGATGCCTAAATTTTGATCATCCTCGGCAAGTAGAATTTTTATGTTTTCACTCATTTTTCAATTTTTATTTTGAAGGTTGAACCCTTATTTGCGGCACTTTCGACAGTAATTTCACCTCCATGCAATTTCACAATCGAATCGACATAATTTAAACCTAATCCGAATCCTTTCACGTTATGAATATCACCTGTTGGAACACGGTACAATTTTTCAAAAATTCTTTTTTGTTCGTCCTTTTTAATCCCAATCCCATTGTCTTTAACAAATAACTGAAACCCATTGGGCGATTTCACCAACTTGATATTCACCACTGGAGCAACGGCACAATATTTAAGTGCATTGTCCAATAAATTATAGATAACATTACCAAAATGAATGCGATCCAACGAAGTCGTTACCTCATCTAAATGGTCAATTTGGATAATTCCGTTTTTATCTTTAAACCTAATTTGAAATGAATGAACGATCTCTCGTACCAAATTATCAAGCCTGACTTCCGACATTTTCAAACTCATTTTACCCTTTTCAAGTAATGCGGTTTGAAGTACATTTTCTACCAATTTAGCCAATCGTTTATTTTCTTGATCAATCATTGAAACAAATCCATTCAACGTGACTTCGTCACTGGCAACGTCAGGATCTCGAATTGCCTCACATGCCAAGGAAATGGTGGAAATGGGCGTTTTTAATTCGTGGGTCATGTTGCTTATAAAGTCATTTTTAATCTCTGACAATTGCTTTTGATTGTAGATGGTAGACATAGAAAGGTAAAAGGCAAATACAATGATAAGTACCAACAAAACAGAAGCCGTAAGCGTTCCTGACATTTCCTTCCACAAATAAGAACTTTTATTTGGAAAGGTCACCACCACATCATATTCGCCCTCCACAATGTCGTTGGGAAACAAAAGTGTTTTAAATTCAGACCTTTTAAGGTTAGGATCAAAATTGGCGCTAACTCGAACAAAATTTGGGATTTTTTCTCCTTTATGAATGACATTGAATCGGTAATTTGTATCCAATCCATTGCGCAAGAAATTAAAGCGCAATAGTGAATCTAAGACACTCACATCCAAACGCAAAGCGATGTCGTCAAAATAATTTCCAGTAAACATTTTAACCATTAATTCGTCCAAATAATGTGCTTTTCTCATAATTTGTCGGTTGAACGAATTATTTAATTGAATGGCGTAAGAATTCGAATCACGGAAGGACAAGACAGAAGATTCAACATCCGATGGAATAATATCGCCCAATCGTTTTGTAATAATTCGATGCTCTGCCAATAAGCCCGTTGCTGTATCAATAGTTGTTCCACTCACCACTAAGAACTGATATTTTTGACCGTTTTTTGAAATGACGGTATCCCTAATTTGAATCGATTCGTCCACCCGCATGACATCCCCAAATTCACGATTCACAAAATCAGCATAACTCCCTTGTAAACCACTTTCAAACAACTCTTGTTGAAGCAGGGGAGCCATTTCAATTTTTTCGAGATCGCGCGCGGTTTCTTCGAGGGAATTCGACACATCTTCTTTAAATCGATCTTCTGTCAATTGATGGACATTTCTAATCCAAAAATATTGAAGCAGAATCAAGCTAACCAATGCAATTGACATGACGGCTAACAATATTTTAAAGCGATTCCTTTTCAAGTGCAGAAATGATAGATTCGATTCAAATTTAACGGAACTTCTTTGATATTATTCGGTACTTAACTTTTTTTAACAGAAATTAGTACTTTTGGCAACCTATGAGACCGCTATATTTACTTCTTCGATTTTTATTACCTTACTTTTTTGGGCTATTTTATAGAAAATCACGAACCTTAAATGCGCAAAAAAAATTTAACGCACAAACAATCTTTGTTTCTAATCACCCAAGTGCGTTTATCGATCCGTTAGTGGCTGGAAATTTCCAAATTCCTGTAATTTATTTTGTGACTAGAGGCGATATTTTTAAATTCTGGCTTCGACCAATTACTTGGGCTTCGCACATGGTGCCTATTTTTAGAATGGCTGAGGATGGTGCGGATTCTCATCTTAAAAACAAAGAATCTTTTCGGTATTTACGAAAAGTGTTATTGCGCAAAAAATCGTTGATTTTATTTGGTGAAGGATATACAGACGATGTTTTTATTCGAAGTTTAAAACCAATCAAAAAAGGACCCGCTCGTATTGGTTTTGACACCATGGTGGAATCAAATTGGGAAACAGATATTAAAGTTCAGGCACTAGGGATTAATTATTCTCACCCAAAACACTTGAGATCCGACGTTTTACTTTCTTTCGGTCAAATCATTCATTTAAAAGATTACAAAGAACTTTACGATGAAAATCCGAACCTTGCAATTACCAAATTAACTCGGGATATTCAACAATCTTTGCAGGAACAAATTACAAATGTCGAGCGCAAGGATTTAGCTCCTTTTGTTGAAAATATTTTGATTCTTTCACGCAAGGGCATGAATCACTTTCATCATGATGCTTCTATTCCTTTAGAAGATAAATTTCGCTATTCTCAGCAAGTTGCCAATAAAATCAACCAAGAATTTGATGAAACTGCTGTCGAATGGAGTTCATTAAAACAAGGAATGGAAGACTATTTTTCGAAACTTAAAAAAGCGAAAATTAACGAAAGCTGGGTGTACGATTTCAGCAAAATAAATTCGAAAAACAGCTTTGTAATTTGGTTAAAATTTATTTTAATTATTCCATTTATTTTACTTGGATTGATACATCAACTTATTCCTTATTTAATCGTCAAACGTTTTGTGGAAGGTACTTTTAAACGAGATGTTTTTTGGAGTGGAGTAAAATTAATGGTGGGAGCTACGCTTTCGGCAGTTTACAACGTGATTTTCATTTTCTTTTTTTATAAATTCATTTATCCAAGCTATGGATTGGCATTACTTTATTATTTAATTGTGCCATCCATCACTGGTTTAATTGCGTATGTCCAAGTTAAAAATCTCAAAAACGCCCTTGCTTATCGCAAAGTACAATCAAGTGAATTGGCGAAAATGTTAGCCATTCGAAAAACCTTGGTAGACAAATTGATTGAGCAAAAATTAATGTAAATCAAGCCTAAAAACATCAGTTAAACTGAGGTTAAAAATCTTGGTAAAGCAGGTATTTTTTACGAATAATTTGAAAGTTTTCCAAATCTTCTTTCCACGTATTTTCTATATCTGATAAAGAGGTGCCCTTTAATATTTCCTTTCGCAAGAAATCGGAGCCATACAATAAATCAAGGAAATTATTTGCTAAGAAAAAAGGCTCTGTTGTTTTCGTGTTTTTATAAAATTCAAACAGGAAGGACAGGTTCAATTTTCTTTCATTTTGTAAATCCTCTAAACTCAGTTCATGCAGATCAATACCTACACACTTAAGCCCATTCAAAAGTGGATTTTTAGCCCCGTGTGAGGGCATAGGAGTGAACGAAATGGTATCGAATTCTGTGTGTGAAGCAATAAATTTGGGATGTCCAGCGATTTGAAAAGGGAATTCTGTTCCACGCCCAACACTGACAATTGTACCTTCGAAAAAACACAAACTTGGGTATAAATAAATGGCGCGCATGTTTGGTAGATTTGGCGAAGGAGCAATGGGCAAATTATAAAATTTAGTATGATCCCATCCCGAACAAGGAATCACTTCTAAGTTTGTTTGAATTTCTTTTTTTAGCCATTTTTCACCATTTAACATTTTTGCAAATTCACCAATTGACATTCCATGAATTACTGGGATTTTGTGCATGCCAATAAAAGACGTAAATCCATCTTTCAAAACGGGGCCGTCCACATAATGTCCATTTGGATTAGGACGATCTAAGACAATCAATCTCTTGCCTGATTCAGCTGCTGCCTCCATCACATAATGCAAGGTCGATATATAAGTGTAAAACCGAACCCCTACATCTTGGATGTCAAAAACTAAAATATCTAAGTCCGCTAATTGTTCGGCCGTTGGTTTTTTGTTTTTTCCATACAACGAAACCAAGGGCAAGCCTGTTTTGGCATCAAGTTCATTGTTGACTTTTTCACCAGCGTCAGCAGTACCTCTAAAACCATGTTCGGGCGAAAATACTTTAACCACCTTAATCCCTAAACTAATTAATGAATCAACCAAATGCACTCCATTAATAGTAGATGTTTGGTTGCCAACAATTCCAACACGTGCTCCTTTTAATTGCTCAAGGTATAATTCTGTTCGTTCTGCCCCTACCTTTACTTCAGCATTACAAAATAAGGAATTGGATGAGATGATTTCTTCGGGTTCGTTTATGATTTCTGGATTGGATTGAGCCCGATTAGCTTCGTTTTGATTACTTGCAGCACAGCTAATCATTATCAAGATGAAAAGAATTGAATTGAACTTTATCATTATTTTAATCTTACATTTGCGTAAATGTAGTGATTTTGAAAACGGAATTGTTCATAGCGAAAAGAATAATGAGTGGAGGAAGCGATAAAAACAAGCTTTCTAAACCAATCGTTATTATTTCACTCACCAGTATTATTTTGGGAGTAGCAATCATGCTCATCACCATTTCTGTCATCACAGGTTTTCAGCAAGGCATTCGAGACAAGGTTATTGGATTTGGCTCCCATATCCAAATCACTAAATTTGAATTAAATAGTTCGATGGAATCGCCACCATTGTTGATTTCTCAGAATTTTTATTCCGACTTCATGCAGCGGCCAGAGGTCAAAAACATCCAAGTATTTGGCTATAAACCAGCTATTTTGCAAACCTATCGCGATTCGATAAATTTTAAAATAGGAGACCAAGAATCTACCCGTTCTGGAAATGAAATTTTAGGCGTACTATTCAAAGGGATCAATAAAGATTATGATTGGTCTTTTTTTAAAGATAAAATCATCAGTGGTCGGATGATTAATTTTGATTCGACGAACAGCGAAATTGTAATTTCTCAGACCGTTGCCAACTTAATGGGGTACAAAGTAGGTGATGAAAGTGATGCTTTTTTTATCCGAGAAAATTCTGGTCCAAAACGAGAAACCTTTAAAATTGTAGGGATTTACGATTCAGGATTTGAAGACTTTGACAAACAGTTGATTTTAGTACAATTGCACCATATCCAAAAATTAAATGGGTGGGGGGTCCAAACTTATCTTACACTTGCTGATACCTGTATTAATAAGCAATTTGTCTTAAGAGGTATTACTTCGGGGGGAACAAAATTGTACAAATACGATTGGGGAAAAGGCTATCAACGGTCTAATTTATTCCCCTTGCCACAAAAATCAACCCGACTCAAATTAATTTCTACCGATTTTGAATTAAGCCCTTTAGATTCGAGACAACAGAATGTTTCAATACCTGACACGGCGATTGTCGACATAAAAATAACAATACCTTGTGATTGTACAGAAGAAACGTTGGCCTTGGTCAATTTTGAAAATTCGACGAATATCCAAGCCCCATTTGGTACCTTAAAGATCAGAAACGGCAATGGAACCCATCACCTTTACACCGGAGGATTTGAAGTGAACTTACACAAATGGGAAGATTTGGATCCCATGTACGACTATATTTCACGTGAACTTTCTGCCGAACTTTTAAAAACGACCTCTATCAAAGAAATGCACAAAGATATTTTTTCGTGGCTTGATTTATTGGACATGAATATCCTAATCGTGATTATCTTGATTCTCATCGTTTCATTGATCAACATGATCACATCACTTTTGGTATTGATTTTAGAAAAAACCAATATGATTGGAATATTAAAAGCCGTAGGGGGAAGAAATAAAAGTATCCGACAAATTTTTATTTTCCATGCCTTGTTTTTATTAACTCGCGGTTTGATGTGGGGAAACCTGTTAGGTCTTGGTCTTTTAGCTTTTCAATATTTTACTGGTTTCTTTACATTAAATGCGGCGATTTATTCGTTAGATACAGTTCCTGTAAATTTTAATCTATTGCATATTTTTTATATCAACGCAATTACCATTTTGGTCTGTTTTATTGTCCTCATCATTCCTAGTTACTTGGTCACCAAAATTAATCCGATCAAAGCAATTCGGTTCGACTAAGAAAAAGAACCCCGATTTCAGTGGAACTTTGACCATCGAGCGCATGAAAACTCTTTGTTTGCGTTTTTTGAGTTATTTCTCATTTCAAAAGCGATTAAAACAAAAAAATTCGATTAAATTTGTCACTCAATTTTAATAAAACAAAATGGCTGAAATCGAAATCAGACTCCCGAAAATGGGGGAAAGTGTTACAGAAGCAACAATCACCAATTGGCTCAAAGAAGTTGGGGATTCCGTTGAAATGGATGAGCCTTTAGTTGAAGTTGCTACCGATAAAGTAGACAACGAATTACCATCAGAAGCGGCGGGTGTATTGCTCAAAAAACTTTTTGAGAAAGACGAAGTAGTACAAGTTGGACAAGTAATCGCAATTATCTCAACTGGCGGAGCGACGGAAAGTGTTAATCCCGTGTCAACTGCTCAAGTTTCTGAAAATAATACTATAAAAGAAGCAGCACCTGTGGCAGTGGTTGCTTCCTCAAACGGTCAAGATTCTCAAATCGCCATAACTAAATCTGGTCCTTCTGGAAGATTTTATTCCCCACTTGTGCGAAGCATTGCAAAAGAAGAAGGAATTACCATGCAACAATTGGAGACAATTGATGGATCTGGAGATCAAAATAGAGTGACCAAAAAAGACATTTTAAATTATATTCAAACCAAAGGAACAACTGCGCAGCCAAAAGTAACCGAAGAAGTGGCAAAACCTGTGGTGGCTCAAGTTGAAACTGCTGCAAAAGTAGTTCAAACACCAACCGTAAAACAAGAAAGTCCGACTATTCCACTTTGGGAAGGGGACGAGATTATCGAAATGGATCGCATGCGAAAATTAATCGCTGATCACATGGTGATGTCGGTGCAAACCTCCCCACATGTCACTTCTTACGTCGAAGCAGATGTCACAAATATTGTATTGTGGAGAGAAAAAATTAAAAAAGAGTTTTTAGCGAGCGAAGGAGAAAACTTAACCTTCACTCCTGTTTTTATCGAAGCTATTGTTCGCGCGATTAAAGACTTTCCAATGGTTAATGTTTCTGTTAGTGGAAATAACATCATTAAACGAAAAGATATTAATATCGGAATGGCGACAGCATTGCCTTCAGGAAACTTAATTGTTCCTGTAATTAAAAAAGCGGACAATTTTAACTTAACTGGCTTAACAAAACAAGTGAACAGTTTGGCGAACAAAGCGCGAAACAATAAATTAAGTTCAGACGATATCCAAGGAGGCACCTATACCGTAACAAATGTCGGAACATTTGGTAATGTGATGGGCACACCGATCATTAATCAACCACAAGTTGCGATTATGGCTTTGGGCGCAATTAGAAAAGTTCCTGCGGTAATTGAAACTCCTCAGGGAGATGCCATTGCAATTAGACATAAAATGTTCTTATCTCACTCTTACGATCACCGTGTAGTTGATGGTGCATTAGGTGGACAATTTGTAAGAAGAGTTGCCGATTACCTCGAACAATTTGATTTGAATAGAGAGATTTAATCAAGTTATAAACATTTATACGTATAAAAAGTTTAAACCATGTGCATTATATGTAGTGGTTTTATCTTTTTCTTTATCGTTAATTATGCGTATACTAGCGAGATTAATACTACTATCGGCAATTTCACTCTGGTATTCAACAGGTTATGCTCAAACTGAGAAGGAAGCTTTACGTGCAAAGCTGAAAGACGCAACTTTTAATCAAAAATTTGATGTTGCCCTCAACCTCGATTATGACAAAGCCTACATCGATGCCTTGTATTTGTGGCAAATTTTGGCCGAAGAAGATGAAAAAAACGCGAATATCCAATATAAAATCGGGATGTCTTACATCCATCTAAACAAAGAAATCGATGCTTTGCAACATTTTGAACGTGCGAAATATTCGGTGAATAGAAATTATAATCCTACCTTATTCACCGAGCGAAATGCACCTACCGACGTTCTTTATTATCTAGCAAAATCAAACCACATCAATGGCAATATTGATACTGCGGCAACGCAGTACAACTATTTTGTTGAAAATGCACATCCTAAGCATGAATTATATCAGCTCGCCCTACTAGGTCAAAAACAAATTGAAAATGCTCGGCGTTTGATGGCGAATCCGAAAGACTTTATTATTCAAAACATGGGCTCTTTTGTCAACACCCCTGCGCCAGAATACAGCCCAGTCATTTCCATCGATGGTTCAACTTTGTTTTTTACGTCTAAGCGGTTAAGAACTGATAGTACAAATTTTGAACATATAAGTTATGAAAATGGGTTACATTACGAAGATATTTATGTCGCTTATCGCGATCGTGAAGGCAACTGGTCTACTCCTGAATACCTAGGATTTTGCAAACCCCAAAGAAATGATGCCTCCATTTCAACCTCAGCTGATGGGCAAACTGTTTTTGTCTATCAGGATATTAATGGAGGAGATATATTTTACTCAGAAATTAATGATACGGCTTATAATAGTATCGAGCCCTACCCTGCCCCAGAATTGAATACAGAATTTTGGGAAAGTCATGCAACTATAAGTAATAGCGAAGATTATTTGTATTTTGTTTCAGACCGTCCAAGTGGATTTGGCGGTCGGGATATTTATCGTTTAAAGAAACTTCCAAATGGTGAATGGAGCAAAGCTTTCAATTTAGGACCTTCCATCAATTCTGCTTACGATGAAGAATCACCTTTTTTAGGGGCAGACAATAAAACCATGTATTTCAGCTCGAATGGAAAAAACAGTATGGGAGGATTCGATATTTTTGTCGCACAAATCGATGAAAACGATGTTTGGAGTGAACCTGTCAATATGGGTTATCCATTAAACACTGTGAACGATGATGTTTTTTACACCACCACAGCTGATGGAAGAACAGGGTATTATAGTGCGGAAAGAGGAGATGGTTTTGGTGATAAAGACATCTATACCATCTATTCAGAAAATGATTTTATTCAAAACATTGCTGTTTTAAATGGATTTATTCTTACCTCTGATGGATCCCAAATTCCACCAGGAATCTCTATCGAAGTTCGTGACCAATCAGACGATCAATCTGTAAGAAAATATTCTCTAAGAAGACGAGATGGTGGTTATGTATTGACTTTAATCCCTTGCCACATCTATACCATCAACTATCTTCTTGACCAGAAAGACACCTTTCATACCATGGAATTGTTTGTGCCTTGCAGTTTCTCTTACCAAGAAATTCAACATGAATTGCTGTTGGATATGGTCGACTTCTCTGTCAAACAAATATTTACACCTCAAGATTCAGTTATTGCCGAACGAAAAGAACAAGGAATGCCTTGTAATTTAGTGTATAAAATTCAAGTAGGGGCATTTAAAAATCACCTTCCGGCGACATATTACAAAAAATACAATCCAAATTCGACTGAATTACTTGGAAATGGAATTACCCGATACATGCTTGGGGTGTTTGATGAATATATCCTTGCCGAACAATTTCGTCAAGAGGTTTTATCGACGTATCCAGATGCATTTGTGGTGGCTTATTTAAATGCTGTCCGCATAAACACCTCCACCGCACGCGACCTCGAAAATGGATTAATCGCCTGTGATGAAAATATTTATCCGAAATTTGAATGTCAGCAGGACTCGATTGCGAACTACACCAAACTTATTAATAGCCCTGTTTTTTATCATTATTATGGCTATGACAAAGATGAATTCGATTATAAAAATGAAAATTTTAGAGTGTTTGTAAAAAGTATTAAAGAAATCATCGATCAAGGATTACCGGTGACGGTTTACATCACCTCAAGTGCATCGCATGTACCTACAAAGGCTTATAAAGATAATCAAGACCTCGCTGCTCACCGATTAGATAATGGTAGAATGACCATCCTTAAATTGTTGGAAGAATTTGGTTTAGATATTGCCAAAATCAATATTGTCATGAAAGAGGCGAAAGTAAATGGACCGAAGTATAATAATGACGCTGAAAAAAATCAGGATATGTATGGTAAATATCAATACATCAAATTTGAATTACAGTTTTAATGCGCTTCGGCTTCTCTTAAATATTGCTCTCGCTTTTAAATATCTTGATAGTAAGTTCTTATAACGTCTATTCATAAATCTAGGTGATTTTGGTGTCAATAAATTTGTTAAAAAAGGCTGAAAAGCTAACGTAAAGAAGAATATTGGAAAGCGAAATTTTATTACGACAAAGTAACTGAATCCAACACAACTAAAGCCCAATAATCGTTTGAAGCAGGATTGGCTTATTACGATTCGCAAGCAAGTACAACGCGAAAATTTGGTGATCTATTTGGATAAAACATTAGTCTTTCAAATATGTATACGATGCAAAAATGTGGAAGTTATGTTCTTAAACGACCGAGATCAAATCATTCGAATTACCCGAACAAATGAATATCGTGATTTTGTATTTGAAAAGCTAGACACCACCGAAAATTATCGCCTGATGATTCTAATCAAGAAGATGCCATTCGATCAAACAATGGATGGAATCAATCGCACC
Source organism: Crocinitomix sp. (assembly GCA_044361315.1). Taxonomy (GTDB): domain Bacteria; phylum Bacteroidota; class Bacteroidia; order Flavobacteriales_D; family Crocinitomicaceae; genus Crocinitomix. The sequence continues at coordinate 204,100 of JBIKJA010000003.1, read as the reverse complement.
CAACCGAATTGAAAATAAATGGTTTGTCGAAAAAAAACCGACTTTAGCAAATGCCAATACAGACGGTTCAGACAACAAGGAAAACGGCCAATTAAAACGTCGCGTGGAAATTATAGTCGAAATACCTGAAATGGCAGACTTATATATATCTTTGTGAAAACACTGATATTTATTCGAATGGAACTCAACCTGCAAAAACCGATCGCTTTTTTTGACCTTGAAACAACAGGGTTGAATATTTCAAAAGACAAAATCGTTGAGATTGCCATTCTCAAAATTAACCCTTCGGGGACAGAAGAACTGCTGTTGCACCGAATAAATCCAGTGATTCGGATTTCAGAGGAATCCACAAGCATTCACGGCATTTCGAATGAAGACGTAAAAGATTGCCCCACTTTTGAGCACTTAGCCGAAGAAATTAAAATATTTATTGGAGACGCTGATTTGGCTGGCTATAATTCAAATCGCTTTGACATTCCCTTTTTATTGGAAGAATTATTGAATGCAAAAGTGCATTTAGACATGGAAAACCGAAAATTTATCGATGTACAAACCATTTTCCACAAAATGGAACAACGGACCTTGGAGGCTGCTTACAAATTCTACTGTAATAAAGAAATCGAAAATGCGCACAGTGCCGAGGCAGATACCCGTGCCACTTACGAAGTGCTCAAAGCTCAATTAGATCGCTACCAAACTTTAGAAAATGACATGTCTTTTCTTTTTGAATTTACGCAAGCAGGGAGAAATCAAAAAATTGACTTTGTCGGAAGATTAGCCTTAAATGATGAACGAGAAATTGTCTATAATTTTGGTAAACACACTGGAAAAACCATCAAAGAAATTTACGAAAAAGAACCTGGCTATCACCGCTGGATTATGGACAATGATTTTCCATTAATCACAAAAAGCATTCTTTCTAAATCAATCGAAAAATTAATGCAGGAAGATCGGGCAAAAAAACAAGTTGTAAATCGCCCGAACGAAATCAAAAATGAAGAAATTTCATTGACCGATAAATTAGATCAACTCAAAAATAAATTCAACCAATAATTGTATGAAAATTATCTGTATCGGTCGTAATTATAGCGATCACGCAAAAGAAATGAATGCCGAAATTCCTGAAGAACCAATGTTTTTCATGAAACCAGACACAGCTTTGTTTCGTGAAAAGGATTTTTATATGCCCGAATTTACGAACGATTTGCACCACGAAGTAGAACTAGTCGTTAAGATTAGCAAGGTTGGAAAACACATTTCACTCCAAAATGCACCGAATTATTACGAGGAAATTGGTCTGGGTATCGACTTTACAGCCCGAGATGTCCAAAAAATTTGCAAAGAAAAAGGCTGGCCATGGGAAAAAGCAAAATCTTTCGATAATAGTGCCGTTATTTCGAACCATTTTATTCCAAAAAGCCAATTAGACCTTCAAAATATTTCATTTAGCCTTCAAAAAAATAATACCTTGGTGCAAAATGGAAATTCCAACCAAATGATTTTCAGTATCGAAGCCATTATTGCATATGTATCCAAATTTATTACCTTAAAACCAGGCGATCTCTTCTATACCGGTACTCCAGAGGGTGTTGGGCAGGTAAAAATTGGAGATGAATTAAAGGGATTTCTGCAAAATCACGAGCTATTCCATCTCAAAATCAAATAAAAACCAAAAAAAATTAATAAATAATCGAAAAAAGTTTTTTTTTTTTAAAAAAATTTGTTTTATATGAAAAATAATTCCTAATTTTGCGCCGTTGTGAAGCAATTCAAACATTTATCAATTGTTAATATTAAAAAAATCAAATTATGAAAATGACCGTTCTTAACTTAAGAAAAATTGGATTCGCAGTAGTTGCTGCTTCTTCAATGTTAGTATTTAGCTGTGGTGCTGAAGAAACTCCAGAAGCTACTGAAGCTACTCCAGCTACTGAAACTCCAGCTGAACCAGTTGCTGAACCAGTTGCTGAACCAGTTGCTGCTGATACTGCTGCTCCTGCTTGCGATGGTGCTGAGGCTTGTGAAGCTGCTGAGTAATCAAAAAGAAAATTTAAAAAAACCGCTTTGGAAACAAAGCGGTTTTTTTTTGCTCAAATTTCAGATTTCTTTCAACAAAAATCTTGGTTTTTCCTTAACTTTACCAAAATTGCGCCTGTATGAAGGAAGAAATCAACCGAATTAAAAAAAAACAAATTCCTGACCTTTATCAAAATCTCACCAAGTGGGAGACCAATCGGCGTACATTTTTAAAAGGCGCCCTCCTAACAGGCGCATTAACACAAATTAGTCTTTTTACCTCCTGTTCAACCGAATTAGAAAAAGGAAACGATTTACTCACTGCCGAACAAGCTACCATTTTAACCAATGTGATCGATGTCTTTTTTCCAGACGACGGAAATGGCCCAAGTGCAAAAGACATTAACGCATTTGGCTATATCATGTGGGTGCTTCACGATAGCCTTGGCAGAAGTGCAGAAGATAATGATTATGTCCTCGAAGGAATTCAATGGGCAGATGATACGGCGCACGAACTTTATTTCAAACCCTTTATCGAATTAACCGACGAAGAAAAAAAAGCACTCATTAGCATTTTTACCGAATTGGATTGGGGCAAAAATTGGTCTTCTGTGATTATTTTTCTCATCCTCGAAGCTTTGTTATTAGATCCGCTTTACGGAGGAAATGTGAACGAAGTCGGCTGGACCTGGCTCAACCATAACCCCGGATATCCTCGACCAACAGAAGAAAATCGATACGAGCGAATCATGGAAAAACAACTTAAACTAAAGGCATAAGGATGGAATATGATGTATGTATCGTTGGAAGTGGTGCCGGAGCTGGACCAATTATCTTCGAATTGTCAAAAGCTGGTTATAAAGTGGTGGTGCTTGAAAAAGGTCCTTGGTTGAAAACCGAAGATTTTTCGAAAGATGAAATGGCCGCCACCCGTCGTGATGTGTATACCCCTCGTTTGGCAGACGAATGTCACGTCATTGAAAAAAAAGATGACGGCGGCCGATGGTCGAAAGAATCGACTGCCGAAAGCGGAAAAAGTTTGTGGAATGGGAATTGTGTGGGAGGATCTTCCAATTTTATGAGTGCTTATTTTCATCGTCTTAAACCAAAAGATTTTAAACTGTTGACCGAATATGGTGAAATTGAAGGCGCAAACATGGTCGATTGGCCAATCTCTTACGACGAACTTGAACCATTTTATGCAAAAGTAGAAGAAGTTGTCGGAGTTTCAGGAAAAGTTGTGCCACACAAACACCTCGAACCACGCTCAACGCCAGATTTCCCCTACCCGCCCCTCGCAACTCACATCGTTTCTGAATGGTATATCGAAGGAGGTAAAAAAGAAGGATTTAATGTCATCCCAGTTGCTCGTGGCATTATTTCACGACCAAAAGACGACCGAAAAGCTTGTTATTTGTCCAATTATTGTGGCAGTTTTGGCTGTTCATCCGATGCTAAAGGAAGTTCTCGTGCGGCCTTAATCAACAAAGCCTTACTCACCAACAATTGCGAAATTCGCCCGAATTCAAAAGTCTTTCAACTCGAATCTAATTCCGAAGGAATGATTACAAGTGTGTGGTATTACAATGAAAAAAACGAAAAAAAGCAAGTCTCGGCAAAAATCGTGGTGGTAGCGGCGCAAGCGATTGAAACTTCGCGCCTATTGCTCATGAGTAAAAGCGAAAAATTCCCGAATGGGTTGGCAAATAATTCAGGAAATGTTGGTAAAAATTTAATTTTTGCAGGCGGCGGCGCAGGATCTGGATATATCGATTACGCCGATATCCAAGAACCTGAACTGAGTAAATTTAAATCACCAGCTACTTTTGTGAACCAAAGTTTACTCGATTTTTACGAAATTGAAGATTCCACCTTTAACGGAAAAGCTAAAGGAGGCACCATCGATTTTCTCATCGAACATTCGGCGCCGATGCCAAAAGCGCGCTCCGCAAAAATGAATGGAGAGCGAATTTTATATGGTTCCGAACTAAAAACCAGTTTGCACAATTACTTCACCAAACAAAAAAAGCTCCGTTTTGAAATCTTTTGCGATTGGTTACCTAACGACGATTGTCATGTCACTTTAGATGATCAAGTTAAAGACAAGTGGGGCGATTTCGTCGGAAAAATAAAATTGGGCTTTCACGATCAAAACATCAAAGTAGGGAATTACCTCGCCAACAAGGCCATAAAAGTGATGCAAAACATCGGTGCTAAAAAAATCACTTATTCCATCACCGGAAATCCACCCACCAATTTAATGGCGGGCGGCTGCCGATTTGGAAACGATCCATCCACCAGCGTTTTGGATAAAAATTGCAAGGCCCACGAAGTCACCAACCTGTACATCACCGATGGAAGTTTTATGCCAACCGGAGGCAGTGTTCCTCACACTTTCACCATCTATGCAAACTCCTTCCGCGTAGCCGATAAAATTATGGCACATCTCAAAAGCATGCAACCATAACAGTTTATTGATTACTGAAGTTTTTAAAGGTAATTTGGGTGTTCCCCAAACGTCAACACAATTCACTGCACTTCGTTTCGTAATTGCGCTGGGTTTGGGTCGCGTCGTCCGCTGTATTTTTGCAAAAGTGGTTTCGATGCCTCCACCACCCTTGCAAAAGATGCCGCTACCACCGCTAACACGGTTTTTAGTTAAATTAAAAATCTGCGGGAATCTCCGAAATCTGCGGGAGAAAAAAATCTGTGTGAATCTGTGGTGAAAAAAAATTAGTCAATAGAACGCAGATCGTTCGGAAGTTGAAATACCCAATCGAGAAAAAAGAAAATCTGTATAAATCAATGGTGAAAAAATACGCGCATCAGATTACGGAGATTCACAAAAAAATAATACCCCCTCCAAAAAAACTGAAATTCCCTTATCTTTAAGAACGAATACCGAAACTATATCTAAATTTATAAAATAGATTGGACTATTTTTTATAGTTAGATTTGGAATAAAAAAACACGATGGTTAAAACAGGTAAACGAATATTTTATCTTTTATGGATTTTATTCATTGTTTTTTTAATGGTCGTTTATATTCAGAATCCTGCGGTGGCGACGCCTGAATACCTCAAGGAATTTATTCAATCGTATGGTGATGAAATGATGCTGGTGTACATTATTCTGACGCTGGTGCGGGGCTTTTTTTTGATTCCGAGTACGCCTTTTGTGATTTGCGGTGCGCTGTTATTTCCCGATCAATTGTTTCTTGTATTGGTGATTTCGATGGTGGGGGTGATGTTTTCTGCCACGGCACTTTATTATTTTTCAGATTTGCTGGGGTTTAGTGAGTATTTAGAAAAAAAACATCCTAAAACGCTCGAAACTTGGAAAACTCGGCTCCGCAGTCCAAAAGCAACCTTGATTGTGATTGCATGGGCATTTTTTCCTTTATTACCAACTGATTTAGTCTGTTATGCAGCGGGAATCGTGAAATTACCCTACAAATATTTGTTTATCGGGGTTTTTATTGGCGAATTGGTTTTGACGAGTATTTATGTCTATTCCAGCGCTGCATTTTAACCCCAGTTGGGTCGAAAACGCTTAAAACCTTTCGGAATTTGTTGATGTGAGAATTCGTCTACAATCGCTGATCCAACAAATAAACAATTGCTGTCATTGCGGCAGCACCTAAAGCCAATTCACGTTTATTTACATTTTCAAAAACATCTGTCTCGGCGTGATGAAAATCAAAATATTGTTGCGAATTTACCACCATGCCCAATTGAAGCATTTCGGGGTAATAATCTTTTAAAGGACCAATATCCACTCCTCCATACCCATGATTAAATTTTAATAAATCGTAAGGTTTTAACAAGGTTTGGAAACTGCGAATAAATTCAAGTTGTTCTGACGTTCCTACGATATCAAATCCCATGGGTAAAAATCCCCCCCGATCCGTCTCAATAGCGCAAATATGACGTTCTTTCTTTTCCGCTGCAAGCGAGGCATATTGTTTTCCCCCAAAATTTCCGTTCTCCTCATTCATAAATAAAACACAGCGCAACGTGTGGTTCGGCACATAGCCCATTTCCTTCAAAATTCGCAAACATTCAATCGATTGAACAATGCCAGCCCCATCGTCATGCGCACCTTCGCCGATGTCCCATGAATCTAAATGGCCTCCAAACGAAATAATTCCATCGTCTTTTCTGCCTTTTACTTCCCCAATCACATTATAAGAAACCTCATCTGGATATGAACGACAATCCATTTCCATTTTTAAAATCACTTTGCCTTTTTTCAACATGGCTTCTAATTTGTCCGCATCCATTGTACTAATTGCAGCACCTGGAATTGGAATCACCCCAGCATCATAATGCATCGATCCTGTATGCGGATGCTCATCCGTCGAAGAAGCCATCGAACGAATTACCACCCCAAGTGCTTTTAATTGAGATGCGGCATTGGTGCCTTCCCAACGCTGATCAACACAGGCGCCATAGGCTTGAAACGTGTGAATCATTTTTTGATCAAATGGTCGATTGAAAAAGATGATTTTTCCCGCTACCGAGGCCGACGTTAGTTTGTTTAATTCGTCAATCGAATTCACCATCAACACTTCGCCACCAATTAAACCGTTTGTTCCTACCGATCCACCCAAGGCCAAGATCGATAATTTGTCCACCTTTCCAGCAGCATCAATTAACCAACCAGCTTCGGTGGTTCCTCGCTCCCAATGAGGAACCGTAATTTCCTGCAAATAAACCTTTTCAAAACCATACGATTCCATCAAGTTTTTGCCCCACTCTATCGCCATTTTTGCTTCGGCCGAGCCTGTAATTCGCGCCCCGATGTCCTTGCACAATGATCGTAAATTTTCGTGAGAATGTCCTTGTTCTAGGGCAATGTCATAGATCTTCCGAAGAAATAATGAATCGGACATGGCAGCACTTACAAGTGCGAAATTCAAAGTAATGGCAAAAAATAATAACCGCATAAATCGTTTTAATTGAGCCCTAAAGATAGTGTTTTTAAAAAAATGTCAACCAGCCTTGTGATGAATGGTCAATCAAACCATTAAAATCCGTAAAATAAAAACCTATCTTTGCAAAAAATTGAATAAAACGAGGGGGTTTGTTTGGCACATTGTGCTTATTTCACTCTTAAATAAAGCAACTTGCATCAAAAATGAACGTCTGAAAATAAATAGTTCGCTATACAATGAAAAATCTACTGCATAAACTTGCGCTTTCTCTACTTTTATCGGGCGCAATTTTCACCAATACAACTCAAGCACAAGGGTGGACATTTCCATACCCAACAACGGGCGCTCCATGCGTTGGATGTGCACCAGCTGGTTGGACCATCATCGTTGATTCGCCTGATATTTCAAGTTTAACCGATTGGATTTCGTATCCGCATTATGGCCCTTTGGGACCAATTTCCCCTGTTCCTGAACCGACTCCAGGAGTGACAACTTTTCTATCCGCTATGTCTTACGGAGGTTCTGGTGAGATTGTTGAAACAACCTTTACCATGGCAACCGCCGAAGTGTTAACCGTTTATTTTGGTGGATTTGGAACAAGTGCCGCTGGTGATGGCCCTTTGGGAGCCGCGGCAGGTGTGACTGAGAATTTATTGGTAAATGGGGTGTCAGTTTCTGTTCCAATTCCTTGGGATGGTGGATGGCATGCTGTTACGTATGATTTAGTGGTGGGTTTAAATACTATTCGACTCGATCCTTCATTGGGCGATGATGATACGCGTCATGCGGTTCATATTTCGATTCCTACAGACCAATCTTCGGATTGTGAAGATGATTTAGTAACTGTTATTTCCGATACAGAAGTTTGCTTGGGAGAAGACCTGACACTCGAAGCGACTTCCATTTCTGGAGGAACCATTGTTTGGAACCTTGGTGTTGTCAATGGTGTTCCTTTTACCCCAGCGGCGGCAGGAACATTAACGTATACCGCAACAAGTGATGTGGATACCGATTGTCCATTTACTGTAGCAATTACAGTGAATAGTTTGCCAGTTATCAACGCAGGACCAGACCAAACTATTTGTGCTGGAGATGACGTAACCCTTACAGCATCAGGTGCGGGTGTTGGTGGCGCTTATGCGTGGACAGGTGGTGTTGTCAATGGAATTACTTTCTCACCAATGGCCACTGCTGGATATACCGTGACTGGTACCGATGCGAATGGTTGTGTAAACACGGATAACGTAACGGTTAACGTCGATCCATTTCCAAATTCCAACTTTGTAGGGGACGTTTTGGCAGGATGTATTCCGCACACGGTAAACTTTGACCCAGCTGCGCCTGGACTCACTTATGATTGGTCGTTTGGCGATGGGGGTACAAGTTCAATTGCAAATCCATCACACACGTATTCTACCGAAGGCCTTTTTGATGTAACCTTAACCGTGACCTCAGCCGCTGGATGCGAAAGCACCACGATGATTACAGATTATATCACCGTTGTTCCTCAACCAGTGGCAGCGTTTTCATTTGTAACGTTGGATGTAACGCAAGGAATTCCTGCCGCGCAATTTGAAAATAATTCGCTTTATGCCGATTCATATACATGGGATTTTGGCGATGGCTCGGCCCTGTCTGAAGAAGAAAATCCGACACATACCTACTCAGGTATTAACGAAGCGGGTTATTTAGTCGAATTAACGGCGACAAACAGTTATGGATGCGAAGATAAAATCTCGCAATTGGTGAAAATGAAGGAGTTGTTAATCTATTATATTCCAAACACATTTACACCAGATGGGGATAATTTTAATGAAACTTTCCAACCAGTTTTTGTTTCAGGATTTGATCCGTATGATTTTCATTTGACCATTTTTAATCGTTGGGGTGAATTGGTTTTTGAAACTTATGATGCTAGCAAAGGTTGGAACGGAACTTACGGAGATAAAGGAATTGTTGCCGATGGCGCTTATATTTGGAAACTTGAATTTGGTGACCCTACCAACGATAAAAGATTTTACGAAGAAGGGCTCGTAACCATCATTCGATAAAATCGCGTAACCAGTCGATCTTCTTTTTTGCGAGCATAAATTTATTGGAATTGGGAAACCACCTCTTTCCCTTGCTGCGAGGGCGAATATGATTTGGTAGAAGCGTCCCTCCCTCCAATTACCATATTGGAGTTGATAGGAGCAAAAGAAAATTGAAAAAATAAATAGAACCATGATGGAATTAGCATCTACCAGTTAATTCCAAATAAATTTGGATAAATTTATAGTTTTGAAATTTTGAAAAGGAGAAAATTATCATGGCACAAGAAATCGAACGAAAATTTTTAGTTGACCAAAAACAATGGAATCAACAAGTAAAACCAGTGGGCGAACTATATCGGCAAGGGTATTTGTTGACAGATCAACATAAAACCATTCGGGTGAGACAAACCCCAACACAAGGATTTTTAACCATCAAAGGAATCAGCATTGGGGCAACTAGGGCCGAATATGAATATGAAATTCCACTCAAAGAAGCAACCGAATTACTTGACAATTTTGCCAGTTCAGAACTTTCTAAAATCCGATACACCCTAAATTTTAAAGGCAAAATCTGGGAAGTGGATGAATTTTTAGCGGATAATGTTGGATTATTGGTGGCTGAAATCGAACTAAATAGAGAAGACGAAAGGTTTGAATTGCCTCCTTGGGTTGGCAAAGAAGTAACCTCAGAACCAATATATTACAATGCAAATCTTACCAACCATCCCTTCAAAAATTGGCTTTCATAAACATTAACAAATCATTATTAAGCCCACAAAATAGCGCAAAAATGGAAACAAGGACGGTAATTTACGCTTCTAGTCTATCTCTAACCGTAAAGCGATTTTTGCCAAGACCATTGGTGAAATAAGCAATTGATCTTAGATGAACAGCCAAAAGCACTTTTTAGGCCTTATGCCAGAGGAAGAATGGTTGATTGATTAAACCAAGCATACTCAACATCACAGTTGGATGTGTCATGTTGTAATGAATCAGTTAATTGTTCGGTTGGTTAGTCAGTAAAACCACACCTGGTAAATAAGAGCGATAAGCTCAAAATGGAAATAATTAACAGTTTAGTTTTCATATTGGTTAGGAATTTTTTGATAATAATATGGAAAAAATAATCCCACCCACAAGGTAGAAAAGTTAGCCACTCAGCAAAACCGATTTCTGGACTAATTTGGAGAAAAATACTCTATCTTGTATAAAACACAAAACAATGATTTAAAATTATTTAACAAGTAAAAAGTTCAAATAAATACCAAATAATTGTCGCCATGTAAATAGTCCCTGTTTTGACAAAAGGGGTGTATTTTCAGAAATTAAATGTGCTTTTTTGAGCTGTTTTACAAAATATTCACCTCGCGTTCCAACTCAATTCCAAACATGCTTTTAACACTTTGCAAAATGGCTTCGGAAAGGTCGTAAATTTCTTTACCCGTTGCGCCTCCGTAATTAACCAGTACCAAGGCTTGATTTTTGTGAACCCCATAATTCCCAATTGTTTTGCCTTTCCATCCTGCTGTTTCAATCAACCAACCTGCCGCAAGTTTTACTGTTTCATCCGCATTTAAATAATGGGCAATGGTCGGAAATTTTTGCTGTAAGCTTTTAAATTGGGACAAAGAAATGACCGGATTTTTAAAAAAACTGCCTGAATTTCCGATCTTTTTCGGGTCTGGTAATTTCGATTGTCGAATCGCAATCACCGCTTCACTAACGTCTTTAATGGTTGGTTGTTCAATTCCTTTGTCAGCTAAAAACGTATCAATGGCACCATAGCTTGTGTTGAGGGTATGCACTTTCGAAAGTTTCAAGGTCAAGCTAGTAATTACAAATTGTCCTTTTAATTCGTTTTTAAACACGCTTTCTCGGTAGCCGAATTTACAGTCATCATAATGAAAGGTATGCAGGGTTAATTCGGTGCGATGTAAAGCTTCTAGAGAATGAAATACATCTTTGATTTCTACTCCGTATGCACCAATATTTTGCATCGGCGCTGCACCAACACTTCCGGGAATCAAGGACAAATTTTCAATGCCTCCCAATTTATTTTCAATAGCAAAACAAACAAAATCATGCCACGACTCGCCACCAGCTGCACAAACATAGGCAAATGAAGCGTCCTCGTCCACAATTTTTATCCCTTTTAGTTCGTTTTTTAAGACTAAACCGGCTTGATCTTTTGTCAACAAAATATTGCTTCCACCACCTAAAATAGTAATTTGGCTTTCAGTAGCTTGATGATCTTTTAGAAGGGTTTTTAATTCATCCTCCGTCTTAAAAACAGCAAAACGTTCGGCATAGGCATGAATTCCAAAGGTATTATTTGGAAAAAGATCAACCTTGGTTTGTATCATAAATTGGCATTTGCTGTCCAAAATTAAGAACTTATTTTGACGGTATTCCTACCCTATCCATCACTTATCAATACCGTTTAGTTAATCGAATTAAACGTGTGGAATTAATGGCATTTAAAATAATTAAACGGCTCTTTGCATTCGTTGCAGGTATAAAGCGATTGGCAAGGAGTTGATCCAAACGCACTCACCATTTTAGTGTTTTCAGATTTACAAAGTGGACATTGAACAATTCGATCACCGATGGTTGGAGGCGATATACCTTCTTTCATCAATTTTTCCTTGGTTTTTTCAGATAACCATTCAGTTGTCCAAGCCGGATTTAATTTAGAAATGATTTCCACCTTCGTATACCCATTTTCATGAAGTTTTTCCAAAATTAAATCTTCAAATAATTTTTTAGCTGGACAACCAGTGTAAGTTGGCGTGATGGTGATTTTTAAATCGTTTTGATCATTTAAAATCTCCACCTCTCGAATCACACCAAGTTCAACCAAATTAATGACCGGAATTTCAGGATCAGGAACCTGTTCTAAAATCGACCAAATTTGAGCGGTGTGTTCAGGATTTACCATTTTGCATCTGGATATGCTCGCGGCAAATATTGCAAAACACTCAACATCGTCCCCAAATGTTCACTGTGAAATCCATCGCGGTAATCACGCATTGTTAAAGGCATTACTGGTTTACGAACAAGGTTACAAGCAGCCAACGTTTGGTTAAAATCATTTTCCCATGTGGTCTGAATTAATGCACAATCCGTTAAATTCTCTTGATCAACGGCATCAAACGTAAAAATTTCTTCCACGTATTTCATCAAATGATCAACGGCACGTTGAAGTCTTGTATTACTTTCTTCGGTACCTAACCCAAGTCGTTCCATCCAATCTTTGGAATGAATATAACTGTACTTTATTTCCTTCGACACCTTTGCCGCCAAACCAGCAAGTTCGCTGTTTTTTGAATTTACCAACTGGCTAAAAACTGCCTTCGCATAAATATCGTGCATAAATTGTCGCGCAATTACCCATGCAAAATCATCGTTCGGTTGCTCAACTAATTTTAAGTTGAAATATTCACGTTCGTTACGTCTAAATACTAGATCATCTGGCGAATAACTTGCGTTTTCAATCGTACAGATTAGTTTGTATAATTCTTCAGCTCGTCCAAACAAATCGAGCGAAATATTTGAAAGTGCGATATCTTCTTCTAAAATCGGTCCTCGGCTACACATTTCTGCGAGACGTTGACCAAGAATGGTGGAGGTATCCGCCAAACGCAACAAAAAACGCGCTTCACTTTTTTCAATACTAATTTTCATCTCAGTTGAATTAAAGGTAATTTACCCCATCAGGAATTTTGTAAAAGGTGGCGTGTCTATACACTTTATCATCCCCTGGATCAAAATACGCATCTTCTTCGTCAAAAGGAACGGACACAATAGCATCGGCTGGTACTACCCACAGGGCTCTTCCTTCACCACGTCGGGTGTAAAGGTCACGCGCATTTTGGATGGCCATTTTTTTGTCATACCCATGACAACTTCCAGCATGTTTAAACGGTTGTCCACCTTTTTTCTGAACAAATACTTCCCAAACTTTATCTCCTGTTTCCATAAACTATGTTTTAAGCCACGATTGCTTCTGTTTTTGCAGCGTAAGCAGCTGCTGCTTCGCGCACCCACGCATTGTCGTTATGTACTTTTTTATGATGGTCTAATCGCTCTTGATTACAAGGGCCATTGCCATTTACCACATTCCAAAACTCATCCCAATTAAAGGGACTGTGCTCGTAACTTCCAGTGGTTGGATTTAATTTCATATTTTTATCTGGAATCGTCAACCCAAGATATTCCGCTTGCGGAACAGTTCGGTCGATAAATCGTTGTCTTAAATGATCGTTTGATTCACGTTTAATTTTCCACGCCATTGATTCACTTGAATGAGCAGACGCAGCGTCGTGTGGACCAAACATCATTAAGGCTGGTTCCCAAAAACGGTTCAATGCATCTTGCGCCATTTCTTTTTGTTCAGGGGTACCAAATGCCATTTGCACCATAATCTCGTATCCTTGACGTTGGTGGAAACTTTCCTCCTTACAAATCCGAATCATCCCTCTTGAATAAGGACCATAAGAGGTTCGTTGCAAAGAAACTTGGTTCACTATGGCTGCGCCATCTACCAACCAACCAACCGCACCCATATCGGCCCATGTTAAGGTAGGATAATTAAAAATACTTGAATATTTTGCTTCTTGATTATGCAATTGTTCAATCATTTCATCACGTGTGATTCCTAACGTTTCAGCAACACTGTAGAGGTATAAGCCGTGTCCTGCTTCATCCTGAATTTTAGCCAATAAAACTTGTTTTGAGCGTAAGGAAGGAGCACGAAGTAACCAATTTCCTTCTGGTTGCATTCCAATCACCTCAGAATGTGCGTGCTGCGAAACTTGACGAATAAGTGTTTTTCGATATTTTTCGGGCATCCAATCTCTTGGCTCAACTTTGTCGTCTTGTTCGATGATTTCGTTAAATGCTTTTTCAAATTTGTCCATACTATAGGTATCTTATTATTAACTTATTCTCTTAACCGCAAATTCTCGGTTTTGTTCTCTTACAAATATAAAGTTTTAAACCAAAATCCGTGTTCGTTTCTTTGATTAAACTTACAAATCTTGGCTATTTCTTAAATTTCAAAACTTCCGATCTTCCTTTTTTAAAGATCTTGTTACTTACCGTTATTCCTTTGCGCAATTCTTTTTGTGTTTCTTCTGGCAACGCATTAATTTCCTGACATTCAACCGAACAACACATATCCATTTTTGCTTTACACGCATCACATTGAATAAATAACAAGTGACAAGCTTGATTGGCACAATTTACATGCTCGTCCGCAGGAGCCCCACATTGGTGACAATTTGATACGATTACCTCACTCACCCGCTCGCTTTTGCGTTCGTCAAAGACAAAATTTTTTCCTAAAAATTTGTTTTCTAAATTTTCATCGTGAATTTGGCGCGCATAATTAATAATGCCCCCTTCTAATTGATACACATTTTTGAATCCTTTGTGTTTAAAATAAGCACTCGCTTTTTCACAACGAATTCCTCCAGTGCAATACATCACAATGTTCCGATCTTCCTCGTGACCTTTGATACTTTCAGTGATAATCGGCAACGAATCGCGAAACGTATCCACGTCAGGTGTCATGGCATTTTTAAAATGACCAATTTCACTTTCGTAATGATTCCGCATATCGATCAACAAGGTGTCTTCTCGTTCAATGATTTCGTTAAAGTCTTTTGCTTTTAGATGGATTCCGATATTGGTCACGTCAAAGGTATCGTCATTTAAACCATCCGCCACGATTTTACTTCGAATCTTCACCTTTAATTTTAAAAAAGATTTATTGTCATGTTCTATGGCGATATTTAAGCGTACATCTTTTAAAAAATCTATGCTGTCCAAATGCGCTTTAAACTCATTAAACTTTTTTGCACGCACTGAAAGTTGTGCATTGATTCCCTCTTTTGCCACGTAAATTCGACCGAGTACGTCCAAAGCGTCCCAATTCAAAAATAAATGATTGCGAAAAATTTGTGTGTTTTCAATGTGATGGTACTGATAGAAAGAAATCGTCAATCGATCTTCACCAGCTTCGTCAATCAAAGCAGCCCTTTCCTCAGCACTTAATTTATTATACAGTTGCATGCTATAAATAATTTTCAGTTCAAAGTGTGACAAAGTTATTTAATTCTGGGGAAAAGAGGCAAAGAAATCAACTGATTTTAATCAGTTTTAAGGAATTATCTTGCGTAACCTCCACGAATCTAAATGTTAAATATTTCTTAAAATATGCTGCACCATTAAACTTATCAAGCATTCGTAAGTCTGAGTAGAAAACAATAAAAAATAGAAGATGAAAAAAGTAGCATTAATGATAGGTTTGATTGCAGCGATTGGTTTAGGAAACACATCTTACAGTCAAGACGGTCCTCCACCGCACAAAAGAGAAAAAGGGACCAATGTCACCAATGAGGAAAGGGCTGCAAAACGGACGGAGAGAATGAAAACGGAATTATCCTTGTCTGAGCAACAAACAAAAGAAGTTGGAGCGTTAAATTTAAAACACGCACAAGAAATGGAAGCGCTACGAGCTGAGGCAAAACAAAAGAGAGCAGCTCATAAAGCAGCAATTAAAGCTGTTTTAACCGACGAGCAACGTAAATTACTTGAACAAAAAGAACAAGAAAATAAAGAGAACAAACAAGGGGAAGAAGAGTTAGAGGATTAATTGTTCTAAAACAATAAAACACTACAAAGGCGTGCAGAAATGTTCGCCTTTTTTTTGCTTTAAAGAATAGTTTTTCTTGTTACCACTAAGTTCATCCAATTATTAGCAGTAATTTTGCGCCATGTTTTCAGCGAGTACTTATTTTCACTCATTGCGCGCTTATCCTGCTGCATTTTGGTTGCTCTGTCTTAATTTGTTGGTGTTTGTCATGAGTTTTAACATGCTTTTGCCGGAAATGAATGCATATTTGACCGACCTTGGGGGAGCAAATCACAAATGGATGATTTTAGGGCTATGGACTATTGCTGCTGCTTTTGCACGTCCTTTTAGTGGTAAAATTGCCGACAATATTAGCCGAAAAACGGTAATGTATTTTGGGATTTTAGTGAGTGTTCTTATATGTTTTCTTTACCCGTATTTCATCACCGTGACTGGTTTTTTAGTTCTCCGATTTTTTCATGGATTTAGTACTGGATTTCACCCAACGGGTGCAACTGCTTTAATCGCTGATATTGTTCCCCAAGGAAAACGAGGCGAAGCAATGGGACTTTTTGGAATCACGGTAAGTATCGGATTTAGCGCGGGACAAGCCATTGGCAGTCCTATTACCACTGCGCTTGGTGTTGAAGGATTATTTATGACAGCTGCCTTGATGGGGGTTGGTTCATTTTTCTTGCTGCTCCTAGTGAAAGAAGATAAAAGCATTTGGATGGCCAAACAAGAATATCACGAAAATGGTGATTTAGTGAAAGGGCTAAGTAAAATTCAAAAAATTGTTCCCAAATGGAGCGAAATTTTTGCCCCAGAGGTTGTTCAACCTTCGTTAATTATGTTTATTACAGCCATGATTTCAGGTGTTTATTTAGTGACTGTGCCGGACATGAGTGATTATTTAGGAATTAAGAACAAGGGGATGTTTTATTTGGTCAATGTCATTTTTATGGTAATTACCCGATTTTTAGCGGGACGTTTGTATGACCGATTAGGTGCGAGGAGAAATTTATACATTGGTTTAGGGTTAATGATTGCAGGGGTAGTGATTACGGGAACCTCCACCACAGTTGCTCAGTTTTTATTTAGTTCGATTGTGTATGGGGTGGCGGCGAGTATTTGTTCACCCGTTCTTTTTGCGTGGACCGCCGACTTGTCAAATCCCGCATTTAAAGGGCGAGGAATGTCAACGATGTTTGTGGCGTTAGAGCTTGGATTTGCTGCTGGTGCTTATATGTGCTGGATTGTTTATGGAAATAATTATGCCAATTTCTTACAATTATACCTTGCGTGTGCGGCCTTGTGTGTGGTTGGAATTGCGTATTTATTTTTGACAAGAAGAATAAAACGAGATGTTTATTCGTGAAAAATTAAGGGATTGATTAGTTTTGCAGTATGTATAGTAAAAAAGAGCAATTTGAAGATGAAGAAGATATCATCTTTGGGGTGAGGGCAGTAATCGAAGCAATTCGTGCTGAACGTCCGATTAATAAGATATTGATTCAACGAGGAATGCAAAAGGAACTCTTTAAGGAATTAAAGGAGGAACTTGCAAATAAAAAGTATAATTTACAATTTGTACCGATCTATAAATTGGATCGGATGACCCGTAAAAATCACCAAGGGGTGGTTGCTCAGGTTTCACCGATTCGTTATCACGATATTGAACCCATTTTAAATAAGTTGTATGAAGATGGCGAAGTTCCGTTGTTTTTGATTTTAGACCGCGTAACGGATGTCAGAAATTTTGGTGCTATTGCCCGAACAGCAGAATGTATTGGGGTTCATGCCATTATTATTCCTAATAAAGACAGTGTTTCCGTAACGGCAGATGCCATTAAAACATCGGCAGGTGCATTGAATAAAATTCCGGTGTGTAAGGTGGAGGATTTACATTCAACTATTCACTTTTTGAAAGAAAGTGGAGTTCAAATTGCAGCAAGTACAGAGAAATCGGATCGACTATTATTTGACGCAGATTTTACAGTGCCTTTGGCCTTGGTAATGGGATCGGAAGAGGATGGAATTAGCATGAAAATTTTGGCAGATGCCGATATTAAAGCAAAAATTCCAATGTCTGGCACAATTGATTCCTTGAATGTTTCTGTTTCGGCAGGAATTATGTTATACGAGATTGCGCGGCAACGGATGATGGAATAAATGACGTGGGTAAAACACAATATCGACATTTTAGTGCTGGTGGTATTGGGTTTTGTCTTGCGGTTTACCATTTCTTTTACCCATTCTTATTCAAACGACGAACTGAGTGCGATTAGTCGCTTGCGGTACACGAATTTTTCCGATTTAATTGAACTAGGTGTAAAACAAGGTGACATGCATCCAGCAGGCATTCAGGTTTTTATGAAAGCCTGGGCAAGTGTGGCGGGTACCAGTGAAATAGCCATGCGTTTTCCATTTGTTTTGGGAGGTACTTTTTCAATTTTTCTACTGTTTTTAATTGGAAAAGATTGGTTTAACCGAAACGTTGGATTGGTGGCGGCAGGTTTTTTGACTTTTCTGTATTTTCCGATTTTGAACGCCGAATTTGCCAGGCCTTATAGTTTGGGTTTATTAATTTCATTAACCGTTGCCTATTTTTATGCGAAGGTGCTTTTTGAGTCGGAAGGACGGTACAAAAATGCTATTTTTCTGGGTCTTGCCTTTGCGGCGGGAATGTATACTCATTATTTTCTTTTTCTTTTTGTAGGGTTTATTGGCATAACTGGGTTGATATTTTTAAATGCCCAAAATTGGAAAGCGTATATTTTGGCAGGAATGATTGGGATTTGTTTGTTTTTGCCCCACCTTGAAATTACAAAATATCATTTATCAGTGGGGGGATTACAATGGTTAGAACGCCCAACGTGGGATTGGTTGTTTCAATTTCTTTTTCACGCGTTTAATTCATCGTGGTTAGTGACGATTTCTGTCCTAATAATGGTGATTTTGGCCCTGTTTTTTGCGCGAAATCATTTTAAAAGGCGTTATTTGTTGTTGGTAGCTGGGTGGTTTTTTGGGATTTTTATAATTGGATTTATTTTTTCCTATTGGTCCACGCCCGTGTTGAAATTTCCGGTGATGCTTTTTGCCCTACCCTACTTTTTATTGTTAATTTCAACTTTATTGGTGCGATTAACCAAGTATAACTATTTGCTTGTTGGACTCATGGCCGTGCTAGCCTTTTCGACGATTTTTGAAAAAGATTTATTTGGAAATTCTCATTTTGAATTGTTTAAAGAACCTGGCCTTAAAATAAATGAGTGGACAAAAAAATACGGGGAAGAAAATGTATACACGGTTTATAATTTGAACAATCCGAATTACATGAATTTTTACGCCCCAGCTTGGGGTGGCGATTCGATTGATTTTGATTGGAGCACCTTGGAATTTGACAGCGACATTCAGCTCAGGCGAGATTTAATGCAACGAACTGAAGACTATTGTATTTTAGGATTTTCATCGCGGTTAACCTTGGTGCAGGTTTTTGAAACGGTGAAAGAATTTTACCCCACCATTATTGATTATGAACAATACAATAATGCCGCTGTGTTTTTATTTGGGAAAGACGCAAGCACCTTGCCACAACCAACCTCCACTTTAGCTGCAAGTTTTAACGAAAATGGCATAGGGAAATGGACCTATGAACCCAATTTATTGGTTAAAAACACGAATTCAACAAATGGCTACCAATTAGATTCCCTAAACATTTATGGCCCAAGTTTTACCTTTACCAAACCTGATTTGCCAAAACTTGAACATGGGTATGTAAAGGTAGTGGTTGAAGCTTTAATGGATAGTTTAGGACAATTAACCGTTGCATTTACCGCCAAACGAAATGGTGCCGAAGTAATGTCACAAGATGCGCCGCTTTGGATGGGTCATGATTTGGAAGAAATGATTCAAACTTCACCAACCAAAACGGGCTATTTCGCTTTTGAAATTCCAAATTTCATCAAAAACACCGACCAACTGACCATTAATTTATGGAACCGATCAGGCACCCCTATTTTAATTAAACGCTTTGAAATTTACCATAGCGAAAATTGGTGGAATTGAGTTGTTTCACCCAATCGACCATCAATGATTTGATACAGCAGGTGCGGCTTTAATTTTAACCTAAATTTCCGACCAGGGATGGGAGTGAAAAGCCCGCATACCGCACGTACGGTAGAGGACTTGTAGCGACAGCCCGGCGCTGTGGAGCGCAGCGGAACAGCGGGGCGCCAAGTCATAAAAAAAATCCAAATGATGAATTATTTTAAAGACTGTTTGGCTGCCACGATTTAATTTATTTGCTAATCAAAGTGCATTTTGTGTTTTCTAAAAAACGCATCCCAATCCCACAAAAAGTTGATCATGATTTCATCCATTCGTTTTAAGAAAAGTGGATTAGGGGTAAGCATGTTTTTGAAATAAGTTTCTTGATATTCGTTTAATTGAAACTTGTAAAAAACGGCCTTTGACATCCCATACAAGGTGTTTTTTGATGGATGGTTAACCCGGTTAATGAATTGGTCGTATTCTTGAATTGCCTTTTCGAAATCTTTTTCTTGAATATCGTAGATCGCTGCAAATTTGCGAACTATTTGAGACCGAATTTCTTTTGCTTCTGAAACTTCAAAATGATTGTCTAAATACCGCAAATTTCCAACAATCACCACTAACAGAAATTTATCTTGAGCACTTTCAGGAATTTCGGGGGTAGTAATAAATGCATTGTCATCAAGAATCATTGCACTCACATCACTAAACCCATTTTCTGTAATCTCAAGCAATGAGTTCACAAAAACGTTGGCTAGTTTATTCGTGTCTAATCTTTTTTTTATGAGTCTTCCTATCATACTGCGGGGATATGTTTCTTAATGAGCTAAGTTAAGGCTTTGAAGCGTTGCTAAAAAAAGGGACTTGCGAAGTTTTCCACAGTCAAAAGTTGAGACCTGTTAACTTCCTATTTTTTTGGAGGTACTAATCCAATTCCTTTTGCGTAGGTGAGCATAAAATGATAGGCTTCATTGTAATCATTCCTGATTTTTCCTTCCAAAATGGCTTCTTTGATTTCATTTTTTAAAATTCCCACTTGTTTACAAGGTTCCATTTTAAAAATTTGCATAATTTCTTGGCCTGAAATAGGTGGTTGAAAATTGCGGATATTGTCCTTCTCTTCCACTGCCTTCAATTTTCGGCGTACATTTTCAAAATTCCGACGGTACTTCTGCACCTTCATTTCATTTTTTGAGGTGATGTCGGCATTACACAAGGTCATTAAATCATCGATGTCATAGCTGGCCTCAAATAATAAACGGCGCACTGCGGTATCTGTTACCGTTCCATTCACTAAGGCAATTGGACGAAGGTGAAGTCGTACCAATTTTTGTACGTATTTCATTTTTGCATCCAAGGGTAATTTAAGTCGTTGAAAGATGCTTTCTGTCATCCTTGCTCCTACTTCTTCGTGCCCATGAAAGGTCCAACCTGCTGATGGGTGAAAACGTTTGGTTTTTGGCTTGGCAATGTCATGCAAAATGGCCGACCAACGCAACCAAAGATCGTTGGTGTTTTCGCAGATATTGTCTAACACCTCGAGGGTATGGTAAAAATTGTCTTTATGCCCTTTATTATCGATGTATTCTACCCCATGCAAAGCGGTCATTTCTGGAAAAAAGACATGCAATAAACCACTGTCAAAGAGCTGTGTAAATCCTATTGATGGTTTATTGGAAAGGATAATTTTGTTTAACTCGTCCGTAATCCGCTCTTGTGAAATAATTTCCAAGCGGTGAACATTTGCTTTAATGGCGTTGAACGAATTTGGCTCAATTTTAAACCCTAATTGAGTCGAAAATCGAATCGCGCGGAGCATTCGCAAGGGATCGTCCGAATAAGTTGTTTCAGGAATTAAAGGAGTTCTGATTAGTTTATTCTTGAGATCTGTCAACCCATCAAAAGGATCAATTACTTCGCCAAACGAACTTCTATTTAAACTAATTGCGAGTGCATTAATGGTAAAATCGCGTCGGTTTTGGTCATCTTCTAAACTTCCATTTTCGACAATCGGTTTCCGTGAATTACGTTCGTACGATTCTTTTCGAGCGCCGACAAATTCGATCTCTAAATCGTCACACATAAAAGCCGCGGTTCCAAAATTTTTGTAATACGCTACCTTTTTGACATTTAATTTATTAGCGACTGCTTCAGCCATTTCCAAGCCATTTCCCAAAACCACAATATCAATATCCTTTGATGGACGTTTGAGCAAAAGATCTCGCACAAATCCACCAATTACAAATGCGGAAACGCCATTTTCGGCTGTAACTTCACGAACGGCAGTAAAAACGCGATGGCTTATATTTTCTTTTAGATTCAACTTACTTTCGAATTATGGTGACTTCGCCATTTTCACCAATTTTAATTATTTGTGAGGGTTTCCCGTTGGGATTTGGCAAGGGAAGATTAACAATATAATCGACGTTGTTTTTTATTTCTGGGTCAATCTCCTCCAAACTATTCAGATAAGGTTGATTTGAAATATTCGCAGACGTCGAAACCAAGCCGCATTTCGCTTGGCGCATTAATTCTGAACAAAACGTGTCGGAAGTAACGCGCACTCCAATACTTTGATCTTCAGCCAAAACTTGGGGCGCTACGTACTGACCCTTTGGGTACACAATCGTCAGTGGACGATCAGAAAAATCAATCAAATCGTAACAAACCTCTGGAATCATTTTTACATACCGTTGCAACAAGGCTTCGTTATTGACCAAAACGATTAAATTTTTTGAGCCATCTCTTTTTTTAATGGCGATCAGCTTTTCCACCGCCTTTTCATTGGCAGGATCACATCCCAATCCCCAAATCGTATCTGTTGGATAAAGAATCACTCCACCATTCCTAATGACTTCTGCTGCTTTAATAACTTCTTCTCTCACGTCGTCAAAAGTAAATATTTTTTGGGGAATACAGCGTAAACTAAAAAAATCGACCCGTCTTCTTGGTTTCTGTTCGTTCGTTTTAATGCCTTGTGGAAGGAGGTAAAAAAAACGCCCAACCTGTTTGACCAAGTTGGGCGTTCAAATTCAATGAATTTTTCTTATTTCACTACAAATTTTTGTGTTTTAGTCACGCCGTTAGATACCGCTTGAATAAAGTAAACACCATTTGATAATTTAGAAACATCTACTTGCTCAGTTGATGCAGGTGAGTTAATTGTAACAACCGCTTGTCCAACTGTGTTTAAAATAGTTAATGAAGTTGTTCCTTCTGGTGAAGTTACCACTGCTGTATTTCCAGTAACTGGATTAGGGAATAAGTTAAACGTTACTTTTGGAGCAACTTCTTCTTCTGTTCCAACAAATGTAGTTACCTCATCTTTTGAATAAACAGCTGTAAAACCAAAATCACCACCAGCACCTAATTCAGCTAAAACTTTCGCGTGAATAAAGATTGGCATGTTGAAGTTGTCAATGTCAAAATAAACATAGCTGTCACGAGTAATAATTGCAGGAGAACCTAAAATTACCCCTTCAGAAACTTCAATCGTGTGAACACGGATTACATTTTCGTAAGTGTTTCCAGCAATTTTTAAAGAACCTGTTCCATCTGCTGTTACCGTAGCTTCCCCATCAATCGCAATATCACCAGCCAAAGGAACGGTTGCTGTCCCTGAAATTGGATCTGTATAGGTATCTCCTAAATCCATAGGAAACTTAAAAGAGATCAATGGATCAGTATCATAAGCAATGACAAAATCACTTCCGATTTCTTGAAATACGAAACCGTGAACGATTACTTGGTTGCCCGCAGCATCATTTGTGAAAAATGTATTGACACTGTTTTCAAAGTTTTCAGCATAATCAGCTAAAGGAAAGAAACTTGCGAAATCACTGTCCGCTTTGTCAATTACGTTATTTGTATTTGCAGGTAAACCGTAAGCTCCTACAGCGTTGTAATCCCAAACTACGCCAGCTCCTGTAATCGCCGCGTAAGACGTTGCATTACTGTCAAGGACATAATACATCATGTTATCGCCAGTAGAGATAGTGTCTTCTAATTCAATCGTTTGTGCAAAAGATGCGAACCCAGCGCAAATTCCCATTAAAAGTAAA
Organism: Crocinitomix sp.; assembly: GCA_044361315.1. Taxonomy (GTDB): domain Bacteria; phylum Bacteroidota; class Bacteroidia; order Flavobacteriales_D; family Crocinitomicaceae; genus Crocinitomix. Next base: position 180,364 of record JBIKJA010000003.1, on the reverse strand, counting down.
GGTGTTTTCATTTATTTCGTTTTAAATTTGTCAAAAATATGATTTGATAGTTCAAATCTACGAATTGATTACGAATTATAATACAAAAGGGTTGGTTAGAATAAAAAAAAATTCTCGTTTAGTGTTAATTGGGTTAACACTTGTCTCTATATTTTTCCTTTTTCAGATTCCAAAAATTGGTTTTGACTATGATTTTGAAGCCTTTTTTGCCGAAGATGAAGAAACTAAATTTCTAACTGCGCATCGCCAACGGTTCGAAACAGACAACGACTTTGTTTTTGTCGCTTTAGAAAATGAAGCGGGTGTTTTTGACCAAGCTTTCTTAGAAAAGACCAACCTTTTTATTGAAGAACTTTCCAAGGATTCGATGGTAGAGAATATTCAATCGCTTTCTAATATGGAAGATTTTGTAAAAACGCCCCTATCTCCTACCGTTTTCAAACGTCCTTACATCAATATTGCCGACCCTTCAAAATATGCAGCTGATTCTGTACGCATTTATCAACGGCCCGAATTAAGTGGACTTTTTATTCGAAGCGATGCCAAAGCCTTGATGGTGTATATCAAACATACGCCTTACATGTCCAAGGCGAATTGTGATATTTTGAAAGAAAACCTCACTAACATATTAGATAAGTACGCCTTTGATGGTTATAAATATGCAGGGCGCGCCATTGGTTTGGGCTATTATATTGATGTGATGCAATACGAAACCTTGTTTTTTATTGGCTTGTCGTTTATTTTGATCATCGCATTTTTGTGGTTTATTTATCGCTCTTTGTGGGGTGTTTTAGTTCCTTTGGCCATCGTTTCTACCTCCATGTTGTGGACCGTTGGTTTTATGTCCAGTGTTGGACAACCGATAAATTTAGTGCTAACCACACTTCCTTCCATCATCTTTGTGGTAGCCATGTCGGACGTCATCCATTTGATTTCTCGTTATTTCGATGAATTGCGAATGGGACGCGAGCGCATTGATGCCGTTAGAATTGCTTACAAAGAAGTTGGATTTGCGACCTTTTTAACTTCCTTCACGACCGCCGTTGGTTTTGCAACCTTGATGACCGTGAACATGGGTCCTGTGGTGGATTTTGGTTTATATACCGCTTTAGGCGTTATGATTGCCTTCTTTTTGGCCTACACCATGTTACCTGCTATTTTAATCTTGACTAACCCACCAAAAAGTATCAAATCTACTTCGCATGAACGTTCGTGGTATCCATATTTACACAAAAGCTTGGGTTGGATTTTCCGCCATTACAAAAAAATCGCGCTCGTTTCGGTCGTTATCACGATTGTGGGTGTTATCGGCACCTTAAAAGTTCAAAGCGATTATTTTTTGCTCGAAGATTTAAAAGAATCGAGCTCCTTACGTCAAGATTATAAATATTTCGACGAAGAGTTTATGGGGTTAAAACCCTTTGAAATGTCCATCGAATTAAAAGATAAATCAAAATCAATTTATGATTATGATGTGTTGACAGAACTAAGTAAGGTGGATAGCTTTTTATTGACGGATTATGAATTAAAACAATGTGCCTCGGTCATTCAAATCTTAAAAATTTCCAACCGAACCGAGCATGGCGGAATTCCTGAATATTATACTTTTCCTGATGAAACAGACGCTGCTTCGTTTATCCGACAATTTGAGAAATTTGATCGAAATGGATTGTTGAACTTATTTGTGGATTCGACCAAGACTTTTGCCCGTTTTTCAAGCTCGTCAGGGGATATTGGGCGTTATGCTACCAATGAAAAAAATGACCGTTTTGACGAATTTTTCAAGACAGAATTGGACACCAATTTAATTTCGTACCGTTTAACGGGTACAGGACATTTATTGGACCGAAATATGGGAAGTTTGTCCGCAAATTTAACCCAAGGATTATTTCTAGCGGTCTTAATTATCGCCTTATTGATGGGCTTTTTGTACCGTTCTTTCAAAATCATGTTAATCGCATTGGTGCCTAATGTAATTCCGTTGATTATGCTCGCTGCCATTTTAGGCTTCTTCGGGATTCAATTAAAGGTGTCAACCGCCATTATCTTTACCATTTCATTTGGAATTGCGGTAGATGATACCATCCATTTTATGAGTAAATTAAGGTTTGAATTAAACAAAGGACAAAGTTTACTTTATGCCATCAAACGCACCTACATCTCCACCGGAAAGGCCATTATTTTAACTACGTTAATTTTGTGCTCAGGATTTTTATTACTCATCTTCTCTGATTTCTTAGGGACTTTTTATGTAGGTGTACTTATCAGTTTAACCTTGTTTTTTGCACTGTTGGCGGATTTGTTCCTGCTTCCTGTGCTTCTAATCATGTTCTATAAAGTCCCTGCAAAAAAACAAGTTACTGCGCCGGCGCAAGAAGCGACTGATCCAGCGGCGTCATCAAACGGGTAATGGGATAAAGATTTACCGAAGGTTCGTAATTCGGAGAGCGTTTGTACAAAAAATAAAGTTGTGCAAAATCGCTGGCTGCAAATTCTGGTTCATTGGCGCGTTTTTGTTCGAACTCGGCTTTTAGGGCAGGATCGTTTTTTAACATTTCTGCCGCTTCATCTTCAAAAACGTATGCCGAAAACCATTCTTTTTGTTGCAAGGTAGCGTCGAAAAAATTCCAAGCAAAATAGCTGTCCACAGCATGTGGTTCTAGAGTTTCAACAATAAAACGAAGTTTCGTATTTCTCACCGGCACCACAAAATCTCCTTTTCGGTAAGGCAAGATTTTTTGATGCGATTTAACCTTGATGTTTGAATGTAAATAATGCCCCTCATAAGCCGATTTGGTGGTCTCGTAGGTCAGAATTTCATACCCTTCTACCGACAAATTGGTTGGGGCGTTTAGGGCATACACTGGCACCTCATTCATCCGCAACAAACGCACCACACTTTCCCATTGCTGTGGGATGATGTAATAATGTGGTGTCTTTACCTCATCAACAGGCAAATAAGTATTGTAGTATTTTATATAGTTCGAATAAGGCGAAGTTTGGTCGTAATACAACCGATCAATCCCTGTCACCTCACTTTTTTTATAGCGAGCGGCATAGCCTAAAAAAGGAATGGTATCGTAGACATTGGTATCCAACACCCAATTTAACGACACTTTTTCCAAGGCTTCATCTTCTTTCATCGCCTTGAGCCGATTTGCCAAAATTTCTTCGTGATGTTGGTCGGTGAACTCGATTAATTTCTTTAAAAAGGTGTAGGTCGCCTCTACCCTAGCCGGAAAAGGTTTTAACATGTGCGCTTCGGTCACAAAACCAATCGTCTGAAAAAGATTTGTGTAGCCTGTCGAATAGCGTGGTGTCTCCAAATAATCCACAATCCCATCATCCGGAATTTCGGTTTTAGTATTCATATACGGCACCATCGGATAACCTCCTTTTTTCATTGCATCAAACAGAAAAGGGTTTAGTTTGTTTTTTGTAAAACTTGCCAAAGTTGGGTTCATTTTGTTCAACTGACTCGTAATTAGGGTCATTGTATGCTGATAATCTGCCCCGTTGGACGTATGCGTATCCACAAAAATTGCCGGTTTTAAATAATGAAAAATCGCATAAAATGCCAAGGAATTTTTACTGTCAGCCTTAATAAAATCGCGGTTTAAATCCAAATTTTTGGCATTGCCTCTAAACCCATATTCTTCTGGACCGTTCTGATTGGCACGGCTGCAACAATTTCGGTTGTGTGCTCCTCCGATGTTGTAAATTGGAATAATGGCGATCACACAATTTTTGGGCAATAAACCGGGCGCTTTTAAGAGCTCTTTCGAAAGTTTGATACAAGCATCCACCCCACACGGTTCGCCGGCATGAATCGCATTATTGATTAAAATAACAGGCTTACTTTGCAAGCTCTTTTTGCTGAAATCACCCGAACTATTCATGATAAAAAGCGGCATCGGCAAACCGTAATCCGACGACCCCATTTCTAAATAACGACTCGTTTTGGGATTTTCCGCCGCCAACGCTTTATAGGCCGCAATCGCCCCCTCAAATGTATAGGTTTGGTTGGAGAGATAAGGTTCATTTTCTTGCGAAAACGCATGAAATGTCAAAAAAAATACACAAAAAAACACTTTGCCCATAATCAACTAGTTTGGCTAAAGTTAAATTAATTGTCACGAATTGGGCAAGTCGACCGTCAATAAATTTTAGCACACCCCCACTTTACCAGCACATTTTACAAAAAAAGAAAGGCCGACCACCTAGCCGACCTTTCCCTGGGTTAACGAAAATCACTCGACTTTATAAAAGGTGTAGCGAGATCGGTATGGCGTATATTCTTTGTACAAAACCAATCGTGAACTGGTCAATTCTTCGATTATAAAACAACTTCCATCATTTAAAACAAGTCTTTTTTCGTGTGCAAAATGGTCGTAGTTATACACGTGTTCTTCCCCATCTGAACGAATAATTAACTTGTTGTCAATGGTTTGGCAGGAAAACTTTTCTCTGAATTCATAAAAAGTTGAAATTTCATCTTCAACAGTGCTACCCGTCAAAATTTTGTCCTTGTATAATTCCGTGGCGGTTAATGCCCAAACACCCTCAATGGTTTGTTCATCTGGTTTGTCACACGCGTTAAAAAGAGCAAATAAGGTTGAAATTAGTATCATATTTTTCATATTAATTTTTAATGAATTTTAACTCTGATTCAAATGTACTGCCAACTAACTGGGTAAAATAATTAAAGATTCGTTTGGCAGAAGTGGTCCAAGTTCATGTTCCTCAAACAAGCGATGTGACGATTCGTGGCTTTTTCTTAGTATTTCAGAAGTTTGAGGCGGGCCGCACATTATTATCATAAAACTATGACAACTTTCCGCAGTAAGACCTTCAGTTAAATTCTTTAAAAATGAACCGAGTCCCAAATCTTTACTACCAGTATCAGCTTCATCAATAATAAGAACTATTCCATCCTTATCAGTTGAATCTGCTTTTATTTTTTCGATAGTTTCTATTAAAGAATATGTAAAATCATCTGTAATTTCTTCAAGACTTCCCTTTTCATCTTTATTTAATTTTACTCCAGCGACTTGGAGTCTTTCAACAAACCCCCAAATTGTACCTAAGACCTTTTTTGTTCTATCAATTTTAAACAATTCACGGTCAAGAGCCTTTTTAAATCGAACTATGAAATCAATCAGAGTTGTATTGGTATTGAGACTTAAATTTATTGTTATAAAATTGTGATTTTTTTCGCCAGGTAAATTTACATTTCCAGTTGCAAGGTGTTTTGAAACCAAAAGTAAGGAAGATTTACCAATTCCTCTTTCTCCAGTAAAAAGCAGATTGACAGGATTTTTTTCTGCTAATTGTTTGAAAGCAGAGTTTATTATTTTTATTTCTGTTAATCGCCCTGTAAACAATTCATCATAAATAGGATAGTTAGGTTTAAATGGATTATAGTATTTTGCCATAGTTTATATTATTGAGCATAAATCATTTTATTGAATTTTCAATTACTTCCATAAAATTCAAATTATCAGCTTTTTTGTTTAGCATTTGTGCTATCGTTAAGACAACATTAATTGCTTATAACCTACTGGCTAAATTTATTTTTAGTTAATGAAATCCTCTCCAAAATCAGGGCACAAGGTAAGTCATTCAATTTTAGTAAAAAACAGTATAAATACGTAGTTTTCATTTTTTTTTGAGGGGCAAAATACTAAGTTTGTTTTTTAATCATCAAAAAATACCGTTAACAAAAATTTAGGCTAGCACTGCACCGCCACTTTTGGGCAGATGCTGTTAGGCAAAGGCATTCTTATCAGCATTGTATGTGTTGTTAAATGTTAGTGTAAAAATGTTCCAACCAAGTGTTAAATTATTATCTTCTGAATTTGCTTGTTTTGCAGTCAATTCTATACTTCCACCAAATTTATCTATTAATTTTTTTGCGTTAAACAATCCCATACCTGTACCGTCTATTCTTAATTTATTTACGCTTGAACGATATCCTTTTAGAAAAATATTGTTCTTGTCTTCGTTTGGTATTAGGCTCCCATATGAACTAATTTCAATCATTACGGTTTGATTTTTCTCCCAAAGTTTTATTTGAGGTCCAATAGTCTGTATATTAGTGTACTTGAGTGCATTTTCAACAAATATTTTGATTAGAATTTCAAAATATTCTTTATCTCCTTGAAGTTTTCTGCTTGAGTTTCCTTGGAATTCTATGTTTGGTTTGTCTTTTTTGAAGTCATTACGATAAATCTTCACAATTTTACTTACGCATCTGTGTGGATTGAAATACCTGTCTTTGTTCAAAGTTAATGTGTCCCAAAAGTTTGGATTATAGAACTTTGTGTTGTCCAATATAAATTTTGTTAGCCGACTCGCAACGTAAATTTTTCTTAAATAAGGATTAGCTGCCTCAAACTGTTCATCCCACTTTTCTTCATTATCAAATTGAAGCAGTGCGTCCAAATTGTCAGTGACTTTTGCGTTTAACCCTCTTATTTCGTGTAAGTTTTGAGCAACCACATCAATAGGAATGTATTCGCGATAATTGATTAATTTATCCTCTTCAGTTATTCTATTCAATATGTATTCTAATTGAAATTTGTTCGAGGGGTATTTTTTTTTCAAATTATTACCTTTTGACCTAATACTGCTCTCGCAAATTAAACCAACGTAACAAATAAGACCAACCCTAAAAAAATTAAACCCGAGAATATCTTCTCCTTTAGCAAGTTCGGTTGAGTCAGAGTCAAGGAGCTTTTTGTAAAAATCTTCAAGTTGCATTTTATTACTTTCTCTTTTGTATTCACTTGGAAGTTTACAGAACTTTCCATCCTCAAATAGAATATGTTTTTGGTGATACTTAACTGAAGGGAAATCGTGTATCATATTAAATTCCTGTCATTATTTTTTTAATACCACCTACTACAGATAAAAGATTTGATAAGTATTTTAAAGCCTCAGGGTCTTTCACAGTTTTTTTTAAAAATTTCATAGCTCTTGTTTCATTACCACCATAGCTGTCAACTATCCTTTTTATCTCATCAATAGTAACGGTGTTCCCAATCTTCTTTATTAAATTCTTCTTTTCAATTTCAAAATGATAGTCGAAGGAAAAAGCCTTTCTTATTCCATTGTCAAGTTTGGACTTGAAATCTAAAAATTCAAGGTCTTTACCAATAAAATCGTCTGCTTTGTTGGCAAGCTCTTTATACTGTGTGATGGACCAATCTGAACCTGTAAACATTATTACAACAATATGAGGATATTCATTTTTAATGTATTTAAGTAAACCCCATCCTGCTTGGTTTGGAGTTAAATATTTTCCAACACCTTGAATGTCAAGAATTATAACGTGATATTCTTTCCGTATAAAATCGTCAATTTTTTCAATGTCTGAAAAGTGAGTTATGTTGTAGCCATCATTTCTCAATCTGTCAACGTGTGTAAGTTCTTCGTCATCAATAAAAGCTATTCTTGCCTTAAATTTAACTTTATCAAATTGCGTTTCCGTCAATTTTGAAAGAGGGTCTTTTTTTGTTAAAAATTCAAACATATATCTGTCGTTTTATTTTTTTTCCGGGTCTTTTATGCTTTTGCATAACTCATTTATATACCAAGTAAATCATTTTATTGAATTTTCAATTACTTCCATAAAATTCAAATTATCAGCTTTTTTGTTTAGCATTTGTGCTATCGTTAACACAACATCAATTGCCAATAACCTACCGGCTAAATTTATTTTTAGTTAATGAAATCCTCTCCAAAATCAGGGCACAAGGTAAGTCATTCAATTTTAGTAAAAAACAGTATAAATACCTATTTTTTTAATTTAGTTTAAAAAGGGTGCAACTACCTGTTTTGGAGTTTACTGTGGGGTTTACTGTGGGGTTTATGACAAAACCTAAGGGTATTTTTAAAATTTTAGTGGTTGGTTTTGCAAATGCACGATGAATTTTGGAGAAAGTAATACCCCTGACAGGAGCGACAGCTTGGCGCAGCAGAAAACAATTGAAGCGCCGGAAGCCATTTTGACTTTAGGAAAACATGGAGGACGGACAGCTGAAATGTTTTGTGTTAGCCAACTATAGCGGATGGCAGGAATAGGTTCTTCAATGATTATCCCACAGCAAAAAAAGAGAGGCCTCACGAATGAAGCCTCTTGTTTTAAGTAGAGTAAGTATATATTGATTAACGCAGTACTGAAACTGTTCCTTTAAATTCGTGTATTTTGTCTGTTGAGCGATCTTTTACATTGACCACCCACACATAGGTGCCATCTTCGACTAATTTTTCGCCGTAGGTGCCGTTCCAAGTGCCTGTTAAATCAAACGATTCCCAGACAATTTCTCCCCAACGGTTAAATACTTTACAGTTGTAATTGTAGACATCAATTCCATCCATGTAAATGCGCCATGCGTTGTTGACGTTGTCACCATCTGGGGTGAACATGTTTGGTGCGTAAATAATAATGTCTGGGATTACTTCTAAATATCGGATCACGTTGTTGGTACATCCGTATTCATCCGTTACTGTTAAAGTTACTTGATACGTTCCTGCAATTCCTTCTGGATAAAATACGGTTGGATTCATTTCCTCCGAAGTTGCAGGAATTGCTCCTGGCATATCCCAGAAATAATCATACTCATCGCTTTCTAAATTCGGATTCATGGTCACCAAGGTGTTGAAAATGGTGGTAGGATTCGGATTAATGAAGAAGTTCGGATAAGGCACATCCACCATTTCGATATAATCGTTAGCCGTGATACTGGTCACGCAGCCATACTCATTAGTGATTTCTAAAAAGATGTCATAAAATCCAACGCCTGAAAATTCGTGAGAAACGGTTGGATCATCGATAAAATTAACCCCATCCATCGACCAATTGGCTTCTTCACCAGGCAATAAGGTGGCTACGAAATTTACCGTGCTTGGGTTACAACCTGCCGTAATATCAGAAACGAAAGCTGGAACCGGAAGTGGGTTGATAATTGTTTCTGTACAAACCGTTACAGGACTTGTTTCACAACCATCATTCACTGTCACACAATAAATCGTATTCACTACCGGGTTTGTTGTAATGGTTGGCGTTGTTTCAGCCATTGCACTTCCATTTGCTGTCCACGAATAATCGTAATCACCATCGCCACCTGCAACTGTTACTGAATGATTAGATTCAAATCCTGGACAAATCGAGTCATTGACAGAAATCGTTGCCATCAACGGATCACGCAAGGTTACTACGATTGTTCCTTCTTCAGATTCGCATCCAAATTCGTTTGTTGCCACCACCGTTACATTGGTTGGGCTGTCAACAGGAGGAAATGATTGTGTTCCTGTATCATCAGAACCCGGGATATTCCAATCGTAGGTAAAAGTAACCCCACCGTCAGCAGTGGCCGTTACAGTGGCCGTTCCATTTCGACAAACCAAGGTATCACTTGATAGCGTCAATTCAATTTCAACTGGTTCCGTGACGATGATAGTTGATGTGAATTCACATCCGAAAGCATCCCGCGATTTTACGGTGTACGTGCCAGAGGTAAGTCCTGTGAAAACATTTGAAACTTGCCAAGTTACGCCGCCATCCACGCTGTATTCGGCAGTTGGCAAGGTACCCGTTCCGGTAATCGTAATGGTTGCATCTGCATCCCCAAAACAAGAAGGGATTGTAAAAGCAGTGGTATGTGACTGTTTTGAGAAGGTAATTTGAACGGTATCACTTTGATCAGGGCAATAGCCGCTTGGATCGATCGTATACAAAACAAATTCGTATATACCCGGCAAAGTTGTAGCAACGGTCGGATTCAATTCATCATCATCTGGTGAAAAAATGATTGATGGTCCGCCGACTCCAATAAAACTTTCCATTTCCCAATCCATGATAATTGTAAATTCGGGTACATCAATTGACGCATCAAAAGGGTAAGGAGACAAAAGGCTGTGACAAATCGTATCATCTAAACCAGCATCTGGGTTTGCAGCGTGAATTACGTAGACATCATAAGCCACATCCCACGTACTGTCAGCAGAAGTAATGGTACAGGTATAAGTGGTGGTGTCACTTGGCCAAACATCTACCGAAGGACCGCCAAAAGGATCACTAATATCCGTTGCAGGTGCCCAAACATAAGAAATTACACCCGGAGGTAAAACACCCAAATCTAGTTCAACCGAATCACCCTCACAAATAGTTGGATTGCAAGTGCCTACAATTACTAAATAATCTTCAGTTTCTCCAAAGGTTTGTAAATCGCATGGATCAATTGAAGCTCCTCCTACGGCAAATTCAGAGCGTACCCGCATGTTATAAGTTTCACCCACCGTTGCAGTACCAGGAACGGTAAAAGTACCTGTATAAACCTCATCACTTGCATCTGGAGAAGAATACACCTTTTCGACAAACTCAAAAATATCATTTTGATTCCAATCAATCCAAATCGCAAATCCTTGAATAAATTCATCCACTTGACATTGCACATTGGTTTCGACCACATCTCCAATACACGCAGTTACTGCCATGCCGGTGTAGGTGTAATTATTTGGCAACATCGAACAATCGGTGTCCATGTTGGTGATATCAGTGATTCCACCAGTGGTCCAAAAATTGTCAATGACATCAAATGTTGATCCGCTAAAACATACTGTTGAATAAGTAGGGATACAAACTTGTGCTTTTAATGCACTTGAAAGAGGGCCTAAGACCAAGATTGTAAGAAATATTTCTTTAATAAACTTCATGCACCAATTAATTTGATTATGCCAAATTTGTCCTTCAAAATTACGAATATTCCACCAAATATTCAAGTTCAATTGATGTAAACTTAACTTGTAGATAAACGAAAATTAAAAAGAGAGGTTGCCTTTAAACACTTCATAGCAACTAAAATCATCCTGATTCTCGGTATGTCCGTGAATCCTACATAAATGATTTAGTTAAACTGGGCGTTTAGGGGTTCAAGAATGGGGTTGATTATTTCGTTTCTTTTTTATTGCCCACCTTGTCAAGCACAACGATTAGTGCAACTCCGAACAAGGCCAAAAGGCATGCCGCAAGCAAATGATTAGGTTCGTTAGTAATAGACGTGAAATTTGCTGGAGAAATATTTTTTTCAACTACTGGAATCATTTCTTCATTGGCTTCACCAGCATGTTTGATGCGGTATTCTAAAACTTCTTTCCATGGCCAAATTTTATTTAACGAGCCTACTAAAAACCCTGTTAAAATAGCGATGGTTAAGTCGTGTGCTTTTTTAAAGAGCCAATTTAACACTTTGGAGAAACTAATTAATCCGACAAGACATCCAAGTGCGAACACAACCAAAATGGTTCCATTTGAAAACACCAAATCCCATTGTCCATGCTTAAATGCTGACAATAAATTACTAAGCGCACCTAAAACTGTGGTGTATGCTCCTAATAATAAAAGAATAAAGCTTCCTGAAATTCCGGGCAAGATCATTGCGCAAATGGCAATCGATCCGCAAATAAAAATGTACAAAAGACTTTCACTGCCCTCTGTAGGTGCAATTAAGGTGATCCAAAAAGCGAAGACCGAACCTGCAATTAAGCCAATAATATTGTTAACTTTCCATTGCTTAACCGTTTTGCCCATCAACCAAACGGAGGCTAGAATTAATCCAAAAAAGAAAGACCAAATATGGATTGGATAAAAAATTAACAGGTGCTCAATCAGCATTGCTAATGAAGCGATACTGACAAAAATTCCTAACAACAGTGAAAACAGAAAATTGAAATTAGCCTTTATCCACATGGCTTTAAAACCATCTTGTTTCCAAATTCGCAATAAGCCAAAATTAAGGTTACTGATGGTTTCTAACAACTCTTCATAAATCCCTGTTATAAAAGCGATGGTTCCACCAGAAACACCGGGAATAACATCAGCAGCACCCATCGCTAATCCGCGGGTTGCTAATCCTAAAAAGGACTTTTTTGATTCACTCATTCGTCTGCAGTTTGTTTCAATTTTTCACCCACCTCTTTCGGTAGAAAATCGAAAAAAGTATCGCCTCGTAAGCCTAATCGGAGACATTCCAAAGGAATCATTTCGTTAGGCGCAATGTTTCCGAGGTTTACATTAGGGCCAAATAAGCGAATAAACCAAACTTGTTGCGTTTTAATTGGCGCTTCCCACAAAATTCGGTTTGGATCTATTTTAGCGATAATTTTATTAATCAAATACGTGTGAGCTGTTCCATTTGGTCTGAAAATACCAACAGTACCGCTTTCACGCCCTTCTGCAATTACTTTCCAAGAACCTGCTTCTAATTCGGTAGTCATCATTTTAATCCATTTTGCGGGACTAATAATGATACCTTCATCCTTTGAACCAACTTCTGACATTACACGATAATCCTTTGCAAGATCTCTAATGTAATTGAGTTTTTCGTCGTGTTTAATGATAATAGAACCGTCAGAAACCTCACATAAATTCAGTTTGTATTTATCCAAAAGTCTTCGGTAACCGTCATAATCATTGCGAGCAATGAACAACTCGAAAAGCGTTCCTCCAAAATAAGGTTCGATGCCTGCTTCGCGGTACAAGTTAATTTTTGCACCTAGGTTATTTACCACGTAAGAAGTTCCAAAACCGAATTTTACGATATCAGTAAAATCACCATTCGCTTCGATGAAATTTTCCACTTCACGTAAACTTAAACCTTTATCCATCATCATCGTGACGCCAGATTCCCTTGGTTTATCCGGGCGAACCGGAATATGGGATAATTCAAAATTTTTACTCATTATTGGTTGCGATTATTTGTAAAAATTCCGGAATTTGTTCTGCTTCCGGGAAGTACAAAAATAGTGTTTTTGCGGCTTCACTGTCCTCCAACAGTTCTTTTTTGAAAAGAAGGATGGATTCCGTTTTTTGCCCTAATTGCCAATACATTATTGACAGCATGATCCGAACTTCATTATCAAGTTCCTCTAATTTTTCTAAACTAAATAAAAAATCAAAGGCCTCGGCGATGCTATAACTTGCTTTGATTTTAGCTAACAGTACAATGGCTTCCGAATATTCTGGATCTAATTGTACCGCTCGCTCCAATTCCGATTCTGCTTCGATAGCACGCTCATTTTTAAAGAGCGTTTCGCCATAAACCAATCGGTAATTTGCATTTTCAGGTTGTAATTGTACCGCCTGATGCAAAAAGTTAAGTGATTGTTTAACATCTCCTTGCAATTCAAGGATAATTCCAATGCCTAACCAAGGTTCTGCTAATTCAGGATTTAAGTCCTTACTTTTTTGATAACACTCCATGGCTTCGTCATACCGCTCAAGTCGTTCATACGCTTCGCCTAAATAACTTAACGTAAGTCCATCATTCCCATCAATTTCTGCACATTTTAAGTACGCTTCGAGTGCTTTGTCATAGGCTTGGGTTTGCATGAATATATTTCCCAAATTAAAATGCGCTGAAGCAAAATCTTCGTTGATAATTATGGAATAATCATAAGCCCAAATGGCTTTTTCAATGTTTTCTTTTAGAAAATAGATATTTCCTAAATTGTACCAAGCGGTGAAAGAGTAAGGATTATTATCGATGTATTTGGTGTAATACTCGATACATTTGTCAAAATTCCCGGTACGCTCGTAGCAATAGGCCACTTCATAAATTGCGGCTTCATTTTGCTCGTTTTTTGCTAAGATTTCTTCAAAAACTTTAATGGCTTTTTGAAAATTCAAAATACTTTCATATTCCATTGCCAAGTCAAACCGTATTTCTTCGAGTTCTTCTTGATACCCAAATTCTTCCGAAAGTTCAATTGCTTTTTCAAAGTATTTAATTGCGTTAGAATGGTCTCTTAATTGACTAAAAACACTCGCTTTTGTAATGTAAACTTCTGGATTATAAGGTTCTGATTTTTCAATTTCTTGAAGAATCAACAAACTCTCTTTTAATTGGCCAGAAGTAGATAATATTTGCGCTTTTCTTAGGTCAAATACGGAATTAGAAGGGTGTTGTTTCTTTCCGAAATTCACCGCTTTCAGCCCTTTTTTTAATTGATTATTTATAATGAAATGTTCGATAATTTGCTCTAACACTTCTGCATCAAAATACACCACCGTTTTTTCTGACAACATTTGCTCAAAACGTTCTAGTTCTGAGTGAAATCTTGCATCAAATAAACCGTCGTCTTCATCATTTTCCTCTTCATCAAACATACAAATCAATTTACGCTTTAAACAAATGTAGAATTATCTCACCGTAATTACTCATTCGGGATTGAATATTATTAACAAGCTTTTGAACAATTTATTTTGGTTTGGAAGATTAATGGCAGATAAATAAGTTTTTGGGTTGAATTTTAATTGAAAAAAAAATAAAAACACCTGCGGTAAAATTGTGATTCAATTTTACCGCAGGTGAAATTTTTTACTATCCTGGTAAACGTTTACGTTCAGTTTCTTTTAAGTGAATTTTACGAATTCGAATGGTAGAAGGTGTAACCTCAACGTATTCATCTTTTTGGATGTATTCGAGTGCTTCTTCTAAAGAGAAAGTTTTAGGTGGCGCGATTTTCATTTTATCGTCCGTTCCTGATTTTCTCATGTTCGTTAATTGTTTCGTTTTCGTCACGTTAACGACCAAATCGCCAGAGCGGGTATTTTCACCAATTACTTGTCCTTCGTAAATATCTACGTTGGTATCGATAAAGAATTTTCCACGTTCTTGCAATTTATGTAATGAAAACGGAACACTTGAGCCTTTTTCCATTGAAATCAATGAGCCATTCAAACGTCCAGGAATATCACCTTTATAAGGTTCATATCCAACATAGCGATGCGTCATTACGGCTTCACCAGCTGTTTGTGTTAACATCAAACTTCGAAGACCTATAATACCACGTGAAGGAATTTTGAAACGGCAAATCATGCGAGCGCCTTTTGGTTCCATGCTTGTCATTTCTCCTTTTCTGCGTGTTACATGATCGATTGCTGTTCCTGAAAATTCTTCTGGTAAATCGATGGTTAATTCTTCAATAGGCTCAGATTTTTGACCATCAATTTCTTTAAAGATAACTTGCGGCTGACCTACTTGAACTTCGTACCCTTCACGACGCATAGTTTCCAATAAAACCGATAAGTGCATGACCCCTCTTCCGAAAACATCCCATTTATCCGCCGAATTACTTTTTGCTACTTTTAAGGCAAGATTTTTCTCTAGTTCTTTTTCTAAACGATCATGAATATGACGAGAAGTAACAAATTTACCATCTTGACCAAAGAAAGGTGAATCGTTGATGGTAAAAAGCATACTCATAGTAGGCTCATCGATATTAATTGTAGGTAAAGCTTCTGGATTTTCATAATCACAAATCGAATCACCAATCTCAAACCCTTCGATTCCTGTAATTGCGCAAATATCTCCTGTTTGAACAGAATCAACTTTTCGTTTTTCCAAACCATCAAAAACAAATACTTCTTTAATTTTTGATTTCACCATACTTCCGTCGCGTTTAGCAAGGGTGATGTTTTGATTTGGAACAACCGTTCCGCGAGTTAATCGTCCGATTGCGATTCGTCCGACAAACGAAGAATAATCTAACGAAGTGATCAACATTTGCGTCGTACCTTCTTCGAATGTTTTAGGTGGGAAATAGTTTAAAATTTCATCCAACAATGGTTCTATTTTAGTAGTTGGTTTTTGCCAATCGGTACTCATCCAGCCATTTTTAGCCGAACCATAAACAGTGTTGAATTCCAATTGTTCTTCATTGGCATCTAACTCAAACATTAAGTCAAATACTTTTTCATGAACTTCTTCAGGTGTGCAGTTTTCTTTGTCCACTTTATTGATTACCAACAAAGGTTTTAACCCAAGTTGAAGCGCTTTTTGCAATACAAAACGCGTTTGAGGCATTGGCCCTTCAAAGGCATCAACCAGCAAACACACACCATCAGCCATGTTTAATACACGCTCAACTTCTCCACCAAAGTCACTGTGACCTGGGGTGTCGATGATGTTAATTTTTGTTCCTTTATAGGTGACAGAAACGTTTTTAGCAGTGATAGTAATTCCTCTTTCGCGCTCTTGGTCGTTGCTGTCCATGATTAATTCGCCGTCGCTTTTTATCGGAGCTTCGCCTGATTCAATAATTCTGTCAACCAAGGTAGTTTTTCCATGATCGACGTGGGCAATAATTGCAATATTCCTAATTTCCATATTCTATGTTAAACAATCGTATGTATTAATTTTTGTAGCTTCTTCTTCGGCTAGATTTGTCAGCACTTGAATTGCTACTTGAGCTTCTTTCTCCTCCTGGTTTTCTTGTTCTAGTTCGTTCTCTATCGTTTCCACTGCGCGCGGTGAATGGTTTTTTAAATCCTCCACCACCTGAGCGGTCGCCACGTTCGCTTCGTTCGCTTCGATCACCTTTGCTTCCTCTATCGTCACCACTATTTGTTTTTTCAACATGGAAAGAGGTTCCTTCAAAATCAACTCCTTGCATTTTTTTCAAAATAACTTCGGTTTCTTTTTTATCGGCATCAAAAAATGAGAATTTCTCCAAAATATCGATTTTACCAATGTCGCTTTTGCTTACACCAGTATTGTCACATAATAAACGTAATAAAGCTCCGTGATTAAATCCGTCTTTTTTACCTAAACCAACAAAAAATCGTTGTTTATCTCCGTCATTTTTTCTGTCGTAATCTCTTGAATCACGCGCGTCTCTTGAATCTCTTGAGCTGCTTCGTTTTCTTGAGCCATAATCATCCCGATCTCCACCACGTTCACTTCTTCCTCCACTTTGTTCGGATGCATTTAAATCGTGTGCTTGATCGTAATAAGACATGAATTTATTAAACTCAGTGGATACAAATCGTTTAATCAAATCCTCTTTCGAATAGCCATCTAATTTCTCTAATAAAAGCGGCATAAACTTTTCAATTCGACTTGAATCGACGTCAACTTCAATAATGCCATCTACCAAATTAATTAATTGAGTTTGACAAATATCGTGTGAAGAAGGGATTTTTTTCAAATCGAATTTTGATTTGATGATTTTCTCAATACTTGAGATTTTACGGCCTTCTTTTGTGTTAATTAAAGCAATTGAAGTTCCTGTTTTACCAGCACGAGCTGTTCGTCCGCTTCGGTGGGTGTAATTCTCAACATCTTCTGGAAGTTGATAATGAATTACGTGGGTGATATTGTTTACATCAATTCCTCTCGCTGCGACATCAGTTGCTACCAAAATTTGAAGTGTTTTATTTCTAAATTTCTCCATTACTCGATCGCGTTGCGACTGAGATAAATCGCCGTGAATTGGCTCGGCATTGTAACCAGCAGCCATTAATTTATCAGCAACATCTGCGGTATCTCTTCTAGTTCTGCAAAAAATTAATCCATAAATATTTGGATTAAAATCGATCACACTTTTTAACGCTTGAAAACGATCACGTTCTTTTACGATATAATAATGGTGTTCGATATTTTTGTTTGATTCGTTTTTACCTCCAACAGTAATTTCGAATGGTTCAACCATATAATCTTGCGCAATTCGCGCTACTTCTTTCGGCATCGTTGCTGAAAAAAGCCATACGTTTTTATGTGATGGGGTTTGTTTTAAAATAGCGTCGATATCTTCTTTGAAGCCCATGTTTAACATTTCATCTGCCTCATCTAAAATCACAACTTCAACTTCGCCTAATTTTATTTTTTTGCGGTTGATTAAATCCATCAAACGACCCGGAGTAGCTACAATTAATTGTGCCCCTCGTTCAATTTGACGTATTTGTTTCACGATGTCCGTGCCACCATATACTGGCACAATGTTAATCCCTCTAATATTTTTCGAATACGAATCGAGGTCCTTTGTGATTTGAATACACAATTCACGTGTTGGGCAAATAATTACCCCTTGCGTGTTTTTTGATTCAACATCGATTTTATTTAAAAGTGGAAGTCCGAAAGCTGCTGTTTTCCCGGTACCTGTAGACGCTAGACCGATTAAATCAGCATCGTTTTCTAACAAATAAGGGATTGCTTGTTCTTGAATGGGAGTTGGTGATTCATATCCCAATTCCATAATTGCTGAAAGAATAGTATCTTTCAATCCTAGTTCACTGAATTTCATTTTATCTAATAATTTAGTTTTTACCTTTTGCTTAGCGTCGGTTCCAACTAAATTCTCATGTTTGCGACAATGAACCTTTACCAAGCATTTGCTTTTACCTGCAAATTTTGCGCAAAGGTACATCAATTATTCTGATTGACGATTTTTTTTTGAAATTATATTTTTTTGAAATGTTAAATTCTGTTAAAAGAGTTATTAGCAGAATGTGTTTAATATCTCCATTAAGATTAAATGCGTAAGTTTGAAGCTACCGATAAATAAAAAACCATGAAAAAATTGCTAATTATCTCTTTTGTATTAGCTTTTGCATTGGATGTGAACGCGCAAGTAGGTGTTTTTTCCCCTATTGACAGTATTCAAACACCTAATGGCCTGATGCTGATTTATGCCGATCGTACTTGGGGTTATGCTGGCGAGGAAGATTTTGAAGGAATCATGAACGAACGAATTCATGAAATGGTGTGTGAAGACACTGCTTTCGGCTACAAATCTCATTGGACCCATGACGATGTTATTACTTGTTCAACAAATGATGTTTCTCGCTTAAAAGACACCCTTTGGATGTGTGTTTTAGATTCGTTGCACGAAAGTTATGCCATGCCTTTTGACGGGTTAATGACTTCACAATTTGGTTACCGAAATGGGAAAATGCACAATGGAGTGGACATTGACCTAGAAACTGGTGATACTATTTACGCCGCTTTTGATGGTAAAATTCGCTATGCTAAATATAATGACGGTGGTTTTGGAAATTTAATTGTGATTAGACATTACAATGGCTTGGAAACCTATTATGGGCATTGTTCTAAATTATTTGTAAATCCGATGCAAGACGTGAAGGCTGGGGATCCAATTGGACTAGGGGGAAACACAGGGAGATCGAGAGGTTCACATTTACATTTTGAAGTACGTTTTTATGATAATCCGATTAATCCAGAATTAATTTTTGATTTTAAGGAGAAACAGGTTAATGATAACTTTTTTGTGCACAGTGGTGTTTTTCATCCAAGCACTGCGACAACTGCTGCTTCAAAAACTTCAGCGTCTAGTGCAATCTCTTCAAGCAGTTCTTCAACAAAATCAACAGCTAGCACGCACAAGGTTAAAAGTGGCGATAGTTTGTGGACGATTTCTTTGAAATACAATACGACCGTTAGTCGTTTGTGTAAATTAAACGGTTTGACTGAACGCGATGTGCTGCAAATTGGTCAATTTATTCAAGTTCGTTAATTTTTCGCAAAAGGGATCTTAAGTGGAGCTCATTTTTTTGTTCTTTTCGACAAAAAAATAGCGGGAACGTGAGCCCGACCACCCCAACTCGTTGGGGGAGGATTTGCCCAAATTATTCTTCAATAAATTTTTAAAAGATTAGGAATAGGCTGTTTTTCTCTCGCAGATTTCGTAGATTTTCTTTTGTTCTCAATTAGATCAGTGAAAATCCAATCAATCAGCGTCATTAACGTTCTAATGACTGAGTTGTTTTCACCAAGGATTTACATGGTTTTACATGGTTTTACATGGTTTTTTTGTCCCTTAGGTTTTAATCTGTGTAAATCTGCGTAATCTGTGGTGCATTTTTTTTCACCACGGGTTTACACAGATTTGCGCAGATTTTTTTGTACAAGATTAGATAAAATTAAATGTTGGTGAGTTGCACAATTTTCTCTTGCTGGAGAATTTTAAATTAGGCAATTTATCGTTTTCGATTAGTGGATGAAATATTATTTTGGGAACCTTGATTTACAATATGAATTTAAATATGGAATCAGGCAAACAAATTTTTAGGGAACTATTTCAAAAAGCGGATGAGTTTGATGGGATTTGGGACAAAAAATTTGGGGTTATTCCTGCCGAGTTTGATTAGAAGTTGTAAAATTTCATCCAAGCTCCTTTAACGGCTTCTTTTCCGAATTTCAAGTCGATTTGATTTGATAATTTGGTTGAATTATACGTTGAATAAGTTGAACCAAAGGTGAGTATGGCATTTTTTAGTTCCTCAATTTCTGATTGCGTGGGAATTGTAGATGCCGGTGAAATTTGCAAACTATTTTCTGAAGTCAAAAAGCTTTCTGGCCCTCCGCAACGGGTGCAGATGACCGGTTTGCCAGCGTACAGCGCTTCGGCAACGGTCATTCCAAATGTTTCGTGCCTCGAATTACAACTATAAAAGTCGCAAGTTGCCATTGCTTTTAACACCTCTTCGTGTGGGAGTCGTCCTTTTAACGTAATAGCCTGTGCTGGAAAGTTGAGTTTTTGAAGATGGGTTTTGATTTTATCTTCATCCGGTCCGCCGCCGATTAATGTAAGGTGAAGGTTAGGATTTGTTTGAAAAGCCTGATGAAAAGCGGTGAGCAAACCTGTGATGTTTTTTGTTTTGTCGTCTAAATCACTTACGGATAAGATGTTGATTTGTGTTGTTTCTTTCTGAATTTGAATATCAGCGCGTTCAATAAAATTCGGAATAACTACCGATTCGAAACCCGTGTTTTTTTTTAATGCTACTCTCAACGGCTCGCTTACCGTGCTAATTTTTGACGCTTCTTTCAAGATCATTTTATACAAGAAGCGGTCGACCCAATTCTTTTTTTGGTATAATCCGTTCAAGTGACCCGACCAATGTTCGGTAATTACGAAATTAATTTTCTTTTCTCGTTTTAGTTTTAGCGCCAGCATGGCTGTTCGATATGGCACGTGAATTTGGACTATATCGATCGTGTCCTTAATTTGCCGAAACGCCAATTTTTGTGCTTTGTAAAACCGAATAGAATTGATCAACTTTCGAAAAAGACCTTTGCTGCTTTTTACATAGACTATGTTTTCGGTGAGTTGACCTTTGACCGTTGTTACCAGTTCAAATTTCGTTTGAGCATCGGAAATAGGTTGCACATAAATAACATGGCAATTAAATTCGGTTTGCATTAAAAGTAATTGCCGTTGAATGAAAATTCCGAGTTGAATATCCGTTTTATTTGGATACCATCTTGGCAAAATTAGGAGGTTTTTCATTCAATTTTTCTTTTAATCAATTATTCAAATACTTCAGCTAGTGTGGCTGCTCCATTTTCTTCCAACACATCCTGAGATAAATATACCGACTTACGGATGCGTTTGCTGGTTTTGACAAATTTAACGTTTTTAACCATTGGTGGGGCGATTACCATATGAACGGATTGTCCACGGAGTTTATCAGTGCGAGAAACTTTAAGGTAAGGAGGGTTGCCTGCGGCTAAAATAAGCGTAACGATAAGAAAATAAAGTGTTTGATCGATTAAGAAAACGTCCACCAAAGTAAAAAAATCTGAATGTGATCGTAGACCAAGAAATTGGCACAAAGGTATTATCTTTACTTCCATCTGTATTTAACCTTGCAATCCCCCTTCTTCCATTGCCCCCATATTTTATAAATTTACCACCAATTAATAATTTTCCATCAGGTTGATCGACGATATTTAATATCCTCCCAACTATAAAACTGTTGTTATTGAAACTGTTATCGATTGCTCCTTCTTGGGCAAATGCAAGGAATGAAGTTAGCAATAGCAGCAAAAAATTCGTCCTTTCATTCCATCTAATTTTTGAATAATCCTCGAAAATATTTAATTTTATCTAATCTTGTTTAAAGAACATCTGCCCTAATCAGCGAAATCTGCGGGATTTTTTTTGTTGTCCGATTTAACAGGGTCTAATTTTGGCGCATAGCAACAAACCGATTTTTTGTAAATCCAACATTTGTTTCTAACTTTGCACCAAAACCTCCGAAAGGGAGACAAAAACAAATTAAAACCATTTCAATGAGTCAAGTAAGCATAGAAAGTTTAGAAAAAGCCTTAACCCGAATAGATGGACTAAGCGAGGATGCTTTGGACAAAAAAATCGAAGAATTGACCTTAAATCAAGAAAACTTACTCAATTATATCTTACAAGCAGGTTTAGAATATGAAAACGACGATTTAAACATGTACAGTATTTATTATTTTGCTGTGGCATTGGAGGCGTTTAACGAAGAAGGTTTAAAATTGAAAGAAATTTCCGAAGACGATATCGATAATTTTCAAGAGCCATTTTTATTGGCACTCGATGCCATTTATGAGCAAGAAGACTATACTCCAATGCAGGATCTTATTGAGCAACATCATATTGCACAATTTATGATGGCAGAAATCGAAGCCGTGGACGAAGACGGCGAAGAATTAGACGAGGAAACAAAAACCCAATTATTCATTGTTAGTTCAGGAATGATCGGGCTGCTCAACGCAGCCGTTATTCGTTAAGCAGCCCATTTAATAGTGGAACGAGCCCGCGCAATCGTCGAAAAAATGCTAAAAAACGACGAAATGAGTCGTTGGTTAGGAATTTCGGTAACAAAATTTGAACCCGGCAACGTGGTGTGCGAACTCACCGTAACCCCTCAAATGGTCAACGGATTTAACATCGCCCACGGAGGCATTACCTATTCGTTGGCCGACAGTGCGCTTGCATTTTCTGTCAATTCGTATGGCATCCACGCCGTATCTATCGAAACTTCCATCTCGCACCTAAAGCCAGTTCACGTGAAAGATGTCTTGCGAACAGAAACCACGCAACTTTCCCTCACAAAAAATATCGGCGTTTACCTTGTGGCTGTTTATAATCAAGACAATACCGAGGTGGCAAGTTTCAAAGGCACTGGTTACCGCACAGGCAAACCTTGGGAAGTTTAGTGTAGTTTCTTGGAGCTTTTCCCGCTTTTCTCTGCAATCTTTTTCACCACCGACACGAATGGCTCAAAAGGATTTCCGCTACAATCGGGGCTAGGATAGTTTTACTGTGCTATTTTCAAGGTCTGTGATTAAAAAAACTAAGGTTTTATAATCTAGTGGCTACTAGAACCTTGGCACCCACTAGGCCATAGGTATATTCAAAACCTTCAAATCCAGAGGTAACTATGCTATCTTTAGTAACTATCCCAAAAAAATAACGTAGATCCTGACCATTATTGAAATGAATATAAAAATAATACCAACCAAGAGAATACGGATCATTTGATATATTAAACTCCTTAAATTTTGTTTTATAAGAGGCAATGACTATTTCATTTTTCCTTAAAATCAAAAACACCTTCTTTTTGAAATTCAAGTTCAAATGAAACTTCTTCTGTGGCTGGGTTAAATTTTTGATGAATTTCTGCTCCTCCACAGGCAATATTAAAATAAGAAGTATGCACCCACTCCCATTTTCCAATAAAAATCTATGAAATCAACGTTTAAAGGATACTACGTGGTTTTATAATCATAAGAATTATAATGATGCTCGTTCTAATTCCGCTTTGATAAATTCGCGTTGTTGGTAAAAACTCCAACTGTAATAATCCATTAAACGGATATTTGTGAAATAGAAATTCAGAATTTGATCTGCCGAAAACCCATGAATCGCCATACCCATCGCCCCTTCTTGACAAACGCCAACGCCGTGTCCAAAACCTTTCCCACTCAAAATCACCACGTCCCCTACTTTTTTACACGAAAACCATGTCGATTTTAACCGAAAATGCGTGCGAATATCCCGCAAAGGAATTCCCAATTGTGGGTATTTATAAAATGCTTCACGCGTAGGCTGGGAAAAATTATAAATCAAGGGACCTAAAATCGAATCATTAATGGGGTACCCAAATTCTTTAAAAAGATAATCGCGCCATTCCACGGCATCAATTTCTTTGGTCCATGTGGCTTGCGATGATCGGGTGCAAAAGGTATCCAAAACACTTTTACAATGAGGCACAATTTCATTCCAAACAAAATCCGCTTCGCTTGTTTGCCCACCACAATTCGCAAAGAAAAAACCTTCGGCTAAATTCAGGTCTTGTCTCAACATTACAATACCCCGCGTGGCATCCACTGCCTCGGCAATTGTGGGGGTATAAATCAACATATTATGGTATGCTTGGCAATGCACTTGGTCGCACAATTGAAACCCTTCCTTTTTGTGTTTTCCTAGATGGCCCAACACATAGGTTCTACTCAAAATCGCTTGCACTTTATAATATTCAAGGTGTTTACCACCACCGCCTTCGCTTTCAATTACACCTCCCAAATAATTACTCATTTCCACCCGATTAATCACCTTAATCTCAGTCGTATTTTGAGGGGTCAAAATAAAATCATTGCGATACCTGCGTGTTTTTTTTGAAGTAGGGGCAAGGCATTGAATTTTAAGACAACTATTTTC
Organism: Crocinitomix sp.; assembly: GCA_044361315.1. Taxonomy (GTDB): domain Bacteria; phylum Bacteroidota; class Bacteroidia; order Flavobacteriales_D; family Crocinitomicaceae; genus Crocinitomix. Next base: position 156,073 of record JBIKJA010000003.1, on the reverse strand, counting down.
AGACATTTCTTTCACGGTAATGTTGTCATACGAACCAATCGTTTTATCTGATTTTACCACCTTAATTTGTGTGCCAACCCGCTTAAATAAAATCGACTGTCCTTGCCAAAGATTTGTCACTAAGGTAGAATCCCCATAAATTTCGTAATTACCTGTATGGTACGAAATTTCTATCGTTCCCAATTGGTAATCACGCATAATCCCAATGTCCAATTCTTGCGCACAAAGTTTAGGCAAAACCAAGAGTAATATAATATGCAGTAGAATCTTTTGCATTTCGACTTACCCAGTTTGATTTTGAATAATCAGTGAGGCAATTTCATTAGACGCTTTTCCATCTCCCAACATTTGCTCCAATTGGTCGTAAGCATGCAACATTTCAATTTTTTTCGGATTGGTCGAATCTCTCAAGGGCAGTAATTCGGCATTAATTTTGGCAGGCGTAAGGTCACCCTGAATTAGTTCTTTTACAATTTCTTTGTCCATAATTAAGTTAACCAAAGAGATGTATTTTACCTTAATCAATCGCCGAGCAATGGCAATAGAAATAGGATTTCCTTTGTAACACACCACTTGAGGAACCTTAAAAAGTGCCGTTTCTAAGGTAGCTGTTCCAGAGGTCACGATTCCAAGATGGGCATGGTTTAAAAGGTCGTAAGTCCGATTCGGAATCACCTTAATCGGCAGTCCATTCGCAAGGTCAAGGTAGAGTTTTTCAGGAATATTAGGCGCGCCAGCAATCAAAATCTCCATGTCCTTAAAAGCGTGCGAAGCCGTCAACATAATTGGCAATTTCGCCTTAATCTCTTGCAATCTGCTTCCTGGTAATAATGCCAAAATTGGTCGATCACTCAAGTTGAAATTTTGTCTAAAATCTGATTCATTGATGGCAGTTGCCTTAAAATTCTTAATGGCATCAACCAACGGGTGTCCCACATAATGCACTTCCATATCAAACCGCTGATAAAAAGCCTTTTCAAAAGGTAAAATACAATACATGTGATCCACCACCCTTTTAATTTTGTGGATTCTACTTTGTTTCCAAGCCCAAATTTGAGGGGATACGTAATAATGAACACGGATCCCATTTTTTTTTGCAAACTCAGCAATTCTCAAATTAAATCCAGGATAATCCACTAAAATAATGGCGTCAGGTTGGTAAGATAAAATATCGTTTTTACAAAAAGAAATATTGTTTAAAATCGTTCGGAGATTGGCAACAACCTCTACAAACCCCATAAATGCAAGGTCGCGAATATGCTTTACCGGTTTGCCAGCTATTTCTTGCATCCGATCGCCTCCCCAAAATCTAAATTCAGCCAAAGAATCTTTCGATTTTAAGGCTTGGAGCAAATTACTTCCATGTAAATCGCCAGATGCTTCCCCTGCTATGATATAATATTTCAATTTACGCGTTTTTAGTTCAAAAATCGACCTGTTTATGAGGGTTTTAAACTCAAAAACAAGCAACTTAAATTAATCTGCAAAAATACGACAAATTGGCCGCTAGACAGCCGCTTTAAATTTTTGAATTAACAAAAAGTTGTGAATACAGGGGGATATTTCGGAATTAATCCTTAATTTTCGTACAAATTTGTAACATGAAGTATCTGTTTTTTATAGGTTTTCTTTTTACCACTCTTCAAGGTTTGACACAAGACAGGCAAATTGACCAATTGGAAGTGCTTTACGATCAGGGGTATTATCTGAAGGTTTTAAGAAAATCAACAAAGTTAATCGCAGATCCAGCCTACGATTATAGTGGCATGCCTTCATTTTATCGGGCGTTGGCATTATTTAGATTGTCAAAAGATGCGGTTTGGTTTAAACGACACAACAATGCTATCGAAGAGGCTATTGCATCGTACCGAATTTTTTTAGAAAACGAACGAATCAATGATTATTTATTGGCGCATTACCAAGAAATTGGAAGCTTAAAAACCTACCTCACCGATTTAGAAATCAGGTTTCGAAAAGCAAATTTAAATGGTTCAGCGGATGATATTAAAGCCTTTCGCTTAAATGAACTCAAAGGAATTAAAGCACGTCCTGATTTAATTCACGACAAACGTAGTAATGGTGGAGAAGACGTTTTTGTTGATTTACCGGATGAAAACTCAACGGATAAACCCCTTAAAAGGGATGATAAAGAAGACGAAAATGGAGCTGGCTTAAGTTTTAGAGAAAAGTTGGTGATTTATGCTAAATCTTTGGTCGGTACAAAATATAAATGGTCTGGTACAGAGCCAGACGGGTTTGATTGTTCAGGATTTGTCGGTCATGTTCACCGACGGTTTGGGATCATTATACCGAGATCATCTCCAGATATATTAGCCGAAGCAAAAAAGGTGAATTTGGCCGATGCTTTTACAGGCGATTTGGTGTTTTTCTCTTCAGGTTCAACAATTTCTCATGTTGGTTTAGTTATTAATACAAAAGGCAGTGGCTTAGTAATGGTGCATTCTTCGACAAGTCAAGGGGTCATAATCACAGAAATTGAAAAATCGACCTATTGGCAAACAAGACTTAAGGCGGCGGGGACTTTTATTTAGGTCGTTCGCGTCGAATGATACTTGATCGAAAATAAAAATCGCACGAAATAAAGAGGAGAATTACCGACAATCCAATCAATGGCATAGTGCTAATTTCCATCAAATAATCCATTTTTAATGACTCAACTAACTGAAGTGAATCTGCATCAGCGCCATTCAAGGCAGTTAAAACAACCATCACCACAAAATAGGTAAGAATCACCCACCATCCTTTTTTTGAAATCAAAGGTGCGCAATGGAATTGTTTTTTTGTTTGAACCTCTTCCATGATTTTTTCCGTAAAACTGGCCGAAAGACGAACCTCTTCCACCTCTTTTTTGAGCAATGAACTAAATTCTTTATCAATTGGATTCATAGAATTATGCATTAAATTTCTAATAAAATATTCGCTTTATTTTTCAAAAGCAGGTTTAAAATCTCATTCAATTTTTTTCGTGTTCGGTGGACAATTACTTTGGTATTACTCAACGATTGCCCTGTGATTTGCGCCACTTCCTCCATCGAATTTTCTTCAAAATAGTACAACGAAATTATTCCTCTTTCAACAGGTGTCAAATAAGTCAAAGCAAGATCGAGGTAATACTTTCGCTCTTCTTCTGCCAATTCCATAAAAATCGAATGATCTTCACCATTCGTTTCGGTAGTTTTTAAAGATTCGGTGCGCAAGCGGTTCCGTTTCCGTAAAAAATTAATCGACGAAAAATAAGCGATTTTAAAAAGCCACGTCGAAAATTTAGCTTCCCCTCGAAACGATTTTAATTGTTGAAAAGCCTTCACAAACGTATCTTGAGCCACATCTTCTGCATCTTCTTGGTTTTTCAACATTTTAAGGCAAAGAGTAAACACGAGGTGTCTGTATTGATTTACCAACACCGCATACTTTTGGCGATCATCCTTTAGGATGTCAGCAATAAGCGATCGAATTTCAAGCTCTGTCACAAGTAATTAATCTTCGCTCGACGGATCATTCTTCTTTTTTTCCAAGAGATGCGCCAAGATCAGCGAGATTCCTCCAAAAAGAAAGGAAAAAACCACCGCAGCGGGCGCAGCTTCAAGACCAAATAAGTGATGTGTTAAATTCCCCACCAAAATTCCTATCGGCACAAAAACGAAAAACAACCCTCCTTTCAAATTTGAATCTTTTTTCTTCCGTCCATCCTTTGGATTAATCCCTGCTTCGATTAACGCCATATTTTCGCGGTGCATGGCAGTTGTAATAACATAAACAATTCCAAAAATCATTGCAAAAACCACAGTTGGTATAATTATACTCGCTAAATTCATACTAAAAATTATTTTGTTTTTAGATAAGTCGCCCTAAAGCTAAACTTGGTTACAAAAAGATGTAAAAAAAATTGATAGTATAAGCTAAAATCCTGATCAATTTGAGAATAAATGAAAGTGATAACAACATCAATTCAGAAGAGATTTTGTTTTTTGAAAATAATTATGATACTCGACTGCCGACCAACTATATTTTAGAAAGATCAGTAAACCCAAATCTAGGCAATGAGCATCACTTTTTCCAATCATTTTATTGGATGCAATTATTCTGTCATCTTCCGAGACTTCAAAACAGTATATCAGGTACTTTTTTTAAAAATCAAAAACGTTCTGAATCCCTGTTTTTACCTTGTCAGCATTCGTCAAAAGCGCTGCTTCTAACGTCGAATTTAAAGGAATGGCTGGGGTATCAACGGATCCAATAATTTCAATTGGTGCGTCTAATTGTCTGAAACAATTTTTTTGAATTTTTGCTGCAATGCTCAAGGTGAACGTCGCTTCGATTGATTCTTCTGTTACTAACAAGCATTTATTATGTAGGTTAACCGCTTCAAAAACAGCATTTTCATCCCAAGGACTCAAGGTGCGAAGGTCAATAATTTCAATTTGACCTGGGAAACTTTCCGCCGCTTCTAACGACCAATAAACACCTCTGCCATACGTCACAATCACTAATGATTCGCCTTTTGCAATTTTATCAGGAGCAGCCGCCAACACTTGACGGGCTTTTCCAAATGGAATCACATAATCTTCATCTGGCTCCACCGTCATGGCGCCTTCAGTTCCTTTAATTTTACTCCAATAAAGTCCTTTATGTTCGAGCATTACCACCGGATTAGGATCGTAAAACGCAGCTTTCATCAAGCCCTTTAAATCGGCACCTGTGGATGGATACGCCACCTTTATTCCTCGAATATTCGTTACTACCGATTCAACACTAGACGAATGATAAGGACCACCACTGCCATAAGCACCAATGGGCACACGAATAATTGCACTCACCGGCCATTTGCCATTAGAGAGGTAATACGAACGACTCACTTCGGTGAATAATTGGTTCAAGCCTGGCCAAATATAATCGGCAAATTGAACCTCCACAATAGGTTTTAAGCCAACAGCAGACATCCCAACCGTGCTTCCAATAATAAACGCTTCTTGAATAGGCGTGTTAAAAACACGGTTGTCCCCAAACTGTTGCGCCAAGGTAGCTGCCTCGCGGAAAACTCCCCCCAATCTTCCCCCCACATCTTGCCCGTATAATAAAGCCTCTGGATGTTTTGCCAAAATTTCTCGAATCCCAAAAAGCGCACTATCCACCATTACGGTCGGTTTTTTGCCTTTCGGTTCACGTTCGCCCTTTTCTTCCAAAATTGGGGTAGGCGCAAAGTAAAAGTCAGTTACCGATGCTGGGTCAGGTTCGGCGGCGTTAAAAGCCCGATCAAAATCTGTGTCAACCAAGGTTTTTACGCCATTTTCTATGGTTTTAACATCCGTTTCCGTTAAGCCAATTTCATGACATAATTCCACCAATTTCGGATAAGGGTCACGCAAAGCCGCTTCCTCCAAATCATCGCGGTACCATTCTTTCCGAACACCTGACGTATGGTGGTTAAGCAAAGGTACTTTTGCATGCACCAAAAAAGGTCGACGTTCTTTCCGAATTTTTTCAAACACCATTTTTATGGTTTGGTAACAGGTTTCAAAATCAGTACCGTCAATGGTAATGGTTTCTAAACCTTTAAAACCTTGGGCATAATAACTAATATCTTGCGCGCGAATTTCTTTAGCATTGGCCGAAATATCCCATTCGTTATCTTGCACCAAATACAAAATCGGAAATTGTTTTAAAGCCGCCATTTGAAAAGCTTCCGAAACCTCACCCTCGGTGCAAGAAGCATCGCCCAACGAACAAACAACCACCGGATTTTCACCCTGATAGTCAGCTGCTAAACCTTGTTTTTCTTTATATTGAATTCCCATCGCAATGCCAGTAGTCGGAATGGCTTGCATCCCAGTAGCAGACGATTGATGCGGAATTTTAGGCATGTCCTCACGATTTAAACTCGGATGACAATAATACGTCCGTCCGCCCGAAAAAGGATCCTCTTTTTTAGCAAAAACTTGGAGCATAATTTCCCAAGGTTTCATGCCAATTCCTAGTAAAATTGAATCATCTCTGTAATAAGGCGACACCCAATCTTGCGGTTTTAATTGCATCCCCACCGCCAATTGAATCGCTTCGTGTCCGCGCGAAGTTGCGTGCACATATTTCGAGGTAACCCGGGCATTTTCTTCGTACTTTTCGGCCATTGTTTTGGCTGTACACATTAATTCAAGTGCCTTTTTAAGTTCTTGTTTACCCGTTTTAATCGTCATTTTATTTTTATTCGCTGCTGCAACCGACATAGGTAATCGTACAATTAATTTTCCCCAAATTTACAAAAAAATCAACCAAACACTTTCAATTGCTTCGGTTTTGATGCCCAAGCCTTGTCCTTTACTGAAAATCAGGGCAAAACCCTCCTACGCACCGACTGAAAGGTAAGAGCTTTGAGGGGGTTTCCCCCAAAAAAAGACACCAAACCGCTCCCGATATTTGAATTTGTAAGGTTTTATGGATAATCTGTGAAATAGCGATGATAAAAGCAGATTTATTTCTAATTTTACACCTCTAATTTAAAGTGTTGTAAATGAAAAAATTTAGCCTATACATTATTTTAACCTTTATTGGGTTTAGTTTAATGGCTCAGAAAGAGTTAACCTTGCCCGATGCGGTGATGAACCAATACCGTGCGTATTATCCGGCACACACCACCATGTTTACGTGGATTGCAGGGTCGCAAGATTACGCTTACCTTTCTGCAGATTATCAAACCTTAATGCATGGATCTGTAAAATCAGACAAGGCCAATGCTGTTATTACAACCGCAGAAATTGAAAAAATAACTGGCGAACGCGCAGGTTATGTAAACGTGATTAGTTGGAAAGATGCCACTAGTTTTTATACCATGACAAGTGGCCAATTATTTTTGATTAATACCACAACCAAAACGGGTGAAGCCGTTGGCGGTTTTCCAAATTCTGCCGAAAATCATGATGTAGCTACAAATAGCAAAAACATGGCATATACAGTTGAAAACCAATTGTATATTTCTTCGCTTTCGTATCCTGTATCGCAAGTTCCGGGTAGCGTGGTTTCTGGACAAGCTATTGCACGAAGCGAATTTGGGATTACAAAAGGGACATTTTGGTCAAACAGCGGAACTATTTTGGCTTATTATCAAAAAGATGAATCGCAAGTGGCAGATTATCCGCTTTTAAATATTGAAACACCGACTGGTTCATTAAATTCTATTAAATACCCAATGGCGGGGCAACGCAGCGAATTTTCTGGGGTAAGTGTGTACGATTTAGGAAAAGGAACTACCGTTAATATCATTCCAACAGGCGACAGAGAAGATTATTTAACCAATTTTGGATGGGGACCTAATGACACCTATTTCTACATTGCTGAGGTAAATCGCAACCAAAACAGGATGCGTTTAAACAAATATGCTACGGCGAACGGCGTATTGGTTAAAACCTTGTTTGAAGAAACCAACGACAAATGGGTTGAACCTGAACACCCAGTTTATTTTGTAAACGATAACCAATTTATTTGGATGAGTGAGCGTGACGGTTTTATGAATTTATACCTGTATGACGACAACGGAAATTTGATTAAACAATTAACCAAAAATAAATGGGTGACACAATCCATTTTAGGACACGATGCCGCTGGGAATGTTTATTTTCAAGGAACTGGCGAAAATTCGATGGAAACGCATTGTTTTGTGGTGAACCTAACTTCAGGAAAACAAGAACAATTAACCGAAGGCGCTGGCACACACAATGTGTCTTTTTCAGCTGATTACAGCTTGATGTTTGACGCCATGTCTTCTTTTAGCATTCCGAACAAAGAAATTATTTACAATGTTTCAAAAAGAAAATTGGTAAGAGAAATCACCAACGCGCCGAATCCATACACAGGTGTAAAAATGGGAACCGCTGAATACGGAACCATTAAAGCAGGTGATGGAAAAACAGATTTAAATTACCGTTTAATTAAACCAAGCAATTTTGATGCATCGAAAAAATACCCAGTAATGGTGTATGTTTACGGTGGACCGCATGCACAAATGATCACCAATTCGTGGTTAGGTGGCGCCGATTTGTGGATGTATTGGATGGCGGAGCAAGGGTATTTGGTTTATACAGTTGACAACCGTGGTTCGGACAACCGAGGCTTCGAATTTGAAAGCGTCATTCACCGCCAATTAGGAACCGCTGAGTTGGAAGACCAAATGGCAGGCGTTAAACATTTAAAATCAATGTCGTTTGTGGATGGTGATCGATTAGCAGTGCATGGCTGGAGTTACGGAGGGTTTATGACCACTTCGTTAATGCTTCGTCAACCGGGAACGTTTAATGTAGGCGTTGCAGGAGGTCCAGTCACCGATTGGAAATATTATGAAATTATGTACGGCGAACGTTACATGGATCGTCCAGAAGACAACGTGGATGGATACGCAAAAAATTCATTGAGCAATTATGCCAGCGATTTAGAAGGCGAACTATTATTGATTCATGGAACAAGCGACGACGTGGTGGTGATGCAACACAGTTTAACCTTGGTACAAGCATTTATTGAAGCTGGCGTACAAATGGATTTTTTTCCATACCCAATGCACGAGCACAATGTCCGCGGAAAAGACCGTGTGCATTTGATGGAAAAAGTATTAAATTATATTATTGAAAACAATCAATAAGCAACACTAAAAAAAATGCCCTTTGATTAAAATCGAAGGGCATTTTTTGTTTGAAAGAATTGGGCAAAAAGCAGAGTTAAGCCAAATCCATGATGAATAAACTATTTTTCAGTCTTTTATTTACTTGTTTTTTAGGTGTTTTTAACCTAAAGGCAAATGAAAAATTAGATTCGCTTTTGGTGGCTTTGTCCGATTTAACCAATAAAAATTCGGCTGGTTAGGGAAGTGGTGTTTCGGTTGAATCTAACAACCCAGCAAATAAATTTAATTATGTTAACATGGCACATTTAGGTTCATATTGGGCAATGGAGTATTCATCAATTCATGTCGGCGGACGTTTAGAAATTGATAATTCATCTATTACAAATTCTAATAGCTGGGCAATTTATGTAGATGGTTCTTCTACGTTAATTAGTAATGGAGCAACACAAGTAGCCGCTGCAGGTGTAATGGTAACTAATTCGTTAACTGGAAATGGTGCTGGAGCTGATGCAGATTGTATCGGTGGAGGATGCACTGTGTATTTCGAATAAAATAACAAAACAATTTTATAAATCCCGCTTTGAAAATTTCAAAGCGGGATTTTTTTTTGAATAAACTCTTTGTTGTAGCGACTAAAATTTGTGTACCTTTAAGAACTATGTTTTTGAAATACGCTTCCATATTTCTCCTGTTTTTTGTTCAGGTCGTGCGCTCACAAGACGATCATTTATTGGTCATTGATCATAAAAATTTAGGGATTTCATCAGGAGAAAATGTGGGTGTTTTTGAAGATAACGAAGACATTTATCCTGATTTTTCAGACCTCAAAAATTTGCCAAATAATGCTTTTAAATCGTTAGGAACTCCTATTCTCGATTTTAATTTTACGGCAAAACGGTATTGGCTTAAATTTTCCATAAATAATCAATCCGAACACCAACAATTTATAGTTGAAGCTGGACGAACTGTCACCAATAAAGTAGAATTTTTTGAGGTAAATGATGGTAAAATTATCAATCATTTTATCAGTGGTGATGATTTTGTGTATGATGACAAAGAAATTGCTCACCGAAAAAATTTATTTCCAATTGTCTTAGAAAAAAATGAAACCAAAACCTTTTATCTCAAACTTGAAAGCGATGGTGAACTTTTGTTTTCGCCTGTAATGGTGCACGAACGTTTGGCGTTTTTTGAGCAAGATTTTAAGGATCAATTCAAAAATGGTTTTTATTATGGATTAATCGCTTTGGTGGTCATCATCTATTTCTTTTTCTTTATCTTTTTAAAAGACAAAACCTTTCTTTTTTACATACTTTATGCTTTTTCGCAGGGAGTTTTACAATTTTCTCTAGATGGATATTCGCACCACCATTTTTTTCCAAATGGAGGATATTTTGCGAATCATGTCCTTCTTTTTTTTGCAGGATTAACGGTTGTTTTTCTCCTCGCGTATGTGAATAATTTTCTTCAACTAAAAGAAACAAGTTTGCGCTTGTGGAAGGTGTTTAGAATAAGTCAATTCGTTCTAATTCTTGTCGTATTGATGTCGATGGTACCAGGCACTTTATATGAAATCGCTTTTCCAATTATCAACGGAGCAAGCCTTTTCGGTGTTTTGTTAGCTGCTTTTAGTATTCTCCGATTATTGGCAAAAGGAATTAAAGTTGATTTATTTTTTGCCATTGCCTTTATCATTTTAATTTTAGGTGGGGTGGTATTTATTTTGGGTAATTTAAGTATCGTTGGCGATAAACTTATTTCACTTGGCGCACTTAAAATCAGTTCCGCAGTCGATGTTGTAATTTTAAGTATTTCCATGTCTAATAAATATGGGAAATTACGAAAAGAAAAAGAAGAAGCACAACAATTGGCATTTCAGAATCTACAAGAAAAAAATGCCATGATGGATCAAAGTAATGTGCGTCTTGAAAGACAGGTACAAGAACGTACCGCTGAAATTGAAAAACAACGGGCGGCCTTGTCAAAAAGCAATGAAGAAATTGTCAGCAGCATAAAATACGCAAAACGAATTCAACAAGCAATTTTACCATCTGATGAGCATATCTCTGAGCGCCTCCCAAATTCATTTGTGTTTTACCGCCCAAAAGATGTGGTGAGTGGAGATTTTTATTTTGTTGAGTCAGCCCAAACCTTCGATGATTCGGAACAAAAACAGACCCTCTTTGCAGCAGTTGATTGCACCGGTCATGGCGTACCCGGTGCATTTATGAGTATTGTGGGCAATAATTTATTGACCCAATCTTTGACAGAGCATCAGGTGAATTCGCCTGGCGAAGCGCTCAGTTTTTTAAATGCAGGGTTAAATAAAACTTTACGCCATAATGTCGAAGGTACGGCTGTGCGAGATGGAATGGACATTGCCATGTGTGCAATAAATGCGGATAAAAGTCAATTAATTTTCTCTGGAGCAAAAAATCCGCTTTACCTGATCCGTTTTAAGGCCAATTTAAACGAATCAGAATTGCTGCCATCAATGGAAATTTTAGAAGAAACCCAAGATCGGGTTTTAATCCAAATTAAAGGCGATAGAACCTCAATAGGTAGTGGACAAGACGACATGGATTATCAATTTGAAAATCACTATTTGAATTTATCAAAAGGTGACCAAATTTATGTTTTTACTGATGGTTTTGTTGATCAATTTGGTGGTGAAAATGGAAAAAAATACAATTATAACCGTTTTAGAAAATACTTACTTTCCATTGCTGAAACACCAATAACTGATCGCGAAGCCATCTTAAACCTTGAATTTACCTTTTGGCGTGGAAACCTCGAGCAAATTGATGACGTATTGGTGATTGGGGTGGAAGTGTAAGATCCTCTAACTTAAAAACGAGTTAACAAAAACAATAATTAATCAACCTCAATTATGTTCTAATAACTAAGGCAAGAATTTCATCTTAAAGCTTTAAATACGTATTTTTCGAAAAATTCCTTGGCTAATAAATCTTTCTTCCGGGAAAGGACAAGATGTAAGCAGGATTTAACAGTAATAATTTATGCAAAATCAATTAAAATTTTTGGCCATTCTTCTCCTCTTATTGCGATGTTCGCCGCTCTTAAGTCAGGACCTTGGTGTTAAAATAGGTTTTAACTTAACAAACATAAAAATCAAAGACAACGAAATTTATGAAAACCGAATCAATCCTACTTTTCAAGGTGGGTTGTTAGCTGATTTCCGAATTTCTGAGCAATATTCAATTGAAACAGGACTGAATTTTTCGTCTAAAGGTTATCAATTGAGTTATATAGGTAATTCGAGTAGTAATATCAAGATCCATCAAAAATTCGTGCTGAACTATTTAGAACTCCCACTTTCGTTAAAATATGGAATAAAATTAGGTGAGACTAAAATTTACGGACAATTTGGCCAATACCTTGGTCTTGGTTTATTCGGAAAGGTCAAATACCTTTTAGTTGATGGGTTAGATTTTGAAAGATGGAAAGATGACTTGGATTGGGGGTCGAATAAGTATCCCTATCAAAAATTAGATTTTGGATTAATTGCTGGTTTTGGATTTGAAACAGGACCAATTCAAGCGGGTTTAACTTATACTTATGGTTTGTCTAACATTTTATTGTCATCACAAGTTAATAACCAGTTGAAAATAAGCAACCATGTAATTGGATTATCGGTTGGATATCTTTTTGGCAGGAATTAATTTTCATCTTAGATTCACAAAATCAAAATTTAAGGAATAGCCCCTTTATTAACTTTGGGAGAAAAGTAAAGAGATTAATCCAAAGTAAAAGTATTCAAAATCACTAATTCGCAATAATCTCAAATTCAGTACGGCGGTTGTTTTGTCTTCCAGTAGCAGTGTTATTTAAATCCACTGGGCGATCAGAACCATAACCTTTAGCAACCAACCTTGTTTTGGCAATTCCTTTGCTCACCAAATAGTTAACAACAGCCTCAGCGCGCGCTTGCGACAGGGAGTTATTACTTATTGGTGATCCCGTATTATCGGTATGTCCAGATAACTCAACTTTTAGGGTCGGAACATCTTTTAATAATTTTACCAAACGGTCCAATTCAGCATTCGATTCACTTCGAATATCCGATTTCCCAGTATCAAAAAACACATTACGCAAAGCGATTTTACTACCCACTTTAATGTTTTTTAACTCAATGGTTTTATTCACCAAATTATAGGCACTTCCGTCAGGAATATCGAAATTTTCGGAGTGAAAAAGGTAGCCATCTGCTTTTACCGCAATTCCGTAATTCGCTCCCGAATTAAGCGATAACAAAAATTTACCAGTCAAACTATTCGTTGAGAAAGTTTCTACAACCAATCCAGTTTTATTGTCTGTGATTTCAATGATCGCTTCAATTGGTTTTTTGGTAAGAGCATCAATCGTAACCCCTTTGAAAACGGTTAAATTAGCCATACTCGAAACTTTCACTTCGCCAATAAGTTCTGGATCTTGAATCGGTTTCGCCACAGAAGCCAACAAATAATCTTGCGTAATTAAAGATGGTACTTTTTGATCGCCCCAAAAGGTTACTTTGTAAATGTCAAATCCACCTTTCCCACCAGCGCGGTTAGATGAAATATAGGCAAATTTCCCATTTGCTGTGGCCGCAAAAAAGAAATCGTCGTATGGCGTATTGATGGGTGCTCCCATGTTGACTGGTTTTTCCCAGCCTCCGCCTTTAATTTTTTTCGCGTAAAAAATATCATATCCGCCCATCGAATTAAACCCTTCTGAAGCAAAATAAACTGTTTTTCCATCGGGGTGCAAATAGATCGGCCCGTCGTTAAAAGTTGAACTTAAATCAAGTTCTTGCACAGGAAGTCCCCACGAACGTTCGCGTTTAACTTTTACGCCAGAAACCATAATATCATATCCATTTTTACCTTCTGCCTTATCTTTCGCAAAATAAATCGATCGGTCGTTAAAACTATACGATGCGTAACGCTCATTAGAACTCAAATTAATATCTCGCGAAAAACTTACTGGATCCGACCAAACATCGCCTTGTAAAAATGATTCATAAATGTCTGAATTTCCTTCTGCATTTAATTTACTCATTAACATTTGGGTGCCGTTGTAAGATAAATTATTTGAAATATCATTCCCCGTGGTGTTTATTTTGCCTTTAAGTGGTTTGGGCGCTTTCCATTTTCCATCTACGAATGAGGATGAATAAATATCATCATCGTAGGTTCCCACTTCATTCGGAGTGTTCGAATTAGGTCGGCTAGAGGTAAAAATAATTTCTTCACCATCCATACTAATCGATGGCGCATAATCATCAAATTCGGAAGATAATTCAGGCACATGATCAATCCACGCACGAATTGGATTCGCAACAATTAATAAACCTGAATTACATTCTAATTTTCGCTGCTTTACGAATTTAACAAAATCGTCGGCTTTTTTGTATTCCGTTTCGAAGGTAGTGTAAAACGTAAGCGCTTCTTTAAATTTTCCTTCAAATTGGTTCACCAATCCCATGTAATAATTAATGAAAGGGTCAACCATCTGATTTCTTTTATACGCCTCTTTAAAAAATGGAATGGATTTTACTTTGCTGGTAGAATAAACGTGACAAACACCAATTTTAAAGTTCAGTTCGGCACTGTTTGGGTTAAAAGCGTATGCCTTGTCGTAATATTTTAAGGCTTTCATGTATAACAATTCAGGACTGCGAACTAAAAAAACTTCGGCATTTCCTAAAAGCCATTGTTCATTTCCTAATTCAAACGCCTCATTTGCCGCTTTAAAACCTTCTTTGTTATCTTTAAAATTAGCTGCTTTAAATTCAATATCTTGGCTAAAAGAAAAGAAAGAAACTAAGAGAGTCAATGTGATAATCGATAATTTCATGGTATAATTATTTCGATGATTAAATTAGTTTGAACAATTTCCTGAATGATACTTTTTTGCAAGATCCGAACCTAAATCTCGCGCCATTTGCCAGTCTTCACAAGCCCCATCAAGGTCGCGAAGCATTTCTTTGGCCATTCCTCGGTTTAAATAGGCATCTGCAATTTTCGGATCGAGTGAAATCGCCTTTTCTGCATCTTTTTTTGCCTTTTCGTACTCACCGTTTTGAAAATAAATTCCTGCTCGGTTGCTATAAGCAGGAGCATAGTTCGGATTAATTTCGATGGCTTTCGTAAAATCATTCATGGCATCATCTAACCTCGACATTTTAGAATGCGTCACCCCACGGTTATTGTAAGCTAGGTAAAAATTTGGATCTACACTTAATGCTCGGTTAAAGGCCGCCAAGGCTTCTTGATACATTTTTAATTTAGTCCGTGTAGTACCCACATTATTTAATACAAATGCCAAATTCGGATTTTTACGAGCGGCTTCTTCATAATCTTTTAATGCCTCCGTATATTTCTCTACCATTCGATAACACGAACCGCGATCGTTGTAAGCATAAGCATCATCAGGTTTTAACATTAATACCTTGGTGAATTGCGCAATCGCTCCATAATAATCTTGTTGCATGAATTTTAACGTGCCAAAATTGTAATAGATTTTTTCATTTTTCGGATCCAACTCACCAGCTTTTGTATAATCTTTTTCCGCGTTGCTATAATCATTTAAACCTTGGTATGCCCTCGCGCGTTGAAAATAAGCTTTTGAATAATTCGGTTTAATAGCTAATAAAGCATCGATTGAACCAACAGCCGCTTTGTAATTTTCAATACTATTTTCCGCAACCGCTTTGTTATAATAAGCAGGAGTAAATTTTGGATCATTGTTAATCGCCAATTCAAATTTACCACTAGCTTCTTTAAATTTTTTCTGATTAAATAGTTCAATCCCCTCGTTATAGGCGGTTTGAGAAGCTTTAATCGCCGCATTTGTCTCGTTTAAGAGCAAAATTGAATCTCTGTAAAACTTTTCTTCTGGTGTCAAGTCTTCTACTTGAGAAAAACTCAGTGTTCCTGCAAGCGTAAACAAAAGTGTCAATGTTATTTTTTTCATTGAATTAAGTGTATTAAAATGATTTGTAACCGCTATTTCAAACTTTTTAGCTGCCCGAAAAGCGAGGTGTTTTATTCAACTTTAATT
The DNA here is from genome assembly GCA_044361315.1 of Crocinitomix sp. GTDB lineage: Bacteria > Bacteroidota > Bacteroidia > Flavobacteriales_D > Crocinitomicaceae > Crocinitomix. The sequence goes on along the minus strand of JBIKJA010000003.1, from coordinate 140,382 downwards.
TTCGTAATAAACGTTTAAGATAAGAAAATTGCGCTAAAAGTAGGCAAATATTCTTTTTAAATTATAAACAATTATTGAAAATCATACCTGGTTTTTATTTGGATAGGTTGATTTTAAACAGGTTACACAATTAGCGCAACAGTCTTTATTTTATCCATAATTGCAAAGGCCAGTGCATTTGCTTTTTCCTCCGACTCACTTTCAGAATAAATTCGAATAATAGGTTCGGTATTGCTTTTTCGTAAATGCGCCCATTCAGAGCCAAAATAAATTTTTACCCCATCGGTGGTATCTATTTCTTGATTTGCATATTCATTTTGAATACTTTCTAAAATGGCATCCACATTCATTAATGGCGATAATTCAATCTTATTTTTAGAAATAAAATACGTAGGATAAGTGGCACGCAATTCAGAAGTTTTTAAACCCGATTTTGCTAAATGGGTAAGGAAAAGCCCAATGCCAACCAAGGCATCTCTGCCATAATGCAATTCTGGATAAATAATCCCTCCATTTCCTTCACCACCAATTATTGCATTAGTAGCCTTCATTTTTTCAACCACATTCACTTCACCTACAGCCGCCGCCGCGTAGTTGCAATTATGATATTTATTGGTGATTTCTCGCAATGAAATCGTGGACGATAAGTTAGAAACTGTATTTCCAGGGGTGTTTTTTAATACATAATCTGCCACTGAAACCAAGGTGTATTCTTCCCCAAACATGGTGCCATCTTCACATACAAAAGCCAAACGATCTACATCAGGATCAACCACAATCCCTAAATCGGCACTAGTTTCTACTATTTTAGTAGCTATAGCAGTTAAATTTTCCGGGAGTGGTTCTGGATTATGAGGAAAATGACCTGTTGGCTCACAATAAATTGGATAAATTGTTTCAACCCCTAAAGCTGTTAGCAGGGCAGGGACAAAAATGCCACCTGTCGAATTAACGGAGTCCACCACCACTTTAAATCCAGCTTTTTTAATCGCTTCACGATCAACCAATGGCAAGTTCAACACTGCTTGAACGTGCTTATTCACATAGGAATTGTCTTTTTTTAACCATCCCAAATCATCAACCAATGCAAAATTAAAAGCTTCATTTTCGGCGATCATAAGAATGGTTTTTCCTTCTTGATCCGAAATAAATTCGCCTTTTGCATTTAAAAGTTTAAGTGCATTCCATTCTTTCGGATTATGACTTGCGGTAATAATAATTCCACCTTGTGCATTTTCCATCGGAACGGCAATTTCTACTGTTGGGGTAGTGGATAAGCCCAAATCAATCACATTAATGCCCAAACCTTGCAGTGTACGCATCACTAAATCGGAAATCATTTCCCCAGAAATTCGGGCGTCACGTCCTATGACAACAAGGGGTTGATTATTAGAATTGTTTTGTAAAATCCAAGTACCATAAGCGGCAGCAAATTTTGTTGCATCCACAGGAGTTAATCCTTGTCCAGGTTTTCCTCCAATCGTTCCTCGAATGCCAGAAATTGATTTAATTAAGGTCACGTTTTTTTTTTTTGAATAAACAAAGATAGGATTTTTGATGAGATATTTATTGGCGATCTCAACCTTTGAAATCGTCAAAGAAAGAAAAAAAGTAGATTTTTTTTCAATTAGTTGAATCTTGTCAGAAATAGTTGTATTATTGTACCCAATTCTAGTTTGAGCAACTCGTTCAACCAAATTCAAATCCTCGAATTTTAGTTCTTAAAAATTACCGATACATTTATAAAATATGACTGACAATGCAGATCTGAATGCTAAGAAGATAGCAGAATTAAGAGAGATAGCTAAAGCATTAGGGATTCAAGGTTCCGAAACCCTAAAGAAAAAAGAAATCATCGATATAATCGCGACACCACAATCAGTAGCTGAAAATACTCTGAGTGATGATTCACCGCGAAGAAGAAGAAGAAGAATTGATTCGGATCAAGAAAATCCAGTAACCCCCGAATTATTCCCTTCGGATGAAGTGAAAAAGCCTGTTAACGTGGTAAAAGTTGAAAGAAAGCCATTAGTTGCCGAGAAAAAAACCGTTGAAAACCCAGAAAAAGTCGTTCAATCTCCGAAGGTCGAAAGTCCTTCGATTGTGGATGACAAGCCCTTTCAAACAGAGCGTCGCAGACATGTTGAAAAGCAAGTTCAAGCAGCAAAATATGAGCAAGTGGAGACGCCTATTTTCGCTCAAAAAGCAGAAGAAAAAGTTGTGGAGTCGTTGGTAGAATCGAACGCACAACAAACAGAAGCACCTGTCAATTCAGAAAATGACCAAGATAGTGGCGAACGTTCAGCTTCTAGCAGACGCAAACCTAAAAATTCGGAAAGAGCGCATCTTCAAAACTTGCAAAACTCACAAAATCAGCAAGGAAGTCAAAATCCGCAGGAGCAGTCAATGCGTGATAAAAATCAACACCGAGCTCAAGTTCAGCAACCTCAAAATAATCAACAGCAATATCAAAATCCGAATGCGCAAAATCCGAATGGAACTGTAAAAAACAAAGTTCAAGAAGATTTTTACGGGTATAATTTTGATGGGTTGATTGTCAGTGAAGGTGTGTTGGATATGATGCAGGATGGGTATGGATTTTTAAGATCATCAGATTATAATTATTTGGCTTCACCAGATGACGTTTATGTCTCGCAAAGTCAAGTTAAAAGATATGGATTAAAAAAGGGAGACACTGTAAAAGGTGCTATCCGACCACCAAAAACAGGTGAAAAATATTTCCCTTTGATTGGAGTTGAAAGTGTAAATGGACGTGAACCAAATTTTGTAAGAGATCGGGTTCCTTTCGAATATTTAACACCGCTTTTCCCAAAAGATAAATTTAAAATTACAGGCCATAAAAACGAATCACTTTCGACCCGAATCATGGACCTTTTTGCACCAATTGGTAAAGGTCAGCGTGGAATGATTGTCGCTCAACCAAAAACAGGTAAAACGGTATTATTGAAAGATGTGGCTAATGCAATTGCTGCCAACCATCCCGAAGTTTATTTGATTGTTTTGTTAATTGATGAACGTCCAGAAGAGGTCACTGACATGGCACGTTCGGTAAATGCTGAAGTTGTTGCTTCGACATTTGATGAACCTGCTGATAAACACGTGAAATTAGCAAATATCGTTCTTGATAAAGCCAAACGAATGGTTGAGTGTGGACACGATGTGGTAATTTTGTTGGATTCGATTACTCGTTTAGCTCGTGCGTATAATACCGTTCAACCAGCTTCTGGTAAAGTGCTTTCGGGTGGGGTAGATGCGAATGCATTACACAAACCAAAACGTTTTTTTGGAGCTGCACGAAAAATTGAAAACGGTGGATCATTAACTATTTTAGCAACTGCCTTAACAGAGACAGGGTCTAAAATGGATGAGGTTATTTTTGAGGAATTTAAAGGTACTGGTAACATGGAGTTACAATTGGATCGTAAAATTTCAAATAGACGAATTTATCCAGCGATCGACATTACAGGTTCAGGAACCCGTCGCGAAGATTTATTAATGTCTAAAGAAGCTTTACAGCGAATTTGGATCTTAAGAAAATACTTGGCAGATATGAATCCAGTTGAAGCAATGGAATTTATCAAGGAACGAATTCAAGGCACCTTGTCAAACGAGGAGTTTTTGGTTTCGATGAATAGTTAAGAGATTCTTAAAAAAAAATAGAAACCCTTTGTGCTTTTGTGCAAAGGGTTTTTTTGGATTTAACTTTTATTATCTCTGAAACAAAAAGAATCGAAATTTGCTTACAAAGTAAAAACTCTTGGGGGCTTTTTATGCTGAAAATGGAGTCAATTTTAAAAAAGATAATTTAAAATTTCCGATGGTGTATTCAATTCATGTGGAGTGTCGAAACTGTAAAAGTCGCTAATTTGCTCCCCAGAAAATTTCATACCAACTACTTGAGTTGATCGCCCAGCCCCGCCAACATAATAGGCCAAAATTGCAAAATTACTTCCAATACCAAAACAAGCCAATTGTGTTTTAGGCAGAGATTCTGAAATGATTTGACCATTTTCATCTATGATAATCAAATTTACGCATCCTACTTGCCAATTTTCACCGGGGTTTGCCATAGAAAAACCGCCAACTTCATCAATTCCAATGAAGCTTTTAATAAATTGAGGAATTTCATTCACTGTTTTTTTGTCTGAAAGATGGAAATTTTCTATCCCTTTAACGAATCGATGCAAATTCGCCGCACCATCATCAAACTTGTTAGGTTGCATTTCTCCATTCACCAAAAAATAATCTGTTGGACTATTTTCAATTGGTTTTTTATCTGCATTTCCTAAATAATTCGTAGAAGGGATTTGTTTACACCCTAAAAGTAGTAGGCAATTTAGGACAAATAATATTTTTATTTTGAGTCACACTGGGCCTTTTCTATCCTAATGCCCCTTATGTAATGGTTTCAATAAATCTAAAACTGTTTTAACAGGACTAAAACATTCATTTTCGATTTCATAAAAAAGGGTGTTCCAGTTCGCCATACCTCCATTCCACAAACCGGGTTGCTCCACAAATTGAATTGGATTGCCTTCGTGGGTTTTTTGTACAATAAAATAATGCGAATCGTCCCTGAAATTGAATAGATTGAATTTTTGGCCTTTGTAATTTTTAGGACTGCAAACAATTTCAACTGGGTTAAAATGGGTGGATTTTATCAAAAGTGTGAGTTGCGATGTTTTGTTTGAAATTTGCGATTTCTCGATGATTTGGCGTGTGAAATTACCTTGGTGATCTTTTACCCAAAATGGGCCTCCTCCCGGTTGTCCCTCGTTTCTAACCATGCCACACACACGAATTGGTCGATTGAGTATTTCTTTAATGGCTTCGATATCACCAAACAAATTTTCAGCTAGTTGAAGATGGTAGGTGGTATTTAATTTTTCTAACTCGTCACGATAGTCTTGTCCACCATCAATCAATGCTAACACCGAAAAAATGGACTTTTGAAATTCGAGTAAAACCCCACACAACATTTTTCTGGCTTGAATGGATGGCGGGGCGAAATCTTGGTGTTGGACATTATCGATATTTCGAATTAAAATCAAATCGGCATCTAGTTGATTTAGATTTTCCAATAAAGCACCATGTCCAGATGGACGCGTAATTACTGCACCGTGCGCATCATAAACAACCTCGCCGTTTGTATCAAAAGCAATTGAATTTGTTTCTTCGGATTGAATTGAAAATTCGATAGTATACTTTGCTCCCGTAATTTCTTCTAAAATATGGACACTGTGTTTGATCTCTTTTTCAAAAATCGGATTGATGGTAAAATGAAAATGTGTATGCTCGCCAGTGGTATTAATTCCTTGTAAAATATGCTCTTGAAACGGATTTAAAATGAAATTTCCGTAGCGGTGAAAAGGAATTAAACCTTTTGGGCGATTGCCAAAATTAAAACCATCTTCGTTTAAAAGTAATTTTAAGAAGTTCTCTAGATTGATAGTTCCTGCTTTTAAAGCGGCTTTTACAGACGAGGGTAATTTTGAATAAAAGGCAAAATCTTCGATGCTATTGATCAGGTGTTCAATAAATTCGATGGTTTTTTCGGGTGGATTTTCGTTGTTTAGAAAATCGTAAGCACTTCCAAACATTCTTGATCCCGAACCACTTGAAGGGGTAAAACACGCAATTTTTAATTCGTTTTGAACCTGCTCAAACAATTCGATGAATTTCTGTGCCTGCTCTTTTGATAAAGTTTCGATGCCGTTATTTACCCGACACGAGCCCAATAACTCGATGGTTGGATTCCCTTGAGCAATTTTTTCTCGTTCAGCCTTAATTCTTGTTGAAATCATCCTACTTTATTCTGTATTCAAATACGCAGTTCAAAGATATAAGTTTCTTTGTACTATTTTTGTTCTGAAATGGTTAAAAAATACCTGACATATTTGTTCAACCGGGTAAATGCGCACGGCATTCATTCGCCTTTTGTTTTTGAGTTTTATAACGAGGTGATTTTGAAAGCAAAACGGGCTCGACAACCGAAGGTAGAAGCCTTAAGAACAACCTTGATTCGTTCAAAAGAAGTGATCACCGTGAATGATTTAGGTGCAGGTTCGCGCAAAACGTCAAAGCCCCAGCGATCGGTTTCCAAAATTGCTAAACATGCGGGAATGTCCAAAAAACAAGGGCAACTAATTGCAAGAATCATTGATTTTTACGGATTTAAAAAAGGTTTGGAGATTGGCACTTCCCTTGGAATTGGTGCGGCTTATATGGCATCTTCGACTCAATATTCGGGTATTTCGATTGAAGGCTGTGAGGCTACGGCCCGAATTGCTCAAAAAAACTTAGCACAGGCGGGATTTTCAAATATTGAAGTAAAGGTTGGTGAGTTTTCGGAAGTTTTAGATAGTTTACCGGCAGAAAAATTCGATTTTATTTACATTGATGGAAATCACCGCAAATTGCCGACCTTGGATTATTTTGAATATGCCTTGAACCATTCGACTGAAAATGCGTTTATTGTTTTTGACGATATTCATTGGAGTGATGAGATGGAGGACGCTTGGGAAATCATCCGGCAAGACGAACGGATTAATTTGAGCATGGATTTGTTTAAATTGGGCATTATTTCAAAAAGAAGTGGGCAGCGGAAACAGCATTTTATAGTTAAATTTTAGCGATTTAAAAGCAGAAAAGACATGAAGATTTATACAAAAAAGGGAGATAAAGGAAAAACAGGGCTGATTGGAGGAACAAGAGTTCCAAAATATGCACTGCGAATTGATGCCTACGGCACGGTGGATGAATTAAATTCCTATTTGGGCTTGCTGCGAGACAGGGCATTAAATCAGGATGATAAAAATTTTATTATTGAGATTCAGGATCGATTATTTACCATTGGATCTTGGTTGGCAAGTGATCCAAAAAAAGGAAAAATGCAATTGCCTGAATTATTTGATGAAGATGTTGAAAAACTTGAATTGGCCATTGATGCGATGGAAGAGAAATTGGAACCGATGCGTTTTTTTGTTTTACCCGGAGGACATGAAACGGTTTCGTTTTGTCACATCACCCGATGTGTTTGCCGAAGAGCCGAACGTTTGGTGGTAGAATTAAACGACGAATCGAAATTAAACCCATTAATTTTGAATTATTTAAACCGGTTAAGTGATTATTTATTTGTCTATGGTAGATGGTTAACCACCGAATTAGGGGCTGAGGAGATCCCTTGGAAACCTAAAATGTAAGATTGTTAAAAAATAAATGAGTAAATTGCTTGGTTATAAGCTTAAAAAAATTACTTTTGCACAAAATTGAAAAATAAACGATTATGTATTGGACGTTGGAATTAGCTTCATACCTGGAAGATGCGCCTTGGCCAGCTGCAAAAGATGAATTGATTGACTTTGCTATGCGAACAGGAGCTCCGCTTGAGGTCGTTGAGAATTTACAGGAAATCGAGGACGAAGGAGAATCGTATGAAAGTATTGAGGAGATTTGGCCAGATTACCCTACAAAGGATGACTTCTTCTTTAATGAGGATGAGTATTAAAAACACGGACGACCAGCTTTAAGTTGGTCGTTTTTTTTTTGGATTAGGTGGTGCGTTTGTTTTGCTCACATAGCCTTACAAAATTTCCTAGGTTAAAATGACAGAACGTCATAGATCAACATAAAATTTACCAGATTCGTCTACAAAAAAAATCTTAAAGTTATTTTTTTGAATAATTCAGACAGAATGTCGCACACAACCCAAAATGGTATGATTTCTGACAAATAGTAAAAATCTAAGGCAATTTTTTAGATAAAATTGGTATTAATCGTGAGAACTCGTTAATTTTAGCGGTTCATAATTTTAGAAGCAGAAAATGTTTGGAATTTTTAAGAAATTACTTGGGAGCAAGGAGAAGAAAGATGATAAAGTATATCAACCGTATGTTGACAAGGTAAAGTCATTTGAGGTTGCTATTGGGAGTTTGTCAAATGACGAATTGAGAGCGAAAACAGTTGAGTTTAAAGCACGAATTAAAGCTTCAACCCAAGGATTGGAAGACGAAATTATTACTCTGACTAACCAAGTCGAAGAAAATCAACACATGGATTTTCAAGAGAAAGAAGGCATTTATGGTAAAATTGACAAATTAAAAACGGAAATTGACAAAACCATTGAGGTAACGTTGGAACAATTATTACCGGAAGCATTTGCGGTGATTAAAGAAACCGCCAAACGATTTTCGGAAAATGATCGCATTGAGGTGTGTGTGGCTGATTTTGACCGTGAAGTTGCTAAAAACAAAGCGCATGTAACGATTGAAGGGGATAAAGCATTTTGGTCAACTTCGTGGGATGCGTATGGCACACAGGTAAAATGGAACATGGTGCATTACGATGTTCAGTTGTATGGCGGGGCTGTTTTACACCGCGGAAATGTAGCGGAAATGCAAACAGGTGAGGGTAAAACCTTGGTGGCAACCTTGCCAGTATATTTAAATGCACTTTCTGGAAAAGGGGTTCACTTAATTACCGTGAATGACTATTTGGCAAAACGTGACTCCGAATGGATGGGACCGTTGTACGAATTTCATGGTTTAGTGGTGGATTGTATCGACCGACATAAACCAAATTCGGCAGAACGTAAAAAAGCGTATTTAGCAGACATTACCTTTGGAACAAATAACGAATTCGGTTTCGATTATTTGCGTGACAATATGGCGTCAAAACCGGATGAAATTGTACAACAAAAACATCATTTCGCCATTATCGATGAGGTGGATTCGGTTTTAATTGACGATGCACGAACCCCATTGATTATCTCTGGACCTATGTCGGATGGTGATAAACATGAGTTTACAGAATTAAAACCTAAAATTGAACGCTTAGTTGCGGCACAAAAAAAATTGGTCAACGATTATTTAATTGACGCACGGACAAAATTAAAAGGCCTAGAAACTGGGGAAATTGACAAAGACACCCTTTTTCAAGGAGGACTTTCTTTGTTAAGAGCTTTTAGAGGGTTTCCAAAAAATAAAGCTTTAATTAAGTATTTAAGTGAGGAAGGGATTCGTGCACAATTGCAAAAAATTGAAAATTTCCATTTACAAGATCGTGAACGAGAAATGCCGAAAGCTGATAAAGAATTATATTTCGTTATCAATGAAAAACACAATACTATTGAATTAACTGAAAAAGGAATTGATTTAATTTCTGATGGAGAAAACAGAGATTATTTTGTGATGCCAGATCTTGGCTTAAGTATCAATGAATTGGACAAAAGTGGCTTATCTTCAGAAGAAAAATTGAGACAAAAAGAATCCTTGATTTCAGATTTTAAAATTAAATCGGAACGAATACACACCATTAATCAGCTGTTAAAAGCGTATTCACTTTTTGAAAAAGAAGTAGAATATGTTATTATGGATGGTAAAGTATTGATTGTGGATGAGCAGACTGGTAGGATTATGGATGGTAGACGCTATTCAGATGGCTTACACCAAGCAATTGAAGCAAAAGAAAATGTAAAAATTGAAGCAGCGACGCAAACGTATGCGACCATTACTTTGCAAAATTTTTTCAGAATGTACCATAAGCTTTCTGGGATGACTGGTACAGCAGAGACAGAAGCACAAGAACTTTGGGATATTTATAAATTGGATGTGGTGGTGATTCCAACTAACCGCCCAATAAAAAGAAAAGACGAACACGATTTGGTGTATCGTACTAAAAGGGAGAAATTTAATGCCGTGATTGATGAAATTCAAGACTTGGTAACCAAAGGGCGACCAGTTTTGGTGGGCACTACCACGGTAGAAATTTCTGAGTTATTGAGCAAAATGTTAACCATGCGTAAGATTCAGCACAATGTGTTGAACGCAAAATACCACAAACGCGAATCTGAAATTGTGTCCGAAGCTGGACAACCAGGAAGGGTAACTATTGCTACCAACATGGCGGGTAGAGGAACAGATATTAAATTAACTCCTGAGGTAATTGCAGCGGGTGGTTTGGCGATTATCGGTACCGAAAGACACGATTCAAGAAGAGTGGATAGACAGTTGCGTGGACGTGCTGGAAGACAGGGTGACCCGGGTACTTCACAGTTTTTTGTTTCGTTGGAGGATGATTTGATGCGTAAATTTGGTTCTGAAAGGATTGCAAAAATCATGGACCGAATGGGGTATAAAGAAGGTGAAGTGATTCAGCATTCAATGATTACAAAATCTATCGAACGTGCGCAAAAGAAAGTTGAAGAGAATGCGTTTGGTGTTCGTAAACGTTTGTTGGATTATGATGACGTTATGAACGTTCAAAGAAATGCAATTTATAGAAAACGTAGAAATGCTTTGTTTGGCGAACGATTAGAATTGGATGTGTCAAACATGTTTTATGATGTGGCAGAAGATATTGTCAACCAACATTTCGCGAAAAAGGATTTTGAAGGGTTTGAAATGGATTTGATTCAATATCTAAAAATTGCCTCACCTATTACCAAAAGTGAATTTGACACGGTCAACCCAGGCAATTTAATTGATACGATTTTTGACACTGCCATGACAGCCTATGAGCAAAAATCTGAACGGTTATGTGAAATGGCAAAACCTGTGATTGAGCAAGTTTTGGAAGCAGAGGGCGATAAATACGAAAATATGATGTTACCAGTTGGTGACAACTCACGATCGTTGCGCATTATCATTAATTTAAAAGAAGGCAAGCGCACCGAAGGCAGAATTTTTAAACGTCAGATAGAAAAAGCGATTACCTTAAGTTATATTGATAATGAATGGAAAGAGCATTTGCGTCAGATGGATGATTTGAGAACAGCTGTGCATCATGCGCAAATTGAGCAAAAAGATCCATTGGTGATTTACAAGAAGGAATCCTACATTCTTTTCCAAGCCATGTTAGGAAAAATGAGTAACGAAGTGGTGACCTTTTTAGCAAAAGCAGATTTACCGAGACAAACACCAGAACAACCTGTGGCGACTCGTGTAAGTGCGTTTGATAATTCGGGTGGGGCTTTCAAAAACGCAAAAGAGCAGCAAAGACAGTCAGAAGTTGACAACGAAGGTGGCCAAGGTGGCTCGAACAATCAACCGCAACAATCACAACAACCAAAACGTATCCCATTGGTGAATGAAGAACCGAAAATTGGCAGAAATGACAAAGTTGAGTTGCGGAATTTACAAACGGGCGAACTTCGCTCGTTAAAATTTAAACAAGCCGAACCTCTTTTAAAAACTGGTTTGTGGGTGGTGACAAAAACCGAGTAAATTATTTTTTTATTTTTTGAGAAAGAGCTACTAATTTTTATTGGTGGCTCTTTTTTTTGGAGAAGGGGTTAGTATGTAATCGAAGTAGAGTTAAAAGAAGCTATATATGGGCTGAAATTGTAGATAAGCATTCATTTCGTTGGTGATTTTAGTCTTGGAGATTTGTATTGCACTATTTGTGCAGGACCAGTCTATTCGCAAGTTTTTTGGGATTTTTTTGGCAGTGGTATTGGTTTATACGAGTTTGCTAACCATTAAAACCTCGATTTTAAATTTCATTCAGATCGCCTAGAAAAGCTTGAGTTTGAGAAAAAGCAACGAAGTAATAGCGGGCTATTTCGAGTTGTTTTGACGAAAAAATCATGTTTTTCTAGGCGAAAATTTGCCAGACATTATCTTAACTAGCCTACTAATTTTAATTAATTGACTCCTAAACACAGAGAAAATGGCTAATCCATCAAATTTTAAAAAAAATCTGAATGGTAATTTAGAGTCGAACTCCGAGGTTTAAAAGCTAAAGCATTTTATGTTTTAATTGGGGCCTTTATTTTTGCTTGTTCATTAAAATTTATTCAATACCTGCAAATTACCCAAGTCTTTGATTTGGATGATTATAAAGTTATCCGTGTTATTTTACGAAGCACATTTGATTGGCGGGATATTTTAGCCCATTTTTTTGGGGTGTGTTGGAATTTATTTTTTGGATAAAAATTGTCGGTGAGAGTGCAGAATTGAAAGAATAAAAAAGTGTACGATTCAAAATATTGGAGTGATTTAGGACTGAATTTTACCGATAAACCTATATTTTGAATTTGTTACTTGAATCTAAGAATTGAAAATTAAAAAATGCCCCGGATTGCAGCGGCAGCTCTCCAATTGTTGGTTGATCCACAACGAGTTGGGGTCAGAAACCAACAAGGGGGGACTACAGCGAAAAGCCGGAAATAGGCCCTAAAAAAAACAAAAAAGAATTCCTAGGTGAAGCGGTTTTGAATGATTTCTTCGACCACCTCGGGATTTAAAAGTGTAGTGATATCGCCCAGGCTATCGAGTTCGTTACAAGCTATTTTGCGCAAAATACGACGCATTATTTTTCCTGAACGGGTTTTGGGTAAGCCTGTGGTAAATTGCATTTTATCTAACTTGGCAATGGCACCTATTTGATTGGTTATGAATTGATTTATTTCGTTAAAAAGGGCGTCTTGATTGGCGTTTTCATCTTTTAGGGTAATAAATCCGTACAAAGCGAAACCCTTGACCGAATGTGGAAAACCAACAATGGCTGATTCTGCCACTAAAGGATGTTCGTTCACCGCATCCTCAATTGGAGCCGTACCTAAATTATGACCTGAAACAATAATGATGTCATCTACCCGACCCGTAATTCGATAATTCCCATTTTGATCGCGCAAAGCGCCATCGCCAGTGAAATACAAATTATTAAAGGTAGAGAAATAGGTTTCGCGGTACCTTTCGTGATTTCCCCAAATTGTGCGGGCAATGGAAGGCCATGGAAATTTTAAACACAAGCGTCCATCTGCTTGTATTTCTTTAATTTCCTCGCCTTGCTCGTTCATTAAAACGGGTTGCACGCCCGGCAATGGCAAGGTGGCGTAAGTAGGAATGGTTTGAGTGATGCCAGGCAAAGGGGAAATTAAAATTCCTCCTGTCTCGGTTTGCCACCAAGTGTCCACAATCGGGCAATTTCCTTTTCCGACATGCTCGTTATACCAGTGCCACGCTTCGTCATTTATTGGTTCGCCTACGGTGCCTAAAACTTTTAGACTTTTCAAAGGATAAGGTAAAACATAACTAAGATCTTCTTTCGCCAAGGCCCTTATCGCAGTTGGTGCTGTATAAAATTGAGTAACTTTATATTTGTCAATAATTTGCCAAAAACGCGAATAATCGGGGTGACTTGGAATTCCTTCAAACATAACGGTGGTTGCCCCATTCAAAAGCGGTCCATAGACCCCGTAACTATGTCCAGTAATCCAACCGATGTCGGCGGTACACCAAAAAATATCATTGCCTTGGTATTGAAAAACATTTTTAAAAGTATAAGCGGTGTACACCATATATCCAGCAGTGGTATGCACCATTCCTTTTGGTTGGCCTGTTGAACCTGAGGTGTAGAGGATAAAAAGAGGATCTTCTGCATCCATTATTGCTGGCGAGCAGGTGGTTGAAACGGTTTCGATTAGGGTATGCCACCAAAAATCGCGCTGCGCAACCCACCTAATTTCTGAGCCTGTTCTTTTCACCACCAACACGGATTCGACTGAAGGGGTATGTATCAAAGCTTCATCGACAATTTCTTTTAAATCCACAATTTTTGTTCCTCGGAACGAACCGTCCGAAGTAATGACCATTTTACAAGAACTATCGTTAATTCGTGAGGCCAAAGCCATGGCAGAAAATCCAGCAAAAACGACCGAATGAATTGCACCGATTCGTGCGCAAGCCAACACTGAAATTGCGAGTTCGGGAATCATTGGTAAATAAATACACACCCGATCTCCCATTTCAATTCCTTTGGCACGCAACACATTGGCAACTTGGTTCACCCGAATTGAAAGTTCTTCGTAAGTAATTGATTGACTTGGCTCTGCGGGATCATTTGGTTCGAACAAAATTGCCGTTTTTTTTCCATTTTCTGCCAAATGACGGTCGATACAATTTTCGGTGATATTTAATTTGGCACCAATAAACCAGTTAATCTCCGGTTTTTTAAAATCCCAATTGAGCACTTGGTCCCACTTTTTTTGCCAGGTAAAATGATTTGTCGCGATGTCCGCCCAAAACTCTTCAGGCGAATCGATTGATTTTTTGTAGGATTCAAGATAATCGGCGAAATTTTGAAGGTGGTAGTTGCTCATTTTAACTGGTGTTTTAACTTAAAGTTAAAGTTAAAGTTAAAAAAAATAGTGGTTTCGAGCACACTTCGAGTACCTCAGTATAAAACCTCAGCCGCCATTTTCTGGCGTACACCAATTCATTAAGACAAACGAATTTCAGATCTTATCCAACCAAAAAATAGAAAACCAACGACCGAAAAAAGCACCTTAAATTTACTGAACTACTAATGTATCTGCTTGATTAACAAAACTCTTCCAACTGGCTAAAGTTTCATTTTTAAGCACCCGCGGGAATTTATTCTGCGACCCACTTTTTCCTCGGCTATCCAACCAAGCATAAAACACATCCGTTGGAAGAACGTGTACAATGACTTCTTTTAGTGCAGCGATGCGTTCTACTTTGTAATCATCGTTCACTAATTGGAGACTCGCGTCTAATTTTTCTTTTAATAACGTTGCATCTACCTCATCATCCGTTCCAATCCACCATTCGTGGGCAAACATCGTTTGATAAGGAATTCCTGCCACGGCAAATTCTTTGATCTCGATGGAAAAAGTTTCTGAAACCAGCTGAATTGCTTTGTTCATATTATCTACCGAAAGATGTTCGCCACACAAACTCAAAAAATGTTTGGTACGTCCGGTAATGGTAATTTCTGCCAGATTTTTATCCATAAATCGCACAACATCACCAATTAAATAACGCCAAGCGCCTGAGCAGGTGGACATCAATATGGCATAATCCCTCCCCTCTTCCACTCCATCAATCATAAAGGTTTGTGCATTTTCCTTGATTTCTCCGTCTGCGTCAAAATTATCACTATTAAAAGGAACAAATTCGTAGAAAATTCCATTGTTTAAAATCATTCGCATTCCTTTACTTTCTGGGGTGTGTTGAAAGGCGATGAATCCTTCGGATGCCAAATAAGTTTCGACATAATGAATTGGCTTTCCGAGTAATTTCCCAAACCCTTTTTTATAAGGTTCGAATGAAACACCGCCATGAATATACACCGCCAAATTTGGCCAGATTTCATGGATGTTTTTAGCTTGATAGCGCACGATAATCATTTCAAGCAACAATTGAATCCAAGCTGGTACCCCAAGAATAAATCCAATGTCCCACGATGGAGCTGACTTTACAATTTCTTCCAATTTCTCATTCCAATCGCGACATTGAGAAATACGTTTGCCGGGTTTGTAAAAATGCTGGAACCAATAAGGCAAGTTAGAAGCGCCAATTCCAGACAAGTCACCTTCGTAATATGTACCGTTGAAATTTAAATCGGTACTGCCACCCAACATGAGAAATCCTTTTGTATAGGTTTCGGAAGGTAAATCAAAATCCAACAAAGCCAAAATTTGCCGAAGACTCGTTTTGCGGATGGCTTTGATCATTTTTTTGGTGATAGGAATGTGTTTTGTAGCAGCTTCGGAAGTCCCCGAACTCAAGGCAAAATATTTTATCATTCCCGGCCAAGTGACATCCGCTTGCCCCTCTGTGCATTTATGCCAAAATTCTTTCTGTATTTTATTATACGAATAGATCGGTACATTTTTTTTGTAAGATTCGTAAAATTCCCTTTTACCAGACGTACTTAAAACACTTAAATGCCCCAATACTTCGTCAAATTTGTATTTTTTACCAATTTGCGTTGCGACAGCTTGTTTGAGCAATTTTTTTAATTGTTTTTTCTGAAGTTTAAAGGGGGATTTATTGTCCTGTTCGATCGCCTTTCCTAATTTGGCGCCGTTTTTTAATAATGAACCTACTATTGCCATGTTTCTTCTTGATCATTCAAATGTAAACATTTTAACTATATCTATTTGATAATCTGACAATTTAACCAAAAATTTGACACTTTAATAACGAAATATTAATAGTTTGGAAATGTTGGGGAGTGAGTTAATTTCACTAAGTCGATTTCAAAACTTATTTTCGATTGTTAATGTCCAAGAAATCGCACTTAACCTTTTTTGAATGGTTATTAATGTTTTAAGAACTCATCTGATCTAGAATTAAAAGAAAACAAAAAAGGCGGTTTGATCCTACCAAACCGCCCTTACCAGAAAGTACCCTCAACCCCTATCCGGCCTTTCTTGGATTTATTAATAAAATTTCATTGACTTGTATTTCGGTGACGCGGTGGTTTGACCCACCTCCATCAGTATAAACTCGATTAACTAACTTTCCATCGACGGCAATTAACTGCCCTTTTTTCACAAATTTTTCGATCAATTCTGCTTTTTTTCCCCAAGCAATGATGTGGTGCCATTGAGTCATAGTTTTACTTCCATTTACCTCTTTCACTGTCTCGTTGGTTGCCAAGGAGAATTTTGCTAATTTCATTCCGTTTTCAAAGGTTCTTACGATTGGATTTACTCCTGTTCTTCCAATTAGATTGACTGCGTTTTGTAATTTGTTCATGATTTTTCTTATTAATGATTTAACTTGTTTGCTCGTATTTAGCCCTACACTATTTCTCTATTGTGGTATGTAAAAATTATGCAGTCATTTTTTTGTTTGCTAAAAACATTACTTCTGCAACATGAACATCTGTTCGGTTCAATGGATTTCCATTCTTTGATTTATATGAACGACTGATTAGTTTCCCCTCAATACCGATTTCTTGACCACAACCCACATAATTTTCAATAATCGTTGCTACTTTTCCCCAAGCGACTAGGCTATGCCAATTAACGGATACATTTTTTTTGCCGTCAGCATCTTTGTAGTACTCTTTGGTGGCGATTGAAAATTTTGCCATTTTACTTCCGTTTTCGAAAGTGATGATTTGTGGTGCATTCCCTACATGTCCTACCAATTGTACTCTGTTTTTTAATGTGTTCATAAGAATCTGTTTTTGTTATTTATACCCTGTTTGTGTGTTGATTTTTTACTTTTTTGAATATTTACGGTGATTAGGCACTTGCTTTTTTTGAACCCAACAATAAAATATCAGTGATTTGAATTTCAGTTTTTGTTCGTTTACCACCTTCTTTGGCTTCATAAACTCGGTTCATTAATTTTCCTTCAATTGCAATTTCTTGCCCCTTGATTACATACTTTTCTAATAACTCCGCTTGTTTACCCCAAGCAACGAGATTGTGCCATTGTACGCTCTCCACTTTTTTACCTTCTTGATTTTTATACGTCTCGTTTGTGGCGATCGTGATTTTAGCTAATTTGCTCCCGTTCTCCAATTGAATGATTTCAGGTGCTTGCCCAAGATTCCCGATTAATTGTACTTTGTTTCTTAACGTGTTCATGCTGTTTGTTTTTAAATTGTTAGTTAATTTTTTTATCGTTCATTGTTTTCGACGATGCAAAGTAAGGTGGTCTTCAAAATCATATTCGTATATTAACAATTTGTATCCGAATAAAATACCTTTGTAAGCGTTTTAAAACGTTTTTTACATTGTATATCAATAAATTAAAACAAAATAATAATTTCTAATTTTTTTCATTTTTTTGAATTTTAAACTGAATTACTCAAGATAATTCATTGAGAATGGTCAATGTCTTTTAAATTTTGTAAATCAAAAACCTATAAAATGAACAAAAAAAGATTGAATTGAAGGCCCTCAAAAAAGTAGGTTCAAAAGACAATTTCCTCAGATAGATTGTTATCTTTGTTACTTCAAAAATATTATTATAATGAAAAACGGAACAGTAAAATTTTTCAATGAAGCAAAAGGATTCGGTTTTATCACGGACAGTGCTGACAAACAAGAATACTTTGTACATGTTAGTGGTCTAATCGACGAAATCCGTGAAGGCGATAAAGTGGAGTTTGATTTAAAAGATGGGAAAAAAGGCCTAAACGCAATTAGCGTAAAAGTTATTTAAGTCTATGATTACCATTATGAAAGCCTGCGAATAGTGGGCTTTTTTTTGCACAAAAAAGTTCAAAAGTCACGTTTGTCTTTCAAATGTCTCATATCTACCCACGCCCCTTTATCGTCAAAAACATTTTTGATTCAATTCAAACTGGTGCGGATGGTTATCTCTTTAAAATTGAAAGCGCCATAGCTTTGCATCAAGGCCTTATTTAAATCAGTAACCAAGGAACACCCATGTCACCAGAAATTTCCTTAAAATGTTAAAATTGTTGCTAAGTCATTAATACCACCCTCTCCTGATTCTGATCAAGAAACGTTTGAATTAAGTGCTAGAGAAATAAATATACTTGAACAATTAAGCGACGGATTGAATTATAAATAAATTGCAGCCAATCTATTCATTAGTGAAGGAAAAGTGCGTAAACACATCGAAGATAGGTACAAAAAAATACATATTCATAACGAGGTTGGAACGCTTACGGTAGCGAAACGTGCTCGCATAATTTAAGTCCATTTCTCAGGTTTCGTATCTAATTCGGTCTCGGCACGAACTTAATTAATAATTGGTTGTTATCAGTATATGAATAAATCAATTGCATGAAAAACTATTTTATCGTGGGCGCATCTTCTGGAATTGGAAGGGCTTTAAGTAAGCAATTAACAACAGCCGGCAATCAGGTTTACGGTACTTTTTACAAAAATCAGCCTAGTGATGTTCAACCAAACGAACATTTCACATTCTTGGATGCGAATGATGAAAACCTCAACCTTGATTTTTTACCAGAAACAATTGATGGTTTAATCTATTGCCCGGGCAGCATCAATTTATTGCCTTTTGCAAGAATAAAACCAGCAGATTTTATTGCCGATTTTAATCTGCAAGTACTAGGTGCCATTAAAGTAATTCAAGCAGCGCTTCCTAAATTAAAAAAAAGCCATGAACCGTCAATTGTGCTTTTCTCGACTGTTGCTGTTCAAACAGGTTTTAATTTTCATTCGCAAGTTGCCCTTTCAAAAGGAGCCATTGAAGGCTTAACAAAATCGCTCGCAGCAGAATTTGCGCCAACAATTCGCGTAAATGCCGTTGCTCCATCACTAACCGACACAAATTTGGCGGCTAAATTGTTAAATTCTGATGAAAAAAGACTTCAGAATGCGCAAAGACATCCGTTAAAAAAAATAGGAACGCCTGATAATATTGCCGAAGTAGCTGCATTTCTATTGTCCTCCCAAGCGCAATGGATTACAGGTCAAATTATCCATGTAGATGGAGGAATTTCAAGTATTCACAATTAAAAAATCACCAATGGAAACAGCCGAAAAAAAAGATGCGTTTTTAATAGAAAATTATATTGATTGGATTCTTACGCATAACGAACGACCAAAAAATGTCTTTCAATTCACAAAAAAAATAGGGATAGAAGAACAAGAGTTTTATACCACTTTTGGATCATTTGACGGAATAGAATCAACTATTATTGTGGATAGTTTTGAAACGACGTACCAACAAATATTACAAGAAAAAACTTATCTAGAAGGCACAGCGAAAGAAAAATTATCGATTTTTTATGCCACTTATTTTGGAAATTTGAAAAAAAACAGAAGTCTTTACTTGTTTTTGTTTAAGTCGAATCAGTTTGAGCTTAAATTGATGTCTAAATTAAGTGAACTCAAATTTCGATATAAAAATCTTATTGAAAATTTGTCGATCGAACTAGAAGGCATTCCATTTTCGGGCTTAAATGAATTGATCCAAAAAAGTATCCCAGAAATTTCATGGGCTCAATTTATGTTGATTTTAAATTTTTGGTTAAAAGACCATTCGGCACAATTCGAAAAAACGGATCAATTCATAAAAAAATCAATTGAAACTGGATTTGATATTTTGACAAAATCACCGCTAGAAGGAATCTACGATTTAGGAAAGTTTTTAATCAATACAAAATTTGATAAAAAATCAAACTAAACCAATTAACACCAAGAAATATGTTTGGATTATTTAAAAAAAAATCTCCACAAGAAAAATTGTACGAACAATATGAAAAATTGCTCGCAGAATCGTATATATTATCTAAAACAAATCGCACAGCTAGCGACGAAAAATATAAAGAAGCACAAGATATTTTAGTAAAAATTGATGCGTTAAATAACCAATCATAAGTATGCCGTTTTATCAAAAAATTCAAGAACAAAAAATAAAAGCTTCCCTTGATGAAGTGTGGGACTTTATCTCATCTCCAAGAAACTTAAAGGAAATTACACCAAAATATATGGGGTTTGATATTATCACACCAGATATTCCTGACAAAATGTATCAAGGTATGATTATCGGCTATAAAGTCAGTCCTGTTTTAGGGATAAAAACCTCTTGGTTAACAGAAATTACGCATGTAGTTGATAAAAAATATTTTGTAGACGAACAACGAATTGGTCCCTACAAACTCTGGCATCATCAACATATCCTTGAAGTACTTTCAGATGGCACCGTTTTAATGAAAGATATTGTCACCTACCAACCACCTTTTGGCTTTTTAGGCGCGATTGCAAATGCATTACTTATTCGCAAAAAACTGAACGAAATTTTTGCTTTTAGAAATCAAGCTGTTAATAAGCGATTTGGAATATAAAGCATAAATTTTAAACGCGTGACTCAGACCCACATCAGTTCCCTTAAAAGTTGAACTCGCATCAACTTGGGCAAATGCCGTATCTAGTCAACTACCAATTATCTTTTTTAAAGGAAATTAGAAAAATTCTGTATTTTTGAAGATAAACTAATTTATATCCTATGTTACGTAACCTATTATTGCTATTTTCGTTTGTGATTTTATTGAATGTCAAAGCTCAAACTTTCTCAACACCTGTAGCTTACAACGATTATATTGTTAATTCTCAGAACGAATTAATAGATTTATTACTTGTTTTCAATGACCAAGTATCGGCGGATGATGCAGAAAAAAAAAACCTTTTAGCCTTAACCCATGAAATGACCTTAAAGGCAAAATCACTTGTCGCAAAAGTTGAAGCGATCGCTGATTATGAGGGAAATTGGGACTTAAGAAATAGTGCCCTTGAATTATTTCGATTTTACGTCAAAACCTTTTCGACTGAATACCGAGAAATGATTGAATTGATATTTGTGGCTGAATTAGACGAAGCAACTTTAGCGAAACTAAACGTAATATTGGAAAAAGTTACAACCGAAGAGAGCTTTTACGACAATATTTGCCGAAGCTCAAAAAGCATTCGCTAAAAAACATAATATCGAGTTAATTGAAAATGAACTTCAAGAAGAAATTGACGGCTACTAATTTGAACGCAATTTTTTATCTTTTCTCAATCTTATTCTGCTGAAAAAGTCAAATTTGGACTTAGGTCAGATTATATTTTTGTGAATAAATAAAAATCTATTTAAATCCGAATCCAAAAGTTTTATATCTTTAACCATGCAAATAGGCGTGGACTTCTATTCATCCATCTTTTATTTGATCGTTGAAAAGGATAAAATGAATGGACTCAAAGACAAATAAAGCACGCCTTTGTTAGAACAAGAGATTTAAAGTAAACGTTAAAATGGCAATTAATTTACAAAAAGGACAAAAAATAGATATTGGGTTATCCCAACTGACAATTGGTTTGGGATGGGATCCAAATGAAGGAACAGGGCATGATTTCGATTTAGATGCGTCTGCATTCATGATTAATGAAAGTCGCAAAATTCCAACCGAAGCTTATTTCGTTTTTTACGGGAATGTAGATTCGCCTGACGGTGCTTTGCATCATACAGGTGATGATCCAACAGGCGGCAACAGCGCAGATGGTGATGATGAATCAATCGAAGTGAATTTATCAAAAGTAGATGCTAGTGTGAATGAAATTTTATTTGTGGTGACCATTCATGACGCCTTGGCAAGAAAACAAAACTTTGGACAAGTCAGAAATTCTTACATCCGCATCGTGAATAATCAAACAAACGAAGTGGTGGCTAAATACGAATTAGATGAAGATTTTTCCATCGAAACAGCGGTTGAATTTGGAAGATTGTATAAACGAAACGACGCATGGAAATTTGAAGCCTCTGGGATTGGATACAAAGAGGATTTAGGTTTTTTTGTGAATCGTCATTTTTCAGGAGAAGTAATTAAATAACATAATATGGCAATTAACTTACAAAAAGGACAAAGAGAATCTTTGTCAACAGGGAATTTTACGATAGGATTAGGTTGGGACACCAATGCTACCTCCACTGGTGTAGATTTCGATTTAGATGCTTCGGTATTTATTT
Source organism: Crocinitomix sp. (assembly GCA_044361315.1). Lineage (GTDB taxonomy): Bacteria > Bacteroidota > Bacteroidia > Flavobacteriales_D > Crocinitomicaceae > Crocinitomix. The sequence goes on along the minus strand of JBIKJA010000003.1, from coordinate 118,153 downwards.
TGGGTGAAAATAAAAAAATGCTATCTGACAGTCATTTCATTTTTTATAACAACCTAAAAAGTCCAGATGGCGCTGTAGAACACACGGGCGATAACCAAACTGGTGATGGTGATGGTGACGATGAAACAATTTTGATTGATCTTTCTAAAATCGGTAATAACGCGGCAGAAATTTGTGTCGTAGTTACGATTCATGATGCTGCTGCTCGTAAACAAAATTTTGGGCAAGTTCGAAATTCATTCATCCGAATCATCGATAAATCAAGTAATACGGAAGTGATGAAATTCGAATTAGACGAAGATTTTTCAGTTGAAACGGCTGTTGAATTTGGCAGAATTTACAAACGAAATAACGAATGGAAATTTGAAGCGATCGGTACAGGAATGAGCGGAGGTTTAGAAGATTTCTTAGCTAAATATAACTAAAAACAGAAATAATGGCAATTAACTTATCAAAAGGTCAAAAAATTGACTTAAGAAAATCAACTGGTGAGCAACTTACTAACTTTTGCGTTGGTGTAAATTGGGGTGCAATCGAAAGAGTAAAAAAAGGTTTTTTTGGAAGCAAAAAAGTAGTTGAAGATGTCGATTTAGATTTGAGTTGTGTAATGACTAATGCAAATGGTGAATTGGTGGATTGGATTTACTCTCCTGATTACAACGCCTTTTTGCAAAAAAATAATTATCCATTAGGAAAATTAACCTCGAAAGATGGTGCGTTAAGACACAGTGGTGACGATCGTCAAGGTGATGTGGGTGGTGATGATGGTTTAGACAACGAAATTATTACGGTTGATTTAACACGCGTGAGTGCAGATGTCGATAAAATTTTCTTTTTTATCAATATTTATTTGAACCAAGGTCAAAAATTTGACTTTTCTCACATTCCATTTGCAAAAATAAGAATGTACGAAGGAACAAGCACACGTGTGAATAATGTTCATTCAACATTTGACATCGTAACAGATGCATCTTACGCTGGTAAAGGAGCATTGATTTTAGCGAAATTATACAAACGTAATAACGAGTGGAAATTTGACGCGATTGGTGAGCCAACAAATGATCGAATTTTCCTAGAAACCATCCAAAACATTATTAAGTCATACGCAAAATGAGAAGACTCCCAGTATATTTATTACTAGACACTTCTGGATCCATGATGGGCGAACCAATTGAAGCTGTGAAAAACGGCGTTCAAGTAATGGTGAGTTCACTTAGACAAAATCCACAAGCCATTGAAACTGCTTTTATAAGCATCATTACATTTGACAGTTCGGCAAGACAAGTGGTTCCGTTAACGGATCTTTCTTCGTTTCAGATTCCTGATATTCAAGCAACAGGTACAACCGCCTTAGGAGATGCTTTGTCTTTAGTGTCAAGATGTATTGATTCGGAAGTAGCAATTACAACCGCGGAAAGCAAAGGCGATTGGAAACCATTGGTGTTCATAATGACCGATGGGATTCCTACGGATGACATTCAGTCAGGACTAACGGAGCTAAACAAACGTAAAACTGGCTATGTGGTAGCTTGCGGAGCGGGAAGTGGTGCTGATACCAATCTCTTAAAACGGATTACTGAAAATGTGGTTAGTTTAGACAATGCGGACAGCCAAAGTATAGCAAAGTTCTTTGCTTGGGTAACTGCTTCGATTGGGGTAACCTCAACCAAAGTTGAAGAAACAGGTAAAGAAACAGCGGGAATGAATGAACTCCCTCCTCCTCCATCTGAATTAAATATTGTAGTTTAAACTAAAAAAAAACAAATGAAATCATTAGAAACTTTAAAAAAAGAAATTCTTGTAGATGGCGTTATTGACGCGGCTGAGGTAATTGAAATTCAACAAGTAATTTATGCCGATGGTAAAATCGAACAAGACGAAGCTGACTTTTTATTTGAATTAAATGACGCTGTATCTGGTCAAAAAAATCACCAAGCTTGGCAAGATTTGTTTGTAAAAGCAATTTCAAGTTTTGTATTGGATGACGAAGGGTCAAACGGCGATATTGATGAGGATGAAGCTGCTTATTTGTTAGAGCAAATTCAAGGAGATGGCCAATTAGACGCTAATGAAAGAGCACTTTTGGTTCATTTGAAAAAAACATTAGGTAGTTTACCTAAAGAATTAAATGACTTGCTAAACTAATCCAATGAGAAGACTACCAGTCTATTTTTTATTAGATACTTCTGGTTCCATGTTTGGCGAACCAATTGAAGCGTTAAATAACGCATTAAGCGGCATGATAAACACCTTGCGATCGGATGCTCAGGCATCCGAATCGCTTTGGATTAGTATCATTACATTTGATCGGGAGGTAAACGAGGTGATGCCTTTAACTGATCTTCAATCATTTCAATTACCTGTGATTACTTGTCCTCAAAGTGGACCAACTTTTACTGGAAAAGCATTGGACTTTTTATACGGAAAAGTAACCACCGACATTCGAAAAAGTACACCCGATCAAAAAGGTGATTGGCGTCCTTTATTGTTTGTTTTTACCGATGGAAAACCTTCAGATATCCAATTTTACAAAGAAACGATTCCCAAAATAAAATCAATAAATTTTGGAGCAATCGTAGGTTGTGCCGCTGGAAGTTTAGCGGATGATGCACAATTAAAAGAATTAACAGATACTGTTGTACACCTTGAAACGGCGGATAGCAATACCTTAAAAAAGTTTTTCATGTGGGTTTCTGATACCATTGAACAAGGTAATAAAAGTATGGGCACTACCGATACAGTTACTTTACCACCACCACCATCAGAAGATATAATCGTCATCTAAATGTTCATAGCAATCTTAAAGGTTTTATCCTTTCTATTAATAATTTGTCTTTTTATTTATTCAAAATTACAAAATTACGAAGCACATCTTGCCCCAAATTTTAAAAATTCGTTCGGTCGAATTAAAGGGGGTATGAAACCGATTCTAGGTTTTTTAGGTCGTTTTATTAAACCATACAAGCTTGGTGCTTCCATTTCAATTGACGCCGCTCAATTGGTTCTCTTAGTTTTATTGTTAATTATTCTAGCACTTTAATTATGCGAAGATTACCCATATATTTCCTCATCGACGTTTCTGAATCAATGGTTGGGGATCCAATCAATCAGGTTCAAGAAGGGATTGCAAAAATTATTCAAGAATTAAAAACGGATCCAAATGCACTTGAAACGGTGTATATTTCGATTGTGATTTTTGCGGGACAAGCAAAAACAATTGTTCCTTTGCAAGACATTATTAGTTTTTATCCTCCAAAATTCCCTGTTGGAAGTGGAACTTCGTTGAGCAGAGGTCTAGGGCATTTGATGTACGAACTTCGCAAAAACATTGTTAAAACAACGGCCGATCGTAAAGGTGATTGGAAACCAATTGTGTTTTTATTTACCGATGGTGTCCCAACCGACGACACCACGATGGTGATTAAAGAATGGAATGAGAATTGGCGCCGTACTGCAAATATGGTCGCTGTTTCGCTTGGAAATGGTGCCGATAAAGCGTTATTATGTCAGTTAACAGACAACATTCTTCAACTTGAAAACACCGATTCTAAAGGATACCGCGAATTTTTTAAATGGGTCACTGATTCGATTAAAACGAGCAGTGAAAGTGTTGAGAATAACAAATCTGGATTTGAACTTGCTAACTTAAAATCGAATAATATTTCACCGATTGATGTAACAAAAGAACGACCAATTCCAAATAATAATACCCTTGTTGATGACAATTTTGTGGTATTAACAGCAAAATGTCAAAATACAAAACGAATCTATTTAATGAAATACAAAAAAGAGCTAAAGGATGCCACTTTTGGTGATTTCGTAATGCCGACAAAAGGATACCGCTTAAATGGTGCTTTTCAGGTAGATGATTCATACCTAGAACTTTCAGACACAAACCACAACCGATTTACGGTCAATACAGAAGAATTGATTGGCGCACCTACTTGCCCTTGTTGCGGGAATCAAATCGCCTTTGCTGTTTGTCAATGTGGGCAAATTCATTGCATTGGCGAAGAGAAAGTGAGTACCTGCCCTGGTTGTAACAATAAAGGTGAGTACAGAGCTGGTTCTGGAGGATTTGATGTTAATCGATCTCAAGGATAATCGATGTCGGAATTAAAAGTACACTTTAGCAATTTTCTTTCTAAAAAAGGAGAAGATTTTACGAAAAGAAACGATCATGCACTTCTTGAATTTTGCAGTCAATCGCATATTTCTCAAGCGCTTGAAACGATTATAAAATTAGAAGAAGAAATAATGAGTAATTGGAAAGTTAGAACAAGGATCTTGGATTTTAATAATTTGACGATCTCAATTCCAAATGGTACAGAAGGAATTAAATACAGTCATAAAGTAAATACAGAACGGTTATTTCAAAGTGAATTAACTTCGTTTAAATTTGAAGGGGTGGAGGACTTGGGATTAACATATAATCAAGAAACTTCTACCATCGAAGGTATACCATGTGTGAATGGTGCATTTAAACTTTCGCTTTTATTTAAGGTGGAGGGAGAACTAGATCACGAACCTTTTAACCGAAAAGAATTAAATTTTGTGCTAAATCCTGATCCAAAATCTTTGTGGAAAAACATTCCAAGTAATCCAGAAGCGATTTATTGGAAACCAGATACCCGCTCGAATTGTGAAGGGTTGGGGACAAAAAATATTGTGGTCTCTTCAAAAAGAGGACGTTCGCATCAAAATGTGGGCAGTTTTCGGGATGATGATTACAGCTATAACTATTTTGAGAAAACCGATTGGAGCGTGGTGGCAGTGGCTGATGGCGCAGGTAGTGCAAGTTTTTCACGAAAAGGTTCCTTATTGGCTTGCGAAGAAGTAATTCGCTATTTTACCGAAATCATGCCACTCCGTGATTTTATCTCTTTTGAAACAAAAATTAATGCGTATGCAGCTTCCAATGATCCGGCAATGCTAGAAGCCGCAACGATTGAAGCCAAAAAAGGACTTTACAAAGCGACTTTACACGTCCATAAAAAAATTCATGAGGTGGCAGAGGCTACTGCGATAACGCATCCTGAACTTTTTACCAATTCAAAAGCAAAAAATAATGGCGAATATTTCCATTCGACACTCATTTTTACTGCTTTTAAAAAGTTTGACATAGGCTATGTGATTTTGACATTTGGCGTAGGTGATTGTCCGATTGGGATTGTCAACGCAAACCGAACTGAAGCTAAATTATTAAATTGGTTGGATGTTGGTGAATTTGGGGGTGGAACTCGTTTTATTACGCAGGCGGATATTTTCCACTCCAACGAACGACCAATGGCATCGCGTTTTAATTTGCATATTCACCCAGATTTTTCATATTTATTTTTGATGACCGATGGTATTTACGATCCGAAATTTGAGGTAGAGGCGAACCTCGAAAAAAATGAAAAATGGTTGGATTTTATCGCAGATATCACAGGCGTTAATGACGATAATTTAGGCGTGGATTTTAAAAGTGCTGATACCGAAATTCAAGCGCAATTGGATACTTGGATGGATTTTTGGAGCAAAGGAAATCACGACGACCGAACGCTTGCTATCATTTACTAAACCTGTAAAAGATGACGACAAAAACTGTTAGATCAATCGTTGACACCAATAAAACGTATCAATACGTTGATACGGGTGAACCAATGAGAGGTGGAATGAAAGATGTTTATTTCAGTCCTGATAAATCTTACGTAGTGGCAATTTACCGCGACAAGCAAGATTTTAATTCAATTGAACGCTTAAAGAACATTACAGGCAAATATTTTGATAGTTTTTTTAAACGTGAAGGTGGAGATTATTATAAAAACCTGTATTCGTGGCCAACGGATGTGATTTCTGACAACGGAAGAACGGGAATTATTGTCCCTTGTTATTCTAAAAATTTCTTTTTTGAAAAAGGGTATGACAGCAATACCCTGTTAAAAGGAACAGAAAAACAAGGAAAATGGTTTGCAAGTGCCAAATTCAGGTCGAAAAATGCCAAACTTAAATTGGACAAATCGGAATTAGGAAATTGGTTGAGTTATTTCCAAGTTTGTGTAAATATCTCCAGAGGTGTCAAAAGAATGCACGCGGCTGGTTTGGCGCATTCCGATTTATCGTATAAAAATGTGTTGATTGATCCTGTCAGTAAATCGGCGGCGATTATTGACATTGATGGATTGGTGGTGCCTGGATTGTATCCGCCAGATGTGATTGGAACGGCAGATTTTATTGCGCCAGAAGTTGTGTCTACAAAAAGTTTAAGTGTTAAAGATCCAAATAGAAATTTACCCAACCGTTTGACGGACTTACATGCTTTGGCCGTGTTAATTTACATGTACCTTTTGTATCGCCATCCTTTAAGAGGTGGGAATTTCTTTGGACCACTTGAGTCGGATGAAGAGGAAGATTTGTTGATGGGGTCAAAAGCTTTATTCATTGAACATCCAACGGATGCGAGTAACCGTAATTTTAAGCGCGAATATGGGGACAATGTAAAAAACTTCCACCCATGGACGGATTTAAATACAACACCTTATACCATTACAGGACCTTATTTAAAAGAATTGTTTGAACAAGCTTTTATCAAAGGACTTCACAATCCTCGTGAGCGGCCACCTGCTGAAATATGGGAACAAGCTTTGATTAAGACAGACGATTTAAAATTGCGTTGTAGTAATCCGTCATGCGATCAGCAATGGTTTATTTTTAATAATACAAAAATTACCCGTTGTCCATTTTGTAATACGCAGTACAATACTTCTATCCCTGTATTAGATTTCTTTTTTGAGTTTAAACCAGGTGTGTGGAAACCTGAAAATCAACGCTTAGTTTTGTACAATAATTCGACACTTCACAAATGGCACGTGGATCGAAACATCATTCGTAATGAACGATTGACGGATTTGGATAAAAAACGGGTTGGTTATTTCATTTTTCACAACAATCAATGGTTATTGGTGAATGAGGGCTTAACTTCGTTAAAAGATCTTTCGAAAGGTGAAGAAGTTCCGATTGGTAAAATGGTTGAATTGGTGGATGGAAATAAACTTTTATTGTCGAAAGAACCTGGTGGACGTGTGGTAACCATTACCATGGCCAACACCTAATCCGTTAATTTACCTGATTGGATTCTTTAAAAAAGGCTTCAATACCTCGCCCTTCAAAATAATCTTTGCACCATTGTGCTACCTCTTCTTCGGAATAGGCTAAAATTCCTTTGGAGATTAAAAAACGGATGGCTTTCTTTTCTCTTCGGGAAAGACTTCCATCAATCATAATTCCAAAAACAAATAACTGTTGAACGCCTTTACGAGTTAAGGGAGAAAGGTTGGGGATTTCTTCTAAATAATCGTCGTTATACGTCGGTTTTTCCTTGATTTCAATGCCGAATTTTTCAAACATGGTGATGCTTAATAAAAAATGGTTGTAATGAAAGGAGCGTTTTGATTCGGAGATAAGTTGCAAGGTGTCATATAGAACTTTTTTAAATTCTGGGTTTTCTTTTTGTTGAAGATACAATTCTTCGGCGCAACGTTTAATGAGTGGTGGTGCCATTACACGAATCCGTGCTTCATTCATTACTTGCCTGGCTCCCCAAATATTCCAAAAAGCGTAAATTGGCATTCCTGCAAAATCGATTATCGCACGCAAGGCATAGCGACCTAACATTTTTTTGACCAATAACTTAAATAGAATTCCACTTAAAGTAGCCTTTAATTTTAAAATGATTTGATACGTAAAAACACTGTACGGATGTAACCCTTCGTACGGATTAATGCCAATTGCTTTTAGTTCAGTCTGCTTTTTTTCCAAGCCCACAGCGATGAGGGCATTTACATTATTTTCAAAATTTTGATCGGATGGATTGGGATGTCCACAGGCATGGGCAATTTTGGCGACAGAACGGATGTTGGTATAGGTTAAAAACCAAATTTCCGCCAAGACCAAGACCAAACTATAGACTAAAAAACTAATTTCTACGTCAATATATTTGTCATAATAAGGAATCCAAATTTTATTCATTGGAAAAAGTGTTGCCCCAAAAAGGTAATACGGAACAAATAACAAGGCCACCCCAAGTGCTCCGGCCAATCCAACTTTCCAATAAGTAGTGCCTTGAATTTTTTTAAGAACAGCTATTTCTTCTTCGGTTAAGATAAAAAGCTCGTCAGCGTCCTGTGCATGACCAATTCGACTGAGTTCCTTTTTTGCAAAACGTTCCCAAAATCCAATTTTTTTTTCTTTCGCCATGGGGTTTTCCTTATCAAATTTAAATTTCTTGACTAGATAATTTCGTCAACAATTTCTGGATTTGAAGGGCGACTTGTTTTGCGTTTAAGCACTAAAAGCACAATAAAAAAGGCCAGATTGATAATTAAAGAAAGAATAAAAAACCCACCAAATTCATCGAATGGCATTGACCGAGGTTCTGCCAATACCGCAAAACACATTATTAACACGATAAACGAAAAACTTAATCCGATAATATTAAGTGCTCTCATAACTGTAGTTTAGCCCAAATATAAATCAAAAATTTGCTAAATCGTTGACATTATTTAAATAATTGAATTTATCGGCAATTAGTTAAAACGTACACGTGTAGATAACAATCGTTCCTCAAAAAAATCGTAAATTTGTTCGTCACTAAAAACCATTTGGTACTTATTATGAAACAACAAGCAATTGCAACCGCTCCGGAATATTATCACAAATACATTGAATTAGCTGGCGACAACTCGATTGTTGACCAAATTGAATACCATGGTTTAGAATCCTATTTAGAAAACCTAGATCAATTGGTAAGCATTGGTGACAAGGTATATACCCAAGGAAAATGGTCGATTAAACAAATTATTCAGCACTTGATTGATACAGAACGTGTGTATGTGTATCGCGCGATGCGATTTTTGCGCAAAGACAAAACCGAATTACCTGGATTTGATCACAATGCATACGGCGAGATTGCAAATGTGGATCACCGAACAGTAGAGGATTTGTTGGAAGAGTATCAATTAGTAAGAATGACTTCGCATTTGTTTTTTAAAAACCTTTCGGAAGAAGAATTTTTACGACGTGGTGTTGCCAACGGTGCGCAAATTTCAATTTTAGCAATTGCTTACATTGTAGTTGGACATCCACTGCATCATTATAACATTATCGAAGAGAAATACCTCGATTTATAAATTGGTTGGATTTGTTTTTGATTTTACGAAAACATGTGCGTACCATACGCCGCGCCAATTACTGCTGAGATTAAGCTAAACAGGACACCAATCCAAGCAAGTTTATTTTTCTTAATAGCTGGATAAATAGATAATAACAAGCTTAATAAGCCCGAAAACATGACCAAAATTCCTAAATCTACTTTTAAGTTTAAATATGCCATACTATTCTGATCAATTCGGATATCATTGTAGTCATTAAACCTAATATTTTCAAGCATATCCGCATGTGGGGCTATCACAAAATGCAAATAAAGTCCTGCGCCTAGGGCAAGGACAGAAATAAGAAACCCAATAATTGCCAGTAATTTCATAATTAATAGTTTAAACTTTTTCAAAAATATTAATTTTTATCAAAGATCCAAATTTAATGGGTAGTTGTTTTGTGAAATTTTGTGAGATTTCGTGTTAATGATTAGTTCGATTGATAATTATTTTCAGCTGTTCTCATGAATTCGCTGAGCTCATTTGAAGCGGCAGCTCCCCAACTTGTTGGGGACTATAGCGGAAAGCATGACCCTGACGATCCCGATCCCCAACGAGTTGGGGACGGGATGTCTGGGGAACACCCTAAAAAAAATTAATGTCCTCCCCCATTTAAAGTGCCAAATACGTGTAAAATTTCAGGGAAAATGGCCTCCATACTTTCTTTTGCTCCGTTGGTTGAACCGGGAAGCGCCATGACCAAGGTTGCGCCTTTGATGCCAACCACGCTTCGGGACAACATGGCATAGCGCATTCTGTTTTGACCATAGGCACGGATGGTTTCTTCGGCGCCGGGAATTCGACGATCTAAAAGTGGTTCGATTGCTTCGGGAGTGACATCGCGAATGGAAAGTCCAGTTCCTCCAGTAAAAATGACGAGGTTGTAATTGGCTTCGTGGTACTGAATTAATTTTTCTTGAATGGCCGTTTTTTCGTCAGGAATGATGGTGTAGGCCTCGATATTTACTTTACATTGTTCCAATTTAGCAATGATTGCTTTGCCTGCTTTGTCCTCTTTTTGTCCTGCCGAAATGGTGTCGGAACAAACGATGACGGCTGCTTTTAAATTTTTTCGATCTAAAAACTTATCCTTAAAATCGGTTTTGCCTCCTTTTTTGTAGCATAATTTAATGGACGCAATTTCAATGCCTTTGTCGATTGGTTTTAACATGTCGTACATATTTAAGGCCACCACACTTGCCCCATGCATGGCCTCCACTTCGACGCCTGTTTTATAAATGGTACGAACTTCAACCTCGATACGAACGGATAAACCAGCTATTTGATAGGTGATTGCCGCAAATTCGATGGGAATTGGGTGACAATCTGGCAAAAGATCAGGTGTTTTTTTTATTCCTAATAGCCCAGCCGCTTTTGACATTTCAAAGACATCGCCTTTTGGCACCGTTCGATTCAAAATAGCGTCAATGGTGTCTTGGGACGAGACGTTCACCGTTGCTTCGGCAATTGCTATGCGCAGGGTGTTTGATTTTTCTGTGATATTTACCATTTTGTTGCTATTGATTTACTTTCCATTGATATTGGTCGCCGTTCATGATTTCTTTTCCAAAAACTGGGGCTTTGGCTTTGATTTCTTCCACCACGTATCGGCAAGCGTTCATCGCCATTGCGCGATGTTTAGACGAGGTGAAAACAAATAAACAAATTTCTCCTGCTTTTACAATTCCTAAACTATGGTAAATATGCATACACACCAGGTCGAATGTTTCGAATGTTTTTTCCCTGATTTCGTGAAAGACTTGATTAGCCATTTCTTCGTACGCCGAATAGTCGATGGCTTCTACCACTTTACCCTCAATTTGGTCAGCTCGTACTTGTCCTAAAAATATATCATGCCCACCAATGTTTGTTTTTACTTGGTGATGTGCAATGGAATCGGCAATATACGCCGGAGTAATTGGTCCTTGAATAAAGACATTTTTGATTTTTGATTTATTCTCCATTTCCTTGTATTCCTCCTATTAAGTTTGACACGTTTTTAAATCCATGATAATCCACTAAAAAAGACTTAGCCTGTTGGGAGCGAATTCCATTTTGACAGACCAACATCACTTTTTTATAGGTGGCGATTTGAGCAATTTCGTTTTTTAATTCACCGAGTGGCAATAATACCACACTTTTTCCAATCAATTTTGGATCTTCCCAAGGTTCTCTTAAATCGATGATTTGATAGTCAGGATGGTCACAAAGTTCCTTTAAATTTGGTTGATCTGAGGGGGTTGGTATGATTCCACAGAATAAATCATAATCCCTTTGACTAAAATTTTCCTTATTGGCGAGGGTAGTATCGATGGCCGCCGTTCGCTGAATGGTCAGCAAAACACTGGATGAGCTTAACGCATTAATAAGCATTAATTTGCCGTTTAAAGGCTCTCCAATTTCTAAAATTATTTTCAATACTTCATTGGCTTGTTGGGTACCGATAATTCCTGGCAATACTCCCAACACACCAACTTCTGAACAGGATTGAATTTGATCGGGTGCGGGTGGTGTTGGAAAAAGACATCGGTACGAAGGTCCATTTTTATAATTAAAGACGGCCACTTGTCCTTCAAATTTATGAATGGAGCCGTACACGAGTGGTTTATTCAAAATCACAGAAGCATCACTAATTAAATACCTCGTTGAAAAATTATCGGTGCCGTCTACCACCACATCAAATCCCTCAAAAATAGTCAAGGCATTTTGTGGCGTCAGTTTTTCAGGAAAAACGGTGAATTGCACCAAAGGATTTAATTGAGACAATCTTTTCGCCGCAGTGGTAGCCTTGTTTTTTCCGACATCCTCCGTTGTAAATAAAATTTGCCTTTGTAAATTGGAAAGGTCAACTACATCAAAATCAACGATTCCAATGGTGCCAACTCCTGCCGCTGTCAGATATTGTAAAACAGGACATCCTAAACCTCCAGCGCCAATCACCAAAACCTTTGCCTGTTTTAATTTCAATTGCCCACTTACACCGACTTGATCGAGTAATAAATGGCGGCTATATCTTTTATTTTCCTCCGATGTCAACATCTTATCCTCCTGAAAATGGTGGTAAAACCGCTATTTCACACGGTTCTTTTACCACATAATCCAAATCTTCTAAACTTAAATTAACCGCAAATTTATATACTTCTTGCCGCAATGCGGGATATTTTGCAGTCAATTCTTCTTTGAGTTCTTGCAATGTTCTTGGCGCTGCGGATCGCCATTCCTCCTCGGTTATGCCGGTAATATCTAAGATTTTACCGAAATATTTTAGTTGAATTTTCATAAGTCGGCTTTTGAATTAAGGTTGTGAAAACATTTTTCATCAAAATCAACCGCGTCAAATTCCTTTACTTTTAAACTACTAAGTGCATTCATGAGTTTGAGTTGACCTAAATTTAGTTGTTCATTTAAGCTCCTAAGACAATCCTTTTTATAACAACCAATTAAAGGGTGAACTTGACCATTTTTTTTCGCAAGAATTACATCATCGTCCCCAATTTCATTTCTCAACATGAGTAAAAGTTCGGTAGTAATGTACGGGATATCGCAACTTAACACCCAATTAAAAGTGGACGTGGAATGAGAAAGTCCTGAAACAATGCCAGCCAGAGGTCCTTTATTTTCGATCAAATCTGGAATTAATGGATATCCAAAAGACAAATAATTAGGATTGGAGGTGACGATAAAAATCTGAGCTGCAATTTGGTTCACTTCGTCTAGGATGAATTGAATCATTGGTTTCCCGTTGAACAACATCAGGCCTTTGTCCTCGCCCATGCGCGAACTCTTTCCGCCGGCTAATATGATTGCTGTTCCAGATTTTTCCATTTCTTAGGCGAGTTGATAGGCTGAAACCAGTTCACCTTGCTCCGCAAATTCTTTATCCGCTGGCAAATAAGCCAAATGACTTGCAATAGCAAATGAACGTAGCATGGCCGAACTTTGACCTTCCAAAATTTCAAGTGTTCCGTTCAAAAGGCGCGCTTTTAAAAATACCGCCCTTCCTCCTTTGTTTCTAAACGCCGTTTTTAAGGGTAATCTTTGCAATGGAAGTGTTGTGTTTCCATCACCAGCCATCCGATTTAAAAGTGGTAAAACGTACATGTAAAAACAAGTGAGCGCAGCCGCAGGATTTCCCGGCAAGGCTAATACATAGGTCTCATTGAATCGGCCAAAATAAATCGGTTTTCCAGGTTTTTGATTGATTTTATAAAATAACTCCCCCACCCCAAGGTCAGAAAGCGCTCTTGAAACAAAATCATACGAACCAACAGAAATACCGCCTGTCAAAATCAGTAAATCCATTGCCTTTAACCCCTTTTCAATCGAATTTTTGGTGGCTTCGTAATCATCTTCTACCGTCTCCACTTGAACGGACGAAAATCCAAATGTCTTTAATGCCGCTAATAACATAACCGCATTACTCTCGTATATTTTGCCTAAGGGTAATTCATTTCCGGGCTGAACTAATTCATTGCCTGTGGTCACTAATCCAATTTTCGGAGCGGCATAAACAGTCACCTCGCTAATTCCTAACCCTGCCAAAAAACCAATACTTGCCGCATTTAATTTTGTTCCTGAATGAAGCGCCAGTTCACCGGTTTGAATTTGTTCGCCCTTTGGACGTATGTGATCATTCAGGTGAGGCTTTTGCAAAATCGTTATTTGCTCATCTTGCATACTTACCCATTCTTGTTGAACGATAAGATTGGCAGTTTCTGGAACATAAGCTCCGGTAAAAATCCGAATTCCTTCTCCTGGTTTTAGGTGGTAATTTTTGGATTCTCCGGCCGCCATTTCGCCTATAATTTTGTAATCCATATTGCCCTCCACAAAATGTAGGGCAAAACCATCCATGGCAGATTGGTTAAAGGGCGGCATATCGATGGGAGATAAGACCTCCTTGGCCAAAACATCACCTAAACAGTCCTTCAAGGCACGTTTTTCAACCTGAATTTTTATTGGACAACTTGTTATGATTGAATGAGCGTGCTCTACACTGATCATGTTCTGTTTTTTTAATCTTTAAAGATAAGCAAGTTCTTTCATTTGAATTTTAGAATCGGTATTTTATCTTAAAAATAGTGATTAAATTTGTGCATGAAGAAGACCAAATCCACCACCGATAAAAAAAAAAAATCAGGTTTACGTAAAGCTTTTAGCGATTTTATGTGGCCTCGACGAAAAATTCTTTTGATTGGTCTGGTGTTAATTTTAATTAGCCGTGCGTCAAGTTTTGTTTTACCAATGCAGACGAAGGTGTTATTGGATGAAGTTGTGCCACAGGGAGATTATGACACTTTGAAATTTATTTTGATTTCTGTGATTGGCGCAATTAGCATCCAAGCGCTTACTTCATTTGCCTTAACCCGATTATTAAGTATCGAAGCCCAGCATTTGATTGCGCAATTGCGCGTTCAAGTGCAAGAAAAAGTACTTTCATTACCTATTAGTTATTTCGACAATACGAAGTCGGGAGCTTTGGTTTCTCGTATTATGTCAGACGTTGAAGGTGTTCGGAATATTGTCGGAACCGGACTTGTTCAATTAATTGGTGGGACACTCACTTCCATTGGTTGCGTGTTCTTTTTGATCAACATCAATCCTAACATGACTCTTTTTGTGTTGATTCCTGTGTTAATTTTTGGATTTGTTGCCTTAAAAGCTTTTGGTAAAATTCGCCCAATTTTCAAAAATAGAGGTAAAATAAACGCCGAAGTAACAGGGAGATTAACTGAAACGTTAAATGGGATTCGCGTCATCAAAGGATTTAATGCAGAACAACAAGAAAACGAAGTTTTTAAGAAAGGAACAATGCGTTTGTATGACAACATCAAAAAAAGCATGACCGCCACTGCATTGATTGCCAGTTCATCTACTTTTTTATTAGGCATGGCTTCGACTGGTATTATGGGGATTGGAGCCTATTATATGATTCAAGGACCAGACACAATGACTACCGGAGATTTTCTACAATTTACTGTTTTATTAGGTTTTATGGTGGCGCCAATTGTGCAAATGAGTGATATTGGAAGTCAGTTAACCGAAGCATTGGCTGGGTTAGAACGCACCGATGAACTTTTACAAATGCATGGCGAAAATGATACAAATGTTCGTACAACAGTTTTAACCAATGTGGTGGGCAATGTACAATTTGAAGATGTTTCTTTTGCCTACGATGAGGACAAAGAAGTCGTCCATTCAATTTCATTTGACGCTCCCTTAGGCTCTGTAACGGCCTTGGTAGGAACGTCAGGCTCTGGAAAATCAACCATTGCAGGATTAGTTTCAAGTTTTATGAATCCTAAAAGTGGGCGAATTTTAGTGGATGGGCACGACCTTTCACAGATAAATTTAAGCAGTTATCGCCAATTTTTAGGAGTGGTTTTGCAAGATGATTTTCTTTTTGAAGGTACGATTCGAGAGAATATTTTATTTCCGCGCCCCAATGCCAGCGAGGAACAATTATTAGCTGCAGTAAGCGCAGCATACGTCAATGAGTTTTCGGATCACTTTGAAGCTGGTTTAGAAACTGTCATTGGGGAACGTGGGGTAAAACTTTCTGGAGGACAACGCCAACGGATTGCAATTGCCCGTGCCATTTTAGCGGATCCTAAAATTATTATTCTCGACGAAGCGACTTCTAATTTAGACAATGAAAGTGAGGCATTTATCCAAAAAAGTTTAGCCGAATTAATGAAAGGACGTACCACTTTTGTGATTGCACATCGATTGAGTACTATTCGCAAGGCTAGCCAAATTTTAGTAATTGAGAAAGGTCGCATTGCTGAACAAGGCACACACAATTCGTTAATCGAAAAACAAGGAAGGTATTACGATTTATTTACCTATCAAAGTAGAATTTAATATTCTCGATATTCAAGTAATACATTTTCTTAAATTATTCAGATCAACCTTGTTGTGCGAATGATGGATCGTCTGCTTCATCATTGAATAATTGCCCATTTAAATACATTCTAATCAGCTCAAATTAATCTGATTATGGTTATTGATTTTCATTAATATCTTGCCTTTGAAAAGCGGAATTGATCCGTAAATGGTGATTGATATCGTCTTAATTACGCAAAGTTTTTAGGTTGATTCTTTTGTTCTAGTGTACCTTACCTACCTTATTTCATTCAAACGGATTGATTAAATTATCCTTTTAACTTGATTCGAAAGAGGTTCGGTTAACCTTGTTCAGTATTATAAACAAAAAAAAAGGCTGTCCCAAAGAGACAGCCTTTTTAAAAAATCTAAAATCGTTTAATTAGTTGATAGCACTTTTGAAAGAAGCATTTTCAAAGAAAGAGATAAACTCTCTGTCTTTTGCAGCTTTTGATTTTATTGCAGGATCTTTCGCTACAGCACTTTTTAAGTTATTTACAACCATATCAAGGTTATTTTGTCTAGCACCAATGATTGCTTTTAAGTAGTATCCAATTGCTGATTGAGCATCATCAGAAGCATCTAATGTAGTTAATGCAGCTGAATAATTTTCGTTTAACGCTTGAGCCAAGGCTTTGTTAAATGTGTTTTCTCCACCAAAGTTACCAATTGCTTTCGCATAATCACCATTTTGAATATCAATGATGCCTAGGTTATATTTTACTGCAGCACCTGCAGAAACAGCAGAAGTTAACAATTTAGTAGCTTTGCTTCTATCACCTTGGATACGAGCGATCATTCCTAAGTTGTTTAAAGTAACTGGATTTTCTTTTAACTCATTTCCTTTAGTGAAGTTTGCTTTTGCATTTGCAAGATCATTTTGCATATAGTAAACATATCCTACGTTGTTGTGACCTCTCCAATCAGAAGGGAATTTAGCAGCAGCGATTTTATAAATTCTCATTTTTTCGTTTAAATCATCGTATAAAGTAGCTGTAAACAATAACTCTTCAATTGTTAAGGTATCAGATTTTGTTTTAGAAAGATTTTTTAATTCTTCATCAGACCAACCAATTTTGTCATAAACAACATTGATTTGAGTTCTTCTTAAAGAAGGTAAAATGTCTTTTTCTAATTCAACATACGTTTTAGACATTGCAACGATTTCTCTTTCTCTTACATCCAAATCTTGGTTCATTTGAAGAACACGGATAATCAAATCTTTGTCAGCTAAAGAAGAAGCTTTAACAGCTGCTTCGAAACCAGACCAGTCTTCACCTTTAGGGTTTTGAGCGAATAAAGTACCACTAGCAACATATCCTGAAGCCGCGATAATTTTTGCTGCTGCCTCTTGTCCAGAAGTTGCTCTTTCTTGTGCTAAATTTGTATTGTCAGCACGCTCACCTTCTGGAGATGCGTAAGCAACCAAATTAACTTTTTTAGGAGCAATTTTAGGGTTTGTCAAAGTTGCAGTAAACCAAGTTTGAAGATCTTTAATATCTTGATCTTTTAATTCAGTAGCTCTCACATCAGATTTACCTTTTAAGTAATTGATTTGAGAGTTATAAGTTTGCTCAGTTGTTCTAACAAAATTATCAGCACCAATCAACGCTTTATCATCATTTTGAACCCACAGTGGAGTAACGATAGTTCCGTCTGCAATTTTCTTAGGTTCGAAAGCTTCTTCTTTTTTGCCTTTAGATACTTTACCAGTAATCATTAAATCAGCATTCTCTAAATCCGCTGAATAAGGAATAATATCCGTATAATTAACTGTTGCTCCTGGTTTGTAAGCGATTGTTTGACCATTACCGGTGGCTTTTTCACCTTGAACTGTAATAGTTTTGAAAGATTTATCACCCAATTTTGGTGTGATTTCAGCGGACGCTTTTTTCTTCAATCCTTTTTCTGGGAACTTAACAGTTACGGTCACGCTAACACTGTCACCGTGCATTTCAACCGGATTTTCTTTAATTGCGTATTCAACTTCTCCAATTAATTTACATCCTGTTAAGATTGTCGCGCCTAGTGCTATAACTGCTAGACCTCTATAACTTTGCTTTTTCATTCTTTATGATTTTTATGATCTTTTTTTCTTTATTTCTAACTAAAAACAGCGCAAAGGTATGTATAATTTTTGAAGTAAAAAACTATCAAGAAAGATTTTACAGTAAAACTTGCTTTTATTTCTGGGATCAATTTAGTCGTTCAACTTTAGATTGGTCATTCAAATTTAAAATAAGTTTGTTAACTGGCCGTTTTAAAAGAGGATGAATCCAATTTGGGGCTATTTCTGCCAACGGTATAAGCACAAAATTTCTCATTTCAATCCGTGGGTGTGGAACCGTTAATTCGTCAGAATGACTGATTTTTCCGTTAAAATCTAAAATGTCTATGTCGATAATTCGATCCTCGTAAGTTGTTGAATTGGCTGTTTTTGTGCGACCTATTTCCTTTTCAATTTGTTTGAGCCTTTTAAATAATTCTTCTAAATCTAAATAGGTTTCCAAAAGCACCACGGTATTGATAAAATTAGAAGTTGACTCAAATCCCCATGGAGGTGTTTCGTAAAGACTTGATTTTTGGCGAATAGTTCCTGTGGATTGAGTGATCATTGCATAGGCCAATTCAATGTTCAATTTCCGATCTCCCATATTCGTCCCTAAACTCAAATACACTAAATTCATACGTTCTCGTCAATCTATTTTAAAATCAAACCGTCAAAGAGGCTAAAATTACTATTTTTGTTATCTATTTAGATGTAAAATCAGAAAATGAAGAAAATTCTTCTTGTTGAGGATGAAGAAAGTTTGGTAAATGTTTTGACACTAAACTTAGAAATGGAAAACTATCATGTTGATACTGTTTCGAATGGCGCAGAGGCGATTGAAAAATTCAATGACTCCTACGATTTGGTTATTTTAGATGTAATGCTGCCTGAAATTAATGGGTTTGATGTTTGTTCTATTATTCGTCGTAAAAGTGTGGCTCCTATTCTTTTTATTTCGGCAAAAGGTACTTCGTTGGATCGGATCAATGGGCTAAAAGTTGGTGGAGATGATTATTTGGTAAAACCTTTTAATCTTGAAGAACTTCTGCTGCGGGTTGCCAACTTGATTAAACGGCAAAAAATAGCCAACGAAGTTCAATTTTATACGTTTGGCGAAAATTCAATCGATTTTAAAACGTACGAAGTAAACGCAAAGGGTGTGAAGATTACCTTGTCCAAACGTGAACACGAATTATTAAAATTACTCATCTTAAAAGCCAACGAAGTTATTTCACGCGATGAAATTTTAGACGTGGTTTGGGGCAAAGATAAGTTCCCAACAAGTCGTACCATTGATAATTACATTCTAAATTTTAGAAAATATTTTGAGCCAGAGCCTTCTAAACCAATCTATTTCAAAAGCTTACGTGGTGTTGGGTATAAATTTGAAATAAAAATTTAATTTTAGCCAACCCTTTTTGAAATCTATACGTCTAGTATAATAGAAAGCATTTATTGCTTTGGTTTTAATTTCCTTGCACGGTTAACCTGAAAAGAGAATGCTACCGAGACTATCAGTAAACTCTTTTCAGGTTTTTTTTATTTCTACCCCGATATTGTTTGGCCAGCAAGTATTATTTGAATCGAAATTCCCAATAGAATGCTTACACCATAATTCATCATTGTACCTAATAATAAGTATTCGCTTTTTATATCAGAAAAATTCTCTTATTAAAAGCCGATAATTTAAAAAATAAATGAGTGATTTTCATTCGAGTAAAACACCAAGAAAACGATTAAATCGTCATAATATCCACTTCTTTTTTAGCAATTAATTCGTCAATTCGTTTGATTGAAGAATCGGTGAAAATTTGGATTTTCGCTTCAATATCCTTCACACGGTCTTCGGCAAGTCCTTCGGATTTAAGTTTTTTGGCATAATCATTGGCTTCTTTGCGGTTGTTACGAATTCCAACTTTGGCTAATTCACCTTCGGCTTTTGCTTTTTTCACCAAATCACGTCTTCTTTCTTCTGTCAACATTGGGACGTTTAACATGATAATCTCACCATTATTTTGAGGATTAAGTCCGAGATTGGCGTTGATAATTCCCGTTGAAATTGCATCTATGGTTGATCGATCCCAAGGTTGAACGGTAATAGTTTTGGCATCCAAAGTTGCCACGTTTGCAACTTGTTGGATTGGAACGGTAGCGCCATAAGCTTCTACAACCACGCTATCCAACATTGAAGGCGTGGCCTTTCCAGCGCGAATTTTTTCTAGGGTCGTAGCTAAATGCTCGAGTGTTTTTTGATTTCCATCTCTGGCTTCATCAAGAAGCATTTCAATTTCTTCTTCCATAAACTGAATTTTTTACACAGTTACTAAAGTACCAATTTTTTCTCCGGAAACAACTTTTTTCAAGTTTCCTGTTTTATTCATATCAAAAACGATGATTGGAATATCATTTTCTTTGCATAAGGTAAAGGCCGTCATGTCCATGACATTAAGTCCTTTGTTATAAGCTTCATCAAACGTTAAGTTGTCGTATTTTACAGCAGATGGATTTTTTTCTGGATCAGCGGTGTAAATTCCATCCACACGAGTTCCTTTTAAAATTACGTCTGCACCCATTTCAATCGCTCGCAGCGCCGCTGCCGAATCAGTTGTAAAATAAGGATTTCCTGTTCCAGCTCCAAAAATAACTACTCGTCCCTTTTCCAAATGTCTTACCGCACGTCGTTTAATAAAAGGTTCAGCAATTTCTTTCATTTCGATGGCAGATTGAAGTCGGGTGTAGACCCCTTGTTTTTCAAGCGCTGCTTGTAAGGCCATACTATTGATCATGGTTGCAAGCATTCCCATATAATCTCCTTGCGTGCGATCCATTCCTCCATCTTCCGCTTGTACACCTCGAAAGATGTTTCCTCCTCCAACAACGATAGCAATTTCTACTTTCGCTTCGTGTAACTCGCGAATTTGAGTTGCGTAATCATCCAAACGCGCATTGTCAATTCCAAATTGTTTGTCTCCCATTAAGGATTCACCACTTAGTTTCAACAGGATTCTTTTGTATTTCATACTTCCTCGGTTTATTAAGTTTAGATTAAACGCCCAAGTAATTTATTGTTTTTCAATCAATCACATTTGGACAAAAAAAATCCTGACTTAAAAGCCAGGATTTAAATTTAAATTTATCCTAAGGTAACACGCTTAAAGCCTGCCACTTCTAATCCAGCTCCTTTGGAAACTACATAAGCTCCAACGGTCATTTTGTCGTCTTTAATAAATTGTTGGTCCAATAAACATTTTTCTTGGTCCAATGATGTATTGTCAGAAATGAATCGATCAATTTTACCTGGAAGGATTTTATCCCAAATTTGTTCTGGTTTACCTTCTGCAGCTAATTGAGCTTTAGCGTCTGCCTCAGCAGCAGCCATTACTTCTGGGGTTAACTGTGCCATTGAGATGTATTGAGGTACATTTTTCAATGTTTTGCCCAAACGACTTAATTCTTCGTTATCTTTCAAAACTACAGCGATTCTTGCTTCTAATTCAGAAGCTACGAAAGCAGTATCAAATTCTTTGTAAGATAATTGAGTTGCTCCCATTGAAGCTACTTGCATCGAAACGTCTTTTGCAATATCATTTGCACCATCAATCGCTTTATTTAAACCAACTAACGCAGCAATTCTGTTGTTGTGAACATATGTTCCAACGAAAGGAGCAGTTAATTTCTCAAAAGCGGTAATTTCAATTTTTTCGCCGATTACACCAGTTTGTTCAACTAATTTTTCAGCTACAGTGATTCCACCGAAATCAGATGCCAAAAATGACTCAAGATTATCGTAAGCGATTGCTTTTTCAGCAAATTGATTTGCTAATGCAAGGAATCCTTCGTTTTTTCCTACGAAATCGGTTTCGCAACCTAAAACAATTGCAACACCAACTGTAGCATCAGCATTTATTTTAGTAATTGCAGCACCTTCGCTTGAATCACGATCTGCTCTTTTTTCCGCAACTCTCTGTCCTTTTTTTCTTAGCACGTCGATTGCTTTTTGCATATCTCCGTCGGCCTCAACAAGTGCATTTTTGCAGTCCATCATTCCTGCACCTGTTTTTTGTCTTAGCTCATTTACGAGTGAAGCTGTAATAGTCATTTTATTTTTCTTTTAAAGAATTAATGTATTATTGTTCGTCCTCAGCTTCTACTTCAGCAGTTTCTTTTGAAGTTTTTGCTTTGTCTTTTGATGATTTTCTTTCTTCAAGACCTTCCATAATTGCAGCAGAAACTTTTGCTAAAATGGTGTCAATTGATTGCGTAGCATCATCATTTGCTGGAATAATAAAATCAATATTTCTAGGATCTGAATTTGTATCTACCATTGCAAAAGTTGGAATATTTAATTTATTCGCTTCTTTCACCGCAATGTGTTCTTTTAAAACGTCGATTACAAAAACTGCAGCAGGCACTCTTGTCATGTCCGCGATTGTTCCGTAGTTTTTTTCAAGTTTTGCACGAGTACGTGACAATTGAAGACGCTCTCTTTTTGATAAAGTCCCCATTGTTCCATCCTCATCCATTTTGTCAATTGAAGACATTTTTCGGATTGCTTTTCTAATAGTTCCGAAATTTGTCAACATCCCTCCTGACCATCTTTCTACTACATAAGGCATACGTGTAGGTTTAATTCTAGTCTCAAGGATATCTTTTGCTTGTTTTTTAGTAGCGACAAAAAGAATTTTCTTTCCTGATTTTGCTATTTGTTTCAATGCAGCACATGCAATATCCAAGTGTGCGATTGTTTTATTTAAGTCAAGTATGTGGATACCTTTTTTCTCAGTAAAGATATATGGAGCCATGTATGGATTCCATTTTCTTTTTAAGTGTCCGAAATGAACACCCGCTTCTAATAACTCTTCAAATGTAGCTCTTGCCATTTTTGTTTTTTTTTAAAATTGTTTACTTTCTTTTTACTTTTCTTTTGCTGTTTAATTCAGCTACTTCATTACAAAGCAATTGTTGAGTAGTACGTTTGCAATCTCAACAATTTAGATACTAAACCAAAGGCTGCGATGCGCAACCTTGTATAAGGTATCGAAAAACCCGAATAAATCGAGCCAACGGACTAACGTTTTGAGAATTGGAATTTCTTTCTCGCTTTTTTCTGTCCTGGTTTTTTTCTCTCAACCATTCTAGAGTCTCTTGTCATTAATCCTTCTGCTTTAAGCAAAGTTTTGTTTTCAGCTGCAACCTCAACTAATGCACGTGAAATACCTAATCTAAGCGCTTCTGCTTGACCATTTACACCACCACCATCAATATTTGCAACAACATCATACTTTCCTAAAGTATTAGTTAAATCAAACGGTTGATTGATTTTATCCATTAAAACAGGAGTTTTGAAATAGCTCGCTACGTCTCTCTTGTTTACTGTTACTTTTCCAGTACCTTCTGATAGGTATACTCTTGCAACAGCAGTTTTTCTTCTACCCAATGTGTTAATTACACTCATATTCTTAAATAATTGAATCTAAATTAATCAATTCAGGATTTTGAGCCGCGTGATCGTGCTTTGCACCGACGCAAACCTTTAAATTCCCATATAATGCATTCCCCAATTTATTCTTTGGCAACATTCCTTTCACTGCTTTTTCGATCAATCTCTCTGGATGTTTCTCCATGATTTGACGAGCTGTTAAAACGCGTTGACCACCTGGATAACCTGTGTGACGAACATATTCTTTTGTCGTCATTTTGTTTCCAGTCAACACAATTTTTTCTGCATTAACAACAATTACGTTGTCTCCACAATCAGCATGCGGTGTGAAATTAGTTTTATGTTTCCCTCGAATAAGGAATGCTACTTTGCTCGCTAATCTACCTAGCGTCGCACCTTCGGCATCAACCAATAACCACTTTTTATTAGCAGTCTCTTTGTTGCCTAAAATCGTTCTGTAGCTCAATGTATCCACAATAATTCTGTTTTAGTTAATATACTATTCACCCAAAATTGGGGTGCAAATGTACAATGTTTAATTTTATTAACAAAGAATCTATGAAAAAATATTAATTTATATTTTTTGTCACCGTATTTATTAACTAAGTTTTGTACTTTTGCAACTCAATAATCAGTTTTTCGCTTCATGAGTGACGCCATTAAACACGAATGTGGAATTGCCTTATTAAGGCTAAAGAAACCACTCGAATTTTACCTTCAAAAATACGGTACAGCATTTTACGGATTAAATAAAATGTATCTTTTAATGGAGAAACAGCACAATCGAGGTCAAGATGGTGCTGGTTTAGCGAATATTAAATTTGACGTTGAGCCCGGCGAAAGGTATATAAGTCGTTTAAGATCGATCGATAAACAACCTATCTTAGATATCTTCAAACGAATTAATGCGCGGTTTCAAGAAATCGAAGAACAAGATCCTGAATTACTCAAAGACATCAATTATTTAAAAAGCAACGCTGGTTTTACGGGTGAATTGTTTTTAGGTCATCTGCGCTATGGCACTTTCGGGAGAAATTCAATTGAAAATTGTCATCCCTTTTTAAGACAGAATAATTGGCAAACCAGAAGTTTAATTGTTGCAGGTAATTTTAACCTTACCAATAATGATGAACTATTTAACCGATTATTAAAACTTGGACAACATCCTAAAGCTCAATCTGATACAGTTACCGTTTTAGAGAAAATCGGTCATTTTTTAGACGAAGAAAATCACAAATTATACGAAGAGTACAATCCCGAAGGATATTCGAATAGAGATGTTTATAAATTAATTGGTCAAAATTTAAATATTGGCAAAATCTTACGCCGCTCTTCTGATATGTGGGATGGTGGATACGCTATGTGTGGATTAATGGGACATGGTGATGCATTTGTGTTAAGAGATCCAAATGGAATTCGTCCAGCATTTTGGTATGAAGATGATGAAGTTTGTGTAGTAACCTCCGAACGACCAGTGATTCAAACGGCATTTAATGTGCCTGCCGATCGAATTCATGAAATTAAACCAGGCCATGCGTTAATAATTAAAAAAGACGGGAGGATTTTTGAAGAGTTAATTAATGCACCAAAAGAACTCAAACAGTGTTCTTTTGAACGAATTTATTTTTCGCGTCCGGGCGATAAAGACATTTATGAAGAGCGCAAACAATTAGGGAAATTATTAGTTCATCAAACTCTCGAAGCAATTGATGGAGAATTAGATGATGCTGTCTTTTCTTATGTTCCAAATACTGCTGAAACATCTTTTTTTGGGTTAGTAAAAGGTTTGGAAAAATTTCAAAATCAGATTAAATTTGATTTGATTCGAGAAAAAGGCGATGCGATTACTGATGACGAATTACATGAAGTCCTAGCAAAACGAACACGCGTAGAAAAAATAGCGATTAAAGACACCAAATTAAGAACTTTCATTTCTCAGGACGATGGGAGAGAAGATTTAGTGGCACACGTCTATGATATTACTTACGGAACTGTCAAAGAAGGGAAAGATAATTTAGTGGTGATCGATGATTCGATTGTTCGTGGAACAACGCTAAAAAAGAGTATTCTTAAAATTTTGGATCGATTAAATCCAAAACGAATTGTGATTGTTTCAAGTGCGCCCCAAATTCGTTACCCTGATTGTTACGGAATTGACATGGCAAAAATGGGCGATTTTATTGCCTTTGTTGCGGCAATTGAATTGTTAAAAGAAACCAATCAAGCGCATGTAATTGAGGACACCTATCAACTTTGTAAGACCCAAGAATTGCTGCCCAAAGAGAAAATTGTCAACTACGTGAAAAATATTTATGCCCCATTTAGTGCACAACAAGTGGCAGATAAAATTTCGAAACTATTGACACCAGCCCAAATGAAAGCCGAGGTACGTATTATTTTCCAAACAGTTGAAAACCTGCATATTGCTTGCCCTAATCACTTAGGCGATTGGTATTTTACAGGTGACTACCCTACCCCAGGTGGAAATAAAGTCGTAAACAAGGCTTTTATTAATTACGTGGAAGGCAAAAATGCTCGCGCCTACTAAAGCTTAACCACTCATATTATAGCTAATTAAAATAAAAAACCCGTTAATGTTAACCATTAACGGGAGTTGTTGTATCCCGCTCCCACTAGGATACAAACTAACTAAACAAATACAAAATATTCTTGGTTGGTTGGTAATTGAAGTGAATCTAAGAAATTTGTATAGACAAGTTAAAAATTCTCGCTAGACGGATAGAAATTCTCGTTTAATTGCGTTAAATGGGAGGAAAAAGGAAATTTTTAATTCGACGTTTTAAGTGATTTCTTGCGGATGAACTTTTTAAGCGTAAAATCAAAAAGAATTTTAATCACCAAAAAACTGATGATAATCCATCCTGGATAAGTAAAATACATGATCCAAATTAGCACGCCGATTGACAACAAGCCTACAATTAATAGCTGACCTAATAGATCCCACCGAATCATCTTATCAAAATCTAAATACACAAAAGCCCGAGGTAAATAAAATGTCATTTTATCTTTCAAATAGTAGGCAAAAAAGACCAATGGAATTAAAAACCACAATTCCTCTTTACTTAATTTCCAAAAAGCATTCAATAGGATATCCATGGTTGTAAGTTGAACATGCACAACCAACGTTGACAATAAAACCATTTCGAATAAAAACAAGCCAACAAAACTTGTCATTGCAATAATTATAATACCTAACGCACCTTTACCACCTTGAAATTTTCTGACAAAGATTGATCTTTGGTAAAAGAAAGTTTGTGAAGCAAGATGATCAATTAAAAAATAAGTTCCTATCAACAAAAGTGACCAATTGAATATAAAAAATCCGATTATTGGCAATAAAAGTTCAAGGGCATATTGTTGATAAAACGGATTTTTCAAATATTGTTTCCAACTCATCTTTTCAAGCGATTCAAGTTATCTTTCGCTAATTTAAAATCTGGGTTGGCCTCTACTGCTTTTGTGTAATTTTTTCTTGCATTCTCCAGTTCACCTTTTGTTTCATAGGCCAAACCTAAATTATTGTATGCTTGATAATATTGAGGATCAAGTTGGGTTGCGACTGTGAAAAAATAAATGGCGCTGTCCAAATCTTCCGTATTTAGCAAATGAATGTATCCTTGATTATAGTATGGATCAGCCCAAGTTGAATCTATTTTGTTCAGGGTTCGATAAGCGACCAATGCATCTTCATTATTTCCACGAGTTTGATGGAACATTCCTACATTGTACAAAGCTTCTTGACTTTCTGGAAAAACGTCTAAGGCCGCATTGTAATAATCTAAAGCTAAATCAGATTTTTTTTGATCGTACATTACACCCATTTCAACATAGGCTGAATAATAGTCTGGATCTTGTTCGACTGTCGTTTGAAAAGAGGATAAGGCTCTTTCCCAACTTTCTTCACGACCTGTCTCGTAATAATCGGATCGATAAATAATACCACGCATAAAATATGCTTCTGCAAGGTTTGGATTAATTCGAAGGGCTTTACTGATATACATGTCTGCTGTTGCTGAATTATTAAGCAAAGCATATATTTTGCTCATCCCAATTAAGGCACCTGTATTCATTGTGTCGCGTTGTATGATATATTCGTAATGAAATCTACTTGTATCTAAATTCGTTAATGAAAGATGAAGATTTCCATATAATAAACGAATTTCAAAATTTAAAGAATCTAAACGGATCCCTTGTTCCATGTCTAATTTTGCCTCGGGTAAATTCCCTTTTCCTAATAAAAATAAGGCTCTCTTATAACGCCAATCTGAACTATTTGGATTCATTGCTACTTGGTCGTTGAAAAATTTCAACGAATCAAATGGAGCTAAAGAATCGACATCATTGGCGTTTTCGGTAGTTGAATCGCGACTTCCATTGCAAGAAGCGACTAAAAATCCAATAGAAAGGAAAAAAAGGTAAAGATATTTCACGTTTATTTTTTTGGTAAAAATATAACTTTCTAGTTAATCCTCCTTCACAATATTGTAAAAGGTAGTTAAAATTGAATAAGGTAGCCATGACCACAATTTAATCTATCTATTTTAAAAAAAATGACACACGAGATACCGGTGAATTATTATTAAATTTGCACAAAATTTTGAGGAAAATAATGGAATATATTAGTGTTTTTGACATGTTAAAAATTGGGGTTGGCCCCTCTAGTTCGCATACATTAGGGCCTTGGCGTGCGGCCGAAGCATGGATTAAAACTCTTGATGACAAATATTTAACCAAAAAGGTGAGCGGAATTATAATTGATCTTTACGGATCACTTTCACTTACTGGTAAAGGACATGCAACAGATATGGCACTTGTTTTGGGTTTGAGTGGGTGTGATCCAGAAAGAATTGAAGTAGAACAAATTCCAATTATCATCGCTGACGTTCAGAAAAATCTCCAAATAAATTTTGCAGGTTCGAGGTATATTCCTTTTGACTTTAATCGATCTATTCACTTCAATAACAATTTTTTACCTTTTCATTCAAACGGAATGCGTTTTACAGCGATTATGGAGGATGGTTCTGAAAATCATGAAATTTATTATTCGATTGGTGGTGGATTTATCGTTCAAGAACAAAACGACCAAAGCGCTATTGAATTAAAAAACGACAAGGTTTATCCTTATCCGATTGAAAAAGCCACACAATTATCTGAATATTGTAAAACAACAGGTTGGTCAATCTCAGAAATTGTTTACGAAAATGAAAAAACACTCAGAACTCCTGCTGAAATCGATTTTGAATTAAAGCGAATTTGGGATACCATGTTAGAATGTATGTATCTTGGCTGTCATACTTCTGGAACTCTTCCAGGAGGTTTAGAAGTTCGCAGGCGCGCTTATGATTCGCATATTTCTTTAATTGGCGATTCAAAATATGCAAATCCAGAGGAATGGATTGCAGCGATTCGATCAACTGAAGTGAAATTTCGCCAAATTTTAAAATGGGTGAGTTGTTTTGCCTTAGCGGTGAATGAGGTCAATGCTTCTTTTGGAAGAGTCGTAACCGCTCCAACCAACGGAAGCGCAGGAGTCATCCCTGCCGTTTTAATGTATTATTTGGTCATTGAAAATCATAAAGCAGATTTTGAACACATTAAAAAATTCTTGCTGGTAGCCGGAGAAATTGGCAGTATTTTCAAGAAGGGTGCAACCATATCGGCTGCAATGGGTGGATGCCAAGCAGAAATCGGCGTTTCGTCGGCAATGGCTGCGGCTGCGTTGACAGAATTAATGGGTGGAAACCCAGAACAAGTGATGATTGCTGCAGAAATTGCGATGGAGCATCATTTGGGACTAACTTGCGATCCGATTGGAGGTTTGGTACAAATTCCGTGTATCGAACGAAATGCAATGGGTGCGATTAAAGCAATAAATGCCGCCGAACTAGCTTTGGATACAGATCCTGAAAACGTAAAAGTACCTTTGGATAAAGTAGTTAGTACTATGTGGGAAACCGCACAAGACATGAATTCTAAGTACAAAGAGACCTCACAAGGAGGTTTAGCAATTGGTGTTAATTTGGCAGATTGCTAATTAGTTATTTTTTGTCCATTTTTGACTAAATTTTCTTGAATCTCTGTCTTTGTCGAATTGATTACAAATCAAGTTATACTTAACATTTTTTAACAAGAAACTTCTCATTTGCTAACTACTGTCTAACTAAATTTGTGCAGTTAGAAAAGAAATAGAAAAAATGGATGATTCAGAAATAAAAAGTAGCATTCAAACGATCGAAGAAATTAATGCAAAAATTCAATTTGAGAGTCGGTTTTTAGATGATATGAATGCTGAGATAAGTAAGGTAATTATTGGGCAGCAATATATGATAGATCGATTAATGATTGGTCTTTTAGCAAACGGTCACGTACTTCTTGAAGGAGTGCCTGGATTAGCCAAAACGCTAGCAATTAAAACGCTTTCTGATACCATTGGAGGTAATTTTAATCGCGTTCAATTTACGCCTGACTTATTACCAGCGGATATTATTGGTACGATGATTTACAATCAGAAAGCTGAAGAATTTTCTGTTAAAAAGGGACCTGTTTTTGCGAATTTTATACTTGCTGATGAAATAAACCGGGCCCCAGCAAAAGTGCAAAGTGCGCTGTTAGAAGCGATGCAAGAGCGTCAAGTAACGATTGGTCAAACAACTTATCCGCTTCCAAAACCATTTTTGGTATTGGCAACTCAAAATCCAGTTGAACAAGAAGGGACGTATCCTTTGCCAGAAGCGCAAGTGGATCGTTTTATGTTAAAGGTATATCTTGATTATCCGAGCAAGACAGAAGAGCAAGAAATTGTTCGAAAAAGTATTTCCGCTGCAGGATTTCCAGAAGCTAAAAAAGTGGTTTCAATCGACCAAATCATGCGGGCAAAAGAATTGGTGAAGGAAATTTATCTCGACGAAAAAATTGAAAAATACATCGTTGATTTGGTTTTTGCCACCCGAACACCAGAGGCTTATGGATTAAGTGATTTAAAGCATTTAATTAGTTTTGGTGCTTCTCCTCGCGCCTCCATTAACATGGCACTTGCGGCTAAAGCGTATGCATTTTTGAATAAACGTGGATTTGTAATTCCAGAAGATGTACGCGCCGTTTGTCCTGATGTATTAAGACACCGAATCGGTTTGACGTATGAGGCTGAAGCAGAAGATATTTCTCAATCGGACATTGTGAAAAAGATCATGGACTTTGTTGAAGTGCCTTAATTGATCAAACATTCAACTGTCAATCGTCATTTCAAAAGTGCAACGAATCAAGGATTTCATCATTGAATCAATTATTTTAAGTTGGAAACGAAAGAACTCATAAAAAAAGTCCGAAAAATCGAAATTAAGACAAAACACTTGTCCAATCAGATTTTTTCAGGTGAATATCATACCGCCTTTAAGGGGAGAGGGATGGCATTTAGTGAAGTACGTGAATATGCAGTTGGGGACGAAATTCGTACCATTGATTGGAATGTAACAGCTCGATTCAATGAGCCTTATGTGAAGATGTTTGAGGAAGAACGACAACTGACCGTAATGCTAATTGTTGATATTTCGGCTTCGGGGATGTTTGGAACAAAAAATCAACTAAAACGTGAAACGATTACCGAATTGTGTGCCGTTTTGGCTTTTTCGGCTGTTTCAAATAACGATCAAATTGGATTGATTCTTTTTTCAGATAAAATAGAAAAGTTTATTCCTCCTAAAAAGGGAAAATCTCACATCCTACAAATTATTCGTGAACTGATTAATTTTGAACCAACAGGAACAGCTACCAATATTGGAGTGTCTTTGAAGTACTTTACCCAAATGATTAAGAAAAAAAGTATCGCTTTTATCTTGTCTGATTTTATGGACCAAAATTTTGAATACGCCTTAAAAATTGCCTCTCGCAAACATGACGTTGTGGCGTTAAAAGTAAGGGATCAAGCGGAAAACGAATTACCAAAGATTGGGGTAGCTAAATTAATTGATCTTGAAACAGGTGAAGCAAGATGGGTAAACACTTCGTCAAAACGAGTGCGTGATAAATACAAAGTTCTTACCCAAGAAAATGACGAGCGAATTCGACAAATTTTCAGAAAATCTAAAACTGATTTTACGGAAATTCACACAGATCAGGACTATATCAAACCATTAATGAACTTATTTAACAAACGCGGTTGAAATCAATTATTACCATAGCACTTTTGGCAATTTCTTGTTTCGCTGTTGGACAAGAAGCGAAGATCTCTTTGGATAGATCGGCTATGCGCATTGGCGAACAAACTGTTTTACATCTTTATTTTACTTATCAAAATCCAAATGGTACAGCATTAATTGTCTGGCCGAATTACGAAGGCAACCTCACTGATGAGATTGAAATTGTTAAAAAATCAATCGATCAAGAAATCCTTATCGACTCTGCAACCTCCACTTTTCAACGTGAACAAAACTTGGTGATTACCGTTTTCGAAGAAGGTGACTATGCAATTCCAGCTCAAGAAATTAAAATGGGTGATTCGACTTATTACACAAATTCGCTTGATTTGATGATTGAGACGGTTGAAGTAGATACAAGTAAAGGAATTACCGATATTAAACCTATTTACACGCTTGACTATCCTTTATCGGAAAGGGCTAGCGATTGGGTAAAATCTAATTGGAATTGGATTATTCTTGTTCTTGCTTTGATTTTAGGATTTTTCATTTGGCGATATTTCTGGAAAAAACCGGTGGAAGAAGTCGAAGAGGAAGAAGAAATTATTCCAGCACATATTTTAGCATTAGATGCACTTAAAAAATTGCTAGCCGAAGAAGGCTGGAAAAATAAAGAGAAAAAATTGTATTATTCCGAACTAACAGACACAATTCGTACCTATCTAGAAAATAGATTTTCCATTCACGCTATGGAAAAAACTACCCGTGAAATTATCTCTGAATTAAAGTCTGCCTCCATTAGTGAAAGCGACAAAGAATATTTAAAAATGATTTTGAAAGAAGCAGATATGGTAAAATTCGCAAAGTTTACACCCAGCGAAGATGATGCATTTGCTTATTTGAATAAATCAATTGACTTTGTAAATCGAACCAAAGAAATCGAAAAGGTGAAAGATGGAAATTAGTTTGTTCGATGTCGCTTTATTCAGTTATACCTTTGTGTATAAACAGGTTTTATGGTTATTTTTAATCATACCCCTGTTGATTTTTTGGTATTTGAAACGCGAAAATTTGTCCTCTAACTTTCATCGCGTTAATTTTTCATCGCTTCAAAGTTTCAAAAATAATGGCTTTAATTTTATTGCCTTTTTTAGACACCTTAACTTTTTATTTTTATTGATAGGCTTGTCGCTCTTAATTCTAGCCTTGGCTCGCCCGCACGACGACAAAGACATTGATGAGTTCAAGAAAAAAAACATCGAAGGAATTGATATTGTAATGGCAATGGACGTCTCTGGAAGTATGCTCGCAGAAGATTTTAAACCAAATCGATTGGAAGCTGCGAAAGCTGTAGCGATTGATTTTATAAAAGAACGTCCCTCTGATCGGATCGGATTGGTATTATACGAAGGTGAGGCGTATACAAAAGTTCCTTTGACAACAGATCATGATTTATTGATGGCTGCTTTTGAAACAGTTCAAACAGGAATGGTGGCACAAGGTACTGCAATAGGCACTGGAATTTTAACGGCGATTAATCGCTTAAAATCAAATGATACCAAAAGTAAAGTAATTATTTTATTGACAGATGGTGTAAATAATTCAGGTGAAGTTGATCCAATCACCGCTGCTCAAATTGCAAAAGAATATGGCATTCGGATTTATACGATTGGGGTTGGTCAAGAGGGTATGGCACCTTATCCTGTGCCTTCTTTGTTTGGAACAATTATGCAAAATGTGCCCGTTGAAATTGATGAAGAATTATTAACTGAGATTGCTAATATCACTGGTACAAAATATTTTAGAGCTCAAAACAAAGAAGAATTGTCTGGAATTTATAAAGAAATAGACAAGTTAGAAAAATCAAAAGTGAAGGTCTTAGAATTTAAAACGGATCCACCTGAAAAATTCTATTCGTTTCTTGTTTGGGCGTTGATTTTTATTATTACCTCTAAAATTATTTCCAATACTATTTTGAAAAGTATCCCGTGATGGAGTTGAGTTTATATAAATATCATTTAAAAACAATCTTAGTTGCGATTCTAATTTGGGAAGCAATTTTTTGGACTAGTTTTTTCGGCCTGTACTATTTCTTATTGGAAAGAGTAGAAGCATTCCGATTTGAAAATCCGATATTTCTTTGGGGATTGGCTGTAATTCCATTTCTTATTGGAGGATATTTACTTACCATTTTGTGGAAAAATAAAACCTTATCCAATTTAGCCGACCAACGTCTACTTGCCTATTTGACACAACCTGTTTCTTCAATTAAATCTTTTTGGAAATTCTTTTTCTTTAGAAATGCAATCGCTTTTTTAATTATTGCGTTGGCAAATCCACAATACGGTAAAGGAACATCGAAGGCAGTATCTGAGGGAATTGAAATTATGTTGGCGTTGGATATTTCAAATTCGATGCGAGCCTTAGATCTTGATCCTAAGCGAGATCGATTAAGCGTTGC
The DNA here is from genome assembly GCA_044361315.1 of Crocinitomix sp. Classification (GTDB taxonomy): domain Bacteria; phylum Bacteroidota; class Bacteroidia; order Flavobacteriales_D; family Crocinitomicaceae; genus Crocinitomix. The sequence continues at coordinate 83,970 of JBIKJA010000003.1, read as the reverse complement.
CAAAATGGCCATTGAGCAACTATTCAATAATTTACATGGCGACAAAGTAGGTGTCGTATTATTTGCTGGAGATGCTTTTGTTTATATGCCTTTGACAACAGACTATGGCGCCGCAAAAATTTTCTTGAATTCGGTCACTCCTGAAATGATGAGTAATCAGGGTACATCTATTGGATTGGCAATTGAGAAATGTATGACTTCGTTCGATTTTGAAAATGGAGTCAATAAATCAATTATCGTCCTTTCTGACGGCGAAGACCATGAAGGAAACGCGCTTGAGCAAGCGGAATTGGCAAAATCTCAAGGAGTTATTGTAAATACCGTGGGAATGGGAACACCCAACGGCACACCAATACCTGATTACAAAAACGGTGAATTTATAGGATTAAAAAAAGACGATAACGGAAATACAGTAACCACCCGATTAAATGAAGAAATGTTAAAAGAAGTGGCGACAATTGGAGGAGGCGAATACACTGCCGCTCAAGGAAATTATGTCAACCTATCGGGACTTTTGGACGCGATCAGAGCCATTGATAAAACTGAAATAGAGTCTAAAAAATACACTGATTACAAAGATCATTTTCAATGGTTTTTGGCTTTGGGTCTTTTGTGTTTACTCTTAGAATATTTATTTACAGAAAGAAGAACTGGAATTATTCACACACTTCAACGATTATGATTCGATTTATGACCATCGCCTTGCTTTCGATCACATCGATTCAAGGCATTTCGCAGAACGAACTAAAGAAAAATTGGTTTAAAGGAAATTATGCATACGAAAATGAAGCGTATGACGATGCCCTTATATATTATCAAAAAGCAATCGAAGATTCACCGCTTAATTTTAAAGTGAATTTTAATTTAGGAAACACCAATGTTCGATTAAAAGATTTTGAACAAGCAATCGAAATCTATAATCAAATCGCGGAGCTTGCTCCAACTAATTTGGATCAAGCATGGGTATACCACAACTTGGGGAATGCCTATTTTTTTAATCAAAAATTAGAAGACGCCATCGAAGCATATAAATCAGCTTTACGACTAAATCCAACTGACGAAGAAACGCGTTACAACTTAGCGTACGCTCAGTTTTTGAAAAAAGAACAAGACAAAAAAAATCCACCAGATCAACAAGATCAAAAGGATCAAAACGAACAGAAAGATAAAAACGATCCGAAAGATCAAAAAGATCAAAAGGATCCGAAAGATCAAAACAATCCGAAAGATCAAAACGATGAAAAGGACAAAAAAGATCAAAAAGACAAAAATGGCGATGGTAGTACAAAACGCCAACCTATTTCAAAAGAGCAGGCCAAACGAATTTTAGATGCTGCAGCGCGAAATGAGAAAAAAGTACAAGGCGAATTGGACAAGGACAAGGTAGTTGGAACAGGAACATCTGGTAAAATTGATTGGTAAAATGAAGCAGATAGGAATTTTAATCATTGCCCTTGGTAGCCTCTTAAACAGCTGGTCGCAGAAAACAATTAATACCGTTGTGAGCTCTACGACCGTTGCGGCTTTTGAGCAATTTAGATTTGAAATAATTACTAATAGTGCTGAATGCAAAGTAAATACCCCAAAATTTGGAGGACTTGAATTAGTAAGTGGACCTTCTAGTTCCCAGTCGAATCGGGTGAGTATTGTCAACAATGTGCGTACTCAAATTTCTGAATATAAATGGACTTATGTGCTGCGTGCGAAAAAAGAAGGTAGTTATACCATTCCTAGTGTTAAAATGACCTGCGATGCAGAAAGCTTTGAATCCGAACCAATTGAAATTGTGGTGTCTAAAAACAAAGCCGCAGCCGATCCAGACAAGGATTTTTTCATGCGATTAACATCCAATAAAAGCAAAGTTTATGAGGGTGAGCCTTTTATCTCGACCTTAAAATACTATGCAAAAGTTAAACCTGAATCTTTCGAAACACTCGAACTTGGAGACGCTGTAGGCATTTATAGACAAGATATTGATCCGGACAGAACAACTTACCAAACAACTATGGAACGAATTAATGGGGTGGCCTATTACACTGTTGTTTTGCGTGAAGAAATTTGTTATGCACAACGAAGTGGCCAAGTATCATTAGAACCTTATTATGCGTCTTTAGTTTTTCAGCAAGATTTTTTTAACCGTTACCGTAAAGAAACTTTTTCAAATACATTGACCGTAGAAGTAGAAAAAATTCCAGGAGTTGATGTGGATAAATTTAGTGGTTTGGTTGGAAACTTTGAAATGAGCAGTTCTTTGAGCAAATCCGAGGTTAAAACTGGCGATGCGATTGATTTAAAAATAAGGATTAGTGGAAAAGGAAATTTCCAAAATTTGGGTGCTCTCGAACTTTTAATTCCAGATGAATTTGAGACGTTTGACCCCACAATTGAAGATAAAACGAAGGTTTCAAATTCTGGGATTACAGGATCGATCGATTATAATTTTGTGCTAATCCCTAAACATCATGGAAAATACAAAATCCCTAAATACACCTTAAACTATTTTGACATCGAGAGCAAACAAATACGAACCATTTCGACAGAGGATTTTAACATTAGCGTCGAAAAAAGAGAAGGACTTGAGGTTGATAAACAACCGATTGACACCGTTCAAACAGACATTCTTTACATCGACGAATTCAATGATCCATTATTCGAGAAAGAAGATTTTTTCTTTGGGACGATTGGTTATTATTCGGCCTTAATTTCCCCTTTGTTCTTAGCTGTTTTCTTCATTTTCTTCAAACGAAAAAAAGAAAATTTATCTGAAGACGAATTGCTGAAAATTCAACAAAAAAAGAATATAAAAATTGCACAAGCGGCTTTAAAAGATGTTCGCAAATTGGTAAGTGATGGCGAAGACACAAAGGCATTAAAACTTTTACAAACCATCTTAAACACCTTTTTTAAGGCGAAATTTAACATGGGCTTGTCCGAATTATCGCAAAAAAATATTGCAGCGCGCTTGGAAAGCATTTCAGTTTCTCAAATTAGCATCCAGCATTTTAATAAGATTTGGAATACGATTGAACTGGGACAATATGCGCCTATTGCCCACGAAAACTTAGTGCAAACCGTCAATAAAACGGAAGAATTACTGTTGGACTTAGATAAAAAAATTTAAGATGAAATTGATTTTATTATTTTTAGTTTCTTTTATTTCGATTGGTGGTAGCTGTCAAGACAGCAGTTTTGTTCAAGGAAACACCGCTTATGCTGCTGGAGATTATGAAGCGGCCGTAGTAGCTTATTCAAAAATAGTGGCTACCGACAAAATGTCTAGTTCGTTGTATTATAATTTAGGGAATTCTTATTATAAATTAGGTGATTTAGGACATTCCATTTGGGCGTATGAGCGCGCTTTAAAAATCGATCCTTCGCACACGAATGCACAATTAAATTTAGAATTTGTCAACGCCCAAACATATGATAAATTGGAATTGGAAAATACGGGGATCACCTATTGGCTAAAATTCTTCCTATTTCGCTTTGGGATTAATTTTTGGGCCTACATCAGCATTTTGTTGAGTGTATTGTTTTCGATTGTATTATTCCTATTTTTTACTTCAAAATCTCAAAAGGTAAAAAATACTAGCTTAACTTTTAGCTTTGCCTCCCTTTTTGGTTTGCTTGCTGTAGTGATTATTTCCTATTTTAACCAAAAAAATGTGGTAGAGCGCATGAATGGTGTAATTATTTCTGAATTTGTTGAAATTCGAAACGCCCCTTCAGAAACTGCGCCATCTTCCTTTAAACTGCACGAAGGCACCAAAGTTGACTTGTTACGTTCGAACGAAACATGGCATGAAGTAGGTGTCAATGGAAATGTAGGTTGGATTTTAAAAAGTGATTTTTTAGAAATTTAGCTTCTTTTCAAAAAAAAGAGGTAGATAGATTTTCTAAGCATTCTCATTAACCCAAAACTTATTCAAAAAATGTTGCTTCTACTCTTTCTATCTGCCAAGCTTTTTGCCTATTCGTATAGCAAAACCTACACGTGATATAAGTTTTTAATAAAAAAACAACGCCCAAATCTTTTCAATCCTTTTTTCGGTAGATTGAAACTAAAATCGGATTATTCGCCTATTTTATCCACCAAATGACTTCTTATTGTCGGCGATCTAGTCGTTAAAAAAAGCCGAGATGTCACTTAAAAACTCAGTTCGACTCTAAATTACCATCCAGATTTTTATTAAAATTTGACGGAATAACCGTATTCTTTCGATTTACGGAATCAATCAATTGTATTTAGCAGCCAATTAAAATAATGTTAAGCGTATTTTCGCCACATCGTTTTAACTAGAACTAATTCTACAAAAAAAGGCATCCTCACCAATGCGAAAATGCCTTTTAGGTTTTAAATGGAATTTGACTTTAACCTTTGTCGATACTTCCTACCACCCTTTTCATAAATTGATTAAGTGCGTCTTTTTTAGGAACACCCGAGTCGATTAATTTTTGAACTTCAATGGCACCATAAAGGTTTGAAATCAATTCTCCTATCACATCCAATTCTTCATCTTTTAATGATTGAATTTCAGATAACATTTCGAGTGTCTCGATGGTTTCAAGCACAAAATCTTGATCCTTTTCTTCGATAAATTCTCCAATTTTTTTAATTAGCGGCAGCCTCATCGATAAACGTTTTAAGGATTTCAGTTTTATTAGTTTGAACTTGACCAATTAGCTGACCATTTTTAAACGCAGCAAACGTTGGTAAATTATCCACATTTGCTAATTTTCGTGATTCCGGAAATTGCTCTGCATCGACAACTAAAAAAGTTGCATTTTCATTTTCGGTAGCGAAATGTTTAAATTTTGGTTTCATGATGCGACAATTGCCACACCAACCCGCCGAAAATTGGACAAACACTCTTTCGTTTTCCGTAATCAAGGTTGCCAAATTATCTGATGTTAGTTCTTGTACCATTCGTTTAAAATTAATGTGAAGCAAGGTAAGAAGCTACACCATCACGATTTGCTTGCATAGCATCTTTTCCTTCTTCCCAGTTTGCAGGACAAACTTCACCATGCTTTTGTAAATGCGTTAACGCATCGATTAAACGAAGGTATTCATTTACATTTCTTCCAAGTGGCATGTGGTTAATGCTTTCGTGGAATACTGTTCCTTCTTCATCTAAAATATAGGTAGCGCGATACGTTACATTATCCCCTTCTATCATGTATTCATCCGTGTCATCATCATACGTTTCGATCCCGTCTAAAATATCCAATGCATACGATAAATTTCTGTTTGTATCAGCGATCAAAGGATACGTTACTCCTTCAATTCCTCCTTGATCTTTTGGTGTGTTTAACCAAGCAAAATGAACTTCAGCTGAATCAACAGAAGCCCCAATTACTAGCGTGTTTCTTTTGGTAAATTCGTCTAAAGCTGCTTGAAACGCGTGCAATTCAGTTGGACATACAAATGTAAAATCCTTTGGATACCAAAATAAAAGTACCTTCTTTTTGTTTTTTACTGCTTCTTCCAACACATTTAATTGGAAAGTATCTCCCATTTGGTTAATCGCATTTACCGAGATATTTGGAAATTTTGATCCTACTATTGACATATTATTTTGATTTAAATTAATTTATTATTTCGTACAAATTTAGTCATTTACAGGCCATAGACCAAGCGAATTCGATTCTTAATATTTATTTAACTATAAGTAAAATCTATAATCATCAAAAAGGCTATATAATTGTACTATTTTGTTTTCACTGCCTTGATTTTGTATTTTTTATAAGGCTTGGAGATTTTTTTATATATTTACTTTGGTTTTATGAAGGATCGAGTTAAGGTTAATTTTCTCATTGATTTAGAAGATTTATTCTCTTCGGTAAATACGTATGTACAAAAAAAAAAGGTTGAGCTTGGAATGCTTCAACTAACCAGGTGGAAAACTCATAAGTTAATAATAAAATACTCATTTTATGAGTGAAACAAACACCTCTTCAATAGTTAATTTTGTTGGGATTCGTAGTTTTATTCTAACGAAATTAACCAAAGAACTCTCAAAAGAACTCATTTATCACTCTGTTGAGCACACCTTACGAGTTGAGTCAGCTGTAATGAAATATGCCAGTTTAGAAAATTTGAATGAACACGACACCTTATTAATCAGAACGGCAGCTCTTTTTCACGATGCTGGTTTTATCGAACGATACGAACACAATGAAGAATTAGGTGCCTTGCTCTTTGAAAAAAATGCTCCAAATTTTGGCTTTAATGAGGTCGACATGAAATTGGTGTCTGACATTATCTTATCTACTTCTTATGTTGATGTTCCAAAAAACGTATTAGAAGCGATTATGCGGGATGCTGATTTAGATTATTTAGGTACTGCAGATTATCACCGAACGGCACAAAGTCTATTTGATGAAATGGCAAAATTTGGCCAATCTCACACACCTCAAAAAACACTCGAAATTCAACTGGATTACTTAAAAAATCGCCATGCGTATTATACAGAATCGGCGAAAAAATTAAGGGACGCAGGTAAACAAAAACGAATTTTAGAACTTCAACTTAAATTACAAGCTTTTAAAACAACTTCAATTCAGCAGAAATCATAGGTGATAAGACGTTAAAAATAACTTGAAATTGAGCACAAAAAAACCGAATTGATTGCTCAATTCGGTTTCAACTAATGTTGATTTTAATTATTGTTTTTTAAGAACAACTACAGTTGTGATCATATCTGCTCCAGTACCATCTGTCATTGTTAACGTACAATCAGATTTTGTTAATTCTGTAATTGTTGCAGTGTTGATTGTAGTAGAAGAAGCGTCATCTTTCATTTCAATTGTCTCTCCATCGCCAACAACTCTGTATAAGTCTGCTTCTGTTTCCGTTCCAAAAGGACTTACTAATGTCGCTTTTACATTACAAAATTCATCAGTTTTTAATTTACAACCATCAAAAACAAATGTGTAAGAAGTTACAAAAGTTCCTATTAACTCGAAAGTTACCCCATCTTCAGTACTTTTCACAGACGTAGCTGTCCAAGTACCATCTAATTTTTTTACGGCTGCTTGATCTTTATTACAAGCTACTGCTAACAAAGCAATCGCTACAATCATCATTATTTTTTTCATTTTTACTATTTTTTAGTTAATAATTTATTTCTGCAAACATACGAAAATTGTGCCAAAGTGTTTCATTTATCGATATGAAATCGTTTTCATCCGATGAATTAACGTTTTGTTTAAATTGTATTTCTCGCCTAAAATTTGATTTTAATGCTGTTTAAATTTGAATTATTAGGATTTCAGGTAAATATAGGAATCACAACATTCTTTAGATTTCTGCTTATCAATTATTCGAGGAAGTGCTGAATTTCGATTTTATTCCCTTTTTTGTTTTTTATTTGCAATTTCAGCAACTCCCAATTTTGATTTGGTTTAGGCATCATTTGGGGCACTACTTGATAGCCCATTTTACGCATTCCAAAATCCCACCGTGCTTCTTGATCTTGAACATTCCCATAAAAAGGAGGATTATTAAAAAGAAATCGAGAGGCTAAGCCTTTGAGGTTTTTTTCCAAAATTTTCAAACTTTCCTTACTTAAATTTTCATAAAACCCATCTATCAAATTTTGTTCGTCGGACAACATTTGTGCATCCCAGCGCATAGCCTCATCTGCCTTAATCACTTTTCCAGATCGCCAAAGCGCACGAACTTTCAACAAAAAATCGTCCAATATTGCTTTATTTCCATTATTAATAAAATCCCTAATTTCTTGGTTGGTGTGAGCAAAAAGCCCTCCTAATTTTGAATGAGCGATTTCTAAAATTTTTACGGTTTTTGCTGCCACTTTTAACCATTTCACCTCAAATCCATAATTGGTAAATAGTTGATCGGCTTTTTTATAAAATTTTTGACGGGCATCAATTGTCGTATAATTATCTGAATCGATTGCCAAAAATGATTCAATTTTCAGCGAGTCTGATTTCCTGTCTCCAGCATAACTTTCATTGGAAACGAGGATCACTAATCCGACAAAAAGTCGAATCAAAATAGGTGTAATCAACCGATTTGAATTCATTAAGGTAAACCCTCCTTATTTCTCAATATAAAAAAATTGATTTAACTCTTTTGTTTTGTCAATATAAATTGACTTTGGAACAATGATTTCGGAAGCTGACACCTCACTCAAATTCATATCTGTAAGTCTATCGTAATCGGCCGCAGCAATTCCTTCGGATGATCCTGGCACAACATCTTTTGCGGCTTTTTCAACAGGATCGTGTTTTTCCTTTTTAGCAAAATTATCTGTCTTACTTTCAGCTAATACAATTTTATTATCAGTTGTAAACTGTAGAACCTCTTCCATGGCTGGGGCATCTACAGTATATAAATAAACGGCCTCGCTTTCAGATACGTCGGCTTGAATTGAATAGCTCACCCGATCCGCAGGTGCTTCCAAACGAATATCATCAATTTGATCACGCATCACATCCTCTTCGTCTTGTAACATCATCGGACTCGGCGCTTGATCAGTTGGTTTGTCTAAATTTTTCATGAGATTCCCACGCGCCTCCATTGAATCAGCTAAATCCGCACCAGTTGCAATTAGATTAATTTGTTTGTTCGTGTTTTTATTTACCGCAAGGTTAGCCGATTGAAAATCGCTGTTCACAAAAAACAAAAACCCAATTATTACTGCGGCTGCAAGACCTAATTGAAACCCTGGCTTTTTGTAAAATTGTTTTCCATCAGGGAACATAAAACCTCCCACCGAATTAAGCCAAAACCCCTTTTTATCAGCCCCATCGGTTAAATGAGCCATCACTTTTTTCTTCAAATCTGCAGAAGGTGTTACTTTATCGGCAGCTACTGCTGAAATTGTTCCATTCAAAAACCATTGCATGTTGACATACTCCTCCTCATTTTGCGCAAATTCGCTTACCGCTTCAAGTTCTTCTTTCGATAACTCAAAGTAGGTTTTACTTCTGATAATCTCTTCTATGTCCTTAATCATATCATTGTTTTTCTAAAAACTTCTAATTTGTCTGCAAGGGTCTTGGTTGCCAAATGCAACCTTGATTTTACAGTGCCTGTATTAATTTCAAGGGCCTCTCCTATCTCATTCAAGGACAATCCTTCAAAATGGCGAAGCATAAATACTTCTCGGTGTTTGTCATTCAACTTATCCAGTTCCTTTTTTAATGCCTCATTAAAATTTGTTTTATCAATTTCAACATCCTGCAAGGGGTTTTCATCTTTCGAATCCATTCCCTCTGGTAAATCGTAACCCGTTGGTTTTCTTATCTCTTGTTTTTTGTACTCGTTTTTACACATGTTACTGGCCACTGAAAACAACCATGTTTTAAAGGTTCTACTCGGATCAAAAGAATCGGGTTTGTCAATGATCTTTGTAAACAAATCGTGTGAAAAATCCTCTGCTTTTTCTGAATCATTCCACAATCGTCGGTAAAAAAAATTCACCACAAACGACTCATAACGTGCGTAAATTTGCTCAAAGGCTTTCTTATCACCCTTTATAAAAAAGCGCATTAGATCTTCGTCGTTATAGTGCGAATAATTTTTACTAAAGAGCTTCATTCTATTTGCTCATAATCACTTAAAATTCCATTCACCGCCTCCACTTCTCCAATTTTCTGTGCCAATGCCACAATGCCATTTCGCAAAATTAAATCCTTCTCACTATTCAATATTTTCAATCTGTATAAGGTTAGTAAAGGCGGAAGATAGTTTCCATAAAGCGCATTTCCACTGCTGCCACTTAATGTTAAACTTTCGAAAGTTGGTTGCACTTGATTCCAAAATTTTTGCAGCCTAGCTTTTTGATCTTGGGCATCTTTTTGATAAACCAAACCGGTAATGGTCATTGAAGACACTAACGAACCTAAATAATATTGAGAAACCGTTGTTGACACACAAAAGGTAGATGATTTGGCGTTAATCATTGCACTCACAAAGGCAGCCTCATTTCCAAGAAATTTCATATTTAACCCTCCTACTTGCGATTGAATTCGTTTGCGATAGGCGTCATTTTGCAAAAAATCTAAATTAATAATAGTCGCATTGCTTCTAATTTTACCTAAACTTTGTAATACCAACGCGGGATAAGCATCCGATTCTCCGCTAAACAAATAAAATGTGCCTGTAGCGGTTGAAAACAAACTTTCGTAATAAGCAAATTCGGCCGTTGTATATTGATTTTTAAGCACGGATGCAATTTCTTTGGTTTTGGTTTGATCGTTCATCATGGCATAATAACCAAACATTTCGCGCAAAACTTCTGTCGAGTTAGGTTTGAGTTTATAGGCTTCCAACAGATGAATTGCTAGGGAGGCATCAAAATTTCCGTTGACATATTTAACCAAATGATACTCGTATGAATTTGGTGCGTTTTCGGCAAGGATGGTGACAATACGATCTAATTCCACCTGATTTGCAGAACTAATAGCCTTAGTTGATCGTTGTTCGAAAGAAGCTCTTTTTTCAAAATAACTTTCTTTTAAGTCATGTGGAGAAAGGCTTGGTCCTTGCGCAAAACTCGCCATGCAAAAACACCAAATTAATCCACTTATTATGATATATTTAAATCTGTTCACCCTTTTTAAGATAGTCATTCAAAAATAAATACAATTATTGGATAAAAAGGTTCAAAATTAGCCGAATTGCATAAATGGACTTTTAAAACCGAATTCACCAAGACCTGTTTTTTATTGGATGTAAAAAGATTTCTATTTGGGCGAATGTTCATACCCAACTCAATTTCAGCACTGCGTGCCTCCTAGTGTTGAGTCTGAACACCAGGCTGTTCGTTCTTGCTTTTTTTGTGGCTTCCTTTCTGTTAAAGGATCCACAAAAAAGAGCCCCACTGCCATCCTTTTCGCGAGAATTTTAAAAATTCTAACTATGTGCTCACTGTGTAACCATCTATTAAAATAACCCCCTGTTTGCGTAACCGATTGAAGCGGCAGCTCCCTGACGATTCTGACCGCAGCGTCAGGATGTCTGGGACTACAGCGGAAAGCGGGGCCTCCCTTTGGACCTTAGGACAAAGGGAGGTACGCCCAAATAATAAAAATATATTTGCTATTAAACGGTTATAAAGGAGGTTAAATTTTAATTTTTGTATAGTTGGGGACCTCAAAAAAATCGATCAAAACAATTCGATTTTAGTAAAAAAAAACAAAATGGAATGACCACGGTAAAATTAAGTTATACGTTTGAAGTAGAAAAACTAGGGTTAGTGCACGAGCGTTTAGTTTTGGTTAATCGGGAAGAGGGCTATAAGCTCTTAATTGTGTCCATGAATTCGGACGAGGCTGCCGTGGAACAAGAAACACCGAGATTTTAATGCGTACAAGCTAAATCTTTGCCTTTTTCTTTGGGAGTAATTTAGCTATCAATGCAAGTAAAAAAACCACAATTGTTCCTGCAGTAATTCCTAATAACAGCTCTTTTAACATAGCCGGCCAGGTAGGCAACAAATCTTGAAAAAAGTGAATGTTATGTGAAAAAATTTCTCCCGAAACTAATAATAATGCTATTGTTCCAACCACTGCCAACACTTTAATCACCCACGGCAACAATTGAATTAAGGCATTGCCCAACACAAATAAAAAGCCTTTTCCTTTTGATTTTCGCACTAAGCTTAGCCCGGCATCATCCATTCGTACAATCAAGGCTACAATTCCGTACACACCAACCGTAGCAAGCAAAGACACAAAAGAAACCACCATAATTTGGACAGTCAACGATTTTTCTAAAACGGTTCCTAAAGCGATAATGATAATTTCAACGGACAAAATAAAATCGGTCGTAATCGCAGATTTTATTTTCTCTTTTTCCGTATCCGTAATCTCCACTTCTAAAACCTCGGCATGTTGCTTTTTAGATTTTTTTGTGTGTGCAATGAAATGAACAATTTTGTGCATTCCCTCATACGCTAGGTAAGCACCTCCTAAAACCAATACAATCTTAATTCCAAGTGGAAAAAAATAACTTAATAAAAAGGCAATAGGCAAAATGATTATTTTATTCAAAAAAGAACCTTTGGTAATCTTCCATAAAACAGGCAATTCGCGTGAAGAAACAAAACCTGTTGCTTTTTCGGCGTTCACTGACAAATCATCTCCAAGAATGCCTGCCGTTTTTTTTGTCGCCAATTTACTCATGGTAACTACATCATCCATGAGGTAAGCGATATCATCAAGAACTGCAAAAAAACCAGAAGCCATGTCTTAGAATTTTTTTTAGCGAAGATAGGGATTTTTTAAGAAGCAGAGATTGGGGGACTAAGTGATCTATTTAAAGGTATAGACTCGCAATCCTAATTCTTTAAATCTAAATAAAAAAACATCTGCGAATATCCGTGGTGAAAAAAATGCGCACCACAGATTAAAATCACAGAAAAAAAGTACATAGGTTGTATACATCTTAAAAAAACTTGTCATTAAACCAAAAAAGAGCTGCCGAAACGACAACTCTTTTTCAATGGTAGCGGGGATCCGTCAGTGGACGGACACAACACTCGAACGTGCGTCCGTCAGCTGACGGATATGAGCCCGACGAGCTAGCGGTTCAATTATTTTGTAATAAAATTTTGAATGACGTGTTCACGAATAAACACTCGTCCACGACTTGATTTTAATTCCTTTTCTCTTTTCAATGCTTCTAATTTTGTAGTAAATATTTCGGTATAAACAACTTGCCATGGTCGATATTTAATTGTGTATCCCTTCGTGGCTAATTCATTATGCGATTGTAATCGATCCGTCAAATCACTTGTCATACCAATATATATTTTATCATATTTGATAGAAAAAAGTACATAGGTTGTATACATCTTAAAAAAAACTTGTCATTAAACCAAAAAAGAGCTGCCGAAACGACAACTCTTTTTCAATGGTAGCGGGGACACGACTCGAACGTGCGACCTTCGGGTTATGAGCCCGACGAGCTACCAACTGCTCCACCCCGCAATATATCTTTTTTCGAAATTGTGTTGATTTTTAGTTAAAAACAAACCACAACTGAAATCATTTTTTGTTGAACTCTCTTTAGAATGGTGCAAATATAGTACAAGTTTCCTCTTTAAACAAACTTTATGTTAAAAAGCTGTAATTTTTTTGTGCGTTTCGGATTATGTATTGTTTAGTAATGGTGAATTTTCTTTCGCAAAGGATTGAAGGTGTTGAATTCACCTGAAGGATATTGCGTATCTTTATCAAAAATTGAAGATGTTAAAATTTATTCTTGTAGGTAGTTTGTTTGGGGTGATGATGGCTTGTAATAATTCGGAAGAAACGAATGAATTAACGGAAGGTGTTGTAACAAATTGTGATTGTAATGATTTGCAATACGATCCGGGTTACAATAATTTTTACATGGAAAAACCGCGTGAGGGCTATACGGGCAAATGTGAACTATTTCATGCAAATGGTCAATTGGCTTTATCTAAAAATTTCAAAGACGGGAAAGTTGATGGGGACATGATTTCTTACTATGCAAATGGACAAATTGACGAGAAGAAAACTTTTGATAAGAATTTCCAAACTGGCGAAGGTCTTAAATATTCAGAAGGTGGCACGTTGATTTTTAAAGCCCTTTACGACTATGGAAGAGAAATGGAAATCATTATTGGGAATTCTTATTAGTCTCCAAACGAATTTTTAGTGTACCACTAACAATTGTTTCACGAAGTTTCCTTAGTAAAAATAAATGATCTCCCCTAATATAAGTACATGAAAATTAACCGCAATTTATTTGAGAAGCTTGATCGACAAAAAATTGTATAGCACCATTAGTGCGTAAAGGACCACTAGAACTAATCACAATATTATCGCAGGTTAAGTCTCCTCCCTCCAAATCAAAGTCAATTGGACTATACGTATTTGCGAGGGTGAGCAATAAATCTCCGACAATCGTAAAATCACCTGCGTCAAGATTGAATAAAAAACGATCATCTAATCCTACATTCATAGCAACTACAACATCGGCTGGTGCACTAATAAATAATTGATGAAAATTATATTTTAGCCTGCTAAAATGATTTTTAAATGGAATCCAAAAAAAACAGGAAAGTATAAATTAATCAATTCCCTTAGCGATAATTCGCATGTCAGAACCTGCGGGTTGCTCAAATACTTCTAATTCAAAATATTGAACAGATGCCAATAAGTGATCAAAAATGTCGGCCATTATTGCTTCATAATCAGCCCATTTTTTATTGATGGTGAAAGCATATAATTGAACCGGAACTCCCTTATCTGTAGGCTCAAGTTGGCGTACCATTAAATCCATTCCCGAATTTATGGCAGGGTTGGTGTTTAAATAAGTTGTGACATAATGTCGGAAAATTCCTAAATTGGTTTGATTGAGTCCGTTTAATAATACTTGCCGATTGATATTATTTTTTTCGTTGTACTCATTAATTTCGGCTTGCTTTGTATTGATATAATTGCGAATGATTTCAATTTCAGCCAATTTTTCCAATAACTCTGGGGTACAGAATTTAACTGACTGAATTTTAATATTGATTGACCGCATTACGCGGCGTCCATCCGAATCCAACATCCCTCGCCAATTTTTAAAAGAGTCAGAGATAAAAGAATAGGTCGGAATGGTAGTGATTGTTTTATCAAAATTTTGAATTTTAATGGTGGCAAGATTTATTTCCGTGACATACCCATCTGCCCCAAATTTCTCCATGGTAATCCAATCGCCAATTCGAATCATGTCATTAGCCGCCAACTGAATACTTCCAACAAAACCCAAAATTGTATCCTTAAAAATTAAAAGCAAAATTGCCGTTAATGCCCCCATCGAAGTTACAATCACAATAGGATCGATATTAAACGCGATAGAAACCATTAATACGATTAAAAGAATGGTAATGACGATTTTACTCAATTGAATGTAGGAGGCAACTGGTTTGTCATTTAATTTAGGTTTGTCCAATAAAACATCGCCCAAGGTGTTTAAAAAGCGAATGATAATGTAAAGTGTAATAAGGACAATGGTTACATCTATCATCCTCAATAAAAAACTCAGAATTACAGGAAAATCAATAAAGACTGTTCGCACCATGATCTCAAAAAACAAAAGTGGCACAAGGTGGGCAAGGGCAGTAAAAAACTTATTTTTCTTTAAATGTTCGTGCCAATGTGTTTTTGATTTTCGTAAAATTCGATGTATCAAACGCCCAACGACATTGGTAGTAATCCACCACAAAATAATTGAAATTAAAACGGAACAAAGCAAAAGAATGATGGTTCTTGAATAAATTCTGGTGTCGCCATGCACACCCGCATCGCGCAGTAATTCATTCAACCAGTGAATCATCTCTTCTCTTTTGGTTTGTTCAAACCACCCAAAATCCGAATTTAAAAAAAATGCCATTTTTTTATCCTCTCTTTAAAATCACTGGTGCAAAGGTAGGATAAAGTTGAAACTTAACTGCTTAAAAAGATAAACTAAAATAAACGCAAAAGAGATATACGCGGAGCTCTTATTAAAGGCGGTTAAGTAGTTACCCTCAAATCATCTGGTGATTAAAATCAATATTAAAACTTTAAAGAAAGCACCTTTAATAAATCGGGGGCTAGAACTCCGACCCCCAACGATCCCGACGATATAGTTGAGATGTATGGTATTTTCCCAAACTATTCTAGCAAAGGATTATACATCATTATTCCGTGCTTTTTTTATTTAAATTACATTATTCTTCTCGCATTCAACTGAAAAAGGCGGCAAGTTCAATTTCAAATTGTTTTTCGTTTACATCAATCAATTATTCGAATTCAAGAAACAATAAAACCATTCAATTTATACCTAAATTTGAGCTTTAAAAAACTGAAGTGCGTAAAATATTTTCCTCTTTATGGTTTATGGGTTTAGCAACCCTGCTCGCATTTCCGCTCCTTGCTTGGCCAATTCTCTATTTTACCAACCGTCACTTTAGCGAATTATTTGTACTTCCCTTTCACACCCTTTTTGAAATTCCTCTTTTTCTTTCGGCGGGTATTTTATTCGGCCTTTTTATCATTTGGCTCAGCGAATTAACTTTTTTCGAAACCGCGTTTAAGGATTACAAAAACTTGTTAGTTGGATTTAGAATTACCCGTTGGCGAGCCGTTTATCTTTCTATTTGCGCAGGTGTAGGCGAAGAGATTTTTTTTCGAGGTGCCATTCAACCTGTGGTGGGAATTTGGATAACAGCTATTTTTTTTGTTGCCATTCATGGCTATTATTCAATTAAAAATTGGAAAAAATGTTTCCTAGGCATGCTGCTTACTTTGTTTATTGGTGTACTTGGTTGGGCAGCACGAGACTTCAGTTTATGGCACGCCATTGCCGGACATTTTAGTTATGATTTCGTACTCTTGCTCTATCTTAAACGAGGGAATAGTTAGTGTAAACAGCTCACTTTAACTTAATTTAAGGATGGTTTTTGGGCGTTTTGCACCAAAAAAATGGTACAACCATGCTGTCTGCTCTAGTCCCTGCCATCCCGACATCACGGTTATAAAACCGTGTTCGTCGTGATTGTCAGAGAGCTGCCGCGCCCATCATTAACGCAAAATTTAAGTGGCATAATAACCTTTCTGCGAATAGTAAATTCAGGCGAGGATTTATTCGTACAATTTTCGGATAATTTTTCCTGTTGGGGTTAAGTCAAATTTTTTAATCACCACCAATTCTTTAGGGAATTCGTAGCCAATTAACACCGCCTTTAATTTTTTTGAAAGTTCAGAAATATCGAAATCAATGTCGCTTTCAATGTACAGAATCAATTCTTGGCCAAAGCGTTCACTTGCTCTGCCATAAAAATAAAACCGGTGGTTCGGGAAAAATTTTCCAATTTTAGCTTCAAGTAATTCGGGGTGAATTTTAATTCCAGCCGTATTAATCACAAAATCCGCTCGGCCTTTCCAAATAAATTCATTTTTATTAATTATCTCCACAAGGTCATTCGTCACAATTCGATCAAAAATTCTATTTTTTTCAATCACCAAACACGAACGTTCATTCACTTCAATTGAAATTCCAGGCAAACAAACATAGGGGTTTCCTTTTTTAGAAAGGTCTTTCAGTGCAAAATGCGTCAACGTTTCCGTCATTCCAAATGTGGCGTACGATTGATTTTTTAACAACCTTAATTCATCCTCCAAACTTTCGTTCAAAGCTGCTCCTCCAATAATCACCTGTTTAATATTTTCGTAAACTTTCCTTGTTTGCTCATTTTTCAAAATCGCAGCCACTTGATAAGGCACAAACCCAGCAAAATCAACACTTTCTTGGTTTAAATTTAACAACGGATTTTCTTGATTAGGCGCAACAAACAATTTCATAGAATGTGCAATAGCACGAACAATCATTAATTTACCCGCAATGTATTTCGGCGATAAACTCAATAAAATAGTTTGATTCGGTTGAAAATTAAAAAATTTTCCAGTTGCTAAGGCAGATTGCAAGAGGTTTGCTTTTTGTAGGATTGTTTTTTTGGGAGTCCCAGTCGAACCTGAAGTATACACTTCAATCCATGTTTGTTCACTCCCCCATTCTTCCAAAAAAGTATGCACTTCTTGCAAGAAATCAGGCGACAAATCGTCAGCATAAACCAGATCTTTATACATTGGAACAAAATTTGATTGAAGTTAAACAATATTTAAATAACATTTCATAAATAGCATTAAATGAAAACAAATCTGATCATACTCGCCGTCTTTTTGACTTTTGCTCAAATGGCAACGGCATCCCTTGGAAAAGCGACACACCGTTTTTCACCAACCGAAGAAACCGTTGGAATAAATTTTTTCACTGGAACGTGGCAAGAGGCCTTGCTTGAGGCTAAAGCTAAAAACAAAATCATCTTTTTAGATGCTTACGCTTCGTGGTGTGGGCCATGTAAAGTAATGTCAAACACCACTTTTAAAGATGCTCAAGTAGGTGCCTACTTCAACGCCAATTTCATCAATTATAAAATGGATATGGAAAAAAATCCAGATGGAAAAAGACTTTCAACTAAATTTAAACTAGAAGCTTATCCAACACTTTATTTTGTGAATGCTTCGGAAATAATCGTTTTTCAAAAACTTGGTATGCATCAAGCAAAAGAATTTTTAGAAATTGGAAAAACAGTGATCGCAACAAAAAAATAGATCAATTGAGTAAAAGAAGGGTGTCCGAGCAGTCGTGACACCCTTCTTTCTTTTTATCGAATAAAAAAAGTGCGTCCCCGATCGGGAACGCACTTTTATATATCTTGTAAAGAAGACTATTTGTCTACCTCAACTTTCGCTAAATTTTCAGCTTTGTATTTTCCTTCTTTAAGTCCAATTTGTACCTTTTTGAATGTTTCAATTGTGTAAGCGACATCTTCTAAGGTATGCACAGCAGTCGGAATCAAACGTAACATAATTACATCTCGTGGTACTACCGGATAAACAACGATTGAACAGAAAATATTATAATTTTCACGCATGTCAAAAGTAATATTTGTTGCTTCTGCCAATGATCCTTCTAAGAAAACAGGCGTAACAGGGGTATTTGTATGTCCAATATTAAATCCTGCTTCTCTTAATCCAGATTGCAAAGCTTTGGTGATTTTCCACAAGTTTTCTTTAAGAGCAGGTTGTGTTCTTAATAATTCTAATCGTTTTCTTGCACCAATTACCAAAGGCATTGGCAATGCTTTTGCAAACATTTGAGAACGCATATTATAACGCAAATATTCTACAATATCCTCGGTTGATGCGATAAAAGCACCGATTGAAGCCATTGATTTAGCGAAAGTTCCAAAATAAACATCAATTTCTTTCTGAACTCCTTGCAATTCGCCAACACCCATTCCTTTTTCACCCAACGTACCAAAACCGTGAGCGTCATCTACCATTAATCTAAAGTTAAATTTACCTGAAGTTCTGAACTCAGCAATTTCTTTTAATTTACCTTGATCACCAGCCATTCCAAAAACACCTTCAGTAATTACTAAAATTCCGCCACCATTTTCACCAGCTAATTTAGTAGCTCGTTCCATTTGTTTTGCAAAGCTTTCCATGTCGTTGTGTTGGAAAACATATCTTTTTCCAGCATGTAAACGCACACCATCAATAATACACGCATGCGATTCGCTGTCATACACAATTACATCTTTTCTATCTACTAAACAATCGATTGCAGAAAGAATACCTTGGTAGCCAAAATTTAACAAAATAGAATCTTCTTTTTCCATGAAATCTGCCAACTCTCTCTCCAATGCTTCATGCTCAGAAGTTTGACCTGTCATCATTCGTGCACCCATTGGGTAAGCCAATCCCCAATTCGCAGCGGCATCAGCATCTGCTTTTCTTACTTCGGGATGGTTTGCTAGGCCTAGATAGTTATTGATACTCCAAACTAAACACTCTTTCCCTCTAAATACCATTTTATTTCCAATAGGTCCTTCCAATTTAGGGAAAGTAAAATAGCCATGTACCCCTTTGGCGTGTTGCCCGATTGGACCTCTATTTGCCTTAATCTTTTCAAATATATCTATAGCCATATTCTTTTTTTTTCAAGCTGTTAATCGTATAATATCCTGCGAAATTATTATGAAAATTAAGATAAAACCAATAAATCGTAAAATTTTATTCACATTTTATCGTTTACGCTATGATATTTTCACATTACTTAACAAATCTAAATGTATCTTTGCATTTGAAATACGGTAAAATAATGAGTTTAAAAAGAGTCTATTTTGTTTTGTTGATAGTTGCTTTTGGTGAGCTGACATCATGTTCAGATTATCAAAAAATGATCAAAAAGGGATCTGAAGCTACGAATGAGGAGAAAAAAAATGCTGCCATTCAATATTACGAAAATGAAGACTATCTAAAATCAATAACGCTTTTAGAAGACATCATGCCATATTATAGTTTAACTACCGAAGGAGAAAATCTCAACTTCATTTATTGCATGGCCAATTATAAGACGGATGATTATTATTTGTCAGGTTATTATTTTAAACGTTTTATCCGTAAATATCCAAAAAGTAATCTCGCCGAGGAAGCTTTGTTCCTGAGCGCAATTTGTTCTGTTAAAAATTCGCCCGAGTATTCGCTGGACCAAACAGAAACCTATAATGCATTGGATCAATTACAGATTTTTATTGACGAGTACCCATCAAGTTCAAGAATCGACTCTTGTAATCAGATCATGGATAATTTAAGAGCGAAACTTGAATTGAAACAATTTGAATACGCCAAACTTTATTACAAAACTGAAAATTACAACTCGGCAGTAGTTGCACTCGAACAAACCTTGCAAAAATTTCCAGAGTCAACATTTAAGGAAGAAATTCATTACTTATTGGTTTTGAGCAATTTTAAATTAGCAATTAACAGTATTGATGAGAAAAAAATGGAGCGTCTCAACAATACTCTCAAAAGTTATCGTACATTTGCATCCCTCTTTCCGGATTCTAATAAACTTGATGAATTAAATGGCATCAAAAAGCAAACGGAAAAGGCAATTGAAGAGTTTAAAGAAATTAACTAAGGAAAAACGAAGATATGAGTATTAATTATAAGAACACCAACGCAGAACGTTCAACTATCACAAGAGATTTAGAAACAATTTCTGATAAGTCAGGGAACATTTATGAGTCGTTGATCGCAATTGCAAAACGTTCAAACCAAATTA
Source organism: Crocinitomix sp. (assembly GCA_044361315.1). Taxonomy (GTDB): domain Bacteria; phylum Bacteroidota; class Bacteroidia; order Flavobacteriales_D; family Crocinitomicaceae; genus Crocinitomix. The sequence continues at coordinate 63,302 of JBIKJA010000003.1, read as the reverse complement.
GTGCTGAAATGCGAGAAGAGTTGACCAACAAACTTGCAGAATTCGCATCAACCACAGATAATTTAGAAGAAATTTTCGAAAATAGAGAACAAATTGAAATCTCTAAATTTTACGAAGGTTTACCTAAACCTGTTGCTATCGCTATCCAAGAATATGTAAGTGGAAAAGTGTATGTAAGAGATGCTTCAGAAGAGGCAAATTAAACAAAATGCTTTTTGGCAAAAAAATCATAGTTGGCGTAACAGGAAGTATAGCTGCATATAAATCAGCTTATTTAATTCGATCTTTAATAAAACTAGGTGCCGAGGTAAAAGTTATTATGACTCCCTCTTCACTGGATTTTATTTCCTCATTAACTTTAGCTACCTTATCCAAAAATCCTGTCATTCTTGAGTTTATTAAAAACAAAGAAGGTGAATGGGAAAACCATGTCGAACTTGGCCTTTGGGCTGATATCATTATAATAGCGCCATGCTCTGCCAGCACACTATCTAAATTGGTGAGTGGTAACTGTGACAATATTTTATTGGCCACCTACCTTAGTAGCCGCTGTCCCGTTTGGATTGCTCCTGCGATGGATTTAGATATGTTCGCTCATTTCTCAACGCAAGAAAATCTGAAACTTCTTTCTGAAAAAGGGATTAAAGTAATTGAACCAACCGACGGTGAATTAGCGAGTGGCCTAGAAGGAAAAGGGCGTATGGAAGAACCCGAAACGATCGCCGAATTAATTGATGAATACTTTCAACTTTCTTCAAAATTAAAAAACAAAACAGTGCTAGTCACCGGAGGCCCTACCTACGAGCCAATTGATCCTGTACGTTTTATTGGTAATCACTCAAGTGGTAAAACAGGTATTCTTTTGGCAGATGCTTTAGCCGATCGCGGTGCAAATGTAATTTTGGTAACAGGTCCAACCAATGAAAAAGTAAAAGACCATCGGATAAAAGTTGTACCTGTCACAACCGCTGTACAAATGAAAGCTGCGGTTGAATTGGTTTGGGAGAAATGTGACATCGGAATTTTTAGTGCCGCTGTTGCCGATTATCGTCCAATTGCCCCTACCGATGAAAAAATTAAGAAAAAAGACAACGAGTTAACCTTGCAATTAACTAAAAATCCTGACATCTTAGCTTGGGCGGGTGAAAACAAGAAAACGCCTCAGTTTTTGGTAGGATTTGCATTAGAGACAACCAATGAAATGGCACATGCCACAGAAAAATTTAACCGAAAAAAATTAGATTTGCTGGTGTTAAATTCTTTAAAAGATGAAGGAGCTGGATTTGGAAAAACAACAAATAAGGTGACAATTCTCAAAAAAAACAATAATTTTATTACTTTTGAGTTAAAGAATAAGTCTACGGTTGTAAATGACATTTTGGACGAAATTGAAAGCGAAATTTCATGAAACGAATTTTAATAGTACTGCTTGTTTGTTTGCCAATTGCGAAAGGAATTTCACAAGAATTAAACTGCCAAGTGGATATTTTACCTGATCCGAAATTATCAATGGGCCCGGTAGAAAAAGAAATCTTTTTAGAATTGGAAAATTCAATTTATGATTTCATGAATACTACTAAATGGACTAGCGATTTATTTGAAATTGAAGAACGCATTAATTGCAACATCTTGATCACGGTGACTGACATGCCGAGCACTACAACTTTTAAAGGAAAAATTCAAATTCAATCTACGCGTCCTGTTTATAACACAACGTACAATAGCACTTTATTCAATCACGTCGATGATGATTTCTCCATTTCATTTTTAAGGAACTCGGCAATTTTACCAATGAGCAATTATCAATATCGGGATAATTTGTCCGCTATTTTATCCTTTTATGCCTATATGATTTTAGGATATGATTACGACAGTTTCTCTCTAGAAGGTGGCGACAATTATTTTAATGCAGCTCAACAAATTGCTAATAATGCAAAAAACTCAGGCGACGAAGGTTGGTCTGCCTCTGGAGGAAATAAAAGAAATCGTTTTTGGTTAGTAGACAATGTTTTACAACCCTTATTTAGCCCTTTACGAAATGCTTATTACGATTACCATATGGGTGGTTTAGATATTTTTTATACTGACATGGTTGCTGGTAGAAAAAAAATTTTGGAAACCATGCAAAATCTTGATAAAATTCAACGAGCTCGTCCTGGATCATTAAATTTACAATTGTTTTTAACGGCTAAGAGTGCTGAGCTAGTTAATATTTTTTCACAGGCCGATATCAAAGAAAAAAATGCTGCGGTGAGTATCTTAAAGAAATTAGACCCTGCCAGTTCGTCTGTCTACCAAGAAATCATGAATTAATTCGACCAACTGACGAAATTCATTTTTAGATCTTCAATTATTTCTTATTTTTGAGGTAAATCTAAAAATCATCATGCTTAAACGTCTCGACATTTCAAATTATGCATTAATTGAAAATGTTAATCTTTTATTAAAACCTGGCTTCACCGTTATTACTGGTGAAACTGGTGCAGGTAAATCTATTTTGATCAAAGCCCTTTATTTATTGCTCGGCGACCGCGTAGATATGGCAGTGCTCAAGAATGCAGATAAAAAATGTATTCTTGAAGCTGAATTTGATATTTCCAAATTAGCCCTTCAACCTTATTTTGAAGCACACGAATTAGATTATGACGCTACATGTATTCTTCGTCGAGAAATTACTGCGGGTGGAAAAACTCGCGCTTTTATTAACGACACTCCTGTACAATTAAGCCAATTAAAAACGTTGGGGGATCAATTGATTTCGATCCATTCGCAACATCAAACCTTATCAATTTTAGAGAACTCATTTCAATTAGATGTGATTGATTATTTTGCGGGCATCGAAAAAGAAACAGCATCTTACAAAAAACTCTTTAAAACCTACCGCGAAAAAGTAAATTTGTTGACCAGTCTCAAACTAAAAGAACAGGAAAATCGAAAAGAAAAGGACTATTTGAGTTTTTTATGGACCGAATTAGATGAAGCACAATTAGAAAAGTTAAATTTTGAAGATTTAAAATTACGATTTTTGAAAATTGAAAACGGCGAAAAAATTCGTCATTCTTTAGAATTTGCGAAAGCGGTGTTTGATCATGAACATCAAGCGCCAATTGTTGGCATAAAACGCCTGATTGATACCTTTGATGAACTCACAAAATTTGGAGGAAATTTTAATGAAATATCTACCCGTTTACACAGCATTAAAATTGAATTAGAAGACCTGGAGCAAGAAATCACGAATCTTGAAGAGGAAGATTATTCAAGTTCAGAAGAGATTGAATTTGTCCGCGAAAAAATTGAAAAAATCAATGCTTTATTGTTCAAACATAATTTGACAGATGAAAAACAATTGATTGAGTTAAAATCAACACTTTCGACCAAATTAGCGGATATTGTGAATAGTGAAGATTTGATTGAAAAGATTTCGTCGGAATTACAAGTTTCAAAAAAAGAAATCCTCCAAAAAGCAGCAGAAATTAGTGAAAAGCGGAAAGCTGTCACATCACACTTAGAAAAAGAAGTTCATCGACGGTTAACCAATTTAGGAATGCCGAATGGGGCACTTGAAATTCAATTAAATCCAAAAGAAAAACCATCTGAAACGGGAATGGATGAAATCGAATTTTTGGCAAAAACAAATTTAGGTGGGCAATTTTCACCCTTAAAAAAGGTAGCTTCGGGTGGCGAACTTTCTCGTTTGATGTTGGCGATTATGTCTATTTTATCCGAAAAGAAAAACCTACCGACGCTTTTATTTGATGAAATAGACACAGGCGTTTCTGGTGAAATCGCAAATAAAATCGCCCTAGAATTTGATTCGATGGGAAAACAAATTCAGGTAATTGCAATTACTCACCTCCCACAAGTGGCGGCAAAAGGCAAAACACATTTACACGTTTCCAAAGAATCATCAAACGAAAAAACTATTACATTTGTTAAAGAATTAATTGAAAGCCAGAGAATTGATGTACTCGCAAGCATGATTAGTGGTGAAGAAATAACAGAAGCAGCAAAGAAAAATGCACTTCATTTATTAACCAATAATTAAAAATGGTATGTTTATTGAAAGGGAGAAAAACTAACTAAATTTATATTATGAAACATTTACTATTACTTTTTACATTTTTTTTAAGTACCACTTCCATGTTTGCGCAGCAGAGTTCTGGAAATTTAACCGTGTATTCCAACACAGGTAAAAAATTCTACGTCGTGCTAAACGGCGTTCGTCAAAACACCGAACCGGAAACGAATGTCAATGTATCCGGATTAACAGATTCTTGGTATAAATGCCTAATTGTTGCTGAAGACAAATCTTTTTCAATTGAAAAAAATGTAGGCGTAAAAAAAGATTCAGTGATTACCTACCAAATTTCTGGAAAAAAAGGTAAGTACAAAATGAGGTATTATTCAGAAGCTTCATTAAATTCTTATACCGTGCCACAAGGTCAAACTGACGTGGTTTACCATCCAACTGGGTATGTTCCTACCACCGAAACGGTTGGCGGAAATTCAGGCTCAGGAAATAATAACGGAGGCGTTGTAACCAACAATGGTGGCATGACGACCACAACGAGCGGTGGTGGATCAACCTCGGGAGGTTCATCCACGACCATCACCACGACAACGACCACGACCACCTCAAGTTCTGGAAGTGGGCAAACAATAAACGGTCAACCTGCTGGAAGTGAAACAGTAAATATGGGAATAACCATTACAGAAAATGGTTCAATAAGCACCACGACACAGGCAGGTTCCGAAAGCGTAAACATTAACATTAATGTCAACGAAATGGGATTAGGAACGAATATCAATATGAGTGGCACTGGTAATGGTACGACGTATGAAGAATCCACTACTGTGACTTCAACAACTACATCAACGACGACTGTGAATGGAGTGACTACCACAAGTGGCGCAGGTTCAACCACCTTTACCACTTCAGTTTCTGGAGATGGCACACATTATGAAACCACCGAACAACCAATCGTTGATGGAAATCCAAATCAATCAGTTTACTACGAATCTTGTATGACTGCTTCAAATGACATTACATTGATTAAGGCAGCAATTGAAAAGGAAGCCTTTTCAGAAGATAAAATGAGAATTGCGCTTAATTCTACATCTAATCGTTGTTTAACTGTTGATCAAGTGCGTGAAATTGCATTACTTTTTACCTTCTCAGAAGATCGAATGAAATTCGTTCAATCTGCTTATGGTCAGTGCTTAAATAGAAATAACTATATGCTTTTAAGTGATCTTTTCACCTTTAGCGAAGACAAAGCAACTTTAGAAAATTATATCAAAACGCATTAATTGCATTCACAAAAATAATCGTAATTTAGAGGGGTTAAAATTAACCCCTTTTTTTATGTCTAAAAAATTTGTTATAACTGGTGGTGTATTGATTTTTCTAGGAATTATTTTAGGAGCCATGGCGGCACATGCGTTGGAAAAAGTAGTCACCAAAGAAATGATTGAAGTTTTTGAAAAAGGTGTCAAATACCAACTTTTAATGGGCATGGGGTTGCTGATAATTGGTTTAAATTCTGATAAAATCAAATTCAATTTAACCCCATTTTATATTCTGTCCGTATTAGGTGTGGTGCTTTTTTCAGGGTTTCTTTATATGTACAGCTTACATGAGATTATGCCATCTTTGAAAAAAATCGTGCTCTTTGTCCCATTTGGCGGAGTAGCAATGATCGCAGCATGGATTACGATCACTTTTCAATTCGTTCGACAAAAATCAAATTAACTTCCCAAGAATGACAAAATAATTTATTGCTAAACCGATTTAAATAATTTATCTTTGAACATCTACAATTCAATAAAATGAAAAAAGTCCTATTTCTATTTTTAGTTGGTCTATCAACTTTCGGTTGGGGTCAAGACACTACTTTTGTTCAAACCTTTACGTACGACAGTATCTTTACACGTCGGGCAGTCTTTCCTTTTCCCGCCGAATTGGAAGATAAGCAGTTTGAAAAGGTGTTGATGTATTATAATATCAAGTGTGACCCTTTAACTCCTTGGGATTCCTACAACTGTGGCGAATGGGATTATTTGGCATATTCTTTCATCTTTAATCACACCGGAGTGTATGATTCAACCAGCGTAAGTTCGCCGCGTTATTTGTTGAATGGTGCGAGCCCTGCAACGATTCCTTATGTGAATTCAACGTATTTCCATACCTATCAAGAATATCAAAAGTACCGTACATTTTTGTCAGGTGCTGAGATCGACCATGCGGTTGGGGCTGGTGCGTTGACAAGTAATGCACCTTTTGGAAGTTCGAATGAAACACAAAGAAGTCAATTGTTATGGACAGCGACAGAATTAGCAGCCTCAGGACTAAGTGCTGGCGAAATTGCGCAATTAAAATTTGATGTAACTGATCTTGGCAGTGCTTTAGGACATTTACGAATCCGTATAAAACATACTGGAGCGACATCGTTAAACACCTTTGAAGAAGGTGGGTGGACGGTTGTTTACGATAAAAACACCTCTTTCGCAGCCGTTGGATTAAATACAATCAACTTAACCACTCCATTTAACTATGATGGCAGTTCAAATATTTTGATGGATATTTCTTTTGAAAATGCGGCACCAGGTTCTGATAATGAATTAAAAGCGAGTGCTACTGCTTATAACTCAATCGTCTTTTCAAACGAAAAACTTGGATACTTGACAATCGAACCGGGACAATGGGCTCAAATCGAACTTAGTGATTATAATTTCGATGAGGAGGTTACTATTTGTTTTTGGTCAAATGGAAATGCGGATTTTTTACCTGCTAATACCTCAATTTTAGAAGGAGTTGACAGTTTAAATAACCGTTTAATCAACATCCACATGCCTTGGTCGGACAGCCGTTTTTACTGGGATGCAGGAGAAGGAAACGGGTATGATCGAGTTGATAAAGCGGCATCTACTCCAGAAATTGAAGGCGTTTGGAATCATTGGGCTTTTACCAAAAATGGCACAACGGGAATCATGAACGTCTATAAAAACGGATTGCTATGGTTAACAGGTACAGACAAAAACAGAGCCGTTGGTGAAATCAATAAATTTATTTTGGGGGCAAATTCAGGCATGGCTGGCGGATGGGCTGGTAAAATAGATGAATTTAGAGTTTGGGATGTAGAATTAACGCCTGAAACTATTTTAGAGTGGAAAGACAAAAAACTAGATCCTTCGCACCCTAATTATTCCAATTTAGTGACGTATTACGATTTTGATGAACAAGCTTCGATTGTGGATAAATCTGGGAATGGAAGAGATGGGATGATGAACACAACCGGCATGATAACGTTTGATGAAGGGTCACGTGCAGGATTTGAGACAGCAACCACACGTCCAAATATTACCTTTGTTCAAGGCACATTTACAAGTGAATTAGATTCGACCTTATTAGGGAATGTAGTTGCGGCTGATGCGATTGACATTTTAGAATATGCAGTGGATGGTAGAAAATTTTCGATTGCAGACATTCAACATAAAATGCCACAAGGATATAGTTATACTTATAATCATTTGGGCGTAAAAATTGACTCTGTTTATCACAGCGCAGATGCTACTTTGACAAATAGCACCTTGACCTATTATCGACAACCGTTTGAAATAATTGATCCTTTCGAAATCGGTCGATTTATTACGCCTTACGGAATTGGATTTGATTTAGGTCCTCAAGGATTTACGTATGTATATGATGTGACTGATTATCAATCGCTATTAAAAGGAAATGTTGATTTTCAAGCACATAACACACAAGAATTAATTGACATTCAATTTTTATTCATCGAAGGGACACCGCCTAGAGATGTGATTAAAATGGAAACACTTTGGAATGGAATGAATAGCTATTTGTACAAAGATTTGGACGACGATGTACAATTGGCTGCTACAACGGTAAATTTAGACCCAGATGGGAAGATGTTCAAAGTTCGTTCAAGAATCACCGGTCATGGCCATAATGGAGCAAATAATTGCTGTGAATGGGGATTTGGTGTAGGACGAGATCATGAACTTTTGGTCAACGGAACCATTCGTGATACCTGGGAAATTTGGCAAGAAACTGAATGTGGCGATAATCCAAACATCGGTCAAGGTGGAACATGGCCTTATGCACGTGAGGGATGGTGTCCTGGTGATATGGTATCAGATCATGAATTTGACATTACGCCATTTGTCACGCCTGGCGGAACAGCTACTATTGATTATGATATTGAAGACGTACCAGCGGATGACCCTGCTCAAGGAAATGGAAATTATGTGATTGGAATGCATTTAGTTACTTATGGGGATGCCAATTTTAACCTTGATGCCGCAGTAATTGATGTACTCAATCCGAATGATTGGGAATATTACAGCAAATGGAATCCTACTTGTCAAAACCCGCGAATTTTAATCAAAAACACTGGAGCAACCACTTTAACAAGTTGCAAATTGGATATTTGGATTGGTGGTTTTGATAATGTACTCACAGTGGATTGGACAGGAAGTTTAGATTTCTTGGAAGAGGAAATGGTTGAAATTCCAATTACACCTGAATGGTGGGCTGATTTTGAAGGAAGATTAACCTTCAGTGCACAGATTCGTGAACCAAATGGTGGCGTAGATGAATATTCAAACAACAATGTTTACACGGTTGATTTTGAAGCTTCTCCTGTTATTAATGAGCCTTTTTATATTTGGTTTAAAACCAATAATAAAGCCGCGGAAAACCAAATTTATTTACGAAACCAAGCAGGTGAAATTGTTTATTCAAGAGAATCTTTGGCAAATAGTTTTGAATACAAAGACACCATGAATTTACCAATGGGATGCTATACGCTTGAGTTGTACGATTCAGATCACGATGGAATTAGTTTTTGGTATTCGGCAGCGGCTGAGGGTGAAACAGCAGGATTTTTAAGACTTCGCGAAGTTGGTGGTGGAATTATTGAAACCGTTGATCCTGACTTTGGACATTATGTGAAATATACATTCAGTGTTGGTTACGCAGTAGGAATAGAAGAAGAGAAAGCTGAATATAATTTCGAAGTTGCGCCAAATCCGAATAACGGGGTATTTAATGTAACCCTTGACAATTTTGCTGGAGAAACAATTCAATTAGAAGTTTACAACGAAGTTGGAGCAATTGCTTATATAGAACAATTAACTGATAATTCAGGAGGTGCTTATTTACAACATCAGTTAAACTTAAGTAACCTTTCCGAAGGAATCTATTTTATTCGTGTGGTATCAAACGACCGTTCGGTGACCAAGCGAGTGGTGATTCAATAAAGAACCTCAAATTTTAAAAAGGGCTGTTTTCGATTGAAAGCAGCCCTTTTTTTTGAAAAAATTATTCGTAATTAGTTCGATTGCTATTGCCCATTCTTTCCGATGGCTGGCTCAGTTTTCGTATAAGCAAATCCGAAATCAATATGGAAATGATCGTCATGTAAAGCATTAATGGTTGGTGTCAAACCTTGAACCACATAAATATCCGATGCTTTTAATAATTTCCCATATTCTGTCATAAAGAGTTCATCTTTAAATTCAATTTTAACAATCACTTTAAAAATTTTCAAGCCTACTTTTTTTGCAAAAAAATCGAGTAATAAAATCTGCCGCGCCATCAAATTAAAATCAACGGAAACAGTTGGATCTTTTTTATACTTTCCTGCATGATCAAAATCCAACAAATAATGCATCAAGCCGAGAGAATCTAAACCATAATAAGGCAAACCATCTTTCAATAAAGGCATCATAAAATCAACACTCAGCCCATTTTGATGCGTTTTATGAGGTTGCATTTCCCCACCATGTTCGTTCGAACATTCCATGACACCAAAATACCTTGTTGGCATAATTTTATACAACGAATCGAAAGTTTCTAAAACAGATGAGCGCACAAACCCATTTAAAAATGCCCTGCCAGCCAAATAACTTCCCTTATCAAAATAGAAAAAATTATCCCCTTTAAATGGAAATAATTTGCCGTGTTTTAATTCCCCTGCATTAACGGTACCTATCGAAATACTTGTTGAATCGTTCAACGCATGAAGCTCTGTATACGTCAAAATTTCTTCATCCACTTTTACCCAATCTTGCGCATTCGACATCATTGGCAAACAGACTGACAAAATAACTAACCACCTCATAAATCAAATTTTAAGCTTCGAAGGTAAACGAATCAACGAGGAAAAAAACAAGTACAATTAAATTTTATCCACATTGAATGGTTATCAAGACAACAATAGAAAAGGTCATCTTACACCCTTTTGAGGAATAAATTCAACCGTGTTTCGTTTGAGTCGCCTTAAAATAGATGTTAAGGAAATCATCAAAAACACGCATGAAAGATTACCTTTAATGAGGTTAAATTAACTCCAAAATGAATAATTAAAAAGCGTGGTCAGGCTTTCGAACCAAATAATTATCAACCAAATACAATTCGGTGGATTGAAAAGTAATGCGATGACCTAAATCAAACGGTTTTGAAGTATAGGCATCTTGTTGTCCTAAGATTAAATTATGAACTAAAAATAAGGTAATGAAAACGGTGATTGTCCGCATGCTAGTGTTGTTTCACCGCATCCAACACGACAATTTTCTCAATACAATCAAGGGCGTAAATAATTTCCTCTTTGGTAGTGTAACGGCTGAATGAAAACCGTGCATTTGGACGGTCTAAATCGGCACCAATTCCTCGTAAAACATGCGATCCAGTGGCGGCTCCTGCTGTGCAAGCGCTTCCTCCAGAAGTTGCTACGCCTTCTAAATCTAATAAAAATAATAACATAGATTTATTTTCAAACGAAGGAAAACAGACATTTAAAACGGTGTATAAACTTTTCTCAGGATCTATTTCCCCATGAAAATTTACACCCGGAATCCTGCGTTTTAACTCGTCCACCATAAACGATTTTAACCCTTGTACGTAGGTTTTATGGACTTCAATTTCGTGGTTTGCCAATTCAAACGCTTTGGCCAAACCAACAATTCCTGCAATATTTTCAGTTCCCCCCCGCATGCCGCGCTCTTGCGCCCCCCCGTGCATTAAAGGCGACAATTTTAATCCCTTTTTTACATATAAAAATCCAATTCCTTTTGGACCATGAAATTTGTGCGCCGAACACGTCAAAAAATCAGCATTAATTTCTCGCACATCCATTGCATAATGCCCCATGGTTTGAACGGTATCCGAGTGAAAATAAGCGCCATTTCTCACACAAATTTCACTCACCTTTTTCAAGTCGATTAAGGTGCCAATTTCATTGTTGGCATGCATTAAAGTCACCAAGGTTTTCGCCGAGTCTTGCAATAATTCATCTAAATGACTTAAATCCACTTCACCTGAAGGAGATAATTTCACAAAATCAACTCGAACATTGGGATGATGATCCAAACAATGTAAAACAGCATGGTGCTCGATTTCACTTGAAATTATGCGAGTAACTCCCAAATTTTGAATAGCACAAAGAATGGCCGTATTATCCGCTTCGGTGCCACCTGAGGTAAAAATAATTTCTTTTGGCTCGGCATTAATCAGTGTGGCGATTCTTCTTCTTGCAAGTTCAACCACATTTTTAGCATCTCGTCCAAAGGCATGAACAGAAGATGGATTACCAAAATGTTCTCTTAAAACCTTGGTCATTTCGTCGATTACCTCCGGAGCTAAGGGAGTTGTCGCAGCGTTATCTAAATAAACTTTCATCTACCAATTCACTTTTAATAAGACTTCTTCTACCTCAAACCTAGTGGAGGTCCTTTAAAATAATCAATCGTGCGCATCAATTTACCAAATACGTAATATTGTGCTACCACAATTGTACCGTCATTTAATTCTAACCAAATCCGATCTTGATCAAATTCCATTGGTTTCCCATCCAAACCTAACTTTTCGTAGTTGTATTTTCTTCGATAAATTTTTACTTGGTTTGTTTTCCCTTTTTTATCGGTGACTTTAATCTTATAAAATGGGGTGCTTTTTTTCAAGGAATCTAAATTGGCATCACTCAAATTATAATTGTGATTTTCGAAATGAATTTTACGGTAATCCAACAAGTATGAACGAACTAAGGTTGTATCAAATTTTTCAAGTTTAGTTTGGTTGTTCATGACAGAAAATAAATTTTCATTCAAGGCAACAACTTTAAAATTTAACTGCGAAGAATCCGGAATCGTCACCTCAACTGATTGAATTTCGATCGGATCATAAGAAAAAACTTCGGTACAACCTAGTAATTTCGGATCTGCGATGAACCGTGTTGAAAGGTTTCCATACATGTTTGGCAAGTGCATAATAAATGGTTCGGGCGATTTCCCCTTTTCAGGATCTTTTAGGAGCATATACGTTCCATATTGATCTTGTGTAGGATCCCCAATAAACCAAGTTTTTGCCAATTTATCCTTTACATAAATCTCCATTTTAACGTGGTGACTAGCCAACGATTTATTGACATTTGCTATTGATCCCTCTGGGACAGGACTTTTTACTTTAATGTATTTAATGGTTTCTAACATGGTATGCACCAAATGTTGTTGCACGCAACCGCCCGATTCAAGTGTCCACCCTTTTGTACCACGAATTAACGTTGATCCATCACTTCCTTCGGTATCAGTAATCACTAATTTGTTGATTGAGGCGGTGTCCTTTACTTCAAAATCAGACAAAGCCTCACTTGCCAATTGACTTCCTGATTGTTTAGTTGCTAATTTATAGGCAAAAAACCCTAATAAACCCGCGACGATAATTATTCCAATTGTTTTTAAATTTTTCATTCTTCACCTCCAATTAACTCAATAAACAATTACTTCTTTTTAATGCTAGCAACACCGTATTTTCCACGTCTGATAAATAATTGAGCCGTCGCCAAGATAAAAATCAACAACAATGGCATTCCAATGTTCAAAAATTTCCATTTGTCTTTGCCTTTGGTGATCTTTTGTTTATCCAAGACCCGCATGGTGATTGTTTTGGCACGCACATCGATTAAAGAAAAATCATCCAACATATAATCGATACAATTCAGGACAAAATCACGATTTCCGTACACGTATTTTGGTGTTTTATTGGCATTTTGTACACCAAAGACATCAATTTCCATAGGAATTGCGCGGTAAAGTGTTTTACCATCTACTACTTTTGAATCTACTTCGTTGCGGATGATATCACCGTCGGACACCACCAACATTTTATTATCCACACTTTTAAACACCGTTTTAAAATCGGGTGAATTAACAAAAGAATCACTGATTCGATTTTCAAAAGCAGAAGTAAATTTTCCTTCGAGCATCATTGCTACAGGAAATTCGGCATTGCCTTTCTTAAAATTCGGTTCGACATCTACAATGCCATAGTTGATCCTCACTGGCGCTTTAAACTCTTGCGAATTATCGGATGAATGCAACAAAATTGTTTTTTTAACATCGACATCCTCTTCATTGACAATTTCTAAGGTACTTGCATATTCGGCCTTAATTGGATCAATGTTTTTGGTGATTGGATGAGTTGAACGTTGAAGAATTGGGTAAAAATACCAATCCACCACACCCATTGGATGACCAGGAATATAAATAGGCCCACATTCTTTGTCGATAAGTGTCGTTGCATTTAAACGTGCACCATATTTAAAAATCATGTCCTTTTCGATATTTAAATTGGCTGAAATCCCAAACGTTTCACCAGTGAAATACAAGGAATCACGATTAACTTCTAATGGATCAATAAACCAAAGTACCTTGCCACCGTTCATGATAAATTGATCGATGATAAATTTATCCTTTTCATTAAATGGCGTTTTTGGCTGGGCGATAATCAAGGCATCCACAGCTGACAGTGCATCTAATTTTCCATTAATTTCAACATCTTCTACTAGATAATATCGATCCAAACCAGTTCTTACATCAGCTGTTTGCCAAGCATCTAATTCACCTTGTCCACTTAAAAATCCAATAGTTTGTTTTTCTGAAGCGCTTACCCGTCTAACGGCACTGATTAATTGGTATTCAAGATTATTAATCGTTCGATCGGCCAATCCACGCATATCTTCGTTGTTCACAATCAAACGATTAGTGAAAAACTGCACTTGATCTACCGTTTTTCCTTTGTATTCGATTAATGCACCTGGCCAAATGGTTTTAATCTCCGCTTTGTCGGCACTAATAATCTGAATGTCGCAAGGGGCAATTCCTTCTTGGTAGATATTTTTTTGAACTTCTAAATTAAAATTGACATCATCTTCGCCATTTGGATCAATAAACTCATATTGAATTTTATCACCTGCATAAACGATAAATTCATCCAATTTTTCTTGGATAGAATTTCTGATTTTTTTGATGTCGGCAGGTAAATCCCCTTCTAAATAGATCTTGAAAAAAATACGTTCTTTAATTCGATTTTCATCTTGTAAAAGCGCAATGGTATTTTCTGATAAGGAATGCCTTTTATCTTCGGTGATATCAAATCTTCCAATAAAAAAAGAGCAGATATAGTTTAGCAAAAAAATAATCGCTACTATTCCTAAATAGTTCAAAACATCTCTTTTACCTGGTCGATGTGTCGCTCCTGATTTCGAGTCTTTTCCTGTCATACTTACCATTTTCTAGCTTGTAATACCAATTTGGTTGATAAGATAAATACTGCCGCAAAACTTATAAAATAGATGATGTCTCGTGTATCAATCACTCCTTTTTGGATTGATTCGTAATGTTCCATAATTCCCAAATTTCGGAAAATCAAATCCAAACCTCCAAACTGACTGTAAACAGCTAATAAATCGAGGCCCATAAACAAAAACCAAGATAAAAACATCGATAAAATGAAGGAAACAATTTGGCTATCTGTGACACTGGATGCAAAAATTCCGACCGCCACCAAACAAGCGCCCACTAACATCAATCCAAGATAAGATGTGATGGTTGCTCCATCGTCAATAATTCCAACGGGTTCGCCTAAATTATGAACTGAATAATAATAAATCAGGGTTGGTAAAATAGAGATAAATACCAAGGTGACTCCAGCCAAATATTTGGTAAAAATGATGGTAAAATCAGAAATTGGTTTGGTAAAAAGTAATTCGATCGTTCCTGTTCTTCGCTCTTCTGAGAAGGAACGCATGGTGATGGCCGGAATGAGAATCAAGAAAATAATTGGACTGATTCCAAAAAATGATCGTAAGTCGGCCGTTCCACCTTCTAGGATATTTGTTTCGTAAGAAAAGACCCACAAGAACAAACTATTTAGCACCAAAAATATCCCTATGAAAATATAGCCGATAATGGAACTCAAAAAACTTCTTAACTCTTTTAAATAAAGTGCTTTCATGTTATTTTCTTCGCTTTCTTTTTAATGTCTGCCATGTAAAGTCCAAAAGTAGTAGTTTTAAGGCGCTTTTTTGAATAAAAATGGCTAAAATATTTAATTATTACATGTGTCTATCCTACTCCTCCGTATTTGTAATGGTCATTTCTTGGCATTTTTCACAAAATAAAGCGGCGATTTCTTTCTTTTTTAAACTACCAATTCCCATTTCGTCCCATTTAAATAGCTGACAAAATTCTTCTGGACACGTGGTTGCGAACTGTTTAATGACTCCTTTAATTTTTTTCCATTCGTTTTCAATTTCAAATTGTCCTAAATAATATCCTAACTTTAAATATTGCGCGTAAAGTTTTGGATTTTGATTTGGTCGTCGTACAAATTTTGACAAAAGCACGTACGGTTCGGTCGTAAATCCCCAATGAATCAAGTATTGACAGATAAAATAAGTTTGATTGAGCTCAAATTTTAAATTCAAAACATTTTTAACGATGATTGGGGCCGCTTTATTAGGCGTCATTTGGCCAGTTTCTACCGAATCAATAATTGCCAAGGTTTCAATCCAAGCTTTTTGACGTTTATCTCGCAATCCCGCAATTATTTCGTTTTGATTCTCAATTTTAATGGCTTTATTTTGATAAAACAGGTTAAACAAAAGTGAATATTCAACCAATTGACCGTCACTTGTAATTGCTCCTAACTTTTGCAATTCAGATAAACGTTCACCTCTAATTTCGGTGGTAGACAATGCCAAATCGAATAAAAAATCATACCAATGCAATTTGGCATACATCTGATTCTTCGGAAATTCTAAGGCATTTAGTGCCTCTAAATTAGTCGAATCTCCTTCAATTACTTGGTTGGCTAATAAAAGATATAAAGGAATAATCTCATTGATTTTGTTTTCTTTGATTAGGTCGTGAATACGCTGAACAGATCTTCCGTAAGATCCCTCCGCAATTTCATATTGATCACTATACACCACCTTGACAGTTGAAAAGCGAGAATTATCCAAAATAGCTGCAATTTCTTTGTCATTGGCCCGGTCATTGGCAAACATTCTCAGGGTATCCATCGATATTTCTGTTGCATCCACGTAGCCTGCAGCCACCAAGCCCGATTTAAAATCATCAAAATTTTCGTAAAATTCACTTTCAAAAGGGATGTTTGGATAATACCGTTTCAAGTACTCTTCGATAATTGCTCCGCGCTTATTAATTAATTTCCGGTTGTCCTTTTCTGTTCCTTCAATCGATGCGACGCCCGTAAAATAAACACGTTTAATGGTGTGATCATCTTGAATTAAACTGTCCATCAAACTAATCAAGGGCCTAAAAATTGAAGTGTCTTCGTTGGTTTGATTCCGTTCGAAAGGAATTCGAGTGGAAACCGAATCTTCAATAACCACCGAACCTCCTACATTCATTGTTGGCGCAGGTAATTGGAAATATTCGTTGGGTGAAAGATAATCTGGTGTGACATAAATGGTGCTGGATTGGATGCAATTTCTTTGTTTTTTCACCAAATAAAAATCTACTTGAAATGAAGTGTCTGCAAAACTCGGTTTCATTCCGACAAAAACTTGAACCAAGCCTGGGTAATTTCTTAAATCTCTTTGTTCAATCGTTCGTTTGTCTAAATAGCCTAAATAGTACCCTTTGTGATAAGGCGAATTGTGAAAACTAGTTTTTCCATTACAATCAAATTGTTCATAGTGAATCAAATCCATGGTTAACACACCATTGGCAGAAAAAATTTGTTTGAGGTTATCTTTTGAATAAGAAACACGGTATTTATCTTTCTTTTTATTGTAGAAATAATTCTTTTGATAGCGACGTAGGTTCCAATAATAAATCGAATCATTTGAGACGGTGTACCAACCGAGCGTGACATCGCCATCATAGATTTTTTTCTTAACCTGTTTGCAATTATAACATTCCAATCCATCTTTTATAGAAATCGGTTGTCCTTCAACAAATTCATATTTTTCAATAAAGGGTTTTGATCCAAAAACTTGACAGGCAAATAACACCCCATCTTTAATGGCAAATTGGTGAGCAATTTGGGTATAATCTGGTTCAATTAAATTTTCATAATGCGGCTTAGATTTTTCCCATTGGTCGATGAGATCTTTTGCCAAGCGTTGGTAAGTGAGTTTGTTTTTAGACTTTTTTAATTCGCTTTCCAAATTATAAGAAAGGACATTTTCGCCAATTAAATTGTGTGAGCCACCATAAAACAAGACACGTTTGTAGGGCGAACCTTTGAGTTTACTTTTTTGTCCATGCCCTAATTCTTGTTCAGCTGCCATATATTGCGCTTGATCCAAAGCCGCCTTTTCCAAAATCACATCATTAGTCAACGAATCGAGTCTTTTACGTTTTCGTAAGGCATTGACCTCATCAATTAAGGCTTGATTCAAGACATCTGCCTTGAAGTTTTTTAGGTCGACCACTTCCGATTGACCTATAACGGCCGTCGAAACGAATAAAAGGAAAAGTCCAATCAATTTCCTCATGCCAACTGAAATAAATTAGCGTGCCAACTTTGCCCGACATTTGTTCGCCATTTTTGATCAAATTCTTCTTTCGAAGCGACCAAATTATTAAAGACAACGGTGTCGTAATTTACTTGACTTGAAGAAATTAAAGCTTTGAACGCCGTCATAGAAACGATTTCGAGTTTTCCTTGTTGATTTTCGTAAGCAATGGCTAATCGATTAAAAAAATCGACATTTAAAGCCGTTCCTAATTCTTTAATTACACGCGTTAAACTATCAA
The DNA here is from genome assembly GCA_044361315.1 of Crocinitomix sp. Classification (GTDB taxonomy): domain Bacteria; phylum Bacteroidota; class Bacteroidia; order Flavobacteriales_D; family Crocinitomicaceae; genus Crocinitomix. The sequence goes on along the minus strand of JBIKJA010000003.1, from coordinate 45,215 downwards.
TTGAACAGCCACTAGCCATGGATTTAGACTCATCCACCCCAACGATCACAAAAAGATTTTTTTCCAATTTAAATCCACCATTTAAACCATTGCCATGCGAAGCCCAATTGGGGATAAAATCATTTAACCGAAGTTGAATTTCACGACATTCAGAACCAGTTAAAAACCGATCTGTTTGGAAAATCCACACCCGAGAATAAGGTGGTAAAAGGCTGAATGAATCGTGCATAATGAATTGATTTTAATGACTTTAAAAAATAATTTCTTTCAACACACCTTCTTTTAACGCATAAGGTGAAACAATGATTTTTTCAATGGCTAATTTACAAATGATCCACCGAATTTTAACAGCGGCAATAGGAATCATTTTTTTACGAATTAAGATGATTCGTTCATCCGCATCCCTTTCTGCTTGTGTGGAATGAATGATTTGATCCAAGGTCTCCATTAATGCAGCTTTTTCCAATTCGACATAGTCTGTTAAAGGTTTACGCAAGTCAAAAATCAATTGGTAAAACGTCTCAAAAGAACCACTTGAGCCAACCAATTGTTGAATTTGAATGGTATCAAAAAAGTCACCCACTTTCGAATCTAAATAAGCTTCTATAACAGCTGAATCTTCCGCTGAAAAGGGATCTGAAAAATCAAACAGTTGATAAATCCGAGCTACCCCAATTTCAAAACTTTCTACATCATAAACTTGGTTAATATCTCCTAACACAAATTCAGTACTTCCGCCCCCAATATCCATCACCATAAAAGCGCCAATATCAGGTAACCGATGAATGACGCCTTTGTAAATTAATTCGGCTTCACGTTTTCCTGAAATAACTTCAATATCAATATTCGCTTCCAATTTAGCACGCATCAAAAAGTCTTCTCTGTTTTCGGCATTTCGCAAGGCGGATGTTCCAAAAGCAAAAATTGAATCGACTTTTAGTTCATCGCATTTTTCTTTGTAGCTTTTCAAGGTATCTAATCCACGCAACAAGGCATTTTCTTGTATTATATTTTTATTGATCCCACCAAAACCTAAACCTACCCCCACTTTCGTTTCATACACTTTGGAATAATCATTCTCTGACTTGTTAATAATCAACAAGTTAAATGTATTTGTGCCTAAATCGATGATTGCGATTCTTTTCAAAGCGTTAATTTTAGTACCTCAGCCATTTAATTATTTCGCGCCAAGTTGCCTTTTTACCGTACATTAAAATTCCTGTGCGGTACACTTTGGCTGCTCCGTATAAAATTACGACAAAAGTCAACGTCAACAAACCAAGTGATAAAAATACTTCCCAAACACCTACTGTTCCTGCCGCAATGCGCTGGAGCATGATGATTGGTGAAGAAAACGGAATTTGAGAAAACCACAGCGCTGCTGGACCACCAGGATTAAATATCACCATGATACCAATCACATATGAAAATAACAAAGGCAACATCACCGGAATCATAACTTGTTGCGAATCCGTTTCCGAATCAACAGCCGAACCAATTACCGCAAATAATCCACCATATAAAAGATATCCACCCACAAAATACAAGACAAAAAAGGTCAATAAAGTTGCCCATGGAATGCCATTGTAGATGATGTAAATTAAATCACTGTCTTTTAAAATGGTTGATTGAACATTGTTGCTCATTCCATCTAAAGGCCCCATTGCATCCGCTAACGTTGAAGGATCAAGAATATCTTGAAAAACAAAACTTCGCATTAAAACTAAAGCGAGTGTGATTAAAACAATCCAAATTGCAAATTGTGTCAACCCGACCAAACCGATTCCGATTATTTTCCCCAACATCAACTGCACTGGTTTCACAGAAGATACCAAAATTTCAACTACACGACTGGTTTTTTCTTCGATTACCCCACGCATTACTTGGCTAGAATAAATCAGAATAAAAATAAAAATGAAGATGGAGAAAACAAATCCAACCCCTTGCGCATACATAATTTCGGTATCATCTTTTAATGGGTCGATGTTTTCGAGAATAAAATTAAATTCTTGTCGAATAATTCGGTATTCATTCAAACTAATCCCTCTATCCATGGCAAAATATTCCTCCATCCGCAATTCAATTTTATTTCGGATATAGTATTCGACACGGGCACTTGGTTTCTCTCGGTAAAATGCTTTGATGTGTTTATTGGTGATCACTTTTGCATCAATCCCCAATAAAATATCATACGATTGCAGGTCTTCGCGGTTTTGAAAATCATCTGGCAATACTTCCTTTTCTTGAAAATAGAATTTTACAGGAGGATTTGGATCGTTTCCAACATAAATTTTACCACCGCATAAATTGGCTGGATCAATGACCAAAACCCGCACTTGTTTGGTTTCTTCGACACTCATCCACATGGCAAGAAAACCAAGACCGGTAATTAAAAGTGGTACGAGAATGGTGACCACTAAAAACGATTTTTTCATCACCCGCGAAGAATATTCGCGTTTAATGATTAGCGAAATTTTACTCATCATTACCTCCTTTCGCTCCTTGTACAGCTTGGATAAAAATATCATTCATCGAAGGCATTAATTCGTTTAAGGATTCAATATTCACGATTGGCATCACTGTTCGCAATAAATCATTGAGGGTGTTTCCTTTTAACAATTTAACATGAGCCACTGCTCTTTCTTTGTCAATTTGGTACGAATGTTCGAGGCTGAAATCGGCAAAAAGCGCATTCGCAAATCCAAACAACATTCCTTTAAATTGAATGGCGTAGACATTTGAGCGATATTCTTCTTTGATTGTTGCTAATTTTCCATTTAAAATAAGCTCTGATTTATTCATCAAAGCAATCGAATCACAGATTTCTTCGACACTGTTCATATTGTGCGTTGAAAGTAAAATCGAACATCCTTTTTTCTTTAAATCTAAAATCTCATTCCGAATAATCTGCGCGTTGATTGGATCAAATCCGCTAAAAGGCTCATCCAAAATAATCAATTCAGGTTCATGTAAAACCGTAATAATAAATTGAATTTTTTGCGCCATCCCTTTCGACAATTCCTCAACTTTTTTACCGTACCAAGAGGTAATTTCGAATTTTTCAAACCATTCGTCAATTTTACGTTTGGCTTCCTTTTTCCCCATTCCTTTTAATTGTGCAAAATAAAGGACTTGGTCATAGACTTTCATTTTTTTGTACAAACCACGTTCTTCTGGCAAATAACCAATTTTGGAAATATCATCCCGCTGCAACGGTTTTCCGTTTAAAAAAACTTTTCCAGAATCGGGTCCAATAATTTGATTAATAATGCGAATCAAGGTTGTTTTACCCGCTCCATTTGGTCCCAATAAACCAAAAATCTCGCCTTTTTCTGTCCGCAACGAAATGTCCGACAAAGCACGGTGATTGGCATATTGTTTTACGATATTTTCAACTCTTAATGCTTCCATTCAGGAATAACTTTATTTAAATAATCAAAGTTAGCTGAATAGTTACGATGTTTACAGCGCGCCAAAGCGATTTGTTCACAATCAAACTTTGATTAATTTCTTTGAAGATTTGGATTGTCTAAGAAAGGATAACGATCGTTGAAAATAATTTTAAAAAATGTTCCATTTCCGAGTTCACTTTCAACAGAAATGCTTCCGCCATAACTTGTAACAATACGTTTAATTAAATACAGGCCAACACCTGAACCCTCTTGTTTTTCATGATAACCAGGAGTCATAAAAGGTTTAAATAATTCGTTGCCGTACTTTTTTAAATCAATCCCAATTCCATTGTCACGGTACTCAATGATCAAATTATTTCCATCTATCAAAAATTGAATTTGTGCTTTTGGTGATTCGTGATTATATTTAATTGTATTTGTAAAAAAATTCAAAAAGAGACTTTCAAATGCTTTTGGGTGCAATCGCAGTGATTTAAATTCCAGTTTCCTGATTTCGACATCGATTTTGTTAGTTAGTTCATTGATTTCTAGTATTTTAATAATCTCATCGGCTACATCAATCGATTCATTTTGATCTTCTCTCAACAAAGAATCAATCCGACCGATAGATAAAAAACTTTGCACGGTTTCATTTCCATTAATCGCTAATTTTTCTAGTTTCTCAGAAATTTCACCAACCTTTTTAGAATCATTTAATCCATTGTATTTTTTAATCATTCGCGTTAAAGCGATGGTATTATTTAAGACGGTTTTTAGGTCGTGACTTACGTGGAAATTAAAAGAATCTAACGATTCGTTGATTGAATTTAATTCTTGATTTTTGGTAATGAGCGAAGCATTTAATTTATCCTGCGCAAGTTTCAAATTAGTAATCCGTCTCCCAAGTGCAGTCGAAAAAATAAGAATTTCAATGGTAGATCCGATGTAGGAAATATTTCGGGTAAAAGCATTGTAGTGAATATACCCTTTATACACCAAAACGTAAAAAATTACTCCCAAAATCATAAACGACCAGCCGATGCAGAACAACCGAGCTCCTTGAACGCCTCTTAGCCATAATCTGTAACTTAGAATTAAGCAAACCAAAAAGTAAATTACCGATAGCAGGACGTAGATATTTGCGATATAAACCAGTGGAATAAAAATGTTGGCGATTCCCATTCCAATGAAAATCAACATAAAAACCCAAATAAGCTTGTGAAAAAATGGATCAACTTGTTTGAGTTTAAAATATTGAATGGTAAAAAGTCCTACGCTCACAAAAACAGTCCAGAGATAGGTATCAAGGAAATTATGTGCGATGTTTTTACCTAAAAAAATTTCAATGATTGGAAAATTATTTAGGTAGGTGCCACTGATAAATACAGCAATTAAATAAATCGAATAATAAAGATAAATCTTGTCTTTAACGACAATGTAAATTGACAAATTGTAAAAAAACATCAAAGCAATAGCGCCAATAAAAACTAGGCTGACATAATCAAATGTATTTCGATTAGATAAAATTTCGGACATGGACCCGAGATAAATCGGCACTTCAAAAATTAGGTTGGTTTCGATGCGGATTAAAAAATGATGCAATTCCTTTTCTTGAGATTCAAGTACTGGTTGAATAAAAGTAAAATTGTCTTTAAAAAAAGGTTGGCTTTGTTCCAGACATCCACCTTTATCGTAGGCTAAGAGGTTAAACTGTTGATCAAACTTATAAAATTCGATGGCGGTCAAATTGGAATTTCCAATGTCCATCCAAATAGCCGCGTTAGTTTTATTTTGAACCGAAAAATAAAACCAAATTGCTCCAAGACTTGCATTTTTACTAAAAACGGGGTTTTCGTTTTGTTCAAATTGATTCAATTTAAAAATAAGCGAAGTTGCTGTTTCTTTTTCAGATTGATCAACAAAATAGGCCAACTTTTCACCGATTAAGTGAGCCTTTTCGTCCGTAATTCGAATTTCATTCCCAAGACCTAAGAAAGCCTGGGCAAAAAATATCAGTGTTAAAAAATATTTCATCAGCTTCATTGGAATAACCTTAATACCGATGTGACTTAGTTAAAATCACTAAAATATTTCTCAATCATTTGATCAAAATCACCTTTTTCGAGGGGTTTATTCATGAATTCACATGCAATAAACTGTTTTTCAAAAGATTCAATATCTCGACGATGTTTACTTGAAGTGAGTACAAACACCTTACTTGGAAATTCATGGTCATTTACCTGTTGTTCTAATTCGTCGATGAATTCAAACCCATCCATTTCAGGCATCCGCACATCCAAAAATATAACATCTGGCAATTTACTTTCATCACCTAACCGAGAAATGAGTGCTTTCAAAGCATTTTTCGCATTTAAAAATACCTCCACCGAATTGGTAAATTCATACTCTCTTAGTAAATCTTCGGTGTAATAATTATTCACTTCTGAATCGTCGATGATAAAAAAATCTAATTTTCGTGTTGTCATTTATTGCTCTTTAAAAATTAAAATACCTGCCAAATAGGAGCTGACCTTATTAAAAGTGAACTAAATTTAATTAAAATAAGCTTATTTCGCCAAAATTTCAACACATTTTTCAATTACCTCTAAATTCCATAACATTTTATAATGTCCGATATTTTCGAAAGTATGCAATTTGGCCGTTGGATGCTCTTGACTGCATTCTAACCTGAGGAGTTCGACTCTAAATTACCATCTAGATTTAAATTAAAATTTGACGAAATAGCCATATTCTCTGAATTTACATAATTAATCCATTAAAATTAACAGACTACTTTAAATATTGGTATTGGAGTTTTCGCATAGAAAACCATGATTTTTTCTCAAGAAAAATTATGCAAGTTCTGCCAATTCAAGCCAACGTTGTTCTTTTTTATCGATGTCTAATGCCACCAAATTCAATTCCATGGCTATTTTCGATGCTAGGTTTCCATCCAGATTTCCAGAATTTAATTTTTCTGTTAATTCGTTTCTTAAATCGCCAAGCCTTTCTATTTCCTTTTCCAATCCTTCAAATTCAACTTTTTCTTTGTAGGACAATTTAGCTTTCTTCTTTTCAGGTTCGTCGACAATTGGCACAACAACTTTCACTTTTTCGCGATCTTCCTTTACGGTTTTTTTAGCATCTAGTTCTTTCTGTTTAATATATTCGCGATAAGCGGTATAATTACCTAAAATGTCCTTGACCTCGCCCTCGCCTTTAAAATAGAGCGTATGATCCACCAACTTATCCAAGAAATATCGATCATGGGAAACGATGATTAAACATCCTTCAAAACTTAACAAATATGATTCTAAAACACTTAAGATAAAAATGTCCAAGTCGTTGGTGGGCTCATCCAGAATTAAAAAATTGGGATTTTTAATCAAGATGGTCATTAAATACAACCGTTTCTTTTCGCCCCCGCTCAACCGTTCAACGTCCATGTAATGCATGGAACGCGGGAATAAGAATTTCTCCAGAAATTGGGCAGCTGACATTTTTTTCCCTTTTTCTAAAGGAATATATTCGGCAATGTCGGTAATAACTTCCAACACTTTTTTGCCTTCTTTAAACGTCGCGCCACTTTGGTGATAATAACCCATCACCACGGTGTCTCCAACACTAATTTTGCCTTTAGACGGCTCTTCTGCTCCACACAACATATTCAAAAAAGTAGATTTGCCAGTTCCGTTCGACCCAACAACGCCCATTTTTTCCCCTCTTTTGAAATTATAATCTAATTCGTTAATAATTTTTTTGTCTCCAAACGATTTTCCAATCTTGTGCAGTTCCACAATTTTAGAACCTAAACGGTTCATTTGTGTTTTAATCTCAAGTTCATCGGTATTAATCCGTTGACTGGCAGTTTCTTTTAAACCTTGAAATGCATCAACCCGCGCTTTTTGTTTAGTTCCCCTTGCTTTCGGCTGACGACGAATCCATTCAAGTTCGGTGCGCATGGTATTTTGTGCCTTATCAATCGTGGCTTGCAAAATCTCTTGGCGTTCAAACTTTTTTTCTAAATAATATGAGAAATTACCGTTGTAGCGATAAATTTGAAGATCTTCTAATTCAAAAATTGCGGTACACACCACTTCCAAAAAGTAACGATCATGCGTCACCATGATAATCGCCGATTTCGATTTTGCCAAATAGGCCTCTAGCCATTCAATCATGTCCAAATCAAGGTGATTCGTTGGCTCATCCAAAATCATTAAATCCGGTTCATTGATCAAAATTTTAGCAAGGGCAACTCGCTTTTTTTGACCTCCCGATAATTCGCCAATCGGTTGCATTTTGTCCTCGATTTTTAGTTGCGACAAAATGGTGTTTACTTTTACTTCGTAATCCCATGCATTAGTCGAATTCATCAATTCGAACGCTTTTTCATAAGCCTCTGCATCGTCAGGATTTTTAATCGCCAATTCATAATTTCGAATGGCTCTATTTTCTTGCGTATCCGTCGCTAAAACCTCATCAAAAATAAGGTGACTTGGATCAAAATTTTCAGCTTGTTCTAAATAATCTACCCGAATATCTTTACGGTAAACAATTCTACCGCTGTCCTCTGTTCCATCGCCACATAAAATTTTTAAGAGGGTTGACTTTCCATTCCCGTTTTTGGCAACAATGGCCACCTTTTCACCTTTGTCAATCCCAAAGGTGAGGTCTTTAAAAATAACACGTTCACCAAAAGATTTGGTTAAATTTTCTACGGATAAATAATTCATAATTATCGGATGCGATCTAAGGAATTTACTAGGTTTTCGTCGTTTTTAATTCCTCGAATAGCCAGATAAAGAAATGCAATAGTTGGAATCAAAAAGAAGAATCCTAATTCCATAAAAAAAGTAACTTTCGCCGTGCCAAAACCTTGTTTTTCGATGCCCTCGACAATAAGTGATTTCCCAAAGTAATAAATCGCATAAATTCCAATCACAAAAATGACATGAAAAAACAAATTTAGACGACAAAGTAACAATTGTCTTTTTCTCTTTTTGAAAAAGATTAAGGTTAAAAAAGTTAATGCGGCAAGGGAGAGATAAATAAACTTAATCGGCATTTTAGCGATTTCCAATCCATCTTGCCCCATCACACCGTCCTTGCCAAAATCAGCAAGCATTTTTACATCTCCATCTGCACTTCCAATTTCGATTGAAAAGATTGGAAAAAACAAAAGCAATGACATACAAATAATTGCCAATGCGAGGTAAATTGTTTGAATTCGTTGTATCATAAAATTTAATACTTTCCGCAAATATACGCATCGTTACCCTAAATGCGACAAAAAGCTGGGAGAATGTGCGAGGGGAATTTTTAGTGGGAAAAAAGTTGTTAATGCAAATAGCACAATATTTAACGAAATTATTTTTCCAACCCGCGTAAAAAATCAATCATCTTTTCAACTGCCTGACTTCGGTGAGAGATTTTATTTTTTTTTGCAAGGGACATTTCCGAAAAAGTGGCTTCAAATCCAAGAGGCTTGAAGATCGGATCGTAACCAAATCCTTCTGTGCCTGATTTTTTCAGCGTGATTTCTCCGTGAATGACTCCTTGAAATTGGGTTTCAACTCCATCAATAATCAAAGAAATCACTGTTCTAAATTTTGCCTGACGGTTGGTAATTCCCTGCATTTTTTCTAAAACCAAGTCCATGTTTTTGTGGGCATCGCCATTTTCGCCTGCGTAACGTGCCGAATAGACCCCAGGTTCTCCTCCAAGGGCGTAAATTTCTAATCCAGAATCATCGGCAAAACAATCTACGTGGTATTTTTTTGAAATATAAGTCGATTTGAGGCTTGCATTGCCCTCGAGGGTGTTTTCTGTTTCAGGAATATCTTCAAAACATTCAATTTCTACCAAGGTTTTTACAGTAATCCAATTGGGCAATATACGCTGAATTTCTGTGGCTTTGTGTTGATTGTGTGTGGCAATTATTAGTTCCATTGAGATGTTTTTAACTGTCGAATGATTTTGCGAGGGTTTGCTTACATTCGTTTCTATATATTTGTACAAAAGTAGGTGATTATTTTAGATGTTAAAAGATTTAATCAAAGAAGGCGGTTTATACGCTGCGGCGAATTTAATTACAAAGGGATTTAGCCTTTTGTTAATTCCATTTTACGCCGACTATTTTACACAATCAGAATACGGCATTTTGGCGATGTTAGGCATAGCAGGTGCAATAAGCGCAGCGGTTTTCTCTTTTCAGATTTATCAAGGTGTTGGTCGATACATTGCCGAACCCAATTTGACAAAAAGAGAACAACAAGCCATTGCGTCGACAGGGCTTTGGTTTACTATTTTTAGTTATGCCGCCTTTGTTTTGCTGGGGTTTCTTTTTAAAGACATCGTAATTTCATTGTTGTCTGAAGATCAACGAATTTTAGATACGACTTATATCTGGTGCCTTTTTGCAATTGGCGCAAACGGTATTTTTTATACGCTAAATGTGCAATTAAAATTCATGCGAAAAATTAAAGAATTTTCATTGACGAGTTTTTTGCATGCCATCCTAAATATCGGATTTATTCTCCTGTTTGCGTTGAGATTAGATTATCGGATTGACAGTGTTTACATGGCTACATTAGTGGTAACGCCCTTGTTGATTTTATTGCAATTGTACTATTTAAAAGGACATTTAATTTTCTATTTTGGCAAAAAGGAATTAAAAAAACTATTCACTTTTAGTTCACCACTCATTTTGGCTTCGGTGGCTTATTTGATTTTAAATTTTACGGATCGAATTTTTATTAAAGAGATTTCAGGCGCCTTATCTGAAGTTGGGATTTATGACATGGCCTTTAAATTTTCAGCCGTTGTTTCCCTCATCATTGTATCCTTTCAATCGGCCTTGGCACCTATTGTTTACGAAAAACATCGACTAGACTCCACTCCGTTTGAAATGGGCAAGGTACTTCGTTTATTTTTTGGATTAGGAACTTTAGGGGTTTTGATTCTTTCCTTTTTTTCGTACGAAACATTGTATATTTTTACCACACCTGCCTACTATGAAGCTAGTTCGTTCATGCCTTTGTTTTACTTGACCGTGTTGATGACTGGACTTGGCATGTTTTCGGTTGGTTTGCATTTGAAAAACAGAACTAAAATGATTCCATTTATTGTGGTAGGAACGGCACTCTTAAATGTGATTTTAAATTATCTATTGATTCCAATTTATGGCCTAATGGGAGCGGCATTGGCTACGTTGATTGCCACTTTTTTTAATAATTTTATTCTTTTTTACCTTTCTCAAAAATTGTATAAAATTCCATTTGACACCGGCGAATTTCTGAAACTTTCAGCGGTCTTCTTATTACTGATGTTCGGGGGTGGTTATTTTATTTTGTTAGATAAGTGGGAATATGGTTGGCTATTTGGGTTTAAAATCGCAGGAATTACAATTTATCTTTTACTTTTGATTCAATTGAAAATAATTGGCTTGGACCAAATTTTAACCTTCTTAAAGGCAAAAAAAAGGTGAAGTATTTTGGGGAAGCTTACCCTTGCACGAGGTTTTTAAGTTCTTGCGAACTTGCAAAGTTTTTTTAAACTTTTCATTGTATTAAGTTTTGATTTTTGCCTTATCTATTTGGTTTTCGGCATCCCCATCAGTTTTACAAATGAATTAATGATAAATTTATTATGTTAAGCTATCAACAAGCTTATGAAATAAATTTCCATAAAGCAAAAGAATTCGATAAAATTTTATTTTAAAACACCTTCAATTTAAACAAGATTGGATGCGATTTTCAGTACTGAGATATACTTTCCCTACTCATGATGATAAGGCTCATTGTTCAAAATCGTATATGCCCGATACACTTGTTCGATAAAAAAAAGGCGAATCATTTGGTGACTAAAGGTCAGTTTTGACAGAGACATTTTTTCGTTCGCAGCTTGATAAACTGGTTCGGAAAAACCATACGCACCGCCGATTACAAAGGTAAGGTGTTTGTAGCCACGGTTCATTTTGTCTTGAATCCAATCCGAAAATTCAACAGACGTATGAGGCTTGCCCTTGTCATCCAATAAAACCACCCAGCCATTTGCGGCAATTTTGGATAAAATAAGTTTGCCTTCTTCTTTTTTAATTTCTTCTTGGCTTAACTTTTTCGCATTCTTCAATTCAGGAATTTCAATTTTCTCAAATTGGACATAGCGCGTGAGCCTTTTCAAATATTCAGCTTCCCCGTCGATCAAAAATTGTTTATTGGTTTTCCCAACAACTATTAAATTAATTTTCATCTTTTTACATCCATCTAAACCACCAAAATACCTCCATTTTTTGATTCCTTTTGCAAAACACCTAATTTTGGCTTAATATTTGTTGAAAAGCAGTAAATATATTGTTTCACCAATCGGGTGTCAATATTAGTAAATTAATAACTTTCTTTGGGAAAGATTTGAACTTTAAATTGATTAAGCTTTTGAAGCGATTGGAGTAAATTATAACTGGATGAATTAATGTAGCACGCGTGTGATGAAAAAAATAATAGTAATCTTAATGTTAACCTTAGCAAATATAACATTTGCGCAACCAGTTTCTGGAGATATTGAAATGATTGAAATTGATTCATTGTCGGCAACCCCATCTCCTATTCAAAAGGCACAAACCTTTGAGGTAAATATCACTAACGGATTTAAAACAAATGTGGCTTCCAAAATCGCCTTGTATTTTGGTGAAAACATCGAATTATCTTTGTTAGGAAAAACTAATTTATATTCAAAATCACAAGCGGAACAGGTACTTCAACATTTTTTTGCTGATCATAAAACAAAAGAATTTACGGTGCTCCAAAAAGGAACATCTCAAGCAAGCCAGTATATGATTTGCGAATTAATTACTACCGAGGGCGCAAAGTATCGGGTAACCATCACTACCAAAACAGAAGGCGTCAAACTCACCATGACTTCCTTGAGGATTGATTAAACTTTAATCGAGTTTTATGAGAGAAGAGTCATCAATTGAAGATGAGTTTATTCTCACAATAAAATTCTTCGCTTTTAACCAACCCTAATTAGCAGACGCCTACTTTTGATCGGTGAAAAAGCCGTCTAAGAAATGCATACGTTCAATTTCCGCCATTAAGATAAATTGGTGGGTGACAAAAAATGGACGACCAACGTATGCCTTCCGATCCAAATTAATTTCGTCCAAAAGGTCGTGGGGCTCAGAAACAAACAAGGCTACTTCGTATAAACTTTCTTCGTTGCACAAAATTAAAAAGGTTTGTGGAGGCATAATCAAAAAATCTTCGAAACGCATTTCAAAAGGCCCTTTTTGTGCCATAGCCAATTCAGGTTTTTCAAATTTAAACTCTTCAAATTTTGCTTTTCCATCATTAAAATCAGCCACTTCTAAACCCTCTTCGGTATCTGCACTTCGCTCTTTTACCGCCAAAACAGAAACACCATCTAAATAAATTTTACGGTGCTTAAACGGTTTTTCGATTTGATTTAACGCTGTAAATTCGTCAATAAAAATTGCAACCCCACTTTTGTAAAATGTTTGTCTCACCACGTATCTTTCATCCGTGATTTCAGTTTCACGATACAAAATTACGGTGTCGTTTTGCATGTATCGCACAACTTCATAAGTATCCGAAGAATTTTTAGTCGCGAAGCGGAGGCTTTGTGACACATCATAAATTTGATCGTCACTCGATTTTAAACTGACATATTGGTCGATTTCGGTGGTTGAAATTTTCATCCCTTTTTTTGCTCCACATCCCATTAATAATAAAAAAGCCAACAGATAAACTACTTTATACATCTTTTTAAAATTTATTCTTTTCAAACCTCAAAATTACATCTCTTTTTTAGAACATCTTCAATGTCTGTAAAATAAAAATGCCCTGAAGAAAAAATTTCAACAGGGCATCCTTGGTTATTTTATAACTTATTCGAACATGATCGTCATTTCCACACGTCTGTTACGTTGACGTCCTTCTGGCGTATCATTTGTATCAATTGGTTTTTCTTCCCCAAAGTATTGAACTACGATTCGATCCGCTGCCACTCCTCGTTGAACTAGGAAGTCACGAACAGCTTCGGCACGTTTTTTAGATAAGATTAAGTTTGCTTGATCTGCCCCTTGGCTATCGGTGTGACCAGCAATTTTAATTTTCCAAGCACCTTTTTTAATTAATAGTTCAGCCAATCCTTCTAACGAAGCATACGAACTTTGTTTAATGATGTCTTTTCCAGATTCAAATTCTAGGTTTTCAAACGCTGTGTTGATGATTTCTTGTTCTTCTTTTTCAATCACCGGACAACCTTTGTTTTCAACTGGTCCTGGGATGTTTACACACTCATCATCTTTATCAAGGACACCATCTCCATCGGTATCGATGTAAGGGCAACCATTGTTTTTAGCTGGACCTGGGTTGTTCGGACAATCATCATCTTTATCCAATAAACCATCTCCATCTGTATCAGGCCAAGGACAACCTTTGTTTTCTTTCGGTCCTGCTTCAACTGGACATTCATCTAAATAATCAAAAATACCATCGTTGTCTGTATCTGGACATCCTTGATTTTCGATTGGACCTGCTACGGTAGGACACAAATCATCCGAATCTTTTAATCCATCGCCGTCCGTATCTGGACATCCTTTAAATAAAGCGATTCCCAGCACATCTGGACAATCATCTTCTTTATCGATGATTTTATCACCATCACGATCTGGACATCCGTTGAATTCAGCTAAACCAGCATCATCAGGACATCTATCATCTTTATCAATGATTTTATCGCCATCACGATCTGGACATCCATTAAATTCTCTCAATCCTGGATCGGTTGGACAAGCATCTTCAGAATCTTGGATTCCGTCTTTATCCGTGTCTGGACATCCTTTGAATTCCCAAACACCAGGAGTTTCTATACATAAATCCAATTTATCCGATACTTTATCCATATCGATATCTTTTGGAGCTGCATATAAAATTGGCAGTTTAAGAGCGAAATAAAGGTCTAATCCTCTTACTTTTTTATCTTTTCCAGGTGAGAAAATCCATTTCATGTCGCCTGTTCCAACAATCACTGGTCCTAGACGCAATCCCATCCCCATTCGTGCACCATACATTCCGCTGTAAGACATTGGCAAGGAAAGACCTGCCCAAGCGTAATCATAGCGAGGTGCAATACTAAACGAAGTTGGGTAGCGCACTTTCTCTGCATTATTATTCATTTGGAAACCGATCATTGCATTTGCATTCACATAAAAATCTTTCCAAATATTGTAATCAAGACCGGCGTTGATATGTGTTGGTAGGTTCATATAAAAAGAACCATCATCTTCGATAAGACTTCCATCCCCTTCTGAAATCAACGTATCAACATTCGCATTGAACGACTCCAATCCTTCCGAATCATCAAAATCAAATAAACTTAAGGCCCCTGCAGGACTATTTGCTTGAATGTTTACATTAAAATTTCGGCTATTCACCGATTTGTCATAACGCATCCCTCCAATATCATTAATTGCGAAACTTGCTTTTAATTTATATTTATTTTGATCTCGTCTCCATAAATTGGTTTCACCATCCATATCGTATTTATATTCTTTCCAATCTGGTCTCCACTCATACACAACACCTAAATCAACCCCTAAACCAAGTTTAGACACAAGGGTGTAAAGATCTCCAAAACTTGGATCTCCAATAAATGCGCTTGATGAAGCATCCCAATGTTTATCGATATTACTTGAATAACCATAATTAAAATCTCCATTGATCGTTAAGAGCGTGTCATCATTCAATAATTTGTACTTAACATCATCTGTGTACAAGTAAATAGAACCAAGGCCTTGCAAAAATTTCAATTTACCTCCAGCTTTCAAAAAATGCTCTTCTTCATCGTAGACCACCATGGCAAATCCAAGGTTATACTCCATCCAATTATTAAAAGAAAAATTGAGCAATTTATCATTAAAATCAATGTTCCATAAATCTTCGTAGTCCAATCCATTCTGAGCTAGTTTTGTTAACTCAGGAGAAAGATGGTCAAGATTAAAAAAAGTACGATTTTTAACGCCTAAACTAATCGCCATTTTAGGGCTAATTGTCACCATTAGATTTAAAATGTCAACATTTGATTCGAAATAGGCTTTCCGTTCTAAACCTTTTGGGTTTGAAAATTCGAAAAAGTTACCTTTTCCGCTATTGACTGCATTGGTAGCATCCTCGCTGGCATAAATCGTGCCAAAGTCAGGTGCATTTAGCCAAGCCGAAGATTGTGGATCATTTTCATCAAACGATTGTGACCACCAATAAGGCATTAAATGCGGATTAAAATAAAGGTGGTTATTGTAGAAAGACATTGACCCTCCGCCTAACGTTACATCAACCACAAATCTGCTATCCGCAATATTCGCTGGATTTAAATCACCCCCCGAAACTCCAGAATAATTACTTTCTCTGTAGCCCATAAAGTCTTGCGCCTGAATTTCAATAGAAAAACAAGACAAAACCATCATCACTAAAAGTAGCTTTCTCATCATATTTTTAATTTAATTTGTGAACTTGAATCATTTGTGCAATGGAAATATAAAACTTATTTTTTATCAAACCGAATGTTTTGCTTGTTAAACTCACTTTTGATAAAAGCAATTTTCCATCTCCGTTTAGCAAATATATACTATTATCTGAATTACTGGTAAGAACATAGTAGATTTTATCTTGCACCAAAACATCGACTAAAACTGCCCCAATTTCAGGCTTTATCACTTCCGATTTAACAAAACCTAAAGGGTTAAACTGTAAAATTCGGTTAGATTCTTCGACAATTAAGGTTGGATCCGGAGACAAAACCCATTTCGCGCTAATTGGACTGACCGTAACATCCAATTTGACGGAATCCGTAAAATTATCCTTTAAAAAGCGGGTATAGATATATGGATTGGAAAAGCCTAGTTTACTTAATGTGGTTTCATTTTTACCCGCAATAAACTCCGATTGATTTTGCAATTTGGAGAAAATTTTAGTCGCATACCTTGATTCACCTTTTCGATTTAAAAGATGGATTTGATTGTCAGCCGCCGAAAAAGATAAGATATCAGCACCTTCTACTATATTATGCGTTGCTTGACCTGTGAAATTTGGATTTTTCCCAGTGTATTTCCAGCCTTGAATCACTTCTCCTTTTTCTCCGAAACATTGAATGTTATTGGCCGAAATTACGAAAAACCGATATTGATTGGCATCTTCATAAATTACGGTTAACCCGCCTTTGATTGGATTGGCTGCATTGGCCGATTTACTAAAGCGCACTTTACCATCCGAATTTAATACCAGCAATTGCGTTTTTGTGTAAGCGACGATTTGTTTTTTGCCATTCTTGTCAAGATCTACAAAAGAAAGCGGAGCCACCAACACATCAGGCAATTGAACATTCCAGACAAGTGCATTATTGTGATCATACACCGCAATATTTTGATTGTTGGCCAGCAATAGAAAGGATGTTTCTCCCTCTTGATAAGATAAAATGTCTGTAGGCACAAATGCCGCATTAAATTCAAGCACATCACTCACACTATCATTTGTACCTTTCTCCGAATAAATGGTCGCTGTGCGGGTGCATTGGGTTTTGTTGCGCCAAGTCGCTGAAGTAAATTCAAGGCTTCCCTGAATTTTTTCGATGTGCATAGTATGACAACTTAACGGCAATGAAAGTTGATAGTTTTCGTACAACATTTCGTCATTCGTTAATAGTTCTTCTATTTGAATTTCAGATAAATACCAATTCATTGCTTCAAACGAACTCGCCAAAATATTGTAATTCTCAAATTCAGTAAAATGGGTTAGTTGATTCGTTAAAACAGGGAAAGCTTCTTGCCAATTAAAGTTCGATTTAAAGGGCATAATTCGGAAATTTTTGATGCTCAAATGACTAATTTGTGCACTATCACTCATAAAGCCAAGGGTTTGTTCTTCCAAAATCAACCTTAAATCCCTGTTTTCATTTTGCGCCACAATCATTAATTGAAACGAATCTTTGTGCAAAATCACCAACTCATTACCAATCCAATCATATTTATTGGAAACCTTGCCGAAAAATGAATATTTATCAACCTCCATTTGGGTACTTCCATAAAAATCAATCGAATTAAAATTGTTAGGAACCTTTTTAATAATTTCAGCATGGCGCAGGGTACCTCCACGAACAGTATCGGCAGTTGTATTCCAAATTTTGTATAAACGATCCTGTGCAATTACGTATTTTTGAACTTGGTTTTGTTGTGTGACAATATAATCGGCATTGGTAATTAATGCTGGAAGCAAATCAGGGTTAGGATCCAAAATTCGCGTACTAATCACCGTATATAATCCATACTGTTGCGCATAATAATTCTGGCCTGATAGGGTTAATTGGTGATTTGAATAAGAAGCTTTTAGATTAAAAACTTTGGTTAAGGTTTGGGTAATTTTATCAAAATTCAAACCGGGACTTGTAAATGCAAGAGAAAAATCGGTCGCAGTAAATGAAACGAAACAGGCTTCCCCAAAATCTTCGTTAAACGAAGTGTTTTTATGGAAAATCAACTGATCCAATCCACTTTTAAGGATAGGATTTTCACCTAAACTGGTGATGTCGTTCGAACTATTGAGCTTATCAAGTAAACGATCTAAATTAGGAACAAAAATATCTGTTGATTCGCCCCCCAAACTAAACGACTCAAAGGCATATTTGTTTTGTTGGCGATCATAGAGGTACTTAGCAAGGAATATAAATACTCCAGTGACCAGTATCAATAAGATAATCCGAACAATTTTCACGCAAACAACGATTAATTTACCACAAAAATACGGTTAAAGGAGGTTCGGAATTTGTGTCCCCTGAGATGATATACACATAAAAATGTGAATCCTGCTAAAACTAACGATTAAAAGAAAAGTTGGGCGATTTTTCAGCGAAGGGATTGCGCATCAAAAAGAACTAATTGTTCGTCCGATAAAAGTTTGAATGATTTACGGTGAAGATGACAAGGACCTTGCTCCAAGATTGCGTTTCGATGAAATTTTGTCGGATATCCTTTGTTTTTGTCCCAGCCGTAAATCGGAAATTCTTGGTGATAATCAGCCATTAATTCGTCCCGATAGGTTTTTGCCAAAATAGATGCAGCGGCAATTGAAAAATATTTTGAATCGCCTTTGACAACGCACGTATGAGAAATATTTGGATACGGATTAAAGCGATTTCCATCAATTAACAACCACTCGGGCAGTTGATTTAATCCCTGAACGGCGCGATGCATTGCTAAAAACGAAGCATTTAAAATATTTATTTTGTCTATTTCCATGTGATCGACCACTCCAACTGCATACGTCAAGGCGGTTTCTTTAATAATCGGCACCAAGGATTCCCGTTGATTTTCAGACAACCTTTTAGAATCCGTTAAAAGTGGATGATTAAAGTTTTTTGGAAGAATAACTGCCGCAGCCACCACCGGACCAGCTAGACATCCACGCCCAGCTTCATCGCATCCAGCTTCAATTTTTAGTCGATCAAAATAAGGCTTTAAGGACATTCAAACCGCTTTGTTACGAACAAAAATAGAATTTTATTCCCAATCAATAATTTATTAGAATCAAATTTTATATATTTACAACAACCTTTGGCACATATATTGCGTTTAATAGGGGAAACAATAAAAATGAGTTCTCGGTTTTTAAAAAAAATTTAAACCTAGACAATTAAAAATAAGACACATGAAAAAGATGTTGAGTTTAGTTGCAGTGTTAATGATCGCTGTAGTGAGTTTTGGTCAAAATGGTGTATCGTTTACAGATGCTACTTCAAGTTATAACAAAACAGCTACGAGCAGTTTTAACTTTGTGTTTGGAGCGGCTTACAAAGCCGAAGACATTAAAAGTAATGCAACGTATTATGAAAGTTACTTTACGGTAACGGTTACCCCTGCATCTGCTGGTGGAAACACAGTAAATATTAAATTAGTTGAAGACAATGAAATGGCGCGAAGAGTTATTTTACGACTTCTTGTAAACATGGACATTAAAACTGTCAATGTAAACGGAACGGAAATAGATCGCAACGATTTTATGACAAAATATATTATGGTCGACTAGACATTGGTTGATTCAATCAACTGAAATCTCAATTCTGAAAAGGATTGAGATTTTTTTTTGAAAATAATTGCCAAAGTGTTTTGAAGCAATCTCCTTTTTTTGTATATTACAATCCTAAACGTTTAATAACGGCGTTGGATTTTAACTTATTTACGTATAATTGCTATTCAGAACCATTAAAAAAATAAACCATGCAAGATGCTTTATCCCCCTCTTTAATCGAAAAAGAAGCTATCACTAGTTATTCTTTTAATCAACCCGTTTCATTTAAACAACATCCTGACCTGTTAAAAAAATTAACGAATGCCACGCAGCTTGGCAATACCAGCAAAGTAAAAGTGCATATTGATTTCCACACTGACGAAGGTCCAAAAACAGTTGAAACTACGATTTGGGCAACAGGAAATCAGTTTATTTGCCTGAAAGGTGGACTTTGGATTCCAATTTCACGCATTATTGATATTCGGTTTATTTAGATTGAATCAAAATTCCTTTTAAATTTCTGAATAATTTTGATTGATTTGGCTCTAATCTATTACGTGAGTTGAATCATTTAGAATTTGTGCGAGATTA
The DNA here is from genome assembly GCA_044361315.1 of Crocinitomix sp. GTDB lineage: Bacteria > Bacteroidota > Bacteroidia > Flavobacteriales_D > Crocinitomicaceae > Crocinitomix. Next base: position 25,156 of record JBIKJA010000003.1, on the reverse strand, counting down.
ATTTTCAGCATCCAATCCCCATTCGTAAATCGAACAAAAAAACGAATCTTGTTTATTCAGTCTTTTAATTAGGGGTCGAATTCCAACATACAAAAAAAATCTTCTTTTAATTTGGTTAAAATAACGAATAGAAATTCAACACATATGAATTAAATATTTGTCAAAAATCTAGTTAAAATTGAATTTAAAAGATGTTTTATATACAAACTCACCTATAAAAACTCAACTTAGAACTACAATAATGCCCATTTTTGAATATACCCTATTCTTTATTTTTATATTAGCTTTGTTGGAGCATGTATTTATACTAGATTTTATGATAAAAAGAATAATTTTTACCTTACTCTGTCTCGCGACGTTTACCAGCTTCTCCCAAGACGAGATGCCAAAAAGTGTTGACGATGTCATTACTTGGAATTTTGAAGTTGAATACACGGATGCAACTACCGCCACTATTATTATGCGAGTTAACCAAAAAAATGGTTGGCATATTTACGGTCAGGTACAACCAAAAGGTGCAATTCCTTTGCCAACGACATTTAACTATAATGTAAATTCAAGTTTTGCATTGATTGGTGAAACCAAAGAATATGGTTCTAAAATCTATGATGTAGGCGGCTTTCCTGAAAAATCATTTCACGGAGACAAGGCGAAATTTGAACAAAAAATTAAAATTAAATCGAAAAAGGATTTTAAGATTAAAATTGATTATGAATACATGGCATGCAAAACTGCTTGTTTACCTCCAGAATTCAGAACCGCAGAATTAACCATTAAAGGAACCGATAATATTGAAGTTGGTGCTGTGGATGGCTCGTTAGTGCCCGAAGATAGTGCGACATTAACCACCGAAGGTGACTCAACCATTGAAAATGGAGATGCCGCTGCGGTGGTTATGGATCCTGCACTAGTGGCTTTGTTAGGGACTTGCGAAGGCAATAACTATTCGTATGATGAAGGATTTAAACCGGTCATCGTTAAAGTTTTTGATCCACTCCGAACAGATTTAAAAAACTACTCCTTAAGCGTTGAAATTCAAATCGACTCAATTTTTGCGATGTACGCTTTTGAAAATCCAAAAGGATATAAATCGTTGTTTAAACTTAGAGAGAATCCTGAATTTAAACCAGTTGGTGATTACCAATTGACGATTGCAAAAAATGTTGGAACTGACACCAAAGGCTATAAATATACGGTGGTTTTAAAACAAGACATTGAATTAACAGATACGGTGATTAAACCTGTTTTATTGGCCGATTTGGATTTGTATTTAATGGGGTGTGAAAATAATTTTCATAATACCAAACCAATGGAACTTTCTTTCAATTTAAGCGAAGCCATTGATAACAAAGTACGCACAGAAGAAGATTCGCTTTGGTTAATTTTCCTTTTGGCGTTTGCAGGTGGTTTTATTGCTTTGATAACACCATGCGTTTTCCCAATGATTCCGATGACGGTGAGTTTCTTTACCAAACAATCTAAAACGAAAGCCGAAGGAATTCGAAAAGCGATTTTTTATGCTTTGAGTATTATTTTAATTTATGTGATTCTTGGTGTATTAGTAACTGTAATTGCAGGACCTGCGATTCTAAATGACATGGCGACAAACCCTTGGGTGAATTTAGTTTTCTTTATTCTATTTGTAGTATTCGCCATTTCCTTTTTGGGAGCGTTTGAGATTACTTTACCATCATCTTGGGTGAATAAAGCGGACAAACAAGCGGATAAAGGTGGATTGCTTGGCATCTTTTTTATGGCATTTACCTTGGCATTGGTGAGTTTTTCATGTACAGGACCGATTGTAGGAAGTGTTTTAGTTCAATCGGCGAACGGCGTTATTGCTGGGCCAATTGTAGCGATGTTAGGATTTTCAACAGCTTTAGCTTTACCTTTTGGATTATTTGCAGCTTTTCCTGGTTGGTTAAATTCGTTGCCTTCGTCAGGTGGATGGTTAAATACAGTAAAAGTTGTTTTAGGATTTTTAGAATTGGCGTTTGCCTTAAAATTCCTTTCAAATTCGGATTTGGTTTTACAATTACACATTCTTGAACGTGAGGTGTTTTTGGGGATTTGGATTGGGATTTTCATCGTGCTTGCAATTTACTTGCTTGGGAAAATTCAGTTTCCACATGACAGCCCGGTAGATAAACTTTCTGTTGGACGGGGTTTATTTGCGACCATTGTGGTTGGATTTATTATTTATTTGATTCCAGGGATGTGGGGAGCGCCATTAAAATTAATTTCTGGATTTTCTCCCCCCCCCCCGTTAACGTATTCAGAATCACCTTATGGAATTCACGGAGAAGCTCCGGAAATTCCGGAGGGTTGGCCAGGATCCACCCATGCACATGGGCACAGAATTTATACGATTCGTGATTATTACGATGCCTTGGCATACGCAAAAGAGGTGGATAAACCTTTGTTATTAGATTTTACAGGATGGGCATGTGTTAATTGTCGCCAAATGGAGGAATTTGTTTGGGCAGACGAAAGTGTTTCTCCGATTATGGCAGAGGATTTTGTAATTGCATCGTTATATGTGGATGACAGAACTGAATTGGCTGAAAAATATAAAGGTGAAAATAAAATCAACGGAGATCCGATGAAAACGGTGGGCGATAAGTGGATGAAAATGCAGATTGAACGTTACGAGGAAGTTACTCAACCGATGTATGTTGTTTTAGATCACAATGAAAACAATATTTCTGGAAAAGCAAACTACCAAACGCATAGCGATCCGGCAGACTTTAAAAAATGGTTATTGTTTGCGAAAGAACAATTTGAAGCTTCTAAAAACGCAACTACAATTAAACCAGATTTTGAGGTGGTTCCTTAGTTGATTTTGACTTGAATAGATCCATGATTGAATGGATGGAATAAACAAATTAAAAGGGTGTCTCGATTTTTCGGACACCCTTTTTTTTTAAGCGAAGATTTTACTCAACGTCAATAATTGAATTTCAAATTGCTCGAGTGATCTTTCTGTGTTAGCGATCTCAGCAGCCACCGCGTAAAGTTTTGGTTGGGACTTGTCCGATTTTCTGATTTCAACAAGTTGAGTTTTGATTTGCTCAACTGATTCATAAATTTCAGCAATTAGGCAATTTGCTGATTTAGTTTCTAACGAATTTCTTTCATTTGTCTTCATACTTATTTTTTTTATTTTGAGACAGATGCACCAGTTAGGCGGGCAACAACAAGACATTTTGCAAAAAAATACGATTCAGCCTCAGCTGAATGGAGATTTTTTTGTGAAATTTCATTTTAGTCTTGTTGTTGACCGACTTGCTGGTATCTTGGTCGAAAGAATAAAAAAATAGGGAGACCAATGAAATTTTGAGAGACTCAAAAACGATTAAATCAACTGATTGAATTAGGTTTTCATGACACGTTTGAAGGATAAAATACGCTTTGCAAAAGGGATTTTAGTGGAGCTCATTTTTTGTCAGAAAAAATAGCGGGAACGGGAAGCCCGGTTTGTTCTTTGTGCTTGGATTCGTGCAGGGGTAAAGAACAAATTTGCCCAAATGTGATTAATGTTTATGCTTTTTGGGATTTTCTGGAACGGGATCGTGACCCATTCCACCCCAAGGATGGCACGAGGAGATGCGTTTAATGCCTAACCATCCACCTTTAATTGGTCCCCATTCTTTTATGGCATCGATGGTGTACGTGCTGCAAGTTGGCGTGTAACGACAACTTGCCGGAAGAATTGGCGAAATGACCCATTGGTAGATCTTTACAGGAAAGATAAAGATGTAGTTGATGTATTTCATGAGTTTACTTAACATAGGCCTGTCTTTCTACCAATGCGTACCAACCATCTTCGAGCTTTAAATAACCTTGATCGTAACAAAAATGATAACGCACCCCTTTTTGTGTTTCGTAAATATTAGTGTAATAAGCAAAGTTAAATCCTTCTTCCATTAAAACAGTACCTTGAATGCGAGATTTTCCGTTGGGATTAAATCGTTCTAAAATTCGGCGGTTACGGCGCAAAATATTGTTTACTTTTCGGACATAATTAGAGCTGTCACGATTTAATTCGTTGTGTTTAGTGTTTCTGCAATAATCTGAGCAAAAGCGTTTATCGCTCCGTCCTTTGATTTCATCGCCGCACGTGAGGCAAACTCGTTTATTTTCCGATTTATTTTGAGCCATAATTCACGCTTAAAAGTAATCAATTTCTATGATTTTAGTATCTTTCCGTAAAATACTGTTTTGTACGGAAAAATAGACATACAAGAATTAGCGAAATTTGGAAACCTCGAGTTTATAGCTCGGCAAGTGGTGGAAGGTTTTATTACAGGGCTACATCGCTCGCCCTTTCACGGTTTTTCGGTTGAATTTGCCGAACACAGGTTGTATAATTCGGGCGAATCCACCAAACATATTGATTGGAAATTGTACGCAAAAACGGACAAATTATTCATAAAACGCTACGAAGAGGAAACGAATTTACGGTGCCGTATTGTGTTGGATGTTTCATCGTCGATGTATTTTCCGAAAATATCAAAAGACGCACCTTTAAATAAATTGGGATTTAGTATCTATGCCATTGCCTCGCTGATTGAAATTTTAAAGAAACAACGCGACGGGTTGGGCATGACGATTTTTGAAAATGAGGTTAAATTAAACACCGCAATTAAAACATCGGGCACCCACCAACGCATGATTTATGATGAATTGGAAAAGTTGATGGTGATGCAAGAGGAGCGTTTAAATGTTTCCACGTCCTTATCCACAATTTTGCACCAAGTGGCAGAAAGTAATCACAAACGCTCGTTAATCATTATTTTTTCGGATTTTTTCAGCAATGAGTCGTTAGATGAGTTAACGGATGCGTTTTTGCACCTAAAACACAATAAACACGAGGTGCTTTTGTTCAATGTAATGGATAAAATGACAGAAATGGACTTCGATTTCCCGAATAAACCAACAACCTTCATAGATTTAGAATCGGGCGAAAAAATTAAATTACACCCCGCCGAAGTTAAAAAGGCTTTTCAAGAACAGGTGAAAAAAGTAACTAATGATTTGAAAATGAAGTGTGCCCAATTTAAAATCGACTTTATAGAAACAGACATTCAAGAAGGAATTGAGTTTGTATTGCAACAGTACTTGGTGAAGCGACAAAAATTAATTTAATTTTTTATTGGTTTTCCCTTGCGAAAACAAAAAATATACCTACTTTTGTCCCGCTTCTGAAGTGAGGCAAATTTTTAGAGTACTGGTTTGGTAGTTCAGTTGGTTAGAATATCTGCCTGTCACGCAGAGGGTCGCGGGTTCGAGTCCCGTCCAGACCGCCAGTTCAAAAGAATAAAAAATAAGCCTCTATGGCTGGAGGATTAGAAACCCCTAAGGTGTATCAAATACCTTAGGGGTTTTGTTTTTTATCATTGTGGACAGTATCGTGGACAGTTTGAATGGGGAATTTCTAAACAACTTATCGAAAAAAATGGTAATTTGGTATAATCATCCAATAACATATCCTAACCATGACCTACACTAAAGAAGCATACGACATTGACCTGAACGAACTTATTCCAAAATTGGATAAAATTATCAATTCTCAAACATTAAGTTCAAATCTACAAATAACAAAAGAAGAATATTTAGCCCGAATAAAGTTTGGTGGTGATTATTTGAAGAAATTATTAGGATATAAAAATGAGCCTTATTTTATTGTGAATGCCTCACAGCCTTCGTATGACTATTGGCTAGGTATATATCTCAGTACACAGAAGCCCCATTTAATTCCATTAATCCTAGATTATCACTTTGAGAAAAATGACGATCCTAGCGATTTCGTGAATCACTTGCAACATTTAGTTTTAATAGTCATTGATAAAAATATTTTCCATGATGTGGAAAGTCAATTGAAAGAAATATCGATTTGGGTTCGTGAGAAGAGGAACATTTTTGAACGACAAAATAATATAATAATACAAATTATTAACATAAATGTCGTCGAGTTAAATTTGTATCAAACTTTTAATAATGCTTGGTCTGACGATCCGAACATCACAAAGAATCAATCAAACGACGAAGATCCGTTCAAAGACGGTTTAATAAAATCGCCTTGTGGCAATTTGCTATTCGAAGCGCTAAGCATCCATTGCGAAAATTCAAGTAGATCGAATTTAAAAAAGCTACTAATGGGTGAAAAAATTGATTCCAAAATAATTCTTAATTCAAACTTTTTAAAATTATCGTTATACCGCCCAATTAAAGCACTCGTATCTGAATGTTACATTCCTTTTAATAACGTTGAAGCATCCGTATGGATCTCGGAAAATTTTGTAAAAAGAGATAAAAATGGAACCAACAGATTTTCCGCAGGTTCAGCTCAAAAATTAATGTCAAAGAAGCAGACTGAACCAGAAAATGCCCAAATTAAATACGAACATTGGTTTAACAAGAATCATAATTGATAAAAAAAAATTCTATTTAATTCGAACTAGTTCTATTTAGTTCGCCGACTGTTTTCGTCTTTGTAGAGTGATAAATAAGCACTTAATTTGTAGAAAATAGATTATTATGGAAAAATTAATTGTCACCTTAAATGTTTCAGAGTTGAAAGACATCATCGCTGAAACCATTGAAGCAAAAATGGGGACTATCCGGCTTGTTCCGCCGATCAAGTCAAACATTGAATTACCCAAATTTATGAAACGCCAGGAAGTTGCGAATTTCTTTCGGGTAAGTTTAGTAACTATCGATAAATGGAGAAGGTATGGACTTCTTCCCAAAACAATCAAACAATCTGGAAGGACTTATTTTCTGAGAAAGGATGTTGAGAAATTGGTTGAAGACAAAGTATCAATGGCTAATCTAAAAAAATCATAAGATGGAACAAGAAAATCAGAACGGTGGGTCATATCCCATGACATGTCTATGCGGGTGCGAAACACAATTTCGTGGACGACGGAATCAAAAATTCCTTAATACAACGCACAAAGCCTATTTCAACAATGAAAAAAGAGCTATGAGAAACGCACCATTAGCAGAAATATTCGCGCAAATGGCCAATAATATGCGCATTCTTATCAAGTATTATCCAAAATCAAAAGGTCAGCCGATATTATACAGTCCTTTATTGAAAGAAGGATTTAATCCGAATGCACCATGTGAAATGGGAAAAGCTAATGATACCGGAATAGAATATCGCGTTTTAGCAAATTATTATTTCCGACAGACCGAGAATAATCAACAAATAACCATTTATAAAATCAATCATGGAAACAGTACTAAATGATGCATTTAATCCAGGACGCTATGCAAATCACATTCCTACGAATATGATTGCCAAAAACAATCAAATCATTACCATTATTACAGTTGCAGCAGGTTTGATTGTTATGGGGGTTGTTGTATATAAGATTTATGAATTAAACGTTGAGCGTGAATCTCGTAAACGCAAGATTTGACGCTCGATCAAATTGTTTTAAAAAATCCTCCAGAATTGTAAGGATGATTTTTTTGGATGTACTATAAATAACTGGACAGTAAGTTAAGATACGATTGCATGAAACCGCTGCTAGCGGTATGTACATTTAGGCATCTATGTTAATTTTTTCAATGTTAAATTCTAAGCTGTAATCTTCATCAAGATTCTCAAGATCTAGTAATTCTAATTTCAGTGTCCGATAAAACTTTTGCTCAAGATTAATTCCCAAAGTGAATGTTTCATTTTTTATCAATGTGTTTAAATGAAAAACCGGTTGAACTTGGTATAAGTCAGGAATAAAATGTATTGGGAATTGCTTTTTTCTATCATCAATAAATCTTCCTTCAAGATCAACGAAACCAACATATCTCAGCTCAGCGGTTAGTTTAACCTTTGAAATGAAATTAATCCATTCGTTTTCAAAATTCTTCTGGGATGTTACGAAAACACTATGAATTAATAAATAGCTGTCCTTAGAATTCAATGTGAATTCCATTTCAGGATTTTCTTTATTTAGTTTAATTTGTTCCAAGCTGATATCGTGTTTTTATTGTATTACCACTAACGCCTGACGCTTAGCACCGTTTTTTCTGTGTTGCGCCTGCGGCAGAAAAATGGAGCGGTAAATGGTTGACTTTTTTGACAGTTTGTAAATATAGTAAATTGAGTTGAAATTTGTAATGTTAAATTTATATAATTATGTGAAATAATTATATATTAAACTTTTGTTTTTCTAATAGTTAAGAAAATTTCCGCCGCATTAAAATTGTAACTTTCTCCAATAGGGGGAGCAGACAGAGAAAGACTTCACAGAGATGCGAGGTCTTTTTTGTTTTTATCTGTCATACATTTGTAAAACTTTTTCCATTTTCTTAACAGACCAAAGTTGCTTTGATAAAAAAATCGCTGTTTCTTATCCTATCAAAAAAATCGCTTTTGTTATACCCGTTGTGGTATATTATCTCTTAAAAAAATAAATTTACACCTTTAAGGGTATAAATTAAAAATATATTACTATTTTTATACCCGAAAAGGTGCATATTATGGAATTAAGTACGTTTGTAAAACAAAAAAGAACCTCCGCTAAATTAACACAACCTGAATTGGCAGAGAAAGCAGGAGTGGGTCTTCGTTTCCTCCGAGAGTTGGAACAAGGTAAAGAAACACTGCGATTAGACAAAGTAAATCAGGTATTACAATTATTTGGTTACAAAGTTGGTGCAGTTCAACTAATAGTAGCGGAAGATGAGAAAGGCTGAAATAAAAATATATGATACAACTGCGGGTTGGTTGGTAGAAGATGAAAATGGATATCATTTTAACTATGATAGCTCTTACTTGAATTCTTCAAATCCTGACCCTATTAGTTTGACCCTACCGCTAAAAGAACATCCTTATACGAGTAAAATCTTGTTCCCTTTTTTTGATGGTCTTATCCCCGAAGGATGGTTGTTAGATATTGCTCAAAAGAATTGGAAACTAAACCCACGAGATAGAATGGGTCTTTTAATGGCTTGTTGTAAAGATTGTATAGGAGCCGTTAGTGTCCATCCATTAAATAATTCAGCACTATGAAAAGATGTCTCTCTTGTTACGAACCATTATCTGAAAATGAAGTAGATTTTCATCCTTCTTGTTGTAAAAAAATATTTGGGCAATCTACTCCTCCGGAATTACCTTACACAGAAAACCAAATGGAAGAATTGGCTTTACAGGTCGTAAAAAGTCAAACTACTTTAACGGGAGTTCAAGCTAAATTATCTTTGGAATTAACGCCAAGTGAAAAAGGTGAAGGAAAACGATTTACTATTGTTGGTTTGTGGGGAGATTATATATTAAAACCACCTACTAAAAATTTTAATCAATTACCAGAAGTTGAAGATGTAACAATGCACTTGGGAACCATAGCCAAAATAAAAATGGTGCCCCATAGTTTGATACGATTACAATCAGGGAATCTTACCTACATCACCAAGAGAATTGACCGTGTAAAAGGACAAAAACTTTTAATGGAGGACATGTGTCAATTGACAGAAAGAATGACAGAAAACAAATATCATGGGTCTTATGAACAGATTGCTAAAGTTCTTTTGAAACATTCCTCAAATCCGGGTTTGGATTTAGTAAATTTCTTTGAACAAGTGTTGTTTTCATTCTTAACGGGGAATGCTGATATGCACTTAAAAAACTTCTCTATAATCAAAATGAATGAGCAAGGTTACATTCTATCTCCCGCTTATGATATGGTGGCAACAGCAATTGTTAATCCTGCCGACGATGAAGATTTTGCTCTAACTTTGAATGCTAAGAAGAAAAAAATTAATAGAAAAGATTTCATAACGGTGTTCAATTCTTTTAAGCTACACAATAAACAACAGGAGAACATTTTTAATAAAATGGGGAAGGCTAAAGAAAAATGGTTTCGTTGTATTGATGATAGTTTTATGAGTGATGAGTTTAAGGTTGCCTTCAAAGATTTGATAAAAAATAGATTTGAAAGGATTGCTTAGTATCCAAATAAGCACCAAATTATAACAAACACAAAACGCCAAATTATACTAAACACAAGGGGAATTATAATTCGCACTTCCCCCGCCATAACGCCAAAGGTGCGGTTATGGGCTGGTTTTTTGATTAATTTAATTCTCCATAGAAAATATACATTTATGATAGAACCTTGAATAATCTATGCCTTGAAGTAAATTAAAAACTATACCCCCAACTTACGTACAAAAAATCTGGAAAACCAATACCGGTCCTAAAAATAAAACGACTACCAGGTTTTTGTTTTCTATACCCAATCGAACCAGATGGCAATAAGATACCTGATAAATCTCCAGCCCAAAAAAAGCAGGCACCTGCTTTCGCCTCAAAGTGTCGGCTTCCGCTACCAGTTAAGATACCAAAACGACTAATGATATAAGGACTATACCCTTCCCAGTGAGCTACACCACCCAATCCAAAGTCTACTATGGTTGAATTTTTGCTTCCAAAAACTTTACCCTGGTATAATCTTTCATAAGAAAAGTGAACAGAAGCGATTCCATAACTGAAATTTATTGAATTTTTATTTAAATTGATTTTTATTGAGTCTGTTTTTTCTTCTAGGGGGATTAGCACAGCGGTGTGCGTTAAACTATTCACCATAAGCAGACCTTGAAGACTATCACTCGCTGACTGCAGCTCGTATTTTGAAAGTGGTAAATTTAAGACATTTGCCCTCTCACTATTGATTTGTGTTTTATGCCTTTCAGCTGTGTTATTGGGTGTTATAAACCCAAAGCAATTCGAAGTGTAAATAAGTGCGATTGACAATACAAGAAGTGTTTTCATTTTGTTTTTTCAGCAATGTCGACATTTTTATCGCACCAGAATTATTGAATTGCGCATATTGAAGAAATGGTTTGCGCTAAGCGCAAATAAGCTAATTCTACTTTGCTTCGCAGATGTTTTTTGCTTTCACTGTTGTGAGGAGTCTTCTAAAGATTAACTATTTTCAATACTAGTTTTGATTTCTTCAAGTGACATCATTTTTTTAATGACGAATGCAAATTCTTTACTTGGAACTACTTCAATAAATTGGATTTCGATAAATTTCTTAAAAAGCTCACTTACTTCGTCTTTTACAGCACCCGTAGATTTATGCGTTTCATGTAACGGTTGAGGCTATATGCAGTAAGGAATTGCGGAGCAGTAACCTGTTCACACACAAGAAATTTTGATCGGGGTAAAATACTCAAATTACCACTGAAACCCTTATTGCATATAGCCTTTGTTACCACACGTAATTCTTTCATTGTCTGTCTGTTTAAATGTTTTTCAAGATAGTGAAATGTGTAAATCACAAACAATTTTCGGTTTAATTTTGAAATTGATTTTCCATAATATTTTTGTCTCCTCGTTAATTTTTATTGGAATTGAGAACTCATTATGTTTTAAAATTCCTTCTTTCGGAAGAGGAATATCAAATGTTTCTATAAATTCAAGCGTTTCATATTTCTCAATTTTCTTGGAACAGTCCAAATAAATTGCTTCAACTGTAATTGAGTCAGGTATTACTGCATATGAGTGGTCAAACCACAAATTAAGCGTATTATTTTCGAAATTCATATTTACCGCACTAAAATGTCGTTCAATTTCAAAATTGTTTGAAGCGTTGAATCTTAAAATTTCATCTCCGTCTAAAAATGTTCTTTTTATTGCTTTCATTTATATGTGTTTTTCAATTGTTGAATAATCCAAATCTTTAATGTCGTTTCTTGTTTTTTTCAATTCTGAATAATGTATTCCATCGCCATTTCAGTTGAAGTAATAACTTCTTTAAGTTTTTTTGTAGGCATTGTTTTAGGTATATCGCTGTCTTTTTATTATGTGTGGTAACGGCAGTCCGTGAAAAAACCAACACTAATTAGTTCTTAAATATACAAAAATTTCCTTGCAAACTACCTCACAATTTTGTGTCTTTAATGAGGCAACACAAACAAGGTAAAGCAAGAGATCAAATCAGTTTTAGCTCTTTCGAAGATCGAATTTCGAGGGATAATCCCATTCGGTTTATAGCTATTTTTTAGGAAAATTAGATTTGGAGAAAATTGGATTTTCACCAACAAACATGACCTTAAGTAAACTAAAAATAAAACTTAATAGATCAAATTTGGTCAACCAACAGAAATAATCAAACGATTATTGAAAAAACTCAAGGACCAAAAACCACTAAATTTATTGAAAACCCATAAAAACCCAAAACGTGGGCTAGCTTCACTTCTGTCAACAGCAGACTAAAGGCGAAATTTATCTCCTTGTGCGGTTTTTAATTGTGCTTGCAAATTGCGTGGGGTATTTTAAATATTTTCATTTACCCATTTTCTAATATTGGGTAAGTTGTCAATAAATAAATTCAAATTTGGTTTTATATTCTGCTTATACGAAAGCCCTGATTGCTGACTAATCCCTATAATTTTGGAGGCACCCAATTTTTTATTACTGCTTGTGTCAAATGTAAAAAGTAATAGCGAAACATTCATTTTTTTAGTTAGCTCAAACAAAATGTTCCATGAAGGAAAGTCTCCAGAACGGTTTGCTGTACCATGAAAAAATCTATTGGGATCATAATTGTCTACTGTATATGGTGGCTTATATGTACATATTCTTTTTTCATAAATTGAAACAACTCTGTTTGTTTGTGTATCATAAGTAAAGCCATCTATATTCACACCCCATGCCAATGAGTTACCAAAAAGATCAATATCAATAATACTTTGAGCTATTCTACTACCTGCATTGTACATTGCTTTTTTCTGGTTAAAGCTTTGTTGTGAACGCCACCAATTGATAAAATTAGCTTTTGTAAAATTATATTTTAATACATAATTGATAATACCATTAGTTAAAACAGTATCATAAAATTGGTAGGTACCACTCGCCTCAGATGTTATAATTATATAGTAAGGTACACCTAGCTGAGCACAAAATATAAATCTTGCTTTTTCTTCTTGTGGTTTTAGCAAATCAAAACGAATTGAATTAAAATCTTCTACTTGATATGCTTCTATACCGCATTTGTAAACATCGTCTTCCTTTAATAAACCCTGAATATCAAAGATATTTAAATAAGAAAATACTTCATTAGCATATGGGTGATTTCTCTCAGTGTCTCTTCTATTCATAATTATAAGGTTTTTAGTATTGGAAGAATTTCATCGAGTTCTTCTTTAGAATAATCTTGAGCCCATTTTATAATTAACAATTGCCTTTCTTGTGATAAATCAATTAGTTGAATCCTCCTAAAAACGTTATCTTCTCTATAATATATTTTCCAAGGTAAACCTGTCAGTTTAGAAATCGCTTGCAACCCTGCAAAAACATCAGTGTACTGCATGAAGTTTGAGTAAAAACTTTGGGGTTTAATTGAAATGAAACTAATTACTTTACCCGAAGCATCAACTTCTAATCTGTCAGTATGAAATTTTTCATCCATAAGATGATTTGGCTCTTTTAATTTTATGCCATTATTTTGAGCCCAACTGTCAAATTTTCTTTCTGTTGAATTGCCCATTAAACTATTAATTACTACGCAGCAGTATATGTATTTAAAAATTATTGATTTATCGTATTTATACTTGCCAAAATATTTTGTTTGATGTTCATATACTTGATTTGTTAAAACCTCAAGCGGAATTTTAGATTCTATCTGAAATTTTTCAACAAATGTTTCCTCGTCTGTTATATTGTACTTTTTTATTAATGCAATAGTGCCACAGGTTTTAGAAGCAGTCCAAGGTTTCATAGGATATTGTCCTCGGTCTGTCATATCATTTAAATCAGGGAGATTTGCAGATTTATCAATGCCTAATGCGATTAATTTTTTATATTCTTCAGGTAAATTCATATTAAATGTTTTTAATTGCTTTAACAGAATCGTTCAATTGCTTGACCAACTTTTGATTTGCCGATTCAAATAAATTTTCAAGTTTACCTGAAACCTCTAATTCTAAACCATCGCTATGCACAATATCCACCTTAAAAGGATGGATTCTAATTACTGTGTCATTCGTAAATTCATCTTGTATTTCGTAAACAGGTAGTTCATTTTTTTGAGGCTCAAAAGGCAAAGCCGGATAAATTAATCCAATATCTGAAATTCCACTACCAACTGCATATGATACCATTTGGTATATATCAGCTTGTGATATATTGTAAACAGGGTCAATATCTTCTTCTTCTTGAAGTTTCGTGTTGTAAATTTTCTTGTATTTGGTATCAAAAAGGATGTATGACTTATCCTGAAGTTTGACAACAATATCATTTATCATATTGTATCTGTTGGCTACCAAGCTTGGGGCTTGTCTTACTAAATGAGTTCTACCGGGTCTTGTTCTGCTAACATTTGAAATTTGGGGGATAGCATTTTGTCTAAGACTAGAGAAAATAAAATTCTCAAATAGTTTTTCGCTTGGAATTAATAAGGCAAAAACACTGTAGTCATCTTTCCATTTGTAAATCGATAAGGATGAAAGAAACATTTTGCAATTATCAAGTATCGTTTTAAACTCAGTGTAAATCGGGTTTAAAACAACTTTATCACAATCTTCAGGTCTTGTGGTTGTATATTCCACTTCATCTAAAATGAAAAGAATTTCTTCGAGGTTGCGCTTTGTTTGTTTGTTTTTAGTAAAGTCTTTAAGAATTGTACTTACATATTTCACAATGCGGTTAAACTGGTTGTCATACTGAAAGGAATCAAAAATACAAGGCAATTTATGTCTGTTCCCAACTACGTAATTCTGAACATATTTATTGAAATCTATTTGCCCTTTTACTGTTTCAAGTTCTTCATTTACTGTGTCATAATAGTGATAAGATGTAGCGGAAAATATTTCAAGAGTATAACTTGAAAACATAAAGACCAATATTTCTAAAAAGTCAGACTCTAATGCACCAAGTGAGCTCTCCATAGTAGAGTAGTTCTGCTTTTCGCTGCCTGAAAGCCACCATAAAATATGAGCAAATATGCTATCTGTTTCTTTGGTGGTGTAATTGTGATTTTCTTTATAAAATATTTTTGGTAATAAGTTTATTGCATACTCTTCGTCATTACTTCTTACATGTATTGTGCCTATCCAGTTTCTTGGCACAATTTCATTTTTTCTAAAATCAATAAAGCGTTGTTTTTTTGAACTTGATTCATAGTATAAATTTTCAGAAGGCATAAACCTTTTCCTATCTATCCATATATAATCAAGTGCCTTTTCAAGGTCGTCAGAAAACATTTTTTTTGCACTGATAATCTTAAGTTCCTCGGAACTGGCCCAAGGATATTTTACAAACTCAAAAAGATTTATTGGTATTGCCATAACTATCCAATGTATTTTAGTAAACCTGTTTTGGTGTAATAGTCTTCATCAAGCGGCTTTCCTAAATCTGATAGTAGTTTTTTAACTTTCTCTAAGTCATTTCTGTAATACTCTGTAAGAAGTGGTATCACATTTTCATTTATAACATCAGCTAGTAAATTGGCTTTAAGAAAATATGCATGTCCAATCTGGAAGTCAACACCTTTATCAACTCTAAGTCTTGTATTAAGTGAATCCATAAATAAAGCCTTGTCAGCTTTATCAGCACTTTTACAAAAATTAGTAATAATAGATGAATCAGGATAAACAGGTATAAATTGGAATCTTCTTCTTAAAGCAATATCGACAAGTGCAATGGATTTGTCTGCTGTATTCATTGTCCCAATAATGAAAAGGTTTGGCGGAACCGAGAATATTTCTCCTGATGGCAGAGTAACAGATAGTTCGTTTTCTTTTCCTATTCTTTTATCTTCTTCAAGCAAAGTTATTAGTTCGCCAAAAACTTTTGAAATATTGGCTCTGTTTATTTCATCAAGTATTAAAACATAATTGGTATTATCCTCTGTTCGTTTAACTTTCGTTTCTGTCTTTTTTTCAATTAATTTAATTACATCTTTTATTTGCTCAAATGATTTATCTTTTAATTCAATATATATATCATTGTATGGCCACATTTCGCTATTATCTAGCTTATCATCACTCCCATTTCTTGGTTTCCATCCTGCACGTTCATCTGATGCTAAGTAATCAAATTTGTCAACATGATTATTAATTGTATTTGGATTAATACTAAATTTCTCGCCAATTATTTTGTATGTATTGCTATATGTATTTGCACCGAAATAATTTGAAGCCTTTTTATCGTCTTTGGTATTAAACTTTGAAAGAAAGTAAAATATGCGAAGTAGATCTTTGTTGTTAACTTCACTGTCAAATACTTCACCTTCATCTTCGAATATATTTGTGGCTAATTCAGAAACAACTTTAAAAATACCAGGTTTACTTTCGAAAAGAAGTGCACCATCTTTAGATGTTTTAGGTTTTATACCCTGCACAAAATCCTCATAGCTGTATGACGGATGCATAGTAACAAAGAATATTTTTTTATTTAGCAGACCTCTGAAAATTTCTCTGTTTTCTGTTCTATCATCTGTTTTCAGGTCTAAAATTTCTAAGGCTTTTTCAACCGTTGCATCTGTTTTACCTGTCCCTGGAGGGCCGAATAAGATTTGATTTAGAGGATATTTGTTATCATTCCTTTTGCTATCGTTATGCGTTGGATTACCTGCACTGCCATCTAAAATAGTTGGAGGTATGCTTCTGTTTATCATTTCTTTCACAATATTTTCTTGCTTAGTTTTTCCTGTACCCACAAATTTATTTTCAAAAGCAACTTTGTCAAGGCCGCTTTTAGTTATAGCATTTTCGGTAAGTTTGAAATCTTTTACTGTAGAATATTTGTCTCCTTCTTTTTTGATTAGATTTGCGTCTACAGCTCTTCTTATAAATGTGTTTAACTTATCAGTAGCATTGGCAGCTCTTTTATTTACAGGTATACATTTTACACACAATTGTACAATAGTATCAATAGCTAATGGTCCATTCTTAAGGGTATTTAAAATTTCCTCAAAAGGATGAACTACTTCACCGTTAATAAGAAATTCCGTATTTAGTATGTAATATTTTAGATAATCATTATAAGAAATTTGGCCATCAATATACTTTTGAGCAATATCACCTAGTATAAAGAGGTCATTTGCATCTTGATAATAAATGCCTAACTCACGTGCTATAGTATAAAAACTTGTGTAGTCACCCTCATTCACTTTCATAAGGATACCATGCAAAGTCAAGGCTTTAACCATAGCCTTTGCAGGTTCATTTTCTTGTTTATTTGCAAGGAATTTGAAGCAATCAATATATGCTTTGAAAAGTGTTTCGTTTAATAACCTCCATTTATCGAGGTTTATGTATTCCATTTTTTGCATTGGAGTGTGTATTTCGTTTAAAAATTGTTCGTTGTCGTAATGCCATTTTTTAAGAAGACGTCTTGATACTTCGGTTTTCTTATAACCTTGGTTTGTGTTCAAGCACCATCTTAAGTATTCGATGTGAAAAACATTTATAGAAGAGCCGAAGGCCTTATATTTATTTGAATCGTCAGGCACAACAAAATCAATATAGAATTGTGTTAGCTGATCGTAACTACATTCATTTTTATATTTTAGCCATTTATAAATTGCCTGCCAATGAGGATAGAACACCGGGTAATTATATTCATCCTGTACATTTTTGACAATACTATATAAATGTGGCAAGTGTGCATTGTATGTTTTGATTTCAAAAATATTATTAAGCTGCGAAGCTGCAAAATTTGAACTTTGTTTGATTTTATTAAATAAAAAAACGTGATCTAAGTCCGCACCACTTTTCAATTTGATATCTGTGTTGAAGTTTGCTGTCCACTGTGAGGAATGAAAAATGTTATCAGTATTTTTAATAAAACACTTAATATCTTCTAGGTCATTATTAGTAAAATTGTATGTTTTATCTCTTAATTTATTTGCAACTGATTTAATTTTTTCTCTTATGTTTATATCAGGGATTCTTATTTCAACATAACCATCAAAACCTTCAGTTTCTAAATACCATTTTTCAAAACCTACAGGGAAGTTTTGTTTCAAATAATTATATGAAAAGTCTTCTAACTTCATAGTGTTTTAATAATTTCTGACAATTCGACATTAAGGCCTATAGATAATTTTTTAAGTATAAAGCATGAAGGACTTGATTCTCCCCTTTCAATTTTGCCAATATATTTTTCGTTTACAAAAGAAATTTCAGCAAGGGTTATTCTTGATAACTCTCGTTCTTCACGTAGCTTTCTGACAACAGTGCCAAGCTGGATGTTAAACTTTTTTTGATCCAATTTTTTCATGCGCTTTTATGTATAAAAAAAGAGCACCGCCTATAGGCGGTGCTCTTTCGTGTTTTAATTTCTTTAATATTATTTATGTTCTTTAATCCATCATTAATATTAAGTTTTGTCATTAGTGTTTAAATTTCTAGTCCACTGCTCAGCCATGGCTTTCGCCATTCCAATAAATGTCTTACTTCTCATTGTTCTTCTTTCTTCATGTGATTTTGATTTAACAAAGGCGTCTGAATACCATTTTGGTTGGCTCTTGCCACTTTTAAAATAAATTCTTTCGCCTTCACCAACCATATTTGTAGGTTCTAATTTTGGTAAATTTTTCAGCCATAAGCAAGTTGTTTTTCTTGCTTCATCTCCAAACATAAAAGGTTGAACAACCTGATCAGGTTTTCGAAATCTTGAACTAATTATACCAACCGGGTTTTCAATAACTATTTTGTCAATGGGTGCATTTGCCAAGGCAATAAAAAACTCAACTGCTTCTTCTCTGTCTTTTGCTCTGTTTGGATATTTCGGATGGGGCCGTCTGTTTACAACTGGTAAATGTTTGTCATCAGGATGATAATACCATTGTGCACCGCTTACAGCTAAATAGGTGCAAGGAGGATGTGCAATCATGATATCCCAATTGTTTTTTATTTTGACTTTTTTCCCATTTTGTAATGACCCACCTTTATTTTCTATCACTTCAAATACATCTATATTAAAATGCCATTCTGGATGACCTCCGCTACAAGGAAGTAAATCACAACTGTATGCGTTATGTCCCAATAACCTTAATTCCCTTGTTACTGCCTGACTTTCTTCACAGGCTACTAGTATATTCAACTTCTTCATTTAGATTTTAGTTTTTGTGAAATAGCAATAGCAATATTTTTTGCCATTTCAGGTGGTACAGCATTGCCAATCATTTTAAAAGCAAATCCTTGGCTTCCAATAAACTCAAAGTCATCAGGGAATGATTGTAATAGTGCAGCCTCTTTTACGGTAATACTCCTTGCCTGATTAACATCAGGATGTATAAACATTAATCCGTCCTTGTATAAATGTGCAACAACAGTTGGCGAGGGTTTATCCCATTCTAGATTTCTGTATTTTGCATGATTTGATTTTTTCCCCATTAAATCATTATAAAAGGAGATCTTATTTTGAGACGAGCTTTTGTTCATTTCATTTTTAAGCCAGTTTCTAAAAATTTCTACATCTCTTTCGTTATGAAATCTAGCATCGTGAAATTTCACGTTGCCTTCTTTAACCAATTCATGAGAAATATTTTTACCATTTACCTTTTTCTGTTTTTTTAAAGGCTTAAATTTTGGCAAATGACCAATTGCATCTTGTACATTTTTAGTTTTTATCTTTTTCTTAAGACTGTCTAATTCATTATATAGTTCTTCCAATGAGATTTTGGTAGATTTCTTTACTCCAATTATGATAACCCTGTTTCTTTTTTGAGGAACCCCTAATTCAGAAGCTGTATAAACAGATTTATTAAGTAACTCAGGTTTCCTAATTTCATAACCCACCTCATTAAATGCTTCGTAAATCCTTTCTGCAACAGGCTTACCTCCTGGCATCGCACTTAATAATCCTGGTACATTTTCAAAAACAAAAACTTCGGGCTTAAACTCATCAACCACTTTCACAAAACTTTCAAAAAGATAATTTCGATAATCATCTTTCATAGAATTTTTATCTTGAGCCCTTCCCGCAATCGAATATGCCTGACATGGAGGACCTCCTATGATTAAATTTACTTTTTGTTTACCAATTAAACCCCGCAATCCTTTTTGTTTTATTACTTCATGATTAGTTGAAGAATACGAATTCAATGTTTCATTTTCCCATTTTCCCTTTATTAATTCGTCTGTTTTTTGTATGTCAAAATGAATTACTCTTTTTAAAACATCTTCTTCTGAATGATCCCATTTTTCAACTAATCTCTTTCTTAGTGTTGTTATCATTGGCATCTCCCATTCTACATGAGCCAAAGCTTCATATTTGCCCGATTGCAGAAAGCCTTCGCTTAAGCCACCACAACCAGCAAATAAATCTATAAATGTGAGTTTGCTCGCTTTTTTAATTGCCATTTCTTTATTTCTGCTCAATTTAAATTTCTTTGATTTGGTAAAACATTTAAATTCTTCATCTTTCTATTACCTTAAATTCATAATCCAAAAAAATTGAAAAACGAACTAAGTAATCAACTGTAATTCCAAATTTTCCATTTTCAATTTTTGAAATGGTAGAACGGTTTATATCCATTTTTTCTGCCAATTGTTCTTGACTGTATCCTCTTTTCTCACGAACAATTCTAATCTTGTCACCAAGTTTTAGTCGGTAATCTTTAATTTGTTCTTCTGTTGCTGATAATTCTGCTTTCATAGAATTGATTGTTAATTCACAAAAAGAGTTCCTGTATGTTCTTTACCGTTCTCGTCTTCAATAGTTAGATAAACATTTGTTTCAACTCCTTTAACCCCTTTGGTCAAGTCAAGCATAATTTTCTGTTCACTTACTTTTACAACTTTTCCAGTTGCTTGTGAATAGTCGGCTTTGTTGATAGTTACATTGTGTCCAACAAGGTCAGCAGTGTCAACCTCTACAACTTCGAGGTCGTCTAACTTTACTGTGTTAATGGGAGGGAAGGAAAGTCCTGTGTTTAAGGCTTTGATGTCAGCCCTTGGTCTTTCATCGTCTTCGATAATTTCTAAAACAACGTAAAGTTGGTTGGGATTTTCGTCTGGTAGCGGTGTATGAAACTTTGCTACTTGTCCAATTTTGTTTGGTCTCATTTGTCTATGTGCAGAATTTATAGCGTTGCCCCCGCTGTTAAATTAGTTAGTGCGTCAAAGATATAAATTTCACTTTTAAAAGGTGCAATATATTGAACATATTTTTCAACATGCTATTCGTGTCAAGTTTATTGTTGTTATAGGTGCGTTGGCAAAAAAGTGGCTCTTTTGTTATTGCCGAAGGGTCGGCTTTGTGTGTCGGGGCAAAACCCAATGTGCCACTTGTGCGGTTGGCTAAAATTGTTTTTAAAAAAGTGCGGTGGGGAAAAAAATAAAAAACATCGGGTCGGCTTGAGTGTCGGCTTACTCTCTGTCTCGTTAGAATATGGTCTGTATGTTGGTCACCTGTCAAAATGGTTTGTCTTTGGTTTTATGTTTAAATTTTGGTCGGTCGTCTTTGGAACGGTCGTCCTACCATTGGCTATAACTTATATATATACTCAGTTTTTCAACAAAAAAATGAGTTAACATGTCATAATTCCGTTAGCTTTACTCAGTTTTAATTGATGTTTATTTTTTTATTATCTCAAATATACCAAAATAACTTATAAATCATCGAAAGGACTTTTTATTTGTAAATTCTTGGGGTGTGCGATCATTTTAATATTGCCAAGTTCCCATTGTTCCCAAAAAATCATGGGCGGTAAGTTGGCAATTGAGCCATGTAAACGTACTTGATTGTATTTCATATAAAACAGTGCCAAATGAATTTCCGCCTCATATTATTTTAATTAATTCTTCATCATAATAGATATTAGCATTTTCAAAACCCTTTTTCTAAAAATACCCCGGCACGATAATACGGTAAGCAGTTGTTTTATCTCTCTGAAGAAGATTTCTGTCAGCCCTAACCCAACTTCAGATCTAGTAACAATAACATTAGAAGGATCATTTGTTTACAGCCTTTTTGGAGTTAATGGTGCAGTGTTAGCTACTAAAAAAGGCGTTAACCAAGCCCAACTCGATTTGAGTGATTTTACTTATGGGATGTACTTTCTAGAAATTCAATCCGAAAACGGAAGTGAAACGGTGAAATTGGTGAAACAATAATTTAAAATCAGATTTAATTAATGCGACAGAACCAAATACAGAGGTTCTGAAATAATTATGGGGAACATGTGGGGAAGTTAAAAATGGTAACAACTTTAAACCAGCTAGTTACCCCCCCCCCTTTTTTTTTGTGACCTCACGGGTCGAAAAATCAAACTTTTATAAGGATTTGGAAAGGGTGTTGGATTATTAATTCGCAAAATTTTTTCTTTGGCATTATAGTATAAATTACGATCCTTTTATCTATTTTTGAAGATGCATATTTGGGTAAATTTAAGGTGTCAAATTCAATTTTATGGGTCACGTTTCTGTTAAATACCTATTGAAAGGTAAAGTTGTATCGAATGTGGAGGCTGAAGAAAATAAACTCTTATATGATCCAAGATGTTTTCAAAGCCAACAAAAAACCGATGCAATTTTGAGACTTCGTGAACTCACAAATGATGTAATACTCTTTATTGATGAAAATTTCAATTTGACACTTGTGGAGATATGATAACAATTGTAAACATAAATGATAGCGAACGTATTCATAGCTGGAAAGGAAAAATATTGCTTTCTTTTTTCTATAAATACCTTGGTGTGAAAATACCCTAAATACCATTTTTTCATGCAGTTGTACGATCATGCCACATAATAAAAATTGGTCTCAAAAATCAACTGAACATGCCAGCTAAAAAGCACCTTTTTTGATCAAATTATTTAATGAAATAAAACGAATAAAAACGGATAAATGCGAATTAAAACGAATTAAACCGAATAAATGTGGTTAAATTCGGACAAATGCATATAAAAACGGATAAAATTGTATAAATGACACTATTCGATTATTTTATAAAATAATTGCATGAAACGTTATTTAATCAGCGATTTCGGATTATCTCCTAAATTTTTCAGGTAGCACACCAGCATATTTTAAAGGGTGAGATTATCTGTTTAAAAAATGAATCGTCCAAAAGCAAGTATCCCGGTCAATTAAGATGCGTATCCCTTTGGGATGAAGAAAACAATCAAGTCATTGAACTCATTACAAATCAATTTAATTGGTCGCCTAATACCATCGGAGAGTTATACAAAAGCAGATGGCAGGTGAATATTTTCTTTCGTGACATCAAACAATTGCTGCATATCAAATCATTCATTGGGACAAGTGATTGCGAAGATAAGTGTCTTAACTTTGAATAGAATGAATGCGACTGAACCTTCAACTGTAGTTTTAAAGAAACAACAAGATGAACATACTAAGATTTATTCTGAATAACTGAAGCTAAATTCTTTCATTATGGGTGCAGAAATTTTATCTGCCTCACTTGTAGGTTGTACAGGCTTTACAGCTCCAATTCCTTCACAACTAATATTACTCGCATGAAGTGCTATTGTAAGCAGCCCATCGCCCATATACCCCCAATCGTCGGTGTCTCCATAGTCAATCAATTTCCCATCTTTTACAGCAACCCAGTAGTCAGTTTTATTATAAGCGCCCCAACTGTTCTTTGCGCGAACTCCAAGTGCAACAAGCTTTATACACGGGTATTCCTCATTGGTCCGTTTAGCTGTCCATATTCTATAATCTTCTAAAATAGCACTGTAAGGGTCTTTTAGTGCTATTTTAAATTGGTTGAAATAATTTCTCGCCTCGCTTTGAGTTGGCATTTTGGTGTTTTCACCCGCTATCTTTTCATATTTGACTAATTTCGCATCGTAATCTTTCTGATTCTTTTTGTCGATTTCAATTGCTTTAGCTAAACGAGATTTGTAGTCAGATTTTAAGGCCGGAAAATCAACTTCATAATATTGTTTCATCGCAAGTAATTTCGTTTTATCTGCTTCTTTTAGTAGCACAATTTTTTCAGGATCGTTTTCTAATAGCTCTTTTTTCAATAGATCTATTTCCTTGTTATTCTTAGATAATAATTCCATCGCAGATAGTCCAACACTAGCATTAGTATATTCTGATATTTCACTACGAGATATCGAATTTGGTTTTAATCCTGATTTTTGGATTTTTTTTAGAATTTTAAGCATTTTCTTGCGCTCATTTTGCTGTCCTCGGTAATCAAAAGATTTTACCTCAATATAATCACCAGTTTGGTAAATAAAAAGAGCATGAACTCCATCGTTTTGTTCTGTAATCCTTAGAAATGCGTGAGAAATATTACTAACCCC
Source organism: Crocinitomix sp. (assembly GCA_044361315.1). Classification (GTDB taxonomy): domain Bacteria; phylum Bacteroidota; class Bacteroidia; order Flavobacteriales_D; family Crocinitomicaceae; genus Crocinitomix. The sequence goes on along the minus strand of JBIKJA010000003.1, from coordinate 907 downwards.
TGTTATTTTCTCAAGTTTAAAGATGGTTTTGGAATCAGAGATAACATTTGACTTGGTGCCTTCTAAATCATCTAATACTTTGTTAAAAGCATTTAATTTATTTTTCTCGTTTTCTATGACCTGAGTTTGAGTAGCATTTTGATCGTTCAATATAGAAATTTTCTCATCTATTGATTTAGTGGTTTGCAGATACTTGTTCCGAAGTTCTATATAATGAGCATCTAAGTTTTCCAAAAGCTCCGAAACTGCTCCTTCTCCAGTTAATGTCAAAGCCACAGCTTCCTTCTTGAGATGCGTGAGGTTACTGACTGGAATTTCTTTAGGTTCTTGAAGTTGTTTAAATTGTTCCATTGATAAAACTGGAGAAGTTCCGACTTTAAATGTGCTGTTAGGGGGAGCTGATGTTATTGGCACTATATAAACCGGCCAAAAAACAATTGGTTTTCCTTTACTTTCTTCACCAGTAATTCGATCACCAATAACATATATATATTTACCATTAGCAAATTGAGAATTTGTTCCATATGTGACGGACTTACGTAACGTAGAAGCTATTATTTGAAATGTAGAGTTTGCTGGTGTCGCTATATGCCACCATAAAAATGATACAACCAGCATTGATTTATCATCAACTAACTTTTTACCATTACTTTCTAACTCGGGAGCAATACGGGTCGCATCACTAGGAGTAGATATACCCCAATCGCCCAACTTACTCTTTCTGGTCTGCTGCCCCGCTAGATTGAGTGAGACTACCAAACTTAAAAATAGTATGAATACCCTGATCATAATTATATAATTCCCCCCTTATTTAGTACAGGGATAATTCAAATATAGGTTTATTTTTGGTATTCGTATTAATTGGATTAAAATATTTTTTAGGGGTATTATTTTTTATCCTCGTATG
>JBIKJA010000016.1:0-78402 GCA_044361315.1 Crocinitomix sp. | reverse complement strand
CTCTTTTTACTTTGCACAAGTTGCATAAAAATGGATAGGTTAAATAAAGCCGAAAACGCTTAATTGAAGGTCTGTTTTGTACGATTTTTTATGGAAATACTAGTTTTTTCACAGCCTGACGGTTTGCGTGTAGGCGATGTTGACTTGTGTTGCGCCTGCGGCAAGGCAATATCGCTTACACGCTGTTAGCTGCAGTAACTATTTATTTTTCAAACTACTTCCAACAAAAAAACTTAGTCCTTCAATTGCTAAAAAAATAATGAAAACTAAAAAAGCCATATTGTCTTTAAATTGTTCTAGTGAAATAACAGAACAAACAAATCGTATTAAACCAGTTATTGCGAATAAAACAGTAAAGCCAATTTTAAAACCATCTGCCATTTTACTTGTGTATGCGCCATAAATTAATGCGGTTGATAAAAGAATGCTAATATCAGCCATTACCATATTAAATGGATTATAAGAATTAAAAATCAATCCTACTACTGTATTAATCAGGATAAGAATCCCTCCTAAAACTAAAAAGCTATTTTTCATTTTTCATTTTTTTATTATATTTTATAATTAAGCCAATAACTAAAATAATCAATCCAATGATTAGTATTGGGCTTAAATCATCCATATTGAAGATGGCATGTTTATCTCTTTCTGAAATTAAATTTCCTAGAACCCAAATAAATAAAATTGCTATACCTGGAATACTATATGTAATATTATTTTTTGATTTTATAATAGTTTTATTTGATATATTCAAATTCTGGACTTCATTAATAATCGGTGTTCCTGAGTTATTATTATCTGGATTACCACACCACTCACATAAAGAGGAGCTTTCTTGAATAGGGTTTTTACAATTTGGACAGTTCATGTGAGTTATTTTTTAAATTATTTGATTACCACACCATTCACATAATCTTATCTTCTTTGAATTTGGATTTTTACAATGGGGGCAGGTATCTGGGATTTCAGTTGCTATGTTAATTGGCATTTCAGAATTATCTTGGTTTTCATTAAGATAATTTGCAATTGCTACCGCAGTAGGGTTTTTTTGCATTCCAATAATTAAAAATATTCCAATTATGGAAAACACCAGAATTAATACCAATAAAATTGGTATTTTAGGCATAACATTAATAGTTACACCAGTAACATTAATATTAAATTTACCACCCAATCCTGTATTGCATTCAATTAAAAAAGGACTCTTTTTTTTAAATACAAAATTCGGAAAACCTTTTTCCAATATTTGCATAATTCCATCTATTGAAAGATTCTTTTTAAGAACTACGTTTGCCATAGATTAACTAATTTTCGTTATATTATTTGACTTCCGCACCATTCGCATAATCTTATTCGTTTTATGTTTGGATTCTTACAGTGCGGACATGTATCAGGAATATTTACTGCGTTATTTGGATTTTGCGAGTAATTGTTATTATTATTGCTATTATTTATTACTTCTTGGTATCCGATAGGCTTCCTAGCAATTATATATATCAGTAATCCTATGACACCTAGTAAAAATCCTAACAATGACCAACCTGTGCTCATATTTCTTTTTTTTGCATCATTTATTATAAAAAGTCCACATCCAATACCGACTATTAATCCACATCCAATACCGACTATTAATCCAATAATTATTTCCATGGCTTAGCTTATTTAATTTTAGTTAATAATTCTTTTTTCTTATTGTTAAATTCATCTTCAGTTAGAATTCCTGAAGCTTTTAATTTACCAAGTTGTTCAAGCAGTTTAATTATATCATCATTAGAAACTTGAGAGTTATTGTTGGGGTTTGTTGCTTGAGTATTGTTTTGCATGATATTTCCCATCTGGTTTGCAATAGGATTTACCATTCCCATGCCTATCATAGTTCCAATCAAATTACCACCCTCACCTAGCCCCCCACCCATGTTTTCAGCAACTTTCTCGGATGTATCAAAGCTCCTTTCCACTTTATACACTTCAAGATTATCAGCTCGTCTTTTTAATCTCATCCTTTCCTGAGTATCCTCAGACATGATACGTTGATAATCTTCAATTATTTTCTTAACCTTAGGGTCATCGTCAATAATTGGAATTGCTTCAATATTAAACAATCTCAAATCCAACCCATAATCTCGTATTGTGTTTGCCAAAAGCCCTCTTACAGCATTTGCGACTTCAAATACTATGGATTCAAGTTCTAATGGGCTTAATTTTTGTTCGTGCGCTATTTTGGTAATAGCATTTTTTGTTGCCTCTGTAATAACTCCTCTAAAATATTGCGATAAAGTTCTGGTTTCAAAATCGGCTACAGTTCCAACAATTTTATTTAAAAATACTTTACTATCGCTTACTGCTAATGCAAAACTTCCCCTACTAGTTACAGGAATTGGAATCCTGAAATTGGGCTCAATCATATTAAAAGGAATTAGACCAAATTTAGCATCCATAGAAACAGCCTTATTGATATAATAAACCTCTGCTTTAAATGGGCTATCTCCACCAAATGCTAATCCAATAATACTGGATAGTATCGGAAGGTTTTTAGAAGAAAGTGTATGCGTGCCTGGACCAAAAACATCAAGCATTTGTCCTCCTTTTATAAAGCATGCTTCCTGCGATTGATTAACGACCAACTGAGTGCCATAACGCAATTCTTCTTCACGAGATTGATTAGAAGAAGAACGCCATTTCCAAACTAACACGTTGTTTGGACCATCATATTTTAATACGTCTATTATTGCCATGTGTCAAATTTACATTATTTCTTGGTTTTTTTAAGTTATTGAAGCTAACTTATATATATACTCAGTTTTTAAACAAAAAAATGAGTTAACATGTCATAATTCCGTTAGCTTTACTCAGTTTTGATTGATGTTTATTTTTTATTATCTCAAATATACCAAAATAACTTATAAATCATCGAAAGGACTTTTTATTTGTTGTAAATTCTTGGTGCTTACGTGTGTATAAATCTCAGTTGTTCGGCTACTATTATGTCCTAACAACTCCTGAATGTACCTCAAATCAGTTCCACTCTCTAATAAATGGGTAGCATAACTGTGTCTGAGCCAATGAAGGGTGACAGGTTTTTTAATGTTCGCATTTTTGACTCCAGCTTTAAGTAACTCTTCTAAACTTCTTTCAGAATATTGAATGCCTATTTTTTGACCTTCAAACAACCAAACACTTGGTTTATATTCTTTATAATATTCTCTTAATTGTTTAATAATTTTATCGCCAAGCGGTGTTATGCGGTCTTTCCTTCCTTTTGCTTGTTTAATTATGAGTATATTTCTATCCGAATTTATATGAATGGGCTTTAAGTTTAACAACTCACTTCTTCTCAATCCGCAAGCGTAAATCAAACTCAACATTGCTTTGTGTTTTAAATTTGTGGTACTTTCCAAAATCGCTTTCACTTCTTCTTTGCTCAATACATTTGGCAATTTGCGCGCTGTCCTTGGTCGGTGAAGTAATTCTGGATTCAATTTTTTGTTTTGAATTTTATCAAAAAACAATTTTATTGCGTTTACGAATTGGTTTTGGTAAGAACTAGAATATTTGTTGGCTAAAATGTAGTCATTATTAAACGCTATAATATCCTCATTTGAAATCTCTTTTAGGTCTTTCAATTGAAAGTAACGTAAAAAAATTTTTATTGCATCGCGATATGTTTTTATGGTATTTTCGCTGTAACGCTTTGATTTTAAATACCTTTCATATTGCATTATGTGCTCGTTTTGTTGGCAGGTTAAAACAGGCAATGTAATTGTGACTTGCGTTTTTTGTATTTTGGTTGAATCTGTATTTTTTTTGGGGGCTTCATTGCTGTAATCTATCCATGCTTTGCCCTGCAAAATAAGAAAAACTTCTTTTTTAAATTGAGTACTAAAAGGAACATGCCACACTTGATAGGTTTTACTCCATTTTAAATTTGGAAAATGTGATTTTAAAAGATGCTGTAATTCATTATCACGCTCAAAAGCCACTGCAATATGCCTATTACCTTTGTAATCAAGTTCGGTTAATACTACTTTTTTCACTTAGAATGGGTGTTTTTTATTAAGGCTTCTGTATCTTGAGTTTCACAAGTAACTGAAGCGAAAGTACGTAAATATAACTTTTTTTTATTTGATCTTTAATTTTTTGAATCGTTTAATTGTGAAATCGATAGGGATTCATGGGGTGAGACATTCGTATGCCACGCATTTACTGGAAGCTGGAACTGATATGGTTTTTATTCAAAAATTGCTAGGTCATTCGAATGTGAAACCACCGAAATTTACGCGAAAGTTTCAACCAATTTATTATCGCATGTGAAAAGTCCGTTGGATGGATTGTGAGGTAGGAAATAGGGGTTGAAGGATGCAGTTTTTTCTAGTTTTGGGGGAAAGGCGGGGGCGCGTAAGCGATGGGAACGGCAGCTCCCTGACGATCCCGGCGTTTTAGGCGGGATGTCTGGGACTATAGTGGACAGCGCGACCCCGACATCCCCAACGCGTTGGGGATGTCGGGGATACGCCCAAAGAATTTTAAAAAGGATTGGTGAAGGTATGATCGTACTTAATGTCTTGGAACATGCTTGCTTTTACGCCGATGTGTAACATGATGCTCCAGTTGGAAGGTCCGCCATCCACTGGGTTCCAACGGTTGAGTTGTTGGTAAAATAGTCGGGTTTCCCAGCAATGTAAGTTACGCCAAAGGCCTATGGTGTAATTGGTTACTAAGAGGGTTTGGACATCGTAATTGACGGCGTAATCGATTTTCCATTTTTCGTTGAGGTTGATGTTTCCATCGGCGCGAACGGTTTGGATGACGCGGAAGGTATCGATAGTTGCATTAAAGACATTGGTTTTTGAAAAACGGCTATAATCGATATTGTACGATAAATTTAAATTCCATGGAATGCTGTAGGGCTCTTTGACTTGTCCGTCGGGGCCTGGCTGGGCGGATTGGTTGCTTTTTTCTTGTTTGGCTCGTCCTGTTTGGTTGCTGAAATTAGCGTTTAAAACGCCTTGAGCATTTTGGATTCGACCGATGCCTCTGCCATCGTTCCACGCATATTCATTAATACCAACTCCTGTTGAATCCACCCAGCTATAAGGGGAAAGGCTTGCGCTGGATTGAAAACTGAATACGTTTAAAAATCGGGAAGTTCGGAGGGCTAAGGCGAAATTGCCGAGTTGCAAGGAATCTTTCATAAAATCGTATCCGCTCGAAGCTGAAAAGGCATCGATGAGTTTAAAGGATTTCATGGTTTCGTTGATGGTGTCTTTTTTCTCTTGCTTTTTCATTTCGAGGGTATTATTTACTCCAAAATTAAGTCTGCCTGAGGCGCCGCGGGCACCATCGCGGTATAAACTTTGTTCGAAAGGCGAATAGAAGGTTGTTTTTCCCTCGGTATCGATCTGGATTTCTTGAAACTGACTTAAATCTGGTCGATAGGTAAAGTTAAGGGTAGGTGAGGCGACGTGGCGAAATTTGACGGCGCTTTTTCCTTTAAGTTTATAATAGCCAAAAAAATTGAAGCTTACATTTCCGGCAACCGACATGTCACGGCCTGTACGAAAGCCTTTTACTTCGGTGGTGTCCACTTTTTCTGTGATAGGATTCCAAGCGCGGTTCTGTGATTGGAAGTCCCAAAATTCGCGGTAATTTGCCGAAGGAGTAAAGACAAATCTTCCCCCAAACACTCGTAAATTGGACTGTACAAGGGTTTGATGTTCGACTCCGTTTTTGGCGTAGGCTGGCACTAAGTTGATGGCGTTGAAATTGAAGATACTGTCAGGTGCTTGGATAAAATTTCGCGCATTCATGCTGTAAGTAACCGAAACTTTTTCGTACCATTTGGATCCAATTTTGTTTTTTCGCAATACCCCTAAATCAAAACGAGAGACAGAAAGGTTATAGCGTGGCAATTCGATGGAGTAATTTTTGGTGAGTGAATTTTGTTGTAAACTCGATTGCAAGCCCATAGTACCATTAAACTTGCGTAATTTCCAAATTTTACTGACGTTTATGCTGGAATTGAAGGTGTTATTGTAAAAATTAGAGTTGATGGCCTCTAAACTCGTTTTGGCTGTATTGTCGGAAACGTAACGAATGTCGGTAGAGAATTTTAAACTAGGATGTGCCTTTGGGTCTTGGTTATGTTTCCAATTGACAGTCCACTTGTTAATGGTTTTGGTATCGTCGTAAAATTTGCCTCTGAATTGTTCAAAACGGACGCCAAAATTACCGACGTATTTGTATTTTTTGGAATAGTTGGTGATGTTTTGGCCTGCCCAACTGCCCGTAGTATAAACGCTTGAATATAAATAGGTTTCCCAATAATCCCCTAAGGGAAAATAATAGCCCAAGTTTTCTAAGCCAAAGCCGTAACGATTGCTGTTTTGAAATTCGGGCAAGATTAAGCCTGCTTTTTTAGTTTCTGAATTTGGAAAAAAACCAAAAGGCGCGGCAAGTGGGGTAGGGATGTTAAACAAACGCATGTACACAGGACCTGTAATAATTCGTTTATCAGGAATTACGATGGCACGGCTTAAGGCGAAATGAAAGTGAGGTTCTTCTTTATCGCAAGTCGTAAATTTTCCATTTTTAAAATGAATTTGTTCGTTGGGATGTACTTTAGATTCGGCCATGTGGATGTATCCTTCGCCTTGTTGCATGCGCACCTCTTTAATAAATCCTTTTTTGGTTTCGAAATTATATTTTAGGTAATCGCATTCGCTGGTTTGTCCTTCGCCGGTAAAGACAGGTTTTCCGATAGGATTTCCAAGACTGTCGATCCCATAAGTGGCGGTAACTTCGTTTGTTTTTATGTTGATTTCGATTAAACTTGCGCTTAAATCAACGTCTTCGTATTTCACATTAGCTTCGCCATACAACCGCACAATATTGGCTGGAATGTCCGCCACGATGGAATCTTTAGCCGTATAATTAACAGGACTTGTGAGGCCAGAATTATTGATTTGACCAGTTTGTGGGTTTTGCGCAAGCGAAAAATTGGAGACAAATAAACCCATTATCAACAATGACAAATTGAAAACTAACGCTATGTTCCTGTTTATCCGCAATATTTGGTCTTAACTTTGCACTATAGATTAGAAAAAATTGACAAATCTATACTATTTAAATTATATGAGCTCAAAGATACATAACATTTCAAGGGTTTTAATATTGTGTTTTGCACTAAATTTTTCTTTTCTAGGGATGTCTCAAAGCGACAATATGACGCGTGGGATTAGAACGGTGGTGATTGACCCCGGACATGGGGGACAAGATCCTGGCTGTCATGGAAATCACTCGAAAGAAAAAGAGGTTACCTTGTCGATTGGTTTAAAATTGGGCAGTTTTATCCAAAAACGTTACCCATCCATCAAGGTGATTTATACCCGAAAAACAGATGTTTTTATTGAATTAGATGAACGGGCTGCTATTGCTAATCGAAATAATGCGGATTTATTTATTTGTATTCATGCCAATGCAGGCCCAACCACCGCCTTTGGGGCCGAAACATACGTGCTAGGATTGCATAAAACCGAAGCCCAAGGAAAAATCGCGGAACGAGAAAATGCCTCAATTGAATTTGAAGAGAATGCGGATAAACGATACGAAAAACTATCGGCTGATGCAATTATTGCACGGCAATTACAATTAAGTGTGTTTTTGGATCACAGTATTGAATTTGCAGCACGAATTCAGAAAAAATTTGTTACCCTTGGCCGCGCAAATAGAGGGGTAAGGCAAGCTGGGTTTTTGGTGTTATACAAAACCACTATGCCAAGTGTGTTAATTGAAACAGGCTTTTTAACGAATGTGGATGAAGAAAAATTTCTAGCCGACTCGGCGAACCAAGTTAAAATGGCCAATTCAATTTTTGAGGCATTTAATGAATACAAAGTGTATTACGAAAACGCCAACCAATCAGTAATCATTGAAAAAACTGAGCCAATTGATTATGGCATCCCTGACCCTGTTGTAGAAAATGCGGGAGATGCGAATCGGGTGGTTTTTCGCGTACAAATTGTGACCTCGAAAGATAATTTATCCCTGAGTGATCAGCGATTTAAAGGAATTACGGTGTGGGAATATTTTAGCAATGATTTGTATAAATATACCGCCGGAGTTTTTACTAATTTGGAGGATGCCAACAAATTAAAGACCGAATTGAGGACAAAAGGATTTGAAAATGCCTTTGTGGTGGCATTCCAAGGAAAAGAAAGAATCACCATTGAAAATGCAATTAAATTGCTCGAGAAGTAAACCGGTTCCAAATTTTTCTAGTAATTTAGCGTTAAATTAAAAATGACTTCGTCAGTTAAAAGCGTAAATTTTTAAAATGAAAGTATCAAAGGAATTTAAGGTAGGATTATTGGTTGTTTTGGGCTTGTTGCTACTTTTTGTAGGGGTAAATTACCTCAAGGGCGGATCGCTTTTTGGCGAAGATCGGGTGTATTACGCTACTTTTTCAAATTCATCAGGTTTATTGATTTCCAACGAAGTGCAGGTGAATGGGTTGAAAGTGGGACAGGTGGTGGATGTTGGTCTTCATCCTAAAAATCCAAACATTATTTTGGTTAAATTCTCGATTGAAAATAAAGAATTACAAATTCCACACGGTTCCAATGTCGAGCTGATCAGTTCTGATATTTTAGGAACAAAAGCGTTGCAATTAAATTTGAACACGACTCCTGCGGCTAATTTGGTTTATTATCAGTCAGGCGATACGTTAACCTCTAGTATTCAGCCGTCTCTAGAAGATCAAATCAGTGAGGAACTTTTACCGCTAAAAAATAAAACAGAACAATTGATTGGCTCGGTTGAGGCGATTATCGTTTCGATTAATGCCTTTTGGGATACCAGTGCAGCGTACACGATTGACGAAAGTTTATACGAAGTGCGCGATGCAATTGGAACATTTGGGGATTTGGCAAATAATATGAGCATCTTAATTTCCAAAGAAACAGATCGTGTGGATCGCATTTTGACCGATGTTAATTCAATCTCAACCAACTTGGTGAGTAAAAAGGATCAAATTAATGGAACGATTGACAACATTACGGCCATAACGGATACCATTAAAAATTCAGGACTTAAAACGGTGATTAATGAAACCACCAGTACCTTATCGGAGTTGAATTTAGTTTTACAAAAAATCAATGCAGGACAGGGTTCGTTGGGACTTTTGATGAAAACGGATAGTTTACATAATGAGTTAGTGCGGACCAATCAATCCGTCCAGAGTTTGTTAGAAGACATGGAAGCCAATCCAAACAAATACGTCCATTTTTCAGTTTTTGGAAGAAAACCAAATTAGCTACTTATGAGTTTTCTGCATTATTAGCTAAATTTTAATCGTATCACAGATGGAAATAAGTAACATCATTTTTTTAGTGGTTTTGATAGGATCAGGTGCTTTTTTCGGGTACAATGTCACTAAAATCATCAAAAACATTCGCTTAGGTAAAGCAGAAAACCGTTCTGACAACAAAGGACTTCGCCTAAAAACCATGTTGTTGGTCGCCTTAGGACAGTCTAAGATGACCGCTAGGCCAATTGCGGCAATTTTACACTTATTCATTTACGTGGCTTTTGTAATCACGCAAATCGAGTTAATCGAGATTATTATTGATGGGAGTTTTGGAACCCACCGTTTTTTTCAACCAAAAATTGGCGGATTATATACCTTTACCATTAGTTTAATCGAAGTTTTATCCTTCCTTGCTTTGATTGCGACTTTTGCTTTTTTGGCAAGAAGAAACTTATTAAAATTGCCTCGTTTCACCAAAAGCGAATTAAACGGTTGGCCTAAACTAGATGGAAATATCATTCTTTATTTAGAATTTGTTTTGGTGATGTGCATTTTCACCATGAACGGGACCGATGAAGTAATTCATTTAGCGCAAACGGGCGAATCGTACAATTTTTTATTGAGTTCTAAATTGGGCCCTGCAGTTTTTGGAGGACTTGATTTAGAAACCTTGCACCTATTAGAACGCATTGGATGGTGGGGACATATTTTGGTGGTATTTACATTTTTATGTTATTTGCCCTATTCGAAACATTTGCACATTATCTGGGCATTTCCAAATGTTTATTATTCGAAATTGGTGCCAAAGGGACAATTCACCAACATGGAAAGTGTAACGGCAGAGGTTAAATTGATGTTAGATCCTAACGCGGATCCTTATGCTGTTCCTGCCGTTGATCCGAATGCCGCACCACAACGATTTGGGGTGAAAGATGTGCGTGATTTATCCTGGGTAAATATTTTAAATGCGTATACCTGCACCGAATGTGGCAGATGTACCTCTGAATGTCCAGCAAATATCACTGGAAAAAAATTATCTCCTCGAAAAATCATGATGGATGTGAGAGATCGGGTAGAAGAGGTAGGGAAAGGTATCCGAAAAGAAGGTGATAAATTTGACGATGGAAAATCCTTATTGCGCGATTATATTTCGGAAGAAGAAATTTGGGCCTGTACGAGCTGCAATGCTTGTGTGCAAGCTTGTCCCGTAAATATTGATCCATTAGAGATTATTATGGATTTGAGAAGGTATCTGGTGATGGAAGAATCAAAAATGCCGTCTGAATTGGCGACGATGAATACCAATATCGAGAATAATCAAGCACCTTGGCAGTTTTCTCCTGCCGATCGGTTAAAATGGAAAGACGAAGCTTAAGAGCGGGCGTTGCATTAGTGTAAAGGTTTAAAAAAGAAAAGCATGAGCGAATTGAGAGTTCCTACAATGGCAGAAATGATGGCGAGTGGCGAAACACCAGACGTTTTATTTTGGGTTGGATGTTCGGGTAGTTTTGACGATCGCGCAAAAAAGATTACCAAGGCAATTGTTAAAATTCTAAACAAATGCGATGTAAAATTTGCGGTGTTGGGGGCAGAAGAATCATGCACAGGCGATCCGGCCAAACGGGCGGGGAACGAATTTTTATTTCAAATGCAAGCCATGATGAATATTCAGGTATTGGATGGCTATGAAGTGAAAAAAATTGTAACGGGTTGCCCACATTGTTTTAATACGTTAAAAAATGAATACCCAGGGTTGGGGGGGCATTATGATGTCATTCACCACACCCAATTAATTGAGGAGTTGTTTGCAAGCGGAAAGTTGAAAGTGGAGGGGGGAGCGTTTAAAGGAAAAAAAATCACCTACCACGATCCATGTTATTTAGGACGTGCGAATGATGTTTACGAAGCACCGCGCCAATTAATTGAAAAATTAGACGCCGAATTTGTAGAAATGAAACGGTGCAAAGCAAAAGGACTTTGTTGCGGGGCAGGAGGTGCTCAAATGTTTAAAGAAGCCGAAAAAGGGAATAAAGAAGTAAATGTTGAGCGCACCGAAGAAGCACTCGAACTTCAGCCATCAATTATTGCCACTGGTTGTCCTTTCTGTAATACCATGATGACCGACGGGGTTAAAAATTTCAATAAAGAAAACGACGTTCAAGTGTTGGATGTCGCCGAATTAATTGCAAAAGCTGCTGATTTATAAGCTCCCTTAAATTTTCTCGGTTTAAAAATCTATCAACGAGGTTTCTTTATTGTTCCGTAGGTGTTTTATGTTCGTTCAGGCAACTGTTATGCTGATGGCTTGTGATCTTCCAACCAATTCGGAGAAGAAAACAGTGAAGATTGCAAAGTCCGCCGAAAAACCAAAGCTGATTTTTACCATTATTCTAAAAATGATTTGATTTCGACAAAAAGAATGCCATACAAAAAATTATAATCAACTATCTTTTAAACCGGAGGATATAAAAGGAAGGAGTAGATAACAAATTAATGTGCCATAGAAGCCAACGCCAAAACTTATCGAAACCCCCAACATCGAAGAATAATTTAAAATCATGCTAACGGCTGACTTGAAATTCTCAATACCTCCGACAATATCAATTATCTGATAAAGACGTACTATTAACCAAACAAGCGGTATGGCTAAAAGTATATTCCTAAGAAACAACAACTCACTCTTTCTATAGGTTATCAACAATGCGTTTACTAAAAAAACGAGGGGAAAGATCAAGAGCTCCAAATCATATCCGGTTATTGATAATCGTGTATCAGTTATTGATAATCCATGGTCTGAAAAAAAACTATTTCGTTCGTGTAACCAAGGTAGAAAAAAGCAAATAATTCCGAGAGAGGATAACGTAATTTGAATTTTTGCACTTTTACTTAATTCACTTTTTGACGCCTGTGTATTCATATTAGATTGTGTATGTATCCTTGAAAAATTTTCTGTATTCAATTTTTTTTCCTCCCCCAAACTACTATCGATCTTCTTTCTATGTTGATAATAATCCGCAAGTGTTTTTCCGGGACTCCGTTTAAAGTATTCTGAAGGGGTTTCATAACTCATAGCTATAGCGACAAAGTGTGTTTTTACCTATTCAACCAACTCCCAAACCCTTAATTCCTGCGCTTAACGATTTTTGGAATACTCGCTTTTTTAATTTCTTTTCTTGACTCAACAATATTGATTACTTTAATATATATTTATCTACTTGCTGTTGCTTGCTGAGCTAAAACGTGATGGTGAAATAGTTAATTAATTTTTTCCCACTGACGAATTTCATCAATTCCATTGACGCCGTATCCAGGGCCAATGCCTTCTATTTGAATAATAACTGTACCTGTCACATTTACAGGAAATTCAACTCGACTCCACCAACTGCCGCCGACCATCTCTTCAAATTGATATCCCACACTCATACCATTAACGAATATTTCAGGATATAATCCTGTGCCACCTTTTAAACCACGAATGAACATTGAAATATATCCATTATTTTCAAAATCTCTTGTGAAACTAATAGTTCCAACGGCACCCTTCTCGTCGGTTATATAAGCATTACCGAGTAGTGCATCATATGGAGAAATTGAACAATCAACTGAATCACCATTTAATGATAGTTCAGCACTAAAGGATACTCCACTCGCTGAATTCAATGAATTAGACCAAACAAGCTTGCAATAAATCGATGGATCTGATACTATACCTAATAGAGGAATGGGTATTTGATTGACAACATTTTCCATGTTATTGATTGGTGTCAAAGGTTGTTTAGTAAAATAATATACTGCACCTGAGCTTGTCTTTAATTCTAGTTTCGTCACTGTGAGTTTAATAATTTCAAGATCCACCCCAAAGAGATTTAATTTATCTTTATTGCTATTAAAACTCCATGAGCCGTCTCTAAATACTTCACCTCGAAAAGTATCATCAAATTTCAGGTATGGCGCCCAATGTAATATTACTTGTCCATCAGTCTCGAAGCGCAAATTGTACATGTTTTCAGGCAAAACCGTTTCCTGTCCAGCTTCGTCTGTGTGACCAACTAGGGTCCAATAAATATTTTCTTCGCTTGAGGATGTTAACCTCATTTCCGGCGAATATGTCGAAAGAAACTTATCATTTTCGTATTTCTTACAACCAATAAACAAAAGAATAATTAGAGGTATAAATGCATTTTTTTTCATTTTATGGAATTTTAGATGTTTCAATTAGTCGAAGAACAGTAAAAAAGGACCCAACAGTTACAACTAGGGATCGCCTTACAGCGGTAGGCCACCTTTTATTAAAGCGTTTTTCTGGAACAACTATTTCTGATTTATATTTATTTCCAGTGATTATTCCGTTGACTGAAATTGTTTCCATAAATTTCTGTTCGACTCGATAGTGATTCTTTTTAACTTCGCTACTAAAAGTAGTTTTCACTTTATAACTCAAAATAGACGTTTTAAAAAAATTCCCTTCATAGTAATCGCCTTTGGAGGTCCTGTAAACATTCTTATTAGTTGATACTACCAAGTAGTATGGATCGTTAGTCTTTTCTTTTGAAATATCAATTTCTAATTCTGTATCGGAATATACTGGTATTACAAAAGTATTGTTCTTTCCGAATGATTTGTAGTGAATAGGTTTAGAGTCAGTTTCAATACTTTTTCCATCGATAAAAACATCTCCGGATGGTGTCACCGTCATTTTATATTTCCCCGTATTAAAATCACGAAATATGTTCCCATTGTTCTTAATAAAGTCAAGCAGAAGTTCGTCGGAAATTGGATATGACGTTTTTAACTCATCGTTTTTCTCCTTTAATTTTTCCATAATTTTACCTTCAATTGATGGATTCTCGTAATGCAATTGAACGTAATCAATTGCTGCTTGTTCTGGTTGATCACTATCAATTAAACTATTTAACTGAACCAATAAATCTTTATCTTCTTGTTGCTTTCGGGTCTTATTTTTTTCCATGTAAGTCTCATATCTTGGATAAGATTTTGGATAATGTAGCTCCCCAATAAGGTTCTCTACTAAATTGAAGTTATTACTCCTTAGAGCCTTGTCGATTTCCGAATATTTTTCTTGGTCACTTTTACGATACAAAGCTTCTTGCGCTTGACGCTGTTTGTTTTCCCGTTCTTGCCTCTCCTTCATTTCATTTTCCGTGTAATAGCTATACAATGCCGTCTGACCTTGTAAAATAAATCCGAGTCTTTTAGTCGTTGTATTAATCATTAAAGTCATGTAGTGTGTAGACCATCCTTTATCGAGAGATAACTCATATGTCTGACTTCCCGAAGAATAGCCCATATCGTAAATGTATAGGTCACGAGGACATCCATTAACTTCTTTATCATTTAAACATAATTCTATATAATCTCCTTTTGATAAATAACAAATTGGAGAGCCCATTAAATGCTCGTTTATATAAACCCTCGCGCATTGAGCATTGGCATAGCTATACATGAGTATTGCCAGCAAAAAAACTAACTTTTTCATTTTATTTAATTTAATTTCCTACTCTTAACGATTTTTGGAATACTCGCTTTTTTAATTTGTTTTCTTGACTAAATAATATTGATTACTTTAATATATATTTATCTACTTGCTGCTGACTTGTGGCGCTTTCACCGTAAGTGAGAACTAATACATTGTCTTTTATTTCCAAAAATCCCACAAGCTTCATATCACCATAATAATGCATAGTCATACTAATATTTATTCTATTATCTTTTAGGTTGATGTTATTAATTGTAAAGTTGATAGGTTTAGCGCAGCCTTCTGAATAACTCTGTTTAAAATTATTTTTTGAAATTGTTAAACACCCTTTATTTGTTGAATAAAAAACCAATTCTTCACCGCTATTTAAGCTGTTAAAAATTTCGGAAATTTGTGCATGCCCTACCCCAAATATGAGCAACATAGTTGCCATTAAAAGAAATTTTTTCATTTTATTTAATAATTTAATTTAATTTCCTACGCTTAACGATTTTCGGAACACTCGCTTTTTTAATTTGTTTTCTGGTGGTCTCCACGTTGTGTTTCTCATTACTATTCTAAATAAATAGGATTTGTACCTCATGGTTTTAACCAACTTTGGTCAAAGATATTCCAAGATTCTAAAAAAAAACAAGTTAAAGTTTCTTAATTTGAACTATTATGTCTATTTTTGAACTTTTAAAACATCAAAAATGATAGATGCGCCAGAAATAAAAATCAAGCAAATTCGAGAGCTTAAAAATTTCACACAAGAGTATGTTGCTTCTCAACTCGGCTTATCTACCCGTGCTTATTCTAAAATAGAGGCGGGTGAAACACAGCTAACCATTAACCGACTGAATGAGATTAGTGCCATTTTAGGTATTCAACCACTCGAAGTTTTAGGTTTTGATCACAAACAAATTTTTAATAATTGCAAGCAAGAAGGTAATATTGGAATCAATCATATCAATATTCCCGATAAGTTAATTCAGCAATACGAAAAAACGATACAATTATTGGAAGATCAAGTTGATTTTTTAAAAAAATTAGTGCAGTAAGGCTTCAAAAAAAACAATTAAAAAAAACCGTTTAATTCGCTTACTGCGTTGAATGAACGCCTAACAGCTTATAAAAGCACTAAAAAACCGACGGCACCCTCGTTCAAAGAATTATTCTGATTTGGGTCAAAACTTGGTTTTATCAGTTTTGGCGGTGTATTTTATTTTTTTGATACAAAATGCGCTTATAACGTACTAATTTTTAGGATTCAAGTTTTTAAAACGTTAATTAAAACTCATCAAACAGCCCATAATACGCGTCCTCTTCGTTTCCAACTCCGGTTCGTTTTCGTCCCATTAAGCCAAACATTTCGAGGGTTTGTTCGATCGTTTTTTCAAGTTCCTCCTCATTCATAAAGGCAAGTCCTTTTTTCAAGATCACAGATGAGTTAAATTGGTAGATGCTGTCAGAAAATTCAGTTGGCACCATTCCTATATAATCGATCATCCAATTCTTTTTATTTTCTTCTTTTCGCTTAAAGAAATAAATATAACCTTCTTCGGAGCCATTTTTTACAAACTCTTTGCGGATAAAAACCACGGAATCTGTTTCATCATCGTATCCATTTTTATATAATTTACCAAAACAAAGTTCTTCCTGATCAATTGAAGGATCCATAAAATTTAACATGTCAAACCGGTAAAGTTGACCATAAAGCCACGATCTATATTCAACATCTTGTGCTACTTCGTTCAAAACTGCTGTATCCACAGGCATCCCTAATTTGTGGTGAATCAATTGAATACTTGCCTTAAATGCTTTGTCCTCCACGCGATAAACATCGTCAAAAAAGGAAGTTACTTCAGGAGTGCCAGCTTTTTTAAAGGCGCACATGAGGGTGTAATAATTACAAAGTAGCGAGTAGGATTCACCGTAACTGCAGAGTGGTTCTGCATAAACAGATTGATTTTTGTTGGATGGATCGTAATCTGTATCGCGCCATGAATTATAATTTGTTGATTTTTTGTCACCTTTTTCTTGGGAAGCAACAACGCGCTTTAGTTCAATTTTCGCATTTCGCAATAAACTATTTTTTTCCGATTTAAACGAATCAAATGTATAAAGGGAATCGATATAACCATGAGCAATTAAGCGCATAATTTCTTCTTCATATTCGTTGTATTGAAGTAAGTCCAAAATACTTGGGAAATAATTTTTTGTCAACTCAAGTGAATCAAAGAGCGCAGACGAAAATGAAAAACCGGACATATTTTCACTAAATGGCGGATTTTCAACTATTAATGTCTTGATTAACTCCGTTGCTTCGATCGTTTCTGAATATCCCAACCCTTTAATTGCCGCAAATTGCAAGGCCACATTATAGCTGTTTTCACGGTAAACATCGGCTAAAAATTTGTAAATTTTGTCCGATTTTATAGAACCACAATTTCGAAGAATTTTTTTCCGAATTTCTTGCTCTTCCTCTTCTTCAAATTCAAATGTGCGATAAAATTCAATGAGTTGGTCAACATCTTTTTCTTTAAATAGAATCATTCCAACCGATTTAAGCGCATTTACTTTGTTCAAAGAATCGCTGCCATAAACATGCTCGAAAAACAATTGCGCCTTGTCTGAAAATGGATCTTTGCCAATTATGGTGTCCTTTGGTGTAAACGTATTAAAAAAATGTTGTATGTGCTTGGATGGACCACTAACCGTATCGATAAGTGTTTGTAGTGTATATTCTCTGCCATGATACAAAATAAGCTGCGTGTACAATCCTTTCGAACTTGCGGTGTCGGTTAAAAGGAAGGTTCGAATCAGTTTATCATCTTTATTTTTAGTTATTAAACGAGACACCAATAAATCATCATCTGCCGAGTGAATTTTAATTCGATTTGCCAAAAACACATCTGCCGAATCAATACTCAAATAATCGTGAAATTTTATATAACCTACGTAAACCCTCTCATTCGTTTGATTAATCACATGATTTTTTGATCCGTTTTTTGATTGATAGCTTCGGTCTTCAGCATCATAATTGTTGCTATAATAATTCCATTCAGGAAATTGGGGTGTTTCCTCCCTTTCAATGATTTCAACTGAATAAAATAAATTAGTGTCTACAAAAACCTCATACGGCTCGGTCACCTTAAAATCTTGAAAAGAAAATGATTCGAAAAAAGTAATTGCGTTATCCGATTTACAATTGGTCAACATCAAATAATAATCACTCCCTTTTGTTATAATTTTTAAGCTGATTTCGGTGGCTACATTTTTATTGGTTTCGGCAGGAATTAATTTTTGCATGACCACCCCATAACCAAGTCCAGCTTCGTAAGTGGATGAACTCACTTCAAAACCGTGTTCTTTTGCAAAAGTTTTTCCTAAAAATGCCAAATCAAACGAATCTTCTTCGATGTAGTCAAGGTCGTTCAGGGTATAGCGCATCACCGCATAATAATCTGAAGTTTCTGCGTCATACGATTGATAAACAGGATCAATTGAGGTGGTTTCAAGTCCTTCAATCATATCTTTTCCTGTAACCAAACCTTTCATTTTCCAGGTTGCACCGCCAAATTTAGGAGTAATATCTCCCCAGTTTGAATGACTTTTGGCAATTTCTAATTCGCTAAAGAACCGTTTTGGTTCGCTTTTAGTAATGTATTCACCAATTCCATAACCTTTTAAGGCCACAATTTCGGATGGGGTGAACAAAATCAGGTAATCAACCAAGGCATTTTTGCTTGTTTTGGACAAGATGCGATACCCTTCGTAACCGCCTAGGTTGATAGATGATTTTGAAATAATTTCACCTGGAGTTGCAATGTAAACCAAACTATCAAAACTTGCTTTATAATAGGCCGGTGTTTTTCCAAACACACCTCCAAATGTAAATTGTCTAATGATACTGTAATAACCACCATTTGCTGTTTCAGGACACAAATACTCCAATTGTTTACTTGATCCTGTTGGCATTTCAAAAAGTGTGCCTGGCACAACTCCTTTAATAAAATCATCTCCCGTTGAAAATTTATTCATGATGGGTGCCTTGTACAAATCCTCTAATTTTTTTCGCATTTTGTGCGATTTCCCGGTCGATTTCGGATCGACTGCGCGAACGGTGTATCCCATTTCACGCAACATTTCAATCGCCCCGCCATCGCCTGGTAAATGGGCCGCTCCAATTCCGATAAAAATAGATTGGTATTTCACAATCGAATCGATGCGATTCACCATGTTACGATTGCGTTCAACAATAAAATAATCGTGGTAAACAGCGGTTGGGTTGTTCATTTTGCTCAAAGAATCAATCATATCGAGGTCACCACGTCGATAGGCATCTTGCATCAAACTTCCTCTGTTTTGATAATCTTGATCTAAATAACTATTGTTTTTATTGTCGATTTCTTTTTCTTCTTTGTCAGGTGTCATGGCTTTAATTGACAACAAAATTACCTCTTCACGTGTTTCTAAACTATGAATTGGTTTCCCGTTTTTTGCTCCTGCTTGATAAATAAACATGTCCAAAAACGTATTTTCTTGGTAATCCTCACTGCCCGAATTAAATCGGTATAAGATCTGATTCATTAAACTGTTTTTGTTTTGCATCAACAAATAAGCAATATCCTTATCAATATCATAAATTTGGAAGGCTCTTTCGTAAAACGTACCATACGAATAAGCACTTTCGGCAGCGTCCATATTCCGGTAATCTTTCATCCAATCTGCAGGCGAAGATTCTAAAGCAATTCCCTGTGCTTTGTTGAGGCAGATATAAAAAGAGTCACTTACGTTAAACGCCAATTTATTCGCTACATGCATAGTTCCATACAAATAACTCGGAGTTTTAAGTCCATTTCCTGAAATTTCCCACAATAAACCTTGGTGGCGTTTAGTTTGGGCGAAGGACATTCCGATAAAAGCAATCGTGAATAAAAGAAAGGAAATTTTTAATTTCATAGTATTGGATTTGGTGCTGGTAGGTTACTGTCAAAAATGAGGTAACAACTGTATATTTAATTATTTATTGTACGATCCAGTGCGACAATAGGTTAAATTTTCGTTGGATCTTAGTTGAAAAAATGGCTAAATAGTAGCGTAGCCATGTGATCAACTTCGGATTTTATTTTTGAGGTGTACTTGTATTTTTTTGCTTTGGTCGGAAATTTTTCTTTTTGTTAAAACTTCTGTTCGCTGGTTCTTTCGTAGTCCAATCTGGCGATTCGCCCAATTCTTTTGGCAATTCAAATTGAGGAACTTTGGCTTCGATTAATTTTTCGATGCGTTTCATTTTTTGAAAATCCTTCGGATTTACTAAGGTAAACGCTTCGCCTGTGGTATTTGCCCGAGCAGTTCGGCCAATACGGTGAACATAATCTTCGGCATCATGCGGCACATCGTAATTGATTACCATGTTAATTTCTTTAATGTCAATCCCACGGGACATCACGTCCGTTGCCACAAGAATCCGCACATTTTTTGCCCTGAATTCGCGCAGTACCTCTTCGCGTTCGTTCTGATCCAAATTTGAGGAGATGGTTTTAGACTTAAATCCAGCACGTCTTAAAAAACTATTAATTTCAGACACTTTCGCCTTTGCAGAAGTAAAAATGATGATGCTGTCGTAATCTTTACGTTCGTCCAAAATATACTTTAACGCCGCTTGTTTTTGCGCGTCAAACACTAAGTAGATTCCCTGCTTTACCCCTTCGGCTGGTTTAGAGACAGAAAGAGTGATTTCTTTTGGTGCGTTCAAAATTTTTCGTGCCAATACCTTAATTTTATCAGGCATGGTTGCGCTAAACATCAAGGTCTGACGCTTTTCTGGAAGGT
This sequence comes from Crocinitomix sp., assembly GCA_044361315.1. Lineage (GTDB taxonomy): Bacteria > Bacteroidota > Bacteroidia > Flavobacteriales_D > Crocinitomicaceae > Crocinitomix. Next base: position 57,784 of record JBIKJA010000016.1, on the reverse strand, counting down.
AAGAGAAGATTTTATTTAAATCGTCAGAAAATCCCATGTCCAACATCCTGTCTGCTTCATCTAAAACCAAATGTTTAATGTGTTTAAAATCGACATACCCCATTTTTAAGTGGGACAATAACTTGCCCGGTGTCGCAACGATGATGTCTGTGCCTTCTTTGAGTGCATTTTTTTGAAGCTCCCAATCTTTTCCATCTCCTCCGCCGTAAACAGCTTTTGAGCCTACAGATAAAAAATAAGATAACCCTTGAATTTGTTGCTCAATCTGGATGGCTAATTCGCGGGTTGGCACAATGATTAACGTGTCGATACACGAATCTTCTTTGCCAACTAATTTATTTAAAATTGGTAGTACAAATGCCGCAGTTTTTCCTGTACCCGTTTGTGCACAAGCAATAATGTCTTGATTTGCCAAAATTATTGGAATGCTTTGTTCTTGAATTGGGGTGGCGTTCTCAAACCCCATGTACGATAAAGCTTCTAATACTTCATCTTTTAACGCTAATTCGGTAAATTTCATATTCTACGGTGAAGATAGGTAATTTTTTGTCAACTTTGTGCTTGCTCCCTTTAAATGAATTTGTAAGGAATTCGAATTTGGTCAGACTATGGTAAAAAAAACAGCAATGAATTTAAAGAAACACTCCCTCACTTTTTTCCTTTTATTTGGATTAATTTTTGGCGTTAATGCTTGCCAAACAGAGGAAAAACCAACTGAACTTGTTGATCAACCAGAAAATAAAGAACAGCCATCGTTAGAAAAAAAGGTGGATTTGGATACCTTACAACGTGCTTATTTTGCCAGTGGTTGTTTTTGGTGTGTCGAGGCAATTTTTGAAAGCGTGAAAGGGGTGCATGAAGTGTATAATGGTTATTCAGGGGGACATTCTGAAAACCCAACGTACGAAGACTCAAATACTGGATTAACTGGTCACGCCGAGGCTGTTACAATTTTGTACGACTCGACCGTTATTTCATTTAAGCAGTTAGTAGAGGTTTATTTTGGCAGTCAAGAAATTGAGCAAGTAAATGGCCAAGGACCTGATCATGGAAGCCAATACCGCAGCATTGCATTTTATCAAACCGAAGCAGAGAAAGCAGCCATTGAGGAAAAAATCGCCAGTTTAAAAAAAGATGGATTTAACGTTGCAAGCGAAGTAAAACCTTTCGAAAAATTTTGGATGGGCGAAGATTATCATCAAAATTACGAACGACTTCACCCAAATCAAGGGTATATCCAATCGGTTTCAATTCCACGACTTAACAAGTTTAAAGCTAAGTTTCCTCAGTTGTTGAAGGAGAGTAAGCATTAATTTGATCCACACCATTTAATCGTTTTTTTAATTGGAGAGATTGTTCAAAATTGAGGTAATTAAACCTTGCTTTTAGTTCTTTTGTGCGTCGGCCTCAAAACTCACCAAAATAAACCCGCTATAAAACAAAACGAACCATATTTTTTTCTAAATTTCAGCCACAAATCTAACAAAATGAAAATCAGCTCAAATTTTGACAGCGGAAATATCGAAGTGGTAAACATCCGCCAAAACGGTGAAATCGAATTAATGATTCGTAAGGATACCAATTCCGATTTTTTACAGTGGTTTCATTTTAAGTTAACTGGCGCCAACGATATTTCTTGCAAAATTGATATTTTAAATGCCGGACAATCCACGTATCCCGATGGCTGGAAAAATTACCATGCCTGTGCGTCTTACGATATGATAGAATGGTTTCGTGTGCCAACGACATTTGAAAATGGGGTCTTAACTATCGACTATACGCCATCTAACGACAGCATTTATTTTGCCTATTTTGCCCCTTATTCCTATCAAGATCATTTAAAACTCATTCATCGTTCGCAAGTGTCAGAAATTTGCCGCATGGAGGTCATTGGCGAAACCGTTCAAGGGCGAGACATTGAAATGTTAATTGTTGGTGATGAAGGAATTGGTAAAAATATTTGGGTCATTGCGCGCCAGCATCCCGGCGAAAGTATGTGCGAATGGTTTATCGAAGGAATGTTGGACCGTTTGATGGACGACAGCGACCCTGTTTCCATTAAATTATTGGAGCAAGCTTGTTTTTACGTCATTCCAAACATGAATATCGATGGAGCAATAGCTGGGAATTTACGCGCCAATGCGGCAGGCATGAACTTAAATCGCGAATGGGCAGCGCCAAGCCTCGAAAAAAGTCCCGAGGTGTTTCATTGTTTGAATAAAATGAGTGAAGTAGGGGTCGATTTGTTACTCGACATCCACGGCGATGAAGCAATTCCGTACAATTTTGTGGCCGCTTCCGAAGGAATCCCAAGCTATAATTTAGCCTTAAAACGATTAGAGGAGAAATTTAAACAACATTGGATGGATGTTAGCCCCGATTTTCAGGACGAATTTAATTACGGAGCCGATAAACCTGGCGAGGCCAATTTAACGGTCTGTTCCAACGCCATCGCCGAGCGTTTTGGATGCCTTTCTTTCACTGTCGAAATGCCCTTTAAAGACAACGATAATTTACCCGATCCCGTTTATGGTTGGTCGCCCGAACGTTCCATGTTATTTGGCGAATCTGTCTTAAATCCAATCCTTTACGTGGTGCGTGAGTTGGAGTTTTAGGTTGTTTTTATTCCGCTTTATTTTGCACCTTTTCCCGCTAGACGCTTTAGTTGTTCCCTTGTCGCATAAGTCAACTAAAGTTGTTATTCCAGTTCCGCTGGTCACTGTCAAACAACAAGTTTCCTAAATGCGCCAAAGCAACAAGCTATCGCTTTTATCGGGGGTGGAAAATGAGTTTAGAGTTTGAGTTTAGCGTGTGGGATTTGTGGGGTAGGTATTGAATTGCCCCCCAATTGTTGGGCCATGTTAACATATTGTTGGGCATTTTCTCCACCAAACATCGTGATTTACAAGATAATGATTCCAATCAATCCTCCGCCAATGGCAAGTGCACCCCCACCTTTTATTCTTCGCTGATCTTCAACATTCGAACTTTGTCTTCTGTTCATCCATTTCATAGAGCCAAATTTTAAGGACTAAAAGTAGTTTATTCGTCTCGCTTTTTAAAATCAAGCGCAATTAGGGTCATTAAAGCCTTTTAACCTTTCGAGATTTATGAATTTAAATAGTTGAAAATAAACTTAATAAAATTTTACAGCAGGTTGTTGTAAAAATTCGTTCTGTTAACTAATTATCCAACCACAACCGCCTCTTTGTACTTTCCTTTACTTTTTCGGATGCGGCAAGCTACCACCTTATATTCAGGGCATTTGGCTTGAGAATCATGTTCGTCAGAAGTAATGATATTGAGCATAACTTCAGGGAAATGGAAGGTTGAACTCAGGATTCCTGGTTTCATTTCGTCGGTGATATGCGCTTTAATATCTACTTTTCCGCGTGGTGATTCCACACAAACCATGTCACCATCCATAATTCCATTCGCTGAAGCATCATCAGGGTGAATTAAAAGAACATCTTCCGTTAAAATCTCGACATTTCCAGTTCTTCTGGTCATGGCACCACAATTATAATGTTCTAATTCACGGTTGGTCGTAATAATGTAAGGAAATTCTTTTCCATATTTCGAAACCTCTCTTGATTGCTCATATTCAAAGTAGAAAAACTTTCCTTTTCCACGGGTGAAACTTTCTGTATGTAATTGTTTGGTATCATTTCCATCCGCTGCAACCGGCCATTGTTTACCATTGTCTCCTAATTCATCCCACACAACTCCTCTAAAAAATGGAACAATTTGCGAAATTTCTTCGAGTAGGCCAGCCGCTGTATAATCTGGCTGCGCATAACCCATTCGGTTCATAATATCCACGATAATTTGACCATCTGGTTTTGTACCTTCAATTGGCTCAACTACTTTTTGTACCCGTTGAATTCGACGCTCGCCATTGGTAAACGTTCCTTCTTTTTCTAAAAAAGATGCTCCTGGTAAAATTACGGTAGCATATTTTGCTGTTTCCGTCATAAATAACTCTTGAACGATCAACATGTCAACAGCTTCCATTGCTTTTATTACTTTATTGGTATTCGGATCTGTTTGAACCACATCTTCTCCAATAATCCACATGGCTTTTAATTTTCCTTCGATAGCAGCTTCAAACATTTCAGGAATTTTGTACCCGATGTGCGACGGTACTTTATCAGATCCATAAAATAGTTGATATTTTTCTTGCATTTCAGGATCAGTAACATCCATATAGCCTGCACCTTGATGAGGTTGAGCTCCCATATCGGCAGCGCCTTGTACGTTGTTTTGGCCACGAAGCGGGTTAACACCTGCACCTGGGCGACCAATATTTCCAGTAATCATCGCTAAATCAGCAATTAATTGTACCGTAAATGTGCCTTGATATTGTTCAGTTACCCCTAATCCGTGGAATTCCATCGCCGCTTTGGCATTGGCATAGGCCATACTTGCTTTGCGAACCAATTCTTTATCAACTCCAGTAATTTCGGACAATTCATCCATGTTTAATTTCAGAATTTCTTCTTTCATCTCCTCATAACCTTCACAACGACTTTCAATGAATTCTTTGTCCTCTAAACCTTCTGAAATAATGTAATAAAGCATCATATTCAACAAGGCGACATTGGTTCCTGGTTGTAATTGCAAATGATACGTCGCATACTCAGCCAAATCAATTCGACGTGGATCAATCACAATACTGGTGACTCCTTTCATGAATTTTTGTTTGATTTTTGCGCCTGTTACTGGATGAGCAACCGTGGGATTTGCACCAATCACAAGAATACAATCCGTGTGTTTTAAATCTTCGATTGAATTCGTGGCTGCACCCGTTCCAAACGAGCGTTGCATGCCCAAAGCTGTTGGCGAGTGACATACCCGTGCACAGCAATCAATATTATTCGTTCCAACAATGGCACGCATGAACTTTTGCATGAGGTAATTCTCCTCATTTGGTGTACGAGCCGATGAAATACCTGCAATGGCGTCAGGACCACTTTCTTTTAATATTCGTTTGAATTCGTTGGTAATGTAATCATACGCTTCGTCCCACGAAACATTTTCAAATTCTCCATTCGCACGTTTAATCATCGGAGAACGTAATCTTTCTGCGTGATTATAAAATTTGAAAGCAAAACGACCTTTTAAACAAGTGTGTCCGCCGTTGGCAGCAGCTTCATAAGGCGCTTGAATGGATAATATTTTTCCATTTTTTGTTGCGACTGCGAGGTTACAACCAACACCACAATACGTACAAACTGTTCGAGTAACTTCTTCTGTTTTGACTGCTTTTGATTGGAAAACATCAGAGATCGCGCTCGTTGGACACGCTTGCGCACAAGCACCACAACTTACACAGTCAGATCCCATGAATGTCTCATTGGCACCTTTCACAATATGGCTGTCAAAACCTCGACCTGCCATACTTAGCACAAATTCACCTTGAACTTCATCACAGGCACGCACACAACGATAACAATTGATACATTTCGAAAAATCCGAAGTCATGTAAGGGTGAGACAAATCTTTTTTACGGTCTAAATGATCTTCGCCTTTTTCATATCTAACCGAACGAATACCAACTTGTGCCGCCACATCTTGTAATTCGCAATTTCCATTCACTTCGCAGGTTAAACAATCAAGTGGGTGGTCGGTCAACACCAATTCGATGATGTTTTTTCGCAAACGTTGTACATTTTCCGAATCTGGATAAATAAACTGTCCTTCACCAATTGGCGTATGACAAGATGCCATTGCCTTGGTTTTTCCATTTTGTTCAAACGCAACATCCACACTGCACACTCTACACGAGCCAAAAGCTTCGAGATTTGGTGCATCGCAAAGTGTTGGTACTTTGTCGGTATGATTCCTTTTAAGAAAAGCCAACATGGATTCTCCTTCGTTGATTTCAAATGGTTTGTTATTGATGTAGGCTATTTTCATGGCAAGATATGTTTAAGAGCGAATAAACAATTAATTAGCTTTAAAATAAGTTTTTAATTCTTGATCAAAATACATGAGTGCATTTTGAACGGGAAGAGGAATCCCTCCGCCGTGTGCACAAAGTGAACCGATTTGAAGGGTATGTAAAAGATCATTTAATAATTCACGGTCAATTTTTGAAGTGCCTTCTGCAGCATTTTTAAACATTTCATGGCCTCGTTTTGTACCAAGGCGACAAGGGAAACATTTGCCACAACTTTCAAAGGCAGCGAAATCGAACAAATGTTCAATGAATTTAATCATCGGAAAACTTTCTGGAATGCAGACAATTGAAGCGTGTCCTAGAAGGAATCCCGCATTTCCAAACGATTCAAAATCAATGGAAAGTTCTGGTATTTTGGAAACTGGTACTAATCCTCCTAAAGGTCCTCCAATTTGCATGGCTTTAACTGGAGATTTGAATCCACCACCATATTCATTAATAACAGTTGAAAGCGGAGTTCCCATTTCAACCTCATAAATTCCGGGATTGTTAAAAAAGCTATCTAGACAAACTAATTTGGTACCACTTGATTTGGCGGTTCCTAAATTTTTATAAAACTCACCACCTTTTGTCAAAATAGCATGAATAGCGGCCAATGTTTCGACATTATTCACCACGGTAGGTTTATTGAACAATCCTTGTTGTGTAGGGTAGGGCGGTCGTGTTCTGACTTCTGGTCGCTGTCCTTCGATAGAATTAATCAAGGCCGTTTCTTCACCACAGATATAAGCACCTTGCGCCTGAATCACTTTAAAATTAAAGTTAAATTGAGAACCTAGAATATTTTTACCAAGTAAATCATTTTCAACCAATTCATTAATGGCTTCTTGAACAATTTTAACTGCTTCTGGATATTCAGCACGAATATACAAAACCCCATAATCTGCACCGGTGATATAACCAGCAATCATCATCCCAAATAACACGGAATGAGGTCTTTGTTCTAATAAATACCGGTCTGAATAGGCACCTGGATCACCCTCATCGGCATTGCAAATTATAAATTTTTGATCAGCTTCGGCATTTTTACACGATTCTAATTTAAAACCCATTGGAAATCCAGCACCACCGCGACCACGAATGTTTGAAAGTTTGATTTCGTTTAAGGCCACCATTGGATCTTCGCGCAAAACTTTCATTAAAAGCGAATAATGTGCATCTAAGCCTAAATAAGGCGCCGTCAAAAGCGGTTCACCAATTGATTTGACAATGTATTGATCTTGATTTGCCTGAGAATTACCAGTCAAAATTTCTGCAATTTCTTGTTCTGTTTTTGCCGAGTAATTTTTGCCTTGATAATTAAATGCTCCGTTTTCATGGCATCTTCCTAAACAGGTCATGTGACCAATTTCTGAAGCATCGACATGTTTTTCAAGGATTGTTTGCACTGCATCTTGTTTTCCACTACACACGCAAGCTGTGCCATTGCAGATGTACACTTTCTTGTTTTGATTTTCAGGTTTCATGAAATCATAGAAAGTTGCTGTACCGTAAGTGATCGATTTACCAATTAAAAATTCATCGGCAATCCGCTCTAAATCTTTCGAAGATGGTGTTCCAGTTTGTCTTGAAGCAATTCCTAATTCTTCAAATAAATTAACTTCCAATCCTTTTCTTCCAGATAATTCACTCAGGTTTTTTGACATCGCAGTATAGTTTGCACTAAATTAGCAAAAAAGATTTTCAAATTGATACTGTAAGGATTCAAATATTAAATAAGAAATGTTGACATACCTTATTTTACGTCCATTTTTTGCTGTTAAAGCCACCCTTAAACCGTATAAGTATTTGTTTATCAATCTTTTAATGGATAGATAATTCTACTAAGATGTTTTCACAAAATTTAGTAACATCCGAACTCGCTCCGTTAAAATTGTTAAAAATGATTCCATACGCCAATTTTTTTCCTGTGTTCGAATCGACATAACCTGCGTAAGAACGAATTCGGGTCATACTTCCACTTTTTCCGTAAGCTGTTCCTTCGGCGGTAGAGCCAATACACATGGCACTCATGGTACCTTTTTTACCAGCTATCGCCAAACTATTTTTGAAACTCTCTGCGCCTTCCGCTTTATTCATGTAGGTCAATAACTCAACTAAAAACATAGCTGAAACAGCATTTGACCGAGAAAGTCCACTGCCATCAGCCATAAATAAACCTGTTCCTGCTTTTGAACTCCAATAATTGGAGCAGATTTGAGCCCCATTGTAAGTGCTTCCATATCCAGATTTTTTATATGATATTTCACAAAGCAAATGTTCGGCAAATAAATTGATACTCTTTTGATTCACCTCGTCGATGATAGATCCCAAACTCGGCGAAGAATGTTCAAAAATTGGCTGAAGATTAGGTTTTACAAATTCGCGATTTTTGCTAAGTTCGCGAAAAGAAGTTGCGCCCTTAGAAATTTCGATCCCACTCATTTTTAGTGCGTGATAAAGCTCTACTGACATTAATCGTTCAGGATCTGGAATACTGGCTTTTACTTCAAAACTTTCTTTTCCTTTTGGAATCGTGCCGCGGATAAACCAATCGTAAGAATAAGGAGCACCAAAAACATACGAATCATCTGAGCCATTACCAGCTTTTACAGCATTTTGAATCGTTAAGTCATGAATATAGGGATTAATACATAAAAGTTCTGTAGAATCACCCTCATTCAAACCACTTCTAAACTCTAACCGACACATGTTGTCATAAATCGTTAAGCCATTAGGACCCGCACCATAATAATTGCCTAAATCTCCCCAAACCCAACCTGTTGGAACACCGTCGTAGCGGTATTTTGATCCGTCACCAATTACTCTTCCAGTAATTTTTTTAATTCCAAAAGCCTTAATCTTCTCCGCCCATTCATACAAAAAACTGTCTTGCGCGCCAATTTTATTGTAATATTTCGAACCCAATGTTGGATCGCCTCCACCTACAATATAAAGATCGCCATTTAAAACCCCCGTCAAATAATCAAAATCACCACTGTACATTAATTTGGTTTTAAAGCGGTAATTTCCTCCGAGCATTTGGCTGGCAGTTGCTGTTGTAACTAACTTCATCGTTGAAGCACTAGGAAGCGCCATTTGCCCGTTATAATCGGCTACCAATTCGCCAGTTGACATGTTTTTAACGTAAAAACTGATAGCAGCACCTGACAATTTTGGCATGATGGCTATTTCATCAATGTATTTTTGAATAGGATTGTCTGGTTTGAGAGGAGCAGTGACGACTTGGGCATCAATAAATCCGCTCATTAAAAACAAGGATAAGAACGCGAATAAATGTCTCATTTTGTACAAGTGTATTTCGATTCAATTATATTTGTGTTTATAAATTTAGAATTTTGTGCGGTATAATTGGCATTTGTGCTAAAAAAAATCTAGGAATTCAAGAACTTCCGAAATTATCAAATGCCACCAGCATACTGAAAAAAAGCAGTCCAGTTAATTCTTCCTTTCAACTTTATGATAAATGTGGATTTGGGCATACACTTTTGTCTATTAGTGACCCAGATGTGCAATCAAATCAGCCGTTTATTTCTCAAGATACTCGTTATACCTTGGTTTTTAATGTTGAAATTTATAATTATCGCGAATTAAAAGTCGAGTGGGAAAACGTTTACTTGAGGGGCAAGCGGCTGGAGTTCCAGCAATTTCAACCAATGAAGAAGGAGTTAGAGACATTGTCCTTGAAAACGAAACGGGGTTAATTATGGATTTGTTTGAGGTTACAACTTATGCCACAGGCTTGCTCGATTTAATCGAAAATGAAGAAAAACGAAAAAAAATGTCACAAAATGGCTGGACACACGTATAACATAAGTTAAATTACGAGAGATTGTGCAATAACGTAGATAATCTCTGCATGGAATTACGGAATAAAAAAAAGTTTAAGAAATGAAACTATTTAGGTTGGGTGGTGCAAAAAGTCCTTTTGGGATGAAGATGGTGATTAGTGGGTCGCTTATTTTGTTGATGAGTAGTTGTGGAATCAACAGTAATTTAATGTTAAAAACGGAAAACGATTATGTCTTCGCGAATGTCGATAGTTTAAATGCTACCAAAGAAGAATATAAATTGGATGTGAATGACATTATCCAATTTCGCTTTTTTACCAACGATGCGTTAAGAGTTTTGGACCTTTCAACAGCTACGGAGGCCGGTCAAAATCAAGCGTTTAACCCAAACAATTTATTAAATTATGTTATCCAAACTGATTCAATGCTGAGTTTACCGGCCATTGGACAGGTAAATTTGGTGGGTAATACCATCCGCGAAGCTGAAATTTATTTACAAAAAGCTTATTCTGAATTTTATGTGAATCCCTTTGTTCAAGTCACTGTTACCAATAAGCGGGTAATTATTTTTCCAGGAAACGGCGGCGATGCCCAAGTAATTTATTTAGCAAATAATAATACCACCTTGTTAGAAGCGATTGCCATGGCTGGAGGAATCACAGAACGTGGTCGCGCATCCCGAATAAAACTAATTCGAAAGGATGTCAATGGAAAGCGAATTGTTTACCGGATCGATCTTTCAACGATCGAAGGGTTAACATACACCGATATTTTGGTGCAAGCCAATGATTATATTTACGTTGAACCAGTTCCTGAATTAGGGCGTGAGATTCTAAAAGAGGTGGCTCCAATCATTTCCATTATTACAAGTGGTGCCATCGTAATTTCTGTTATTTCTAAACTTTAAACAAGCAACTTGAGCCAAGAGCGATTAAATAATATCCCGAATAGATTTGCGGTTAAGAAAGAATTTGATTTAGATATCGCAGTTCTGCGAGAACATTGGCTGGTTTATCCCTTATTTTTGCTGATATGAAACGGAACGACTATAGCTACCATGATTATTATGAAGATGGGGATTCGCCAAAACGCCGGTGGAAAATAAAAAATCTCTTTAAAACATGATAAAAAAACTTTCTATTGAGGGTTTGCTTGTGATTCAACCCACCCTTTTTTCTGACGATCGTGGCTATTTTTTTGAGTCATTTAATCAAACTAAATTTGAAGAATTAGTTGGAAAATCGTTGACCTTCTTACAGGACAATGAATCTTTTTCTAAAAAAGGTGTTTTGAGGGGATTACATTTTCAAAGGGCGCCTTATGCGCAGGGAAAATTAGTAAGGGTAAGTAGAGGTGCTGTTTTGGATGTTGCTGTCGATTTAAGGCGCCATTCGCCTACTTATGGAAAATACGAAAAGGTATTGCTTTCTGCTGAAAATAAAACACAATTTTGGATTCCTGAAGGATTTGCCCATGGATTTTTAGCCCTCGAAGAAGAAACCGTCTTTAACTATAAATGTACTAATTTTTATGACAAAGCAAGTGAAGGTGGATTAAATTGGAATGATCCTAAATTAGCCATCGATTGGGAGCTTTCTTCTCCTCCTTTGTTGTCAGAAAAAGATAAAATGGATGTTCAGTTCGAAAATTTTAGTTCGCCTTTTGAGTAAGTGATATAACGGGCAATTGGATCTTTCAAATTTCAGTATTTTTTGGAGGAGCATTTTTGCTTTCTGTCATCATCAACGTGTTTTTCTTACGATTTTCACAAACAATTTTTTTACAAATGATTAACTTACTGATAATTGGCCTGTGTTTTTCTGTTGATGGCAATTGTTTCAAGTTTGTTGGCGCTTAATGTCGCGAAATATGTTCTAATGAATTCACCTTTACTTGTCTTGTTAAGAGTCTATGAGGTTGTCTTATTGGTGATTATTTTAAAGTTAATCCCACGAAAAAAAATAGACAAAAAATAACCTTTAAATTCATCTAAAAATCCCCTTATAATTAGTAATTTCATGGCTTTGAATTTGGTCATGACGGAAGAAATATCACAAGAGGAATTTATCGAAATTTATGGAGCAAAAGTCCATAATTTAAAGAATATCACCTTAAAAATACCTCGAAATAAATTAGTGGTTTTTACAGGATTAAGTGGAAGTGGAAAATCATCTCTAGCATTTGATACCATTTTTGCAGAAGGCCAGAGGCGGTATTTAGAAACTTTTTCGGCGTATGCCAGGCAATTTTTGGGTGGACTAGAACGACCAGATGTGGACGAGATTTTAGGATTAAGTCCCGTTATTTCCATCGAACAAAAAACAGTAAATCGCAGTCCGCGTTCGACTGTTGGAACGGTAACTGAAGTGTATGATTTTATGCGATTGATGTTTGCCAGAGTTGGGGAAGCGTATTCGTATAAAACGGGTGAAAAAATGGTCAAATACACCGATCAACAAATTGTTGATTTAATTTTAAGCCGTTTTGAAAATAAAAAAATCATTTTACTCGCCCCTAAAGTAAAAGGTCGAAAAGGGCATTACCGCGAATTGTTTGAGCAAATTACCAAATTAGGTTTTACCAAAGTTAGGGTGGATGGTAAAATTGAGGACATCAAGGCAGGAATGCGTTTGGATCGATATAAAATTCATGACATTGAAATTGTGATTGATCGGATTGAAGTAACTCCTGACCACAAAAATAGGGTAAGTAACGCGGTTCAAACTGCTTTAAAATATGGGCAAGATGTGATGTTTGTCCAAGATTATGAAACCAATGAAACGATTCAATTTAGTCGCTTTTTGATGTGTCCAACTACGGGTATTTCTTACAGCGAACCTGAACCGAATCTTTTTTCGTTTAATTCACCTTATGGCGCTTGTCAAAAATGCAATGGTTTAGGTCAAATCGCAGAAATCGATCTCAATAAAGTAATTCCAGATCCTTCAAAATCCATTAAAGCTGGAGCAATTGAACCTTTGGGAAAACTAAAAAACAACTGGATTTCCGGCAAATTAGAAACTATTTTAACCGCTTTTGATTGTTCAATTTCTGATCCTATTTCAGAAATCCCAGAAATCGTAATTAATAAAATTTTGTATGGTTTTGAAGAAGTCCTTCAAATAGACGAAGTCAATCAGAATTTCACATTCGAAGGTATCATTAATTTTTTAAGTCGCCATTTTGAAGATGCACCAACTCCGGCAGCGCAGCGTTGGATTGAAAATTTCATGAACAAAATTACTTGCGACGAATGCAATGGCACACGTTTAAAAGCCGAATCTTCGTACTTTAAAATCAACGAAAAAAGCATCGGTGAATTGGCAAACGCTGATATTTCACATTTGCAAACGTGGTTTTTAGCCCTTGAAAATCATCTTTCTGAACGACAACTTTCTATTGGGAAAGAAATTTTAAAAGAGATCAATAATCGCCTGCGTTTTTTAATGGATGTTGGGCTACATTATCTTTCCTTAAATCGTTCATCGGCCAGTTTATCTGGGGGTGAAGCTCAGCGAATTCGTTTGGCCACGCAAATTGGCTCCGAATTGGTGAATGTTTTATACATTCTCGACGAACCAAGTATCGGCCTGCATCAGCGTGATAATACCCGTTTGATCAATTCCTTGAAAAAATTAAGGGATGGTGGAAATTCTGTCATTGTGGTAGAACACGACAAAGAAATGATGGAAGAATCCGATTTTATTGTCGATATTGGACCAAAAGCCGGCATTCATGGCGGTCAAATTGTCGAGGCAAGTACCTTGGCAGATCTAAAAGCAGGTAAAAGTACCACTGCAGATTATTTAAAAGGCGTGTTAAAAATTGAAGTTCCGAAAACCCGTCGCAAAGGAAATGGAAATTTCTTGGAATTAACAGGCGCAACAGGGCATAATTTAAAAGATGTCAACTTGAAAATTCCTTTGGGGAAATTAGTTTGTGTAACAGGTGTTTCGGGGAGTGGAAAATCATCCTTAATCAATCATACGCTTTATCCAATTTTAAATGCCCATATCTACAACGGTGTTAAAAAACCATTGCCTTACAAAAAAATAGCTGGGCTCGAATTTTTGGACAAAGTCATCGAAATTGATCAATCACCTATTGGACGAACGCCACGTTCAAATCCAGCTACATACACGGCCCTTTTTAGTGATGTAAGAGATTTGTTCGCCAATATCAATGAATCAAAAATAAGAGGTTACAAATCTGGTCGTTTTAGTTTTAATGTCGCTGGCGGCAGATGTGAAACATGCAGAGGAGGAGGAATTCGAGCGATTGAAATGAACTTTTTACCAGATGTTTATGTCGAATGTGAGGCCTGCCAAGGAAAACGCTACAACCGTGAGACCTTGGAGGTCCGTTACAAAGGAAAAAACATCAACGATGTATTAGAAATGACGATTGCCGATGCTGTGTCATTTTTTGAGAACATCCCTAAAATTTATCGCAAATTAGAAACCTTAAATTCGGTAGGGTTGGGGTATATCCGTTTGGGACAGCCTTCAACAACCATATCTGGCGGAGAGGCGCAACGCGTTAAATTAGCCACCGAGCTATCTAAAAAAAGTACGGGAAAAACAATTTACATTTTAGATGAACCTTCGACAGGCTTACATTTTGATGATATTAAAATGCTCTTAGCCGTTCTTCAACGATTGGTAGATGAGGGAAATACAGTTTTAGTGATCGAACATAATTTAGACATCGTCAAAGTGGCGGATCATGTCATTGATATCGGTCCTGACGGAGGTGAAAACGGCGGACAAATTGTCGGGGAAGGCACCCCAGAGGCATTTGTCAAAAAGTTCAAAACCGAAACTTCTCGGTACTTGATTAAAGAACTTTAGGAAGTTGGCTTCGATAGTAATGTTGGCGTGAGCCGTCTTTTCGTTGCCTAGGTTAAAAAGATTGTCGGTTTGATATTTTAACCAAGATTTAATCTGCGAAATCTGCGGGAAACCTTTTTGTGTTAGTTTAGTCGGATGGCCTTGGTTTACTTTAAATCTCCAATAAATCTACCAACAGCTTCCGCCAAGAGCGCCGCCGAATTTAATTTTTTACGAAACCACAATTCCGGCTCTATCAATTCCAATTCACTTAAAGCCAATTGATTGTTGTTATCCCAAACGACATCAACCCTTGCATAAAAAGGAAGATTTTCGCAGGCATGTACCGCTTTTGTGGCAAAATCTATTTCGTCAGGAGAAGGACCGTATAAATGAATCTCTCCCCCAAAATCATCCTGAACCCTAAAATCGCCTGGCTTAGCCGTTTTAAGAATGGCATGACTAAATTTCCCTCCCAATACCATAAAAGAAACCTCCCCATGTATTAGAATATTGTGTTGGAAAGGTTGTAAAACGAAATCCTCCTGTTGAATAAACTCGTTGAACGTCTTTTCAAAATCGGTTAGTGTTGAAGGATTTAAACGATAAGTATGTCGAGCGGCCCCTGAAATAGTTGGTTTTAAAACCGTTTCCACCCAACCTAATTTTGAATGAATTTCTTGCAAAGTTTCAGAACAACCTTTTTTGATAAAATAACTTTCAACAATTGGAATTCCTTTAGCGGCCAAATCGTGTAAATAATGTTTGTCCAAATTCCAACGAATTTGCGCAGCCGAATTAATCAAAATGGTTTTGGAAGCTGCGCCATCAAGCCAATTTTTAAATTCATTAAAGCGGTGAAAATAATCCCAAGTAGCGCGAAAAAGCGCCGTACGGGTGGTTGACCAATCAAAATCAGGATCCGCCCAATCTTTTTTCACGACCGTTAAGCCCAATTTTTCCAAGGCCTCTTGCATCAAACCATCCTCTGTCAATACTTGCTTAGTGTACCAATCAATTTCAACAGGATTAATGTATTTTTTTTCTGTCAAAAGAACTACGTCATATTTCATAATCAACTAATAAGCGAAAATTTACTAAAATTCAAGAGCTTAAAAAGGTCACCTAACTTCGTGTTAAAAATTCAAACTCAACGCATTTTTTAAAATATAATTTGTTTTCCGAACACCTTCTAGATCTCTGGAATCATGCGAAATAGAATAGATGATTTTAAACGTGATAAATTTGTTCACTTTTAACCGAAAAGACGTTTCGTTGGACAAGCGATAATTCCCAAAATCAATCAATTTTGGTTGAAAATATGTAATCGAATTCATTCCAAAATGGTCGTTAAATTGCCCATCAAACGATAAATAATTTGCGGATAAAATATCTTGTGAAATTCCTAAATCTGTTAAATCTTCGTGTTCGGCCATCAAACCAGTGCCTAAATTAAATTGGTAATTCTTTTCATCAATCAACATAAACCGAAAACCAGTGCCTAGGAGTAACCTACTTTTAATTCGTTGCACACTGTTAAATTGAAGTTGCTGATAAACTTCGTAAATTACTTTACCTGAATTTTTTAGCGTATAATTATAGCGAATATGTTCAAACCCATTGTTCACCAACGAAGCACCACCAGATTTCACCAACGAATGATCACCCAAAACTAAGGTATAATGCCTTTTTTTATGATACGCCAATTGAACGCGACTCCCAAACTGAAAAAATTCAATCGTATTAAAGGTATAATTCACATTCACATCAAAACTACCAGCAAATCCCTCTTTTTTATCCGAAAGGCGCTTGTTTTCAATATTTACAATTTGACCAAACAACAATGGCGCAGAGAAAAAAATCGAGATAAAAAAAAATTTGCGCATAGGTCATTTTGCAAAATCAACCAAATAGCTTAGGGCTATTTCTTCATTTTTAAATAGTGCGACAAATTTATAAACTCTTCCTTATTTTCTTCTACCCGATAAGTTTTAATTATCCGATAATTTTCAAATTCTTCGCGGACTAGGTTGAGTTCGTCCGTTTTAAATTCTTCACCGGCATACAAATACCCAATAAATTTTTCAGAATTTACCCTAAAACGCAATAGAACGGGCACTTTTTTGGTGTTTCTGAAACGTAAATCTTTGTGTCCAAAAACCACCGTAGCATCCATTCCCAGTGGCGTGTATCGGTTATCCTCTTCGTACAAATCAACCGTGTGGTTAAAACGTTCTTCAATTTTCATCCCGCAGGTCAGGGCTAAATGATAAATCATTCCTGAAACTTGGCAAAGACCCCCGCCAATGTCCGCCTGTAATTCCTTATTGATAATATTTCGCCCAATTTTATAGCCCTTTTTTTTGGTAGGTTTCCCCACAATTCGCCAAAACGAAAAAACCTCGTTAGGCTGTATAATCACCTGTTGAATTTCCTGAGTCGCCAATTGAATATTAAAAATCTTATTCTCCGCCAAAGGGTTTGGGTGAATTGGCTGTTCAATTTTCGCAATCAAATACTCATTTTTCAAAATAATCTTCGCGTTTTTTGTCGCAAAGTTATTCGAGCGTTTAAGCGGTCGATCAGCAATGGCTCGTTGCACCAACCGAATTTCTCTTTTTAACCAACTTGGTAAAATCTTCCGCAACATCACTTAGCCTTTAACAACACATTGCATTAAGTAAGACGAGTAGTTTTTAAACCAACTTTTCGAAAAAGCCTCATCCATCCCAAAAACCAATTTTCGCATTTTTTTCGGAAAACGGTGAATCGGCAAAAACAAAACACCCTTTTTTTCATTCACCTTCCAATCCTGTTTAGCAAGCATTTTTTTCATTTGTTTAGAGGTAAACGCATTGCCGCCATGCCAATTTTTTGCTTTGTAGCGGAACAATTTCCGCCGTTCGCCCGATGGATAATCAAAAATAAAAAGCCCACCCGGTTTCAGAATACGGTTCACTTCCTTAAATATTTCACTCGTTTCTTCCGGCGACAAATGCATCACCGCGTGAAAACAAAGCACCGTATCAAATTCGCCCGATTGAAAAGGCGTTTTTTTCGCATCGCCCACAAAATAATTCCCATGTGGGTAGTTTTTTTTAGCGTGCGCCATCATTGCTTCAGAAAAATCTAGGCCAGTCGAACAGTATTCCATGAAACGACCTGTGCCACAGCATAAATTTAAATTGTTTTTATCGGTTATTTTAGTTTCAAGAAACTTGCGCTCTTGTTTGTCAATAAACGCCCCGTACGAATTCGAAAAACGACTTTCATCATACGAATCCGAAATCTCATTGTAGTAATTTTTAACCTTATCTTCTGGCATCTCACGAATATAAAGAACATTTTTATTAAAAAAAACATTCAACTATTATTTGTCCATAATCATTAATTATTCGAAAATTGGGAAAAAAGCGGTGTCCAATTGCTAACAAACCATGATATTTTAAAATAATAAGTTAGTTCTGGCCGCCATTTCTCACTTTTTATTGGAACTTCAGATCGATTTTAAATTTCATTCAGATCGCCTAGAAAAGCTTGAGTTTGAGAAAAGGCAACGAATTATTAGGGGGCTATTTCGAGTTGTTTTGACGAAAAAATCATGTTTTTCTATGCGAAAATACGCTTAACATTATTTTAATTAGTATGCTCATCTTAATTTTCGATCTCGTAAATCCAAAGTATCGGACTTATCCGTAAATTTTAATAATAATCTGGATGGTAATTTAGAGTCGAGCTGAGGTTAATAGTCTTCAAACGCCTTTGCGCAAGGCACTAACGGAATAAGCAGTTTCCGCTGGTCACTTTTATTACCCAAGTGCCATGTCGCACTTACCTTTAAAGCCTGCCATTTCAATTGGGCGCGGAGTTTAATCTTAAACTAATTAAAAGCAAAGTCACCTTTTGATTAAAATGATCTCAATAATTAACATATGTCTTAAAAAACTCATATATATTTGTTACTTTTAAAAAAAACGTTATGAAACAAATTCTATTCTTAATTATTTGCACTTTTTTTTCAATTAGTGCGATGAGCCAAGAGACGGGTTCGTCCGATTCGTTGGTGCGTATCACTATGAAAAATGGTGACGAGTATATTGGGAAAATCTTAAGTGACGATGGTCGAGAGGTTCTCCTTTATTCAAAAGAGATAGGTAAGATTTATATTAGAAAAGAAAATATTAAAAGCATAGATCCATTTATAGAGGGCGATTTTAAAATTGTGGATGGCGAATATAGGAGTTCAGGGCCATTTACCACGCGGTATTATTTCACCACCAATGCCTTACCAATTAAGAAAAGGGAAAATTACGCAATGATCAACCTTTTTGGACCAGAAGTTCATTTCGCTGTTTCGGATAAATTTTCGGCTGGTATTATGACTACTTGGATCGCTAGTCCTATGGTAGTATCTTTGAAATACACCGTCCCAACAAATAATCCAAAAATTAATTTTGGCTTGGGGACTTTAATGGGAACTTCAGGCTATTTAATGCAAGGGCGCGGGTATGGTGGATTGCATTGGGGCATGCTTACTTTTGGTGATCGATTAACCAACTTTACTATTTCGGGTGGTTTTGCTTATATAGATCCTGGTTTTGATAAAACCAGTCCATACAGTATAGGAACTGTTACACAG
Organism: Crocinitomix sp.; assembly: GCA_044361315.1. Lineage (GTDB taxonomy): Bacteria > Bacteroidota > Bacteroidia > Flavobacteriales_D > Crocinitomicaceae > Crocinitomix. Next base: position 38,563 of record JBIKJA010000016.1, on the reverse strand, counting down.
CCAGGAAAATATTATGCAAAAACCACTTTAGATGGATATAGTTACTTTCCATATTTCGACGAATTGCCTTTTCAGAAAAGGAAGCTCGCAAATGCTCCAATAATTGGCATAGGGGCAATCACAAAATTAGGTAAAAAGGCAAGTTTCATTTTTGACTCAATGTTACTTTTTGGGTCAATAGAAGAAAATCGAACTACCTATTTTTATTTGCAACCCGACAACTTAATCCCGGATTATATGCAGGTAACTTTGGATAAAAGCAGGTCGCTCACCGCATTTTTTATGCCTGCTGTGCGCTTTTCCACTAAACCAGACAGAGCATTTCAGTTCGCCGCCGCAGGCGTCATCGCCCGAATAGATGGAGATTACATCAGTTTTCCAGTGCCAATGTGTTCTTGGTTTTTTAAGTTTTAGATAAACTTTATAAAACAAAAAATAGTTCTAATTTTTCAGTAAAATCTTGTAAATTGGCAACATGAATTTTATTGAATTTTTAATTGGTGGATTAGTAGCCAATGGCTTGGTTCATTTTATTGTGGGCATTACCAAAGTTAAATTTTTGGGCTTGTTTGGCTATTCTCCCAAAGGGAATGTTTGGTATGGTATTTTACAATTTTCAGCAGCTATTGGATTAATTTTGGTTCATTATTCTTTCCAAGAATTACTTTCGAATGGATTGCTAATTGGTGCTTTGTCGGTTTTTATGGCGTTTTTAATTTTCGGGCCTTTTTTGGTGAGGTTTTATTCGAAATAAGCTCATAACGACATTTTTTTTAGTCAATAGAAAGCGGATTACTCAGATTGGAGGTATAATAGCTGATTTAATCTAACTTACAATATTAATTTGTGAATAGTTATTTAAAATTAAGGCATGAGCTTCCCACTCGCGCCATCCCTGTTAATTTTTGCGGATTATAAAACTCTAATCAGGTTTTACCCAACTTTTACAACTAAATCCATCAATCGATTGGAATAGCCGGCTTCGTTGTCGTACCAAGAAACTACTTTAACCATTCGGCCAACTACGCTGGTTAAGAGTGAATCAAAAGTTGCCGAATAAGGGCTTCCGATAATGTCAATTGAAACAATCGGATCGGCGGTGTAGGTTAGAATTCCTTGTAAATCGGTAGCGGCGGCAAGTTTAAACGCTTCGTTAATTTTTTCGACGGATATTTCTTGATCCATGATAAAGGTCATGTCGGTTAAAGACCCATTTGGCACAGGCACGCGAATTCCGCAACCACCCATGTGACCTTCTAATTCAGGAAAAATTTTGGTGATGGCTTTGGCTGCCCCAGTGGAGGTTGGCACAATTGATTCAGCTGCAGCGCGCGCCCGTCTTAAATCTTTGTGTGGCGCGTCGTGTAATTTTTGATCGGTGGTGTACGAGTGAACGGTGGTTATATAACAACTTTCAATTTTGCCTAATTTTTTTATCACATGTACTAAAGGGGCCGCCGAATTAGTGGTACACGAAGCATTCGAAATTATTTTTTCATCGCCAGTTAAAATTCCTTCATTGACACCTAATACAACCGATTTTATTCCTTCCGAATCAGGTGGCGCACTTATAATTACTTTTTTTGCGCCAGCAAGGATGTGTTTATTGGCTTTATCAATGGTTCTGAAAACACCGGTAGATTCTATGACTACATCAATATTTAATTCGCCCCAAAGCAAATTTTCGGGATTACTTTCGCTAAACATTTTAATTGGATGTCCATTCACGATCATGGTATTTCCATTTGTTTCAATCGTGCCATTAAAGCGGTGGTGCACCGAATCGTATTTTAACAAATGAGAAAGGGTGGGGGTATCACTTAAATCGTTAATTGCTACAATTTCAATTTCTTGATTCAGGATTGCGATGCGGGTAAAGTACCTACCTATTCTTCCAAACCCATTAATTGCTACGCGAATTGCCATTTTTAGATATTTTAGCATGAAGGTAGCAAAAATTACGCAGAATACCCTTCGATTTTTTGGAGGATTATTAACAAAAAGAAGAGGCTCTCATGTCTGAAAGCCTCTTTTAATTTATCAATTGTACTATTCTATAGTATCAAATAAATATTATTCACCAATTAGCGCATTTAAAGCTTCGATTCTAGCTTTTTCAGCTTCGATTTGAGTTTTAGTCGCAACAACTCTTTCTTCAGCTAATACAATTCTTGCATTTCTTTCGTCAGCTACTTTTTTATTGATTTCTTTTTTATCAAGAGCAGCTTGAGTTCTTGATTTTGCGTCAGCGATTTTTGTTTCAGCAGCAAGAACAGAAGCTTCTAATTCAGCAACTTTAGCAGTTGCAGCAGCGCTTTGTTCTTTTGCTTTGCTTTTAGCAGCATCAGCACGCTCCGAAGTCATTGGTCCTACGATAGGCTCAACAACGATTGGAGTAACTTCTTCAACAACCGCAGTAGCTGTTTCAACTACAGCAGCTTCAGTTGTAGTTCCACCGTTTTTTGTGTTATTAACTGCTCGATCAGCTTTGTCAATTTTTTCAACAACAGTAGTTTCTACTTTTTGAATTTTGTCAGATTTTAAAGATTCACCTGATTTAGTTCCACCAACAGCAGTTGTTCCAACTTGTTTAGTAGACCCATCATTTTTCTTAAGATCCATTTGTGCAATTAATCCTACAGTTAATCCTACTGCAACGATCGCTAAAATTACTTTTTTCATATCTAAAATTAAATTCCGTTTAATAATGAATCAACGTCAGCGTTCATTTTGTTCACGCTAGTTTCTAAATTTTGAACACCAAGTTCAACTTCTCCAGTTGCAACCTCTAAGTTCACAATAGCAGTAGAATCGATAGTAGGAGCTACTACTTCTTCAACTGGTTCTTCGCCTCCGCAAGAAACGAGTGCAAGAGCTATCGCAGCTCCGAAAATTATTCTTTTCATAATTTGTTTTTTTGTATTCGATTAACCTGTTAAACAATTTTGTACGCTTGATTTGTTTAAATTTGGTGCAAATGTAGATAGAAAATTGAAATTTCAAAGAAAGTTTTCGATTTGTTGAAAAATTTATCCGACGATTGACTAAATTAACTTATTATTTGACAGTTTGAATAGCAAGTTGATTTGTCATTTCGGGAAAAAGATAAAATGGTAATACCATATTCTTTCGCAAAATCGATGGCTAAAGTGGATGGTGCTGATACGGACATAATGATCGAAATTTTTGCCCGAAATGCTTTGGATACGATTTCATACGAAATTCGCCCGCTAAACAGAATAATTTTTGCTTGTTTTTGTTGGTGGTTTTTGAGCAAATTTCCCACCACTTTGTCCATGGCATTGTGTCGCCCTATGTCTTCTTTAATTGCTAGAAGTTCGCCTGTACTCGAAAAAGCAGCCACGCCATGACATCCCCCCGTCAATTGAAAGAGGCTTTGTGCTTGAAACATTTTTTCTTGCATTTCAAATAAAGCCGCTAATGAATAGGTTTGTTTCGTGGTTGAATTCGTTAACGAATCCCCTTTTTGGATTTGTAAATCTTCGAGAGATTGTTTCCCACAGATGCCGCACGATGAAACAGACAATAAACTTCGGGCACTTAAATAACCATCGCCTAATTGGTCGGTAGGAATTGCAACATTAATTTTGGTGATTAGGTTTTGTTCGTTTTTTTCAGCGATGCATTTAAATTCTGTTTTGGCTTGAATGACATCTTCTGCAAAAAGCAATCCTCGCGTCAGGTCTTCTTCATCGCCAGGTGTTTGCATGACTACTGTAAATGGTTTCCCATTAATAGAAATTTCTAAAGGGTGTTCAATTGTTAATGGGTCGCTTACTTTTGTAAACGACCCATTTTCAAATTTTACACCTTCATAATTGGCTACGCCATCCATTAAGATAATCCTGAAATTTTACCATTTTTATCAATTGTCATTCCTTCCGAAGCAGGAACAGCAGGCAATCCAGGCATACGCATCATTACTCCTAAAATTGGAATTATAAAACCAGCTCCAGCCGAAAATTCAAATTCTCTTACATTGACCGTAAAGCCAGTTGGTCGGCCAAGCAAGTTGTCGTTGTCTGAAAAAGATTTTTGCGTTTTAGCCATACAAATTGGCAAGTTTGCTAATCCAAGATCTTCAATTTTTTTAAGATCTGTCAAAGCTTTTTTAGAATATTCAACCCCATCTGCTCCGTAAATTTCACGGGCAATGGTTTCTATTTTTTGTTTAACTGGTAAATTCCAATCGTAAAGTGGTTTAAATTCATTCGTTCCACTTTCTACAACTTCAACAACAGCTCTTGCTAAATCCGTCATTCCTTCGCCGCCATCGGCCCAACCTCTTGCAACAACAGCCTTAACCCCTTTTGCTGCACAACGTTGTTTAATTAATTCAACTTCTTCGGGCGTATCACTTGGAAAAGCATTAATTGCCACCACCGGATTTAAGCCAAATTTTTGCATGTTTTCGATGTGTTTTTCTAAATTGGCCAAACCAGAAGAAACGCGCCCTAAACTTGCCGTGTTATATTCTTCTTTTGGTGCACCGCCGTGATGTCTTAAGGCACGAATAGTAGCAACCAGTACACTCGCTTTTGGTTTTAATCCGCCCGACACACATTTAATGTCTAAGAATTTTTCAGCACCTAAATCGGCACCAAATCCTGCCTCTGTTACTACGTAATCGGACAAAGACAGTCCCATTTTAGTGGCAAGAATGGTGTTTGTTCCTTGTGCAATATTTGCAAATGGTCCACCGTGTATAATTGCTGGATTTCCTTCTAAAGTTTGCACAAGATTTGGTTTAATGGCATCTTTTAATAAAATCGCCATGGCATTTTCAGCCTTTAAATCTCGCGCATAAATTGGTTTTCGGCCAAAAGTCGTACCTACATAAATATTTCCAAGACGCGTTTTAAGGTCCTCAAAATCTTCGGCCATACACAAAATCGCCATCACTTCCGAAGCCGGTGTAATGTTAAAGCCATCTTGGCGCGGAATTCCATTTCCAGTTCCACCCAATCCAATTACAATGTCTCTTAACGATCGATCGTTCATGTCCATCACACGTTTCCACCCAATTGTTCTTGGATCAATTCCTAAATTATGCGTCGAACTTTGAATATTATTGTCAATTAATGCAGAAAGTAGGTTGTTTGCCTTTTCAATCGCCGAAAAATCGCCTGTAAAATGCAAGTTAATATCTTCCATTGGTACCACTTGCGAATAACCACCACCTGCAGCACCACCTTTCATTCCAAAAACAGGACCAAGCGAAGGCTCACGCAAAACCACGGTTGTTTTTTTACCAATTTTATTTAAACCTTCAGTTAAACCAATCGAGGTGGTCGTTTTTCCTTCACCAGCCGGAGTTGGAGTTAAGGCAGTCACCAAAACAAGGTTACTTTTAGCAATTTTTGCCGGATCAATTAAAGAAATCGGTAATTTTGCTTTGTATTTTCCATACAATTCCAAGTCATCTTCAGGAATGTTTAATTTACTTGCGATTTTAGAAATATGCTGCAATACAGCTGCTTGAGCAATTTCAATATCGGATCCAACGTGTTTAGCCATAGTCTTCGTAATTTTTGAAGAGACAAGATAGTAATTATTTTAATCCACCAAACCCTATCCCGTTTTTCGACTAAAATTTAGCCGTGAATTAACCTTGTTTTAACCTCTTTTTTAATTAATTTTTTTCTCGACTCCGCAATCCAGAACTTGGAATATTTTTTTCTAGGGCGTTCCCATCACCAAACAAAGCTGATTTCGTGTCCTCAACCACCTTTGTTCGCTGCTGGTCAGGCCAACCGCTATATCTTTTTTTCCGCGCAAAGTCCAGCGCCAAAAAAAGGATGCCGCTTATGTCCTTAACCCGATTCCTTGGTTGATTTATGTGATTGGTAAGCTATAACATTCCAAATTTCAGCTTAGTTCTTCGGTTTTTGGATATTTGTAAGCATAGGGACTTATTAAAGAAGCTTAGAAATCAATTTTTCATGACGACGAAATTATTAGCTCTTTTAGCGCAAATAAAACCTGAATAAGCTTAGAATAGAGTAAGAATTTACCCCTTTTAAGCAATTGGAAAGTTCGATTTTCACCGCTTTATAAGAAATGACCCAAAATTTTGTGTTAACGATAGGAGCGGCAGCTGCTTCTTTAGGTGGGTTATCGAAACTACTTAAAGAAGTACTACAGTGTATAGCGTGGCGCCCCCAACTTGTTGGGGGGGGAACACCCAAAAAGAAAAATAACTTATGATGCAGAGCTGTTAATTAATCCCTATTAATGGAATGCACATCGTTATGTGTTTCTTCAATTTGATCTTTTAAGACTCTCACGCGTTCGGCGATCATGGCAAATTCGAAATGGTTATTCCGTTTCAGCCACTCGAGAGAATCTTGGTCGCGATCGCCAGCCAAAGCGATGTGTTTAAGGACTTCGAAATTTGATTTTTCGAGCCAATGGATGGCTTCTTTATTGCCTTCGGCACCGTTGATCATGGCCATGAGGTGGGCGTACCCGTTTTTCATGAGCCATTCACGTGCATCGTCTTTTAACAAAAGTGCATGCACGGTCATTCCTAATTCTTTATAGTCTTCGCTGTCTAAAAACCAGTCGCGCAAGGCTGTATTTCCACCAATTGCTTCGCCCCAACCCACTAAAATTTTGGGTGGGTAATTAAGTGGTTTTAACTGAACGGTCGTTGGTCCGTCCGATCCGAATGATTTTTTTTTTCGTTTAAAAAACATAGGTTTGCTTTAGGACAAAGGTAATGGTTTAGCAGCTTTTATGAGTCGATTTTTAAAAATTTCCGAGGTATTGAATGGCTTTTATTTTTCCTTTTGAAAATGCAAATGAATAGGTTTTTGGAGCCGCGACAGCAGAATCAGTACTAATTGGCAACAATTTAGCAAAAACAATTTCATTAGGAGCTTCTCCAGTTAGGTTTAAGCTATTGATTTTAAACTTTTTATTTTGGAGAGAATCGATAGCCAAAAAATCGACAACAATGGTTGAATCGTTATACGCCAAGGTGTCATAGGCTTGATCGTAAAGTGCACAATCAGGTGTCATAAATTCTAGATTTTTGGAAGGTGTATGATTATTCCAATTATGCGCAAATTGGTTGACCATTTCGTTTGGTTTTAAAGGTGTTACCCCACTTTCGCCAAAGAACATAGAAGCCACAATGATGGCGGTGACTATTCCCGCAAAATCGGCCAATAATCCAGCTTTTATGGCGTATCGGGTTTTTCGAATGCCAACCGAACCGAAGTAAACGGCGATGATGTAAAAAGTAGTATCTGTGCAACCTTGGAGGGTGGAGGTGAGGCGTGCCACAAAACTGTCGACCCCAAAGGTGTTAAACGATTCAATCATCATTCCTCGTGCGCCTGAGCCACTTAAAGGTTTCATTAAAGCGGTAGGCAAGCCATCAACAAAGGCGACATCGGTAAAAAATAAGGCAAAAAATGCACGGAAACCATCTAACAAAATGTCCATTGCGCCAGAAGCCCTGAAAACGCCTATAGAGACTAAAATGGCCACTAAATAAGGAATTATTTTGATGGCGATGCCAAATCCGTCTTTTGCACCTTCGATAAATGATTCGTAAATATTGATTTTTTTGCGGATGCCCATGAGGATAAATGCGCAAATGATTCCGTAAAGTATAATATTGCTGAGTAGCTCGGATTGTTTTTTCATATCGTCGGCTGGAAGACCACTGAAATAGTAGATCATTCCTCCTACTAATAAACATAGTGTGCCAAGGTAGATAAGGATGACTTTATCGAATAGGTTGATTTTTTGATAAATGGCGACGGTGATAAGACCAACTAATGAAGCGATAAAAGTGGCAATAAGAATAGGGATGAAGACATCGGAAGGATTTTCGGCACCGAATTGGCTGCGGTAATTCATGATGGCCACAGGGATGAGTGTGAGACCAGCAGTATTTAAAACCAAAAACATGATCATAGCGTTGGTCGCGGTGTCTTTTTCTTCATTGAGCTCTTGCAAATCGTTCATGGCTTTTAATCCCATTGGAGTTGCGGCATTGTCGAGACCGAGCATGTTGGCAGAAAAATTCATGAGCATGGCTCCGCGGGCGGGATGATTGGCAGGTACGCCCGGAAATAATTTATTAAAAAATGGACCAACAATTTTGGCGAGTACATTAATTGCGCCTCCATTTTCCCCAATTTTCATGATCCCTAGCCACAAACAAAGTACGCCTGTTAACCCAATAGAAGTAGTAAAAGCAACTTCTGCCATCTCAAAAGTACTATTGACGATTGCGGAAAAAACCTCCGTGTCGCCGCGAAATGTTTTTACCAATGCAATGACCAAGGCAATAAGAAAAAACGCAATCCAAATGTAATTAAGTACCATGCCAATTGTTTAAAGCGAATGTAAGAAGGATTCTTATCCGTTTGACTTTTGGGAAAATAAAGTTTTCAAAAGGGGGTGTTGATGAAATGATGAATAACGGTTATTTTGAAATTTGGATATTCCAATTGTAATCATCAAAAAAAAATCCCCGAATCTTTGCAGAAACGGGGATTCAATAGATTAAAAAATTGACTTATTCAACAATCGTCATTTCATCGATTAAATGTGATGCACCAGCGTATTTGTCAATGATGAAAAGGATGTATCGGATGTCCACACAAATAGTTCGTTGGAAATCTTTTTCGAAAGAAATATCTCCGCTCATTGCCTCCCAGTTTCCATCAAAAGCACAACCAATTAATTCTCCTTTCGCGTTCATTACAGGACTGCCAGAGTTTCCTCCAGTGATGTCGTTATTGGTGATGAAATTCACCCATAATTCACCATCTTGCCCGTATCTTCCATAATCTTTCTTTTGATACAATTCTTTTAAACGAGCCGGCACAAGGAAATCAGGATCTTTAGGATTTTCTTTTGCCATTAACCCTGTCATTGTGGTGTAGAAAGGATATTTTTTTCCATCAATTGAAGTGTATGGAAGTACATTTCCATAAGTCAATCGTAAACTGAAATTAGCATTTGGATAGTAATTTTTATCTGGATAAATCAATCGTAATGCCTCGACAAATAAACGGTTTGCTCGATCCAATTGTCCTTGCGCATTAATCGCTTCTTTACCGTTTACAATGTCTAAATATGATTGAAAGAGCGCGTTGTTTAACATGTATAATTCATCCTCTTCAAACATCGCTTTTGTCGGATTGTTAATTAATCCAGCGTAACGATTTTGATTGGCGAACACCGATTCTTTCAATGATTTTTGTACCATTGAATTCCAATCGTTTCCATATTTTTCAGCTAATTCGTTCATTTTTTCAGGACGTTGTGTCGCAGGAACATCTTCGTAGAACATTTTAAGCATAGCAGCGACAATTTTTTCTTCTGTCGCTAAGTTAAACGTGGTAAAAAATTCGGCAGTTGATTCTTTTAAACGACTAGTTGTTGCTTTTACTTTTTCTTGATCGACATTTTTTTCCTTCAATAAATTATACAATCGGGTGTTTTGAATCATGAATTTATTGATTCCAACTGAATAAATTGCCTCAAAAAAGTAAACCGAAGTTGGGTTGATTTCACTCAATTTCACATACGCTTGTTCCATGTCTTTTAATACATTTCCGTAGCGTAATTTGCGTTTTTCAGAAGCATTTACCCAATCCCTAAAAGCTTTTTCTATCCCAATTTTTTTATCGAATACTTTGTTTTTTTGAAGTTGTTCTGTTTGTCCAATAAAATATTTCCAATAGTTACTTACTTGTGCATAAGTTGAGGCATATTGAATTCTAACTTCATCGCTTTCATTCATGTCTTCTTTCATGATGCGCAATTTTTCACCTCTAATTTTCACTCGACTAGGTTGATCTTTTTCAACCGCCATTTTTACTCCATGAGAAGTCAAATAACGATCAGTTGATCCTGGAAAACCCATCACCATTGCGTAATCATTTTCTTTAACTCCTTTTAATGAAATTGGTAAAAAATGTTTAGGCGTGTACGGTTTATTGTCCATTGCGAATTCTGCAGGATGATTGTTAGCATTGGCATAAATTCGGAACATAGAAAAATCGCCTGTATGTCTTTCCCACATCCAGTTGTCCGTGTCGCCACCGTATTTACCTATATCAGAAGGAGGAGCACCAACTAAACGAACATCAGTAAAAACCTCGTAAACAAAAAGGTAAAATTCATTTCCATCGTAAAAAGCTTTCACTTCAGCTTCGTAATGGGTATTATTTACCGCCTTCATGGCTAAAACATTCGAAATTTCTTCAATCGCAGTTTGACGTTCTGATTCTGTCATTCCATCGTGAAGTTTCTTTTTAACCGCTTTTGTCACATCTTCGATTCGAACGACAATAGAGGCTGTTAAACCAGGGATTGGTTTTTCTTCGCCGTAATTTTTTGCCCAAAATCCATCCGTTAGATAATCATTTTCAGGAGTTGAGTTTTCTCTAATCGCGTCGTATCCGCAGTGGTGATTGGTTAACATTAATCCTTTAGAAGAAATGATTTCACCCGTACAAAATCCACCTAAGGAGACAATCGCGTCTTTTACACTCGGTTTTTTGGGATTATAAATTTCTTTTGAAGTTAATTGTAAGCCTCTCGCTTGCATGTCACTTGCATTCTGCTTTAAATGAATCGGAAGAAACATTCCTTCATCGGCTTTCCCAATAAAGGTGATGAATACAAAGGTTAGTAAGAATAAATTTCTCATGTTTAAATAATTGATTTGAGCTACAAAATTAGGGTTTTGATTATGAAATCCAATAAAAATCGAACCTTTTATTTAAACGACGGTTGGATGCCTTATTACATTGAATAATCGAAAAATGATGAAAGTTGGCAGAGTTTAAACGCTTTTAGTTTTTTACGAACGAGGTTGAACTTATTCCATTCACTGTTTCGATGGTCAAAAAATAGTAACCTGCTTCGAGTCTTGAAACATCAATTGTATTTCCCGATTCATTGCTAATAAATTGACCAGAAACGCTGTAGATAGTTGCATTTAAAATAGATTCAGATGAATTTATTTGCAAAATGTCACACGTTGGATTTGGAAAAACTGAGATTGAACTTATTGGATTTTCAAAAACTCCAGCCGTTTCCGCTCCTAGTACTAATACATCGTCTAAAATTAAAATATACCCGTTGGTTGTGTTATTTTGAAAGGCGATAAAGACATCTTCGTTTTCATAACCCTCTAAATCTAATTCAATACTTCGTGTATTTCCAGTGGCATTTTCAGCGATCACGGTCAACAAAGTGTCTGTAAAACTGCTCGGTAATGAGTCGGTAGTAGAAATCAATACTTGGTAACCATCAGGAAAAGAAGCATCGTAAGATCTTGCCGTCCAAACAAGTTTTGAGAAGTTGCCAATAGCTATTTTTGGTGTGATAAGATAGTCATTTGCTGCACCAGACGTGGTGTAATAAGAGCAACTTGCAGCAGCACTATCCACTCCGTCCAAAAATGAAATCCACGCTTGATCAAATTCACTTACAGCTGCATTTGGAATTAGACCATCTTGATTAAATAGTGTCCAATCGGCAGAAATACCATCGTTAAAATTATCCTCAAAAAGGATGGTTTGACCTTTCAAATTAAAAATAGACAGGCTAAGAACGAATATAGTTAAAGAAATTCTACTCATGTTTTTTAATATTAGCTCAAAAGTAGTGTTTTGATTAGATGAGCGCCTCTGTTTAACATAAAAAAGACGTTTTTATTTTATTTTTTATTAAAAAACAACTACTCGAATGAAAAAATGAACAAGTCTTCGTCCGCTTTTTTGAAAAGATGATTTTCGCGCGCAAACTTTTCGAGGGAACGAACATCATCAATTTCGCTAATGGATACTTTAAGTTCCTGAATTTCTTCTTTTTTTCGTTCGATTTCTAATTCAATGTCTTGTACTCGATCTTTTCGGTTGATCAGTGTAACGACATCGGTTTCGTGAAGAATAAGGATGTAAAACACCAAAAACAAGCTGGTGTAGACATATTTGTTACGAATGATTTTTATAAATTTCTTCACAAGACAAATTTAATGGAAGACCTTGATTAAATGAAGGGCTCAGTTTTTAACTTATTCACAACAAAAGGGTGAAAAACTATTTCGAATCAGAATCCTTGGAAATGATTAATTTTGGATTCAAATTATTGATATGTTAGGATTGAAATTGTTGACGGATCCAAGATGGGTAACGATTGTTGAGGAAAATATTGACGAGATTTTAACAGATCATGCTTGGTGTGAACAAAAAGCAACGACGAATGCCATCAGTATTATTACTCAAAATCCAGAGCGCACCGAATTGGTAGATGCTTTGCTTGAAGTTGCGAAAGAAGAATTGGCCCATTTCGAACAAGTACACGAATTGATTAAAAATCGGGGGAAAAGTTTAGGGCGCGAACGCAGCGATGAATATGTTGGTGAGTTATTTAAATTTATGCGACGTGGATTAGATCGACACACGGCTTTTATTGATCGTTTACTTTTTTCAGCAATGATTGAGGCTCGAAGTTGTGAACGATTTCGGGTGCTTTCAGAAAATATTCCTGACCCTGAATTGGCTAAATTTTATTACGACCTAATGGTCAGCGAAGCAGGACATTACACCATGTTTCTTAAATTTGCAAGAAAATATGCCGAAGGTATTAATGTCGATGAACGTTGGCAAGAATGGTTAGTTTTTGAAGCATCTGTGATCACCAAATATGGAAAACGGGAAACAGTACACGGTTAATTCGTTTGTTTAAATTCACTTCTAATTCCGCTTATGGTGTTAGTCATCTGAAGTGATCGGGTAAATTTCTTCCTCGATTCAATTTAGTCGAATTTTGTAATGGTATTCGTTGATTATTTTTATAAGCACAAACTTTCCCCACAATAAATTACTAATCTGGTTGAGCTTGAGAAACCGTCGCGAACGAATAAAATGTCATTTTTAGAAACGAAAATTAACACAGAATTTCTGAGGTTATTAGAATCCTGCAGTAAGTTGCGTTAAATCGAGCTAATGTTGTGATAAGGATTGGGGGTGCATCTATTAGTCATCGTCGAAACTTTACCTCCACTAGAGATATTGATTGTCAAAATATCAAACAAATACAGAAAACTTTCTTTCGTTTTGAATATTGGTTTCGCGAAGATTTAAAGAGTTTGGTCCGTTGCCTCCAATTAATCGATACGAAAACCTTTTTTTTATCGAGGATTTACAATGGGCAGATTAAGCTTCTTTGTGTTTTTTTGAATATTTGTCGGTTCAAAAACGAACTCCAAACATTCGCTTGATGTAGGCACTAAGTGAAAGCGAAAATAAACTTTTCGAAGGTCCAAAAAGATCTTTACCCGGTAGAAATAAATAATCTAATTTTATTGAAATTGAATTAGGGGATTTAAATTGGCTGTTGAGTTAGGAATTCTTGAGTGCTTAGAAAACGAGACTTATGCAACACGAAACCCAAAATTACCTGTTTAAACATTTAAACTAATTTGAAATTATTTCCGTTTTAGTGCGATTTAGTTCCAGTTTGGTTATATTTGCAACTATGAATTTGCGGACAATATTTCTATTGGTTATTTGGGCGATACAAATCAATGTTTATGCCGACAATAGAGACTTAGATAGCCTCCAAAAGTCAATTCAAAATAGTCAAAATCCTGTTCAAAAAATAGATGCTTATTTGGCCTCGGCGGATGGTGTTTTTTTTCAGGATTCATTGCTTGAGGCTAACTTTAAATGGTCTTCAAAACTAGAAGAATTAAAGAAATACAGCTCCAATTCAATTCCAAATAGAGACATTTGGAGTAACAGCCAATGGTTGGTTCTTCTCTTGTTTTTTATCGCAATTTCATTTTTAATTATCCTTTTTCAACTTGGACGAAATCGAAAAAAAAATAAGGCAAAAGAGGAATATGAACATATTGATTATCTCAGGTCGCATCGAATTTTCCACGTTGTTGGAGCGGTTTTATACACGTTAGTTCCAGTTTTAATGCTGGATGAAACGATGAAATTGAACGATCCACTTTCTATACGAATTTCAGTTTCGTTTTTCGTACTAGCGGTGTATGTTGCCACCTTTTGGGTCAATTGGGTACGGATTAATCGAATTTGGATGACCAAAATGATTTATTTTTTGGTGGTAACACATCATTTTATTTTAATCTACTTAAACGCACTTTCTGTTGAACATTTTTTGTTTTTATTGATAGTATTAGCTGCAGTAAGTATCGTATTTAAGACTATAAAGGGATATTTTTTGTTTTCTATATATATTATTTTCTGTGTTTTAGCTATAATTTATTTCGTTGAAATACCAATCGTCAATCCTCGTTTATTTGTCGGAGTGATTGTCGCAATTTTGTTAATTTCTTTTGTTATTTCGCTTTCAAACATGGATCTGGATGAACAGCTCGAATATTCGAATAACGTAGTTCATGAGGGAGATGCGATGGTGTTTATTGTTGATCGGAAAGGAGAAAATATCTACACGAGTCATTCAGTATTAAATATTTTAGGGTATGAACCTTATGAATTTAGAACCCATAATTGGATTGAAGTGTTGGGGATTGAGCCTGAGGCTGCTCGAAAAATTAAGAATAATTTAATCGCGATTGCCATCGGAATTGTTGAGCCAAATTTGAATCCTTATCAACGAATTCAAACCAAAGATGGTCAAATAAAGTGGCTATCAATCAAGGAAAAGAGGTTAAAAGACGACCGCGTGTTGGTGATCGGAATGGATGTGTCAGACCAAAAAGCGACCCAAGATCAATTGTCACGAAGTGAAGGGAATTTTAGGCAAATTGCTGAAAATATAAGTGATGTATTCTATTTATACGACTTAGTTAAAAAGAAATTTGAGTATGTGAGTCCAAATGTGGCAGATATTTCAGGCAAATCCTCGGATTGGTTTTATGTTCAAAATCAACTGATTTATGATTTTGTTGTTGACGAAGATAAGGAAAACGTTCAATCAAGCGTCGCCAAGCTGGTTTGGGGGAATTCCTATGATATTGTATATCGGATTTTGGTGGATCGCAAGATTCGATGGATTCGCGAAAAAGGTTTTCCAATTTTCGATCAAGAAGGAAAGGTGATAAAACAGACTGGACTTTGTCAAGACATATCAGAACAGAAAGAAGCGGAAGAAGAAATTAAGAAATTATCATTGGTTGCCTCTTACACCGATAACTTCATTCTGATGGTTGGAGCTGATAATCGAATCGAATGGGCAAATAAAGCCTTTTACAAACTCACAGGCTTTACTGAAATTGAAACGATTGGAAATTTACCATTATCTTTAATTTCTGGGAGTCTTTCATCTGAAACCGTTATCGATCAAATTACAAAGGCTGTATTTGTGGATAAAAAACAACTCCAATGTGAAATGATTAATTATAAAAAGGATGAAAATATCTTTTATAGTCAATTAGAGGTCACACCTTTACTCAATAGAGTCGGTGAGTTGGAAAAGTACTTTGTTATTGGATCGGATATTACCGAAAAGAAAAACCAAGAACTGAAAATGCAAAAAATTGCCGACCTATTGGAAGTGATCCATTCAATTGAAAAAACCATTTTAACATCAGAAAGCTCCGAAGATATTATCTACAACACCTTAAATCAAGCCTTGGATAAAATGCCAATTTCTAGGGCAAGTTTAACAATGTTTAATTTAGTGGATAATACTTTTAATGTTTATAAAAGGGTGGTAGGTGAGCAGGTTTCTATGACCGATCGAAGGGAGTATAATTTGAGCGAATTTTCGATGTATGAAACGCTATTGACGACTAAATCTGATGTTCTGGTCAATCTTTCAAAGAAAGAAGTTTTGTCGCCTACGGATAAGATTTTGGTGGAAGAAGGCGTGACGTTTTCGCTTTTAAGTCCGTTGGTGGTTGGCGATCGTTTGATTGGATCGTTTAATGTCTGCTTTAACGATGGTTTTCAGGAAGATGTGGATTACTTTAGAAAGGTGACCAAAGAGGTAGCGAACGGATTAGCGATTGCTTTACAGCAAAGTCAGTTAACCGAAGCTTTGTTTTTGTCCAATCAAGCCCTTACCTCAAGTATTGATTACGCAAAAATGATTCAACAGGCTTATATCCCAAGTGATTTAAGCCTTAAAAATCAACTTTTGGAGCATTTTATAATTAATCGTCCAAAAGACATCGTTAGTGGAGATTTTTATTGGATTGGTGAGTACAATGAATTTCAGATTATTGCCGTAGGAGATTGCACCGGACATGGGGTTCCGAGTGCTTTTATGACGATTATTGGTATTAGTGAATTGAACAACATCGTCCGCCATAAAGGAATTACTGATCCTGCACAAATTTTAATTGAATTAAATTTGGCCATTGTAGCCGCACTTGCTTCGACCAATGAGATTCAGTTAAAAGACGGGATGGATGTCGGAATTTTTGTTTTTAATCGCAAAACGGAAGAAGTTTTTTATGCAGGAGCGCGCCGTCCGCTTTATCATTTCACCCAAGGAGCACTCAAGCAATACGATGGAACAAAATTATCGATCGGGGATTTTGGGGAGCAATTTGGTATTCGTTATACCTCTAACCTTATTTCGGCAGAGAAGGGCGATACTTTTTACTTATTTTCAGATGGATGCACGGATCAATTTGGGGGAGATAAAATCCGAAAATATTCACGTAAGCAGCTAGAAACTAATTTGATTGAAACTAGTCATTTAACACTTATCCAGCAAAAGGAAATTATTGAGGCGAGTTTGGTAAATTGGCAAGGGCAGCAAAGTCAAACGGATGACATTTTAATGGTTGGATTCAAAATCAAATAATTGTATTCAATTAATTGTTGGTGTGATTAATGGCTTCCAAAATCAACGAGCATGCGGTTCGGATTTCTTCTTCGGTTATAGATAGCGGCGGTGATAAACGAAAACTATTCGGACACGATAAAAACCAAAAGCCAATTAATCCTTTACTTAAACAATAATCTACCACCTTTTTTACGCGTTCAAACGAATCCATTTCGATGGCGAACATTAAACCAGCCCGACGGATTTCATGAATTTCTGGGTTTGAAATCAATAAGTTCTCTAAAAGTTCCCCTTTTTTATTCACTTCAACAATCCAAGTTTCTTCCCGAAGTACTTCGATACAAGCATTTGCGGCAGCACAAATGACTGGGTGACCGCCAAAGGTGGTGATATGGCCCAACATTGGATTGTTAGTCAATGTTTTCATTCGCTCACTGGAAGAGACAAATGCTCCGATTGGCATTCCACCGCCTAAGGCTTTGCCTAAGGTTAAAATATCTGGGGCAATCCCGTAACGCTCAAAGGCAAAAAAAGTACCTGTTCGCCCAAATCCTGTTTGTACTTCATCATAAATTAATAAAGTTCCGGTTTGATTACATTTATCTCTTAATGCTTGATGGAATTCTTGGGTCCCAATCCGCACCCCAGCGTCTCCTTGAATGGGTTCGATGATTACAGCAGCAGTTTCATTGGTGATTAGCTCCAACGATTGAATATCGTTAAAAATAATAAACTTAATTCCCGGAATTAACGGACGAAACGCAGCTTTTTTTACTTCATTGGCTGAAACACTCATCGCACCATGCGTACTTCCGTGATATGAACCTTTGCATCCGATTAATTCTGATCTTTTGGTGATCCTTTTTGCCAATTTCAGAGCCGCTTCGTTTGCTTCAGCTCCAGAATTAACGATGTAGGAACAATTTAACGATTCAGGCAAAATCTCGGCGAGGTTTTTTGCTAAAGCTAATTGTGCATCTTGAAGGTACTCACCGTAAACCATCACGTGTAGATATTTATCAATTTGTCTTTTAATAGCGCTGATAACTCTAGGATGGCGATGACCAATATTGTTTACTGCCACACCGGCAATCATATCCATATAACGGTTCCCTTTTTTATCCCAAATATAAATTCCGTCCGCTCTGTCAACATCAATTAAATAAGGATTTTCATTTGTTTGACCTTGAAGGGTTAGAAAAGTTTCGATACGTGTCAATTCGTCCATGGAAATGTGCTAAAATGTATGCAAATTTAACCAAAAATCCTTTTATAAGGCTTAGTAGTTACATGCAATCGCTGCCAACGCGTTAGGAATTCATTTAAGGCTCGCCACGATCAGGGGGTATAGGTCGTCCTTCTTTTTTTAGTTTTTCAAGTAATTCTCGTTTAAATTTCTCTTCGGCAATAAAAACATCGGCAGCTTTCTTTTTGCCCAAAACAGTGGCAAATTGTTTTAGGTAGTTTAACCTCGTTTGACTTTCTTTACTTTCTGTGGCGAAAATTTTCTCCATCAATTCGTAGGCCTTTTCACCGGTTGCATCAGTTGTTTTCTTTAATTCATTCATATATCCACGGCGCTCTTTTCTGATCTTTTCAATTTCCGCTTCGTATTGATTATAGATGGGCCAAAATTTTTGAGCCTCGTCAGGTGTTAAATTCAGTTGTGTCGAAATAAAGGCAATTTTTTGCGCATGAATTTGTTCACGTTTTTTTTCACCCGGTCCACCGCCAGGTGGTTGCGTAAATCCTAAACTGCTTGTTAGAGAAATTAAAATAACTAAAATATATTTCTGTACCATCTCTTTATTTATAAAAGTTCTAAATAATATTCTTCAATATCTTCGGTCGAATAATCCGAAAATTCATTTTCATCAATTGTTGCCGTGTCTTCGATAGCTATGTCATTGAGAATAATAAATTCAATTAGATCTTCTTCATCTAAAAGAGTTAACAAGGTTTCATTGATGTTTTCTTCATTTACTGCCGAGCTGATGGAGTTATTAGTAGGAGTTACAGAAGATTTTTGATCATTGATAATACTAAAGAAAATGACAATTGCTGCCGCTGCTGAACAAGCTAAACTCCACCAAGTAAATTTTTTAAATTTCTTAATCTTGGTGGCATTTACCAATTGGTCTTCGTTGGTATTAAAATAAGACAAAGGCAAATCTGGCGTTTTTGATTTTTGTAAATCACGGATTTCAAAATTTTTATTTTCGATTTCAGGTTCAAATTTATCAAAATATCCTTCAGGTAAGCTTTGTTGATGATTTTTTCTAAGTTGATCCAAAGTAAAAGGTGATCTAGTGATTTCAGCCATTAATTTTTCCTCAAATGTTGAAAAGAAATTTTTAGGCACTGCTGGTTTTGCGCTCAATTTGAGGTGGTTCAGGATGTCGTTTCTTTCTTCCATTTTATCTTTTGACGCTTATTAATTCAATAGGTTTAAATTCCATTAATAAAATCTTCAATTTTTTTCACGGCAATGTGGTATGATGCTTTCAATCCTCCTTCAGTGGTGCCTGTAAGTTCGGTAATTTCACTGAATTTTAGTTCGTCAAAATAACGCAAATTAAAGACCATTAATTGTTTTTCAGGTAAGGTAGCTAAGGCTTTTGTTAAGATGGTTTCAATTTCTTCTGGAGAAAAATTTTTGCCTTGAACAACCACTTGATTTTCGAAGAGGGGAGGATCCATGGATATCGCCTTTCGTTTGGATTCCTTTTTCATAAAGGTAAACGTTTCGTTAAAGGCAAGACGATAAAGCCATGTGTATAAGGTTGATTCTTCTCTAAAATTACCTAATCCTTTCCAAGCTTTTATAAAAACGCTTTGTAAAACATCCTCCGTGTCTTGATGGTTTTTCGTAATTCGACGGATTTGCCAATAAATTCGCTCCTGATATTTCCGAACAATCATTCGATAACCTTCCGTATTGTTTTTACGAAACATTTCAAGCAATTCTGCATCAGATAATACCACGCGCATAGGCAATTTGTCTCATTTAAAAGAAAGAGACGTCCGTGGAATTATTTTCTAGAAATCACCAATTCTACTGCTTTTACAATGTCAGCCGTGTTGATGTGGTATTTCGTCAAAAGTTCTTCGCCGGTGCCACTTTCACCAAATTTGTCATTTACTGCAACCATTTCAAGTGGAGCAGGCATTTTTCTTGCTAATAATTGCGCAATTGAATCACCTAAACCTCCGTTCATCATGTGTTCTTCCGCAGTAACAACGCATTTTGTCTTGTTTATAGATTCTAAGACTGCGTTTTCGTCCAAAGGTTTAATGGTATGGATATTTATTATTTCAGGATTAATTCCTTGTGCCAATAATATTTCAGAAGCTTCGATCGCTTTCCAAACTAAATGTCCTGTTGCTAAAATGGTTACATCTTTTCCTTCGCGTAAAACGTCCGCTTTTCCGATGACAAATTTTTTGTTAGGGTCGGTAAAATTCGGCACTTTTGGTCGACCAAATCGTAAATAAACAGGGCCATCATGCTCTGCAATGGCGATAGTTGCGGCTTTGGTTTCGTTGTAATCGCATGGTGAAATCACCGTCATGTTGGGCAACATTTTCATCAAACCTATATCCTCCAAAATTTGATGCGTAGCGCCATCTTCACCTAAGGTTAATCCAGCATGAGAAGCACAAATTTTAACGTTTTTGTTCGAATAAGCTACGGATTGGCGAATTTGATCATATACCCTTCCAGTAGAAAAATTGGCAAAAGTTCCAGTAAAAGGAATTTTTCCTCCGATGGTCAAACCCGCTGCAATTCCTATCATGTTTGCTTCTGCAATCCCAATCTGAAAAAAACGATCAGGATGAGCTGCTTGAAAGTCGTCCATTTTTAAAGAACCCGTTAAATCTGCGCACAATGCTACAACATTTTCGTTGGTTTTACCAAGTTCAGATAATCCTGCTCCAAAACCTGAGCGAGTATCTTTATAATCCTGAATTTCGAAATCTTTCATCCCTTTTTTCTTATGTTATTGTTTTGCTAATTAGTTAATTTTAAGCCAAATTTTAATGCACTATAAATTAATAAATGTATTCTCTCCTGCTGTCACCTTAAATTCTTGCACCATTGTATAATCGGTTGAAACGGCAGATTTAAGACGATAAACTACCTTGTATTGACCAGGCTGTAGGTAAATTATATCCGTTAATTTTTCAAATCCAACATCACAAACCCACGCATTTTTTCCTTCTGGCGAATTGACAAAAATTTGACCGACGATCGGTTTTGTCGCGCTATATTTAAGCATACCCGATCCCGGAATGTCTATGTACGAATAGGCACTTTGAGAAATTACCACATCTTTTTTGTAAATTCTAGGTAAGGTTAAAATTTCTAAATCGTAGGTTCCAACCAAATAGTTTTGGATTTGATTGATTTCCTGTACGTTTAAAGTGATTGATTGCCCTTTTTGCGAAACCCGCACTTTGACATTAGTGAGTTTAGTAGGACCTTTGATGCGGGTCACTAACATTCCTTGTGGACAATCGGCAGGAATAATGTTGTGCTGGTTGCGAAGAATGGAAATGTTTCTGACCACCACTTGTGGTAAGGTATTCACCACCATGTCATATTTCAAATCTGGATTCAGAATGGCAAGGGTATCAGGATTACCTCTATAATTAAGCGTATGCGTAAATGTATATTTTAAATTTTGGGTACCAGCTTCGTACATAAAAATCGTCACGTTCGTTTCTTTCGGTTCTTTTGCAACCGTGAAAAGATTAATTTGTGCAGTTGTATTTAAAAGCGCATCATTCACTACCGATTTCATTACTTTTTCAAACGATACCATGGTTGATGCTTCATAAAATCGACCAATACATTCAAAATCATTCAAATATTTTAAATCGATTCCTAAACCAACAACGAAAGGAGTGACGATAATCCCTTTATCTTTTAATTTTTTAGCTACTTCGCATGGAAATTGGTCACAGGCTTCTTGTCCATCGGTGATGAGGATGATGACATTTCTTGCCGCTCTATCAGGGAAATCAGTTTCGGCTGCTGCTAGGGATTGAGCGATTGGTGTGGTACCTTTTGGCACAACATAGGTGATAAATGATTTGATTTGAGCATGGTTATTGGCACCAAAGGGTACTTCCAATTTTGTATCATTACAATCTTGATAAGTTGCTGTTATAGGAGATTGATGACCATAAACACGCAAAGCAAGTTCTACATTTGGCACACCCTCTAACGAAGAAATTGCCTCATTTAAAATTTTCCGTGCATGAATAATTTTTGTGGCGCCTTCCCATTTTCCATTCATGGAATTTGAAGCGTCAAAAATGAACAAAATTCGTATTAATTGTTGCGATTGAGCATTTAAACCCAAGAAAAACACACTAAATAATATGACAATTTTCCGTATCAAATTAATAATCTCCAATAGTTTCTTTTAATTGCGATAACGCATGATTGGCTTGTTCGTTACTTGGAGGTGAACCATGCCATTTGTGTGTACCCATCATAAAATCGACACCCTGTCCCATGACAGTGGTCATAATAATTACAATTGGTTTTCCTTTTCCTGTCATTTGTTTCGCCTTTTCAAAGGCGACCTTGATTTCTGTAATCGAGTGACCATCCATTTCCAGTACTTCCCATCCAAAAGCTTGCCATTTTTTAGAAAGATTACCCATTGGCAAAACTTCATCAATGTCTCCATCGATTTGTTTGTGGTTGTAATCAACGGTAGCGATTAGATTATCTACCTTGTTTCCGGCGGCATACATCGCTGCTTCCCAAATTTGTCCTTCTTGCAATTCACCGTCACCGTGTAAGGTGTAAACTAGGTTTTTATCGTTATTTAATTTTTTTGCTGCTGCAGCTCCAATCGCTACAGACAAACCTTGTCCCAATGATCCTGAAGCAATTCGCACGCCCGGCAAACCTTTTGAGGTACTAGGGTGACCTTGCAGACGGCTGTTGATTTTTCTAAAAGTTGTCAATTCACTTCGTTCGAAATATCCTTTCATGGAAAGAACGCTGTAAAGAACTGGTGAAATGTGACCGTTTGACAAGAAAAATAAGTCTTCCCCTTGCCCGTCCATAGTAAATTTCGGAGCATCAGCCTTCATTACGTCAAAATAAAGTGTCGTCATAAAGTCTGCACATCCTAGCGAACCACCTGGATGACCAGATTGAACTGCGGTTACCATTCGGATAATATCTCTGCGCACTTGAGAACTGATATTTTCTAATTCATTTACTTCCATTGAGCATATAATTTTAACGGGTATAAAAGTACTCGAAATTTAAATTGCAGCGGGCAATCCTTCGAAAATTAGCCTTAAAGTTTTGCACAGTTTTGTTCAATATTAACAATTTACATAAAAATTGAAAAAAAATCGACAATTTTGTATTTTGGTGTGCAACCTTTTAACGTTCACTGCACGTTTAAGTTAAAATAAGAAGTATGAAAAAAATTGTTTTTTTGTTAGTGATGGGTTCGGTTTCCCTTTATGGATTTAACCAAGAAGGTGAAAAAAAGGCCGAGCGAGTTAAATTGGTGAAAGGTGGTGAAAGTATGCCATCTGCGACTGAGAAGTCAGTAAAAACCCCTGAGCAAGAATTGAAAAGTTGTGAAAATCAATTAGAGGCCTTAAACAAAAAAGAAGCGTACTTGCTTAGTAATCCAGCAGAAATGAAAGTGGCTGAAGAAAATGGATGGTTTAAAGATGCTACGCAAACACGTGCTACACTTGAAGCACGAATCAAAGAAATAAAATTAGCACTTAATAAATAAGATATGTTTTTAAGAAATTTAGTTAGGGCATCTTTCATTGCAATTTTTTCCTTTAGCGCTGCCACCTTTGCTCAAGGCCCAAATTGTGCCGAAATGGAGCCAATTTGCACCGATGTTGGTGTTTCATTTACAGCAGGGGTAGGAGAGGTTTCGGAACCGGGCAATGATTATGGTTGTCTTTTTACACAGCCAAACCCAAGTTGGTATTATTTGGAAATTGCCGTAGGTGGTTATATTGAAATGGAACTTTTTGCAGGTTCGGATATTGATTTTATTATTTGGGGACCTTTTGATGATTTAGCGGATGCAATTAGTAATTGTGGTACGCTTGGTGGACCAGGTTCACCAATTGTAGACTGCAGTTATTCAGGAGCTGCTTATGAAACCCCGGAAATTACAGGCTGTGTGCCTGGAGAAGTATATATTTTATTGATTACGAATTATGCGGCTGTTGTACAGGATGTTACATTAGGCAAAATAGACGGTGAGGCAGAAACGAACTGTGATATCATTATTACTCCTCCTTGCGCCTCCAATGCAGGTACTTTTATTTTAAAGAAAAATGGAATTACCATTGGTAGTGACGATCCGATTTATTTGTGCGACGGGGATGATTTTGAAATTTTGTCAAACGGTGACTATATCTTACCAAATGATACAATTCCACTTCCAATTGGCGATGGAATTTACACAGCTCAATTAATGTGGTTGGTGTATGACGCGCCACCAGTTAGTGATGATCCTATTGGCGATCCTGGGTATATGGGATTGATAATTCCTTCCGAAGATATTGTTGATGCCCATGACGATGACAGTCCAATTGGAGATTTAGGTTGTGGAACTTACTATTTGGTTCCTGTAGCTGGGGATGATGGAATTGGAGATGGGGGCGCTTTTGATAATGGTGGGGTAACTTGGGATAAAAATGGAAATGGTTGTTACGAGCTTGGAACGCCAATTGAAGTTACGTATGCATGTCCAATTGAGGCAGTGATTGAAACGAATTGTGGCGGTGATTACATCAACGGAATCGACTTTGATTTATCTGGTGGTGATGGATCGTATGACGTTGTGAGCACTGAAGATGGTGATTTGGTGGCGGATGTAGTACCAAACGGTGGAACAGCAACGATTGAAAATTTAGAAAACGCAGATAATTACGAAATTTTAGTAACGGACGAATCTGGATGTACAGCAACTTTTTCAGGTTTTTTTGCAGCACCTATTATTAATCCAATTGTAATTACTCCTGCTCCAGATTGTCCAGATTTGGCTGATGGAAATGTAGAGGTAAATATTGTGGATGGGAGTGGAAATGGAGGTCCTTATACCTTGGTCTTGAATGGTGTAATTACACCAGGCACGAATGCAGATTTGGATGAACCAGCAGGGACAGCGGTCTTGATCATTGCAGTAGACGGAGATGGCTGTTTGACAGATTCAACAATCACCATCGCTTCTGTAGGACATTTTATTGATGTGGATATTATGACTATCACTCATATTTCATGTTTTGGAGCAAATGATGGTACTGCCTCAATTTCTGCAAATCCGGAAGATGAATTTGGATTAGATGACGGCGAAGTGGTGACAATTACTTGGACTGATCCAACAGGAACTGATTTTCCTGGCGACGAAACGAATGATTCGCGAAGTGGAATGATGGCTGGCATTTGGTTAGTGACGATTGAAGATGAAATTGGGTGTATTGTAACAATTGCAATTGAAATTATATCTCCAGCAGAATTAAATCTTTTCTTAGGGGCTTTAAATGAACCAACTTGTTATGAGTTTTCAGATGGATCGATAGATTTGTCGGTAACAGGTGGAATAGGAATTTACACATTTAGTTGGAAAGATCTTCCTGGTGAAACGTCGGATGTCCTAAATACCATTGGCGCAGGTTCTTATTGGGGTTATGTTGAAGATGAAAATGGATGTAAAGATTCGTTATTAGTTGTAATTGACGAACCAGATTCGTTGTACGCCACTTTCACAGTTAAAAATGTGTCATGTTATGACGATAGCACAGGATCAATTATCGTTGATGATGTATTCAATTCGGCAGGTACTGTAAGTTATTTCTGGAATTTGGGAGGGGTTGTGCCTGATCCTCCTGCAGACATTAACATTGCTTCTGGTTTACCAGCAGGTACTTATTTGGTAACTATTCAGGATGAATATTGCTCTAATTTATACGAGTTTACTATTATCGAAAACACGGAGATCACTTTTAGCGAATTTGGATCTGATGCTGCTTATTGCCGATTATACGGTTACCAAAATGGAAATGGTCAAATTTTCGCTGCAGCCATTGGAGGTGTTCCTGATTATGATTATTTGTGGACAGAAGTTGCAACAGGAGAAACTTCGAATAATTCGACTTGGGGAGGGAGAAATCCAGGATTATACATCTGTACAGTAACGGATAACGCAGGTTGTATTCAAACGCAAACAATTGTATTGGATTCGTTAAATCCAATTGCAGATTTCACTGTGACATCACCTCAGTTAAACACTGATTTGATGGGAACTGAAACGGTTGAGGCTCATTTTGTAAATACATCTTTAAATTTCTCTAACATAGGCGATCCACTCGCGGATACCACTTTCTTCTGGAACTTCAATTATCCGAATGAAGCTTGGATTTTAAGTGAATCTTATTTTGAAGAGTTTGACCGGTCGTATATTGGTGAGTTTGTTTATGATGTGTGTTTGGTAGCGATTAATAAAAATGGATGTACGGACACCACCTGTAAATTGATTACGGTGTTTAAACAACCTGATTTTGTTCCTTTCAACATTTTTACGCCTAACCAAGATGGAATGAACGATGCATTTGGCTTTAATTTTGGAGCGCAAGGTGTTGCTGAATTCTCCTGCGTAATTGTGGATCGTTGGGGACAAACGATTTTTGAATTTACGGACATAAATCAAACATGGAACGGAGAAACAGCAGGTGGACGACCATGTACGGATGGGGTGTATTTCTATAATTATTCGGTAGAATATACAAATGCTACAAAAGCTGAAGGCCAAGGCACAGTAACCTTGGTAAGGGGAGGAAAATAAACGAAATTTATAAATGATCATTGATAAAGGAGGAAACGAAAGGATCCTCCTTTTTTTTGTAATAAATCGAGCATTTGAGCCAGTTTGAGGATTCTTTCAAGCATTCGATTTGATTCCACCATTTCCGCGCCAAGGATCGGAGGCATTGTTTGAGCTCTTATTGTCCGTTTAGGGCAATAAAGCGAGGCTGGAGAGCCTGACCCCGACATCCGGATCCACAACGAGTTGGGGATCCGGATGTCGGGGTGGCGCCCAACTATTGAAAAAACTCAATTACACGATTGCTAAAAATGAATTGTTGAAAAGCAAAGGATAATTTATACTTGTGAACCTAGATTGATACCAATTTTACGGTTAAATTTGCTGAAATTTGATAAGAAAACCTATGTCTGTTTTGGATAAACAATACATTGAATTTGATCGGAAAGAGCTCACCAATGCGGAGTTGATTAAAATTTATAAAGCGATTTTGAAACCGCGACTAATTGAGGAGAAAATGTTGATTCTTTTGCGCCAAGGAAAAATTTCAAAATGGTTTTCGGGCTGGGGACAGGAAGGGATTTCCGTTGGGATTACCTTGGCGTTGGACACAGACGAGTATATTTTGCCAATGCATCGAAATTTAGGTGTTTTTACGGCGCGTGAAATCCCGCTAAACCGCTTATTTGCTCAGTTTCAAGGAAAAATGACTGGGTTTACGAAAGGGCGCGATCGGTCGTTTCATTTTGGGACACAAGAGTATCATTTGGTGGGGATGATTTCGCATTTGGGGCCGCAATTGGCGCTTGGAACGGGGATTGCCTTGGCGAATAAATTAAGAGGCGAGAAAAAAGTGGCCTTGGCCATTACGGGTGACGGCGGTGCGAGTGAAGGTGATTTCCACGAGGCGCTTAATGTTGCTTCGGTTTGGGATGTGCCGGTGATTTTTTTAGTGGAGAATAACCAATGGGGTTTGTCGACACCATCTGTTGAACAATTTAGATGTAAACAATTTGTAGATAAGGGAATTGGCTACGGCATGGACGCTTTTCAAATTGACGGAAATAATATTTTGGAGGTGTACCATTCGGTGAAACAAATTGCCGCCTCGTTACGTGAAAAACCTCGTCCGTTTTTATTGGAATGTGTAACGTTTAGAATGCGTGGACACGAGGAAGCTTCGGGGACAAAATATTACCCAGAAGGGTTGCAAGATAAATGGTCGTTAAATGACCCCGTAATGAATTACGAACTGTATTTGAAAAACGAAAAGGTGTTGACCGAAGCGGAGATTGAAACGATTCGGGAAGCAATTAAACAAGAGATTCATGATGAATTAGAAATTGCGTATGCCGAGCCGAATGTATTGCCGAACACCGCTTTTGAATTGGGAGATATTTATGCGCCTTATACGCAAGTGGTGGTGAGCCCAAGTGGTGGTGCAACTTCGGAAAAACGTTTGGTGGATGCGGTTTCGGACGGTTTACGTTTGGGCATGCGAAAGTACCAAGATTTGATTTTGATGGGGCAGGACATTGCTGAATACGGGGGTGTTTTTAAGGTGACAGAAGGATTTGTGGAGGAGTTTGGAAGAGATCGGGTGCGAAATACTCCGATTTGTGAGTCGGCAATTGTGGGAACAGCCCTTGGCTTGTCGATAAATGGAATGAAAGCGGTAATGGAAATGCAATTTGCTGATTTTGTTACGGTTGGATTTAATCAGATTGTTAATAATTTAGCTAAATTATATTATAGATGGGGCGAAAAAGGCGATGTGGTGATTCGAATGCCAACGGGGGGTGGTTCTGCTGCTGGCCCTTTTCATTCGCAAAGTAATGAGGCTTGGTTTACGCATACACCTGGTTTAAAGGTGGTTTATCCTTCAACGGCTTACGAAGCAAAAGGAATGTTACTTGCGGCGATTGAGGATCCGAATCCGGTGATCTTTTTTGAACACAAGGGACTTTACCGCTCGATTAAGGAAGAAATTCCTGATGAATATTACACCATTGAAATTGGAAAAGCAAGAACGGTGAAAGCTGGAACAAAAGGCTCCGTAATCACTTACGGTATGGGTGTGCATTGGGCGAAAGAAGTAGTGGAGCGTTTGGATTTAGATGTTGAAATTCTTGATTTAAGAACACTTTTACCAATGGATACAGATGCAGTTTACGCTTCAGTTCGTAAAACGGGTCGTGTGATAATTTTACACGAAGATTGTTTAACGGGTGGAATAGGAGGAGAGCTTGCGGCATTAATTGCTGAAAATTGTTTCGAAGTACTCGACGCGCCAGTAATGCGCGAAGGTAGTTTAGACACACCAGTTCCGTTTGATGGTAATTTGGAATTGAATTTTATGCCAAAAGCACGTTTTGAGAAAAAATTAGTGCAATTATTGGCGTATTGATTGGCGCTAAATACGATTTCGTTTCTAGACCAAACTAAAGGCACAAGACGAATAGATTAGGGTATTGGCATAAATGACTCTCGCCTCTTTGCCCTTTTCGCTATTCACTCTTCCCTTATCCCTTTTCCCTTATCGCTATACATCCCCTACAACTCTAACCCCATTTTTCCAAGGATGAATTTACCGGCCCGCATAGTTGTTATTTTATTTTGGGTCAAAATTAGTAATTGCGTGGTCAATAAAACTTATCCTAGGATATGTTTGAGGGTTAATGTTTTTTTAAACAACCTGATTTAAGGCTAATTTCGCAGGCAATTTCGGCGAAAATCGCCAACTTATTTAATCAATTTCAATTAACTAAAAAAGTTTAAAACAACAGTGGGAATTGTTAATTTTTGTTCTTTTTTATTTTAAAGTCGCAATCTCAAATCTTTTTTACACGCATCTGCGAGTTGGGGATGCTCGAGTGCAAATTCTAATAAATCTTTATCAATTTCTTTTTTGTACAATAAATCCCAAACCTCCAAAACGCCTAGGGTATTGTGTAAACGTTCGGACAAGTGCATTTCATCTCCCACCGAAACAGTTCCTTCATCGATCACCCGCATATAAATTCCTGGAAAAGGTTGATTGATAAATTTTTTGAGTACGGTTTGCGTGCCCATCCGAATGCCTAATTTAAAACAAGGTTGGCGGGGTTGTGACACTTGAACACGGGTATTTCCAAGGTAAAAAATATCGCCGATTTGAACTTGTTTTTCATTCAATCCCTTCACCGTTATATTTTCTCCAAACATACCGTATTGCCAGGCTAACAAAGGGAATTCACCTTTCCAAAAATCATAATGATCTGCCGAATAAATATAACATGCTTTATCAATACCTCCGTGGTATCTGCGATCGATCACTGCATCGGCTTCAACGTCCGTTTTTCCTAAATAAATAGGTTGATTGATAGGAGATTTAAAAATGCCTGTTTTGACTGATTTTCCGCGCCAACTCACAATTTTTTCTTGGCCAATATTTACCGAAACTACTTCCATTTTAGGTTAAGGGGTAGAGGAGGAAACTGGAATTACCTTGCCATTGATCCACTTATTTGCATTTAAACTAAAATCGGCGATAAACGAGGCCATTTCTTCGGCCGTCACAGCTGCTTTATAGCCAGGAAAGGCTTCTGCTAACATTTCCGTTTGTGCTGATCCAAGGGCCAAACAGTTCACTTGGATCTTGGCTGATTTTAATTCCTCTGCCAAACATTCAGAAAATCCTGCCACAGCTGATTTACTCGCACTGTAAATACTCAACCCAGGAAATTTAGCACTTCCTTGAAAACCACCCATCGAACCGATGTTAACAATGTGTCCACCATTTTTCATAAAAGGGATGGTTGCTTGACAGGCTTGGATGAGTCCAATTATATTAGTGTCAAAGGTCTTTTTTAAGTCGGCTGCTGTTATTTCGAGAATTGGTTTATTGACCAAATAACCAGCGTTGTTAATCAAAATATCAACTTCAGAGAGATGTGTTCGGATTTGGCCTTCTAAAACTTCTTTAAAATTAGTGGCTGTGAGATCAATTCCTCCAATTAATAATTGGTGGTTGGTTGATTTTTGCAAAAATTCTAAGGTATCAAGATCGCGTGATAAAAGTAATACTCGATGATTTTGAGCCAACAACAGCGCTAATTCTTTTCCAATGCCTCTGCTTCCGCCAATAATGAGTATTTTTTTCATAAAGTTAATTTATTCGTCAAAGGATACAATGACCCGTTCAGAAGTCGGATGTGATTGGCAAGTTAGGATAAATCCTTTCGCCACTTCATCTGCTTCTAACGCATAATTTAAATCCATTTTTACCGTACCTTCTAATAATTTAGCACGACAAGTGCAGCAAACACCACCTTTACATGAATAAGGAACGTCAGCATCTTGATCTTGCGCTGCTTGAAGAATGTCTTTGCCTTTCGTATTTAAGTTAAAAGTATACTCTTCGTCATCAATAATTACGGTCACCTTGCTATCAACAGCCGTCAACGGTGCAGCTGATTCATTAGCTAATGGCGCAGTTGCGGTAAATAATTCAAAATGGATCTGATGCGCAGGCAAGCCTTTCGCCAAATAAAAATCTTTTACCATCATGATCATCGCTTCTGGTCCACAGGCATACACACCGTCTATGTTGATTCTCGTTTGATTTTTATCGTAAATCGCTTGGCATTTATCGCTGTCAATTCGACCATTACCAGCGCTATCAGTACTTTGGCGACTGTAGCTATAATTTAAATTGAAATTTGAATAACATTCTGCCAAAGAATCCAAGGCTGATTTAAAAATGGTTTCACTTTCACTTTTATTGCCATAGTATAATTGCACGTGGCTATTTGGTTCGTCGTTCAGAACCGATTTTATCATTGATATAATTGGCGTAATTCCTGATCCTGCTGCGTAAAAAATGTAATTTTTTGAATTTGAGGTATTTGGCTCAATTTTGAAATTTCCCATGGGTGCCATTACATCCAAAACATCTCCAACTTTTAATTGCTGTGTCGCATAGGTTGAAAATACGCCTTTATCAATTGCTTTTACCGCTACGGTTAATTGGTTTTCGTAGGGTGCTGAACAAATAGAATAAGAGCGTCTAACATCTTTACCATCGATTTTTGTTTTCAACGTAAGATATTGACCTGGAATGAATTTAAAGTTTGCAGCCAAATCTGAAGGAATGTCAAAAGTGATTGAAACTGTATTATTTGTTTCATTCTTAATTGATTGGATTCGTAATGCGAAAAAAGTTGTGCTCATGGTTTCAAATTTTTTGTAAAAGTAATGGTATAAAACCTAAATCTAGCCATTTTTTGACGGGAATTTATTTCGAAAAGTGCAGAAACTTACCTTTTTTCTTTTTTTTCAATATCAGTTAAACCTTCTTAAAAGGTCGATTTTTGAACTTGCATTCTGGATGATTTATTATCTTTGGCTTAAAAAAAATACTTTTACTCTCATCAATGATAAAATTCTTTTGTAGATGTCATGTTTCAAAATAATTAGCCTTATTTTTCCTTCTTTTTTATCTTTAACCCCATTGTTTGCTTATTAACCTCGATTTTAAATTTCATTCAGATCGCATAGAAAAGCTTGAGTTTGAGAAAAAGCGACGAAGTAAGAGCGGGCTATTTCGAGTTGTTTTTTCTCAAACTCATGTTTTTCTATGCGAAAATTCCGCTGACATTATTTTAACTAGCCTACTAATTTTAATAAATCGACTCCTTAACACAGAGAAAATGGCTAATCCATCAAATTTTAAAAAAAATCTGAATGGTAATTTAGAGTCGAACTGAGGTTATTAGGTCACTGAATTAAAGGCTTACCAACAAAAATATCCAAATACTATTGCTGTAATCCTAGAGCATGGACAAACTGTTTCGATATAAATAGATCCTAAGTCGGGAGAATTGGTTATTTATGAAACCAATTTTGAGGAAGTATTATACTTAAAAGAAGAAGGCAAATTTTATACCGATCAAAATATTTATTTATCCGAGTTTTTCGAATATTTAATTGGATTAAATGTAAGTGTTTATTGATTAACGTAGAAAAAATGTCCTAGATATCTGAAAAGCAATATATTTACCCTCAAAAGGACTTTTATAAATCAACTTATTATCCAATATCGGACGAAGAAGAATTGATGAAAATTTTGTCACGCACTGTGACTTAATTTAAATTAAATTTAATTATTGAATAATCAATATTTTTAACTGTTAAATCCGATTTGTCAAAACAACTTTTTTTTGCCGTTTGTTAGAAAAAAATATTGAAATAGATCAAACGAACAGCTTTAAAACCGTGGCTTTCAAGACTTGTTAATTACCTGTTGAAAACTACTTCCAAAAGAGCAGATATTGCGCCAAAATTGCGTTTGAATTTTCTATCTTTGTTCATTGTGATTTAACACAAAATTAAACGAGAAAATAGGATCAAATAAGGAATTATTTTCTACGCATAATTTAACTAATTTATGAACGAAGAACAGAAAAATAATGGCGGATATTCTGCCGACAGTATTCAGGCCTTAGAGGGAATGGAGCATGTACGAATGCGGCCTTCGATGTACATTGGAGACGTTGGTGTGCGAGGTTTACATCATTTGGTGTACGAAGTTGTGGATAACTCGATTGATGAGGCCTTGGCAGGACATTGTGATCACATTGAAGTGACTATTTTAGAAGGCAATGGTGTTAGAGTTGTCGATAACGGGCGGGGGATTCCAGTTGGAATTCATCAGAAAGAAGGTGTTTCGGCATTGGAGGTAGTAATGACCAAAATTGGTGCAGGAGGAAAATTCGACAAGGATTCGTATAAGGTTTCTGGAGGATTGCATGGGGTAGGTGTTTCTGTGGTAAACGCATTGTCACGTCACCTGAAAGCAGAAGTGCGAAGAGAAGGTAAATTGTACATGCAAGAATATGAGCGTGGAAAACCTTTGTATGCAACGAAAGAAGTTGGAGTGTCCACTGAAAACGGAACAACGGTTACTTATTTTCCAGATCCACAAATTTTTGATTTATTAGAATATAATTATGATACCTTGGCTTCGAGGATGCGTGAGCTATCTTTCTTGAATAAAGGTATTCGCATAATGCTTACTGACGAACGTCAAGTGGATGCAGATGGTAAATTTAAAGAAGAATTATTTCATTCGGAAGAAGGTTTGAGCGAATTTGTTCGATTTTTAGATGAATCGCGAGAGTCGTTGATTGAGGATATCATTCACATGGAAGGTGAACGAAATGGCATTCCTGTGGAGGTTGCAATGGTCTACAATACTTCCTATTCTGAAAACTTACATTCTTACGTAAACAATATTAATACCCACGAAGGTGGAACACATCTATCAGGGTTCAGAGCTGGTTTGACTCGAACGCTAAAAAAATATGCAGACGATTCAGGGCTTTTAGATAAATTAAAATTTGAAATTTCTGGGGATGACTTTAGAGAAGGTTTGACAGCTGTAATTTCAATAAAAGTTCAAGAACCACAATTTGAAGGACAAACCAAAACGAAATTAGGAAATAGAGAAGTTACGGCTCCTGTATCACAGGCTGTGGGCGAAATGTTAACTAATTATTTAGAAGAACATCCAAAAGATGCGCGAAGAATTATTGAAAAAGTAATTTTAGCTGCTACGGCTCGTCATGCTGCTCGTAAAGCCCGTGACATGGTATTACGTAAAAGTGTACTTACAGGCGGTGGATTGCCAGGTAAATTGGCAGATTGTTCTTCGAAAGATCCAGCTGAATCAGAAGTTTATTTAGTAGAGGGAGATTCGGCAGGTGGAACAGCGAAACAAGGTCGAGATCGTCATTTTCAAGCCATTATGCCACTTCGTGGAAAGATCTTAAACGTGGAAAAAGCCATGCAACATAAGATTTTTGAAAACGAAGAGATTAAAAATATCTATACTGCACTTGGAGTAAGGGTAGGAACGGATGAAGATGATCGGGCGCTAAACCTAGAAAAATTGAGGTACCACAAGGTAATTATCATGTGCGATGCCGACGTGGATGGTTCGCATATCGAAACCTTAATTTTAACCTTCTTTTTCCGCTTCATGAAAGAATTGATAGAGAAAGGATATATCTACATTGCTACGCCTCCACTTTACCAAGTTAAAAAGGGTAAAAAATCGGCGTATGCGTGGGATGATAACCAACGAGATCGTTTAATCATGGAAATGAAAGGTGGCGGAAATGAATCAGGTGTTACTGTTCAACGATACAAAGGTCTTGGAGAGATGAACGCAGAGCAATTATGGGAAACAACCATGAATCCTGAATTCAGAACCTTAAGACAAGTTCAAATTGAAAATGCCATCGAATGTGACCGAACATTCTCCATGTTAATGGGAGATGAAGTTCCACCTAGACGTGCATTCATCGAAAAAAATGCGAAATACGCAAACATTGACGCGTAAGCGCAACTCAATTTAAAAACACTAAAAAGGCTTTCCACATCGGAAAGCCTTTTTTTTATCTCAATTGCCCCCCCCTTAACAACTGAAATAGTCTTCCAATCTCAACATTGGAGGAACGAAGAAAGCTCTATCCATCAATCACATCATACTCATACTCTTCTTCAAGATTTTCTTCACCTAATTCGAAGGTTTTGCTCAAATTTAAAATCCCAAAATCTTCGACAATAGAGAAAGTATATTGACCGTTGTTTAAATAATCGAGTGGCATGTTAATTTTATATTTGTGTTTGCCAGCGCTGACATAATAAGAAGGAAAATTATGGACAAGTTTCCCTTTAGCATCTTTAATTTGTCCAGAAATCATGGTACGTCTTGGAACAGCAAATCCCACTTCGGCAAATAGGCGATTGGCTATTCCTGTGTATAATCGGGTACTGTCTTCTTCATACAAAAAAGAGTACCACGGAACCTCAATGCCCAAAATATCTGCTATAGATTGGCGTAAATCTTGTACATTCGCATCTGCTAAGGCTGGTATTGAACGAATATCGTGTCCGTCAGAAAGCACCCAAATTGCATGTTGAATCGCCTCAGGAGGGTAGTTGGATTGGTCGATCAATTTAGCCAAGGTCAACCAATTTTCATCGGCTAATTTCCCCAAAGTAAACCCTGAATCTTTAACCGGCGCGCCGCTTGAACTTTCGCAGCAAAATCCGTATCCATTCACCGTTTTGGATTCACGAGGCGCAAGGGCAAATTCCATTTCACGTACAATCAAAATATCTTGCTCTCCCGGATCGTCGGAAATCAACCTTCGACCGGGTTCAACAAAACCGTAAATCGAATCATTGGTATTGTTTTTAAGTTTAAATGAAACACATTCTTCTTGGTATCCTCCAAGTCCAATGACATCCAAATGAATCATTCCTTTAGAATATAATTCTTCGATGGATTTTTGATTCAAACGACCAACCAAGGCAAAACTTGGTAAATTAACTAATACACCAAAACTGGCGAATAAATAAGTGATGAGATAATTTTTTCTGGTTTTCATAGCGGCTCTTTTTTCACTATATCGCAAGAGTCGTAATTTCGTTACAAGAAAAAATAATTACCTAATAATTTGTTGGTAAGTCAATTATAAAGTGCGTTCACAAAGTATTGTTGGAGAATTTACCCTTCCAACATTTTAGTAATATCGGGTTTAAAGTAAAGTTCCGACTTCAAAACTTTTCCATCTTCGCGATAAATTGGTTTCCCATTCGCATCCAATTTACTCATATTACTTCGTTGAATTTCCTCAAAAACCGCTTGAATTTTATCTTTTAAACCATGCTTTAAAATGGTACCACACAAAATATACAACATGTCACCAAGTGCATCTGCAATTTCAACCAAATCGCCATTTTGAATAGCCTCTAAATATTCTTCATTTTCTTCGCGCATTAAATCAAACCGCAACTGGCCTTCCTTTTCGCTTATTTCGGCGGTTGGTTCGTGCTCGTTCTTAATTCCAAAAGCATCGTGAAATTTTTCAACATGCTCAATTACTTCTACTAAAGTGATTTTTTTGGTCATTATTTTCCTATTTTTGGTAAAGATAATTCAAGTTATAACGATAAGTAATAAAGATGCGACAGCTTTTACTAACATTGTTTTCACTTTGCGCGTCGTCTTTACTGGCACAAAATTTTTACCCACCTGTGGTAAATTATTCCACAAAAGATTACGGTAAAAACCAAGATCGGAATGCTGAAAATTTTGCAGTCGTGCAAGATCGCCGAGGGGTGATGTATTTTGGAACAGATAATGGTGTGACCGAATTTGATGGAGAGCAATGGAATTATATCAAGACTGGTTCAGGATCTTTTGTGCGTGCTTTAGGAGTTGATGATGCCGGTATTATTTATGCAGGATTTTATGGTGATTTTGGCTATTTCAAACCAGATACCTTTGGACGTCTAGTTTTTCAATCACTTTTGTCTAAAATCCCTGAGGATTATCAATTTTTTAGTAATGTTTGGAAAATTCATTCCGTCGGAAAACGGATTTATTTCCAAACCGAAGAGGGGCTTTATATTTATGATGTCCAAACTAAAAAAATAAAGGTGATTCCTCCTAAGAATAGCTTTCACACGAGTTTTATGGTTGATTCCACCGTTTATCTACGTGATAGACAAGTTGGATTGGTGAAATTGGTGAACGATAAATTAGTCACCCTAAAATCATCCGAAATTTTTAAAGAATATGGCCTTTTTGGAATGCACAGGTTACCAGATGATTCTCTTTTATTGATCACCCAAGAATTAGGTTTGTTTAAATGGAAAAATGGAGGAATTCAACCCATTCCTGAACAAAATGAAATTCAATTGTCCGAATTAGGAATCATTGGTTCCTTGCATTTATCGACCGGTGATTTTGCCCTTAATACGTTGACGAATGGGGTGGTGGTAATTAACGAACACGGCAAAATCAACAAACGAATTAATCGAAATATTGGTATTCGCTCGGATGCCGTTCATCAAATTTATCAAGATCGAGATTTAAATTTATGGTTAGCGCTCGAAAACGGAATTGCCAAAGTAAATTACCATTCGCCACTTTCATTTTTTGATGAAAAGGCAGGGATTGAAGGGAATGTTCAGTCAATGATTCGATTCAAAAATGAGTTATACGTTGGGACTTCGTATGGATTATTTATTCAAGAAGATGACGATCGAACGGGCAATCAATTTCGCAATACAGGAATTATCAAAGACCAAGTGTGGACATTCTCCATCGTTGAAAATAACTTATACATTGGTGCGTCAAATGGCCTCTTTAAAACCTCCGATGGAATCAATTTTACGCGAATAAACGAGTATAATGTAAATACCATTATTTATCGACCAACGCGACAAGATTTTATCATTGCTGGGGCACAAGGAATTTTTGTTTTGGATCAAAATTTCAATGAAAAATGGAGCAATATCAGCAACTATTCAAATTTTATTGGTGGCACAGTCGATCCAGAAAATGACAGCATCATCTGGCTTGGAACAACAGCAAGTTATATGCAGCAATTGATTGAAAAAAAGGATGGATTTGAATTAGATATTTTTGACGATTTTTCAGGATTATTGGATGGTTTTGGTCGTCCAATGCTTTTTAAAGGTAAATTGATTTTTGGGGGTAAAAAAGGTCTTTTCCGCATCGAAAGTGAAGAAAAACGAAAACTTGGCTTAACGGCCGAGGAATTAAAAGACCCCTTATTTTATCGCGTGACATTTGAGCCATTTGCTTTGTACGATTCATTATTTGATGGCCAATTGTATTTACTCGAAGTAGGGGAGGATAGAACTTGGTATTGTAATGAATACAAAATCGGTTTTTATGATCATACAACAAAAACTTTTCAAAATCGACCATTCTGGGGCATAGCTTACGGGCGATTTAATAATTTTTATTTAGAAAATGACGGCACTTTTTGGATAGGATCTGCAGAAGGTTTGATTCGATATGAGAAAAATAATCTCAAAAATTATGAATCCACTTTTTTCTCTTTAATTCGAAAAGT
>JBIKJA010000015.1:0-79683 GCA_044361315.1 Crocinitomix sp. | reverse complement strand
ACATATAAATCAGCATCACCAGAAGCAGAAAGTGTAACCGTTTCACCAACACAATAGTTTAAGTCACCAGAACCAGCAAGAATTGTAGGTAAAGCAATTACTGTAATATCAATTCCGTCAGACTCACAATCTTCTTCACTATCACTTGTTGGTGTATAGTGGTAAACACCAGCAGGTCCAGGAATAAAATCAACACCATCAGTGATTCCACCATCCCACGTAATTGTTCCTAACGCCGTAGCATCTAGGTTAACAGGATCACCTTCACATAATTCAATTGTAGAGGCTACGATATCAATCGGTACACATGGTTGTACACCAAAAGCGAGTGCATGCAATTGGCCTGGAGCACTGCCAACATAAGTAAAAACT
The DNA here is from genome assembly GCA_044361315.1 of Crocinitomix sp. GTDB lineage: Bacteria > Bacteroidota > Bacteroidia > Flavobacteriales_D > Crocinitomicaceae > Crocinitomix. The sequence continues at coordinate 79,311 of JBIKJA010000015.1, read as the reverse complement.
TTTGTACTTGTATTAAAGCGGTAAAGTGTTCCCCAATGAACAGTCATTGCTTTTGTAGGACTATACACCACAGAAGCACCGACATCAGAGTAAGGAAGACTAATAGGCGATTCATTTGTTTCCACCATTGTGCCTAGGTTGATGCTTGCGATATCCGAACGGTCAAACTTCAACATTTTATTGTTAAACGGATCATAACAAATAGAAGCACCTCGTGTTGAGTTTGTATGACCTAATAAAAATGTCTGAGCCCCGGTTAGCTTATTGATTTCCACGAAATCAAAGGTATAACTCCATGAATTTTCAGTAGCGTACAATCTTCCGTCTGGACCAAACGCAATATCCGCCAAATCTCCAGCAATTCCAATATCAGTGATAGACCCAGTCAAGACATTAAGAGTCCCTAGCCGTCTATTCCCAGAATGACCGTTTTCATACAAAATATACATGATATCGGTAGTTGGGTCTAGCGCTAAACCATAAGTACCATACATGTAATATGGCGAAGTCATTGTAATCGTTGATATTACAGACATTCCTCCACCTGTAGTATCCATTTTATAGAGCTGGTTGCCATATTTTTGCGCACCATAAAGTGGAGTAGGTTCTTGTGCGTAGAGTCCCGAAAAGGCGACACTTGCACACAATAATAGTAAAAATTTTTTCATATAATTATAAAATTGATTTCTACAATTATATAAATAATACGCAACATTCGATGTGTTTTTTTGCAGATTTTTTGCAGATTTTTTGCAGATAGATAACAAAAATTTGAATATCAACTATTTAGAATTAATAATTAGGCAATAATTTTTTTATAAAAAAAACAAAAAAAAGAGTTATCAACAAGCTATCTGTATAGTTAAACGGGTGTTATAAAGAAAATGGCGGTGAGTGTGAATAAATTTTTTAGCTAATTTGGGTTATAAAATTTTAGGGTTTAATAGTTTTTAAAAGAAACGGCATGACTGAAAGTAAACGAAACTAAAATGGGTACAAATAAAAGTTTTTAGAAACGCAAAAGGCCGCTTAATTAAAAACGACCTTTTGCAACAATTAACAATACAGCGTTAAACGTAGATTTCAGTGCCTGTTTGTTCACCATTAAGCGCTTTAGTAATTTCACCTTTTTCTAAACCATTAATAAAAATGAGTTTTTTTACAAAGCGCGATCGTTTCATATAATCTAAAATGACGCGTTCAACGATCAAATCCCCTAAATCCATTTCAATTAATTCATCTACATGAATGCGTGGAATAAATGTTGCGTTTGGATTTTTCTTCGGATCGTCTGTATAAAGCCCCTTTTCATCTTTGATAAAATAGACAGTGTCCGCTCCCAATGCTTCAGCTGTGAAAAAGGCTCCACAATCTGTTCGGTGCATAGGAATAGAACCTGCTTCAGGAATATCTTCCCAATAGCTATATGGAGGCATGCCGGGCATAATAGGAATACAACCTAATCGCAAGAAAAGAGGTAGTTTTTCAAATTCGAGGTGATCCAAAAAAATTCCGCCATGTTTCGCCATAACCATCTGAAGCATTCGCGCATTTTGCACGGTGATTGCACCACCCATTTCTGCCAAAACACCAACAGGCATATTTAAATCAATACCAACTTGATAGCTATGACGAGCGCGTGTTCCGCCCCCAGAGGTGATAATAATTTGATGTTTATCCTTATTTGCTACAATTTCGTCCAAAATCGGGAAAACAGCTTTACGCCCACGATCGGTGATGCTTTGACCGCCCATTTTCATAACTTTAACGTGCGGTAAAATTTGTAAATCGTGTTTATAATCTGCGGCTGCGGCATCTAATGTATCTCGCATTAAATTACCTAAATCGTTCATACTGCTCATCATGCTTCTTTTTTGTAAATTATTGTTCCACCATTTTGACCATTAATTGCCTTTACGATATTTCCCGGTTTTAATCCATTTACGATATGAATTTCTTTCAAATGTCTCGCTTTAGCTAACATTTCAATCACCATCCGGTCAATAATCAAATCTTCAAAATCACCAGCTAAAATTTCTTGTGCAGAGATGCGTTCGATATGTTTTGCGTCGGCATGTTTTTCTGGATCTTTATCATACAAGCCATCTTGATCTTTCACAAAAATCATAGAGCGAGAGCCCATACCTTCTGCGGTCATGTAAGCACCAAAGTCAGCGCCACTTTCCGGCAAAACTCCTTTACGGGGTGGTTTTTCCCAATAGTGATGTGGTGGATTTAAGGTTAGAATAGGAATCATATTATCGACCAAATAATGCGGTAAATCGGCATAATTATCTTTAGGTACGCGCACGGCACCGTGTTTCGCCATTAACGAATACATCATATTTGCATTTTGTTCTTCGTTTGCCCCAACAATCATTGCTAAACCACCAACAGGCAAACCAAAATCCAAACCAATTGCCATGGCGTGTTTTACACGAACACCACCAGTAACCCCAACAGCAAATTTAAATTTACCTACAAGTGTAAGGAGTTCTTCAATTAATGGAAATACAGCAGATTTACCACGGTCGATTATACTTTTTCCACCAATACTAATCACGTCTAAATAGGGTAGAATTGCAATTTCGTCAATTACTTCGGCTGTAGATAGAACAGCTCGATCTACCAATGACTCCCGCATAAAGCGGGAATCTAAATGTGTACGACCTTTTTCTTTGTCGTTATCACGAATTAATTCGTTGTTCATTATTGTTATTTTTTAAGATGGCTTTTGAAATAAATCCCGAACCTATACCAAATAAAAGTTGCATTATGATTAAAGGTAAGCAGGATAAAATTAATAAAAAGGCGGATAGTTCTTCGTCTTTTGGTAAAAACAAATAGAGCATCAGCACTTCAAATGAAACTTTCGCCGCGCCAGCAAGCGCGCCAATCAACATTAAAAAAATCAAATTTGTTTTTTTTATCGGAAGTTTAAACATTAAATCAATTACGAGTCCAACAATAACAAATTCTAAAATAGACAGCGCTCCATATTTTCCAAAACCCATTGAAAAGTGAAGAATACCGGAGATGAGACCAATTTGAACGCCTGCAAACGGCTTTTTGGTTTTATCTATTCCATAAATAAATACGGGGAAAGATAGAATGTTTTTATGACCTGGTGCAATTGGCAAACCGGGAGCAATTTTTACCATGCGAATTAAGGTTACTGCGAGAGCCGCCGATCCAATGGTTGCATTTGGGTTGTTGACAAATTTACTTGACGCAAACTCAAGTCGAGTAATTAATTTTTTTGGAATATTTCCAACACGTCCTTTTAAAACGACCCAAATGGCTTGATCTTGTTGCTCTGATTCTTGTGCTGTGTCGCTATTATTTTTACCATTTCCTCCACCTTTGCCTCCGCCGTTTCCTCCTCCTTTACCATTTCCTTGACTCATTTCGGCGGATGCGTTTTCTGAACCAACAATATCCATAATCGTATCAATTATTTCTGCCGAAGATTTACTTAAACCTAAGCCAGATAGGCCCTTTATGAAAGCCTCACGCGGCATAGAAAAACGAACGATTTGCGTAATCATGATCATACTGATCAAGCGGCCGCACATCATTCCGCCGGTGACGATGCCGTCATAACTCATGGCAAGTGTCCATCCCCACTTTTCAATATTTAACAAAACGAGATCGTTTTCACCAACAAATGCGTTGCCAAGGAAAATAATAAGAACAAACCATTTGATTCGCAATAAAAAACGAAGACTTTTTTGTGGGTTTTTAATTAAAAAATAAAGAAGTAGATGGAAGCAAATAATTCCAATTAAGACGAGCAAATTGGTAATGAAAAACACGCCAATTCCAGCTAAAATAATATAAAGTATTTTAAAAATATCTTTCAAATTAGTTGCTTAAAGTCTAATTTTCAAAAGTACATTAAATATTATTGATTACGCCAATTTTAGCGAAAATTTAATTCGTCGCTTAGCATGTGATTTGCTGCTAATCCGAGGTTCTTCGTCGGAAAGGGCAGCATGATCGTCTTTAATCTATTTTTTGAACGCTATGAAACAAGGTTGGTCGCCACGTGAACATTAAGTACGAATAAACAGGAATTTTTGTATAATCACCCGTTTTAATTTCACCCATTGTGGAGCTTGCAGACATTGCTGATAAACCAAAATCAAAAAACAATTCGTTCGAAATCGTGTATTTAATTACCACATCTGCCTCTATACCTAGGTATGGATTTAAGGTTTCACCAAGGTTATTATACAATGTGTTTTGCAGCAAAAAGGCATGAGACTCTAACTTAAGTCTCCATTTTTTTGAAAGTTTGTACTCTAAAAACAAATACGGATTAATAAGTCCAGCACCGCCAACATCTTGTGGGAATGTAGTGAAGTAATCCATGTGTCCCATAAATTTAAACGCCACACCGTAAAGCACAGAAAAGGAATTATTTCTATTCGAAGGTGTTGCGGGATTATCACCACTTACATATTCCATTCCTAATTGAGCATTAAATTTTTTCTTCTTAAATCCGATTTCTGGTTGTAAGTAATAAGCGGAAAGTTGTTTGCCTGAGTTATCACGGCCGTATTGATAATAAGCGGCAATAGTTGCTTGAAATAAGTCCCCATTATACGTCATTCTTCCGCCCGAAGTACCTCTACCATAAATTACATTTTTATTCATTAAGCCAGCGTAACCATCTACAGTATTTAATAATTTAAAATCCCAACGGTCAGTTGCCTTATATTCGGCATATTGTACGGCTAAATAGGTGTAAAAATTAAGACTATATGTGTTACCAAAAACAGGAGCGCCAACTTGGTTGTAAAAAAAAAGAAGTTCATTGGTCAGTTTTGGTGCAGTATAATTTATTCTAAATCCATCATGCGATTTAGAATATTGATTCCAATTCGCTTGAGAAAATAAACGACCATTGTCGAGTTCAATGCCTTGCCTACCGATTGTAATATTCCACTGATCGGAAAGAGGAAAAGAAGCATACGACTCAAAAACACCAATTCCTGAACTTGGTGTGGACGAACCATTTTCTCCAAAAGTACGGACATCTTGTGCTGAGAAAACAAAGGTATATTTACGTTGAGTGAAGTTTAAATTTAAGCGTGATCGCTGAGAAACAAAGGTTGCTGGTTTTAACGAGTCAGCAGTCAATGTGCGATACCCGTCGCGAAATTCAAATCGTGGCCTAAATTCCAACCCCAAATCTAAAACGCGTGTGGAATCAGACTGAGACATAGCGAAAAAAGAGGTGGTGCTAAGCGCCAGAATAAAAAAGAATTTAAGCATTGTTCCAATATTAGTTTAAAAAATCAAATATAAAAACAAATTAGAATTCTAAGCTTTTGAACACGTTTTTTGTAGTACCAAAGCGAGACAAAACAAAACTTAAACGGTTCCTAAATAGCTAAAAGAAACATTAAAAATGAAAAGACAAACCAGCGCCACCAGCTATAGTTGTATTGTCATTTTAACTTGGATTGGTGTAATATGGGGTAGGTCCAGAACGTGCAAAACCAACGCCATAGCCTGCTTACAAATTAAAATCTAAGACGTGCAAAAAATTCACCCGAATACCAACACCGACAGCAGAATAATAAGAAAATTCTTTTTCATCGAAAGAATTAAGAGGATCAATATTCGTATATCGCTCCTAACGAGAATGATTTCCAAAACAGGAATACCAGTAACATGAAAACCAACGATATTCGTTCAAAACGGGTAGGAAAAACCTAGGCATAAGCCAATCCAGCGTAGAGTCTAATACTGTGTTTGTAATTGTTTGTATCAGATTGAGCACTTCCTTGAGCCCCGAAGCTAACTTAAAAAAAGTAAAAATCGTTTTATAACGCATTTTTTTGGAATTAAATACGGAAATTTGCGGTAAATTTTTACGTTAAACAATTCCTTTGGGGCAAAAACAAAATGATTGCGATTTATACAGACGAATATTTCATGAAAGAAGCCTTAAAGGAGGCCGAAACAGCATTTCACAAAAACGAAGTACCCGTTGGTGCAGTCATTGTTTTAAATCGAACTATCATTGCGCGAGCACACAATTTAACCGAACAATTGACGGATGTTACCGCCCATGCTGAAATGCAAGCGATTACTGCGGCAAGTGAATTTTTAGGCGCAAAATACCTTAAAAAATGCACGTTATACGTCACCCTCGAACCTTGTGCAATGTGTGCAGGAGCTTTGGCTTGGTCGCAAATCGACAGGGTGGTTTTTGGAGCTTTTGACCTCCAAAAAAAATTCGATGATGAGGTGATTTACCATCCCAAAACAACCATTCATAAAGGCTTATTAGAAGAAGAATCAGTACAGTTGTTAAAATCATTTTTCGAAAAAAAGCGATGAATTCATTAAAAGACCTGCAAGGACTAGACATTTATTTAATCGATCAATTATTAAAAAATGTCATCAATACTTCTGCTGTGATTTTTGATGCAGGCTGCGGAAGTGGGCGAAATATGAATTGGTTTGTTCAAGCAGGGTTTGAAGTGTTTGGCTGCGATATTTCTGAAGAGGCCCTGAACGAGGCGGCGGCAAGAACAGAGATCAATCCAGAAAAACTTACCGTTGCCGCGCTCGAAAATTTACCCTATTCATCCGAAAAATTTGATTTTGTCATTTGTAGTGCGGTTTTACATTTTGCTAAATCTACTGATCATTTTATAACCATGGTAAGCGAATTAGCCCGTGTATTAAAACCAGATGGAATTTTATTTGTGCGAATGACTAGCGATTTTGGGTTGCCAAAAAATTACACTTCACTTGGTCAAGGCCGCTATTTATTGGCCGATGGATCAGAACGATTTTTGCTAACGCAAGATCTTTTCGCGAAAATAAAGAGCGAATTTAACTTCCACCAAATCGAACCCCTAAAATCAACCTTGGTTGAAAATTTGCGGTCCATGTCAACATTGGTGTTACGAAAAGCCTAATTACTTTATTTTAAGAGCGATTCTAACCAAATCGTTAAGGCTGTTTTATCGGCTATTGATAAGGGATAATCTTTTCCTTTTGGCATCTTTTTTTTCACAAAAACTTGGGCGTAAATTAGCGGCGCAAATTCGTTCATATTTGTTTTAATGAACACAAATTCAGGCTTTTTTAACCGATGACATTCATTGCATTTATTTTCTAAAACCTCAAAAGCCTTGTCTTGAACTTGGGCTGGATTATCTTGATAAACAGAAGTAAACAGCGCAGGATGATCAAAAGACCATAACATAAGGCAGGTAAAAATCACCCCAAAAAATGTAATTACTTTCCAATTCATGCATTAATTATACAAGTAAATATAGGCATTTAATGAACTTGCAATCATCAACCAAATAAAATAAGGTAAGACCAAAAGCGAAACAAGCTTTGATTTTTGAAAGGATGAAAAAAAGAAGAAACCAACTAAACCTGTCAGCAGAACAATAACAATTAGTGAAAGTAAAACCAAATGCATACTAAAAAAGAGCGGATTCCAACCTACATTTAAGATCCATTGCACCGAAAAAAGAAGTAAAAGCATGGTTTTGTGTTGGGAGATTTCCCACATTTTCGCCATAAAAAACGAAAAACAAACCATAATACTCGTCCAAACTGCACCAAAAACCCATCCTGGAGGAGTCCAAGGAGCTTTGTTTAAAGTAAGGTACCAAGTTTCAGAAACTGCGCCACCAGTAGATAAACCACCAATAGCCAAGGCAGCGAAATTGATGAGCAAGAAAATTATTAGTCGAATAAACATGACGCGTCTTTAAAGTTAAACACGCAGCTAGGGTAAAAGTTCAAATTTAACAAATGAGGTTAACAGCCTTCGCTTTAGGTAACTTCTTTAATTTTAAAGTCTTCACCGTAATCCTACCATTTAATTTTAATTGATCCCCAATCATTGGACTTGAATTGATGAATACGAGTTTTACCCATGCTATCGCTTTGGTTGAATAGTTCCTGATATTATATTCTTTTGTTGTTAAAACTAAAAAACAGACTGTTTATAAAATTTAATTTTGGCTCCATTGAGATTTTGATTAAAAGTTAAATCAGTGATAGTTTCTTTTAAAACAAAATCCGCTTGTCCTTTTTTACAAGAAACGGCAAACAGAAAAAAAAGGTAATAATCTCATTTTTAATTTAGTAAAATTAATTTAATCTTTCCTCCCCCATACTTATTTATTAAATAATTTTTTTTTGTATTTCTTGTATATTTATATTTTAATACTATCTTGGCACCTAACTTTTATTAATTAAATTTTTTTATTATGAATACAAACAACATTTTTTTTAATTTATGTCATCCAATTTTATCTAAATTGAGTGATGGACACATGATCAAACTTGGATTTCGTTTGTTCTTAGGTTTATTTGCTGTTGCAAGTTTATTGGGTGGGCTGTTTTTTGGTTATCAGGCACTAGACGCTGGGGTTGATATTTGGACAATTCTCTTTTTCCTATCTTCTGCTTTTACTGGTTGGATGGTTTTCCAAATTTGTTGGTTTAGAGCTACAACTATTAAAGAAACTCCTGATTCTAGATTTGTTGTAAGTGCCATCTTTTCAATTTTCATCAGAACAATTGGAGAAATAATTGCAACAATCTGCACAGTAATCGGTGTCATAGGTGGGCTTATTGCTATATTTAGCGAACTTGGACGGATGATTCCAGGTGGCCCAATCGCAATAATTCTAGGGCCAGTAGTAGGGTTTTTAATTATTTCTTTTTTCTATTTTATTGCCGAAAGATTGTCAGCTTTACCTGAAATTGCCGCAAACACAAAAAAATAATTTATAAATTATCAATAGTGTCCTGAAATTTATTTCAGGACACTATTGATTTATAATTGATGAAACTGTCTTAAAACGCACAATGTTGCTTCAAGTCAGTTTTGGCTTTTGACAAAACATTGCCCCTAATGCAAGTTTTGAAGAACTTGAGCGTCCTGAGGAGATTGTTTCACACGCTATAATCTACTGTAAGTTTTGGTTTTAAACCCTAATACGAGAACTAAAGGTTTGTTTCACGAATGTTTTGAAGATGATTTTCCACCCCTCTTTACAATGTTTCAGGAACGTCATATCCTAATTCAGTATTAGGCATGGTTGGATTTATACCAATGATGGTTTCTAGTTCTTCAGATTCGCGTGAAGTTCTTTCTGTGAAATTAATTGAACCACTCATTGCAGATTTCAGCTTATTGTGTTAGGTTTTATGTAAAAAAATCCAACTATTTCAATTACGAATATGGTATAGACAATAGTGGAAATTTGTTCACAGTAGAAACAATTAAATTATTCCAAGTATTAGATTCGCCACCGCATGGCAGAAATAAAGTAGGGGTAGTTTTATCTAAAGATGATTGCGCCTTGATAGAAGGTTATTATATTGCCAGCGGAAAATAGAAACATCGGGTAAAGGACTGCTTTTTACGACAGATTAAAAATAGGCTTATTAACTTCGCATAAACCATAGTGCCGCTAACAAAAGCGTTGAAACATCAATTCTATTAACTGTTAAATCACAACAAGTGTCACACTGATGGCCATTAAAATAAAACCAAAAATTTTTCGTGTACTCAACCGCTCGCCCAAATACAATTTTGAAACTAGCACAATACAAAGTACGCCTGTAGATAAATTAATTGCTGCCATCTCACTCGGCTGATACGTTCCTATTCCCCAACGAATTGCTGAAACATTGAGTAAATACTCCGGAAGTACTAATAACCAACTGAATACAAGTGCTTTCAAGAAACTTTTGTCTCTGTATTTTATATGACCAATCCAAGCAAACGCCATTAAAACGCTCGAAGCCAACAGCATGAGGGGAACCATGTATAATGCCATAACTACCGTTCGTTTTGATTTTTGGTGGCAGCACTCCTTGGTTCAGCTATTAAAATCATAGCAATAATCATTAATCCAAAACCAATATACTTTTGAATGGTTAATTCTTCGCCTAAAAAATAGTTTGAAACGAGAGCAACAAAAACAATTCCAGATGAAAGGTTCATTGCTCCCATTTCACTAGGCTGATAAACCCCTACTCCCCAACGAATTGCGGAAACGTTAAGAAGATATTCGGGTAGGACAAGAAGCCATGCCAAAAGGGCCGCTGTCAGAAAACTTAAGTCCTCTTTGTATTTTAAGTGCCCAAGCCAAGCCATTGCCATAATTGCACTGGAAAGGGTGAGCATCATGGGAATTAAAAATAGTCTAAGCTTGTTATTTTTATTCATATTCTAGTTAGTTTTTACCACTCAAGTTCAACTAGACGTTACATTTAAATGGATGTATTTGCACAAGGCAGTATATTGCGAAGCGCATAAAATTTTGAAGCGACACAAAAATCAATTTTAACCCGTTTACAAAAATAAGAAATTTTTTAAATTACAAAAGTTAATTTTAGAACGATCTTCTAGAATAACGTTTGATTTTTCACAAAATTTTAAGGAAAGTAAAAGCAAGCACATTTAACGTTTAAATTCATGGAAATCAGGGAATCATTCAAATAGAAAATAGCATCGCAGCTAATCTCAAACGAATGATTAAGTTGATGATTTTTAAGACTACATTTTCCATCTGAATACTGGAACATTTGGCGAAAGACAAAGGATTAATTGGTTTTTTGATGGCCCCAATTATCTTCCGAATAGTTTACCAGGACATTTATATTATTTTGTTGATGAAATTTATTTTGTGATTATTTCTCCGAATTAGAAACCACACATTCGCACTTATCCGTTTTCTTAGACAAACGCACTGATTTGGTCATGTCTTTTTTAGGACCTAACGAACGTAAAAAACTCACCTCTTCTTGTTCAATCACATCACCGTCGCTGTCATAAGAGGTTACGGTAATCATAATGTTTTTATGTTCTTTATTCGTTAAGTTGGTCACTTTTACGTCTGCTACAGTACCTAGGAGTTTTTTATTTAGCGGACAAGTAACATTTAAACCAACGGTTTCAGGCGAACCCATAATGGAAGCTAACGAATGCCCAGTTTGTTTCATGTAAATGTAAACGCCTCCTACAATCAACCCCAATATGAGGAGAAAAATCATCAATTTTTTCATGACTCCGAAATTAATTCTACAATAAGTTGTTCTTCAAATTTACTCACTTTCGCCAAATTATTTTTGGTAAGCGATTTTATCGATAAATCCCATTTTTTATTGCTTAAACCTGCCGCCGTTTTTAATTTTTCCAAGGCAATGGGCGATTCTTTTTCCAAAAGGGATTGAATCAATTTTTCGTCTTCATTCAATTCTAAAACAGGACCAGTTTTAACAATTTCTGGGCGCATTTGCGGAAAAAACAATACTTCTTGAATGGATTGATTATTGGTTAAATACATCACTAATCGATCAATTCCAATTCCTAATCCAGAAGTTGGTGGCATACCGTATTCTAAAGCGCGTAAAAAGTCAAAATCAATGAACTGACCTGCTTCATCGTCTCCTTTTTCAGCCAATTTTAATTGGTTTTCAAAACGTTCGCGCTGATCAATTGGGTCGTTTAGCTCAGAATAAGCATTGGCAACTTCTTTACCACAAATCATTAATTCGAACCGTTCCGTTAAACTTGGATCGTCGCGGTGTTCTTTACACAAAGGCGACATTTCTTTCGGATAATCGATGATAAACGTTGGTTGAATGTAATTTCCTTCACATTTTTCACCAAAAATCTCATCAATCAATTTTCCTCGTCCCATGGTATCGTCCACTTGAATGCCGTTTGATTTGCACCACGGTTTTAGTTCCTCTTCCGATTTATTTTGAATATCAAACCCTGTAAAATCAATAATTGATTGACGCATGGTCACCCTTTTGAAGGGAGCTTTAAAACTCACTTGATGTTCACCAAAAACCACATCGGTAGTATTGTTAACGGCCATTGCACAATGTTCTAATAACTGTTCGGTAAAATCCATCATCCAATTGTAATCCTTGTAGGCTACGTAGATTTCCATGGCTGTAAACTCTGGATTGTGTGTGCGGTCCATGCCCTCATTTCTAAAATTCTTAGAAAATTCATAGACGCCATCAAAACCACCTACAATCAATCGTTTTAAATATAATTCGTTGGCAATTCTTAAATACAAAGGAATGTCTAATGCGTTGTGATGGGTCATAAACGGGCGAGCCGCTGCTCCACCTGCAATGGGTTGCAAAACGGGCGTCTCCACTTCAAAATACGAACGATCATTAAAAAATTGCCGCATGGCATTCATTAATTTAGTTCGTTTAATAAAAACCTCTTTTACGTGGGGATTCACCACCAAATCAACATACCGTCGGCGGTAACGTAATTCGGCATTGGTAAACGCATCGTGAACCACGCCATTTTCATCGGTTCGTGGCTGAGGTAAAGGTTTTAAACATTTACTGAGCAAGGTAAACGTTTTGACATGAACCGATTTTTCGCCGACTTGGGTGGTAAATAATTCACCTTCCACGCCAATAAAATCACCCAGATCAAGTAATTTTTTATAGACTTCGTTGTACAAGGTTTTGTCTTCGCCTTCGCAAATAACATCCCGGTTAAAATAAACTTGAATTCTTCCCGCACTGTCCTGCAATTCGGCAAAAGAAGCTTTTCCTTGCGTTCTGCGCGCCATCAATCTACCAGCAATGATTACTGACTTCCCTTCTTCGAAATTATTTTTAATATCTTGTGACAAATGATTGACAGGATATAAGGCTGCTGGAAAGGGATCTATACCCATGTCACGCAATTTTTGAAGGGAATCACGTCGTTGTATTTCTTGTTCTGATAAATCTTGATGATTCATAATTATTCTCTTTTAACGTCACAAAGATAATTCTTAAATGCAGGAGATGAAGAGAATGAAACTAAAAATTAACGAAATATCTATAACAATAAACCATAATTAACGTTCAAAAGACGTAAGTTTGGGAAATTTTTACCACCAATTTGCCAATTTGATTGATTAATCAAAGAGAATTGTTGAGAAGATTAAAACAAAAACAAGAGGTAAGTTCTTGTTTTTGAACGCATAATAATTTAATTTAGAATGAAAGAACTAATTGCTAGTTTGGCAAACCAAATTCGTGAAGCGATTGAGATTGGAGAGAAAACGAATTTCGTGAATCCGAAAAAAGAATTTTCATCCATTTTAGTTTGTGGGCTTGGTGGATCAGGAATTGGAGGAAAAATTGTGAGCTTACTTTTGAAAGACGATTTAAAAATTCCTTTTTTGTGCACCAACGATTACGATGTGCCTGCATGGGTTAATAAATCAACTTTGGTGATTGGTTCTTCTTATTCGGGAAATACCGAAGAAACATTGGCTGCCATTCATGTGTGTATGGAACGAGGTGCGGAAATTGCGATTATTTCATCAGGTGGAAGTATTTCGGCCCTTGCAAAAGAAAACAATTGGAATTTATTTGAAGTACCAGGCGGTGAGCAACCTCGTGCAATGTTGGCCTATTCGATTGTGCAACAATTATATATTTTACAAAAATACGACCTCATTTCAATGCAACATTTAAATGAGTTAAAGCAAGTGCCTTCTTTTATTGAAGAAACGGAACAAGATACGCGTGAAGAAGCCATGAAAATTGCAAGTGAATTTTCGGGCAAACGTCCAATTATTTATTCAGGTTCCGATTTTGAAGGGGTTGCAGTGCGTTGGAGACAACAAATTAACGAAAACGCCAAAGAGTTAACTTGGCACCATGTTTTTCCTGAAATGACGCACAACGAATTAGTAGGATGGGCAGGAGGCTCAACCAACGAATCGCCCATTTTTTTAAATTCAACTTACAATCATCCAAGAACCAATCGACGATGGGAAATTAGTAAAGAAGTTATATCAAAATACACCCATTCAATTCAAGAAACCACCGCAAAAGGTGACACGAAATTGGCGCACAATTTTTACTTGATTCATTTAGGTGATTGGGTTTCTTATTTTATGTCCGAAATTAAAAAGATTGATGCGGTGGAGGTAAACATTATTGGTCATTTAAAGTCTGAAATGGCTAAAATGAAATAGAGACACTGTCTATATTTATTAACACGCAATACTCACACTAACTACCCACACTCAAAACTGACTTATCCAGGATCAGCAAACGCTGGATTATTAATAAAGGTGCTATCCGACAAGGAAAGCAAAAATATTTTTATATAATACTTTTCTTCGGAACTTAATTGTACACCACCTTCACCCACTTTTTTCATTAAAGGATCAATAGTAGGCGAATAATTTAGCCCTTCGCTGTAATGATTGATAACTTCATCCAAGGTGGCAAACCTTCCGTCGTGCATATAGGGAGCGGTAAAGGCTAAATTTCTTAACGAAGGGGTCTTAAATTTTCCATTGTCCGCTGGATTACCAGTGATTTTGCCTAATCCGAGGTCGGTGATAACGGCATCCAACCCGTTGTTGTGAAATAAATTATCCGTCCAAAGTGGGTTAAAATTGTCGCCATGACAATGAAAACAATCTCCTTTATTTTCGTCGATAAAGAGGGTAAAACCAAGGTATGCGGCGAGTTCATCTGTTTCATTCCATCCACTACTTCCAATTGCGCCGTTTGCATTCATAAATTTATCCATCGGCGAATTTCCTGAAATTAAAGTACGTTCAAATTGTGCCAAGGCTTTCACCACCATTATTGAATCGATGATTGAGCTGCCAAAAACAGTTTCAAAAAGTTGAGGATATTCGCTGTCGGCTTGTAATTTTGCGACAACTGTTGGCCACGAGCTGTGTAATTCGAGTGGATCATTTACGGGTGCAAAGGCTTGTTCTTCTAAACTCAATTTTCTTCCATCCCAAAAAACGACATCCATCCAACCCAAATTAAATAGGGGCATCGAATTTCTGGTCCCAGGAGTTCCATCAATACCAATACTAAATGCCGTGACATCGCTAAAAGCTTTGGCAGGGTCGTGGCAACTGGCGCACGATTTTGTATTGTCTTCTGAAAAACGTTCGTCAAAAAATAATTTTCTTCCTAATTCAACCCCTTCAACGGTTAATGGGTTGTCCGTTGGCACGGGCACCGGAGGTAAATATTTGGCAATACGAACAGGATAATCAATTATGTATGGCGTGGTTTGTCCAATCTGAACGTGAGGATCTTTTCTACACGAAACGGTTAGAATCAAAATCCCTAAAATAACAGGCCAATTTTTATACGATCGCATGTGTACAAAGATAATTAGAAACCGTTTAAATTACAAACGCAAAACTTTATCAAAAATTTGAAAATGATGTGAAAAAGAAGAAATTCATTTTTCAAACTATTCCTCGTAACTTTGTGCGCAAGTGATGCTAAGATGAGAAACGTAACATACATTGATAAAAACTTGATTGATTATAAAGAAGGATGGGATTTTCAAGAAACTCTTTTTAAAGAGGTGATTGATTTGAAAATTGCAAAAAGAGATGGTAAATCGGAACAAACGCCGGGGAATTATTTAATTTTCTGCGAACATCCTCACGTATATACCTTAGGCAAAAGTGGTGCCGAAGGGAATTTGTTAATTAACGAGGAGATGTTACGGAGCAAAAACGCGGCATTTTATAAAATTAATCGGGGAGGGGACATTACGTATCACGGACCTGGGCAATTGGTGATGTACCCCATTTTTGACTTGGATCAATTTTTTACAGACATCCACAAATACATGCGTTTTTTAGAAGAGGCGGTGATCCTAACCCTCAGCGAATTTGGTATTTTGGCTGGTCGTCTTCCAGGAATGACGGGGGTATGGTTAGATGTTGGCTCACCCAGCGAACGAAAGATCTGTGCGATGGGTGTAAAAAGTTCTCGCTGGGTCACCATGCACGGCATTGCCTTAAATGTAAATACAGATTTATCGTATTTTAATCACATTGTTCCTTGCGGAATTGTTGATAAAAGCGTAACTTCCATGCAAAAGGAATTGGGAAAAGAAATCAACCTTGCCCACGTGCAACAAGTTTTGAAAGAAAACATGAGCACGATATTTGATTTTGATTATACCGTTTAAACGCATGAAGTACCTAAAAAAATTACTCAAATGGATAGGAATTATTATCCTACTTTTTTTAGTGGTCGCTAATTTGGCCATTATTTTTACAGGCAGATATTATATTTATAAGGGTGTTGCCAATACCTATTTTAAAGGCCACATTCGCCCAACTATTTACGATTTAGACGTGTTTACCAACCGAACCGTACAAATTGGCACACCACAGCCTTGGCGCCAACACCCGTCGTTAGGGAGTTTTGCGTTATCGCAAGAAGAAAGAGAAACCATTGAGGCGCTTACACCATCCTCTTTTTTAGTGGCTTGGGGTGACACAATCATTTACGAAGAATATTGGGGCGAGCATGATCAGGATCGCATCAGCAATTCATTTTCCATGGCAAAATCAATAGTTTCGCTTTTAATTGGGGTGGCTTTGGATGAAGGAAAAATTAAATCGTTGGATGAACCAGTGGCAAATTATTTACCAGAATTTAACGACGAAAAAAAGGGCATTACCATTCGCCATATTTTAACCATGACCTCAGGTCTTTCGTGGTCGGAAAGTTATATTAGTCCGTTTTGTGATGTTGCCGAATTATATTATGATACCGACGATCGAGATTTGTCTTTAAATCGCAGAACCATAGAAGAGGAGCCGGGGAAAACTTTTAAATACAAAAGTGGGGACACCCAAGTTTTGATGTATATCCTAAAAGCGGCAACTGGGGTTAGCGTTTCGGAATATGCATCGGAAAAATTGTGGAAAAAAATGGGCGCAGAAAGTGAAGCACTTTGGAGCTTGGCGGGTGATGAAAAGAGTTCAGAAAAAGCATTTTGTTGTTTTTATGCCACCTCACGAGATTTTTTGAGATTAGGAAAATTGGTAAACCAACAAGGTAGGTGGAATGGCAAACAATTGGTGAGCACCGCTTATGTCAATGAATTTGCTAGTTTAGCACCTGTTAATGAACCAGATGGAAAACCTAACCAAGTTTATGGGTTTCAATATTGGATTTATACCGGCTTGCCGTATAGAGTGTCTTATTTCCGTGGGATGTCTGGTCAGTACATTATTTCCATTCCTGAAAAACAGTTAGTTATTGTTCGCACCGGTTCAGGCACCTTGCCAAATTGGAAAAACACGTCAGAAATTCAAGACGATGCCTTGGAAGGACATTACGAAGAATTACCTGCGTATATAAGCATTGTAATGAGCATGCTGGCTCAAGCAGGCGGGCATTAAGTCTTCTCAATTTCTCAGAAAAAAAACAAAGAATTTTTTTGGTTCTCAAAAACCATCTACCTTTGTCAAATTAAAATACCAGAAGGGGAAATGAAAAAAGACATCGAAATATTACAAGTGGAGGGCGTTTCAGTGGCTGTTGTAAAAGAAATGAATGAAGAAAAAACGCATGAGGTGTACAACGTTTATTTGTTGAATAAAAAGGAGGTACAAATCGATAATGTCTTAGTTTCTTCGAAAGGATATGGCGAAAATAAATTGACCGGAGAAGTGGTAAAAACGTCAGTTTTGCGTCATTTTTTAGGTGATGTTCAACCCAAATCATTTGTTAAAATAGAACCCATCATCGAGGAAGTTTTTGGATTAAATAACGAATATTGGGTAAGTTTTGTGTGCGACAATAAAATGTATGACAAAAAATATATCTTTTTAGCCGAAACTATTATTCCCAGCAACATGGTAAAAGTTCCCTTAATTGGAGGAAAAGGGGTGGTGATTTAATTGGGCGTTACCCCTCCCCAACTTGTTGGGGAGGGGTCGGGCTTTCACTCCAATCCAAAGTCGGCAAACGCCGCCAACTTTGGGATTTCCGCTGCATCCCTAACGCAAAATCCAGGACTGCGAGTAAAAATTGGTTGTTTTTTTGAGCTAATTCATAGTGCTTGGCTACCACGCGAGAGGATTAGCTGCGCTGAACTGCGTTTGACTGCTTCGAATTTCTTTTTATATAATAGCAAGGCAATAAGCGAGTGTCGTGATTTAGTTTTTGATTCAGATATTCCCACCCCTGATAGCAGTGGTAGCTTGCTACCTTGGCGCATATAGACCCATTGCTTGTTTGCCTGTGACCAACGGAAACGGGTAAAATAAGTTTAATGGACTTAGGCGCCAAGGAGGCAACTTTAGGGAAGAGCAGGAAAAGGTGGCTGAATTATGACCATTTAGATTGTCGGCATTACAAATGCTTAATGAAGAGCACACTCATTGCGTTATCGCTAAATGAGCGCAACTTTTTTAGAGCAGGGAATAAAAATTTTTAAAAAACAGTTCGTCGAATCCACATTTCTATTATCTTAACTTTTTAAAATAATAAAAACCCATGCAATTAAGAAAAATAAATATTGAAAAAGTACTTTTCCTAGATATTGAAACGGTGCCGCAAGTGTATGAATATGCCAATTTGGATGCTAAAACGGCGGAGTTATATGATGCTAAAACAAAGTTTCTGCAAAAAGACGGTTTGACGGCTGCCGAAGTGTATGAAAAAGCGGGAATTTATGCTGAGTTTGGTAAAATTGTCTGCATTTCGGTGGGGATTCTTCATGAAAAAGCGAATGGAAATGAAATTCGCATAAAATCGTTTGCTGGGGATGATGAAAAAGAATTATTGCTTGAGTTTGCCGAGTTATTGAATAAGCGATACAATACGCCTTACCATATTTTATGTGGCCATAATGCGAAGGAATTTGATTTCCCTTACATTGGCCGGCGCATGTTGATTAATGGAATTGATTTACCTGGGGTATTGGACATTGCAGGTAAAAAACCTTGGGAGGTGAACCATATTGATACGCTCGAATTGTGGAAATTCGGTGATTATAAGCATTATACGTCCTTAAGTTTATTGTGCCATATTTTTGACATTCCAACGCCAAAGGATGACATATCTGGTGCCGATGTGGCGCGGGTTTATTACGAAGAAGGGGATTTATCGCGCATAACTTCTTATTGCCAAAAAGATGTTGTTGCCCTGATTCAATTGTTCTTAAAGTTTCGAAACGAACCCTTGATTAAGGAGGAAAACATTACGTATTAGGGGATTTAATGGGTGACTCTCACAACCCTAATCAAATTACACCTGATGCCACCAAAAAGCCAATTAAAATTTGGATGGAATTAAACGAGAAATGCAAAAGGATGGCGTATTTGAGGTTTTTGAACTTTAAATAGACATGGCCTAAGGTTATCCCTAAAACAAAAATGGCGAGTACTTTTAAAGGTTGACCGTGAGAAAGGGAAAAAATTAGGGCACTTAACACAAGTGCAGCGTTTTCTTTCATGCCAGATTGCACCATTTTTTTGATTAAAAAACCTCGAAAGACTAATTCTTCGCAAATAGCAGGTAAAAGTCCCATGACAATTAAACTTACGCTAAATTGAATGGGATTATCGGTGTAGACAATTTTTTCTTGTAAGGCATTGGTTGCCATTTCACTTTCAAGGACATGAGCCGGAAGGATGGCGCGTAAAGGAGCATTTAAATATTCGATGAAAGGCAAAGCAAGAAAACAAATCGCAAAAGCGGCGAGGGTGTATAAAAAGGGTTTGAGGGCTGTTTTTTTTATGTCCACGATGGATGAAAAACGTTCGCCCGACCATTTTAGGAAGAGCATAAACGCCAATAAGAACATAAAAATCTGACCAAATAAAGCCCTGGAAAGGGTAATTTTTGGGTCTTGCCAATCAATTTTATCCAAAGCAGAAGGATCGATGGCTAGACTTAAACTTAACCCATAAATAAGTTCCCCAAAAATAGACATACCAAATACCATCCCAATAAAAAACAACACCTGAAAAGGGGGCGACATGGTTTTTAACATAGCTATTGTAATACGACTTTACGTTCTGAATCGAGTTTTAACAAGATAAAAAATAAGACAGAAAATGACATCATAGAGGAACCTCCATAACTAAAAAACGGCAAAGGAATACCAATTACAGGTGCTAAGCCAATGGCCATGCCAATGTTAATCATAAAATGATAAAAGAAGATACTGGCGACACAATAGGCATAAACTCGCGTAAACACCGACCGCTGCCGTTCGCCAATGACAATCATTTTTAACAGCATGAAGGTGTATAAGACAATAAAAACGAATGAGCCCGTAAAGCCACGCTCTTCGGACCATGTGCAAAAAATAAAATCGGTACTTTGCATGGGCACGTGTTTTTGGCTTGAATTAGCAAGTGTTGCTGCTTGATAGCCTTTTCCTAAAAATCCTCCTGAGCCAATGGCGGCTTTCGCGCGGTTAATATTATACCCTTTTCCATCCGGATCGTCAATTTTCCCTAACAACAAATCTATTCGCTCTTTTTGATGGCTGCGCAATATATTGGTATATGCGCCCTCAACAGTATAAACAAGGGCCACTGCCACCAGCACGCTCCCAATCAATGCTCTGTACGCTCCTTTTCGGTTTCTTTTTAGAACAAAATTACGAATGATGATTAAAAAAATCAACGAGAGTAACCCCAATCCAATTAAAATCCCGGCTTTACCAGACAATTTAATTTTGGTAAAAAGCAACATAAAATTGGTGTCAGCCACCAAAAGGGTAATGGCGGCAATGATCAACGCCACGACTAAAAACAACAAGATATTTCCGGCATAACCTTCGCGGTACAACACCAATAAAAACGAAGTAAAAACGATAAATGTACCCGCATCCGGTTGCAGTAAAACCAGGGCACATGGAATACCAATGATCAAAGCGGTTTCTTTGTTTTTGGAGATAAAAGGGATTACTCCCCAAAGTGTTGCCAATCCTTGGTTCTTTTTTAAACTTTTACCATCTTTTGCTGCGTTATTTTGATCGATAAATTTTGCTAACGCCAAAGCCACCCCAATTTTGGCAAATTCGGAGGGTTGAATACCCAAACTCCCAAACCCAAACCACGAACGCGCACCGTTAATTGGTGAAGTAAATAAAACCGCCACCAATAAAAGCATGGTTGTTCCGTAAATCCAATAGGCATATTTTCGTATAAAATTAGAATCTAAAAAGAATAAAATTGTTCCGAAGAACAAAGAAACCCCTAGCCACATAATTTGTTTGCCATGCTCGGTGTCCAAATCAAATAAAGAGGGGTGATCAGGATCGTAAACAGATGAATAAACGGTGCTGATTCCTAGGATGACCAAAATGAAATAGAGCGCTAAAAACGTCCAATCTACATGTGCGAATATTTTATTTTCAGGACCTCTCATTTTCGGATAATATCACTCGCATCTGGAATTAAATTGGCATTGAGGATATAATTTTCTTTTGCAGTATCCAGTACTTCGCCGTTGATGTATTTTTCAATTAATAAACTCGCAATTGGCGCAGCCCATGTTCCGCCAAACCCCGCATTTTCAATAAATACAGAAATGGCGATTTGTGGATTATTTCGAGGAGCAAAGGCCATAAAGTTCGAGTGGTCGGTTAATTGATAAACGCGACCACTAATTTTTTTGAAATTTTCTACGGTGCCTGTTTTTCCGCAGACATGTGCACTATCCACGCGCGCACGTTGGGCCGTTCCGCCAGGTTCATGAACTACTCGCCACATACCATCAATTACGGGTTCAAAATAGGCGGCATCCACCATGGTTTTTTGTTTTTTCGTATAGATTTCAGGAGTATTTTCTCCTTCAATTTTTTTAATAAAATGCGGAGCAATAAAATATCCCCGATTTGCGATCGCCGCCGCTAAATTGGCCATTTGTAAAGGGGTGATTAGTACCTCACCTTGCCCAATTGCGATTGACTGTACGGTACTAAATGCCCAGCGGAATTTTAAATGTTCGTTATAATAATCGGCATCTGGTACATTTCCATGGACATTGGTTGGATAATCAATTTTTAGGTCGATGCCAATACCAAAACTCCGCACATATTTTGCCCATAAATCCATTCCAATTGCAGCATCTTTAAAAATACTTCTATCTTTTCGTTGTTGGATGATGCGGCGAGTGAGTTGAATAAAATAGGGATTGCACGAAAACTTGACCCCATCCGAAATATTTTGTGCCATCGGATGATCGTGACATCCTGCTAAGTCTTTATTACAAGAGAAACTCGCGTTTTCTGTAACAACTCCCTCTTGCAAAGCAATTAATGCCATTACAGTTTTAAAAATTGAGCCCGGCATATATGCAGAATTCATAGAACGGTTTTGGAGTGGGAGCAAGGTGTCTTCTTGCAATTTGCCATAATTATTTCCTAAATGCCTTCCAACTAACAAGTTTGGGTCGTAAGTAGGCGCAGAGATCATGGCTAAAATTTCTCCTGTGCTTGGTTCAATAGCCACAATACTTCCCAGTTTATTTTGCATTAATTTTTCACCGTAGGCTTGTAATTCAGAATCGATGGTGAGGGTAATGTTTTTACCTTGAATGGCAAGGGTATCGTATTTCCCATCTTCATATTTCCCTGTCGAAACACCCATGGCATCTTGCAAATAATATTTTACCCCTCTTTTTCCACGAAGTTGTTTTTCATACATTTTTTCAATTCCTGTTCGACCGATATAATCTCCGGGTTGATAATAACTATCTTTTTTTATGTCGTCTAAATTTGCCTCGTTCATATACCCAAGTGCGTGTGCAGCAATTTGTTTAGGATAAACTCGCAAGGTTCTCGCTACTTCAAAAAATCCAGGATATTTATATAATTCAGGGGCAATTAGTGAAAATTCATTAGGAGGAATTTGGCGCACAACTTCAGAAGGTTTACGCATCGAAAAAGCCCTTGCGACATTCATTTTGGCGGTATAATCTGTCATCGTTATTCCCAAGAGATTTACCAATGAAACACTGTCAATGTCTTTGGCCATTTTTGGAATAACATGAATATCATAGTAGATTTCGTTAGAGATAATTTTTACGTTATTTCGGTCGTACACGATTCCTCGAGACGGATAGGTGAGAATTCGGTTTTCAGAGATTTGTGCGGCACGATCTTTCCATTTATCGTCCACCACTTGCATGTAAAATAACTTTACAACAAAAATGACTGGAATCAGAGCAAAAATGAGTGCAATTACATATTTTCTTTCATCGTTAGGCTTCATTTTTTTGGTGCTCTATAAAAAATGTATTGGATGATGAAAATAAGTAGCAGCGAAAATAAAACGCTGGAAATTGTTTTAGACAATAGGAAGAATAAATGATCTAAACGGAACATTTCAATCGCGAAGTACCAAAAGTGATGAATTGCGAGGGTGAGGGAAGCATAAGACAAAAACCACATTGCTCCCATGTCATAAATTGTCGGTGCTAATAAGCTGTTATACCCGTCACGCGGGCGAATGATTCGTAAAATCGTTGGACGCATATAGGCAATTAACAAGGTAGCGGAGGCATGGAGGCCAAATCCATTTGAAAACGCATCTACCGAAAGTCCGAGGACTATTGCAATAGCCATGGTCGCCAACACCCCAAACTCGAAGGGTAAAATCATAATAAGAAATGGATAAACCATTGGGTTAAAGTAGAGACTTAGATTTACGTTTTGTACCACCAGTCCTTGAAAAAAGACTAGAAATATAAAAAACAGGGCATATTTTATCCTCGGATTACTCATTTTCTAAAATGCGATCTTCTAATTCAATTTGTTCGTTTTTCAGTAAATTTTTAATGACGTAAACATGATAAACAGCATTAAAATTTACAGCAAGTTTGATGTTTAATGAGATAGTTTGTTCGCCATCGGTAGAAATAATTTCTGAAATAGTTCCCGCAGCAATTCCTTCAGGAAATTGTTTGTCTCCTCCACGGGTAACTACGTTATCTCCTATTTCTAATGGCACATCGCGTTTTACTTGTTGGATTTGTCCAATTTCTTTGTCACGACCATCCCAATTTAACAACCAATATTCGTTGTTTTCTTTCAATTTAACGTTCACTTTAATATCGTTTGACAACATGGTCATTACGATTGCGTAGGTAGTTGAAACATCGATTACAATCCCTATTAAACCTTCGCTTGAAATTACACCCATTCCAATTTCAATTCCGTTCGAGGAGCCTCGATTGAGGGTAAAATAATTATTGGCTTTGTTGGCGGTTGAGTTGATCACTGTTGCAGGAATATACTCAAATTGCTGTTTCATCAAGGTGTCGTTAACAGAATAGGCGTTTCCTTGTAATTGAAAATAACTTGAAGGAAGTAAACCCCGCAACCGCGCATTCTCTTCCATTAACTGTTTATTGGCATCTGCTAGATAAAGGTGTTTTGAAATCTCGTATTTTTTTTCCATGAACCAACCTATCAAAACGGAGGAGGTGTTGGTCATTTTTGTGCTGTGGTAGTTTTTCCCGTTGATAAAAAGGGTTAAAACGAATACTTGTAAAATTGTAAAGACTAAAAAATCTCTAAACCGCTTTAAAAATTGAAATAGTCTTCGCATTTGATTTTAACATTCTACTGTACTTAGTTGAGCAATTCTTAGCGCATTAAGAATTGGAATCGACCAATATTTTTTAAGGCGATACTTGTTCCTCTTGCGACGGCACGCAATGGATCTTCAGCAATGTGAATTGGCAATTTGGTTTTTTCAGAAATTCGGATATCCAAACCTCTTAACATTGAGCCACCACCAGCTAAATAAATCCCTGTTTTATAAATATCAGCAGACAATTCTGGAGGAGTCATCTCTAATGCATTTAAAATTGCTTCTTCAATTTTAGAAATACTTTTATCTAAAGCGTGTGCTACTTCTGAATAGGTGATTAAAATTTCTTTAGGAATCCCTGTCATTAAATCGCGTCCGCGCACGGCATAAGGTGGCGGCGCTTTATCGCCTAAATCTGTTAATGCCGACCCAACTTCTATTTTAATTTGTTCAGCTGTTCGCTCACCCACTAAAATATTGTGTTGTCTGCGCATGTATTCTTCAATATCTGCTGTAAAATCATCTCCTGCTACTCGAATGGATTTATCACAAACGATTCCGCCCAAGGCTATTACTGCAATTTCAGAGGTTCCGCCACCGATGTCAATGATCATGTTTCCCATTGGCTCTTCCACGTCGATTCCAATTCCGATAGCTGCCGCCATTGGTTCGTGAATCAAAAAAACTTCTTTTGCTCCAGCATGTTCGGCACTATCTCTTACCGCTCTCTTTTCAACTTCGGTGATCCCCGAAGGAATACAAATTACCATTCGCAAGGATGGCGTGATTAATCTGTTTCCGGTATGAATCATTTTGATCATCCCTCGAATCATTTGTTCTGCTGATTCGAAATCTGCAATTACCCCATCTTTCAATGGTCGAATTGTTTCAATCAATTTATGTGTTTTACCGTGCATTTGTTGCGCCGTTTTACCGATTGCAACAATTGCTCCTGTTTGGATATCTCTCGCAACAATTGACGGCTCATCTACTACTACTTTGTCATTCATGATGATCAAAGTATTAGCGGTACCAAGGTCAATGGCAATGTCGCGTGTAAAAAAATCGAATAGTCCCATTAGGTTTATTAATATTTTTAATTCGTGGTTATTTTAGTGTTTTACTGTTTTGGCGGAAAAAAGTTACTTTGTCTTTTTTTGCCGGGGTTTTAATGTTTAAAATGTCTATTTCCTGTAAATACCATGCTCATTTCTACTTCATTGCAATAATTAATGGAGTGTTCATCTTTAATGGATCCACCTGGTTGAATTACCGCAGTTATTCCTGCATTATGCGCAATTTCGACACAATCAGGAAACGGAAAAAATGCATCCGAAGCCATGACAGCGCCATTTAAATCAAACTCAAAAGCTTTTGCTTTGTGAATGGCTTGTGTAAGCGCATCTACACGCGATGTTTGTCCTGTTCCGCTTGCTAATAATTGACCGTTTTTTGCTAAAACAATAGTGTTTGATTTGGTGTGTTTCACCAATTTATTGGCAAAAGCTAAATCTGAAATCTCTTGAGCAGTAGGTGCGGCAGTGGTTTTTAGTTCAAAATTTTCTGGTTGATCGGTAATCAAATCTTTATCTTGTTCTAAAACTCCGTTTAAAATGGAGCGGAATTGTTTTTCAGGCATAAGCACCTGTTTTTGACGCAGGATTACTCTGTTTTTCTTTTCTTTTAAAATTTCTAAGGCCTCAGAAGTATATCCTGGCGCAATAATAACTTCGCAAAAAAGGCTGTTGATTTCAGTTGCAGCAGCAGTGGAAATTAGTGTATTAGAAATTAAAATTCCACCAAAAGCTGAAACCGGGTCACCTGCTAAGGCATCTTTATAAGCTTCTTCGACTGTATTTCTGGTTGCTAAACCACAGGCGTTGTTGTGTTTTAAAATGGCAAAGGTTGGTTTGTCATTTGTAAAATCCGCCATCAATTGAACGGCAGCATCAATGTCTAAAAGATTATTGTACGAAAGTTCTTTCCCATTTAATTTGTCGAAAACAGCGTCGAGATCGCCATAAAACACCCCTTTTTGGTGCGGATTTTCCCCATAACGCAATGGATTTGCTTGTGGAATATTTGCTTGAAACGCTGTTTTTTCTCCAGCATTAAAATAGTTATAAATATGGGTATCGTAATTCGATGAAACTTGAAATGCAGCTGTGGCAAATGCTTTTCGCTCCTCTACATTAGTGCCTTCTGCCTCCTCAATGATTTCTAAAAATTTTGCGTATTGATTTTTAGAAGGGATGATCACGACATCGGTGTAGTTTTTAGCCGCTGCACGAATTAAGGAAATTCCACCAACATCAATTTTTTCAATAATATCTTCGTGTGATGCGCCAGAAGCAACCGTCGCTTCGAATGGATATAAATCAACAATCACAAGGTCGATATCTGGAATTTCGTATTCGGCAATTTGCGCTTGGTCTTGTGCATGATTTCGCCGTGATAAAATTCCCCCAAAAATTTTTGGATGTAAGGTTTTAACCCGTCCACCTAAAATAGAAGGATAAGAGGTTAGATCCTCGACACGCTCAACAGGAATTCCCAATTCTTCAATAAAACTTTGTGTTCCTCCAGTTGAGTAAATGGTGACATTTTGAGAATTTAATTGGTTTACAATCGCTGCAAGACCGGTTTTATCAAATACTGAAATTAATGCGTTTTTTATTCTTTTTCGTTCGACCATTGGTTGTACAAATTCAATTCGGATAATATAATTTACAAAGGTACATTTTTACAGCTGATTGCAGGGCTTTTTGAAAAGAAAAAAGAAGGATTTTTATTTAAAAACTCATTTAGGTTGTTTTTTTGCCTAAAAACAGCGTTAATTTAGTGAAAACAAATAGATTAAAACACAACACTGGTCTAAAAGGGATGAATAAATCAGCGGATTTCGTTTATAGGTTTATGAAAAACGACTTGTACCGGCACTAATTGGCATAATAAAACGTTAGCCCCGGAAGCATTGTATTGAGTTGTGTTATTTATCGCTCCCAAAAAAGCGCTGCATTTAACGCCCCCCTTTTTTGAAGTATTTTTTACTATAAAGGTTGACTTCATGGCTTTGGTTTAAAAACAAACATGCCCCAATTTTGAAAAACAGAGTGGTTATTTCTGGACAAGCGGCATATACTTTTAAACCTACAATTACTAGGGCTAAATTTTTAAAGGCTTCTGGTTTTCCTTATCTGTGCTAGCAGGGTCGATGGTAGAAATTTCCAAAAAAACAGCCGTAACCCCTTATTCTGTTTGACATTTTTCGATTCCTAATGCGTTGTAACTATAATCGTAGTTACCTAATTCTTCTTCGGAAATGTGGTGAAAAATTTCATGCGCTAATCCTTCATCAAACTAATCGTTTGGAATCACCAAAAATTTCCTTAGTCTTCTTATTTTTTTATTCCATCGACCAAGGTACCAACAAGTCGACCAATAACAAGACTAAAATGAAATTTCACAAAAAAATCTCCAATCAGCTAGCGCTGAATCGTATTTTTTTGTGAAATGTCTTGTTGTTGCCCACCTAACTGGTTTATCTGTCTCAAAAAAAACAACAAGTATGAAGACAAATGACAAAAATTCGTTAGATTCCAAAAAAGTAAACTCCCGAATTGCTGTGATTCGCGAATCCATTGAGCAAATCAAAATTCAACTTTCTGAAATTAGAAAATCGGATAATTCAAATCCAAAACTCTATGCGGTGTCGGCTGAGATCTTTTTCACAGAGAGGTCCCTCGAACGATTTGAAATTCAATTAATGACATTGAGAGAAGTATTTACCTAAGAAGTAAAAGCGTGTCTCGAGTTTTGGGGCACCCTTTTAAAGTCATACAAAAAAATTAATTGATAAACTGTTGAATTTGATTTAATTAACAACTAAGCAGAAATAATTTAAAATATTTTTACACTTGGTTCGTCTATCAATGAGCAAGTATATTGAATCATGTTAAAAGAGAGTGCAGGAGTTATATCAGAAACAGTAGAAAAGGAGGAGAATAGGTTGTTCAATTTTATTCGGAAACGAGTAAAATCGACCTTGGAAGCGGAGGATATTTTACAAGATGTTTTTTACCAACTCGTGCGCGTTTCAGATGAGGTGAATACGATTGAAAAAATGAGTGCTTGGTTGTTTCAAGTGGCGCGGAATGAGATTACAGATTTATACAGAAAGAAAAAGAACGTGAATTTTTCGGAAGTGAATAAAGCTGTGAATGAAGACGACGAAATGCGTTTACAATTTGAGCACTGTATTCCTGACTTAACTGATTTGCCCGATGCCGTTTTAACACGTGAAATGGTATGGGAAGTTTTAGAAGAGGGATTGGCTGAACTTCCGGAAGAACAGCGAAGCGTATTTACTCAACATGAATTTGATGATTTATCGTTTAAAGAAATTGCTGAATTAACGGGCGAACCAGTAAAAACGCTTATTTCAAGAAAACGGTATGCAATTTTGCACTTGCGCGAAAAATTAACTGAATTGTATAACGAAATAATTGTAGAATGAAAAAGAAATGGATTTTTTTACCCTTCTTATTTGTAGGATTTGTTGTCCTGTTTATTTGGGGTTTTATGCACTTGTGGAATTGGATTATGCCGCTGGTTTTTGGATTAACTAGTATTAGTTTTTGGCAAGCCGCTGGATTACTCTTAATTTCCAAAATATTGTTTGGAGGTTTTAGTATGGGCAGAGGACGCGGTTGTTGTAACTCTAACAATTGCCCCAAAGGAGGCTGGAAACATAAGTTTAAACAAAAATGGGGTGGTTTGTCTGACGAGGATAAACGCCGTTGGAAATCCAAATTTGGAAGAGGATGTGGAAATGAATCCTCTCCAACTGAAAATTCTAAATTAGGCCAACCTGGCGAATAGTTTTATTTAACACGAGGTTTGAGCCAGTTTTTCGAAAGAAAGACTGGCTTTTTTTATGTGTTTACTATTTTCCTTTGAATGATTCGGTCGTTTTCGTCACGAATAAAAACGATGTAAATTCCTGCTGGATGATCTCTTAACGGATAGGACACAATGCTTGAAAGAGCTGTATCTAAAACAGGTTTTCCCGAAGCATCAAAAATTTGAAGATTTCCTTTTAGAAAAGGATTGTCCAAAAGCAAGGTGACAATGCCGTTGGTGAAGTTAATTTTTGCCCAAGGTTGTGCTTGGACGGATCCATCCGCGGTGACATTGAAAATAAAAGTCAGCGTGTCTTTTAAACTTGGCTCGGTTGAGCTAGTAATTAAAAATGTAAGGGATCCAGTGCCAATCGTTTCATTGGCCGCCAAGTTAATAGAAACAAAGGCTTGTTCCGAAGATGAAATTTGTCCTAAACTGCCCGATTTGGGTAAATCACTGTAACATTTAAGATTGGTGCAAACGGTGGCGCTCCAACCGTTAATTAAATTGTCCTCAATTAATTCAAAGTTTAAGGACAAAGGATTTTCAGTGAGGTTTGCAATATAAATGTACTCGGTATTGTAATAATCTTTTGAAACCGTTTTTTCTAATTTGCGGTTTGGTAGGTAATTGGTGAATTGTCCAACCGCTGAAAAAGAAACAAGGACGAGAATGAAGTTAATTATTTTCATACGAGTACCAACGGAAAATTATGATTTTTAGTATGATGAATGTTAAATCAAGTTGGTGCAATTGGTCGAGAAATTTATTCTTTTCATCTACAGGTAGGCTTGCGTATAAGTTTTTTAATGCAAACTTGTTTAAAATCAACAATAAAAAACACAAGTCATGGGAATTATAGTAGTCTTATTGATTGGGAGGAGTTGCAGGTTATTTGGCAGGCAAACTAATGAATTCAAAAAAAGAAGGTGTTATTTGGAACATTATTTTAGGTTTGGCAGGAGGATTTATTGGAAGTTGGTTGTTCGGAATTCTCGGTTTTGGAGAGACAACAAGCTGGTTAGGCTCAATTATTTCTGCAACGGTCGGGGCGATTTTGTTAATTTTCGTGAATAGGAAATTGTTTAAACGCTAAAATTCTCGTTTCGTGGATAATCACCAATTTTTAATTATTTCCAAATTTGTAGTATCTCCGAATATGTCCCAGCATGAAGGTTGGTTTTTTGAGATTGAAGGAAACCAAGGCCGAGCGTTTTCAGCCCTATTTATACTTATCGTTCAACCCTTTACCATTCTTCACCATTGGAATTATTTTCTCTAAACGAGTGTGTTTGGTGGCTTCTTGTTTGGGCTGGTTTAAATAGGTAATGTATTCTTTTTGTGTGCCATGTGATAAGCGTTTTAATGAACTTTCAAAAACACCCCTTTATAGGTATAAACATTGGGGCGCTATTTCACTTCAATTTCTATTGGAACTCGCGCTAAAACGGAGCGAATTTTATCCAATTCATTGTTCCATGGTTTATTTTTTTGCATGTCCATTCAAATTTTCCTCCGTTACTCAGATATAATTTTTAAGTTGATTGAGCAAATTGTTAAAATACGCATGGGCAATAATTCCAGTCAGCCCCAATCACAACAAAAAGAAAAAGCCCGCTCAAACGAATTTGAAGCGAACTTTTTTATTTATTAAACCAGCCTTTAGAAGGGTTTACCTTGTCTGTTAAGGGACTTTTGCCATTGGGTTAGATAATCCAACCCAATCAACCAAGTGCATTTTCATTGAACCTACTTTTAGGTTTGCACGTGCCATAATTGGTATTTTATTCGCATCGTCAGTGATCCAAACGGTTAAATCTTCTTCGCTGTTAAATACTCGTCCCTCTTGCACGACCGGAGCGAATTTTAGGCAACGGAATTTTCCACGTCTAGTTTTGATGATTTCTTTACCAAGATATTTTATTTTGGTAGGATACAATTCATCATCTAAAAAGATATTAACCAAAAATTTATCACCAACTTTTGCTTTACTATAATCGATGGTGCGAGCATAATAAAAACTTGAAATCATATCTTGCGCCATGGCTGGGATGTCAAATTTTTTGCCAGCTCCGTTGTCTACCTTGTTTTGATGTTGGTGAAATGTATAATCTTGGTTGATGATATACCCGCCCTCATTTACGCGTCGAATAAACAACCATGGAAACATTCCTTCGGCGTCCATGTATGATTCGTAACGGTCGTTTACTTTATAAAACCATTCGAATGCGGAAATCGTTTTACCGATACCTTTTACTTTCCACAATTTTCTGCCACGCACCATTTTTGAGGTTTCTTCGACAGAAAGTGTTGCTTCACCAGCATCAAAAACACCATAGGACAACCGATAAATTAATTTTTCACCGGGCTTAAAAGCTTTTTGGTTAACTGTTTTAAATGCATCTTTATCTACCTCATCATCTGCTTCTACTGCGTGACTGGCGATAATGGCAGACATGGCCAAAATTGCTAATCCTATATTTTTCATTACTTTAATTTTTATGGTTTAATACAAGGGTAAAATCAAAATCCTTGCCAAAACTTAAAATTTATGTTTTTGGAAAGGGGAGATAACATTTTTTTTGAAATTTCTGCGGCTACTAAAATCGATCTATTAAACAAAAACAACAAATTAAGCAAATTTTTTTGGTTGTGTTTGAATAAAATAAAATAAATATTTTCACCCAACAATGGTGCGCTTTTAGCTGATTATCTTTTAGATAACATAATAATTTGAAAAACAAGACCATTGGTTTTCAAAGCAATTAACAAAAAAATTTGTTTTAGTCGAAATTAGTTTTTATATTTAAGCACAGAGTAAGTAGTTTTTTTCATTTCAAAGTTTATAGGCCTGGTTCACTAGAGAAGCTCCAGGCTTATTTTTTTGAAGCACTTTCCAATGCTTTTTCTATATCACGTAAAGGAATCAATAAAGGTTGGGTCAAATCTGAAATTTTTTTGTCTTCAAAGATTAAAACGTTCTTTCCTAATGGTTTCCACCTTCCAGAATGGATTGGTTTTTTTCCAGCAAAGAGTCCAATGGTCTTAATATTTAAAACTCCCGCCAAATGTAATGGCCCAGTGCTTGCTGCTACCAAGGCATCCGCATGTCCAATAAAAGCAATTAATTCCGACAAGGTCATTTTACCAGATAGGTCATGGATATTGGAAAATTGAGGCAAGTGTTTTCTAAAAATTAATCCTTCGTTTTCCGTTCCTGTAAAAAAGACATTAAATTTTTCTGGGTCTAAGCTTTTGGCCAATTCCACAAAATTTTCTATTCCCCATTCGACAGCACTGCCTTGTGATTTACAATGTAAAATCACATTGAGTTTGGCAGGAGACAACAAAACGCTAAAAACAGAATTGATTGAAGGTAGTTTGGTGAAACCAAGATGTTCTGTAAGTTCTGTCAAGTTGTAATCTGAGCCAATGCGCAAAGGTTCTAAAAGCTTAGTATTTAATTGCGCTTCGTGCAATTCCGAATTTTTGCGGGTAAAACTTGGTCGATAATTACAGGTAAACCAATGAAAAAATCGATGTGATGTACCTATTCGATTAGGAATTTTAGCCTTTTTAGCTAAACGCGCAATTTCACGTACCGGAAAAACATGAATGAAGGTATCTATTTTTTGATTCTTCAGCCAAGTGACTTGTTCTGAATGTTCCATCGCTTCGACTGTCTTCCAATCCCAAACTTCATCTAAGTGTTCACAACAATCCAAAACTGGTTTAGTGTAGGTGTTTCCCAAAAAAATGAGTCGAGCGTTCGGAAAACGGTCACGTAAAATTCCAACTAGTGGCAAGGTCAAAATAACATCCCCGATGCTATCTGTTCGGCTAATAACAATTGATTCAGGGTTTTTGATCACTTTTTAGAAGTTTATTAATTTTTTTATATTTTAAATAGGCCGCGTAACTAGATTTTTTACTGATAATCCAACCCTCTTTTCCATCCAAAAAACCCAATTTGATAAAATAGCATTTAATGAATTTTATAAAAGCACTTAAATAAGTTTGAAAGAGATACGGCTTTTTACCGCGCGCAACAAATGCTTTGGCGGCAATATTGGTGAAATATTCGATTTGTTTATCGTGATCTGAAGGATGATGATAGCTATAATGCAAGAGGTCTCCTTTCAAATGCTCCACATGATCGATTTCGTTAAATAATACAAATTCATCGTGTGGATTTTCGCCTTGCCATTGACCTTTGGTGTTTTTCCAAACCCGCAATTTTGTGTCAGGATACCAACCAGTGTGACGAATCCATTTCCCACAATAATTGGTTAAGCGATTCATTTTATATCCGTTGTGAATAGGATTTTTCTTGAGTTCAGCAATCGATTTTTTTAAGGTTCCGTCCAAAGCTTCATCCGCATCGAGGGATAAAATTAGTTCGTGCGTGGCCTGCGCGCGTGCCCAGTTTTTTTGTTCGATATGGCCATCGAATTTATGACCAATAAAACGAACCTGGTAGTTGGCACAAATGCTTTCGGTTTTGTCTGTCGAAAAACTATCTACTACAATAATTTCGTCGGCAATATCTGCAATCGAAGCCAAGCAACGGTCAATGTTTTTTTCTTCATTAAACGTAATAATGACAACCGATAGCTTATTTTCTATGACCTCCATTTGAACGTGGCTGACTTTTTTGATAGTTTGCAAATATAGTTTGAATGATTGATTTTTGCAATGTTCATTAGAAACGGAAACGAGCTCTGCTGCGGAGCAACTCGCCAGTGATCTGTTGAACCTATGAAAACGAAGCAGAGAACGTGTGTTTAGGCCCGCGGTTTTTATTGAATTTTCTTCGTTTTATGGCTAAAAAAAACCGACGTCGTGCTTCTTATTAGTTAGGTGAGGCAATCTAATGATTGATGTTGTACGTGGTTGACTTTTTTGACAGTTTGCAAATATAGTTCGAATGATTGATATTTGCATCCACCACATCCTCTCTACAGGTTTTGTTCAATGATTAAACAATAGTGGTTTGTTTTGGTTTTACTTTTTGAATTTTTAATCCATGTGATGCTGTTATTGTCCATCCATGATTTTTTCGGTGTTCATTAATTGCTTAGGGCAACCACTTCCTGCACTTGTTCTATATTTGCTTTTAGTAAAGATTCGATCCCACCTTTTAAGGTAGCCGTTGAAGATGGACAACCCGAACACGAACCTTTCAATTCGACCGTGACAACCCCTTCTTCAAAACCAACATAGTCAATTGCGCCGCCGTCATTTTCAACAGCAGGGCGAACATATTCGTTTAATAAATCGATAATTGCAGCGTCGAACTCGGAAGGAGCAAACGTTCTGCGCGGAATGGCATTTTCTTTTTCTTCCGATTTAGCGGCTAACGAAGGATTTGGCATCATGATTAATACTTCTTTTCCGTCAGCAAGCCATTCACGGATAAATTCGCGCAATTCCATCACGATAAAATCCCAATCGACATTGTTGGTTTTGGTAACAGTAACAAAGTTTCCAGAGATAAAAACCGCATCGACAAAAGGAAAAGCAAACAAAGCTTCGGCTAAAGGGGAAAATCCTTTTGCTTCTTGACTGCTTTCAAACTGAACGGTTTGATCGGTAATTAATAAGAACTTATTCGCAACGAACTTCATGGTGTTGGGGTTCGGCGTCATTTCGGCGTATAAGGTGATTGGAACTCTTCTTTCTTCCATGTTGACAAATATTTGGTACAAAAATACGCTTATTTAGAATGAATATTGACAAAAGGGGTGATTTTTTCGTAAGTTTTGGTAAGGTTTTGTCTTCGGTTGAAACAATGGTACACTCTTGACCAATTTGGATTAATAAGATTTGTTCAGTTAATCATTTATCTCCTCTATTAAAGCTTCAGTGATATTGAATTTAGACAATATTTTGAATGCCAAGTCGGAGATCACGAAACGATTTTCATCATCAATTGAAAAATCATTTTTTTAAACTGCCCCATAATTTTAGCCAATAAAATGTTGGAAGTTACTTATTAGGATATGATTCAACAAAATGTTGGGGTTTTGTTACAATAACCTGATAAAATTTATTCCTGTCAGCATAGCATTTATTAATTTTAATTTTTAACGTTTCGGAGATTAGAAAACACGGGAATATTTCTAAAATGTCATTTCCTAACCATCCCTCAAATTCAATATGACATTTTGAAATTAAAGGTGGAGGTATTGAATTATCCAATTCGGGTTCAATTTCTAAACCACCAGGAACTTCAGGCTCTATAATTCTAAACAGAATTATTTATTTAATTTTTTTGGTAAAAATTTCGATCCAAACATTTTATCCATTTCTATAGCATTGTCCAAAAGTTCTTTTTGGGTTGGATTTTTAGCTCTACCAATGAAAGAATTCAACTCCTCCAACAACAAAACAACCTTAGTATCAAAAAACCCGGCTAATTATTCCTCGAGCTCTGGTGTCGTTTTTCATTTTACTAGGATTGATTGGTCGTATAACATGATTGGGCAAAATTACGAACAGCATTAAGGATTTCGCGTTAGGGGGTGGTGCGGAAAACCCGAAGTTGGCGGCCTTTGCCAACTTTGTATTGGAGAGAACACCCGACCCCAATTTTTTGGTGGGAACGCCCAAGAAAAAAATCACCTTCTGAAAAGGATTTTGAAGAAATTGAACGATTCGCGCAGAAGGATGCGGAAATTCACTTTGCTAAACACCACATTTGGTTTGAGGTGAACGGTTACTTTTTGAAATTTAACCTTTCGTTTTGCTGATAGTTTAATAAATTCTAGATCGAATAAAAAACGGTCGATTTGTGTAGTTAAAAACACCGAAGCACCGATTTTATTGAATCCTTTGATCCCACACTGCGAATCATCAGTTGGGAGGCGGAGGAAGGTTTTAAGGGTCCAGCGTAAAAATTTGGAGATTATTTTGCGGATGTATGGGGTGTTGCTGTAATAGGCCGCTCCGCGATGACCTGGTACTACATCGAATCCATTTTGTAAACCGTTATAAATTTCGAAAAAACTTTCTTCGGTGTACGGAAAATCGATATCGGTATAAATAATTAAATCGGTGGTGACCCTGGAAACTCCTTGTCGCAACGCATACCCTTTTCCACGATTCTGAAGATAAGAAATGTAGGTAAAATCCGCCAATTCGTTTTTTAAGTAATTGATGGCATGATCGGATACATTTTTGGTAGAACCATCGTTAACCAAAATTAAAGCAATGGCGATTTCTCCCGCTTTTTCAATTGACTTGATGGATTGAGCGACTACTTTTTCCCAATCTGAAGGGGGATTGTAGCAGGGGAGAACCAATGATATTTTTTTTTCTGGTATGATATGTCGCTATTTCGATCTAAAAAAACGCAATTTAGCCGATTTTATGCGAATGGGGTTACATTTTGTGTTAGAATCGTTTAAAATGAGTTGATGGAGGGACCAATTTGCTTTTTGTTTGTTTGATTTTTTAGGGCTAAAAATGTTATTTGGTTGGAAATAAGATGATGTTTAGCACGGATAAATTTGAATGGGATGGTTTGTTTTCTTTCATTTTTTGTATTTTCGGAAAAAATTAACTGGTGTTGAATGGTTCGATTTATTGTTGGGATTACAGGTGGGAGCGGGGTCGGTAAAACGACCTTGATTAATTTGTTGTACAAAGAATTTAAAGGGCGGGCTTCTACCTTTTCGTTAGACAATTATTACCTGCCCAAAGAAGCCCAACAAAAGGATGAGAACGGGGTAATTAATTTTGATTTACCAACGGCCTTGGATGCTGCGAATTTGGAAAAAGACATTCAATTACTCACCAAAGGCGAGCAAATTAGACAAGCAGTGTACGGTTTTAACAATCCGCAACAAGAAAAGGCGGAACAATTTATTGAACCCAAAGAATTGTTGATTGTGGAAGGGTTGTATGTGATGTATTATCCGTTTTTGCGCACAATTTTGGATTATTCGGTGTATTTAATGGTGGAAAAGGAGTTGCAATTGCAAAGAAGGTTGCACCGGGATATGAACGAACGAAATTATGCTGCCGAGGATATTATTTATCAATGGCAAAATCATGTTTTGCCATCGTATAAAGCGCATGTGGAACCTTTTAAGGATGAATCTGACTTGATTATCACAAATAATGAAGGTTTTGATGATAATATTCATATCTTACTCGCTAAGATTCATGAGAAACTTGATTTGTCGTTTGAATAACGGTATCATTTTTGCGAGCGAACTAGGATGAGGATACAAAAAAAAAGTCAATTTATTTGGGCGGCTGTGATTGGCTTCGCGTTCTGGATTTTAGGCTCGTACCTCTACCATTTTCAATTGTATCGGAATATTGAGAAAGGGGGGATTTTAGATTTTGAAACAGCTTTTCAAGAAAAATCGGCGGACTTATCGACGGAACTTACCTACTTTGCTAATGGGTATAAAGACTTAAAAACGGAGGACGAACGGTTTATCTACGCCGAAGATTTTGAGAAAGAAACGGGGTTTGCATTTTTTTCTTTTAATGGCGACACCCTCGATTTATGGTCTAGTAACCGAATAACCCTCCCTTTTCCTAGTGATTCGTATTGGGAGCGACACGAGGTTTTATTGCTTGAAAACGGGTGGTACATGCTTAAAACCTTGCGCAACGAAGAGCGGCTTTTTGTGGGTGCCTGTTTGGTAAAAAATCAATACAATTACGAAAACGAGGACTTAGTAAATAATTTTTCCGATGAAATTGTTCCGCATTTAAAGGGTGAAATCACCTTCGAAGCCAAGGGTTATCCCGTTCACAATGCCGAAGGAAAGGTCATTTTTTCAATTCTACCCCAGGTGGAGGCTGAAAAAAATCACTGGTTAGAATTGGTTATTTTTTCGTGTTATTTGCTCGGGATTTTGATTCTTTTACAATTGTTGATTAATGCCATTCAGAAATTATTGTTGCGGCGCCCCGTGCTTTTAATTATCATTCCTTTTGGGGTAGTTGCGCTGCGTTATCTCTGGCTAAAAAAGGGCGATTTATGGATTTTTAGAAAATTTGAATTATTTAATCCAGAATTATTTGCTTCGTCGGAACTTGCCCCTTCGTTAGCTGATTTGATTATAAATGTGGCGATTTTCTACTTTTTGGTGCATTTTTTATTAAAAAGAACCCGAAATTGGTTTGAAAAGCACAATTTGAAGACAAAATTGATGCTTTTTGTCCTTCCTTTATTTTTAGCAAGTTATTACGTAGCCTTTCAAATTAACGAGATCGTAAAATCATTGGCAAATAACTCTAAAATTAATTTTGATTTAGAACATTTATTTGATTTAGACATTTACAGCTTTGTGAGTATTACCATTATTGGGGCTAGTTTTTATACTTATTTCAAACTGATTCAATACATTATCATTCAGCTAAAAAAATGTCAATTTGAATGGAATAGGCTTTCGTTTTTGTGGGTGCTTACTTCTTTTACCTACGTGCTGATTGATTTATTTTATTTTAACGAAGCTGTATTGACTTCTTTTTGGCCGATTTTTATGAGTGGCTCCTTGCTTTGGTTTCATTACAAAGAAAAGGATTATAAATTTATTCATGTAATTAGTATGTTGGCGTTTATTTCTTTTTATGCCGCATATATTTTGCAGGGATATACAGGTGAAAATGAATTAGAAACCAGAAAATTTAGGGCAGAAACTATTGCCCAAGACAAGGACGTTTTTACTGAAATTGATTACTTAGAATTACGGGATCAATTGAAAAATGATCGGTTTTTGTTGCCCTATCTCTACGAAAATTACAACCATGCCGAATTTATTAAAACTATCGAAGCACGTTATTTTCAGAGGTTAAAGGACAAGTATCAACTCAATTTTTATTTGTTTGATGCGCAAAAAGCGATTCGGGATGATCCGCGTAATTATGATCCTAAAAAGTTTGATCGCATTCAAGACATTATTACCAAATCAGGCATGCCCTCTGAAATGGCGCCGAATATTGTTTTTATTCCTGACTATACCGAAAAGTTAAGCTATGTTTCGGTGGACAGTATTTATGCGTCGGATTCGTTGTGCGGGTTTTTAATGGTTGAGTACCGTTCGACCAAATACCCAGATGAAATTGGGTTGCCTTCATTACTATTAGATGAACGCACGGCCAACATGAACCCTTTGTTAAATTATTCGGTTGGGAAATATGTAAACAACCGTTTGGTATCGGGTAAAGGAGATTTTAATTTTCCAACCGTCACCCCTGATTGGTTTGGAAAGGAAAACGGATTTAAAATTCACGATTATTACAGTCACTACATACACCAAGATGAATTTGGAAATTATACCGTAGTTTCTAAACAACTTTCATCTGGCTTGTCCTTATTTACTTCGTTTTCATATTTGCTCATTATTTATGGGGTTTTATTGTTGATTCCACTTGGCTATACCCAATTAAACAAAGGATTTTCGTTCAGTAATATCAAACTCAATGTAAAAATTCAGGTGGTGCTAATTGGGTTGATTTTGCTGACACTTATTGCGTTTGCAATTGGCGCGGGATTATATGTTGCCAAACAAAATTTAGAATCGAATAAAGATTTGATTAAAGAAAAAATTGGTTCGGTAAAAATCGAATTAGAGAGTAAATTAAAAGAGCGCGAATTTTTGGATCATTCCGAAGCGGATTACTTGGAATATCTACTAAAAAAATTCTCGAATGTCTTTGTCACAGACATTAATTTATACGATCAAACAGGCGAACTTTTAGCATCTTCTCAGCCAAAAATTTATTCCGAAGGGTTGATATCACGTAAAATGAATCCCCAAGCGTACCGTGGAATTCGCTTAAACAATCAAAGTGAATTTATCCACGAAGAGTTTATCGGAAATTTGAATTATTTGTCGGCCTATAAACCAATTTTAAATGTAAATGGCGAATTTTTGGCATACGTCAATGTGCAATATATTTCGCGGCAACACGATTTAGAAAATCAAATTTCTGGTTTCCTTTTGGCGATTATCAACATCATGGTTTTTATGTTGGCCATTTCTACCATTTTGTCCATTACGGTTTCTAACCGATTAATTCAACCGCTTAAATACATTCAAGAAAGTTTGCGAACGGTACAAATCGGCGCCACCTCTGAACCCATTGAATACATGCGTTCGGATGAAATTGGAGAGTTGGTAAAAGAGTACAATAAAAAGGTAGCGGAATTACAAAAAAATGCCGAAGCATTGGCGAAAAGCGAACGTGAAAGTGCCTGGCGCGAAATGGCGAAGCAAGTAGCTCACGAAATTAAAAACCCACTCACCCCAATGAAATTATCGATTCAGCACCTTTCAAGATCGGTAAAATTAGCGGATGAAGAATCGGAATTAAAATTACAAAGGGTCACAAAATCATTGATTGAACAAATTGATGCCTTGACAAAAATTGCTAATGAATTTTCAAACTTCGCAAAAATGCCAAAAGCGAAAGAAATTGAATTGGATTTGTCGGAAGTATTAAAAAACACCGTTTCTGTTTTTGCCGAATATGACGAACACACCTTGGACTTGAGCATAGTCCCCGTGGAAACGCCAATTATTTGGGCGGACAAGGATTTATTGTTGCGGGTATTTAATAATTTGATTAAAAACGCCATTCAATCGATTGCCCCGGGAGTGGATGGAAAAATTGATATCAACCTCACCGAAACCAAAACCAATTATTTGGTTTCCATAAAAGACAATGGCTTAGGGATTCAAGAATCCGAACGCGACCGAATTTTTGTGCCTTATTTTACGACTAAATCAAAAGGCACAGGACTTGGTTTGGCGATGTCTAAACAAATTATGGAAGGGATGAATGGCGAAATTTGGTTTAATTCAGAAGTGGGCGTGGGAACGACGTTTTTTCTTTCGTTTCCGAAGATTGTTGCTGGGCAGGGACTTTATCAACCTGAGTCCGACTCTAACTAACCATCCAAATTTTAATTAAAATTTGACGGAATAGCCATATTCTCTGCGTTTCCGGAATCAATCCATTAAAATTAACAGAATACTTTAAATATTTGTCTCGGTGTTTTCGCATAGAAAAGCTGCTTTTCTATGCGATCTGAATGAAATTTAAAATCGAATATCAGGTTATCAGCTAAATTATCCCCCCCTTTTCATCCTCCGAAGGAGAATCTTTTTTTTCAGGAATGTAAGTGTAGGTGTATTGGATAATTTGAACAGGTGACTGGATTGGGTTTACGGGTGGGGTCGGCAGATAATCCTCGCGCCAATATTGTTCGCTAGGCTCAATGCCTAATTCTTCTTCAATTTCATAACCTAATTTGGCAGGTTGAGGCCCTGTTCGTTTAAATAAAATTGCCACAATTATTCCACCAATCAATCCAGCCAAATGCCCCTCCCACGAAACACCGGCTTTAATTGGGAGCACTCCCCAAATCATACTGCCGTATAAAAAAATCACAAACAACGAAATAGCGGCCACCCGCATACTTTTTCTAAAGAAACCACTAAAAACCAAAAATCCAGTTAGTCCATAAATAACCCCACTCATGCCAATGTGATAATTCGGAGATCCCAAAATCCACGTGCCTATTCCACTTAAAAAAAAGATCAATAAAAACGACTTAGTAGCAATTTCGCGGTAATGATAAAACAAAAGCCAGGTTAAAATAAACATTGGCAACGAGTTATTTAAAAGGTGTCCTATGTCAGCCGTGCTGTGTAAAAAAGGAGAAGTGAAGACTCCCCACAAGCCCGACCATTCGCCGGGATGCAGCCCATAACGGTATAACTTCAAGGACAATAAATAATCCATCGCAAATACTAACCACATCAATAAAACAATTGAAAAAGCGATTGAAAAGGAAATTCGTGTTACTTTTTGACTAAACATGTGATTTTTATTCTCAAAAATATTGCCCACTTAAAATCTACGACAAAAAGGCATACAATTATACAAAAACCTCCCTTTTTTGTCAATTTCGGTTTAAAAAATGGGTTTTATTCCGTGATTTTGTCCTAAAACCCAATTAATTAAATCCACAAGTCAAACAAGGGACTTATCTTTTCAACTCACGAATCAACTCATCCAGTTTTGATTTTACTTCGGCCAATTCAGTTTCCAATGTTTCAATCCGCGCTTCAAGGTGATTCACTGTTTTTCTTGCAGGTTCGTCTGGTGTAAATTCAAATTCCGATTCATCAATCGCACCCGAAAAAAGATGAGCAAAACGGGCTTCTTTTTGCCCTGGACGTTTTGGTAATTCTTTCACCAACGGAAATTCATATCCCGCCAATTGCGTCAAGGTTTCTTGCACCGAAGCTAACGACTGAAATTGATGCAATCTCCCAGCATTCG
The DNA here is from genome assembly GCA_044361315.1 of Crocinitomix sp. Taxonomy (GTDB): domain Bacteria; phylum Bacteroidota; class Bacteroidia; order Flavobacteriales_D; family Crocinitomicaceae; genus Crocinitomix. Next base: position 36,706 of record JBIKJA010000015.1, on the reverse strand, counting down.
AATTAATTTCTCCGGGTGTAATAGGGCCGCGTAAAAAAAGTAAACACATCGCCGCAACACCCCCTTTCGAAACATCAAACATTTTACTAAAATTCTGCTCGTATTTTTTAGTTCGGCTTCCTGCTCCAAAAATTTGGCTTACGAAACCTTTGCGTTTTAAACTATCCAAGGCAATTAGTACCGTTTCTTCATCAAATTCAACCACCGGATTTCTCGAAGATTTCTGATTACAAGCCGTCGTCACCCCATTCAAGGTCATTGGGTAATAATCAGGCGTGGTTTTACTTTTTTCAATTAAGGCACCAAGTACACGAACTTCTTCAAATGTCAGCACAGGCAATTCAAATTTTTCTTCGCTATTCATAAATTGAGTATATAAGGTTTATTATAGCTTGTAAGCATGAAAGTATCAATTAAATTTCAAAATCCCAAAACACCAGTATTATTAAAAAGGCTCGGGTTGATTTTTAGTTAATTTTTTTGGGCAAAACCCTGAATATCCCGACTGAAACATCGGTATGTCTGGGTCGGGCTATTCATTCCAAATCCTCTCCCGCACGCGCGGGATCCGGGTTTTCCATTGCTATCCCTTTTGCGGCGCTTACAATCAATTACAATTTCACGTCAAAAAGCTTAATCGCGGAAAACCAAATGTAAGGTTAAAGCATTTACTCCACCGTCACCGATTTTGCTAAATTGCGAGGTTGGTCCACATTACAATTTCGCATTACCGCAATGTGATAAGAAATTAATTGAAAAGGAATCGTTGCTAAAATTGGCACCACAAATTCATGCGACATTGGAATTTCAATCACATGATCCGCCATTTCACGCACGGTAGTATCACCTTTGGTAACAATGGCAATCAATTTACCTTTTCGCGCTTTCACTTCTTGAATATTGCTTACCACTTTTTCGTAATTTTCGCCTTGTGTGGCAATTACAAATACGGGCATATTTTCATCAATTAAGGCAATTGGGCCATGTTTCATTTCCGCTGCAGGATAACCTTCGGCATGGATATAACTAATTTCTTTTAATTTCAATGCACCTTCCAATGCAATCGGGAACGAGGTACCTCTTCCTAAATACAAGGCATTTCGTGCATCTTTATAAATGGCAGACACCCCTTTAATATACGAATCACTTTCCAATAATTTTTCAATTTTCATTGGCAGCGCTTCCAATTCATTTAGTAAAAGGCTAAACTTTTCATCGGTAATTGTGCCACGTCGTTTACCTAACGACAAAGCCATCATCGCTAATAAAACTAATTGCGTTGTAAAAGCTTTGGTAGATGCTACCCCAATTTCTGGGCCAGCGTGCGTGTACGAACCTGCATCCGTCACGCGCGAAATAGTTGATCCAACCACATTCACAATTCCAATCAAGGTAGCCCCTTGTTCTTTGGCCATTTTCAAGGCAGCAAGCGTGTCCGCTGTTTCACCCGATTGCGAAATCGCAATTACTACGTCATTTTTCCGAATAATTGGATTTCGGTACCTGAATTCACTCGCGTATTCAACCTCTACCGGAATCCTTGCTAAATCCTCAAAATAATATTCGGCTACCAAGGCCGCGTGCCACGATGTACCGCAAGCAATGATGATAATCCGATCCGATTTAGCTATTTGCTCTTCATAATCTTTAATTCCACCTAACGAAACCCAACCTTCTTTCGCATTTAATCGACCTCTAAAACTGTCTTTAATTGCGTGTGGTTGTTCGTAGATTTCTTTCAACATAAAATGCTCGTAGCCACCTTTTTCCAACTCTTCCAATTGCATTTCAAGTTCCTGAACGTATGGCGAAACTTCTTGATTGCCAATGCTAATAATTCGTAAGCCGTTGTGGCGGTCAATAATAGCAATTTGTTCGTCTTCTAAATAAACCACATTTTTTGTGTATTCCACAATCGGTGTGGCATCCGAAGCCAAATAATATTCATCTTCGCCCATACCAATTACGAGTGGACTACTTTTTTTAGCCGCAATAATTTTATTCGGATCGTCTGCAGAAATCACTACAATCGCATAAGCACCGTGTACACGGTTTAATGCAATTCGCACCGCCTCTACTAACGAAACCCCGCTTTTCGATTTTACATCTTCAATTAAATGAACCAACACCTCCGTATCCGTTTCACTTTTAAAAACATGTCCACGATTTACAAGTTCTTTTTTCAAAATCGCATAATTTTCAATAATACCATTATGCACCAAGGTAATTTTACCATCACCAGAACTGTGTGGATGCGCATTTACATCATTTGGTAACCCGTGGGTTGCCCATCTTGTATGACCAATACCAATTGTGCCAGAAGTTGAGCTTCCATTAACAAACTCTGTCAAATCAATCACCTTGCCTTGACGTTTATATACTTTAAGATCTTCACCAGGCTCTAATAAAGCCACCCCCGCACTGTCATAACCTCTATATTCTAGCCTGCTTAATCCTTTAATTAAAACAGGATAAGCTTTTTTGTCTCCAATGTATCCAACAATGCCGCACATAAACTAATATTCAGTATAAGTAATTTCTAATCGTGGTTTGTTTTTTAAGGTAGTTTTGGAACCGTTAAAAATAATTCGCTCAATTGTCGAAGCAAAAAACGCAGGCGCATAGACACGGTATCCTACATTTTCTATGTCACCATTTAATAGCGCTTGAATTTCGCGGGTCATGCTAAACCTAAATTCTTTGGCATCTTCGTCATATGTCACTGTATTTCCAGAAACCGTGGTGCCAAAGCCATAATCGGCTGTAAATGTTGATAATTTTTTATCCACAATTCGCGCAATAAACAAGGAAGTGGCAGGGTCAAATGCATCAAATTGAAAATCTTGAATTGGGAGAATCAAAACAGCTTTATTAATAATTTTTGGATCATTCTCTGCCCCCTCGTTCTTATTAAAATTCATGATGTGAGGAATCTCCACCACCGCACGAATTGATCCTCCTTGCATATAAAAAGCTTGCTCACCCAAAGATTTGTCCAAAAGCGCTTGTTCTACAGACGTTCCTGCACGCTCGTAGGTAATTTTATTGTAGCGCGCACAATTGCTGTTAATGTCAAAATCAAACCTGCCAGCAACGCCGCTTGTATTGTGATAGTATATGGTCATTTTAGAAGCCGGATCCTCTAAGGCAAAATACAATACTGTTCCAAGTCCAGAAGGAATTCCAAAACCTGGAGCATCTTCGTCCACTTGCGCACGAATGTATAAACCTTTAAAAGTTGTGGTTTGGAAATCAGCCCCCATTAAGCCCGCTTTCGAATCGGCAATTAAATCTAAACCAACTTGAGGTTTTAAATGAATTCTAAGTTGAGCAGAAAGAGTATCCGTTCCTACAATTTTTTTGGCCACCACATCTGGCGAAACCACACTTAATTCAGGAATCACCAAATTTTCACCTAAAATCGTAGGCTCTTCTTTGGTGTAGTATTCTTGATCCAAACGGGTCAAAACATCACCAATTTCGTACACCTCCACGGCAAAATCATCTAAATTCGGGTAATAATTAATCGACGAATAATCCAAGGCAATCACCACAGAATCCATTACCACATTCACTAAATCCGGAAAATCTTGCGTTAATCCTTCGGGAACAATTTGAGTAACAATGCCACAATTTACTCCGCCAAACACAGGGTCATTGTAAGCACCTAAAAGGCTGATACTGGTTTCATCACTTTCCATACTATCGATTATATCGGAGTAGGTGACAAGGGTAAAAGTATCGGTGGTTAAAACATTTAAACCGTCAGTTTGGAGAGAATCTCCAATTTCTGATTCTTCTTTTTTACACGCACTTATAACGGTGATAAGTGAAAAAAAAGCGGCGAAAAGAAAAATTACTTTCCGCCTTAAAATTTTCCTAAAGTTTGTATTCATTTACTAAACTACTATTTCTTCAAAAATTTGATCGTAAAACTCGTTGATCGGTTTAACGCAAGAATCTTCGGAAAAGTATTCAAGAAATGGAGTTTCTGATTCTTCAATCATTTTTAGGATGTTTGAATCAATTCTTCCGCTCCCTTGAATCACACCATCAGAGACACTTACGGCTTTTTTAGTGAGTGCGAAAAAATCTACATCTTTTAAATCGTGGATATCTTCTTCCTCAAAACCGTCAAATTTAAGCTTATCATAAAACTTAGCGTCCCAATTTTTGTTAAATCCATTTTCATACACCGAATAAATTACTTTTACATCGGCAAAATGGGGATCGTTTTGGTAAAGTTTTTTGATATAAAGTGGAGTTAACGCAGTTAACCAACCATGGCAATGAATAATGTCTGGTTTCCAACCTAATTTTTTAACAGTTTCTAGCACACCTCTTCCAAAAAACATAGCGCGTTCATCGTTGTCGGTATAAAACTCACCTTTTTCATTTTTAACGGTGTGTTTTCGTGTAAAAAAATCTTCGTTATCAATAAAATAAACTTGAATTTTTGCTTGTGGCACTGAGGCTACTTTAATAATCAATGGATGATCGACATCGTTGATGATTAAATTCATTCCCGAAAGTCGAATTACTTCGTGTAATTGGTGTCTTCGTTCGTTAATACATCCGTATCTCGGCATGAATGCTCTGATTTCTTTTCCTCCCTCTTGAATCCCCTGAGGCAACTTTCTGGTTGCCGTTGAAACGTCTGATTGTGGCAAAAAAGGTGATATTTCCTGGGAAATATAAAGTACTCTTTTCTTCTCCATAAAACTTGAAAACTATTAATTGACCACAAAATTACGAAAAAAAAGGGAGATAATCAATTGTAAAGTATAGATTTGTAAGCTTGTCCTAGAATTAAGTTGTGAAAGTTGCCAAAAACGAAAAAGAATTAGCCAGGGCCTTAGGGTTAGCCAAAGCTAAAAATCCGAAAATTATCATTGGTTTTGTCCCCACTATGGGTGCACTCCATTCGGGTCACATCAGTCTCATCAAACAAGCGCAAAAAGCATGCGATTTTGTGGTGTGTAGTATCTTCGTAAACCCCAGCCAGTTCAATAACGCCAGAGATTTAAAGGTGTATCCTCGTACGGCAGAGGCCGATCAAAAACTGCTAGAAGAAGCCAATTGCGACCTGCTTTTTTTACCTACTTTTGAGGTTGTTTATCCAAAAGGAATCCCTACATATTCTATCGATTTGAAAGGCTTAGATCAGGGCATGGAAGGTGCTTTTAGACCAGGGCATTTTAACGGTGTTTGTATGGTCGTCGAACGATTTTTTGAATTAATTTCTCCAAATAAATCTTTTTTTGGCTTAAAAGATTTTCAACAATTGGCAATAATTCGAAAAATGACGAAAATTCGAAACCTTCCAATTGAAATAATTGCTTCACCAATTGCCCGCGCAAAAAACGGGTTAGCCTTAAGTTCGCGTAACACACTTTTAACAGAAGAACAGCGAACAAATGCTGGATTAATTTCAAAAGCACTAAAAGCAGGAATCCAAAAATCGAAAGAAATAAAAGAGTCTAACGTCATAAAAAAACACATCACTTCATTTTTTGAGGGACAAACAGAAATGGCGGTGGAGTACGTAGAAATTGTCGAAAATGAAAATTTAACCCCAGTTGCTGAAATTGATGATAATTGTACAGTTTGTATCGTCGTTTTTTATGGAAATGTTCGGCTAATTGACAATATGCAGTTTTCTGAATCGTCCAATTAATTAAGGTTTACATTTTTGATTTGAAATTCAGGTGGATTAATTACAAATCTTTGCCTTGTTATTTATCAAATTGACTATTTTTGCCCTTTATTTAAAAACAGAAATTCTTAAATTATGTCATATTTATTTACATCTGAATCGGTTTCAGAAGGACACCCGGATAAAGTTGCGGATCAAATTTCCGATGCTTTGATCGATCATTTTATGGCTTTTGACCCTCAATCAAAAGTTGCCTGCGAAACGCTTGTAACTACTGGCTTGGTGACATTAGCTGGAGAGGTTAAATCTAAAGCTTATTTAGACGTGCAGCAAATTGCAAGAGATACCATTGCTAAAATTGGTTATACAAAATCTGAATATCAATTTGATGCCAAATCATGTGCAGTGATTTCTGCTATTCACGAACAATCAGAAGACATTAATCGTGGTGTTGATCGTGCAGATCCAATGGAACAAGGCGCAGGTGATCAAGGAATGATGTTTGGATACGCAACAATCGAAACTGAAAACTATATGCCTTTGGCGTTAGCGTTGTCGCACAGCATTTTGCAAGAACTAGCTGCATTACGTCGTGAAGAAAATGAGATTAAATATTTACGTCCCGATGCAAAATCGCAAGTAACGATTGAATATTCAGACGATAATAAACCACAACGCATCGAAGCGATTGTAGTTTCTACACAACACGATGATTTTTCGCAAAATGACGAAGAAATGTTGGCGAAGATTAAATCGGACATGATTAATATCTTAATACCACGTGTAAAAGCGAAATTGAATCCGCAATTACAAGCATTATTCAACGATCAAATTAAATACCATATTAACCCAACTGGAAAATTCGTAATCGGAGGACCACACGGAGATACAGGTTTAACAGGTCGTAAAATTATTGTCGATACGTATGGTGGAAAAGGTGCTCACGGTGGTGGAGCTTTCTCAGGAAAAGATCCTTCTAAAGTTGACCGTTCTGCTGCGTATGCAACCAGACACATTGCAAAAAATTTAGTAGCTGCCGGTGTTGCTGATGAATTGTTAGTACAAGTGTCTTATGCAATTGGAGTAGTTGAGCCAATGGGAATTTTTGTTGACACTTACCGTACAAGTAAGGTCAACAAAACCGATGGTGAAATCGCGAAAATTGTAGGTGAAATTTTTGATATGCGTCCAGCGGCAATTGAAAAAAGATTAAAATTGCGTGCACCAATTTATTCAGAAACGGCCGCTTATGGTCATATGGGTAGAACACCTGAAACAAAAACAATTACTTTCAAAAATGCGGGTAATACCGCGTCGGTGGAGGTAGAAACCTTTACATGGGAAAAATTAGATTATATCGATAAAGTAAAAGCAGCTTTTGGCCTTTAGGCTGATGCTTAAAAATAACTTCAATCCGCCTAGGTAATTCCTTGGCGGATTTTTTTTTGTACGATGTTAATAGACTGGGGATATTTAGGTTTGTTCATTGGCACTTTTGTGTCCTCTACCTTAATGCCCTTTCCTTCCGAGGCCTTGGTGATTGGTTTTTACGAACTAAACAATCATTTTTGGGCAATTCTTTTGGTTGCCACTATTGGTAATTTTTTGGGCGGACTTACCAATTATTACATTGGGATTAAAAGTAATTCTGAACGCTTAAAAAAACGATTTAAGCTAAAAGAAGAAAAAATTCTATTCTGGGAAAAAAGACTTTCTCGGTATGGCAGTTTTTTAGGACTTCTATCATGGGTGCCGTTTGTCGGTGATCCGATGATTGCCGTCTTGGGTTTTTTAAAAGTCAAATTTCTGCCTTTGGCGGTTATGATGTTAATCGGTAAGTTTTTGAGGTATTTTATTTTACTTTATTTTTTTACACAATTAACTCCTCTTTGAAAGAATTTTAATGCAATCCCAATAGAGTCATTGTTTCACTGGAGGCTTGTTGTTCTGCTTCTTTTTTAGACGTTCCTTTGCCCATGCCCCATTCTTTATTATTGATGATAACAATGGCTGTATAAACCAATCCATTTTCTTTGGTAGCAGGATCTTTAATTTCAAAAATGATTCCCAACTTGTTTTTTTGACCCCAAATGAGTAATTGACTTTTAAAATCCATTTCTTGGGCTAAAACATCTTTGAAATTAACGTAACGTTTTAGAATTTTCTGTTCAAAAATCTGTTTTGTCGTTTCGTAATTCGAGTCTAAAAAAATAGCCCCTATCAAGGCTTCAAAAGCATTGCCCTCGAGGGTCGATAATTGGATAGATCTACCTTGTCGATAACGGATGACATCCGCCAATTTAAGTTCGGCGCCAATAAAAGACAACATTTTTCGGTTAACGATTTTGGCCTTTACTTTTGTCAAATAGCCTTCGTCTTCTTTCGGAAATTTGTCATATAAATATTGGGCAACAATTAAGTCGATGACGGTATCACCTAGATATTCGAGACGTTCATTATCACTTGTGTTTTGTCGGGTATTGCTGAACGATTTGTGGGTAAAAGCATCTACAAAAAGAGAAGTGTCGTTTACAGTATAGCTTAATTTTTTCAATAAAAATTGAGATAGTTGATTCTCGTAAGGATCTTTCTTTTTAGAAAAAAAAAAGAAAATTCTGTTGAAGTTAACCTTCATAGGCTTTGAAAATCACAGAAGTATTGTGACCTCCGAAACCGAAAGTATTACTCAAGGCATACCGAACTTTTCTTTCTTGAGCGACATTAAACGTAAAGTTTAATTTGTTATCAATTTCAGGATCGTCAGTAAAGTGATTAATTGTTGGAGGAACAATTCCGTGTTTAATTGCCAACACACACGCAATCGCTTCGACAGAACCAGCAGCACCTAATAAATGCCCAGTCATTGATTTTGTTGAAGAGATATTAAGGTTGTACGCATGTTCACCAAACACATGTTTTATTGCTTTAGTTTCAGCAATATCCCCAAGAGGCGTTGAAGTACCATGAACATTAATGTAATCAATGTCTGACGGAGAAATATTTGCTTCTTTCAACGCTTGTTTCATGACACTAATCGCCCCTAGTCCTTCAGGATGCGGTGCAGTTAAGTGGTAGGCATCCGCTGAAAGTCCACTTCCAACGATTTCTGCATAAATTTTTGCACCACGAGCTTTTGCATGTTCTAATTCTTCCAAAATTAATGCCCCGGAACCTTCGCCTAAAACAAAACCTTCACGGTCTAAATCAAACGGGCGAGAAGCAGTTTTTGGATCGTCATTACGTGTCGACAATGCTTTTAACGCATTAAATCCTCCAATGCCAGGTTCGTTGACACATGCTTCGGAACCACCAGAAACAATAATATCTGCTTTACCCAAACGAATTAAGTTAAAAGCATCAATCATTGCATTATTGGACGAGGCACACGCAGAAACGGTGACATAATTTGGTCCTCTTAGACCATATTTCATCGAGATATGCCCCGCGGCAATATCGACAATCATTTTGGGAATGAAGAAAGGATTAAATCGAGGGGTGCCATCTCCAAGCGCGAAACCATTAGCTTCTTCTTGAAAAGTGGTTAATCCACCGATTCCCGAACCCCAAATAACACCAGCACGTTCAAGGTCGATTTTTTCCACATCAATCCCCGAGTCAACCATAGCTTCTGAAGCAGAAACTATGGCGTACTGGGAAAACGGGTCTAATCGACGAGCTTCTCTGCGATCGATAAAATCGTCAACATTAAAGTTCTTTACTTCACATGCAAATTGCGTTTTAAACTTTTCCGCGTCAAATCTTGTTATTCGTGCAGCTCCACTGACTCCAGCTTTCAATGAATTCCAATATTCATCAATCGTATTCCCTATGGGCGTCAACGCACCAAGTCCAGTTATAACTACTCTTTTTAACTCCATTGCTTAAAAGTTAAGTTTAAAACTCAATATGTTTTTTGAAATTATTTTGCGTTACCCTCAATGTAGGAAATCGCATCTCCAACAGTTTGAATTTTTTCAGCTTGATCGTCTGGAATTGCGATATTGAATTCTTTTTCAAATTCCATAATCAACTCAACTGTATCCAAAGAGTCAGCCCCTAAGTCATTTGTGAAGCTTGCTGTTGGCGTTACTTCATCTTCTGCTACTCCTAATTTGTCTACGATAATAGACACTACTTTTGATTTTACATCAGACATATTAATCTGTTTTAAATGGTTTATTCAGTGTGCAAAGAAAATACTAAAAAGGCAGAAAATCAAAATTTACGTGTAATAAATTGCAACTTCATCTAAAGTTTTTCTCTTAATGTCAGGAACAGTAGCGCTTTCAAGGGCATAACCAATTGGCAAAATTAAATAAGGTTTTTCATTTTCGGGTCGATTTAATGCCTTTGAAATGAAATTCATGGGACTTGGAGTATGTGTTAAGGTCACTAATCCAGCAAAATGTATGGCAGAAATTAACATGCCACACGCAATTCCTACCGACTCATTTACATAATAATTATTACTTTTTTCTCTTTCGTTAGTTAGATCATACGTTTTTTTCATGACAACGATAATCCAAGGAGCTTCGGTTAAAAATTCTTTAACGGCATCTGTACCGAGTGGGGCAAGATCATCTAACCACCTGTCGCTCATTCGTCCACTATAATTTATTCGTTCTTCATTTTCTGCTAATTCACGAATATTAGCTTTTAATTCAGGGTTTCGAACCACGCAAAATGTCCACGGTTGTTTATTAGCACCAGAGGGAGCTGTAGAAGCTGTTTTCAAAATATTATTGACAATTTCCAAAGGAACATCTTTCTTTGAAAAAAAACGAACAGAACGTCTTTTGTCCATGAAGTCATAAAAAAAAGATGATCGTTCTACCATTTCATTTTCATCAAATGTAATTTGATCGTATGGGATATGCTGAGTTTCTTGCACTTTGATTGTTTTACTCTAAAAGTACAAAAATAAAATTATGTTCCTTTCTAATTCGTGTTAACTTTGTCAACGCGGTTAAGACTAATTCTCTCGTCAGCGGTTAAATAATTTATCGAAGAAGATGAAAACAAACATAGCCATATTTGCTTCGGGCGGAGGTAGTAATGCAGAAAAAATCATTGAGTACTTTAAGACCTCCTCGAAAGGTGTTGTGGCGCTAATTATTACCAATAACCCAACTGCCTTGGTAATTGAACGGGCAAAAAATCATGGTATTCCGTATTATGTTCATTCAAAAGAAGATGCCGAAAATGGTAATTTGCTGGACTTATTGAAAAACCATGTAATTGGATTTATCGTTTTGGCTGGATATCTAAAAAAAATACCTGACAGTTTGATTACAAGTTATCCAAAAAAAATAATCAACATTCATCCTGCGCTTTTACCAAAATTTGGTGGCATAGGGATGTATGGTATGAATGTTCATAAAGCAGTCGTTGCAGCAAAAGAAAACAAATCTGGAATTACCATTCATTACGTCAATGAAAATTATGACGAAGGTAATATTATTGAACAACATCAATGCCTTTTGAGTGTAAATGTGATGACACCAGAATCGGTTCAAGAAAGAGTGCTTGCATTGGAGCATCGTTATTTTGCCCCTTGTATTGAGAGACTGTTGTGATCTTCGGTCAAAACGTTGTCCAATTCTAATTTTATCAACCTTAAATGACGGCATCAGAATTCTTTGAATTATACCAAAATGGACAAAGGTATTTTTATCGGTTGGATTTTGAAAACGAAGCAGGTTTTACAAGTAAAAATTTTTCAGACATTGTTTTCGATCAGTGCTTTTTATTTTTCGATTTTCAGGATTCTAATTTTACGAATGCGAAATTTCTGAAATGTAATTTAAAAGAAATAGATTTAAGCAAAATAGATTTGACAAATACGATTATTCAGAATTGTCTTGTTGAATCTGCTAATTTTGATTGTGCTATTGTGAAAAATTTTAAGTTTACAGACAATTATTATTTTGGTGTTGTCATAAGTCAAGATGAGTTTGAGTTAGAGTTCATAAACGGAGGCAGATAATTTTTGATAAATAATTAGATGAGCAAAAATCTTGTTAACGACAATTTGAATTAAGCTATCCACTAACTGTGGAATTCATTAACTTTGTCCCAGTTTATTGGAATAGGGCATGGGACAAAAAGATTTTCTTGAAATAGGTAAAGCATTCATGGTGCTTTTTGCGGTCATTGACATTATTGGTTCGATTCCTGTGATTATAAAATTAAAGAAAAAGGCAGGAGATATTCAGGCATTAAAAGCGTCTATTGTTGCATTGGGCATTATGCTTGGATTTCTTTTTATTGGCGAAGGAATTTTGGGTTTTTTAGGGGTGGATATTAAAGCTTTTGCCGTTGTTGGTTCGTTGATTATTTTTGCTTTAGGTGTTGAAATGATCTTTGGAATTCCTCTTTTTCGGGGAGAAGATCAAATGTCACCAAAAATAGTTTCTGTGGTACCACTTGCTTTTCCAATTATTGCAGGAGCAGGAACAATGACCACTATTGTTTCGCTGCAAGCTGAGTATGCATGGCACAATATTTCAATTGCTATTGTGCTCAATGCCATCATTGTATTTGTCGTTTTAAAATTAACTAAACGAATCGAGCGGTTTTTGGGAATGGGTGGAATTGCGATTCTTCAAAAAGTGTTTGGAATTATTTTGTTAGCCATTGCTGTAAAACTCTTTGCAGATAATGCTAAATTATTGTTTGAATAACCGGGTTTTTTAAAAAAAATCTAATCTTTCTCGTATTGCATAAATTTGAATTGGGACTATTTTGACAACATTACATTATATTTGCTTGAATCAACTGTTTTGACAAAATGAAAATTGGATTTCTTTTAATTTGTGGTTTGCTCTCATTTACTACCAGTGCTCAAGTTTATAATTTCGGTGCGAATGAAGTAGCGTTTAAAAACTTGATCTCTAATGGAATCACTTATATTAAAACGGGAGATTCTCTTTTTGATCAAACGGTGCTAGAACAATTAGAAGCACATTGGACAATCACTTCTTTCACAAGTGTCGAACGATATAAACGACCAGGAGAAACATCCACCGCCCTTTTTATCACCACCAAAGAATTTACAAAAAAACACGCAATCGATCGTAAAAATCAACATGTACTTGTCCTTCAACCAGCGTCTTTGTATGTTCCTAATAAGGAGGTAAGCATGGAAGAAACCTTGGGCTATATGTACTTAAACGGATTTTACGATTTGGTGAAAGAAACAGAAGAGCATCGATTTGTGTACATGTTAATTCGCGCCTTAAATCAAGGAATTTCGGTTATTAATAGCAAACAACTAGCAGGTGATCCGATTATACTCAATGAAAAAATAGCCAGTGAAATAAGAGGGGCAGATGCCCCTTCGGTGGGAAACGCGTTAATTATTAACCGCGAACAAACACGTCACACCATTGTGGTTGAAGAATTGGATAAATTGGGAATTAAATACCGATTACTTAGCGAAGAAGAATTATATAAAACAATGGATCAAAAGGATCCAACACACATAATGTTGTATTTTGCGGTCAATCGTTTTGCCGAAATGGCTTTGGTGCGCATAGCTAACGGAGAAACAATTTATGCAAAACATTTTCGCGAAGATTATCTCGCGTTGGACAAAAAAGAATTGAAATTAATTGCCTCCTTTTTTATCTAACCACCTAAAACAGTTAAATAAAAACGGATTCAACTTTTTATTTCAACAACTACATTTAGTGCAATCGTTTCTGTTGATTTAATTTACGGAAAAGCGACCGTTTATGCTGGAAATAAAGTCGATTTTTCAATGGCAGTTAAACCGCATAAGGGTAAAGAATTTTTTTCTAATTCACCAAAATCAACAGTCTGTTTTCAGATTTAAATCCCGTATTTTCTCCTAACGTTAAGATTTACAGCCAATCAGATAGTCATTTGCGGGGTTTAATTCCAGAAAATCAAACAGTTTCCGAATTTTATCTTCAACTATCCGAAAAGTCAAATCCTAAAAAAATTTATGCCATTAAAATTCCAATCATCGAACGCCGAAAAAATGTAACCGCAATTTTTTTGAAAGAATTACCGCCGCAATTTCAAAATGGGACGTATTTACCAATTGAATTAGTGGCACAAATGAATGACATTACGATTGAAGTTGTCGGTGAAAAAAATATAATTAAACCAAGTGATTTTGACATTTCAATTCAAAAGGGAGGAAACGGAGGAAATGGCACAACTGTTGGCACTCCTGGCAGACCAGAAATACCAGGCCGGGCGGGTAGAAATCAACAATCAGGATCCGATGTTACGGTTACTTTTGTAAAAATTTAATCGGCAAAAATCGATTAGGTTGGTGGAATTAAATACTTTTTCAAAACAATTTCTTAAAACCACTGTTTCTTATCCTATAAATCATTCGTACATTTGAACCTATGAAAGATGTGAGGCGACCGTTATCAGATTGGCTACCAATTACAAAAAAAGAACTTGAGGCACATGGCTGGGATGAATTGGATATTATTTTAGTATCTGGTGATGCGTATGTGGATCACCCTTCTTTTGGACCTGCTGTTATTGGTCGAATTATTCAAAGTGAAGGCTTTCGAGTTGGGATAATTCCACAACCAAATTGGAAAGATGATTTAAGGGATTTCAAAAAATTCGGGAAGCCCAAATACTTTTTCGGTGTTACCTCAGGTTGTATGGATTCCATGGTGAATCATTATACCGCAGGAAAACGAAAACGATCATCCGATTCATACACACCTGGAGGCGAGGCAGGTTTTCGTCCAGATTATGCAACCACGGTTTACACTAAAATACTAAAAGAACTTTATCCAGATGTACCTGTGGTTATCGGCGGAATTGAAGCTTCCCTGCGTCGTGTCACACATTACGATTATTGGTCAGATCAATTGATGCCAAGTATTTTAGAGAGCAGCGGAGCAGATATTTTGGTGTATGGGATGGGCGAGCCACCTTTAAGAGAAATTTTAAGTTTACTCAAAAAAGGAGTGCCGTTATCTTCTATGAAAACGATACCGCAAACGGCCGTTTTTCAACCAAAATTAGTTGCAATTCCTAAAAATAAAAATTGGGAAGATGTGAGTTTAAATGCACATGAAGTGTGTCTGCAAGATAAAATCGCGTACGCCGCTAATTTTAAAATTGTTGAGGTAGAGTCGAATAAAATTATTGCTCGCCGAATATTTCAAGAAAGTGGGGATAATTTATTGATCATTAATCCGCCTTATAAAACCATGACCGAAGCAGAGATTGATCGGTCGTTTGATTTGCCTTATACCCGTTTGCCACATCCTAAATACTTAAAAAGAGGTGACATTCCGGCCTATGAAATGATCAAGTTTTCAATTAACATGCACCGGGGTTGTTTTGGTGGATGTAGTTTTTGTACCATTTCAGCACATCAAGGAAAATTTATCGCCTCCAGAAGTGAAGCTTCGATTATGCGCGAAGTAGAACAGGTGGTAAATGATCCAGATTTTAAAGGATATATCTCGGATTTAGGTGGCCCCTCTGCCAATATGTACCGAATGAAGGGGATTGATGAAGGCATTTGTGAAAAATGCGTTAGTCCATCGTGTATTCACCCTGTTATTTGCTCAAACCTTGATACTAGCCATAAACCGTTGACTAAATTATATCAAAAGGTGGATCAACATCCGAAAGTAAAAAAAGCATTTGTTGGGTCCGGAATTCGTTACGATCTGCTTGTAAAAGACTACAATAAAAATCTAAACGAAAAAGAAGCTGAGGAATATTTAGAGCAAGTTGTTACACGTCATATTTCTGGCCGCTTAAAAGTTGCACCTGAACACACGGCCGATGATACGCTTAAAATCATGCGAAAACCATCATTTAAATACTTTCATAAATTTAAAGAGGGATATGATCGTATTCAGAAAAAACATGGATTAAATCAACCACTTATCCCCTATTTTATTTCTTCGCATCCAGGCTGTAAAGAAGAGGACATGGCAAACCTAGCAGCAGAAACGAAAGAGATGGGTTTTCAATTAGAGCAAGTACAAGATTTTACTCCAACACCAATGACTGTCGCCACGGTGATTTACTATTCAGGAGTTCACCCATACACCTTAAAACCTACTTTTGCGCCAAAAACAAAAGAAGAAAAGAAAGATCAACATCGGTTCTTTTTTTGGTATAAGCCAGAAAACAAACAATGGGTGAAAGACAAATTATTGGGCGCTGGAAAACCAGAACTTTTAGCACGATTAATGGGGACAAGTTCTAATTCGGAAAGAGAAGTTCCGAAATGGTTACAAGAAAAAAGGAATTCGAGAAAATCAACCGAGAAACCATTTTCAAGGTCTTCTCGAAAGAAAAAGTAGTGTTTTAAATTCATTTATTTTTAAAAACGTAGGGATTTTAATCCTAAAGCGTGATCATTTTAGGCTAAAAGTAAAAACAGGTATTTTTCTTTTTTCGTTTTACATAACATCTCCCAACAAAAAGTCAAAACCTTGATTTTAGCCGATTTCGGTTTAAAATTAACAGGTGTTTTTACCTGTTTTGAACCCCTTCAAATTTCACTCAAAGTACTACAATCTAGTTGTTTACTAGGCATGTGATTTTTAAAAAAAATTTTATGTTGTACTTTCACATCCTAAACTTTTAACGACAAAGGCAAAAGACCATTATGGATCAAATTTTAGCACAAACCCAAATGGCGGGATTGGTGCTAAAATTGAAGAAAAATATGGTGAACAATGGGGTTTTTGTGATTGCGCTATCAGGATGGAGACAAGCAAACGTATGAAATTCTTGAGTTTTCAAAAGATAGAATTCATCTGTTTGAGCACAAAATTAAACCGTCAGGATCGAGTTACAGTTATAAAACAGAACTTATTCTGAGTAGATAATCGATTAAAAGATTTTTGATTTCCCTATCCTAATTCTACCAATAATTGTCCTTTTTCAACATTAACACCTGTTGAAATATGGATGGTTTTAATAGTACAATCCGCGGATGCTTTTAAAACATTTTCCATTTTCATGGCTTCTAAAATCAGGATGCCATCACCCTTTTTAACTTGATCGTTTGGTGAAACTAAAATTGCGATAACCTTGCCTGGCATCGGTGCTTTTATGTCAGTATTAATCGTGTCAACCGAACGTTTAATCCCCATTTTGTCCAAAACCAAATCAAGGTCATTTTTAAATTCTAGGTCGTAAATGGTATGGTTATTCCGAATTTTCATCGATTTTAGATCAAAATCAATAGCTAATACTTCAACAATTACCGAAGATTGTCCAGTTTGCGTAAGTTGGTAAATCCCTTCCGACAATTGAAGAACCTCGAAATTTGTCAATTGTTTTTCAAATTCAGCAGTTTGGACAGTCGTTAACATAGTCGGTTTTTTATAAAGTCAAATTTACTGATTTATTGATACGTTTACCGCTTTGACGCCTTAAATTTATCTAATCCGGAAAATCTTCACTTGAATTTTCAATTTTAGCTGGTTTGATCACCAAATACACCCCAATGAACACAAAAATAGCACAGAGAATTTTACTCCAACGAAAATCGGCGCTGTAATTGGTTAAGCCGAATTGAAAATACAAGTAAACAAAAAAAGCGGTAAGTACAGGTTGTATGTATATATAGGTGCTGCTTACCGAAGGACTCACTCTTTTCATTGCATAAACCATCAATAAATAAGGTAAAAAAGTAACGCCAACAACCACAAAAAGTAATAGCGATAAAACATGTGATGAAAGTTCACCAAAGTTAGTAGCTTGAAATTCAATATGGCCAAAAGGCCAACAAAGGACAAAAATTAATCCAAATGTAAAAACCCATGTAATCACTGTTAAAGGTTTGTAGCGTTTCATCAGCGGTTTAACCAATACCATATACAAGGCATACGAAGCAGCATTTGCAAAAATAAATACATCACCCAATAAACTGGATGAATCATCTTGTTTGGTTTGTAGTGTAAATAAAATGGCACCAACCGCGCCAATTATCAATCCGACTACCTTAATTAATTTCGGCTTTTCTTTTAAAATGAAAAGCGATAAAATGAAAACCAAAATTGGTGTGGTGGTCATAATCACGCTAGCATTAACAGGGCTTGTCCGCATTAAACCGTTAAAAAAAAAAAGTTGGTTGACAGCTACCCCAAAAAGACCACAACTTGCAAGGATCAAGAGATCACGCGAATTAATTTTTTCAAATCGAAAGCTATACACCAACCAAAAAAGAAGCGTTGCTCCAGAAACTCGCAAAAGAATAAACCCATTTGCGCCCATCACACCGGGCATTAAATCTTTTGCCACCAGATAATTGATGGCATACAATAAATTAACAGCAAAAAGTGCGAGGTGAGATTTTAGAAGATTTTGCATGAAAAACGCCTAGATCGACGCCAATTTAGCTTTAGCAGTGTCGACTGTTTTTTTAGCGTTTCCAACAAAAATGGCATCAGTTAATACCAAAACAGGGCGACTTAAAAAGGTATATTCATCTAAAATTAATTGCCGCATTTCTTTTTCTGAAAGTTCACGTTCGTGTAAGCCCATTGCGCGGTATTTTAACGCTCGTTTCGAAAACAAGGCCGCTGCTGATCCTGCCATGGAGATCATCATGTCAATTTGGGCGGGTGTAATTTTATCTGTTTTAATGTCTTGTAATTCAAAACTGTGGTCTGCTTTCCATTCATTTAAAATGCGCTGGCAGGTTGAACAAGTTGAAAGGTAGTATACTTTTTTCATAAAATACGTGATTAAAATTCAGCCTTTTTTGGGGTTCGAGGAAAAGGAATAACGTCGCGAATGTTTGCCATACCTGTTGTAAACATGACCATTCGTTCAAAACCTAAGCCAAAACCAGCATGTTGGGCTGTTCCAAAACGACGGGTGTCAATATACCACCACAATTCATCTGCAGGAATGTTAAATGCTTTGCATTTTTCCAATAAAACATCCAAACGCTCTTCTCGTTGCGATCCACCAATAATCTCCCCAATTCCTGGAAACAGAATATCCATTGCCGCTACCGTTTTCCCATCTTCATTCAACCGCATATAAAACGCTTTAAACGAAGCTGGATAATCAGAAATAATCACTGGTTTTTTGAAGTGTTTCTCCACCAAAAAACGTTCGTGTTCACTTTGCAAATCAGTACCCCATTCAACAGGATATTTGAATTTTTTCTTTTTATAAGGGGCCGAATTTTGGAGTAATTCAATGGCTTGTGTATAAGTTAAACGCTCAAAATCGTTGTTAATTACAAAATTGAGGCGTTCAATTAAATTCATTTCATTGCGCTCGGCAACTGGTTTTGCTTTGTCTTCTTCAATTTCGCGGTCATTCAAAAACTGAATATCATCAGCACAATTTTCTAGGACATATTTACAGATATAGCTTAAAAAATCTTCTGCCAAATCCATGTTGTCTGTTAAATCATTAAAAGCAACTTCAGGTTCAACCATCCAAAATTCTGCTAAATGGCGCGCTGTATTTGAATTTTCTGCTCTAAAAGTCGGCCCAAACGTATACACTTTGCCCAGAGCCATTGCTGCAAGTTCGGCTTCTAATTGTCCTGAAACAGTTAAGTTGGTTTCTTTTCCAAAAAAATCTTCCGACCAATCAATCTTTCCATCTTTGGTTAAAGGTGGGTTTTGCGCATCTAAGGTCGAAACGCGGAACATTTCACCAGCACCTTCGGCATCCGAACCTGTAATAATTGGGGTCGCAATATGGTAATACCCGTTGTCGTTAAAATATTTATGAATGGCAAAAGAGGTTGCGTGTCGCACTCTAAATACCGCCCCAAACAGATTTGTTCTAAAACGCAAATGCGCTTGTTCGCGCAACAATTCTAAACTGTGTTTTTTCGGTTGCAAAATAGTTTTGCTTACTTCTTCAGGGTCTGCATCGCCTAAAATTTCAATCAATTCAACAATTAAATCAAATTTTTGTCCTTTCCCTTGCGATTCTTCTAAAATGCCAGTCAAACCAACCGCTGCCCCTGTTGTAATTCGCTTAATTAATACTTCATCCGTGTTTTCAAAATCAACCACCGCTTGCAAACTAGTAATTGTCGATCCATCATTTAACTGAATAAATCTGTTTTGTCTAAAAGCTTTTACCCAGCCTTTTACAAGCACTTTATCACCAAATTTTGCTGTGGACAACACGTCCTTAATAACCGATCTTCGCATGTTTATTTCTTAAGAAAAAACAAATTTAAGCAAATTAAGGTCAAACAAGTTTCAAAACTCGGATAATTCAAGCCTAAGACAAATAAAAACGAGCATAATTTGTTTTTAGTGGATAAAAAATAGTTGGGCGTTTCCCAGACAACCTTCCTAAAACGTCGGGATGTCCGGGTCGTGCTTCCACTGCAATCCAAACTTGGCAAACGCAGCCAAGTTTGGGATTTCCGTTGCATCACTAACGCACTTCTTGGCGAACACTTAAATTTAGGCAAATGTTACTCTAAAAATTTCTAGTAATTGGTTATTAACTGATGAATTGCATTAATCAGTTTTTGAATATTTTTTGTTTCTTCGGGTTGTTCATTTCCTCCATGATGGTCAATTTTGGAATAATGGACCACTTTTTCCTCCTGTTCAATGATTAATTCTTCGTCCGGTCCACCAACACCAACACTTGCCGAAACATCAATTGTTTATAATTCAGCTTCATTTATTTGCGCTATCAACTTCGCAAAATCTTCTGAGTAAATTTTAAATTCTTCCGAGGTTAAAATATCTCCATAAGAATTCACTTTCATCGTTATATCTTTGGGAGTTAAGGTAATTTCATAATTACGTTGATAGTTAGGTGTAACAGATGCCTCGTAAAAACGATATTGAATGACTGAGGTAGTTTCAACTGAGTATTGCTCGACACCCTTAAGCGCCATTAAGGGAAGAACAGATAAAATTAGCATTATTTTCATCGACGTATTTAGTAAAACATTTATACGTGGATTTGAGCTTAATCAATTCAGCTCGAGTAGGAAAGTGACGGAGGTTTTTTTATTATTCTTGAATCCCTAATCAGACCCTTGCCTTCCAATTTTTTATTCTTTCGACCAATTTGCCAGCAAGTCGCTGTTTAACAAGACTAAAGTGATTCTATAGCTTATTATATTTCCTGATCGAACGAAATAATAGATAGCCCAAAATCATAATTACTATGTTTTTCCAATTATACCAGCTTGCATTGCGATCAAGAACCTTTAGCCAAAATAAAAAGAAGATTGAAATCAAGAGCAAAAACTGTTGCCCTAAAGCATAAAAATGTTTTGCATGCTTATTTTTTATTTGAACTTCAAGTGTCCCAGAATTAGCTTTGTCTAAGAAATTATTTAATGCCGAAGGCAGTTGAATTAAAGCCGTCAATTCTTGTTTTAAAGTGTCAATTATTATGGTTTTTAATCCGCCATCGGCTAAAATTAAATTTTTCAAATAGGGTTTTATAGTATCCATCGGACGATATTCGGGTGCGATACTAGCACTAATTCCATGTAAAAGTAAAATGGTTCTTTCCAATAAAATCCAATCTTTGGGCACTTGAATGGTTTTGGTTAATTCTCGAATCCCAATTTCTTTTCTTAAATTATCTAAACTACTGCCTTTAATATCGTCAATACTTACGTCCTTTAAATTAAGATTATCAATTTTTATTTCATTTTGGACAAAGTTCGTTAACGCATCAATTAATTTCCCCGCCACTTCTTTGGCATTTGCATCTGTTCCTAAAAAGCCCATTTTTTGCAAAGAAACTAAAATTTTTGGCGTGTCTTTTCTTACAATCGCTTGCACCAGTATTGGAATTTCCTTGCGCATTTCGTCATTTAACTGAGCAGTTGCGCCAAAATCTAACAAGATTATTTTACCTGCCTGATTTACCAATATATTTCCAGGATGCGGGTCAGCATGATAAAACCCATCTGCCAAAATCATTTTACAAAAAGCAGTCACCAAGGTTTTTGAAATTTCAGTCCCGTCAATGTTCCATTGTTTCAATTGCTCAGTATTGGTAATTTTTGTCCCCTCATAAAAGTCACAAACAATAATCTTTTTGGCTGTAAAATCAGAGTAAATTTTGGGAACAATAATCTCTTGAAATTCAACCAAATTATCTGAAATACGCTTCATTGATTGGGCTTCGAGGGTGTAATTCAATTCATCCTCTACCATCAACTTAACTTGCTTATAAACATGATCGATTCCAGTGATTTTAAATAAAAAAGAAATGCGTTTTACCAAGGTTTCTATGATCATCAAATCCACTTGTGCCAATTCTTCAATGTGCAGGTGTTGAATTTTAACCGCGACCCATTCGCCTGTTTTTAATTGTGCTTTGTGCACTTGGCCAATAGAGGCAGAGGCAATTGGAGTTTTTTCAAAATGAGAAAAAAGCTCTTCAATTGATTTTCCTAATTGCTGTTGAATGGTTTTTTCGGTTTCTGGATAAGGACTTTGCGGTGCAGCATCTTGCAAAGATTCTAGCACACGGCTGTATGCATCGGGCAAAATGGTAGACATAATAGACAAAAGCTGGCCAACTTTAATAAAAAGGCCTTTCAACTCTAAAATGGTTTCCTTGATTCGTTCTGCATTTTTTTGATGCAAAATTTCCATTCGTTTGTCGTAATACGTTTTACCAAATAGGCTTTTTTTAGCGTACAAAAAAAGGTAACTAAAAACGATGCGATAAGCTAAAAGATAAGCTTTTCTGGCGCGTTTTTTTGGTGACATTTGTTCCATAAATAGCAATCGGTAGATCTTGGTTAAAGTTAGGGACTATTTATTGGATCATAACGGTAGTATTGGAAATAACTCTTGAGAAATAGTAAAATCAACCTTTTTTTCA
Source organism: Crocinitomix sp. (assembly GCA_044361315.1). GTDB lineage: Bacteria > Bacteroidota > Bacteroidia > Flavobacteriales_D > Crocinitomicaceae > Crocinitomix. The sequence goes on along the minus strand of JBIKJA010000015.1, from coordinate 14,223 downwards.
CGAAAATTTTTTAAAAAGGTTACCTTTAAAAGAATCCGACATTAATAGATAATTGAAAGATACAGAAATCATAGCAGCCATTCGTAAAGGTGCCACCGAGCGCCCGATCAAATTTTTGTATAAAGAGTTTCCAAAAATTAAATCTACCATCGTATCTCACGGAGGCGATGCTGAAATTGCCAAAGAAATTTTTCACGATAGTTTGATTTTACTCATCGAAAAAGTCAGTGATCCATCTTTTACTTTGACCGCAAAAATGAGTACATTTTTGTTTGGAATCAACCGTTTTTTATGGTTAAACGAGTCAAGGCGACGAAATAAAAGTATAGAAATTGAATGGAAAGACACCTTAATTTTAACCGATACTGATTTATCTTTTAGTAACGAGAAAGAGGAAGAATTAAAATTATTGGAAACCGTGCTGGGGCAAATCGGGGAACGCTGCCTACAATTATTTGAGCTTTTTTATTTTAAAAAGCAAGAAATGAAGACCATCGCACAAATATTGAACTTTTCGAGTGTAGATTCTGCAAAAACGCAGAAATATAAGTGCATGGAAAAGGCAATTGGTTTGGCAAAAGAAATAAAAATCTCATCCAGTAACTACGAATTGAAATGAGAAATGAACTAAAAATAATGGGTGAAATTGAGTCCTATTTGTCAAACAAACTCAGCGCGACGGAGCGAAGTTCGTTTGAAAACCGAATGCTCGAAGATGCTGATTTGGCTGAAAAAGTCAACCAACAAAAAGCGCTAACACAAGCCATTAAAAGAGCGGCTTTACGCAGTCAAATTAATACGGTTGTTGCCGGAGGAGGATTTAGTTTCTCACAAATTTTTCTTGGAAGCATTGGTATAGTGGGAATAATTGGCGCTGTTATCTATTTTGTGAACCAAAACGAGCAAGAAGAAATTGTTTCAGAGTCAAGTATTGAAAAAGATGTGGAGCCATCATTAGTGGTTCAACTTTCAAAAAATAACGAACGTAATTTCCAATTAACGAAGGAAATTCCAGAAACTATCTTTTCATCGATGCATCAATTTGATGATATTGATGATAAATTAGACATTGATCCTGTTGATTTTCCTACGAGTTCTCATCAAGGTTCAACCATCAATGGAAGTTCACATACCGTTAATCAACCTTCTGATTATGATGCTTCTGACGAGAGTTATTCTGGGACTAATAAGGATCGAAAAGCATTGTTTCCGGGTGGAAGTTCAAGTTTAAAAAAGTTTATCGATAAGAATTTATATTATCCAAAATCTGCCTCTGATAAAAATATCGAGTGTGTAGTTCAATGCGATTTTCATGTGACAGAAGACGGACTAATTACCGAAATTGATGCAAAATGTATCAAAGTTGCGGAGGTTGGAGGAGAACAATTTAATGACATTAAGTTAATAAGAAATAAAAAATTGGTCAATGCTTTTATCAATAATTCAACTCATGTTTTGCGCACGATGCCAATTTGGGTTCCTGCTCGAAATAAACAAGGAAATCCCGTTTTGTCTTACCAACGGTTATATTTTAATTTTGATTTGGAAAAAGGATGTCTTGTTTATCAGTTAGATGAAGATATGAATCAAGACTAATTATACAACCAATAGGTTGGATTTATGTTGGTAATTTCACCTTCGGGTGTGATTTTACGAATTTCAAAATGCACCTCTGAATTTCCAGATGAGTTAATTAACAAAGCACCAATTTCTTGTTTTACTATTACTTTATCACCTGCTTTTACGTACGTTTCTTGAAGATTTGAATAAATCGTTCGGTAATTTCCATGGGCAATAATTACGGCTTTTCCTGCACCCGGAATCACAATTACGCTGGTCACTTCACCGGCATAAACGGCACGCACGGTAGCCCCTTTGACGGTGGTAATATCAATCCCATTATTTTGCGTAAAAACATTGGCATGGACAGGGTGAGGTTGTTTTCCAAAGCCTTTTGTGATTTCACCGTTCGTTACCGGCCATGGCAATCGACCCTTATTTTCTTCAAACCCTTTGTTATTTAAGGCAATTTCTTTGGTTAAACTTGGTGTCACATTTTTCTTTTTTTCTGCTAAAATTTCTTTGTTAATTGCCGCATTAATTGCACTTTGTATTTCGTTTGATTTTTTGCGTTGATTGGCCAATTCTTGTTTTAATTGCGACTCTTTCCCAGTAATTTCCTGAATAGCCTTTTTTTGATTTTCACGATCCCGTTCGTAATTTTTTTGTTCAGCAGCATTGCGTTCTGTCAAATCACTTTGTTCTACCTTTTTCTGGAAAAGCAAGGTTTGTTCAGTTGAGAGATTTTTGATGGTTGACCTGATTTTTCGGATTTGATCCGCACGGTATTTGGAAAGTTGCGCCAAATATTCCATCCGTTTATTCGCTTGGTTAAATGATTCCGAAGATAAAATAAAGAGGAGTGACGCTTTTTTATTCCGCATTTTATAAGTGCGAATAATCATTAATCGATAGGTTTGTTTAAAGCGGTTTAGTTCGATTTCCAGTTTTGAAATTTCGCTAGACAACCCCGAAATATCGGATTCTAATTTTGAAAGTTGTCGTTTTAGATTGTCCAATAATTCTTGTCGGTATTGAATTTTACGTTCAATGAGGTTGATATTTGCGGAAAGATTGGTTTTGTTTTGAGCGGTGTTTTTTAATAATTGTTGCGTCAATCCAATTTTTTTCTCCAAATCAGATTGTTGCCGTTTTAGGCGGTCGCTTTCTTTTTCCTGACCAAACCCGAGGGTAGAGAGGAAAAGAACTAAAAAGGCAATATATTTAAGGTTCGCACTCAACGGAATTTTCTGGTATTTTGATGAGAATTTCACCTGGTTCGTTTAACTTAATTGTACCATAGCTTAATTGGATGGTCACCGTATCTTTTGGTGTTATGATTTCAATTCTTGTGAGCGATGGAAAACTAATCCCTTCCGTGATGGCTCTTTCTAAAAATTCTATTTTAATAGAGGTTGAATCACTTGGTACTTGAATATCAATTTTTGTTAAGTCAAGCGAATCAGGACTTAAATGATATTGGATAATCATATTTTCTTGAATCCGCTCAGACCGATCGTTTTCTAAACGTTTAACAACTCTTCTTTTGGAGGAAGCTAAAATATAATCTTCATTTGATTTAATTTCTTTGTATTTTTCATCTGGATCTAACCCAACTGGCAGCCCTAATAAGAGGGATTGAAAAAACGAAAATTCAACCTCAGTTCCAAAAAGAGTTGATAAATAACTTAAACTTTTCGCATAATAACATTCATCCCGTTTATTCACAAAAATGACAGAATCGTTAGAAACCTTGTATGTAGCGAAAACGAGACCTAAAACCTTAATGGAACCACCAAAAGCTGAATCTACACTTAATTTTACGAAACATGAAAACGAAGCGTCTTGGGTCGAACTTTTTAAATCAACATTTAAACGTGTTGAAAAGAAATCGAATAGAATGGTATCTTTGCTAAATAATGCCGTCACTAGTTCTTTTTCACTTTTGTTTTTTGGTTTGGTGTCGTGCTGTGTAATTTCTTTTTCGGCACCGCAAGACATGACTCCTAAGGTTAAAAAAGCAAAGGTCAAGAACGAAAAGAGGTAACGTTTCAAAATATATGTCATGCAGTTCTAGTTTATTTACCTATGAAGCTAATTAGCTTCGGAGTATTTTTTGTCCGCGAGTTTACGTTGTAAAATTACGGATTTATTTCCGTTCCGAATGGCTTCTGCCCAAACATCCAATGCTTTCGTTTCTTCGCCTGACAAAAACAAGGCATCGCCATATTTTTCTAAAAGTTCAAATTCGGCGTAATTATCCAAAAGCGCTCTTAAAAAATGGTTGGCTGCTTTGGCGTATTCTTTTTTATTGAATAAAAGATCGCCGTAAATTTCATGAAGCACTATACTTTTGGGGGACAATTCTAATGCTTTAATTAATTCAATTTCCGCAGCGTCAAGTTGTTTTGCATCGATTAATGTTTTAGCAATAGCTCCATGCACGTGCTCGTTTCCAGGAAAAGCTTTAAGTGCTTCTTGAAAATAAAAATCTCCTTCTGTATCATTTCCAAGTTGATAGTTCATATCCCCTAAATGATACAAAAACTCAGAACTTAATTGGACATCCCTGATCACCAATTCTTTTCCTAAAAAAAACCACTCTTCCGCCTCTTCGTATAATTTCTTTTCTTTGGCACCAATTCCGGCAAACAAATAGACCAAGGGCTGTGCTGGAAAAATTTCACTTGCTTTTTTTCCATTTAAATACATTCCGTTAAAGTCTTTCTGTTTGTTTTGTAAAGAAAACAATTGAATCCACGTTTCAAACGAGCCAGGGTTTAGGTCGCAAGCGATTTGATATTGTTTCGTTGCTTCATCAAATTTATCCGACTCAAAGAGAAAGTTTCCATAATATTCATGTAACATACTGTTTTTTATGACTGTATCATAGATCAAATCAAATAAATGTTGAATGCCTGTCCGCATGGTTGCGTAATCCCTTTTAGTAACGTTGGCGTAAGGAATTAAACTTCTTAAAATGTCCAATTTACGCTCCAATTCAACATCCTCTTTCGTAAAGCCGATTTCTAGATTTGCGAATGCCCCTTTTAAATTATCAACTCTCAATTCCAAATCCGCCATCATAAAATAAGCCAGGCCATAATTTGGATCTTGAGCAATCACGTTAGACAACAAATTTTTTGATTTGTCCAATAAATTTTGTTGCATATAAAATTCAGCAACTGTGATTTTATATTCTAGTTCGTTAGGGTTTTCGTTCAATAAATTATCTAATTCTTGTTGCGCCTCCAAAGGCTTCCCCAATTCTAAATATAAATCATGTTTGGTGAAACAAACCTCTGGAATTTTCCCTGTTTCTACCTCAATTTCATTTAAAATGTTAATGGCGGTCGTAAACTGATTTGAACGGATCAGTGTTTCTACATAATTAAATTTGAAATCTATGTTTTTCTCATCTTCAATAATGAGCGCATATAAATCGGCTGTTTCGGCGTACTTTTCTTGTTTAAAATACAAATCAGCCAAACGCAAAACATACCATTTATTGGTTTTATTGTATTCATAAGCCTTTTCCGCGTGAAAAAGGGTTTTATCGTTATTCTTTTTGGTTTCATACAAATCAGACAGCGCAAAATGCACAGCAGGATTTGCTGGTTCGATGATTAAACATTGTTCGTAAAGTTCGATCGCTTTTTCGTGATGACCAATCAGTTTTTCTGAGGTCGCTAAGTGGAGCAGTTCTTTGAATGGCTTCCGTTGATTAAAAATACTTAGTTCAACTTTTTTACTTCCTGCGCAACTTCCTAGCATAAACAGAAGAAGTCCGCCATACAAGGCAAGGCGGGTAAAAGAAAGGCTGATATGGATTTTGGTTAATATCATTCCATTTCTGTGTAATCACCGATACTTAGCGAGGTGTCTTTGCGCAAGACTTTTGCTGAATTTCCAATCATCGAATCCTTAATCACTGCATTGGTAATCATCACGTTTGTTTGTATAATTGAATTTGAAATCACCGTATTTGTAATTTTTGTTCCTTTTCCGAGCGATACATGCGGACCAACTATGGCATTTTCTAAGACCACGTCTTCTCCAATATAACACGGCGGAATTACCACCGAGTTGATAGAAACTAAATTTGCAGAAATCAATTGCTCCGCTTTGTCAAATTCTAATACACGTTGATTGGTATAAACTGTCGCTTCTTTGTTTCCACAATCTAACCATTCAATAACTTTACCAGGTTTAAATTGATGACCCTTTTCGGTGAGATTCCGCAAGGCATCTGGCAGTTGATACTCACCACTTTTAATTACGTTATTTTCTATTAAATAGTCCAATTCAAATTTAAGTTTGGTGGCATCTTTAAAATAATAAATTCCAATCATCGCCAAGTCAGAGACAAAGGTCTTTGGCTTTTCAACGAAATCAATAATCACGCCAGAATCATCTATTTTAACCACCCCAAACGCACTTGGATCTTCAATTTGGCTTACCCATAAAATACCATCGCTAGATTGATCCAATTCAAAATCTGCCTTAAATAAAGTATCTGCAAAAGCAACTACCACCGGTCCAACCAAGGCTTCTTTAGCACATAAAACGGCATGTGCCGTTCCTAGCGGCTTGTCTTGATAACAAATGGTTCCTTTTGCCCCTAATTTTTCAGCCACAGCAATTAGTTCAGCTTCAACATCAGCGCCAAAATCCCGTCCAATCACAAAGGCTATTTCATCAATTTTTTCTACACAGGTTTTTGCAATATCCTGTACCAATCGATGTACAATTGGTTTGCCACCAACTGGAACAAGCGGTTTAGGAATCGTTAAGGTATGTGGTCTTAACCTACTACCTCGTCCTGCCATAGGAACAATTATTTTCATGCGTTATTTTATTAATTTAGTTAACTCCAGTACTTCCAAAACCTCCTTCTCCTCGTTCCGTCACGGTCAATTCATCTACCAAATAAAATTCGGCTTGCTCACATTTACTTACAACTAATTGAGCAATTCGTTCACCATCTTGAATGGTAAATGGTTCGTTAGATAAATTGATTAAAATCACCCCAACTTCACCACGGTAATCGGCATCAATTGTGCCAGGCGAATTTAAAACGGTAATTCCTGATTTGAATGCCAACCCACTGCGTGGCCGCACCTGTCCCTCATATCCAACAGGTATCGCCATAAATAAACCTGTTTTTACCAAACAACGCTCTAAAGGTCCTATCACGATTGGCGCATCAATATTCGCCCTCAAATCAACACCAGCCGAAGCAACAGTTTCATATTTCGGAAGTGAATGTCTTGATTTATTTATTATTTCAACGGTCATGGAAATGATTAAAATTCAAAAATACTAAATTTATCTCTTTTTTAACGTTTTAAATGGTCTTTCCATAAAGAGCACAATCCCTATAAAAATCCCAATCAAAATTACCTTTACAAAAAAGCTTGCCCCTGTAAAATCCGTTTGATTTTTAAAGAGGAGTTGATTGATCCCAAACAGCAAAATAGCCGCACCCAAATACAAGATTATTTTCCGAAGATTATATTTGATTGGATAAATTTTTTGGCCGAAATAAAAGGAGGCAATCATCATCGAAAAATAAACGAAAAGTGTTGTAATTGCAGCGCCCATATAACCCAAATATGGAATTAAAATTAAATTGAGTAAAATGGTTACCATGGCCCCACCGACCGAGATATAAGCCCCGTATTTAGTTTTATCTGCCAATTTATACCAGATGGATTGATTGTAATAAATCCCAAGAAAAACATTGGCGAGTAATAAAATTGGAACAATTGTTAACCCTTCCCAATAAGCTTCGTTAGGGATAAACCATTTAAAAATTGGCAAATTAATGGCGATAATTAAAAAGATAAAACTAACGATGATGACAAAAAACGTCATCACTTTTGAATACATTTTTTTGGCATCGACATTTTTTGCTTGCGCGAAAAAGAACGGTTCGGCGGCGTAGCGATACGCTTGAATAAACAGACTTATCAAGATAGATAATTTGTAGTTGGCTGAGTAGATTCCAACTTGTGTTAGGGCGAAATCATTCCCCTGTCCAGACAAAAGTCGTTTGATCATGATTCGATCAAATGTTTCGTTAATAATTCCGGCAAAACCAGCTAATGTCAAAGGCAACGTGTAAATCAACATTGCTTTTGCAAGTACCTTATCCCAAATAAATCGAAACAATAAGACCTCTTTGTACAAAAAACCAAGCTTAACCGCACTCGACAGTAAATTCGCAATAAAAATATAGCCAATCCCAATAGGATCGTTTTCAGGCACCATTAAGGCGTAGATAAAAAATAGATTTAAGAGGATATTTGTTCCTATACCAATGAATTGAATTTTAGCAAATTGTTTTGCCTGTTCATTTAATCGGAGTTTGGCTAAAAATAGGGAGGCAAAAGCATCTAACACCAAAATAAAAGCAAACCAAATCACATAATTTTGATAATCAGGATATCCCATCCACGTGGCAATGGATTGAGAAAACAAGAGGACAAAAGTTAAAAAAGTTAAATTAACTATGAGTACCAACGAAAAAGCTTGGTTAAAGGCCTTTTCTTTATTTTCAGCTTGATTGACAAACCTGAAAAAGGTGGTTTCCATTCCAAACAACAATAACACCACAAAAAAAGCCACGAATGCATAAAATTCGCTAATGATTCCGTACTCTTTTGGTTGAAAAAAAAGGGTGTGAATGGGCACTAAAAAATAATTTAGCAACCTCCCTAGGATAGATGGTAATCCGTAAATGGCCGTTTGGCCTGCTAATTTTTTTAAGGTACTCACCGTTTAATTTCGTGTAAAAATCTAATTTACTTAGCGATCAAATCCCAATTTCAAGGAGTTAATTTCTAAAGTTGGCTTTTCTTTTTTCCAAAAACGCCCCTGTTCCTTCTAAAAATTCAGGGGTACCAAAACATTTCCCAAACTCTTCAATTTCTACTTTGTAGCCGTTAATTCCGTCGGTATAATTTGCATTTACAGCAACAATTGCTGCCCCAATTGCATTTGGCGAATTTTTACAAATTTTTTCTGCGATTTTTTCGGCTAAGCGCAATAATTCTTCAGGGGTAACTACATGATTTACTAATCCCCAATTACATGCTTCATCTGCGTTAATCATTCCTGCCGTAGTAATCATTTCCATTGCTCTGCCTCGTCCTACTAATTGGGCTAATCTTTGCGTGCCGCCATAGCCAGGTATAACTCCTAAAGAAACCTCAGGGAGTCCAAGTTTAGCAGTATTACTTGCAATACGGATATGCGAAGCCATTGCTAACTCTAATCCTCCCCCAAGTGCAAATCCATTAATTGCTGCAATCACAGGGGTGGTCATTTTCTCGATAAAATCAAATAAAATCTCATGTCCAACTGCACTTAATTCTTTTCCCTTTTCAATCGTAAAATCTGCAAATTCTTTGATATCAGCCCCAGCCACAAATGCTTTTTCGCCAGACCCTGTCAAAATCACACAACCAACAGATTTATTTTCATTTGCGTTTTTTAAGGCGATATGCAATTCTTCAATCGTTTCTTTGTTCAACGCATTTAATTGTGTTGGTCGATTAATTGTGATGTTTGTAATTAATCCTGTTTGTGTTACTACAAGGTTTTTATAGGTCATTTTTCCAAATTTATCAAAAGTATAAAGCTAGGGATTATTAGCAAGATTTGATGGTATTCAACCGATACTTTTAAACAGTTTTTTGTCAGAACCATTTGTTTTTATTGCTGACATCTATTCAGAGATAGAATTTATTGATTATCGTTGGCTTCGTTTGTTTTAAAAATGGATGAAACGAACTAATAAAAGGGGATTGGACTTCTAAAATTGCGCTTTAGTTTAAAAATCCAAGAATTAACCTAAAATTAAACCCTTTAACACGTGGAAACCAAAAAATATTTCATTCCTTTGTGCCATAATTAATCGGGATTTTCTGTCCTCAACGGGTGATTTCGATACATGAAAAGATAATAAAATTATGTTAAAAGCACCTTTATTTGGATTGTGCATTTTTTTTGGTGCACAAGCATTTGGGCAACATTTGCCTGAAGATTCAACAGAAACTGCAGTCGGTCAACAACCAATCGAGTTGTTCGCGCCGAATGTATTCACACCGAATGGCAATACACGAAATGAGACCTGGAAAATTTATATTTCCGGGGCGGATGAGTACAGTTTTCATTTGATTGTATTTAATCGAAATGGTGAAATAGTCTGGGAATCCTACAATCCAGCGGGAGAATGGGATGGAAATTATGGAAGCCAAGCGGCTTCTCCCGGTCTTTACCCTTGGGTAATTCAAACCAAAGGTTTAAATTCGGATAAAATCGAACAATTTACGGGGCATATTTTGCTTCTTCAGTAAATTATTTAGGCTTTTTTTAACTCCAATTTCGGCTGGTAATGGGGGTGCTATGCATGCGTACTAACTCTTAACGAGTTGTAATTATTTCAAAAGGGAGTTAAAACTGAGGTTATTATTGGCGAATTTTCTTGTAGATCTTAATCGCTAACATTAATCCGATGCCAAACAACAGAAATCCTATCACGGCATAAATCCAATTTACATGACTTTTTAGCACAATTAAAAAGATAATTGCCACTAAAAAAAGTGTAGCTATTTCATTCCAAACCCGAAAAAAATTACTTGATTTTTTTGATTGATCTCTTTGTAGTTGAAGAAAATAGCGATGACATAATAATTGGTAAATAATCAATCCAATCACAAACCCAAGTTTGATTTTCATAAAGTACGTATGCAACAAGCTAGGATTTAAACACAAGATGGTGGTACCAAGAATTAAGGTGAGAACAAACGATGGCCATGTGATTCCATACCACAATCGTTTAGACATTAATTTGTATTGTGGAATTAAGATTTCTTGCGCTTCTTTTGATTTACTAATTGATTCGGCTTGGTAAACAAATAAACGGACAATATAAAAAAGTCCTGCGAACCAAGTCACGATAAAAATCAGATGTAAGGCAACGAATATTTGATACATTATTTATAAAAATTCATTTCATCCAAATAGGTAAAAACCTTTTCAGAAAGTAAATAACGTACGTCTTTTTTATTCGAAATCATTCCCCGAATTAAACTAGAAGAGATCGATAAAATTGGGGTATCCGTTATGGTGACATTTGGCAAATTGATGTTTTTATCTTCAGATGAGGTGCAGATTGGTTCTTGTTCCGTTACAATTCGTGGATAAACAAAAATCGAATAATTTTCTAAGATGTATTCATAGTTTTTCCATTTGTGAAGGGTCCGTAAATTATCCTCTCCCATGATGAGGGTAAAAATATAGCGTGGGTGTTTTTCCTTCAAAGCTTGCAAGGTATAAACGGTGTATGAAGGTTTTGGTAGATGAAATTCAATGTCACAAACTTGTAATTTAGTATTGTCCTCCACCGCAAGACGAACCATCGCCAGACGATGCAAATCAGACAATAAATTTGCTTTCTTTTTCAGCGGATTTTCAGGTGTAACAACGAACCACACTTCGTCTAAAAGATCCATTTGCGCCATGTAATTTCCAATGATTAAATGTCCAATATGGATGGGATTAAATGACCCAAAAAACAAACCAATTTTTTTCTTCATCGCCTGTTATTTTCCTGAAAAACCATCAATGATATCGCCGACTATCGAGCTCATTTAGCAGAAATAAACTCTTTAACAACCTCTTCTGTTTCATGACAAGCCTTTTCCAAATTGTCATTTAACAAGACATAATCAAATTGATCCGAATACGTTAGTTCCTCGTTTGCCTTGTCTAGCCGCATTTTTATTTGTTCGGGTGTTTCCGTTTTTCTATTTTTTAAACGTTCTTCCAAAACAAAGAGTGAAGGTGGTCGAATAAAAATTGAAAGTGCTTGATCTTTGAAAATCTTTTTTAAATTTATTCCACCCAAGGCATCTACATCAAATAAGATGGTTTTGCCTTCTTTCCAAAATTCGATAACTTGCGACTTTAAAGTACCGTAAAAATTGTCCTGATAAACTTCTTCCCATTCCACAAATTCCTCACGCGCAATTTTTTGCTTAAATTCATCCACCGAGAAAAAAAAGTAATCTTCTCCATCAACTTCTCTTCCTCTTGGCGCGCGACTTGCTGCGGAAATTGAAAATTCGAATGACTCAATATTTCGCAACAAGTAACGAACAATAGTGGTTTTGCCTGCACCACTTGGTGCCGAAAAAATAACGCATTTTCCCTTTGGAAACTGCTCAAGTATAGTATCAAATTTTTCGGCTTTGGTCATCTCTCCTTTTAAAATTACAAGGTGTTTAAAATCTGTTCTTTTATTTTTTCTAATTCGTCCTTCATTTCCACCACAAGTTTCTGCATTTCAGCGTGATATGATTTTGAACCTAAGGTGTTTATTTCACGTCCAATTTCTTGCGAAATGAAACCTAATTTTTTTCCTTGTGAGGTGGGTTCATTTAAGGTCTCAAGAAAATAGATCAAATGATTTCCTAAACGTTGTTTTTCCTCCGAAATATCAAATTTTTCGACGTAAAAAATCAATTCTTGTTCAAATCTATTTTTATCCACCTTTGTGGTTACGACAAATTCTTCCAAATTGTTCTCAATGCGCTCTTTAATACTTGAAATTCGCCCTGTTTCAAATTCTGGCACCCGATCAAATGCCTTTTGAATATTGCCAATCCGTAAAGTAAACTCTTCTACCAATCGCTGGCCTTCTTCGTTTCTAAAACGAATATGTTCTTCTATCGCATCATTCATGACGCGCAAAATACATTCCCACTCTGCTTCATCCAATTCTTCAGATTCAGTAGCAAAAACATCCGGCATTCTCAATAATATCGCCATCATGTTTTCTTCTCTCAGACCCATTTCTTCGGACAACTCTGAAAGTTGACGATAATAACTTTTAATTAAAGTTTTATTGATTTTTTGCGAAGTTTCTACACCAATGGGCTCTACATTGATATTGCATTCTACCTTGCCACGGTCTAATTCTTTCCCAATTATTTTTCGTAACTCAATTTCATTTTGCCGATAAATCGTTGGCATTCGGATAAATAAATCCAGACTTTTGCTGTTTAACGACTTAATCTCAACGGTAATTTTTTTGTTCGAAAAAGTCGCCGAAGCCTTTCCAAAGCCAGTCATTGATTGTAGCATAGGTTCTTTTTTTACAAAAATAGCAATAATAGATCAGCTAATTCTTCTCTTATCGTTTGAATTACGCTTATTTTTTTCCTTTTTTTTAACGGGTTTTTTTGAAAAAAGTTGTAATATTGGATGTTAGTTTATTAAATTGAGTCAAAGAGTAAATGGTTAAGTTAGCTTCAGATTTACTTTTTTGCTTGACTTAACAGTAATACAATTGATATAACTAATTGTATTTTAGATTTATAATAAAAGTAAAAATATTTTTCATATCGATAAGAAACCATACTAATTTTCAAACGTCTTACAGATCAAGATCATTCCTCTAATTGTTAAGATCTGGCTTAAAAATACCAACTATGCTAAAAATATTTTCTCAAATTACAGCCCTTCTTTTTTTGGCTCTTATAATAAATGGTACTTCCTACAGTCAAGTTACTACATATAACTATACAGGTGCAACGCAAACTTATGTCGTTCCTCCCGGAGTTACAAGTATTCGTATTGAAGCAAAAGGGGCTGCTGGTGGGCCTGGAAGTGGAGGCGCTGGCGGATTAGGAGCATGCATGGCAGGGACTTTCACGGTTGTACCAGGCACTGTTTTAACGGTGGTGGTCGGTGGTGTTGGTTTATTTGGATATAATGCCGGTGGCGGTGGTGGTGGATCTGGTGTTTTACAAGGTGTAACACCTCGGATTATTGCCGGCGGTGGCGGTGGTGCTGCAACAAATGCTGTTGGACATCATGGTGTAACAACTGGAGCTGGGGTTACTTCATCAGGACCTGGAGGTACAGGTGGATCAGGTGGACAAAAAGGATATGTTAATGGCGATTGTGGATGGTCTTCTGGTGGTGGCGGCTTGACTGGAAATGGTTATGGAGGAAATGGTTTGTGGGATGGAGGTGCTTTACCGGGAACTCTTTTAGGCCCTGGGGCAGGGCGATCATGGGCGGCTGGCGGTGCTGGCGGTACGAATGGTGGATGTACTTGGACTTATCCTAATACTGGTGGATGGGGATGTGGCGGCGGTGGAACTGGAGCTTATGGCGGTGGCGGTGGCGGTGGTTACTCAGGTGGTGGCGGCGGCCAATATGTGGCTCCAAATCCTTTACACAGAGGCGGCGGCGGCGGCGGTTCTTACAACGATGGAACAGCCCAAGTGAATTCAGCTGGATGTCGCGCAGGCAACGGCCAAGTTGTAATCACGGTATTATGTGATGCTATGACCGTAGTGGTTTCCGACGATGAAATTTGCGTAGGTGAAACAATTACTTTAGATGCGACAGCAGCAAGTGGTTTACCAGTAACTTGGGATTTGGGAGTGGTGGATGGTGTTCCGTTTACACCTGTTGGTGTTGGTTTTGTTACCTACACAGCTGTTACTGCAGATCCAGACGATTGCGAACTGGAAGTAGACATAGAAATTAATCCTTTACCAACAGTTACTTTAACAGTAGATGCCACAGAAATTTGTTTGGGAGATTCGGTAACTTTTACATCGGGAGGAACAGCGACTACTT
>JBIKJA010000021.1:0-8606 GCA_044361315.1 Crocinitomix sp. | reverse complement strand
ATGGGGGCTGGCAAAACGCAGCTCGGAAAACGAATTGCACGAGGACTTGGTTATTCGTTTTTTGATTCTGACCGTGAAATTGAGAAAATGGCAGGGGAGAGCATTCAAGAAATTTTTCAAACAAAAGATGAAGCTGCTTTTCGTCAATTAGAATTCGATTGGTTGAAAAATTTTGATCATCCAAATGCCGTGATCTCGCTGGGCGGAGGAACGCCCTGTTTTAATGATAACATCGCCCATATTTTAGCAACAGGAATTTCGATTTATATTCAGCTGCCACCTAGCGGTTTAATTAGTCGATTGCAACAATCCAAAACGATTCGCCCCTTAATTGAACCATTTAAACACGATGCCCCAAAATTATTGGCATTTATCGAAAACAAATTAGCCGATCGTGAGCCTTTTTATCTCCAAGCAAACATCACCATTTCAGGACTGCGTATTCATGCAAAAATGGTTCAAAGTTTAGTTGAAAAACTCAGAAAAGAGCTGGAAGAAATCAACTGATTACCTAAAAGAGAAATATTTATCACATAAACTACCGTCGATACCTTCTATCCATGGTTTGTTGGGAAATCACGGGGTTAAATTCGACAATTTTTTTATCCATTTTTTCCGCCAGCATTTTTGCGGCCTCAAACGCTTGGTCGGGATCAGTTTTTTCGCAGACAATTACCTTTTTTCGGTGATTTGCAGACAATAAAACCACTTGATAAATTTTCGTTTTTAAAACAGTGTGTCCACCTGCATACAAATTCGACATTACCACCCCAGCTGAATTGGCCATCACCGTTATATCAGGAAGTAAATTAGTGGATTCCCATCTGCCCTTTTTTACACCGCACGAGCTAGTATAAGCGCGCACCGCACAATCGCTGAACGAAATTTCAGTGCCATGAAACGCCGTAAAAGCGTAAATGCCAATCGGGAAAAATACAAGTCCTATTAAGATGGGAACAATATTCAATGTTAAGACAGCCAAGAGTAAAAATGAGCAAATAACCCCTAAAAGAATTCGCATGGTCTTATTAAAAACTGCTCCATTTTTATAGGTTAATTCGGCACGAATTTTAGCGTTTGAATCTAGAACTTCCATGAAAATGGGATTAAATTGTCACTAAGATAGGTTTTTAAGTTTAATTTGAACCATTAATGCCAAAACCGTTGAAAAGTTACAAACTTTCAACTTAATTATTTAAACGCATACCATGAACCGCCGTTTTCAACTTCGATTCCTTCTTTTTCCAAAATCGTTTTCGCTTGTCCACTTCGGATTCCGCTCATACAGACGACAACAATTGGTTTATTTAATGCTTTAATGGAGTCTATTTGAGCAGATAATTGCTTCAGTGGGAAATTTTTTGATTCTGGTGCATGTCCATTTTTAAATTCGCTTTCAAAACGAACGTCAATAATGATTCCTCCATTGGCCAGCATGGATTTAACACGCTTTTTTCGTTGACTTCCAAAAATGTTTGACATCATTCCCATGGGATAGTTTTTAATTGGGTTGTTCTATAAGTACAGGCTCTTCCGACTTAGGAGTACAATTGTCAGGAGTTTCTCCAATGATATTGGCAATCCGTGTTCTGTTTTCACCAATAATATATAAAATCTCGAAGTTTTTCTGACCAATTTGGCCTTTAAAAAGATAGGTTGGATTTGGGTTTTGACGCGGTTGAGACCGTTCGATGTCCACCACACTTGTCTCATGAAATTTCAATACGGCCTCTTCAGATAAACCGTAAAAATCCATTTTACATTGCACCGAATCAATAATTCGAAATTCATTTGCATTCAAAATCGCCATGACATCTGCATGAGGTAAAGGCAACGTTGATTTATGTTTGTTCGAACGGGGCGAACTGCACGATTTTGATTCGATAAATCCTACCGAAATAACTTCTGCAAACGCTTCTTCTCCTTCGTGTAAGGCAAATTTGGCCGAAAAATCTTTATCATCTTTCACGCCAGAAATTACATACAATTTTGGTTTAGTATTTGTCTGACTCAGAGAAAATTCAACATCTCCTTCTTCTTTTAATAAACCATAAATATCATCATTGGATAAACCTTCACAGGTCATCACATCCAACACACTGTCTCCAATAAAAATTTCTTTTTCGCCAATCATATTTTTCACACGATTTCCTGGAAACCATGCACATCCGCGATTACCGAACATAAAATACACCAAAATACAACCGATCCCAAGCCCAATTCCAAAATATTTTAGCCGATTTTTTAACTTATCCATTTTTTGATTTTGTGCAAATTTATAAAAAGAATAGGATTCATCCTAACTGATCCAACTGCTTCGGTCGAGGCAAGTTTTATTGAGAATCAAAATGTTTGGCACCAAACATTAAATGAGTATTTCTTTAAAATATCGAAATCCTAGATCACATCAACCATCAAAATCCCATTCAAAAGATTAAATTTGCAGCTTAAAGAAGATTAAAAAATGATTAGCAAACCGTCAATAGTAAAAGGTACCCGCGATTTTTTGCCAGATACAATGATCAAAAGGAACTATATTTTTTCGACCATTAAAGGGGTATTCGAAAAATATGGGTTTATGCCGATTGAGACCCCGAGTATGGAAACAACCCAAACCTTGTTGGGTAAATATGGTGAAGAAGGAGATCGTTTGATTTTTAGAGTATTAAATAATGGAGAAAAGATTGAAAAAGCAGATACGGAAGCATTATCTAACGGCAATATTGCCCGCTTTACCAATTCAATTTCTGACCAAGCTTTAAGATACGATTTAACGGTTCCCTTTGCTCGGTTTGTGGTTCAAAATCAAAATGAAATTACCTTTCCATTTAAAAGGTATCAAATTCAACCTGTTTGGCGAGCCGATCGTCCTCAAAAAGGGCGTTACCGCGAATTTTATCAATGCGATGCCGATGTTGTTGGCAGCGATTCGTTGGTGTATGAAATTGAATTGGTGCAAATTTTTGACGAGGTTTTATCAAAATTAGGTTTGACAGATTTTAGTATCAAAATTAACAACCGTAAAATTCTTTCAGGAATAGCAGAGGTGTGTGGAGAAGAAGATAAATTGATTCCAATTACGGTGGCGATTGATAAACTCGACAAAATTGGAAAAGAAGGAGTTATCAAAGAATTGAGAGATCGAAATGTAAGTGAAGATGCCATCGAACGAATAGCGCCTTTATTTGAATTAGCAGGATCGAATGAAGAAAAGTTGACTAAATTAACTACTTACCTCGCTCAATCACCAACAGGATTGCGTGGAATCGAAGAATTGAGATATGTTCTTGACTACGTTAATTATTTAGGTTTAAACAGGGCAAAACTCGAATTTGAAGTGACCCTTGCGCGTGGTTTAAATTATTATACTGGAGCTATTTTTGAAGTCACCGCAAATAACGTTCAAATTGGCAGTATTTGTGGGGGTGGACGTTATGATAACCTTACAGCATTATTTGGTTTAGATGGCATTTCTGGGGTCGGAATTTCGTTTGGTGCAGATCGGATTTATGATGTGTTAACCGAATTGAATTTATTTCCTCCGGCAGTATTAACAGCGACAAATTACTTGTTTATCAATTTTGGCGAAGCTGAGCAACAACAATGTATGCGAATTGCAAAAATGATTCGAGACAAAGGCGTAGCGTGTGAGGTATATCCCGAAGCAAAACCGATGAAAAAGCAAATGAAATATGCCAACGATCGCTCGATTCCATTCGTATTATTAATTGGAACCAACGAAATCGAAAATAAAACCATCTCCATTAAAGATATGGTGACTGGCTCCCAACAAGTGTTAACCATTCATGAATTTATAAACAGCCTTTAGTATGGAAGTCCATCATATCAATCAAAAGCATCTTTCAATCGACAAAGTAAAATGGCTTATAGAAACCGATGCTAAAATTGAATTATCCGACGAAGCACAAAACCGAATTTTAAAATGTCGGAATTACCTCGATCAAAAAATGGCTGATGGAATTGATGTTTTTTATGGCATCAACACAGGTTTTGGGTCTTTATGCGACACGGTGATTTCGAAAGATGATTTGGGGAAATTGCAAAAAAATCTCGTCCTTTCGCATGCTTGCGGGTTAGGCGAAGAAGTGCCTAAAGAGATTGTGAAATTAATGTTGTTGCTGAAAATTCAAGGGTTGTCTTACGGACATTCTGGGGTACAATTAATTACGGTGCAACGATTGGTGGATTTTTATAATCATTCAATTTTACCCGTTGTTTATCAGCAGGGTTCCCTTGGCGCGTCGGGAGATTTAGCCCCTTTGGCACATCTTTCATTGCCTTTAATTGGCAAAGGTTTTGTACGGATAAATGGCGAGTTGGTGATATCAAGTGATATGCTTAAACAACACAATTGGCAACCCATCGAATTGAAATCAAAAGAAGGATTAGCGCTTTTAAATGGAACTCAATTTATGAGTGCTTATGGTGTTTGGAACCTAATACGGGCCGAACAATTGTCTTTTGCAGCAGATAAAATTGGCGCATTGTCAGTGGATGCTTTTCACGGGCAACTCAATCCGTTTAGCGAAAATGTAAACGCGATTCGCAACCAAGCTGGTCAAATTGAAACCGCAGCGAATTTTAGAAAATTATTAGCCGGAAGTGAGCTAATTGCTCAAGAAAAAAAACATGTACAAGATCCATATTCATTCCGTTGCATTCCGCAAGTGCATGGAGCGAGTAAAGATGTCATTCGCTACGTAAAGACCATTTTTGAAAATGAAATCAACGCTGTCACCGATAATCCAACCATATTTCCAGATACGGATGAGATTATTTCGGCAGGAAATTTTCATGGACAACCCTTGGCAATTTCATTGGATTCGTTAGGCATCGCTTTAGCAGAATTGGGAAGCATTTCCGAGCGACGAACCTATCAACTCATTGGCGGTAGAAGAGGTTTACCCGCGTTTTTAGTCGCTAATCCGGGATTAAATTCAGGATTTATGATTCCTCAATACGCGGCGGCTTCGGTGGTTAGTCAAAATAAACAATTGGCAAGTCCTGCTTCTGTCGATTCAATCGAATCATCAAACGGACAAGAAGACCATGTGAGTATGGGGGCTAACGCAGCTACTAAATGTTACCGCATCGTTCAAAATTTGGAAAAAATTTTGGGAATTGAGTTATTTAATTCGGCACAAGCCCTCGAATTTAGACGTCCGATGAAATCGAGCCCTGTAATTGAAGAATTGATAAATGATTATCGAAAATTGGTACCATTTATTAAAGATGATATTTATATGCATCCAGAAATCAATAAATCTATTACCTTTATTAAAACTATTAAATAAATCAAATGAAAACGAATCGACCAAAAGCATTAATTGTTTTCGGAATTCTATCATGGCTTTCCCTAGGGATTGGTTTGATTGGATTGGTATCAAATGTATTAACTGGTCCACCAACTGACGAAGAGATCCGCCAGCAAGAAATTGAAATGTTAAGTGAATTAACGCCAGAAATGGTGGCAGAAACGGGATGGGTAGTTACCGAAACAGTTGAGTTTTTGAAAATCACACAAGTAAAATTTAGTTGGTTGTCGTTGATCACCTTCGTTCAAATAATCATTGGTCTAATTGCAGTGATTATGATGTTTAAGCTCAGAAAAATCGGATTTCATTTGTACATTGTCTATAGTTTAATTGCCCTAGGATATTGGATTTTATTTTTTGGTCAAAATACACTTGGGTTTATCATGGCCGTCATTTCAGGAGTAGTAAGTGCAATCTTTGTCCTCTTGTATGCCAGTCAATTAAAGTACATGAATTAAAAACGAGTCAACATCAAATGAAAATCGGTGGTGTAATTTTAATTCTTTTGGCGATTCTTTTTCCTGTCAAAAAGATGTAAACACCCCGTATACAATTTATTTTTGGTTTGAATATTTTCCTGTGCAAGAAGGAAATTATGCGATTTATGAGGTGGTATGTATTTTTCATGACAATACCAACGACGCAACCCACGATACTTCAATTTATAAAATAAAAGAACTTATCGCCGAATCCTTTTTGGATAATTAAGGATATACCATTCATAAACTGTGCCGTTATCGCCTGAATAATGAAAGCCAACCGTGGGTGATTCAAGACATCTGGACCCTCAAAATCACTGATGAAACCGCTGAGGTGGTCGAAGAAATTGAGCGCTTTTTAAAATTGGTTTTCCCAATCTCTACTTAGCAAAAATGGAATTCAAATACCTTGAATGACGAACCAAATCTAATCGCATCCTACTAAAATCTTCACCAACCATTTTCAATCAATTCCTTGAATTTTGATTCGACCGTTACCGTTGAAAAAGAGAATTTTTTATCGCTAATTGATTAACGTCGAAATTGCGAAATTTATGCCGTTAGAGTAGGGAGGATAAAATCTGTATTCAAAGACCTTAAAATCACTGATGGGGATACACTCTCTGTTGCCAAAGGTCCTGAATTACAATATACTTTACTCGAATTTGGTCACGAATAAATAAACTCAATTAAAGCGGCAATTCCTAAGTTGCGATTTCGATAAAAAAGGGCTAATTTTTTAAGCGTTAAAAACCTCGGTTATCAAGCAACTAAAAAGATTTAGACACGTATTCAATAAAACGTAAATAATAGCGTTAACTAAACAATGCGAGTTCGGATTTTATGTGTACTCATTTTTACCTTATTTTTTGGTAAGGTAAATTATGCCGCCCATTTAATGGGTGGGGAAATCACATGGCGTTCATTAGGCGGAACTAATTACGAATTTACCCTTGTTATTTACCGTGATTGCAATGGGTTAGACATCATTGACCCATCTTTAGATTTAAGAGTTTGGGGACATCCTTTTGTCAATACCGTAACGTGTAATTTTTTATCCACCACCGATTTATCACCGAATTGTAGCGAAGTGTTAGGCAGTCCAGCTGAAATTGATTGTGGGATTGGAATAGGGGGTGGAACAGGTCCAGGAGCCATTCAAAAATATGTTTACCGTTCAGGTTCAGTGTCTTTAGTTGGGGTTCCACCAGCAACAGGTTGGGCGTTTACGTATGATTCGTTTTCTCGGAATTGGGATTTAGATAATATTACCGATCCTTATGCGTATGGGTTTACCTTATCTTCGATTATGCATGCCCTTCCAGATGCTTGTTTAGATTCGAGCCCCGAATTTGCACAAGATCCATACATGTTATTGTGCGAAGGAAGTAATTTTCAATTCGATGCCAATGCTTATGACAAAGACAATGATTCGATGGTTTTTTCATGGGGAACACCGTTAGATCATTTTCCAGCGGGTGCATTTGATCCGCCAACAAATCCAAGTCCTGTATCGTTCGAACCTGCCTACAGTGCTACCAATCCAACACCAGATGCCTTAATCAACCCTGGAAATATTGGGGCAACTATGGATCCAGTGACAGGCCAAATTAATTTCACCTCATTTACTCCTGGTAATTATGGTTTTGCCCAAAAAATTGATTGTTACCGCGATGGGGTTTTAATCGCCACCATCAACCGCGAATCGCAAGTGGTAATTATTCCATGTCCGGGATATGTCAACACTCCTCCTGAAATTGAACCGCCATTTGCCGGTGGAACCTCTTTCGAAGCCGAATTTTTTGCAGGTGATTTAATTAATTTTGACATTGTTATTGAAGATTTGGAGTTTTTACAAGATGGTTCTCCTCAATTGGTTACTTTAAATCCAACAGGTGATTATTTTGGAACTGGGTTTGTCGATCCTGCTTCTGGCTGTGATTATTTGCCATGTGCTACCTTGAGTACCGCCCCAATCATTCAAGGGGTGCAAGGATTAACCACCAATTTTAATTGGCAAACTTCGTGCGAACATCTATTGGATGCCTGTGATAATCCCCAAGAAAGTCAACTTTATACTTTTGTGTTGAATGCTCAAGACGACTATTGTTCGGTGCCGGGAAGGTCTTACCAAACCATTCGCATCAAATTAAAAAATCGCCCGGAAGTCACAGCTGCGGATTTAACTTGTGTTGATGTTTTAAATAGTGGAGACGTGGTTTTATCGTGGGTTCCTTCCTTGGATCCTGGTTTTTCTTTTGATCAATATGAGGTGCATCAACTTGGAGCAGGTATGATAGCTACCATTCCAACCATGGTAACGGATACTTATACCATTGTAGGTGCTGGCGCTGATGTAGCCGCAAAAAGTTATTATTTAGTGACACGTTACGGATGCGGAGGTGCGAATAAAATATCTTCTGACACTTTAAAATCAATGTTTCTGGAATTGACTGATTTAGCAGATGGGCGTGTCAGTTTAAAATGGAATAATACAGATGTCCCAATGAACGCAGGCGAATCCACCACTCATGAAATTTACCGCGAATATCCTTTAGGAACATGGGCACTCAGAGGTTCGGTTAATTATGGGGATAATTTATTTATCGACACCATTGACATTTGCGAAGATTTTATGAGCTACGAAGTTCGTTTGAACCATGAATCTGGCTGTATTTCAACTTCAAATCGTGTGGGTGCGGTTTTAAAAGATTTGATTAATCCAGCCATTCCATTGTTGAGTTGGGTGACGGTGAACCCCATTTCTGAATTTGTGGATGTGAGTTGGAAT
>JBIKJA010000014.1:0-122213 GCA_044361315.1 Crocinitomix sp. | reverse complement strand
GAATCATTGGCATTTTTATTAAATAAAACAACCATGATTTTGCAACTTCTAATGCCCATGATAATTGCTTCGGCATATTCTGTTCCACCCTGAACATCTCTTGGTGCAATCCAACACCTAATACCCTTTTCTTCTAGGTAATCACACATAGCATAAGCCAGCTTACTATCTACACTTGAGTGACTTATAAAAACATCCTGATTTGATTCCATAACTCTTAAACTTTATTTTAAATCTTTAATTCTAAATTTTTATTTTTTTCTTCATTATACCACTGAGCAATTTCAAAGGTAAAAGCACCAACTATTTTTTCCTCAATAATCAACAACTCGTTATAGTTAGATTGCTCATTCAACTCAATAAGAATAGCTTCGTATAAATTAATTAATTCAAGTGAAATCTTTTTATTTTTTTTCCAATCGTTAAAATGAATAACCCCCTCAATAGAAGCATAGAGAGGAGGGATAGCCATCCAAATAAAACCAAATATATTTTTAATAAAACTAAACTTTTCAACATAATTTTCATTGAAATATGCTAAAGTATGATAAAGAAATAAGCCTACTAATAAAAAAAGGAAGGTATAGCGTAGTAGATTTAAAAGTAATTCATAACGCCCTAATTTTTTATTAAAATTAATATAGCGACTGGTTTTTTGATAAATAATCTGTTCATTAATATGAATCCAAAGTTTTCTTCTTTTACTGTCATTAAACAAATGCAATATGCTTGTTTCATTTTTAAATAAATCAGGGGCAAAAGAGATATCAAGCGAATCTTTCCATAGCTGTGCCCTTAAATTTTCGGCTTTAAGACGGTGCTCAATAAATTTATTTTTAAGCTTATTTGCTTTAACTTTTATAAGATAATAAGCAGAAGAAAAAGAAATTATCACCAATAGGCTTAAAATAAGATACAAAAGCGGAGAAAAAGAATTAGAATTACAATCAATGAAATTTATCTCGATTAAAAATATTGTAATTAAACCCAATGCTATTCCAATACTCCATGATCTTTTATAAATCACTTTTAATTTTATGGCTGCTTTGTCTTCAATTTTAAATTCTGCATCTTTGGCTTGTTTTGATTCACTCGTTATTTCTAAATCATCACTTTTTCTTAGTGATTTTATCCAATGTATATTTTTATTCAACTCAATAGCATAATCAACGTGGTCTTTGGTGCCTCCTAATCCCTTTCCGATTTCACCATCCCAAACGGCGAGAATTGCATCGCATTCTTCTATATTGCTTCTCCCTACAGATTGGTATGCTAGGTCACGCTCAACATCATCTGATGATTTCAAATCACCATGGACGCTATACGCGTGATTTGCTATTATAGAGCGGAATAAAATAAGCGATTCGTTATCAAAATCTTTTTCATACTCATTAATTTGAAAAGGTAAAATAAGTTGAATTTTGCACTTTTTATTTATGGCTTCTTGTATGAATATGGTATCTGCACCGCATGCTAAATTGGATATACATTCTATCTGCCCGTGGATTGAAATAAAATAATCTAAAGAAGCGCGAATATTCTCTCTTACCTGATTTTCATTTTCTAAGAACCTATGACCTAAACCAAAAACTTTATACATGCTTTTTTAATAA
Source organism: Crocinitomix sp. (assembly GCA_044361315.1). Classification (GTDB taxonomy): domain Bacteria; phylum Bacteroidota; class Bacteroidia; order Flavobacteriales_D; family Crocinitomicaceae; genus Crocinitomix. Next base: position 120,600 of record JBIKJA010000014.1, on the reverse strand, counting down.
TTCTTTATTATTTTAACCAATTGATGGTGCTTTTTAGCTTTTATTTAATTAAGTTCTTAAAATTACAATTTATTTAATTATTCAACTATAAACCTTTGCTTTAAGATAGTGGTAAGTGGTTTCCTTTTTCGACAGTTTGTAAATATAGTTTTTTAAATTGAAATTTGGAACAATGTTTTCATGCAATTCAATCGAAAAGCCGATAGCTCCTTGGAAAACCTTCCTTCTACACACGTTGATAATGGGATGGGATTGGAGCGCTTAGCGATGGCTCTTCAAGGAAAGCAATCCAACTACGATACTGATTTATTTCAAACCTTGATTCAACATATGGTTAAGGTTTCTGGGATTTCCTATGGAAAATCGGAAGAAACGGACATCGCCTTACGCGTTATCGCAGACCACGTGCGAACCATCGCTTTTTCAATTGCCGACGGACAACTACCTGCAAACAATGGTGCTGGGTATGTTATCCGGAGAATTTTGCGAAGAGCAGTGCGTTACGGCTACCAAGCATTGGGATTAAAAGAATCTTTTTTGAGTGACTTATCGCTCGTATTATGTGAATTAATGGGAGAGCCTTACCAAGAATTGATCGCGCAAAAAGACATCATTTCCAAAGTAATTCGCGAAGAAGAAAATAGTTTTTTTAGAACGCTAGAGCTCGGAATTAAAAGAATGGAGCTACTCATGAACGAATGTAAAGCACAAAACCAACCGATAATTGCTGGGAATGCCGTTTTTGAATTGTACGACACTTATGGTTTTCCCGTCGATTTAACCTCGTTAATTGCACGAGAAAATGGCTTGTCGATCGATGAGCAAGCATTTGATAAAGAACTTCAAATCCAAAGAATAGGGCTATTCCCTCGAATTTTTAATAAAAATCTTAATTGTAATTTAGAGTCGAATCTCAGGTTAATAGTAAAATCATTCTTTTAATAGCGCAAAATTTAGATGATTTAAAATATAATGAAAAAGATATGTAAGAGTTGCATAATAGAAATTGTGTCCAAATCAACTTTGAAAGCTAAGAAGAGTCGTTTATTTTAGGTCAATGTGATACCCACTGTACTTGCGCAAATTGATCACACGATCATCGTCAAAAAGCAAATATTGTCCTTTGATCCCCAATAAAGTGCCTTCAATGAGTGGTGTTTTTTCAAAACCTACACTTTTAATTTTTTCTGGATAATGAAGAACTGGGTAATTAATTTCGATAATCTCATCATCTTCACTCATATATTGACCTAAATCAGCGGGCAACAATTCTTCAATTTGCCATTTTTCGGTCTCTAAATCGTAATCACCAATTTCATTTTTTAACATGCGTTGCCAATTGGTTTTGTCTGTAAAATGACTTTTAAGTGCAACTTCTATCGCTCCAGCTAATTGTCTATAAGGAGTTTCTGCCACTTTTATGGCAAAAGAAGCGCCTTGATCAATCCATCGGGTTGGAACTTGGGTCTCGCGTGTCACACCTACTTTTAATCCAGATGCTACCGCTAAGTACACAAAATGGGGTTGAACGTGATGACTTTTTTCCCATTCAACATCCCTTCCTTTTCCCAAATGCCCCTCACATAATTCAGGATTAATAATACAAGGACTGGATTCAGGAGAATTCATAAAACAATCATAACAGAATCCTTGACTGAATAACTTTTTCATTTTTAGACACGCCAAACATTGAGTTTGTCCAGTAAAATTTAAGGAAACTACGTTACCAATTAATCCGTTCATTAAAATTCGTGTATCTCCATCTACCAAATGGTAAATTACGGTCTCATCCAACTTGGTGTGCATTTTTGTCAGCAACATATTTAGCAATTAAAATGTTTAAATCTTCTTTCAAAGCTAGTATATTTCTTTTGAAATATCCATCCCTCCAAGTATGTTCCCCGCACTTTATTAGTTTATCCAATAAAAAGCTCGAAATTTATTTTGCCCCAAAACAACCCTTTTTAAATGATTTTACCTCACTTCGGTTGAATATCTATGGGTGGTTTGATAGGTTTAACGCAATATTTCCTTAATTTAGCAACCGCATGAATTTATTTGAACACATAGGACGGTATTTTATAATGATTAAGTCGGTTTTTTCACGCCCACAAAAATCGAAAGTATTCCGAAAAATGTTCTTTGGCGAGGTGGATGAAATTGTCGTAAAATCAATACCCTTAGTGGCTTTTCTTTCAATTTTTATGGGAGGGGTAATCTCGTTGCAAACCGCCGCAAACATGTCTTCGCCCTTGTTGCCTGATTATACAATTGGATACATCACACGGTCGTCAACAATTTTAGAATTTTCACCTACCATTATTTCATTGATTTTGGCGGGTAAAATTGGTTCAAACATCGCATCAGAAATTGGTACCATGCGTGTGACAGAGCAAATTGATGCCTTGGAAATTATGGGCGTAAATTCGATTGGATATTTAATGTTTCCTAAGATATTAGCAACAACTTTATTTTTGCCATTTGTTGTCTTAATTTCGATGGCGCTTTGTTTGTTTGGTGGATGGTTAGCTGGGGTTCAATCTGGGTTGTATACCACCGAAACCTATTTGACAGGGATCAAAGCTTTTTGGTACGAAGATTCGTTTTACTTATATTATGCTTTAGGAAAAACCATGCTTTTTGGTTTTATTATTACCTCGATTCCATCTTATTTTGGTTATTATACCAAAGGAGGATCACTAGAGGTGGGTAGATCAAGCACGAAAGCCGTTGTTGCTTCCTCGGTTGCGATTTTGGTGTCAAACTATATTTTAACCCAGCTGATTTTAGTGTAATGATTACAGTGAATCACATATCAAAAAGTTTTGGCGATCATTTGGTGTTGGATGATGTTTCAGCCGTATTTACCGAAGGACAAGTGAATTTGGTAATTGGCGCTTCAGGACAAGGTAAATCGGTGATGGCCAAATGTATGGTGGGGTTGCACGAAGTTGATAAAGGCTCAGTTTTATTTGATGGCCGCGATTTCTCTGCAATGAATCGAAAACAACGAATCGAAATCCGAAAAGAAATCGGTATGCTTTTTCAAGCAAGTGCCTTGTTTGATTCAATGACTGTTGAAGAAAATGTGATTTTTCCAATGCGAATGTTTACCGATTTTTCAGAAAGTGAAATGAGGGATCGTGCTAATTTTTGTCTTAACAGAGTAAATATCATTAATAAAAATAAATTATTGCCCGCCGAAACGAGTGGTGGAATGCAAAAAAGGATTGCCATCGCACGTGCCATTTCAATGAATCCGAAATATCTTTTTTGTGATGAACCAAATTCGGGGCTTGATCCACAAACTTCTATTGTAATAGATAACTTGATTAAAGAAATTACGTATGAGTATCAAATGACGACCGTTGTCATTACACATGATATGAATTCGGTGATGGAAATTGGCGATCATATTGTTTTTATTAATCAAGGAAAAGTAGGTTGGCAAGGAACAAATAAGGAAATTATTAAAACAAATAATCAAGAGGTGGTTGACTTTGTGTACGCATCGTCATTTATGAAAAACCTGAGACAAAAATTAATCAATAGTTAAACACAAACAAATACAACAAATATGAGCGAAGATGAAGGCAAAACCGTTATTGACACTTCAAGTCGAGATAACAAACCCAATCCAGTAGTAAATCCAGAAAGTGGTAAAAAAAGAGATGGCGTTTACATCATTGTAATCATCCTAATGTTACTAGGTGCTGGCTATATGGCTTATTTATTATCTGAAAGCAAAAAACAATTAAATACTTGCTCCAATGATAAATCAGCCTTAGAAGCAGAAATAGCGTCCTTAAATGAGATGATGTATGCACAAGGTGTGGATGTTGGTGCAGACGTGAAGCAGAATTTACAAAACATGCTCACCATGTACGACAAAATGGAGATGGAGAATGGAGCAATGAATGATAGTATCACCGCACAGAAAGAAAAAATCCAAGGCTTATTGGCTGATTTAGAAAGTGCAAAAGGTGATAAACGTCGTTATGCAAGTAAAGTGATGAAACTTGAAAAAGAAGCAGAAACATTACGTTCGATCATGAAGGATTATATCCGAACCATCGATTCGTTGAATACAGCGAATGGTGTGCTTACTGAGAATTTAAATTCGACATTGGCTGATTTGGATCAAATGACTTCGTCAAGAGATTCATACCAAAGTACAGCAACCGAATTGACGGATAAAGTAAACAAAGGTTCTAAATTAACTGCTTCTGGTTTCTTGTCTGAAGGAATTAAAGAAAAAGGAACTGGTTCGTACAAAGAAGTGGAAAACGCTTCAAGATGTTCACACATCCGTTCTTGTTTCACATTAAATGAAAATTCAATTGCTACGGCAGGTAATAGAACCGTGTATATGCGAATTATTACGCCTGGTGGATCGGTATTAAGTTCAAGTAATTCAAATACCTTGAAAACTGAAGGTGGACAATCGTTATTGTACTCTGATAAGAAAATAATCAACTATCAAAACAAACCAGTTGATTTGTGTATTTTCTACGAATTAGGAATGGAAATCGAAGCTGGAAATTACATCGCCGAAATTTATTGTGATGGTGTGAAAATCGGAACGGATAGTTTTGTTCTAAAATAGTGAAACGATTTTGTAAAATAAAATTCATAAGAGAAGGGCGACTGTTAGTCGCTCTTCTTTTTTGTTTTATAAGTGGTACTGGCTTTTCCCAAATTTCAAAAGATAGCCTGACAAGCCAAATCCTTGCCTTTCAAGCGGAACAAAACCAACATTATTTGGATAAAAATACAAGTCCCCTCACTAAAAAGGAGCGTAAAGCATTTCAAGGGCATCAATTTTTTCCAATCGATTTATCGTTTGTAGTTGAAGCAACTGTCCAACGCATTGAAAGCAATGACACGGTGGCCATGAATTCGTCAGGCGGTCTGATTAAATATTATAAACCTTATGCGAAACTTCTTTTTAAATTAAATGGCGTAGATTGTGAATTAATCGCCTATCAAAGTTATAAACTTATGACGGTCAAAGAATATAAGAACTATCTTTTTGTGCCATTTAGAGATGCGACAAGTGGAACTCTTTCGTATGGCGGAGGACGATACCTAGATCTCTTAATACCCGATGGGCCCAAAATGATTTTGAATTTTAATTTAGCATACAATCCCTATTGCGCTTATACAAGTGGTTATAATTGCACCATTCCTCCTGCCCAGAATACGCTTTCTATTCCTGTAAATGCTGGATTAAAAGCGCCAGAAACGCACTAGTTTTCGCGATTTTTTCTAAAAGAATTCGTTAGGGTTGATTTTTTTTCGCCGTTTAATTTCCTTTTAACAAAAAAATAACAACCCAATTCTCATTTTTTGCGTTACTTTAAGAGTTGAAAAAGATTTTAAGTTTACGATATAAAAATAAGAGATATGAAATGGATGATTTTGCTCGTTTTTGGATTGACACTTACTGCGACTAAAGTACAAGCAGCAGGAGTTGAAAAAGGGGGTTTAACTTGGTTTTTCGACTTGAATGAAGCGCACAATGAATCTGTTAAAACCAATAAACCGATTTTTAGTTTCTTTACAGGAAGTGATTGGTGTGGTTGGTGTACCATGCTGCAAAAAAATGTATTTGCAAAAATAGATTTTATTGCTTGGGCAAAAGCCAATGTGGTTTTGTTAGAACTTGACTTTCCAAAAAAAACGGCACAATCGGCTGAGTTAAAAACACAAAACCAAAACATGCAACAAGCATTAGGGGTTACAGGTTATCCAACTATTTGGCTATTTACTACCACCAAAAATGCGGAATCTGGGGCATTTAATTTAACAACGATTGGTAAATTGGGATATCCTTCTGGAGCAGAAAAAGGGAAAGAGGAAGTGAAATTTTTAATGGAGGTAAACGCACTTTTAGCGGCTCGAAAAGCTTAACTTAATTTATCACTCAAAATTCGTATCTCAATTACGGGAGATATTTTTTCGTAGATGATATTGTTGACGGCTTCTAAAATAGGCATTTCAACACCGTATTCCTTGTTAATTTCGACAAGACATTTTGTTGCATAATAACCTTCTGCAATCATGTCCATTTCCATTTGCGCAATTTTTACGGTGTAACCTTTGCCGATCATATAGCCAAACGTGCGATTTCGCGAAAACTTAGAATAGGCAGTTACTAATAAATCGCCTAAATATGCGGATGAATTGGTGTCTCTGTGAATTGGATGCACCTCATCAATGAAGTTTTCAATTTCTTGAATCGCATTTGAAATAAGTACCGATTGAAAATTGTCGCCATAGCCTAAACCTGCACAAATTCCACTCGCAATGGCGTAAACATTTTTTAAAACCGCCGAATATTCGGTGCCAAAAATATCATCAGAAACCGTTGCTTTGATATAGCGAGATCGTAATCGTTCGGCAATATATTCTGCCATGTCTTCATCTTGAGAAGCAACTGTTAGATATGATAATCGTTCAAGCGCAACCTCCTCGGCGTGACAAGGTCCACAAATAATCCCAATATTGTCGTACGGAACTCCGAGGCGAGTATGATAATATTGCCCTGGAATTTCATTGAATTCTGGAACAATCCCTTTTACCGCTGAGAAAATGAATTTATTTTTTAAAATCTCCTTTGGAAATTTTTTAAATAAATCGTGTAAAAATGCCGATGGTGTAGCAATGATGACAATGTCTGCCGGCTCAATAATCTCCACCAAATCGTTCCCAACATTTATTCGCTCAATGTTAAATTCAACCGATTGTAAATATTTAGGATTGTGTCGATATTTGATGATGTGAGCAGCGGAAGATTCGTTGTGCATCCACCAATTAACAACTCCTTTTTGACTCGTTAAAATCTTCACCAAAGCGGTTGCCCAACTTCCACCTCCAATAACAGCTATTTTCTTTTCTACGTTTGACATCCTCAAGTAACAAACAAAAATATAAAATTCTTCGAATTTTTATTGATTATTAAGATAGTACTTCTTTAAGATTGCAAAAGTTTTTTTTAAGTTGTTAATTATTAGTTTGATATAATTTTTTAAAATCAATCAAATTAAAAGGCTGATAGCACAATTTTACTAAATTCTAATTTATTTTTTCCTTTTCGTCGTTCACCGTTTGAAGCTAATCTTCTTTGTTTACCTTTGTCGGGTAAAACTCAAATTAGAAGTAGTGAAACTTATTTTAGTCGTTCTATTCAGTATGTCGGTTTCCGTTTTTGGACAAGGAATCACCAAAATGATTCGGGGTACCATTACTGATAAAGAAACATACGAACCGCTTATTGGTGCTAAAGTTGCTTTATTAGGAACTGATCCATTTTTGGGTGCAATTACTGATGAAAATGGAAACTTTCGAATAGAAAATGTGCCTGTTGGTCGGCACACTGTTCGGGTAACTTTTATTGGATACGAAGATTATTTTCAACAAAATATCGATTTGTCTTCCAATGATATTGTGTTGACAATCGGAATGGTGGAGTCGATCAATATGATGAAAGAAGTAGTGATTGAAGGGCAAAAGAAAGGGGAAATAATCAATAAAATGGCCACAGTTAGTGCACGTTCCTTTTCTGTAGAGGAGTCAAATCGCTACGCTGGTAGTAAAAACGATGTGGCGCGCATGGCACAAAATTTTGCGGGGGTACAAGGCGCAGATGATTCAAGAAATGACATTGTAATTCGAGGAAATTCGCCGTCAGGGGTTTTGTTTCGAATGGAAGGGATTGATATTCCAAACCCCAATCATTTTGCACGATTTGGAACAACGGGAGGACCGATCAGCATGCTCAATAACAATGTTATGGCTAATTCGGATTTTTTAACAGGGGCTTTTCCTTCCGAATATGGAAATGCAATTGCAGGCGTCTTCGATTTAAATCTGCGAACTGGAAATAATGAAAAACACGATTTTATGTTTCAATTTGGGTTTAATGGAGCCGAATTGATGGCGGAAGGCCCAATTTCTAAAAAGAAAGGATCGTCTTATTTGGTCAATTATCGGTATTCAACCCTAGGTTTTTTTAAGTTGATTGGAATTAATTTTGGTTCGACAGCTGTGCCAACTTATCAAGATGGAAGTTTTAAATTAAATTTTCCATCTAAAAAAGGACTCACCACGGTTTTTGGTTTAGGAGGCATCAGTTACATCAATATTTTAGCGGAAGAATTAGATAGTTCGGATTTATTTGGGATCGATTATAGCAATACTTATTTCAAATCTAATGTTGGGGTAGTTGGTGCAACACATCGACAAAGGATTGGAACAAAGTCCTATTTTAATATTTCCTTAGGAATGCAAAGTGCGATCAATCAAGTATTAAATGATACGGTTGATTTTGATTTTAAAAACCCATTTACCACTTTTGTGAGTAATTCAAGTATCTCGAAACAAACTGTTGATGTTTTTTACAACCACAAAATTAACGCAAAACACCTCTACAAATTTGGGTTTCACACAGATTTGTTTTTCCTCGATTTAAATGATTCGATTTATGACCGTGATTTGGATGATTTTAGGGATTTGCGCGCATTTAATGGAACCACATTTTTATATCAACCATTTGCCCAGTATCAATTCCGCCCAAATGAAAAGTTAATTCTTAACGCAGGAGTTCACTTGCAGTCGCTAACGTTGACAAAAAAAATGGTTACTGAACCTCGTGCAGGGGCCGCTTGGAATTTTACAAAATCCGATCGTCTTAGTTTTGGGTATGGGCTGCACAGTCAAATGCAACCCATCGAACTCTATTATGCGCAAACATTTGTAGATGGGGTTTCTACCCAACCTAATTTAAATCTTGATTTTACTAAAAGCCATCATTTTGTTTTGGGCTACCAACATCGATTTAATTTTGGCATCAATCTAAAAATAGAAACCTATTATCAATATCTTTTTGATGTGCCGGTACAAACAACGCCTTCTCCTTATTCAATCCTCAATTTTGGTGCAGATTTCATCACATTTATTCCAACCAATTTAAAATCAGACGGAACTGGCGAAAATTATGGCGCCGAGCTCACGATTGAAAAATTTTTGGATAAAGGATTTTATTTTTTGCTAACGACCTCTTTGTATGAATCTTTTTACACCGGAAGTGATGGTAAAAAACACAATACAGCTTTTAATGGCAATTTCACCTTTAATTCATTATTAGGATACGAATTTCGCTTTAAAAACGATAAACTCGCCTTAACTTTTGATGGTAAATTTATGCTCAATGGTGGCCGTCGTTACACACCAATTTTATTGGAAGAAAGTAAATTAGCCGGTGAGGAAGTAAGGGATTTAAACAATGTTTTTAATGCGCGCTATGAAAATTATGTTCGAGGCGATTTTAGGGTAGGGTTTAAGGTAATTGGTCAAAAAATCACACAAGAATGGGCTGTAGACATTCAAAATTTTACCAACCGAAGAAATATCTTTTACACCCAGTATAGCGAGGCTTCTGAAACAATTTTAACTACTTATCAAACTGGCTTTTTACCAATTGCGCAATATCGAATTTATTTTTAATTTCTTTCGATGAAGAACTTCAATTGAAATTCATGCTGTTTGAACCTGAATTCACCTAACTTTGCTACATGGCACGAATTTACACAGCGCATTGGAAAGATTATGAATTGATTGATGCAGGCAACGAAAAAAAACTAGAACGTTGGGGAAAAATCATCACCATTCGCCCAGATAGAAACGCCTATTTTCCGCCTGTGTTGAGCGAAGCCGAATGGCAAAGCAAAGCGCATTTTCGATTTTTAGCAAAAGACAACACTCAGGGTGAATGGCAACATTTGAAAATTGGAACGCCAACCGAATGGCAAATGAGTTATGATCAGTTGAATTTTAGAATAAAATTAACCCGCTTTAAGCATGTTGGATTATTTCCAGAACAACGCTGTAATTGGGATTTTATTAAAGATAAAATTCAGCCAGCAGGTCGATTTTTAAATTTATTTGGATATACTGGTGGAGCATCTGTCATGGCAAGATCGGTTGGTGCCGAAGTATTTCATTGTGATTCAGTGAAACAAATCAACACCTGGGCAAAAGAAAATATGGAGGCTTCTAAACTAGAAGGCATTCATTGGGTTTTGGATGATGCGTTAAAATTTGCTCAGCGCGAACTTAAACGAGAAAATAAATATACTGGCATTATTATGGATCCTCCCGCGTTTGGATTAGGAACCCAAAAAGAACGCTGGAAAATAGAACAGAAGTTCCCCGAATTGCTCAACACAGCGTTAGGTTTAATTAAGAAAAATGGTTTTATAATTATGAATACCTATTCGCCTCGTTTGACAGAACAAAAAATAAAAGAAATCACACTAGAATTAGTGAAGAATAAAAAGGTCGAAATATCAACATTGAGCATTAAATCTACAACAGGAAAAATTTTAGATTTTGGCGAGGTAACTCGAATTTACTAAAGATCTTTGGAAATCATTATTTTTGCTGATTGACTCAAGCCAGAATTATCAACCACTATAAAATAAACACCATCACTATAATTATTTAAATCTAAATTGACTTGAATTTCTTTTAAATCAGTTGGATTGATGTCCAAAAACGATTCGATAATTTGACCATTGTCAGCATAAATTCTGACGTCGGTAGATTTCAAATAAGGAACTATTATGTTTAAATACCCCTTTTCACCATAAGGATTCATTGCAACTTTTATTTGTATCGATTCAGAAACCACAAGCGCCGAAATTGACAAATTTTCCGTTGTTTCACAACCCATTGCGTCTGTAATTTTAACTTGGTAATCTCCAGGGCAAAGATTGTCTAAAGAAGCGGTTGTTTTGCCATCATCCCAAATAAAATCATAAGGCGCCGTGCCACCATCAGGAACAATATTAATAGAAGCTTTACAAATAATGTTATTGACAACAACAGGCGTTGCAATTAACTCATTCGGGCCAGCTATTGTTACTTCATCCGTTGTAATACAGCCATTATTGTCCATAATTTGAAAGGAGTAGATACCTACGGTAAGATCATTTCTAGAAGCTGTCATTACACCATCCCACCAAGCAAAATAATACGGGAATGTGCCACCATCTGCATTTAAATAAACGCTACCATCTGCATTTTCAAAACATGAACTTGAGGTCGTCATTTTTTCAACTTCCAATGGAGCTGGTTCAATTAATTCAATTCCTTCAATCGAACTTTCACAACCGTTCGCATCTTTCACTGTAACCGAATAGACTCCTCCTGCAAGATCAATATTTATAGGTCCTGTTTCTCCGTTTGACCAAGTGTATGAGTAGGGAGGTAATCCATTAATTGCATCTACAAAAATGCCTCCATCATTGCTCTCATAACAAATTGGATCCATGACAAAAAAATCGCTAAATTCTACCGAAACTATTGGTTCTTGGATCGCAAAAAGATCACTTATGTGAATACAACTATTAGCATCGATAACGAATGCAAAATAAGTCCCAGCCGCTAAATTATCAACACTTGCTCCAAATGCACCATTTGACCAATAAATAGTGTAAGCTGGTTGACCTCCTATTACTTCAATATTAGCCGAACCATTTTTCCCTTCTTTACACGTCACATTAGACGGGGTGATTCTGGAGGTTATTATACCCTCGACAATTTCTTTGGTAATTACGTTCGAATACACCCAAGGCTGACTTACATTTTGTCGGCAAGCTCTTCTGTAAAAGGTTGTTTCGGTAATATGTTCAGGATTTAAAAAATCAAGTGTCGCATCAGGAATGGTAATCCAACCTGTTTCAGCCGTCTTTTTTTCCCATTTTATAATAAGGCCATCCACCTCATCAAAAGGAAAAGAGATACTGCTAATGGTAAAAGGGGTGCCTTCATCACAAATTTTTTCAAACCCATAAATCTCATCACCTGTACTTGAACCTGCTTCGCCAATACCATCAGATTCTGAAGAGTTTATTTGAGGACTGATTGGTTGCAAAGCAACTACACTAAACGACATTTGCATCATTAATACAAAAGCAAAAAGTTGTAGCGTCAACCGTTGGTTTTTCATTTGAAATTACTAGGTAAAATGCTAATTTACTGAAAATTTTTAAACGGGAATATTTTCAGCAAAAATAAGTTAAATTATTTTTAATTAATTTAAAATTAGTCGGGCATGTGTTTTACCTAAGTCCTTTGTTATTGAGTATTGGAACAAGTGGATTTAGAAATCCCAGCCGAAATCTTTTTTTAAGATACCTTCAATTAATTGAGATATTTCTTCTTGATCTATTGCCGATAATTGTCCTCCTAAAAATGCAGAAACCAAGATTTTACGTGCTTTTTCTTTTGAAATTCCACGAGCTTGTAAATAAAATAATGCATCTTCATCTAATTGTCCAGTGGTAGAGCCATGCGAACATTTAACATCGTCTGCATAAATTTCTAATTCGGGTTTCGAATAGATTGAAGCATCATCAGATAAGAGAATATTTCCGTTGTTTTGATAGGCATTAATGACTTGTGCGTCTTTCTGAACCACCACACGTCCATTAAAAACACCAGTCGATTGCTCATCCATCACATATTTATAATCTTCATTGCTATAACATTTCGGAACTTTATGATTTACAAAAGTATGGTTATCAATGTGCTGTTTGCCTTTTCCAATCATTGCACCATTCATATAAGTCGAACAATTTTCACCTTCAACCGAAATATTGATGTTATTCCTAACCAAAAGTCCACTCGTGGTAAATGTGTTTATTTTGAAGGTAGAATTTTTTTCTTGTACGATTTTTTCTGTGGTAATGCCGAGATTTCGATCTCCTAAATGTTGAATTTTATGGATAGTAAAATGTGCGTTTTCAGCAATTTGAGCGTTTAATTGAAAATTCGCAAAACAACCTGTTCCTCCTAAATCAATTTGAGTGATCACCATCTTCGCTTCTACCGACTTATCGACCATTAGGTTAAGTCGTTGGTTCGATAAAATGCGCTCACCAGTGGTAAGGTAAATTAATTGTAAAATTGGCGCTTCTGCCGCTGCCTTATCAAATTTTACTTCGATGCCTTTTTTGAAATAGGCTAAATTGAGTAAGGCAAATACATCATTTTCTGCATTAAACAATTCTTGTTCCGAAACTGTATCTCCCTCAAAGAAATTTAATTTAATAGCTGGATTTAAAGCACTTAAATCTAATCGAACTTCACCATTTTCAATCACTAAATAATTAGTAGAAACTAAGTAGTTGGAAAAATCTAGTTGAGGTTGAGAACCACCGTTTAAACTAAATTGTTGTCCCGAAATTTTACCTAAACGGGTATATTTCCAATATTCATTTTGCGTGGTTGGAAAATCTAATTCTTGCAAAGAATAAAACGCTTTTAATTGTAAATCAGAATTTGGTGTTTCTAAATTACTTAAAAAAGTGTTCATTTTTTCTGATACTACTACACTCATCCGGCCTTATTTTTTTACTTCAGTCAACCAATCGTACCCCTTTTCTTCCAATTCTAACGCTAAGGTTTTATCCCCAGTTTTGATGATTTTACCATCCGCTAAAACATGCACAAAATCGGGAACGATATAATCCAACAAGCGCTGATAATGGGTAATAATGATGATGGCATTATTTTCGTTTTTCAATTTATTTACCCCAGCGGCAACAATTCTTAACGCATCGATGTCTAGGCCCGAATCCGTTTCATCAAGTATCGCCACTTTTGGTGTCAACATGGCCATTTGGAAAATTTCATTTCTCTTTTTTTCTCCGCCTGAAAATCCTTCATTCACCGAACGGGATGCTAATTTTGGATCTAGTTCAACTAATTTCGATTTTTCACGCACCATGGTCATAAAATCTTTCGCTGAAATTGGTTCCTCCTTGCGGTATTCTTTGATTTCATTTAAAGCGGTCCGCAAAAAATTAATGTTCGAAACACCTGGAATTTCAATAGGATATTGAAAGGCTAGAAATAATCCTTCTTTGGCTCTTTCGTCTGGTTCCAAGGATAATAAATCAATCCCATCCATGGTGACTTCTCCCGAAGTGACTTCGTAACCATCTTTTCCAGAAATCACTGAAGCTAAAGTAGATTTACCTGCTCCATTTGGTCCCATAATCGCGTGAATTTCTCCAGCATTTACGGTTAAATTTAATCCTTTTAAAATCTCTTTTCCTTCCGATTCAATTTCGGCGTGTAGATTTTTAATCGTTAATAATGCGTGTTTCATTTTAATTAAGTAATTTTTTCTATTTATTTGATGCTATCCAACGCTGTTTTCCAACGAAATAGCTAATAATTTTTGTGCTTCTACGGCAAATTCCATTGGCAATTTATTCAAGACTTCTTTCACGTAGCCATTGACAATCAAACCAATTGCTTTTTCTTCTGAAAGTCCTCTTTGCTGACAATAAAAAATTTGATCTTCACCAATTTTAGAGGTCGTAGCCTCATGTTCAAGTCGTGCCGATTTGTTGCTGCATTCAATGTATGGAAACGTATGTGCTCCGCATGTATCCGACATTAAAAGACTGTCGCACTGGGTAAAATTACGTGCATTGTGTGCGTTTTTGTGGATTTTCACCAAGCCTCTGTAAGAATTTTGCGATTGTCCCGCTGAAATTCCTTTTGAAATCACTGTGCTCTTCGTGTTTTTCCCAATATGGATCATTTTCGTACCGGTGTCCGCTTGCTGAAAGTTATTGGTCACTGCCACCGAATAAAATTCTCCAATCGAATTATCGCCTTTTAAGATACACGAAGGATATTTCCAAGTTACCGCAGATCCTGTTTCAACTTGCGTCCATGAAATTTTAGAATTCGTATGGCAAATTCCGCGTTTTGTAACAAAATTATAGATTCCGCCTAAACCATTTTTATCGCCTGGAAACCAATTTTGTACGGTTGAATATTTAATTTCAGCATTGTCTAACGCTATTAATTCTACCACCGCAGCATGTAATTGATTCTCATCTCTTTTTGGCGCGGTACATCCTTCTAAATACGAAACATAACTTCCTTCGTCTGCAATTAATAAAGTTCGTTCAAATTGCCCTGTACCCGATTCATTGATTCTAAAATAGGTCGATAATTCCATGGGACATTTTACGCCTTTTGGAATATAGCAAAACGAGCCATCCGAAAAAACGGCTGAATTTAGCGCAGCGTAAAAATTGTCTTGCGTTGGAACGACAGATCCTAGGTATTTTTGAACCAAATCTGGATGGTTATGAACGGCCTCACTGAATGAACAAAAAATGATTCCAAGTTCGCCTAGTTTTTCTTTAAATGAAGTGGCAACAGAAACCGAATCCATGACAAAATCCACCGCAACCCCTGTTAATTTTTTTTGTTCATCCATAGATATGCCAAGCTTATCCATGGTAGCTTTCATTTCAGGATCGACATCATCCCAACTTTCGTACTGCTTTTTAGGCGCAGAAAAATAAGAAATCTCCTGAAATTTTGGTTTTTCATAACGAACATGAGCCCAAGAAGGTTCTTTCATCGTTAACCAAACCCTGTAAGCATTTAAGCGATATTCCAATAACCATTCAGGTTCGTTTTTCTTAGCTGAAATCAAACGAATTACCTCTTCGTTTAAGCCTGCCGCAAATTTATCGGATTCAATATCGGTAGTAAACCCAAATTTATATTCTTGATTTTTTAACTCCTCAGCTAATTCTTCTTCCGTATATGCCGCCATCGTATCTTTTATCTAGAGTGAAAAGCTTTCTCCGCATCCGCACGTTCGTGAAGCGTTTGGATTTGAAAAAATAAATCCTTTCCCATTTAATCCGCCGCTGTAATCAAGGGTTGTACCTGCCAAGTATAAAACACTTTTTTTATTCATCACTACCTTAATATCGTTGTCCATAAATTCTTTGTCGTCTTCATTGATGTTATTGTCAAATTTTAATTGATACATCAAGCCGGAACATCCGCCGCCTTCAACCCCTACACGTATAAAGTGATCTGCATGATTTTCTTCACGCATCATTCGGATGGCTGTTTCTTTTGCAAGATCTGTTACTTTTATCATAGTCGTCCTTGTTTAGAATTAATTTAAATAAGCACTAATTTTTGTACAAAAATAGCTGTTTTGTGGTATTGCACTTTCAAAATTTCTAATTATTTCACAAGTACTTCTATGTTTTTGTTCGGAAAGTCCCGATTTTATTGAAAAATAGGGTTTAATTTTATTTAGATTGATTCTAAATAAACAGAACCTGAAACATATAAATTCAATAATTTGTTATTAATTAAAAACACGATTAAATTTGTATTTTATTGGTTCAACTTTGACTATTTTGTCAAATTTGAACCATAAATAAAAGATTCTAAACAAGGAAAAAAATGAAAACATCAATTGCAAGAAAAGTACTCATGGCACTCTCAGGTTTTTTCCTGATGTTCTTTCTTCTTCAACATTTTGTAATTAACCTAACCTCGGTGTTTGGAGACGGAGCTACTTTTAATGAACTTTCTCATTTTATGGGAACCAATCCATTGATTCAGTTTGTATTACAACCAGTGTTAATTTTTGGGGTAATCTTCCACTTGGCAATGGGAATTTATTTAGATCGCTTAAATCACAAAGCGCGAAGCATTAAATATGCAATGAATAAACCAGCTACAAACTCCAATTGGGTTTCAAGAAACATGATTTACACAGGGTTAACGGTTTTGTTTTTCTTAGGACTGCATTTTTATGATTTTTGGATTCCTGAAATTTTGCATAAATATGTACATTTTCATCCTGAAAATCCAACCCGTTATATTCACGAATTACAATTAAAATTTGTTGATCCTATTCGGGTTGCCTTGTATTGTGTTTCGTTTATTTTCTTAGCACTTCATTTATTACATGGTTTTCAATCCTCTTTTCAATCGGTTGGATTCAACAACAATAAATACACACCTACCTTAAAAAAACTTGGAAATATTTATGCAATCTTTATTCCTGCGGGATTCATTTTTATTGCACTTTTCCATTACCTCATTCAACTTTAAATATACGTAGCGATGAAAGTTTTAGATGCTAAAATTCCAGAAGGTCCAATTAAGGATAAATGGACAAATCATAAAGATCATATTGAGTTAGTAAATCCTGCGAACAAACGTTCTATTGATATAATTGTTGTTGGAACTGGTCTGGCAGGTGGTTCTGCCGCTGCTTCTCTGGCCGAAATGGGCTATAAGGTAAAGGCTTTTGCTTTCCAAGATTCACCTCGTCGTGCGCATTCAATTGCTGCACAAGGTGGCATCAATGCTGCAAAAAATTACCAAAATGACGGCGATTCGGTATACCGTTTGTTTTACGATACAGTTAAAGGAGGAGATTATAGAGCAAGGGAGGCGAATGTTTACCGTTTAGCGGAGGTTTCCGCTTCCATTATTGATCAATGTGTTGCTCAAGGTGTGCCTTTTGCACGTGAATATGGTGGTTTACTCGATAACCGTTCGTTTGGAGGAGTTTTGGTTTCAAGAACGTTTTATGCAAAAGGTCAAACAGGTCAGCAACTTTTATTAGGTGCTTATTCCGCAATGAACCGCCAAATTGGAATGGGTAAAATCCAAATGTTTAACCGTCACGAAATGCTCGAATTGGTAGTGGTGGATGGGAAAGCTCGTGGAATTATCGCTCGAAACTTAGTAACTGGAGCAATCGAAAAACACAGCGCACATGCGGTTGTTTTAGCAACCGGTGGATACGGAAATGTGTTCTTTTTGTCCACCAATGCAATGGGATCAAACGTCACTGCTGCTTGGAGAGCACATAAAAAAGGGGCGTTTTTTGCTAATCCTTGTTATACGCAAATTCACCCAACTTGTATTCCTCGGTCAGGTGATTATCAATCGAAATTAACGCTCATGTCCGAATCATTAAGAAATGATGGACGGATTTGGGTACCAAAAAATCCTTCTGACGCCGAAGCAATTCGTAAACGTACCATTAAACCTGTAGAATTATCAGAAGATCAAAGAGATTACTTTTTGGAAAGAAGATATCCTGCTTATGGAAACCTAGTGCCTCGAGATGTTGCGTCGAGAGCAGCAAAAGAAAGATGTGATGCTGGTTTTGGTGTGAATAAAACGGGAGAAGCTGTTTTCTTAGATTTCGCTTCTGCTATTTATCGCTACGGATCTGAAAAAGCTGTCCTAAAAGGTGAAAAAAACGCATCAAAAGAACGGATTCAAGAATTAGGTGAAGCTGTTATTCAAGATAAATACGGCAATCTTTTCCAAATGTACGATAAGATTGTGGATGAAAATCCGTACAAAACACCTATGATGATTTACCCAGCGGTACATTATACAATGGGCGGTTTATGGGTTGATTATAATTTAATGACTACCGTTCCTGGATGTTATGCAGCTGGTGAAGCTAATTTTTCTGAACACGGAGCAAATCGTTTAGGTGCTTCTGCTTTGATGCAAGGCTTGGCCGATGGTTATTTCGTTCTTCCTTACACCATTGGAGATTATCTTTCAAAAGAAATTAGAACAGGAAAAATTTCTACTGAATCTCCTGAGTTTTTGGAAGCTGAAAAATCGGTGCGAGAAAGATTGGAGAAACTACTAAATATCAAAGGAAAACAAACAGTTGATTCTTTCCACAAAAGATTGGGTTTGGTGATGTGGAATAAGGTGGGGATGTCTAGAAATGCACAAGGTTTGACAGAGGCAATTGCTGAAATTCGTCAGATTCGAGAAGAGTTTTGGAAAGATGTATTTGTGCCAGGTGTAATGAATGAATTTAACCCAGAACTTGCAAAAGCAACTCGTGTGGCTGATTTCTTAGAATTAGGTGAATTGTTCGCCAAAGATGCTTTGGAAAGAAACGAGTCGTGTGGTGGACATTTCAGAGAAGAATCTGTTGAAGAATCTGGAGAGCAAAAAGGCGAAGCGAAACGTGATGATGAAAATTTCCGTTATGTAGCGGCGTGGGAATGGACAGGTGATCCAGCGAATTCAGTCGTGCACAAAGAGCAATTAGAATTTAAAGATATTGAGTTGAAACAACGTTCATACAAATAACGAGTAAAGATTATGTCAGAAAAAGGAATGAATTTAACATTGAAGATTTGGCGTCAAAAAGACTCAAAATCGAAAGGGCAATTAGAAACTTATCCGATTACGGACATCTCTGAGCACATGTCTTTTTTGGAAATGTTGGACGTTTTAAACGAACAATTAATCGTAAAGGGAATTGATCCAGTTGCATTCGATCACGATTGTCGTGAAGGAATTTGCGGGATGTGTTCGCTTTATATTAATGGCGAGGCGCATGGACCAGATCGTGGTGTAACTACGTGCCAATTGCACATGCGAATGTTTAAAGATGGGGATACGATTTATATCGAGCCATTTAGAGCAACTGCGTTTCCTGTAATTAAAGATTTGGTGGTAGATCGTTCGTCGTTTGACCGAATTCAACAAGCAGGCGGATTCGTTTCTGTGAATACCTCTGGAAATACAATTGACGCAAATGCGATTCCTGTGAATAAGCACGATGCAGATGAAGCTTTCAATTCGGCGGCTTGTATCGGGTGTGGGGCTTGTGTAGCAACGTGTAAAAATGCTTCGGCAATGTTATTTGTGGCTGCCAAAGTTTCTCAATATGCGTTATTGCCACAAGGTAAAATTGAGGCAAAAGACCGTGTGTTGAATATGGTGAAACAAATGGATTTAGAAGGTTTTGGAAATTGTACCAATACAGGTGCTTGCGAAGTGGAATGTCCGAAAGGAATTTCACTGGACAACATCGCTCGAATGAATAGAGAGTATCTAAAAGCTTCTATTTAAGCCATCGCGGCTAGCTCGTCTCATTTTACATGAGCGTGTACGCCTTCATTTCCTAGTTAAAATAGACGTGTTTTTACGTAAGGGTGTGTGTGGCTTGTTTTACGCATACACAACACACAATAATTGCGAAAGACTAAATTTATTGTAAATTTGGTTAATGTCGGCAAGAAACACCACATCAAGTACACCAACTAATCTCGCTAATAAACGGATTTTAGTGGCCGCTTTAGATTGGGGGATGGGGCATACAACGCGATTAGTTTCTTTACTCCGACAATTAAAAAACCAAAAAAATCAGTTAATATTTGCCGGCAATTCAAATCAATGTCAATTTATAAAAGCCGAATTTCCCGAAATTGAATTGGCTGATTTAGGTGGGTATGAAATCAGTCTTGATTCCAAAAAATCAACCTATTGGCAATTGTTTCTGCAAGGAGTTAAGTTCAAAAACGCGATAAAGGTCGAGAAAGAATGGCTCGCCAAATTTGTTACAATGAACAAGGTTGATCTAATTATTTCCGACAATCGGTACGGGTTCTATCATCCGAAAATTGAGTCGATTTTGGTGACACACCAGCTAAATTTGCAAATACCCTATTTCCGCCGAATGGTCAATAGAAATCTTCGGCGAATGGTTGAAAAATTTGACGCTTGCTGGGTGCCTGATACCGAAAACAGATGGTTATCAGGTGAATTATCCAACACAAAACTCAAAATTCCTGTCGTTTATATTGGTATTCTAAATCGGTTTCAGAAAATGCAGTTGCCAATCGATTTTGATTATTTGGTGATTCTTTCGGGCCCCGAACCTGAAAAAACAAACTTTAAACAAGAAATACTTAAACAATTATCTGCCACCCCCTCTTCTGTTTGTATTGCAGGGGCCCAGGTTACAGGTTATCCTTGTCACCCAAACCCAACCACCACAGAATTGGCAGAACTAATTGCAAAAAGCGATACCGTCATTTCCCGCGCTGGCTATACCACCCTCATGGAAATGGTCGACTTAAATAAAAAAGCCATCCTAATTCCTACCAAAGGCCAATACGAACAAGTGTATTTGGCAAATTTTGTTCAACATTCTAAAATTGAATTTAGGAGGATAATTTTATAATAATTAGTTTGGCACCATTTCCTGCTTTCCATTATAGTCCCCCTGACGATCCCGACGTTTCAGTCGGGATCGTCAGGGGCGCTGCCATTGCAAATAAGCTGCTCTTATTTGCAGCGATGCTTCGAGGGTCCTCAGCATAAATAGCTTGACGAAGCAGAAAATAATTGAAGCGCCGCAAGCCATTTTGACTTTAGGAAAACATGGAGGGCGGAGAGCTGAAATGTTTTGTGCAAGGAAACTTTAGCGAATAGCAAGAAAAGGTGCCAAGAAAACAAAGGAATTAAATCCCACAATCACACCCAAGGTCAAATTCGAAAGTAACCCAAGGCATACGTTTGCGCCATTTTTCTTGAAATTCTTCGCTGTAATTCATGCCGCGGAGGTCCAACGAACGGAGGTTGCGCAATTGTACCATGGATTCTGGAATTGTGGAAACGGTGTTAAACCAAAGATCAAGTTTTTGTAAATAAACCAAGTTGCCAATACATTCTGGGATTTCGGAAATTGCATTTTTGCCGATGTATAAATGGGTTAAACTGCTGTTTTGACATAAAACTGTCGGGAAAACTTGGAATTTATTTTGTCCTAAATGGAGTGTAGTTAAGTGAGGGAATATAAAATTGGCAGGTAAATCGGTGAGTTTATTTTTTCTTAAATCGAGTTCGACTAGGTTTGTGAATTGGATAATTTCGGCAGGGACTTGGGTATAACCTTCGCGGCTGAGATCGAGGCGGTAAACAGAATCAGCAGGCACATTAAGCGCCTCGGACAAGGAGGTAAAAACATAATTTTGTTGCGAATGGCTATAATTTACCAACATTAAGCCCATCCAACACAGCAAGGCATTCAATTTTATCATGTTTTAATTCTTCTTGTAAGTCGTTTAAACTATTAAAATGTTGTTCATCGCGGATCCATTCATACGCCACCAGCATGAGTTTTTCGCCGTAAATGTCCTGGTCAAAATCAAATAAATTCACTTCCATTCTGAGCTCATCACTTTCAGATAGGGTAGGTCTTGAACCAACATTCATCATACCTTGAAAATGCACGCCGTTAATAATAGCCCCAACGGCATACACGCCTTTTTTAGGTAAAAGTTGGTGTTGGTGGGTCGGAACCAAGTTGGCCGTTGGATAGCCTAACGTGCGTCCTATTTGATCGCCATGAACCACTTCGCATTCAAATTGAAAATAATTCCCAAGGTAATTCGCAGCTATAGATAGATTTCCTTCGGCGATTGCTTCACGGATTTTGGTGGAGCTAATTTTGATTTCGCCTTCTGAAAAGGCAGGAATTTCTAATACCTTAAAATTGTGAACTGCGGACATGGTTTTAAGGAGGTGAATGTCCCCCTCGCGGTTTCTGCCAAAATGGTGATTATAGCCAATGGCTAAAATTTCCGTTTTAAGTTTTTTAACCAATATTTCTTTGACAAAATCGCTGGCCGACAACCGAGAAAATTCACGGGTGAATGGAAAAAGTACCAAATGATCGATCCCAAAACTGGCTAATTTTTTAATCCGTTCATCGATGGATTGGATTAAATTTAATCCGTGATCGTCGGGATATAAAACTATTCGTGGATGCGGATGAAAAGTAAAAATGACGGTTTCGCCGTTGATTTCGTCTGCGCTTTTTCGTAAAAGTGAGATTACTTTTTGATGACCTGTGTGAACACCATCAAAAGTTCCTAAAGAGACTACAGCACTTTTAATGTGAGGAATTTCGTCTAAGGAATAATAAACTTTCAAGGCAAATAATTGAAAATGTTGATATTTTTTATCAAAGGTAAAGAAAAAACTTGCATCAAGTCCTTGTGAACGAATAAAAAGAACTAAATTTGCACCACGAAATTAAAATATTTATTCAAAAAATTAATACAATGTCTACTATTAAAGGTAAGATTTCCAGGGTTATAGGACCAGTTATTGATGTTAGTTTTGACAACGGAGTAGAGCTTCCAGAAATCATGGGTGCCTTGGAAGTTGTGAAAGAAGACGGTACAAAAGTTGTTTTAGAAATTCAACAACACATCGGAAACGATTCAGTGCGCAGTATTGCAATGGACTCATCAGATGGTTTTAGAAGAGGAATGGAAGTAATTGCAACAGGTTCTCCGATTCTTATGCCTAAAGGAGAGGCAGTGAAAGGACGTCTTTTTAACGTAACCGGAGATCCTATCGATGGTATTGGTGCAGTTTCTAAAGTAAATGGTTTACCAATTCACCGTGATGCTCCTCGTTTTGAGGATTTATCAACGGCAACTGAAGTATTGTTTACAGGGATTAAAGTAATTGACCTTATTGAGCCTTACGCAAAAGGAGGAAAAATTGGTTTGTTCGGTGGTGCTGGTGTTGGTAAGACAGTATTGATTCAAGAATTAATTAACAATATTGCGAAAGCATATTCAGGTTTATCTGTATTTGCTGGAGTAGGTGAGCGTACGAGAGAAGGAAATGACTTGTTGAGAGAGATGTTAGAATCTGGTATCATCAACTATGGTGAGGATTTTATGCACGACATGGAAAAAGGTGGATGGGATCTTTCTAAAGTTGATACTGAAAAATTAAAAGAATCAAAAGCGACGTTTGTTTTTGGACAAATGAATGAGCCTCCTGGAGCTAGAGCACGTGTTGCTTTGTCTGGGTTGACATTAGCTGAATATTACCGAGATGGCGAAGGAGATAGCAAAGGAAATGACATCCTTTTCTTCGTGGACAATATCTTTAGATTTACACAAGCTGGTTCTGAGGTATCTGCACTTCTTGGAAGGATGCCATCGGCAGTAGGTTACCAACCAACATTGGCAACTGAGATGGGGGCGATGCAAGAAAGAATTACCTCTACCACTAACGGATCTATTACTTCTGTTCAAGCGGTATACGTTCCTGCGGATGACTTAACGGATCCAGCGCCGGCAACCACGTTTGCCCACTTGGATGCTACCACCGTACTTTCTAGAAAAATTGCTGAGTTAGGTATTTATCCAGCAGTGGATCCGTTGGATTCAACTTCTCGAATTTTAACGCCAGATATCGTTGGTGAAGAGCATTATAACTGCGCTCAACGTGTAAAATTAACTTTACAACGTTATAAAGAGTTACAAGATATTATTGCGATTCTTGGAATGGACGAATTGTCGGAAGATGACAAATTAATCGTTCACCGTGCAAGACGTGTACAACGTTTCTTGTCTCAACCGTTCCACGTAGCTGAGCAATTTACAGGTTTAGCTGGTGTTTTGGTTGATATTAAAGAAACAATTAAAGCGTTTAACATGATTATGGACGGCGAATTAGATCGTTATCCTGAAGCTGCTTTCAACTTAAAAGGAGGAATCCAAGACGTAATTGAAGCAGGAGAAAAAATGATTGCTGTTAACTAATTTAAGAGACATGTTATTAGAAGTAATTACACCAGACGAAACACTTTTTATTGGAAACATCTCACACGTGGTACTTCCAGGCATTGATGGTTCTTTTGGGATTTTGAAAAATCATGCCCCAATGATTTCTGCACTTGCAAAAGGTACAGTGAAAGTAGATCAGCTGGTGGCTGAAAACAATAACGATGACTTTGAAGGGAAATATAACATCTCTTTTAAAGACAAAGACAGTTTTACCTTTGAAATAAATGGTGGAGTGATTGAAGTAAGAGAAAACAAAGTAATTGTCCTTGCCGAATAAGGTATATAATTGATTTTGAAAAGGGATCCCGTAAAAGGTGATCCCTTTTTTTGTTAAAGTGGCTTTGACGTTTTATTGGGCAAGGTGCACAGAGTGAAATAAATAGTGTTAACCTTTGTTAATTAAACAATTTAATATGAATTAAGGCGTTTAGTTAAAATTGTAGAATAAAAAAATTCATGCAAATTTGTTCTTCTTAAAGAAATGAATTACAAAGAGAAGTTAGATATTAATCGGATTCCTGAACATGTCGCCATTATTATGGATGGCAATGGTCGTTGGGCAATTGAAAAAGGGCAAATGCGCTTGGTTGGTCATGCCACCGGTGTTGAATCGGTGCGTGAAGCGTTGACAGCAGCCACAGATTTACAAATTAAATACCTAACCCTCTATGCTTTTTCTACTGAAAATTGGAACCGTCCAAAAGCAGAGGTTGATGGTTTGATGGATTTATTGGTGACCACAATTGCGAGTGAAATTGAATCGTTAAACAATAATGATGTTCGTTTATTGACCATTGGCAATTCAGACGAACTGCCAGAAAGTTGTAAAAATGAATTATTAAGTGCAGTTAAACGCACAGAGAATAATAAAGGAACTGCCTTGATTTTGGCCTTAAATTATAGTTCGAAACTTGAAATTAAACAGGCTGTTAAACGCATCGCTGAAAAACATAAACAGGGGGAGATTAATTTAGAGGAAATCAATGAAGAATTGATTCAAAACCATTTATATACCGCTGGAATTCCAGATCCTGAATTGATGATCCGAACAAGTGGTGAAATTAGAATTAGTAATTTCTTACTTTGGCAGTTGGCGTATAGCGAATTGCATTTCACCCCTGTCTTATGGCCCGATTTTAAAAAAGAAGATTTTTACCGCGCAATTTACGAGTACCAAACACGCCAACGTCGATTTGGAATGATTGCTGAACAATTGAACGAATTAAATAAAAATGATTAGATCACTTTTAGTCCTATTTTTTGTTGTCTTATCAATTGGTGCGAATGCACAACTTGAAAAGGTTAAGGTTATTGGGGGAGACGTTAGTTTTCTCACGCCTAAAAAATATACGATTGCTGCCACTCGCATTGAGGGTGTGGAATATTTAGACGAGGATGCTATTCGTTTGGTGTCTGGCTTAACTGTCGGAAAAGAAATTACAATTCCTGGTCAAGATATTGCCCAAGCCATTCAAACTTTGTGGGATCAAAATCTTTTTTCAGATGTTCAAATTGGCTACGACAGAGCACCAATCGGTGATGAGGTTTTTTTGGTGATTAGATTAACTGGGCGACCAAAATTAGGTGGGTATCGTTTTGATGGAATTAGAAAAACAGAAGAAGATAAATTGCGTGAAATCCTCGACTTATCTTCTGGTAGTGATATTACAGAATCTTTAATCATTGATTCTAGAACGATTATTCGTAATTATTACAATGATAAAGGGTTTTTGAATGCGAAGATTGATATCACTGAAACGATCGACACAACAGGCTTTAATTTAAGAAATCTAGTAATAAAAATTGATAAAAAAGAGCGGGTTCGTATCGCGTATATTAATGTGTATGACAATGAAGTAGTTTCAACGGACGCCGAAGCGACCGTGGTTAAAAAAATTAAATCAAAGCTCATGTTTTCTGATGGTGGCGTCAGACGTTCAATGAAAGACACTAAACAAAAGGGTATCATGCGAATTTTTAAACGTTCGAAATTTAACCGAACAGCTTATGAACGAGATAAGGTGGCAATTATTGACAAATACAATTCGATTGGGTTGCGGGACGCACGTGTAATTAGAGATTCGGTCTACACCATCGATGAAAAACACATGGGAATTGATATTTATATCGAACAAGGAAATCCTTATTATTTTGGAAGTATTGTTTGGTTAGGAAATACAAAATACACGGATGGACAATTAGACACGATTGCAGGAATAAAACCGGGTGATTTATTTAACAATACCTTGCTCGAACAACGAATTTATGCCAGCCAAGATGGGCGTGACATTACTTCGGTTTACATGGACAGAGGTCATTTGTTTTTTAACATTCAGCCAGTTGAGGTAAGTATTACAGAAGATAATAGAATTAATTACGAAATGCGTATCAGCGAAGGAAAAGAAGCTCGGATTCGCAATATCATTATCAACGGAAATACAAAAACAAATGACCACGTTATTTTGAGGGAAATAAGAACCAAACCTGGTGATTTATTTAATCGAAATGACATCATTCGTACGCAAAGAGAATTAGCTAATTTGGGGTATTTTGATCCAGAACAATTTGGGGTTAATCCGTTGCCAAATCCAGTAGATGGTACAGTTGATATTGAGTACACCGTGGTTGAAAAATCATCCGATCAAATTGAATTATCTGGTGGTTTTGGTGGCGGAAGGTTAATTGGAACCTTGGGTTTATCCTTCACTAATTTTTCTACCAAAAACTTCTTCAAAAAAGGAGCTTGGCAACCACTACCTGCAGGAGATGGACAGCAATTAAGTTTACGTGGACAAACGTTTGGACGTGGTTATCAATCGTATAACTTGTCATTTACCGAACCTTGGTTAGGTGGTAAAAAACCAACTTCATTCACTATTTTTAGTTCATATTCGCTCTTAACTAATAGTTTAGCAAAAGACAATGTATTGTATAGCCAAACTTCTATTACCTCAATTGGGGTGGGATTAGGTTCTCGTTTAAAATGGCCTGATGATTATTTCCAAGTGTATGGTGAATTCAATTATCAGTATTACGATTTGCAAAAATCTCAATTCTTCATTTTTACAGATGGATATTCGAATAATATCTCTTTAAAAGGGGTGTTGTCTCGCTCTTCGGTGAGTGAACCAATTTATCCTAGAAATGGTTCTAAATTTACGCTGACCGTAAAAGCTACTTTACCATATTCTTATTTTGATAAAATTGATGACGCCGATTACGCAAGTTTAAGTGATCAAGAGCGCTATAAATATGCCGAATATTATAAAATTAAATTTACGGGCGAATGGTTTGCGCCATTAACCAAAAACAACAAACTGGTCTTGCATCCTAAATTCGGCTTTGGTTTTATGGGTGCGTACAATGCAGCCAAGGGCTATTCGCCATTTGAGCGATTTTACTTAGGAGGAAGTGGATTAAATGGTACTTGGCAGTTTGACGGACGAGAAATTATTTCGTTAAGAGGCTATACTGGAAACACACCAATCTCATCGGAAACGGGAGGAACAGTAATTGCGAAATACTCGATGGAATTGCGTTACCCAATCTCCTTAAATCCAAGTGCGACGATTTACGCCTTGATGTTTGCCGAAGCAGGAAACACATGGGATACATTCAATAAATTTGATCCGTTTAATGTGAAACGATCAGCTGGTTTCGGTGTTCGATTGTTTTTGCCGATGTTTGGTATGCTCGGAGTGGATTTTGCATGGGGATTTGATCCATTGGATGTTGGAGCAGCTGGCGCAGGTTCACCTGATGCCGATCCAGGCGCTAATTCAAAAGGGTATACTTTCGGATTTTTCCCAATCATTGGTATGAATATTGGTGATTTATAATAATTAATTTAAATTTGGCGATCTTTTGCTTTTAAAAGCAGGAAAATGCGTTGAAAGTGGAAACGATAAAATTAAAAGAGAATGAAAAAAGTTGTTTTGTTTTGTGTTTTATTGATGGGAGTTTTAAATTATTCCATCGCACAACGATATGCTTATGTTGATACCCAATATATTTTGGATAATATGCCAGAATATGCCGCTGCTCAATTGGAATTAGATAAAGTTTCAGAGCAATGGGAAAAGGAAATTGACATATTATTTCAAGATGTAGACAAAAAAAGAAAGGATTATGAATCAGAAGCCATACTTTTACCTATCGAAATAAAAAAACAACGTGAAAAAGAAATTGCTGATGCTGAATTAAAAGCAAAAGATATGCAAAAAAAACGGTTTGGAGTTGGAGGGGATTTGTTTATGAAAAGAGAAGAATTAATAAAACCAATTCAAGATAAAATTTTTAATGCAATACAAGAAGTGTCAGTTGAACGTAATTATGCCTTCGTTTTTGACATCTCAAATCAATCGAATTTACTGTTCGCAGATCCTAAATATAACATGAGCGATCAAGTACTTCGAAAAATAGGCATCAAAATTGATTAACACAAAATAAATAAGAAACAATTAAACAATGAAAAAAATAATTTTAGCATTACTCGTTTTACTTTCTGTTGGAGGTTTTTCAGCATCAGCACAAAAATTCGGACATCTTGACTATTTGGAGTGCCTAGACACGTTGCAATCTTATAAAACGGCTAAACTCAAGGAAAAGGAAATAGAAGAAAGTGCCTATTCAATGATGACCGAAATTGAAAATGAGATACGTAAATTGTCCGCAGAGTACGAACAAAATAAAGACGTTTGGTCAAGCGTTATACGTCAAAGCAAAGAAAGAGCTTTGTATGACTTGCAGGGTTCAGGTGAGCAAATCCAAGCCGAATATCAAAAAAACATGGAAGTTATTGCTAACCGTTACTATGTTAAAATAAATGAATGGTTTACAGAAGCTGTTAAAATAGTTGGTATGAGAAGGAGCTTGGATTATATTCTTTACTACCAAGAAGGTGCATTTTGGGCAAATCCTGAGAGAGGCGTAAATGTAACGAACGAAATCATTACTGAACTTTTGAAATTAGAATTAGCCAACCCTATCAAAGAACCAGGGCAATAGTTTTTTGCAGAGAAAATAAGTTTTCAAGAAGGTCGCTGTTAAGCGGCCTTTTTTTTTATAAATTAGTGCCGTGGAAAGACCAATTGGAATATTTGATTCGGGCATCGGTGGATTGACTGTTGCTCACGCCATTTCTAGAATTTTACCAAACGAACGGTTTATTTATTTTGGCGATACAGCACACATGCCTTATGGCGATAAATCGAAAGAGGCCATTCAGCGCTATGCAACTGCTATCACCAAGTTTTTAATCGCCAATAATTGTAAAGCTATTGTGATTGCGTGTAACACGGCTTCGGCAATCTCCTATCAATTTCTTCGTGACAAGTACAAAGGTATCATTCCAATTATCAATGTAATCGACCCAATTATTGAGGCTACGGTAGCGGATGGTACCCATAAAAAAATTGGTTTGATCGCGACAAAAACAACAGTGAAGTCGGGAGTTTATCAAGAAAAAATGACTCGTCGGAATCCGAATATCGAAATGGCTGTTTTAGCAGCCCCCTTATTAGCGCCAATGATTGAAGAAGGATTTAGTGAAGACAAAATCAGTCACACCGTTATCGAAAATTATTTGAGTAATCCGATTTTGAAAGATATTGATGCCTTGATTCTTGGCTGCACGCACTATGTCTTGATTAAAAAAGAAATCAACGAATTTTTTAAGGGGAAAGTAAAACTCTACGATTCAACCGATATTGTCGCGCTAAAAATGACTGAAATTTTTAAACGTGAAGGCCTTTTGAGTCCGAAAAAAGCAGGTGAACATCATTTTTATGTATCTGATATCACTGACGGTTTTCAAGAATCAACCACACGATTTTATGGTGGAAATATCCGCCTAGAACTTCTAAAATTGTAGGTTAGATGGAATCGGCAGCGCCATTTCGGCTTTATTATCGTTTGGAAGAAACCCAAAATCTTGCTGAATTCGATAATCAGTTTACCGAATTAATTCAACTAGGTATTCATGGTATCATCATCAATCCAAACATCAAAAATTTTGATGTGCGTGTTTTGGAAAAAATTCAATTGCTCTGTAATGCGCAAATTGACGTGTATCTTGAAGATGCCTTCGAATTAGCAAATCAATACAATTTTACTGGGGTCATTTTAAGTGAACAAGATGTTTCGTTTAGCCATATCAGAAAATCAAATCCTACCATCAAAATCGGCGGCAAAGCAACCAACCTCGCCGAATGCAAAAATTGGGAGCTACAAAAAATTGATTTTATCGAATTTCGGCCACCAACAAACCCACAAACCACTTCCTTCACCAAACAAATTTTAGGATCCGAATCTTTTAACAAAGTCTTTCCCAAAGAGGAAGTTTATGGCTGGATGATCTTCAGCCTGAACCTTCCGGTGTTTGCCAGCGGAATCCATCATGTAGATTCGTTGAAAGAACTTATCGACACAAGTTCTGTTGTTGGGGCAATTATTTCTGATCAATTTGAGCCTAAAATTTCTCGAGAAAAAATCGTTAGAGAGATATTGAAATAGGAATATGTTAAGAACTATCCAAGTTTAAATTTGCTTTCACTTTAATTTATATGTACTTTTGAATTGTCTCTAAGGGGTGTCCATTTTTTAAATGGACTGAGATTATACCCATTGACCTGATCAGGTTAGTACCTGCGTAGGGAAGTGACTTTTAATTCGGATTCAGCAATGGAACCCGTTTTATATCGATTCAAGAATTGCCCCTTATTTTTGATGTACACAGAAATGTTGCTGTATGGCTTCTATTTCTGAAATTTTAAGGAAAAAAATGAATATTGAACTAAACAATTCACCAATAAAATGTGACGAAGGTTTAACCGTCACAGAATTACTCGTCTTAAAACAACGTGCTAATGTGGACGGATTGGCCATTGCTATTAACAATGTCGTGATTCCTAAATCAACTTGGGCAACCACCAAATTAAATGAAAATGACAAATTAATTTTTATCGCAGCAACTGCGGGAGGATAAGTGTCGACAAAAGATAATTCATACACAATTAAAAAAGGAAAAGATGAAAAAAGACGTTAAAACACCCAACGAAAATTCGAAGATTACCCGTGATCCATTTCCAGGTTCAGAAAAAATTTATGTAACTGGTTCAATTCATCCAAGTGTTAACGTGGCAATGCGCCAAATTAATCTCAGCGATTCAAAAGCAATGTTTACCCGTGGCGAATTTGTTAAGGATAAAAATCAACCCGTGGTGGTGTATGATACGTCAGGACCATTTACCGATCCTGCCATCGAAATTGATGTAAAGAAAGGGATTCCTGCCATTCGCCAACAATGGATTGAAGAAAGAGGGGACGTTGAAAAATTGAACGAGATTTCTTCCGATTTTGGAAAAGAACGACTCTATAATTCTGATTTGGATCATTTGAGATTTGAACATTTGAAAAAACCCTTGGTGGCTAAAAAAGGTCATAATGTCTCTCAAATGTATTATGCAAAAAAAGGAATCATTACGCCTGAAATGGAATATGTAGCGATTCGTGAAAATCAAAAATTGCAAGAAATTGTTGAAATTGCGCCGCAACATGCTGGTAATTCGTTTGGAGCGCGCACACCAAAATACATCACCCCAGAATTTGTTCGTGATGAAATTGCTGCAGGTCGTGCAATTTTGCCGAATAATATCAATCACCCAGAAAGTGAGCCCATGATTATTGGCAGAAACTTTTTGGTGAAAATCAATGCAAATATTGGGAATTCGGCTTTGTCTTCATCTATCGAAGAGGAAGTGGAGAAAATGGTTTGGGGAATTCGTTGGGGTGCTGATACTATTATGGATTTGTCTACCGGAAAAAATATTCACGAAACCCGTGAATGGATTATTCGAAATTCGCCAGTTCCGGTGGGGACAGTGCCGATTTACCAAGCCTTAGAAAAGGTCAACGGAAAAGCCGAAGATTTAACCTGGGAATTGTTCCGTGATACCTTGATTGAACAAGCCGAACAAGGGGTGGACTATTTTACCATTCACGCAGGGGTTTTATTGCGATACATTCCAATGACCGCGAAACGTTTAACTGGAATTGTTTCAAGAGGCGGTTCGATTATGGCAAAGTGGTGTTTATCGCACCACAAAGAAAACTTTCTGTATACTCATTTCGAAGAGATTTGCGAGATCATGAAAGCCTACGACGTCGCTTTTTCCTTGGGAGATGGTTTACGTCCAGGATCTATTGCAGATGCGAATGACGAAGCGCAATTTTCTGAACTTCAAACCTTGGGTGAATTGACAAAAATTGCTTGGAAACATGATGTACAAGTCATGATTGAAGGGCCTGGTCACGTGCCAATGCACATGATTAAAGAAAACATGGAAAAAGAATTGCAAGAATGTTTCGAAGCTCCTTTTTACACCTTAGGTCCATTAACGACTGACATTGCGCCAGGTTATGATCACATCACTTCGGCTATTGGTGCTGCACAAATTGGGTGGTATGGTACTGCCATGTTGTGTTATGTAACTCCAAAAGAGCATTTAGGTTTGCCGAATCGTGACGATGTTAAAGTGGGCGTAATTACCTACAAATTAGCCGCACACGCAGCGGATTTAGCGAAAGGACATCCTGGAAGTCAACACCGTGACAATGCCATGAGTAAGGCACGTTTTGAATTTAGATGGGAAGATCAATTTAATTTAGCTTTAGATCCGGACACCGCACGTGCCTTCCACGATGAAACCTTACCAAGCGAAAACGCAAAAGTAGCGCATTTCTGTTCGATGTGTGGCCCGCATTTTTGTTCGATGAAAATCACGCAAGACGTGCGCGATTATGCTTATGAGCATGGATTAAATGGGGACAATGCGATTGAAGAAGGCATGAAAAACATGGCGGAAACCTTTAAAGAAAATGGGGGCGATCTGTATGTAGAACCTGAAAAAATCAATGAATCAGCAGGTGCTTAAAATCTTGTTTACATATCCTGAAACCTTGCCACATGAAACCATGTTGCTCAATAATTTGATGCAAGATGAATGGGATTTTTTGCACGTCCGAAAACCAGATTATTCAAAAGAGGAAATCATTAATTTTTTAGAAATGATTCCTGATTATCACCACAAGGTGGTTTTGCATTCGCATTATGAATTAATTAAGGAATTTGAATTGGCAGGCATCAATATCAATCGGAAAGGCTTGGCGCAATTAAGTACCACGGACGAATTAACAAGCGCCTGTGATACCCGCCCACTTTTATTAAAGGAAGGTGAAATTTATGTACACGGCGTAAAGCCCGATTTGGTTTCCTATTCGGCGCATGGTTTTACCGAAATTCAAACCTTAAATTTCCGCACGGATTATGTTTTTTTGAGTCCTATTTTTGACAGTATATCCAAGGTTGGCTATGCTTCGGCATTTAATGATGCGGAGATTTTGAGTTCATTTTTAAGTACGATTAACCGAAAAATAATTGCTTTGGGTGGCATCGACAATACACGAATTCCACAGTGCGAACAATTGGGATTTGATGGGTATGCCATCCTCGGTTCAATTTGGAACAAGTATTTCACCTTTGCAGAAACCATCCAATGAAAAAGAGAAAAGTCATTTTATCACTCGCTGGATTTGATCCTTGTGGAGGTGCAGGAATTCTTGCAGACCTTAAAACATTCGAGCAACATAAATGTGTTGGAATGGCGGTACAAACTGCCAATACCATCCAAACCGAAGATGAATTTATAACGCCGAATTGGATTTCAGAAGATGAAATTTTATTGCAAGCGAATACCCTTTTAAACCGATATCAATTTGATGCGTTTAAAATTGGCTTAGTGCCTTCGTTCGAATTTTTGGTGAAGATCTTGCCCATCTTAAAAAATAACAATCCAAAAGCAATTGTAGTTTGGGATCCTATTTTGTCCGCAAGTGCAGGATTTGATTTTAATCACACCACCGCTCAGCTTGAAAAAATTCCCGAATTAGTCGATTGGGTGACTCCCAATTGGAATGAAATGGGACAATTGGCAGCAACGGATCAAGTGCCGGAAGCAGCGCAAAACTTGAGTTCATTGGTTCATGTTTATCTCAAAGGAGGACACCATCCCACCGAAATCGGCAAAGATTTTTTGTACGTAAAGGGAAAATGGACAGTTTATAAACCAAAAGCAGGGAATTACAGTCCTAAGCACGGAAGTGGCTGTGTTTTTTCAAGTGCATTAGCCGCCAATTTGGCCAAAGGATATCCTAATAACAAAGCAATACTGCGCGCGAAACGCTATGTCGAAAGGTATTTAAAAAGTGACGATTCTAAACTAGGAAGACACACATGAGAAGCCTTGTTAGCTATACTCCAAAAGCAAAGGCACTTTTTTTACTTGTAAATGTGCTCAACTTGGTTTTAATGACCTATTTCAGTTTAAGTGCGGTTATTTTTAAAGATAATTTTAGGTTTTTGGGTTCTATTTACAGCATTTTTGGAATCCTTTTGTTGGTGGGAATAACTTTTTTATTTTCTTTTTTAGCGAAAAGAGAGGGAAATCCGGTAAACCCAATGAAACTTCATCCTTGGGCAAATCGGCTCAACATCATTTCAATTACCATCATGTTGTTTTTGGTGATCACCACAGGGAAGTTGGAAATTTGGAACGATGCCTTTTATGCCACATTGGTTTGTATCCCCTTAAATTGTTACGCCATTTATTTGGGACATACAGCCATCAATTTTAAAGAAGAAACAGACTTAATAGACGATTTTGATGCAGATTAGTAAATTACACTATATCACCAATGGCGACAGCGAAACTTCGATTTTGAACGAGGTAAAGGCCGCCGTGGATGCTAAGATCGATTGGGTGCAATTAAGAATTAAAGATCCCAACCTCGATTTTTTATCGATTGCCGAAAAAGTAAAAAAAATCTGTAAAAACAAAGCTTTCTTAATTATTAACGACGATATAGAAATCGCACTAACAATTGACGCCGACGGGGTACACCTTGGATTAGACGACACAACAATTCAACAAGCCCGAAAAATGTTAGGGAGATATAAAATAATTGGAGGAACAGCCAACACCTTAACCGATTGTCTCAATCGACAAGCGGATGGTGCCGATTATATTGGGCTAGGACCTTATCGCAATACCACGACCAAAAGCAAACTAAGTCCAATTTTGGGGCTAAACGGCTACGAAACTATCTTACCATTGGATAATGGTGAAATATACCTTCCCGTGGTTGCAATTGGCGGAATTTTAGTAGAAGACATCGACGAGTTAATGCAAAAAACTAGGGTACACGGAATCGCCGTTTCTGGCTTGATAAAAAATGCAACCGATAAAAAGAAATTAGTGGGACAAATCCACAAAAAATTAAAAATATGAGTGAATTAACCATAGCTGGAAAAGTCTTTTCCTCGCGTCTATTCACAGGCACGGGAAAATTTAAATCGAATCAAGAAATGGGGGAGGCACTTGCGGCTTCAGGCTCACAATTGGTCACCATGGCCTTAAAACGAGTGGATTTAAATAATTCTGACGATGAAATTTTAAAGCACCTAAACCGCCAACAATTTAATTGGTTGCCCAATACCTCGGGCGTCCGCACCGCAAAAGAGGCGGTTTTTGCTGCCCAATTGGCACGTGAAGCTTTAGAAACCAATTGGGTAAAATTAGAAATCCACCCCGATCCAAAATACCTCCTGCCCGACCCAATAGAAACCTTATTGGCGGCAGAAGAATTGGTGAAATTGGGCTTTGTCGTTTTACCGTATATCCATGCCGACCCAGTTTTGGCAAAAAGATTACAAGATGTAGGCGTGCAAGCAGTTATGCCATTAGGGTCGCCAATTGGAAGTAATAAAGGCATAAAAACAGACGATTTTTTGCGCATCATCATCGAACAAGCCACCGTGCCGGTAGTGGTTGATGCAGGAATTGGCGCACCATCTCACGCAGCCTATGCCATGGAACTCGGTGCCGATGCCGTTTTGGTCAATACTGCCATCGCTGTATCTTCCAATCCCGTTTTAATGGCAAAAGCGTTTAAAATAGCTGTCGAGGCAGGGCGAATGGCATTCGAAGCCAAATTAGCCACCGTTTC
Source organism: Crocinitomix sp. (assembly GCA_044361315.1). Lineage (GTDB taxonomy): Bacteria > Bacteroidota > Bacteroidia > Flavobacteriales_D > Crocinitomicaceae > Crocinitomix. The sequence continues at coordinate 84,253 of JBIKJA010000014.1, read as the reverse complement.
CAATCAAGCTATCGCCAGCAGTCCACTCACCGATTTTTTAGTAGATCAATAAACCATTTAGCGCACAAGTGTCAATCACATGAACTATCAAACACAATTCGAGACCTACAATTGGGACCAAATCACCTCCGAGATTTATGGCAGCACCGCTGCTGATGTCGAACGTGCTTTGGCGGCACAAAATCCAACCTTAGCCGATTTTAAGGCGCTAATTTCCCCAGCCGCTGCACCTTATTTAGAGCAAATGGCACGAAAAAGTCATTTACTCACCCAGCAACGATTTGGCAAAACCATCCAATTGTATGCGCCCCTGTATTTGTCCAACGAATGTCAAAATATTTGCACCTATTGCGGGTTTAGTTTAGATGTCAAAATCCCGCGCAAAACCCTTTCCGATGCCGAAATTTTGAAAGAAGTTGAAGTCCTAAAAGTCAATCAATACGACCATGTATTACTGGTGACAGGCGAGGCTAATAAAACCGTTGGGTTAGCTTATTTCAAAAATGCCATCCGCTTGTTAAAGCCCCATTTTTCACACATCGCTATCGAGGTGCAACCCTTGGAGGAAGAGGAGTACAAAGAATTAATCGCCGAAGGCTTACACACCGTTTTGGTGTATCAAGAAACCTACAATCGGCACAATTATAAAATTCACCACCCAAAAGGCAAAAAATCCAATTTCGATTATCGATTGGATACCCACGACCGTCTTGGCCGAGCAGGCATTCATAAAATGGGCTTGGGCGTTTTAATAGGTCTAGAAGATTGGCGTACCGATTCGTTTTTTACCGCCGCTCACCTCAATTATTTAGAGAAAAAATACTGGAAAACCAACTATTCCGTTTCCTTTCCGCGCTTGCGTCCTTGCGCGGGCGGTGTCGAACTAAAATCCGTGATGACCGATCAAGAATTGGTACAATTAATCTGCGCCTACCGAATTTTTAACCAAGAAATTGAGTTAAGCATGTCCACGCGCGAGTCAGAAAAATTCCGAAACAACGTCATCAAGTTGGGCATCACCTCCATCAGCGCCGATTCTAAAACAGACCCCGGAGGCTATGCCAATCCAAACGTCAATTTAGAGCAATTCGAAATCCACGACAAACGCACCACCGCCGCATTCGTACAAACCATCATCCAGCAAGGCTACGAGCCCGTATTCAAAGGCTGGGACAACAGTTTAGCTTAATGTCACCAAGTTGTTCTAAAAGGAGCGTTTTGGCATAATTTTATTCAGAACCTATTTCCCGCTTTACGCTCTAAATGGCTCATTTGCCACAAGTCTACTAAAGGCTTTGCCCGTTTCCGCTGGTCACGCGCAAAGCCTAAGTTTCCTAGGGCCAAATTTCCCCATGTTGCCGCTTCAATCGGGGGTAGTATAGTTGGTAAAAATCTCACCAGGCATAAACCTTTTTTTCAAAGATTTTTCAATTGAATCAATAAAAATTCTGAAATCATCTCTGTCTTCTTTCCAACTATTATTTCTTGAAATCCTTAATTTATCTCTCTTAGTTGCTGTAATTATATAAGAACTATATACACCATAATTACCTGTCAAAATTTTAAGCTCAAAAACCTTCTTAAGGTTAATTTCATAATTTTTTGTACCTCGTAAAAACGGAATTTTTTTCTTTACAATCCAAAGTGTTTCGTTAGATAAAGTCAGTTGAATAAAACTTTTAGTAAACCTATTTAAATATAAATAAAATAAAAACGACACAATCATTGGCAAAATCAACCAAGGCCCAGAGGGTAATAACGTTACAAAACCTGTGCAAAACAAAATACTTATGGGAACACACACAACACGCCAAAAATGGTGAATAGTTTCAACTTTAAAATGTTGCATGTAACTGTAATCTTATTTTTGTGAAGATAATAACATTACGCACTTCTTCGTTTTTTTTGCAAAATGACTTAGGAATTTGCTTATCACAAAAACCACCTAATCCTAAATAGTTTTACAAAAGGGCTCAAAATATTAGTAATCAATTTTAATAACCTGTCGAAAATCCGCATTTTTCCATACGGACAATTCATACTAAAAAACATCCGCGTAAATCTTTGAAATCTGGGGAGATATTGCACGCCAAATTCTCTCAAAATAAATCCGCGTAAATCTGTGCGAGACATTACCCACGCCAAATAATTCGTTGGCTCTTTTTATCTGAGTGAGTTTATGTTTTATGTGACCTACAATTTCTGCATGATTTAGAATAAAATGAACGGATCGGCAAAAGTCATCCGCATTAATCCAACTTATAAATTGACGACCATTTCCTTGTTTACCACCTAAAAACCTTCGTTCGATTTTAAATTTCATCCAGATCGAGCAGAAAAGCTTGAGTTTGAGAAAAAGCGACGAAGTAATAGCGGGCTATTTCGAGTTGTTTTGACGAAAAAATCATGTTTTTCTTGGGCGTTCCCCTGACGATACCGACTGAAACGTCGGTATGTGCTGGGGCAGGCTGTACGTTCATAGTCCTCACCCGCCCCAACTCGTTGGGGGCCGGATTCCGGGCTAACCACTGCCATCCTTAACGCAACGCTATAGCTGGGAGTATAGTTAGTTTTAAACACAATTCGTCCGACGTCAAAACTGGTAGTTCGCTATGCTTGAAATCTTTATAAATGCTTTTCTTCTAAATGAGAACGAAATTCTATATCATCGTCACAATTTGAAGGAAGATTAACTGAACCAACAATTTTTTTTAGTTTGGGCGAAAGTTTTACTTCATCTTTTTCTTGCGTAAGAATAGTCAACTAATTTTCAATAAGTTCAGATAAACTTCTGCTAGTATTTTTTGCATAAACTTTCGCTTGCTCTAAAATCGCCTTTTCAATCGTTAGTGTTAGTTTTCTGGACATGATGCGTATTATTTTTGCAAATATTCGTATTGCTTTTTTAAATTTAAAGAAAATAATATGGGAGGTTTAATTTTAGTAAATTCCCCTTGATCGAGTGCCTCTTAATTTTAAAACAAGTCATAATAAAAACCAACCACTAGAAAGTCCCGTCCTGTTTCGTCATTTATTTGGTAGTCAAATTGATGGATGTAGCCTAATTGAACAGCTACGTGTTTCGTAAGTTTATAGTTGAACGAAATTTGGGACCTATTTCGTTGGAAAAACGGCGCAGTGTTGGTAAAAAAAAGTTCGTTGTTTAGGGATGTTTGAAAAGGGCGATATCCTTTTTTGTCCTTTCCAAATGCATACGAAATCCCAACTCTGTAACGAAATCGGTTCCGGTATCCAACATTTGTCCAACGCATTTCCAAGCGGTATCTTTGTTCTATTTTTAGGCGGTTGATCGTTTGATTAAGAATTAATTGTGGCCAAATCCTAATCTCATTGTTGTTTTTTGGGAGCACAAAATCACCACCTTCTTTATACGTTTGATAATTTCCTCCAGCCAAGGTTATTTGTGCATTCTCATGAATTTTATAATTCACGCCACCTTTAAATTCATGGTAATGAAAATGGTCATAAAATTTTAACGATCTAATTTGTCCTTCACCAAAAATACTGAATCGATCATTGATCTTGTATTTTATGTTTAAAATATTCCAACTACCTAAATCCGGATTTTGAGCACCTAATCCAAATGGGATTAATAAAATTATCAAAAGCACTAGCGAAGGAGTGGTTTTTCTTTTTCTGAATAAATTAAATAAATCTTTCGTTTTGAACATTCATTGCAATTTGAGGCCCTTCCGCAAAGTTAGGATAAAAGTCATTCGCCGATTTACACTTTTAAAAATAGAGACAAATTTTGGGGATAAAGATGATTAAACCAGTAGTAAGTGCCGTCAACGCACTTAAAAGTACCGCCGCCGCCGCTAAATCTTTTATCTTTTTTATTTTTTCATTTTTCTCTGGTGAAATAAAATCGGAAATTTTTTCTAGCGAGGTATTAAAGGTTTCGGCAACCAGTACAAATCCAATACAAAAAACAACCGCAACCCACTCCATTACATTTATTTCAAGGGCAACAGATAGCATAATAACCACTAAACTTGCTAATAGATGAATTCGTGCATTAGGTTCTTCTTTAATGAGGATTTTGAGACCATTAAAGGCATATTTAAAACTTTTAAGTCGATTCATAGCGGATGAATTATTTACTGCAACTAAATTAAGCATTTAAAACCTTAACGGTAGATTTGATTCAAAATTCAAGCTCAAATGGATTTCGATTCACAAGAGGCTCTGTTAAATTTCGTGCAACTTTTTTATCTTTTCTTTTTCTATTTTTCAAAATTTTCTTTGCCTTCCTGTTTTTTATTCTTTCGACCAATTTACCAGCAAGTCGTGCTTCAAAATAAAAAAATAAGTATGAAGACAAATAAAAAAAATTCGTTAAAATCAAAAAGTGTAAACTGTCGAATTGCTGAAATTTATGAATTAATTGAGCAAATCAGGATTCACCTTTCTGAAATTGAGCACTCAAATGAAATTAATTCAATTAGATATTTAATTGGAGCTGAAATGAACGTCGTAACTTTTTAACTCAAACGGTTAGAATCACATTTGAAAGATTTGAGCGACTTATTCGCCTAAAAAAACAAAGGGTGTCGCGACTACTCGGACACCCTTTTTGATTTTATTTGGCTAAAGTTGTGATTTAGTTTTTACTCAACTTTATTAGGTTTGTTTTTTCAGCGTTAGTTAATCGCACTAAATAAATTCCATCGGCGAATTCATTGATATCTAGCATCGTTTTTGGCGAAGTTAAGAGGTTTGAATAAACTACTTTACCAAGAGTATTCAAAATTTCAATTTTAACTGAAGACGTAAAATCAGCTAGTTCAATCGTAAATGTTCCTTCAGTCGGATTTGGATAAAGTGAAATATATCCATTTGACAAGTCAATATAACCAACATCACTTAACGTTACACATTCAGAAGTGTCGGAGCAATCTCCATCCATAATAATTACTGCGTAGTCACCCGATGCTAGGGCTAAGTATGATTGATCTATTGCTCCGTCAATTTCTTCATATGGATCGCATAACACCCATTGGAAAGTGGTTGTTAAGACATCGGGATCACCTCCTGTCATTAAAAATCCATCTACCGTTACGGTTACATCAATAGCTGGTAAAACGGTTAAATTTGTTGTTACCGTACTGTCACACAATGATTCTGAAATCAAAACATCTACAAATGTTCCTGACGTTGAATGAATCGTACCACCAACTACAATAAATTCACCTGCACAAATTGTTAAAGATTGCTCAAAGGTGATTTCTTCATCAACGGTGAGGTTCGTAGTTACAATACTGTCGCATCCTGTCATACTAATTAAAGTATCCGAATAGCTTCCACTTTCGTCATAAACATTGTCTCCAACTTCAAACGTTGATCCAAAGCATACCGAAATTACTTGATCATGGTAAACACGAGGATTTACTGTTAGGTTAGTGGTAACAATACTGTCACATGCATCTACATTTAAAAGAGTATCCACATAAGTGCCAGTGATTGAATATATACTTTCACCAATTGTATAGGTTTCTCCTTCACAAATGGTAATATCTTGTTCGCTAAAGATCTCTTCACAAACAATTGCACTATAAAAATAAGCTGCGCCTGCATCTTCCAATTCAGCTCCTCCATCTGCATCCAAATCTTGTTGCCAAGCTCCAACCAAAATAGTAGAGCCTGAAATGGCTACATCATCCCCAAATAAATCTAAGTCATTACGGTCAGAAGCAGCAATTTTCTGAATTTCAGTCCACGTTCCGCCTCCACCTTTTAAAAAGATGTAAGCTGCCCCAGCATTGGAAAGCGTATCTCCTAAACCACCATCACCATCTATATCTTCTTGTTCGGCGCCAATCACTAAATAGTCTCCATCAATAGCTACGCTTCTTCCAAAATGGTCACCTGTTGTTCGGTCACTTGCATCTAATTTTTGTTCTTGAATCCAGTTTCCACTTAAATCTCTTTCAAAAATATAAGCCCCGCCGGAGTTCATCAATGATGCAGCTCCAAATTCACTTTCATCTTCTGCCCAAACACCTACAACCGCTAAAGTTGAGTCAATATCTACCGCATACCCAAACCTGTCCCAAGCTTTTTGAATGGTTGCTTGTAATTTTTCCACTTCTGTCCAAACACCTCCAGAACGCTCAAATACATAAGCAATTCCTTGGTTCCACAAAAATCCAGTTCCAACACCACCTAATCCATAATCATGATTGTGTGCACCTACGATTATATAATTTCCAGAAATAGCCACTGATCCTCCAAATAAATCGGACAAATTTTCATCAGCTGGGTCAGGTCTTCCATCAGGATATACATGGTCATCTGCTCTTTGTGAACCTACTATTTTTTGTGTTTCTACCCATGTTCCTGCCAAATTTAAATCAAAAATATATGCCGAACCTGCATGATATTCGTATGCACCGCCAAATGCATCATGTCCTTCATGATGAGCACCAACAATAATTGTACTGTCAGAAATATCTAAAGCCCAGCCAAATTCATCACCTGCAGTGCGGTCAGAAGCAATTAGTTTTTGCATTTGAAACCAAACGCCGTCAACTCCTCTTGTGTAAACATAAGCGGAACCTGCATTCGAAAGTGGGGCAGCATCAACCAAATTATGATCTTCTTGATAGGCTCCTACAACAGCTATATCTCCATCGATAGCAACCGACCATCCAAATCGATCATAATCATCTCGGTCAGATGCAGAAACTTTCTGAACAAATGTCCAATCTTCGATTCCTGTTTTTTCAAAAATATAAGCAGAGCCCATGTTAGGATCGACTGGAGCAAAATCGTCGCCATAACAACCAATAATTGCGTAGTTACCAGAAATATCCACTGAATAGCCAAGACGATCATCAATTTCTCGATCCATGGCAGCCGCCTTAAAAATTTGAGTAAAAGTTTGGGAATGAGCGAATAGATTGGCTAAAAGTAATCCAGAGACAAGTACCAATTTCATATTTTGTATATTTAAAATCTCGGTTAAAACACTCAGTTTCTTATGTGTTTTAATTGGGTAAAATTAAAGAATTTTCTAAACAAACGATATTTTAATCGATCAAATAACAAGGATTAACGATAATTTAAACTATTTCACCTCTAATTTGTGAACGGCATATCCAAATTCATTCGAAATCCGGAGCAAATACAATCCTTGCGCTTGGTTCGTCAGATTTATTGTGGATTGATCAACTTGAGCCCAATCCCCATCCCCTCATTTCGTTCAAAAATATAGGCCGAACCAGCATTCGCTTTAGGATCAGCATCAGCTAAATTGTGGTCTTCTTGGTAAGCACCAATAATTATGTAATCTCCATCAATGGCAACCGACCAACCGAAACGGTCATAATCATCCCGATAAGTACTAAATATTTTTTGTATTTGAATCCATTCTGTGCCAACTTTCTGCAAAATGTAGACAGATCCCATGTTTGGATTGGCTGCTGCAAAATCATCTCCATAAGCCCCAACAACGGCAAAGTCTCCGTCAATATCGACCGACCAACCATAGCGGTCATCCAACGCTCGGCCTCCCGCAACAACTTTAATTAATTCTTCAAATTCTTGGGAAAAGAACCCAAAAGAAATGGAGGTTAAAATAATAGATAGTAGCGTTTTAATAACAATCGTTAGTTAAGTCAATTCAATGACAAACGAGTTTTGTAGGAGGATCGTCCGTCGGTTATTAAAAGGACGTAAATTCCTGCTGGTTGGTCGTTTAAGTCGACAAACGTAGTAAAATTTGTCAATTTTAGTTCTTTTATGGTTTCTCCTAAAATATTTTGAATGACCAGTTTATAACCTTCTGAATTCAATTGGTTTGTTAGGATGGTAAAAGTTCCGTTACTTGGGTTTGGAAAGATATTAAAATTTAGTTCTGTTGAATTTTCGTCAACCCCAAGATAATCCACATAAACGCATGATGAAGTGTCTGTGCAAACGCCTTCTGTAACAATCACGGCGTATTCGCCAACTTCTGGCGCAATATAAGTTTGATTGGTTGCTCCAATAAGTACTTCAAGAGGACTACATTTTATCCATTGATAACTAGCGTCATCTGCACCAGCAGTTAAAACACTCAATGTTTGCGTAATCGACTTGTCAACTGGCAATTGTACTGTTAATATAGTGGTAATGGTACAATCACAAAGTGCCCATGAGGTAATTACATCTAAGTAGATGCCAGACATCGTGTATGTTGAAGCGCCAATTGTATAACTATCTCCCCAACAAATTGATTTTTCTTGTGTTACAGCATTTTCTGGACTTACGGTCAGCGTTGTTGTGACAAGGCTATCACAACCTGAAACATTCGTTAACGTATCCACATAAACTCCGGATTCTGTATGGGACGATCCTCCAATTTCAAACGCATAACCAAAACAAATGGTTGCTTCTTGAGAAGAACTTGGAGCAGGTGTAACGGTTAAATTTGTAGTCACAATACTGTCGCACCCGCTTTCTGAAAATATGAGATCTTCGTATACTCCAGTCTCTCCGTGTGTGTATGGTCCAACAGTGACAGTTTGACCAGCGCATAATGTCAATGTTTGACTACTAAATATTGGTGTGCAAGATTCTTGCCCGAAAAAATAAGCTGCTCCTGCGTCAGATAGGTCATCTGCCCCAACGCTGTTTAAATTTTGTTTGTGTGCACCAACGATTATGTCATCTCCTGACACGGCAACGGCAGCACCAAATTCGTCATCGATTTGTCGATCGGATGCATCGATTTTGTTCAATAAAGGCCAGGTATCAGTTCCTAGATCATAAGAAAAGGTATAAGCCGAACCTGCATTGGACAATGAAGCGCCCCCTGATTCGTCTGTGTTTGCTTGAAAGGCACCAACAACGATTGTTGAATTATCTATACTCACAGAATACCCAAATCGATCTCCTGGAGCACGATCGCTCGGTACTATTTTTTGTACTTGTGACCAGACTCCTGCGAGCGAACGTTTAAAGACATACATTGATCCTGCATTGTTCATAGTTCCACCACCGGCGCTGTTTTCATCTTCGGTAAATGCACCAACAACGGCAAAATTTCCGTCAATACCAACCGCGTAGCCAAACTGGTCATTTGCTGCACGATCAGAACTTTGAATCTTTGCAACTTCAACCCACACCCCTCCTGACCGTTCAAAAATATAGGCAATTCCTGCTTCACTTAAAGGGGCTGCCCCGAAGGAGTTATAATCATGGTGATACGCTCCAACAATTAAGCGATCATCCGAAATTGAAACAGAACAGCCGAATTGGTCCGATAAATCATCTCCACCACCGCCACCTCCTGGAAATACAATGTCTGCAGCTCTTCCTGAACCATCTATTTTGTCTGTTTGCGTCCAAACTCCTGCAATTCGATCGAAAATATAGGCTGATCCTGCATGATGGATAAAAGAAACTCCATCTTCGTCTTCATTATCGTAATGAGATCCAACAACTAAAGTATTGCCAGAAATAGAAACTGCCCAACCAAATTCATCGCTAGCTGTTCGGTCACTTGCGATAATTTTTTGCACTTCATTCCAAACTCCTGATACATTGCGTTCGTACACATAGGCCGATCCTGCACTTAATTGAGCATCGGCGTCTAATAAATTGTGATCTTCGGCATAAGCACCTACAACGGCAAAATTTCCATCAATTGAAACTGACCAACCAAAACGATCATAATCATCCCTATCTGATGCTGAAATTTTTTGCACCAATTCCCAATCGGCAATGCCATCTTTTTCAAAAATGTAGGCACACCCCATATTTGGATCAGCCACCGAAAAATCATCAGACCATGCACCGATTATCGCATAATTTCCAGAAATGTCTACGGAATAACCAAATTGATCTTGCATGCTTCGATCGTTGGCAACAACCTTTATCAATTCATTGAATGTCTGACCATTCGTCAAGTTTGACATTCCAACAATGAACATAAATAAAATTTTTTTCATAGCGCTCAAAATATCTAATTAACGATAATTTTAATTGTTTCTGATTCCGAAGTTCTTAAAATGTAAACCCCTTTTTTTAGGTCAGACACACTAAATTGTTTTACATTTTTATGACGTAAAACGAGGGAGCCATTTATTGTGTATAACTCAAAATCCACAGCCTTATTCAAAAAAACAAGGTCAGATGATGGGTTTGGATAGGCCGATAGCGGAGTCAATATTTTCACATTTTCATTCAGACTTGCGATATCATTACTTTGTAAGGCAGTTGGATAAGTAAAATTTGCAAAAGTCTCACTTCCATTCGGAAATCTTCCGTAGGAATTGTCAGTTGGAGTAATCGGATATCTTAAATAGTCCATCTCCACATTTTGCGGAGAGTACAAAAATACGGTATCTATTCCATTAGTCAACTTAAAGTTGACGTGGTGATTTCCTTGGTAGGTCTCACTGTCATGCCAAAACAACTTATACCCATTTGCGGCGATAATCATGTCATTTGGAATTGTCCATTCGTGACCATCACGCACTAATTTACAGCCTGACAAATTCACCGGATATGAATTAGGATTGTAAAGCTCTAACCAATCATCAAATTGGTCAAATTCATCCGCTAAATAAGCTTCGTTAGACAACATTACCTCATTAATTCGAATCGATTGATACGTATCGTCTTCCTCGAAAATAGCAGTGTACGTTTCATCACCAGCTGGATCCCATGAAATGGTATCATTCGTTTCTCCTGTTTCTAACCATTCAATAAAGCGGTATCCTGGAAGTGGGACAGCAATTAATGGTAAAGGAATTGTTTCGATGTATCTACCTGTCCACGGATACAAACTTGGCTCAACACCCGGCAAGGCTTCGTTGATTAAGATTGAATTCACTTTTACACGTCCCATTGTCACGTCATTTACGTTAATGGTTACCATACAACTATCCGTATATCCCCATTTCTCCATCATGTGCCTACGCACAAATCTTGGTCGGCGACTGGCAAATTGTTTCAAATTAGTAAATAACTCGTTCCATCGATCAATTCCTGGTGCTTCAACATAACGGTCTTCCAAGTTATCTGCAAAAGATGGGTATCTCCATCGAACAGCATTTTCAAAAACTTCTGAAGAAATCATCATGTACATCGAGTCTATTCGCTGCGTGACCACCGAACTTTTAAACCACGTATTGGTTAAGTCATTCATTCGGTTAATGAATTTAAGACGGAATACATCACTACCTAACATCCCTCTAAAAAATCGTGAGTAGGATGAAAAAGGACCATCGATAATCGTGGCTGCTGCTAGCGTATTCACTGTGTGAAAAGCATTCGAACAATCCCCGCCAAACGCTCCATCGAGGTCATATAATGCCCATCTAAATCGTCCGTCACGGCCAGGTCCTTTTGTCAAATCATAACCTCCAGTTTTTCGCCAGATATTTACATTAGAATACACCCAATCTTCGTTGCTAATATAAATTTCTGCACACATATAATCGATGTAGTTGTCCACATCTATTCGATCTGTTACATATTTGTAATTAGCAGGATCGTTCATATCATTGACATCCACAAATAACTCGATATTTTTTAATTTGGCGCTGTCTTCTGAAAACCCATTTCCCTGAACGTCATATTCTTGATCTAAGAGAGTTATTTCGTTATCGTCAATTCCATAAAGATTTTGCAACATATAGTTGTCCAAACGCTCTTTTAAGGAATGAATTCCCCAATATTCACCGTTTACAAACACAATTACATGTCTAAAATGTTGTTGTTCAGCATTAATTCCTTTAGTAATCATGTTAGCCAAATCATCTCTCGGAAAACAATCAGGTCGGTGTCCGCCAGCTTTTAGAAGGATTCGTTTGAATTTTGCTAGCTCTGTATCTTCAAAGAAATTATGTTTAAAATTCTCATTTTCTTCCGTTTTTCCATACAACCGTAGATTTTTTTTCGGTGCATGTCGGCTACCCCCTCCGTGAATTCGGGTCCGTGCATTTTGTGCGAAAGCTAACTCTCCATTTCGTTCGAAATACTCTAAGCTGACAATTCTCTCCCAATCCGAACCTTTTTGCTCATAATTTCCATCGGGATGATCGCCATAAACGTAAATTCCTCGATTGTTTGAGAAAAAATCAGAGAAATCAACTGCAATGGAGACAATTGGCGAAGTGTATAAATCGGCACCGCTTGGGTCTATAATAAAAGTTTGAGTGACAGTCTTGCTCGGAGCAAATCCGGGTTTAAAAGCCTTGTAACGTATAACATTAATTTTATAACCACTCGAATAGGGGGGAACCCATCCTCTTGTCGACGCTCGACCAACTGAATAGGTGCCAAAAGGATAAGTTAAAGCCGGGTTAGTGGGGATTAATGAAACGACATCTGGATCTCCAGCCCGATTATCTAATAAAATTGGTCCACTATATACAAAATCGGATACATTTGGGTCATCACCATTTACGGTGTAAAAAATAGTGACACCTGGCTCTTCGTGAGATATTTCCAATGTCATGGCACTTGTATAAACTCCTGCTTCTAAATTTGAAGTTGGTGGAGCTAATACTTGCGCTATTCCTGTTACTCCAAAAAAGCTAACGATGAGGCTTAATTTAATTCTCATGAGGTACATTTTTTTTATTTAGGTGAACTAAATAAGATTTAATATCTAAAAGAAAGTCGATATTTTCTTCAATTTTATTGCCGATTACAACCACATCGGCACCAGCATTGTGCGCGGTTTCGATTCCATCGATTGATTTTATACCTCCTCCGACAATGATAGGGAGTTGGGTATTCATTTTCACAGCCTTGATCATGCTTTCATTCACACAGAAATCAGCACCGCTGCCAGCATCCATAAAAATAGCTTTTAACCCTAACATCTCGCCAGCAATCACTGTATTTACTGCGATTGTGTTTTGGTTTCTTGGAATTGGATTTGTTTGGCTAATGTAAGATACGCTTGTAGTTTTCCCTCCATCAATAAGCAAATATCCAGTAGGAATAATTTCTATAGGTAGTTTTTTCAAAAGATGCGCAGCTTCTACCTGATGCCCAATTAAAAAATCGGGATTTCTGCCAGAGATTAACGATAAAAATAGCAAACCATCGGCATTTTCATTAATTTGTTGATGTGATCCTGGAAAAATGACAAGCGGTAGATCGGTTTTGTTTTTTACTATCCGAATACAACTATCAAAATCTTCTTTATCAACCGAACTACCGCCAATAAATAAAAATGAAGGTCGAAGAAAAGTTAATCGTTCAATTAAAGGAAGTAAATCATCCTCACGATTCATTTTATCAGGATCGATTAGAATCGCAATTTTTTTCTCACCATTCGTTAATATGGAATATAATTTATCCATTAATTAAAGATGAATTTTTCCGATTTAAAAATTTGATTTTTATAGGCAATATTCAAAAAGTACATCCCTTTACCAAAATCCGATTTTGATAATTTCACACTTTGGGTAATCATTTTAGTTGAACAAACGAATTTACCATTGATATCAGTGATTGAATAGGTAAATTCAGTTAAAATATTTTCTGGAAGAGATGCATTAATTTGTATAAAATCGTTCGAAGGATTTGGATACAAGGAGATGGTGATTTCATCCAAGTAGCTTTCTGCGATAGATACGGAAGGTGCCCATGCCCAAAGATCTTTCAAGTTTGTCCCGTCGGTACCACTCGCAACATAAACAATATTGTCTATACTAAATGTTGCGCCATATCGTCGTTTGATTCCACCGAAATCTTCAATTTGTGTCCAAGTGTCTAGCTCAAAATCATATTCCCAAATATCGCCAAAATCTTGATCTATATTATCATTTCCTGTTCCAATATAACCTTTCCCATCAATGCTAAACCCAATAGCATCTTGTCTAGGTTGCAGTCCAACTGATGCCTTTTCAGTCCAAGTATCGGTGTTCGGATCATATTCATAAAAATCATTAACCGCAAGACCAGTTATGTGACCCGTTCCAACATATCCCTTCCCATTATGCGTAAAACTCACTGCGGCATTTCTTGGAGTTCCAGGAAAATCAGCTACTGTTGACCATACGTTTGTTTCTGGGTCATAACGGAAAAAATCATTTCGATAACCAGCATCAGATTGGCCTAAACCGAAATAGCCAATTCCATCGATAGCAAATGCAACACACCCTCGCCTTTCAATAGCTGTTAATTCTGCAATAGGAAACCAAGTATTCACTTCAGGAACATATTTCCAAAAATCTTTGGTGTAACCACCCGAATTATTTTCACCACAACCCACATAAGCTGCGTTACCAATTACAAATGCACTTGAATGATAACGTTGTCCTCCACCATAATCGGCTATTTGAGTCCAAGTATTCGTTGCCGGATCATATTCCCAATAATCTGAATAAGTTATAAGCACACCAGAATTTACGTGACCACCACCCAAATATCCTTTATTGCCTATTGAAAACGCCGTGACACGGTGCCTAGCATCACCTCCATGATGCGCGCGTTGATACCAAGTACGTCCAACTGAATATCCAATTTTAGGTAAAAGAAGTAAACCAAAGAATAATAGAAAAAATAATCCCTTCATAATTTATTAAAATTACCAGCCATAAACGATTAAAATGCGATGAATATTTAAAATAGGTTGGTTGACGCACAATTCCTCAAAGTTAACAAAAAATTTATTAAAATTTAATACATAACGAAGAATTATAACAGTAAGAAATAACAAATTGATCAAAAATAAGGTTCGAAAATTCAAAAGAAAAACCATTTCCTTCAGTTTTTACAAATACACGCTTCTTATCCCCTAGTGCTGTAACATCTATTTCTTCTTTAAAACTTAACCCTGGAATTGCCAACATTTTGTACACAGCTTCTTTTATGCTCCATATCGCTGTCAGCACTTTTAAATTTGTTGTATCATAAGAGCTAATTTCATTTTTTGACAAAAATTTATGCTTTATGAGTGCTATTTTTGGATTAAAGTACTCTATATCGATACCGATTTCTCTATTTTTAGAATATCCAATTAAAATAGCTGATCCCGAATGAGAAATACTTAGATAACCACTTGAAATAATTGGCTTGCCATGCATTGTGTATTGAATTGGTAATTTAATCTCAAAGTCTTGCCACAAAAAACGCGTGTAGTAATATTCTAGTTTTCGCTTATCCGATTTAAAGGATTTGAAAATCCGGATTTCTTCAGATGATAAGATGTTAAAATCGAGAAGTTCGGGCGCAGATTGCTGATATTCCAACAATTTAATGGTGGTATCAACGTTCTCTAAAACGGTAATTATCTCAAATTTCAATGCTTTTAGTTTTAAAATTGCCCAAATTAGAAACTTGTTTTGTATTTTTGCACCATCTTTTACAGAAAAAAAATTAAAAATGAATAATACACAAGAACAACTTAAGTACAAAGTTAAGGATATTAGTTTAGCTGAGTGGGGTAGAAAAGAGATTCGTTTGGCTGAATCTGAGATGCCAGGATTGATGGCCTTAAGAGAGGAATTTGGGATTGAAAAACCGTTAAAAGGCGCAAGAATCGCTGGCTGTTTGCACATGACTATTCAAACTGCTGTTTTGATTGAAACATTATTAGAGCTTGGAGCAGAAGTATCTTGGTCGTCATGTAATATCTTTTCTACGCAAGATCAGGCTGCAGCTGCAATTGCTGCTGAAGGTGTGCCTGTTTTTGCTTGGAAAGGAATGAACGAAGTGGAGTTTGATTGGTGTATCGAACAAACTTTATTTGCATTTGAGGGTGGGAAACCATTAAATATGATTTTAGATGATGGTGGTGATTTAACCAACATGGTTTTTGATCGATACCCTGAATTGACAAAAGATATTAAAGGTCTTTCTGAAGAAACTACGACGGGAGTTCATAGATTATATGAACGTTTAAAAAACGGAACCTTAGTGATGCCTGCAATCAATGTAAATGATTCAGTAACAAAATCGAAATTTGACAACAAATATGGTTGTAAAGAATCATTAGTTGATTCAATCAGAAGAGCGACCGATACAATGATGGCTGGAAAAGTAGCTGTTGTTGCTGGATATGGTGATGTAGGAAAAGGTTCAGCGGCTTCTTTAAAAGGCGCTGGTGCTCGAGTTATTGTTACTGAAATTGATCCAATTTGTGCTCTTCAAGCAGCGATGGATGGTTTTGCGGTGAAAAGAATGGATAATGTAGTTGGTGAAGCAGACATTATTGTCACTACAACTGGTAATAAAGATATTATCGTAGGACGTCATTTCGAAAAAATGAAAGACAAGGCGATTGTATGCAATATCGGACATTTTGATAATGAAATTGATGTGGCTTGGTTAAATGAAAACTTTGGAAACACTAAATTCGAAGTTAAACCGCAGGTGGATATTTATAATGTGAATGGAAATGATATTATTTTATTGGCCGAAGGTCGTTTAGTTAACTTAGGTTGTGCAACAGGACATCCTTCTTTCGTAATGTCAAATTCATTTACTAACCAAACGTTGGCACAAATCGAATTGTGGACAAATTCCAGTAATTACGCAAATGAGGTATATACACTTCCTAAACATTTAGATGAAAAAGTTGCGAAATTGCATTTGGCTAAAATTGGAGTAGAACTTGAAACATTATCTTCTGATCAAGCAAATTATATTGGTGTTAGTGTCGAAGGACCATTTAAACCTGAGCATTATCGTTATTAGTCTTTGAGATTTTTAACAAATTCAATAGTTAATAAGAGAGGTTGTCTAACAAGACGACCTCTCTTTTTTTCGATTAATTAAAAATAGTGACCGTATAAGCACCATCCCAGTATGATTGGTAACGCTTGAGCGCATATTGAGCGGGTCCAGCAATTACAACGCCTGTTGAAATACTATATTTGGAGCCTGAACATGTATCAATTAGCTCAAAAACATTATCGGGATTTACTTCGACAACAGCACATTCTTTGTCCGAATCATGAGTAGAGTGTCTATCTAATGCGACAAATTCATCAAAATTACGATAGACAACGATTCCTCTCGAACCACCAGTTACATAAGCATAGCCACCTGGCGCATTCAAAGCATTATATGAGGGTAAATCAAGGTTAATACTCATATTTACAGGCACATCTGGGATTGGATAATTTTGTTCTTTGCACGAAACAAAAAATAATGTTGGCACAATTAAAGCAAGTAAATAGTATCTTAAATATATTTGTCCCATGACTAGAAGATTTAATATAATAACGAAATTAGTAATAATTATTGCATCATTAGTAATTATTCCTACACCAGATTATGCGCAGGAGAAAGGGGCCAAAAGTGTAAAGAGCGGTGAAAGAGGCGGAAAAGGCAAACAAGTAAAGAGTACTTACAAAAAGCAAAAAAGAACTCGGAAACATCAATGGAAAAATCAAGATAAAGAAACACGGAAACGAATGAAACGTGCGGCCAAAAATGCCAAACGTCGTCAAAAGGGAAAACCAATGCGAAATAATAGACTTGTATAATAAACAAGAAATTGTTCATTTAGCCACTTTTATCCATAATTAATAAAGGATAGTTTTGTATTTAATTAAGAGAACTTAAATTTTTTGTGATTTATTTTTGTTAGTTAAATTATTAATTACCTATATTTACGGGCTACTGTATTTTAAGGTTTTTTAACAAATACGCTTACTTATGCTTAAAAAATTAAATTTATTATTTGCAATACTCTTACTTTCAATAGGTTCAGGTTTTGCGCAAACAGGAACAGGTACAATTAAGGGTTCTGTTACTGACAAAACCACCAAGGAAGCATTGCCTTTTGTTAAGGTTTTGGTGTTTCAAGGTGGTCAGCAAAAAGGTTTCGCGGTAACTGATTTTGATGGTAAATATCAAATAAGCTCACTTTCACCAGGAGAATATGCTGTAGAGGTGAGATTTATTGGATATACAACCATCCGTAAAGAAGGAGTGCTTGTAAGTTCTGATCGTTTAACCACACTTCCTTTAGAATTGTCAACTTCTGAAGAAATGTTAGACGTGGTTGAAGTTACTTATTACGAAGTTCCTCTAATTGACGCGGATGGTGGTGCATCTGGAGCTAAAGTAACTCGAGAGGATATTTCTAAAATGCCTACACGTTCGGCTGCGGGAATTGCTGCAACTGTTGGAGGTGTTTATAACGCAGAAGGTTCTGACGGTCTAAGTATCCGTGGAACACGTACAGAAGATTCATATTTTTATATAGATGGGATTAAAGTAAGGGGGTCAAGTTCTTTACCAAAATCAGCAATACAAGAGGTTTCCGTTATTACCGGAGGGGTTCCTGCAAATTATGGTGACTTAACTGGAGGTATTATCTCTATTACAACAAGAGGTCCTTCAGCAAAATATTTTGGATCTTTTGAAGGGGTTACTTCTGGATTTTATTTTAATGGTGCAGACCCACTTGGTTATGATGGTCGTGTAATTGGATTCGATAAATATGCGCACAATCTATTAGAAGGTATGATTTCTGGACCTTTGTTGATGAAACGTGATTCAACAGGTGAAGCAACAAAACCTATTTTAGGATTCTTCTTATCTGCTAACTATACAGATGATTTAGATGGTAGACCAGTTTTTGGTGGAGGATATAGAGTTAAAAAAGAAGTAAGAGATGCTTTATTAGATCCTTCTCAATTAGGTCCTTTACGTCCAACTGGCGATGATGGAGGAGGGGCTTATTATAACACTGACTTTTTAAGAACCTCTACAGATCCTGCATTGTCAAATTTTGAGCAAGTTCCTTGGAGAATGAATGCAAGAGCAAGATCTTTTTCAGCCGCAGGTAAAATTGATGTGAATGCAGGGCCGAGTATAAATCTAACCTTCGGAGGTAATATGGCATACTCAAGCGCGAGTAGCTACAGTTATTCTAATTCACTTTTTAATTTCGATAATTTTGGTCAAGGTACTTCATTAGATTGGAGAGTTTATGGTCGTTTCACACAACGATTTGATAATAATACAGAAGGTTCGTCTTCAAAAATTAAAAATGCGTTCTACTCTTTAATGGTTGACTATTCTCAAAGTTATGGAAGAACATGGGATGCTACGCACCAAGATAGAATTTTTAATTATGGACACGTTGGTAAATTTGAAGTTTTTAAAGAAACAACTTATGAATTTAATCAGGCCAATGATAGTTTAATCCACAATGGATTTAAGGATACATTGGTTCGATTTACTCCGTCAACGAACAATACGGCTTTTGCAGCAATTACCAGTCAGTATTTCGATATTTTTGCTGGTGACCCTGTAGATAATTATGAAAACTTGTTCCAAATCGAACAAGGAAATGGACTAAGAAATGGAGACGTTCCTCAAAATGTATACGGAATTTGGAACAATTTAGGAACGCCATTTAACTTTTATGGATATAATCAAGCAGATCAATTTCGTGTTACAGGTTCTGGTACAATTAACTTAAATGACCATGCAATTTCTTTAGGGTTCGAATATGAGCAAAGATGGGATAGAGGATTTGGTGGTAACCCGCTCGGCATTTGGACGATCGCGCGACAATATATGAATAGTCACATTCTTGAGTTAGATAAAAGTAAAAGCTCTTTTGACTATTATGGAACTTATCCTCGTATCACTTATGATCGACTAAACGCATCTGAAGGTGAGTTTGGAGGTCAAGAAAATAATGATGCTCAATACTTTTTTGATTATAATGTAAGAAATAAATTAGGTTTAGACACGGATGGTACTGATTTCGTTGGAATTGACGGTCTTGATCCTGATTTCTTCACCTTAGATATGTTTAGTCCAGACGAGTTATTAAACTCTGGTAATGCATACTTTACTTGGTATGGATACGATCACACAGGGAAAAAAGTGAGAGGAAATACTGATATTAACAAGTATTTTAATGAATTTAATGCTGATCAAAATTATGCGCGAACAATTGGCGCATTCCAACCGATTTATATTTCAGGATATTTAATGGATAAATTTGCGTTTGATGATATCATCTTCAACGTAGGTGTTCGTGTGGATGTATTTGATGCGAATCAACCGGTTTTAAAGGACCCTTATTTATTGTATGAAGCTAAAACCGCTGGTGAAGTAAGTGCATTTGATAATGGAACTGCAATTTCACACCCGGATAATATTGGAGATGATTTCGTGGTTTATGTAAATGATGTAGATAATCCAACTTCAATTAATGGATATAGAAATGGTGATGTGTGGTACGATGGAAGTGGTGTTGAAATCGCTGATCCAACTTTGATTCATGGAAGTAAAGGTATTGCGCCTTGGTTGCAAGATAATACGTTGAAAAGCCCAACCGCTGCTTCATTCGAAGATTACAAGCCTCAAATCAATGTAATGCCGCGTGTGGCTTTCTCATTCCCTATTTCTGATGAAGCGTCTTTCTTTGCTCATTATGACATCTTAACAAAACGTCCAACAACTGGAAATAGATTTAATCCGATTGATTATCAGTTTTTACAAACTAGAAACGTAATTATCGATAATCCAAACTTAAAACCTGAACGTACCATTGATTATGAGCTCGGTTTCCAGCAAGTGTTATCAAAAACTTCATCGTTAAAAATCTCTGCTTTCTATAAAGAACAAAGAGATCAAGTGCAATTGGTGAATGTGTTCTCTGCTTACCCAAATACTTACCGTACTTATGGGAATAGAGATTTCGGTACTGTTAAAGGATTAACTTTAGCTTACGATTTAAGAAGAACAGGTAATATTCGTATGACTGCTTCTTATACACTTCAGTTTGCAAATGGAACAGGTTCTGATGCTAACTCTGCTCTGACATTAGTAAACTCAGGAGAGCCAAACTTAAGAACTATTTTCCCTTATAATTTCGATCAAAGACATGGTTTTAACATTGTTTTTGATTATCGTTATGGAGGTGGTAAAGATTACAATGGTCCAATGATTGGTAAATTTGGGGTGTTGGAAAATACAGGGTTGAACATCGTTACTCAAATTGGTTCTGGAACGCCTTACTCTGCTTTCAAACAAGCGGCTGGCGAAGCTTTATTAGCGGGCGGCAGTTCTCCACTAGATGGTTCATTAAATGGTTCTCGTAAACCTTGGCAATATCGAATCGATCTTCAGTTGGATCGTAACTTTATGCTAGAATTTGGTGATGATGAAAACAAAAAGAAAGCAGCTTATTTAAATGTTTATTTGCGTGTCACCAACATGTTTAATATTGTAAACGTACTAAATGTTTATAGAGCGACAGGAAACCCTGATGATGATGGTTATTTGGCAGCTTCTCAATTCCAAGCTTCAATTCAAAATCAATTAGATGAGCAATCATTTAGAGATTATTATGCACTTAAAGTGCAAAACCCATTTAATTATGGTATTCCAAGAACAATTCGATTAGGTGTAAAATTTGACTTTTAGTATTGGTTAAAAGTTTAATAGAAAAATTATGAAGAAGTTAGTACTAAGTATTTTAGTTTTAGGTCTTGCGGTAAATACGTTTGCTGACGTATTGCCTGGTCACAGAGGCCCTAGTTTGGCGAGCGGAGATGGTCGTGCTGCTGGATGCGCACCAGCTAATGAAAGGCTTTTCATTGAATTTAATAATATTAAAGCATTGATTGAAACAGGTGGGTCCTTGTGGCAAGATAGAGCAAATACACGTGCGTCTTATGAATATCCGAAAGGAAGTTTGAATCACGTACTATTTTCAGGTGCCCTTTGGATGGGAGGTGAAGATATTAATGGTCAGCTTAAATTGGCTGCACACATGTTCCGTCAAGGAAACGATTTCTGGCCAGGGCCCCTTGGTGATTTGATCGGAGGTTCTGGTAACTTTGATCCATTTGTGCCTCAAAATGCTGATGTTACCTTGTTGCGGGACAATGGAGCAGCAGAAATAATTCCAAGTCGTTGTGATGAATTTGATCAATTTTTCACTATTCGAAAAAGTGAAGTATTACAGTTTATTGCCTGGTGGAATTGTGATAATGGAGTGACTGCTCCAGAAGATTGTGAGGGGGTTGAAAAACCTTCAGAACAAGTTATGGATAGATTACGGGCTTGGCCTGCTCATGGAAATACTGCCTTGGGTGAGGATTTTTACCTAGCTCCTTTCTATGACAACGCTAAGCCAGGTGAAACTCCAAATGGAATTTATGATCCCGAAGTTGACGGAGATTATCCATGGTATGATATTACTGAAGAGGTTGATTGTAGAAATGATAGACGTGTAACATTGTTTGGTGACGAAACTAACTGGTGGGTATTTAATGACAAAGGAAATATTCATACTGAAACTGGTGGCGATCCAATTGCAATGGAAATACGTGCGCAAGCATTCACCTTTGCAACAGATGACGCAATCAATGACATGACATTCTACAACTATGAGTTGATCAACCGTGGTACACAAACTTTATATGAAACTTATTTTGGACAATGGGTAGATCCAGACATCGGTTTTTCAACTGACGATTTTGTTGGTTGTGATGTTGCTCGAGGTTTAGGATATTGCTACAATGGAGATTTAAATGATGAAGGTGTTGGAGCTCAGCCAGGTTATGGCGCTAATCCACCAGCTGTGGGAATCGATTTCTTCGAGGGGCCTTATTTAGATAACGATGGAATTGATAATCCAATTTACAAAGCGGTAGCTGATGGCAGTGGTCCAGCAGTGTTACTTGCAGAAGTTTTTGCAAAAGACGGAATTCCTTACCCAGGTTTAGGTATTGGGTATGGCGATAATGTTGTCGATAATGAGCGTTTCGGTATGGCCCGATTTGTTTATCATAACCGAGATGGAAGCCCTTATGGCGACCCAAGTTCTGCATCTGATTATTATAATTATTTACGAGGTATTTGGAAAAATGGATTAACCATGCAATTTGGTGGAAATGGAAATACGACTGGTTCCGGAGTAGCTACTAAATATATGTTCCCTGATGATTCCGATCCATTAGATTGGGGAACTTACCCAGTAGCTGCACCTTCGGCGGATCCTTGGTCCGAAACAAGCGTTGGAAACCCACCTTTTGATAGACGTTTCTTGCAATCTGCTGGTCCATTTACGTTAAGACCAGGTGCTGTGAATAATATTACAGTAGGTGTAGTAATCGGACAAAGTAATGAGTCTGATCTTGAAGCTCCTATTCGTGCATTGAAAACCGCAGATACAAAAGCACAAGCATTGTTTGATAACTGTTTTGAATTAGTTGATCCTCCTGTTGCTCCAGTATTGACGATTCAAGAAATGGAGAATGAGTTAATTCTATTCTTAAACGATCCTGCAGGAGTTGAATTAGAAAATTATGTTGAGGAAGATCGTATTAATATCATTACCCCGGATTCACTATTAGAATTAGGTATTGTTTATGATAATAAATTTAAATTCGAAGGATTCCAAGTTTATCAGATGGTAGATGAATTAGCGTCAGTTGCCGATCTTGCAGATTTATCAAGAGCTCGTTTAGTTGCTCAAAGTGATGTTAAAAACGGGATTGGTAAATTAGTGAATTATACGTACGATGAAGAATTAGATATTTCTATTCCAGCGGTTGTAGTTGAACCGGCTGGAGAGTTTCCGTTAGATGCTGGCTTAAGAAGATCCTTTAGAATTACCGAGGATTTATTTGCTGCTGGTGATAGAAAACTTGTAAACCACAAAAAATACTACTATTTGGCGGTATCTTATGCGTACAACCAATACAAAGAATATGATCCAAATAATCCGTCGTTGTTAGATGGTCAAAAAAGACCTTACTTGCGTTCACGTATTTCCGGTTCTGGAAAAGGAATCGAATCAGTAGTGGGAATTCCACATGATCCAACACCTGAAGCAGATGGACGAATTTTCACAACTTCTTATGGGTTTCAACCAGAAATCACCCAGATTGAGGGTGAAGGAAATGGTGGGACGTTCCTAGAGTTAACAGATGGAACAGTTGATTTGATTATTGCGAATGGAGAGGTTAGAAAACCTACCTACAAAAGTGGTTCTGGTCCAATAGATGTTAAAGTAATTGATCCATTAAACCTTAAAGGGGGTGAATACAGAATTGGGTTTGGAACAACTGCGGATGATATTAATGAAGATATATGGTGGATCGAACGTGCTTACGTTGAAGGTGGAGTAACTATCCGAGACACTGTTTATTCTGAAGATTTGATTTCTGTGGTTCGGGAGCAATTGATTTTGGATTGGGGACTTTCTGTTCAAGTAAATCAACAATACTATGTAAATGCTGGTGTAAATGCTTATACCCCACCAATTGGTGCAACGATTACTTATGCGGATTCATCAAATAGATGGTTAGATTTTATTGAAGATTCTGATTTATTCTATCCTTCAAACTGGATTAGAGTTGGAAGCAGTGAAGAAGCTGCGAATCATGCTACCACACCAAATGCTGGCTGTGTGGCCGACAATTGGATTTATCAGCCATGTCATTACGACGATTTTGGATTGGATGCGTCAGAACAGAACTATGAGAAATTATTAAATGGAGGTATTGCACCATTTAAATTTGTTGGAAAAGGGCCTTATGGTAATCCATTTGGTTTCCCTGGTGAAAATACATCATCTCCTTGGTACGAGTCAAATCAAACATGGTTTACTTCTGCATCGTCGGTTCAAAATACTATCTCAATGAAAGATATTCATGATGTGGATATTGTGATCACGGATGATAAAACCAAATGGACAAGATGTACAGTTATCGAAATGAATGACAATTTATCTCAAACCGAACATGGCGATTGGATCTTACAGCCTAGAAGCGATAAATCTGTTGATAAACAAGGCTTAAGTGCTGGTGATGCAGGTTACAATGCGGCAGAAGGAGACTTAACTAATGCAACTGGTATGGGATGGTTCCCTGGCTATGCAATTGACGTGAACACTGGAGAACGCTTGAATATGGTGTTTAGTGAAAATTCATGGTTGCAAGGAGACAATGGCGATGATATGATTTGGAATCCTACATCTAATTTTGCCGATAATTCTGGTGTGCCAAGATTTGGAGGAATGCACTTTGTGTATGTTTTTGGTGCAGGAACAGCAGGCGTTGACGAAGCCCCTCTTTATGATGGAGGTCTTTGGTTGAGAGGAATGTTGGATGTGGAACCTTCTGGGCCTGAAAGAAATAACAATTACAGAGATGCTTGGAAAACATGTATGTGGGTGATGGAACCAATTTTGGCAGAAAATCAAACATTACTTTCGTCTGATGTAAAAATTAGTGCTCGTGTCAATCGTCCTTATGATGAACGAACTGTAGATAACGATAACTTAGGGTTTCCTTTATATGGTTTCAGTTTCGATAATCCATCTATTACCAGTGATGGGGATCGTTTAATCTCAGTGATTGATAATATCAATGTTGTTCCTAATCCATACTATGCTTACAGCGAGTACGAAACAGGAAAACGTGATAACCGTGTTAAAATCACTAATTTGCCTGAAAGATGTAAGGTGAATATCTTTAATATGCAAGGTGCATTGGTACGTTCTTTCGTAAAAGATGACCCTTTGACATCAATCGATTGGGATTTGAAAAATCATGCAGCTATTCCAATTTCTGGTGGACTTTACATTATTCATATTACAATAAGTATTCCTGACGAAAATGGAAATATTGTAGAGTATGAAAAGATTATTAAATGGTATGGTGCGCTGAGACAACCAGATTTGGACAATTTGTAGATCATACAAGTATTAATTTAAAAGTCATTTATCATGAAAATAAATAAATTAATTAAGGGATCCGTTTTAACTGGGCTTGCGCTATCAGTAAGTGGATTGACCTTTGCAGGGAACGGGGACAGAGTTGGTTCTGCAGGAGCGACAGAGTTATTAATCAATCCTTGGGCTAGAAGTGCTGCATGGGGAGATGCAGGAATCGCTTGTAGCAATGGTCTTGATGCCGTTTATACGAATATCGCTGGTTTAGCATTTACTGATAAAACTCAAATCCGTTTTGATCGAACAAATTGGTTAGGTGGTGCTGGTATAAATGTGAATACAGCAGGACTTGCACAACGCGTTTCTGAAAGCAGTGTGATTTCTGTTACCGTTATGGCAATGACTTTTGGAGATATTGATATCACCACGGTTGAATTGCCAGAGGGAGGTATCGGAACGTATTCTCCAACGTTTTCTAATTTCAACGTCGGTTATGCACGTGAGTTCTCTAATTCGATCTATGGAGGTATTAACTTTAAAGTGATCTCGGAATCAATCGCGGATTTAAGAGGAACAGGTGTGGCTATTGATGCTGGAATTCGATATGTAACTGGTGAAGAAGATAACATCAAGTTCGGTATTGCCTTAAAAAACATCGGTCCAACGATGAATTTTAAAGGTGACGGTATGTCAATTCAAGTGCAACATTTGAATTCAGGGGATCTTGCTACCTTAGAACAACGATCAGCAACTTTCGAAATGCCTTCTTTATTAGCTATCGGTGGATCGTATGATTTCAATTTCACTGAGACTAACCGCTTGACTTTAGCATTAGGTTTTACAGCTAATTCGTTCTCGAACGATCAATTTAGATTAGGTTTGGATTATGGAATGACCTTAGAAAAAGCCAAATTTAATTTAATGGCTGGTTATGTGTACGAAAATGGTCTTTTCCAAGAGGATTTTGGTTATGCTGCACGAGTAACTGCATTAAGTGGTTTAACTGCTGGATTATCTGTGGATGCTATTGTAGGCAAGAACAAAAACATGTTGGGTATTCAATATGCTTATCGCCAAACGAGATTGTTCAGTGGTGTGCATACAATTGGATTGTCGATAGATATTTTGTAAGAAAGATCTTGGAATGTCTATCAAATGATTTGAGAGACTTAAGGGTAAGAATTTAAAATCTAACAATAGTTAGGTAATTTAAAAAAATTTAATAAATTTGTTTAACAAGAGAGTCTTTCAAGGACTCTCTTGTTATGTTTAAATAAGCACCTCATGTCAAATATAAATTACTATACAAAAGAAGGGTACGAGAAACTAAAGGCCGAACTAAGACACATGAAAATGGTGGAACGTCCAGGTATTTCTGAGCAAATAGCAGAGGCACGTGACAAAGGTGATTTGTCGGAAAATGCTGAGTACGATGCCGCAAAAGAAGCACAAGGTCTATTAGAAGCTAAAATCAGCAAGTTAGAATCGGCATTGTCAAATGCACGAATTCTTGATGAAGCTGGATTAGATAATTCGAAAGCCTTAATATTGAGCAAGGTTAAAATTAAAAATGTCGACAATGGCATGGAATTAAATTACACCCTCGTTGCTGAAAATGAAGCTGACCTAAAAGAGAAAAAAATCTCCGTTGATTCGCCAATTGGAAAGGGTTTATTAGGTAAATCTGTTGGGGATATTGCGGATATTCAAGTACCAAGTGGGATTATGAAATTTGAAATTCTGGAAATTTCTCGATAATGGCCACAATTTTCACCAAAATAGTAAACGGAGAAATTCCCACCTACAAGGTTGCAGAAAACGATCAGTTTTTGGCGTTTTTAGATTTATCTCCGCTTCAATACGGTCATACCCTTGTCATTCCTAAATTAGAAGTGGATTATCTTTTCGATATGGAGGATGATCTGTTGGGGGAAATGATGATTTTCGCAAAGCAGGTTGCCATCAAAATTAAAAAAGCCTATCCATGTAAAAAAATTGGAGTAACGGTAATTGGACTTGAAGTACCTCATGCGCACATACATTTAGTGCCAATAAATGCGATGATGGATATGAATTTTAGTAATCAAAAGCTAACGCTAACACCGAATCAACTGCAAGAAATCGCTGAAAAAATAAAACAGGCTTAATCACCTTCTCTCCGTTTTGAAGTAGGATTACAATATCACTTTACGGACAAAAAAAAGGCTATACCGAGGTATAGCCTTTTTAATTTTTTATTCGAGATTATTTTTTCTTCTCATTCTCCTTTTTCTCCTCACCTTTCTTTTCGTCACCAGTTGGTGCTAATTCTTCTTTCTCCTCTTCACCTTTTTCTATCGATTTAACGAAAACTTTAGACGTTTCATCATCTACATAAGCAACATAAATAACGTTTTTGTATTCTGTAGATGCAATACCACGCGCCTTTTTTTCAGATAAATCTTTTACTAGGCCCCAAACGCCTGTTTTGTTATTTTTTACATATTGAGGCATGCCGCTTGCGCTTAATGACGTAATAAAGTAATATTCAGAAATATTTAAATTATAATCTGCTTTACCTAGTATAACTGCTGGGTCTTCAGCTTTTTCAGCCGTTTCCCATTTTTTAGAAAGATCTTCTAAAGACATAATTACAGGACCAGTAGTAGTTGAATAGGTTAGATAAGCCTTGTTTTCAATGAATTCAAAGTCGTCCATTTTAGTCAACCCATCTATTTTGAAAGGCTTGGTAAGCAATTCCCAATCATTCATAGAAGCCACCATTTGATCCACTTTTTTAAAGTTTAATCCTGCATCGTTTAACAAGGCTAAATATAAATCTCCGCGGTAATTAGCTGCCAATTTATAAGACAAAACGCCTTTGTTTGGAACTAAATCAACGTCGTACCATTTATTTTCCAACAATGAAATCATGCGAATCATGTCGTAATCACTGTCTTCATAAATCACAAAAGGTTTTTCTCCAATTACTGAAAATTCAGGATTTTCCACAACACCTTCACCAAAAGTCGGTGCGCCTACAAATTCCCATTTGTCAGCAATTGCCCTAATTACAGACATTTTACCGTCGTAAAAACAAAATAGATAAGGAACAGCTTTATAAGCAAACAATTTAATGTCTTTAAGTTTGAAAATGCCTTCAATCGGCGTTTTGTCAAACTCTTCCCATACGCCTCTGTAAAAACGTCTTACCACCACACGGCCTTCTTCAACCGTTGCAACGTGGATTGATCGTCCAATTTCTTTAATATCAATTTTATTCATTACCGCATTCTCAGAGACAACACCGCCTCCATAAGGTGCAACCAATTGTGCGTTCACATTTGTCAAAAAAACACCAAGACAAAGTGCTAATAGAATTTTTTTCATTTTTATTTTTTTTCGAAGATAATTAAAATTACTTAAATCACTGTTTATTCTAAAGTCAATCATTCCTTGGCAATTTACATACCAAAATTAAAACCCCGCATGAATCCTTGCAAATTCAAGCTATTTCTTTTTTTCTTTTAATCTTGTTGGGTTATCTGAAATAAACGCTTTCCACGATCCTGATTTCGATTTGTTGTGCTCACCAACACCTCCTTGATAGTGGTGACAAACAGCCGCAGCAAGTCCGTCTGTGGCATCAAATTGAGCTGGCATTTCTTTTAAATTAAATAATCTTAGTAACATAGCAGCAACTTGTTCTTTTGATGCATTTCCGTTCCCGGTAATTGCTTGTTTAATTTTTTTTGGCGAATATTCTTCAAATGGTAAGTTGCGATTCAACGCCGCTGCAATTGAAACACCTTGAGCACGCCCTAATTTCAGCATGGACTGAACATTTTTACCAAAAAAGGGTGCTTCAATGGCCATTTCATCCGGTTTATACTCAACAATTAATTGATCCACACGATCAAAAATTCGTTTTAGTTTATCAGGATGTAAAGCAATTTTACTTAAATGAATGACACCATAAGTAAGAAGTTTCATTTCTTGACCTTTGACATGAATGATTCCATACCCCATAATCGAAGTACCAGGGTCAATTCCCAAGATTATTTTATCAATGTTTTTAGTAATCAAAATGCATGTACATGTGGTTCAAAGATAAGCTCAATTTTTCCTAGATTGCCATCAATTTCTGACCAATCTTTCAAATCAAAACTCAAATGCACCAACATTGAGGTAGATAGCAACAAATTTTTTCCAGATAAAAAGGAAACAAAATCACTCAACCCATCATTGTGACCAACTAATATAACATTTTCGCCTTTTCCATTTTTGGCAAGGACTTTTTGAATTTTTTTACGATCTGCTAAATACAAATCATCGGTATAATAGATTGACTTTGCATTTATGTGAAAATTAACAATTTCTGCCGTCTCAGCTGTTCGTTTTGCTCCCGAGGTCACAACTAAATCAAATTTAACCCCAGTTCGCTTTAAAAGATCCCCAACTTGATTGGTCTGCGCTGTCCCTTTTTTATTTAATTCTCTACTAAAATCATTTGCTGCATCCTCCGGTCTCACTGCCTTTCCGTGCCGAATTACATAAAGGTTTAACATAAAATTTAAATTTTTTTTCGTTTTTTACCAACCCTAAATTACAAATTCCCGTTACATGTATGGAGAAGTTTATCATAATTATGGGTTTATTATGATAAAGTGAATCAAACTACTTATTCAAACCAGCTGAGTTTAGGCTCGGCTGGTTCTTTTTGTGAACAAAAGGTGCACGTATGATTGATCACATTTTAATAGAAGCCTGTCGGAAAAATGACCGACGCGCACAAGAAAAGCTCTATGAGTGGTGTTATGTAAAATTAATGCCTACGTGCATGCGCTATCATAAAAATGAAGAAGACGCGCGTAATATTTTGAATATTAGTTTTGTCAAAATTTGCAAAAACCTGGATAAATTAAAAGAAGAAACACCGTTTGAGGCTTGGGTAAGACGAATTACTTTGAACACCATTATTGATGAATTCAGAAAAAATAAAAACTACCTTCAATTAGTCGATTCAAAAGAAACAGATCGTGAACTTGAAATACATGTTACTTCTGTTGAAAATGGGGTGTGGTCAAAATTAGAAATGGATGTCTTAATGGGGTTGCTTAAGCGACTTCCAGATATTTCGAGAAACGTATTTAATTTATACGTGATTGATGGATATACGCATAAAGAAATAGGAGACCTTCTGGAAATATCAGACGGGACCTCAAAATGGCATTTGTCAAACGCTCGCAAACTTTTGCGAGATATGGTAGAGAAAATCTCAAAAACAGATAATAAAGAAATTTGGGCATAAGCAGTGGTGGAAGACGATAAAAATATGGATGAGGCATTTGTTCGAATGAGTGAGCAATTTCAAACTGCTTACAATAAATCATTCTGGGAAGATGCGCGGATTAATTTGGAAAATGAATCTCTGGATACTGCTTTTCGAGAAGCTGCCAATACAGGATTTGTGTTACCAGATATAATGAGTTTAGGAGATTTGGATGACGTTTTTATGGATGACGCATTCCGCGATGCTGCACTTGAAACTTCTGCGACCTATTCACCAGATTTTTGGTCTGATTTTCAAGTGGTTGAAAACCAACTTCAAATGGACGAGGCTTTTCAAGCAGCTGCTCAAGCTGTTGACGTAAATTACAGTCCTATATTTTGGGAAGATGCAAATAACGAACTCGTTAAAGAAGGCTTACATTATGAATATACTCCAGCTTATTGGAACGAAGCAAGGGTGCTCTTGGATCAATCGGATCGAAGAATCTTTTTTGCCCGATGGAGTGCAGTGGCGATTTTATTAATTTTAGTTTCGTTTATTGGAATTGGATACCAACCAACTCAAACCTTTGTTCAAAAATCTGCAAACCACAACAAAAGTCAATTGGTGAATGGAAACGATTCCAGAATGAATTTTATAAAAAACACTTATAATTCATCGACTACTAATTTGTTATCAAATCGATTAAGATCAACTAATAATGGTTTTAACTCGACGCTTGATCCAAATGTTAATCAGCTTTTAAATTCAAACACGAATGTATCAAATGAATCAACGGATCAAATTGAGCAGATAAATAGTCAAGTTGGAAATGAGGGAGCTGAGACTGATCCAAGTCATCTTGGAAATTTGAATCTAGGAACTATTTCTAGTTTGAATGACAATCAATTAACATTCGATTTGATTCATAATTCTGATCAAGCTGGCGGCACAAGTGCAGAAGCGATGAACCACGAAATAATTAAAACCAATGACTTAGCTTTCACGGAGCTTTTTCCAGTAGATCTTCGGCTAATTCCAACAAAGGCAATAGGCGAATATAATTTAAAGCCACTTTTAGTTACAATAGAACCGAAAGTTTTATCGCAATCGCAATCAATTTCTGTGCTTGCTGGAGCAGGATTAGGAAAAAGTTTTGGATCTTCTGATCTGCTTTTAACTAAACGAATTTATGGCGGGGTGGCCTACAATCACCAAGGGCTTGGTAAATTTAAAAGGTTTGATTGGGGAGCAAGAGTTACGTTAAATTATAATCAGTTTGATGAACTCGAAGCAGAAAATCAATCCATTAACTACAAAGCAGATGGAACTTATAGCCGGTCTTGGAGTCATGTTCAAATGCGAGAATCCTATTATGTCAATCCATCAATTTATTCTAGTTTCCGCATTAATAAAAAGAATATTTTTCGTGTTGGAGTAGGCATGGAACAATTAGTTGCCGTTAGGTCTAATATGGCTTATAAGCTAAATGATGATCTTGGAATCCAAACCGTGAATAACAATTGGGGGGTGAAAAACGGAATGAAAAAGCAAGATTTCCAATTTTCTTTGGGATATGAATTTAAAATTAAAGATTATTTAGGACTAGAAATGTCCATGAATTATGGAATGTTTGATCGCACGGACGACACCTTTTTTAGACAATTAAACGTTAAAGACCGTGAAACAACACTCACGTTTGGACTAAATTATACACTACTTAGAAAGTAAAAATGAAACAAATAATTAGTGCAATATCGCTCATTTTAGCTATTTTGCTGGTGGCTTGTGAAAAGGAACCGTACCCTGAATTACCAATTGGGAACGATCCAATTTACAAGATTAAAGGACTTGTCAATTCAGATTCGTTAAATTTTACGGTAGGATTAGATAATGTGGATATTAAATC
Source organism: Crocinitomix sp. (assembly GCA_044361315.1). Classification (GTDB taxonomy): domain Bacteria; phylum Bacteroidota; class Bacteroidia; order Flavobacteriales_D; family Crocinitomicaceae; genus Crocinitomix. Next base: position 51,460 of record JBIKJA010000014.1, on the reverse strand, counting down.
TGGAACAAGTACTAAAAACGGATTAACCACCTATTACGGTGAAATGTCGAATGCTATTAAAAACGAAAAAATTCGAATAGAATTTATTCAACTTGAAAAGCAACGAACAACCGACGGATATAATGTTTTCGAGAGTGAACAACTTTCTTTTTTGGTGCAAGAAAACGCAAAATTAATGTTTGATTTTGGAGGAGTAGGAAATCAAAAAAACAATTTCTCATTAGAGGACAAAAATGGAAATTTTGTCAATACAAATGTGATGAAATTGGACGAGTTTGGCAGGATTCAAGGAAGGGCAATGTTTACCGATTATGGATCGGATGTATTTGACTTTAGTTTTTTACACGGGTTCGAAAACAAAGAACTCATTTCCGATTTTAGCATTCAAGGCTCAAATAATATAATCTTAGTTCAAGCGGAAAATGAATTTGAGGTGAATGAATGGTATTTAAACAATATGCTCGTTGGCACAGGCATGTTTTACTCAGGAGAGATTGAAGATGGAATTTATCAAATTACACATCGAATAGTTGATGTTGTTGGAAATGAGTCATCTACTTCTCGGATTGTGCGCTTTAAAGGAGGGAAGGACTTTTGGGAAATGACCGCGAATTATGCCCCTGAATATACCTTCGAGAACTACAATTATGGACGTGTAGTGGTGTCGATGTATAAAAATGGTGAGTGGTATAGTTCTGAATTTACTGATGTCAATAAATTAGAAAATTTTAACATGAATGAAATCCAAATCATCCAAAATCAAGTGAGTGGAAAACCTTTTGTAGCGTTTAATTTTAACTTTTCTTGCAGATTAGAAAATCAAGACAAATCAGTAGAATTAAATTTGTCCAGCTTAACTGGTAAATTTTTAGTAGGTTTACATTAATTTGAATAATTAAATTTGCTTAGATGAAGAAAATAGGGATTTTTGCGTTGTTTTTGTCTGTGACCTCCGCCTTCAGTCAAATAACAATTACTTCAGGAGATTTTCCTGACGGAGGGGATACCTCTTTGGTGAGTATCTCAACAGATTTTGACTTGGGCTATGAAGCAACAGGCGAAGATTTTATTTGGGATTTTAGCAGTCTTGAAATGACAAATCAACGAATTGATACTTTTTTTAAAATAAATGATGCCAGTATTACGTATCAATTCGTTTTTAACAATGGTTGGTTTGATCCAGATTATCAAGCAAATTATTATCAAAATGCTTTTAATTTTGCCATTCCGGCAACCGATTTAATCGGAGTTTCAATTGAAAAGCCTGTTACTTTTACCAAAATTGAATCAGATCGCGTGGAATTGGTTGGAGTTGGGTTGGAAATTGCAGGCATTCAAGTGCCGATTAAAAATGAAATTATTGATGTCGAATATGAATTACCATTAAATTTTGGTGATAATTGGATTTCAAATTCATTTTTCGAAATCGACTTAAATCCGGGTTTTGATGGAATTTTAAGAAGGTATCAAGAACGTTCATCGCAAGTGGATGGATGGGGAGAAATTACCACACCATTTGGAACATTTGATGTTATTCGCACCATTTCTTTTTTAGATTTTACTGATTCGTTAAGAATAAGTTTTGGAGGTGATCCAACTTGGATCGAAATTCCAACCCCAAGTCAAGTAGTTTACACGTGGTGGGCAGAGGATCAAAAAATTCCTGTTCTGCAAGTAGTTGCCCAAACAATTTTCGGTGCGACAACCGTCACAAGTGTTGAATATAAAGATCGTTATTTATTAGATTTGGAAGTAGCGGAAACACAAATAGAAAATATTCAAATTTATCCGAATCCAGCCAATGATTTTGTCACCATACAAATGCAAGAGAAACCAAGTTCACTCGAAATTTATTCGACGACTGGTCAATTAGTTTACGCACCAGTTATCATAGATCAATCTAATTCAATTGATTTGAAGAATTTGTCACCTGGAACCTACCTATTGCGTATCGTTTTAAATGGCGAAGTTTACAATCAACAATTGGTGATTAACTAGTCTAAAGTACGAGGGAATCTATTTTGCTTATTCCAGCCTTTCAAACATCTTCATAAAACAAGGAGATTATTTCACTAATCACTTATCTTTGCATTAACAAACCGTCTTGTCGCTCTTAAATTTAAGAGAGGAAAGTCCGGGCAACAAAGAGCATCATACTTCTTAACGAGAAGGCTTTATTGTTAGCAATAACAATGGGGACAGATAGTGCCGCAGAAAATAAACTACTCGACAGTACGTGTGCTATTGAGAAAAGGTGAAAAGGTGGGGTAAGAGCCCACCGCCCACAAAGCGATTTGATGGGGCAGGGTAAACCTTATGAGTTGAAACATCATGTAAACCAAGGCTTGAAGCTTGCTCGGCTGATCTTGGAGGGTAGATGGATTGAGCCTAAAGGTGACTTTAGGCCTAGATAAATGACAAGAATTTACCGCAATTTATTGCTTTAAATACAGAACCCGGCTTATAGGTTTGTTTTTAAGACTTCTTTTGACGAAATTCAGAAGAAGTCTTATTTTTTGTTTCAAATACAAAATCGTATCTTTGCCCTTCAAAAAAAAGAGCAAATGGCAGACAAGGCAAAAGTGGATGAATTGAAAATTCAAGGTTTATTAACTGATTTATCTGAAAATGATCCTGCAAAACTCGTGTCAACCATTCAATCATTGAAAATTCATGGAAATGAAAACACCATCGAGCCCTTATTAATTCTGTTGACTAAAAACCCGGTGAATGAAGTCAGAAAAGAAATCATCGATCTTTTAAATACCACCAAATCAACCAAAGTCCCTGAAAAAATCGCCAATGCGTTAGTAGATCCGCGTTTTATCGTATTAAGACATGATTTGCTCGTATCAATTTGGAGTTCAGGGTTGGATTATCGACCTTATTTGCGAGAAATTGTCATTGCCGGAACAGAAGGAGAAATGATGCATGCACTAGAGTGCCTGTCGATTGTAGAATCTGTTGAAGAAGAATTTTCCGAAAATCAATTATTTGATGCCCTGCTAGTTTTAACCGAATATCTGCGAAATAATAAGGATGCAAAAGATGCTAAAATGGATCTCTTAAGAGAATTGACGCAAGAATTACAAAGCAGAAATAACCTCCTTTAAAATGGCGAAAAATAAGTTACGGCGTTTTAAAGAAATGGACGAAATGTCCTGTGTCTTTCAACCAAATTTTGAAGAAGTAACGACCGATACCTTTAAAATGAAAGGTAATTGGCATGCGAAATACTTCAACAACAACCACCCAATCATTGTCGAACTTGGCTGTGGAAAAGGGGAATACACTTTAGGTTTGGGAAAAAAATACCCGCATCAAAATTACATTGGAGTGGACATCAAGGGAGCAAGAATTTGGGAAGCAGCGCACGTGGTGGAAGAAAATAACATTCAAAACATCGGCTTTGTCCGAGGGCGAATTGATTTTGTACACGCCTTTTTTGGTGAAGATGAAATTGACGAGATTTGGTTAACTTTTTCGGATCCTCAACCAAAAAAACCAAATAAACGACTTAGTTCTAAGGTTTTTATTGATAAATACAGACATTTTTTAAAACCAGGTGGTATTATTCACCTAAAAACGGACAGCGATATTCTTTTTGAATCTACCATGGAACAAATCGAAGAAAACAAGTATCAATTATTGGAAAAGACGTGGGACTTGTATAAAGAAATGCCTGATTCATTGGATCAAGAAACCAAAGAAATCCTCTCAATTAAAACACATTACGAAACAATTTTTTCCACCAAAGGATTTACGATCAAATATTGTAAGTTTAAAATTTCTTAGCTCCATTTTTTTTTGCTAAATTAGGCAACGGTGGTTAAATATAAACGTAATAATCAAGAGATAAAAAAGAAAGTGGGGATTAGCAAATTTAATAGCGAAGAAGAATTGTCATCAATTCGTTTTTCCTGTGCCGACGAAGCATTAGGAGAAATTAAAAACCTATTTTTTTTAGATCAATTAGCAGAAGAACGAATTTTACTGGAAATTTTTAGCCCAAATGATGAGGTCTTTAAACCACAAAATATAAATAATTTGCCTCAATATCACGTTTTTACCCAAAGCCAGCTTTTGAAAAAGGGGTTTATGACCAATCAAAAATTTGTGGATTCATGCAAATACCAAGGGGATTATTCTGTGAAAACAATTCTTTCTATAAAAGATGGACAACGACACTTAAATTGTCAATTTAAAGGGTTTTACATCTTGTTGTCAAACCGAAGATTAGCTACATTGAACAAGGAACCTGAATTATATCTTCGAATTACAGAATCAACCTATTACTGGATCAATCCAGCAGTTGGAACTCAGAAAAAATTCCAACGATTCCACCTGTTAAATTTCTTCAATTGGATCAAAATCGCAATTTCTACCAAGATGTCTTCCAAGTAGTTGAGCAAATTCCAAAAGGGAGGGTAACTTCTTACGGTGCCATCGCAAATTACTTGGGCGCTAAACGTTCGAGCAGACTAGTTGGCTGGGCAATGAATACGTCACATAAAAGTAGTTTGTCAATTCCTGCACATCGGGTGGTAAATCGGATAGGATTACTTTCTGGAAAAATACACTTTTCGACGCCAACAGAAATGGAGGAAAAATTAATCGCTGAAGGGCATCAGATTGTAAATGATCAAATCGTTGGATTTGACAAAGTTTTTTGGGATCCTTCTTTCGAATTGACCTTTTGACTAATTCTTGTTTACTTTTTCTAGAAGTTTCTATCCTTAGATAAACGGCGAAGAAATAGGTAAGGCTTTAATCACACGTGTATTTAAATCAAATTTGTCGCCATTTGCAAGGACATGTGTGGTCATATTTGTCAACGTCATTGGAGTGCCAACCTTCAATAAGTCAATATTATTATGCAATATATTTCTTCCATCAAACAAAATCACCATCCCGGATCCGATAACTTCGAATTCGCTGTTATTTCGGATAATTAATCCAGTGTCTTCGGCCAAACCAATTCCAATTAATTGGGGAAACCGTGCGACAGCCTCCATCAATCGGCCAAATCTTCCTCTATGAATAAAATGAGAATCAATAATTAAATTGGGTGTAAACCGCATGCCTTTACCCATGCCAACCACACCTTTTCTAAACGATTCAGAACTATTTCCCCCTGTAATCATCTCTTCAGACATACACATTGCTCCGGCACTTGTTCCCGCAATCACAAATTTCTCATTCGAATAGCGGTCAATTAAAATTTTATGCAAAATTGTATCCCCAATAAAATTTGTAATCTTAGATTGATCCCCCCCCGTAAACATCACACAATCCGCTGCTCTTGCTAATGCTAACGCATCTGGAGCTTCCGCTTCCTCCCTCGTTCTAATATCCAAAAAATCAACATGTAAACACCCCAACTTTTCAAACGCTTGACGATAAGTTTCACAAACTTCAGCTGGTATACTTGATGCTGTCGGAATAACCACAATCTTTGCATTTACTCCACCCGCCTCGCGGACAATATGAAATAAAATTCCCTCCTGAATAAATTCTAATGTGTACATCTCATTCTCCTCATGACCCTTGTCTTCATTCCCCCCAACCGGGATTAAAATCCCTTTAGCTTGTTTACGAATCATCTTTTGTATTTTAAATCATTGTTCTTTGCAAATTTACGTCAATTGAATAAAAAAATGATATATTTAGAACAATTCGTTAACGGACTGCCGTTAATAAAGGCTTCAAATTCGTCTCTTGAATGTAGCATGTACGAATTTAAAAATATTTAACAGATTGGTAATTAATGCAACAAGAATAAAATATAATTAAACCTAGAAGAAATAATTTATGAGAATTCGCGAAATAAACGCAATGAAAGGACCTAATTACTGGTCGGTTCGACGTCACAAATTAATTGTAATGGTGTTGGATTTAGAAGAAATGGAAGACCTTCCCTCAAATAAAATTGAAGGTTTTAGAGAGCGTCTCGAAGCAATGTTTCCAAACATGCAATCCCATCGTTGTTCAGTTGGAACACCAGGAGGATTTTTTCAACGTGTCGAAGAAGGGACATGGATGGGGCATATTATCGAACACATTGCCCTTGAAATTCAATCAATGGCAGGTATGGAGGTTGGTTTTGGTCGCACCCGTACGTATGGCGAGCATGGTGTGTACAATGTCGTTTTTGCCTATGCCGAAGAAAAAGTAGGTCGTTTTGCGGCTAAAGTATCCGTTGATATTTGTCAAGCTTTAATCGATGGAAAACCCTACGATTTGGCGTCGGATATTCAAGAAATGCGTGAAATCCGCGAAGAAGAGCGCCTAGGTCCAAGTACTGGTTCAATTATCGAAGAAGCTGAATCACGCGGAATTCCTTGGATTCGATTGAATAAATATTCGTTGTGTCAATTAGGATATGGCGCAAATCAAAAGCGAATTCAAGCCACTGTCACCAGTGAAACAAGTAGTATTGGTGTTGAATTAGCTTGCGATAAAGAAGATACGAAATTTTTACTCGAACAAGCGCAAGTAGAAGTGCCTAGAGGTGAAATCATTCGCCGCGAAAATAGTTTGGAAGAAGCGTGCCGTTATGTTGGTTATCCATTAGTGGTAAAGCCTGTGGGTGGAAATCATGGACGAGGAATTACCGTAAATGTCAATAATTATGAAGATGCTCTCGTTGCATTTAATGCGGCAAAAGTGGTGTCTCCGGCGGTGATAATTGAAAAATATATTGTAGGAGAAGATTACCGAATTTTGGTCATCAATCACAAACTAGTAGCGGCAGCAAAACGAACACCTGCGCATGTGATTGGTGATGGTAAATCTACGGTAAAAGAATTGGTAGAAATCGTAAATTCTGATCCAAGACGTGGATATGGACATGAAAATGTATTGACCCAAATAACAATTAATGATCTAACCTTGAGTATTTTAAAAGGTAAAGGTTACACGGTTGATACGGTGATAAAAGAAGGCGAAGTGTTGATTTTGAAAGACACCGCCAACCTATCAACAGGTGGTACAGCAGAGGATGTGACAGATATTGTACATCCTGCCAACGTATCCATGTGCGAACGAATTTCAAAAATTATTGACCTAGATATTTGTGGAATTGACATCATGACGACTGACATTACTCAACCGCTTTCTGATACTGGGGGAGCAGTACTTGAGGTTAATGCAGGCCCTGGATTTAGAATGCACTTGGCACCAACCAAAGGTCTTCCAAGAAATGTGGCAGGTCACGTAATCGATAAATTGTTCCCACAAGGAACCACGGGACGAATTCCAATTATTGCCGTTTCTGGTACCAATGGTAAAACAACCACTACACGACTAATTGCACACATAGTTAAAATGAAAGGACACCGGGTAGGTTATACCACCACCGATGGCGTTTATATTCAAAATCGTTTGTTGATGTCTGGCGATTGCACCGGACCAGCAAGTGCTGAATTTGTATTGAAAGATCCAACGGTCAATTTTGCAGTGTTAGAGTGTGCTCGAGGTGGACTTTTAAGAGCTGGTTTAGGGTTTAAAAATTGTGACATCGGAATTGTGACAAACGTGGCAGCTGACCATTTAGGCTTAAAAGGAATTCATACCATCGAACAATTGGCAAAAGTTAAAGCAGTGGTGCCTGAAACTGTTTTACCAAACGGTTACGCCATTTTAAATGCTGATGATGATTTAGTGTATGAAATGCGTCGAAACGTAACTTGTAATGTCGCCTTGTTTTCGATGGATGAAAATAATCCAAGAATCAAAGCTCTGCAACGGATGGGTGGAATCACTGCAATTTATGAAAATGGCTATGTGACTATTTGTCGAGGAGAATGGAAAATGCGGGTGATGAAAGTAGAAGAAATTCCGTTAACTTATGGAGGAAAAGCTGAATTCATGATTCAAAATGTACTTCCTGCAATTCTTGCGGCAAATATTCAAGGCATCAGCATTGAAGATATGCGTGCGGCATTGGAAACTTTTATCCCTTCGCCATCTTTAACACCTGGAAGATTAAATTTATTCGAGTTTAATAATTTCACCGTGCTCCTTGATTATGCGCACAATCCAGCTGGAATGCGTGCTTTACAAAAATTCGTCGACTCATTGAAGGCAACCGTAAAAGTCGGCATCATTGCAGGAATTGGTGATCGTAGGGTAGAGGACAACAACGAAATGGGATCCATCGCCGCCGAAATGTTTGATGAAATCATTATCCGGCAAGATAAAAGGCTGAGAGGAAAAACAGAAGAAGAATTGATCAAAATGTTAAACGATGGTATTCAAATGAAAAATCCTTCCATTAAAACAACCATCATTCCTTCCGAACGCGAAGCAATTAAATTTGCTATTAAAAATGCAGTAAAAGGGTCATTAATAGTGCTAAGTAGCGATGTTATTCCAGAAGCATTAAACCTAGTTAAACATTTCAAAGAACTAGAAATGCACGGACAACCACTCGTTGTAGATTAGTGCAATTAAACTAAATTAACAATACCAAAAAAGCCTGACGAGTTTAATTGTCAGGCTTTTTTATTTTAAAATAGCTTAAAAAAAATCCGCAATCAATCAATCTTTAAATCTACGTAAATCCTGGAAATCTGAGGGCTTCAATTCAAATCCTCGAAGCTGGCGCATACGTCCCGCTTGTCACTAAGTCATTCTCAAAAAATCAACTTCCTGTTGCGTCAAGTGTCTCCACGTTCCCCTAGGTAAGTCCTTTTTAGTAAGTCCGGCAAATTTTACCCGATCAAGTTTTACAACAGTATGGCCAATCGCCTCAAACATTCGCCGTACCACCCTGTTTTTACCCGAATGAATTTCAACCCCAACTTCTCTATTACGCGTATCTGCAATAAGTTCCACCTTATCCGCCTTCGCAAAATCCCCATCATCTAGTTCAACTCCCGTCAATAACGTTTTTAAAATTTCTGGATCCAGCGGTTTATCCACCTCCACATGATATATTTTTTTTACCTCATAACGTGGGTGGGTTAATTTTTTCGCCAAATCACCATCATTGGTAAAAAGTAAAACCCCAGTCGTATTTCTATCCAATCGTCCAACCGGATAAATACGTTCCTTACACGCATTATTAATTAACTGAAGCACCGTTCTTCTCCCCATCGGATCATCCATTGTGGTAATAAAATCCTTTGGTTTATTCAATAAAACATACCGTTTTTTCTCAGATTGAATCAAGCTGCCGTCATATTTCACTTCATCTCCAGGTTTAATCCGATACCCTAGTTCAGTCACAGGTTTCCCATTCACCTCCACAATTCCACTCTGAATCAATACATCCGCCTCTCTGCGCGAGCAAATTCCAGCATTGGCAATAAATTTATTTAAACGTACATCCTCGCTAAAACTTGGCATCGGATCACCTTTCGGTTTTTTAAACCGTTGTTCGGGTCCGCCTTTTTTGTAAGGTTTATCCGTTCGTTTCGTAAAACCTTTTGATCGTTCGCTGTCACCTTTTTTAGCATCACTGTTTGCACCAGTTGAAGCACTTTTGCTTGTTCGTCCTGCGGATGCACCTCTCGAACCTGAGGTAGAGGTTTTCTTTTTGTCAGACGCTCCTTTTGAACTAGAGGCTGAGGCTCTCGAAGCCCCTGGTTTTTTATTACTTCGCTCACTCATTTTATTCGTATTAATCCAGAATCTTAATCATCCGTTTCAGCAAAGATAGCACAATCCATCGCTAAATACTACATAATCTAATTCAGACGTCTATTTTGGGGCTTTCCCAAACCTTGTTCAACCACTCCAATGTGTTCCGTTCTTGCACAAGGTTTGCGCCGGGCTATCCATTATAGTCCCAGACATCCTGACATCCCAAGGGAATCGTCGGGATCGTCAGGGAGCTGCCATTCCTATCCCTAAGCCGAAATTTTTCAAAAATGTAAATTCAGATCTAATTAAACCCCCGCTTTCAATAAAGCTAAAACAGCCTCCACATCTTCTGGTGCATCAATATTCGGAGTTTCAATAGTGGTTTCCACTGTGCGAATTTTATAACCATAATAGAGCCATCGCAATTGCTCTAACGATTCTATTTTTTCTAAAGAGCAAGCAGGTAAATTCAACAAAGCGGTTAAGGTGTTTTTGCGCCAAGCATAAATGCCAATGTGTTTAAAAAAAGTGTTTTTTTCTAACCAAGCGCTGTGCGGTGTGTTCGCTACATGCGGAATCGGGCTTCGGCTAAAGTAAATCCCATTCCCTTTTTCATCCAACACCACCTTAATTCTGTTGGGGTTTCGCACATCCTCCTCCTGCTTAATTTGTTTTACCAACGTGCCAATTTCTACAGTGTCATCCTTAAACAAATCAATCAATAACTGCAATTGTTCAGGACGAATCAACGGCTCGTCCCCTTGAATATTTACCACAATATCGTAATCAGAAAAAGAGGTTAACACTTCACCGCAACGGACCGTTCCACTTTCATGTTCGGTGCTGGTTATAACCACTTCACCGCCAAAACTTTTTACATGGTCAAAAATTCGGTCGTCATCAGTGGCAACCACAATCGTATCAAAAGCAGTACACTTTTTTGCTTGTTCATACACCCGTTGAATCATGGATTTACCCATTAAGTCAACCAAAGGTTTACCAGGAAATCGAGATGATCCATATCTGGATGGAATAATTCCTAAAACGCGCATAAACCAAGCAAATTATTGACAGTAGTTAATTTAATCCAATTTCAAAACAGCTAAAAAAGCTTCTTGAGGCACTTCCACATTCCCTACTTGACGCATTCGTTTTTTACCTTTTTTCTGTTTTTCCAAAAGTTTACGTTTACGCGAAATATCACCTCCGTAACATTTGGCGGTAACATCCTTTCTCAACGCTTTAATCGTCTCTCTCGAAACAACTTTGGCGCCAATTGCCGCCTGAATCGGAATTTCAAATTGTTGACGAGGAATCAATTCTTTTAATTTTACGCAAATTTTCTTTCCTAACCCGTGTGCATTACTTCTATGCACTAAAGCCGAAAGCGCATCCACCTGATCCCCATTTAATAAAATATCCAATTTAATCAAATCCGATTTTTTATACCCAATTGGCGAATAATCAAACGAGGCGTAACCTTTAGAAACAGATTTTAATTTATCATAAAAATCAAAAACCACCTCACCCAAGGGCATTTCAAATGTAATTTCAACCCGAGTAGGAGTTAAATAAACTTGGTTTTTTAACATTCCACGTTTGTCAATACACAAATTCATGATTTGACCAACATAATCAGATTTTGTAATAATTTGTGCGCGAATATAGGGTTCTTCCACATAATCAATGCGCGAAGGATCTGGCAATTCAGAAGGGTTATTTACGACCAACATTTGGTTGTCTTTTCGCAAATAGGCTTTGTACGAAACGTTCGGAACAGTTGTAATTACTGTCATATTAAACTCACGCTCAAGACGTTCTTGAATAATTTCCATGTGCAACATGCCCAAAAATCCGCATCTAAATCCAAAACCTAACGCCGCTGACGATTCTGGTTCAAACACCAACGAAGCATCGTTTAATTGCAATTTTTCCATGGAATAGCGCAACTCCTCATATTCATCCGTATCTACCGGATAAACACCCGCAAAAACCATTGGTTTCACATCCTCAAACCCCTGAATCACAGCTTGACACGGATTAGCAACCGTTGTAATTGTATCCCCAACCTTTACCTCATTCGCTTTTTTAATTCCAGAAATAATATACCCAACATCTCCCGCAAAAACTTCCTTGCGTTGCTCCAAATCCATTCGCAAAATTCCAATCTCTTCCGCAATATACTCATGTTCGGTATTCACAAATTTTACTTTGTCGCCCTTTTTAATTTTACCATTAATTACGCGGTAATAGGCAATAATTCCTCTAAACGAATTAAAAACAGAATCAAAAATCATGGCTTGCAATGGTGCATCAACATCACCTTTTGGCGCCGGAATTCTAGAAATAATCGCTTCTAAAATTTTGTCCACTCCAAAACCAGTTTTACCACTAGCAGGAATTACATCCTCTGCACGGCAACCAATCAAATCCACAATTTCATCCGTAACTTCTTCAGGTTGTGCCCCTGGTAAGTCCATTTTATTTAAAACTGGAATAATTTCCAAATTGTTTTCTAAAGCAAGGTATAAATTTGAAATTGTTTGAGCTTCAATTCCTTGAGCAGCATCAACAATCAACAAAGCACCTTCGCAAGCAGCAATAGATCGCGAAACTTCATACGAAAAATCAACGTGTCCAGGTGTGTCAATCAAATTTAAAACATAATCAACCCCATTCAATTTATAATCCATCTGAATGGCATGACTTTTAATCGTAATCCCACGTTCACGCTCCAAATCCATGTCATCCAAGGCTTGATTTTGCATATCCCGGTCCGAAATAGTGCCAGTAATTTGCAAAAGTCTATCCGCCAAGGTGCTTTTCCCATGGTCAATATGTGCGATGATACAAAAGTTTCTAATGTTCTTCATACTGCAAAAATAGGAGATTTTAGTTTAAATCAAATCAGATTTGCCAATCAAAACAAATTAAGGTGTATTCAAGGAGGTTATTTAGTGGTAATTTGTCAGAATTTAACCATTATTTAAAATTTATTTTCGCTTTGTGCAATCTTTAGCATGGTATTTGCGTTATAGAAATAAGTTGGATTAAGCTTTCTTTTGAGGAAGAGGAAGCTTGGGTATATAGCCTTCTCATGGTTCGTCCATGAGAAGGTTTCTTTTTTTTGGAAATTTGAGAAATAAGTTGTTAATTTGCCCACCCCTCGACCCCACAAATTTGAACTTATGAAAGAGGAGTACCTTCATTATGCATTTAAACACAAATTAGTTGGAAATACATTTCTAACCACCTCCAACCAGTTATTACAAGTCATTGATTTTGGCGAACACAATGCCAATGCTGGACCCGATTTTTTGGATGCCAAAATAAATTTTGACGGCCAAATTTGGGTTGGGGCAATCGAGTTTCACGTCAATTCGTCCGATTGGTTTAGGCACAATCATCAAAACGACCCTGCATACGGAAATGTGATTGCCCATTTTGTTTATACTTTTGACATGGAATTAATCAACAACGGATCAGTTGTTCCAACAGTCGAATTAAAATCAAAAATAGATCCAGCACATTATAAAAAGTATCAACAATTAATTCATACCCACACCGAAATCCTCTGTCAAAATTCAATCAAAGAGGTTTCTCACGAAAAGCTCGAAGAACAAAAGCTTCATAGTTTAAACCAGCGACTTTGGTTCAAATCAATTCGGATTCTGCAAGATCTTGAAACTTATCATGGAGATCGTTCATATGCTTATTATCTTGCCCTGGCACGTGCATTTGGAGGCAAAGTAAATCAATTACCATTTGAACAATTAATGTCAAAAATTAATACCAAGTGGTTTGCAAAACTAAATTACGACCCTTTTCGAATTGAAGCCCTTTTTTTTGGAATGGCAGGTCTTTTACCTTCTAACGTTTTAGAAGATGATTATTTGAACAGTTTAGTCCAAGAATTTGATTATCTCAAAAAACTCTTTGGAATCACTCAACCGCCGATACTTGGTTGGAAGTATTCTCGCATGCGTCCTGCCAATTTTCCTGACATTAGAATCGCGCAGTTGGTTCAGTTTATTATAAAATTCCCTAATTCCGATCTGTTTTTTAAAACTGATTGGTCACTCAAGTCGTTTTATAAAGGTGAGTTGTCTGGTTTGCATGAATTTTGGAACCAACACTACCGATTAAGCACAAAAAAATCAAAAAATATCTCGCCAAAAATCTCGAAAGAGATGTACGATTTAATTTTAATCAATGCAATAATACCTTTTCATTACGCCATCGGTTTATTCGAAGGAAATGAAGAAATAAAAACAGCGTGTCTAAAATTTTTGAAAACTTTAAAACCAGAAAAAAACACTAAAATGTCGCAATGGCAATCCACGGGAGTTTCATTGAGCTCGGCGTATGATACACAGGCCTTTTTGGCATTATTGAAACAGGCTTGTATTCAAAAAAAATGTTTAACTTGCGCCATTGGAAAAGAGATCTTAAAGAAATGGGATTAATACAAAAAGTAGCGCTGTTTTTTGAATTGCGGTCGTTTGGTGTAAGCACTTGGTTTGCACGTAAAATGAGTATTGAAGTTTCTAAAGTGCGATTGTTTTTTATTTACGCTTCGTTCATTGCATTGGGCTCGCCCGTTCTTATTTATTTAGCAATGGCGTTTGTTCTTGAGCATAAACATATCTTTAAATTACAACGTCGCCGAAAATCAATTTGGGAATTATGATTCGGCTAAATTATCGCGAAACAAAAAAGATTTACCACGCACTTATCCTATTGGTTTTAATTGTAATAAGTGGTTGTATCGGGTTTATGTTGATTGAGAAATGGTCTTTTTTTGACAGTTTCTACATGACCATAATAACGCTTTCTACCGTTGGTTTTCAAGAAGTTCATCAACTTTCAGACGAAGGGAAGCTTTTCACCGTTTTTTTGATCATTACAAGTTTTGGAACATTTGCCTATTCACTTGCAATTATTACATCCCATTTTGCAAGTGGAGAGTATAAACATAGAATGAAACAATTAAAATTAGCTAAAACAATTGGTAAAATGAACAATCACATCATCGTTTGTGGATACGGAAGAGTGGGTCAACAAATCGTTAAAGACTTAAAAATCTACCGTAAGAAATTCGTAGTAATTGAAAAAAATGAACATGCCATAGGCATTATGGAAAATAATCAAATTGAATTCGTTCAGGGTGATGCAACTATTGATGACGTCCTAGAAAAAGCAGAGATCAAAAATGCAAGTTCATTAATACTTGCTTTGCCAAAAGACACTGACAATTTATTTGTAGTATTATCCGCCCGTGAACTTAATCCACAATTAAAAATAATTTCACGCGCTTCAGGACACGAATCGATGCATAAACTAAAAATTGCCGGTGCGACAAATGTCATTATGCCCGATACCGTCGGTGGTTCACACATGGCATCGCTCGTGGTGAATCCTGATATCATGGAGTTTATCGATTTGGTGATGGTTGAAGGAAAATCAACGGCGAATATTCGCGAAGTTGTATTTGATCAATTATCAGAAAGTCAAAAAAATAAAACTGTCGGTGAACTTCAATCAAATGATTTAAAGAGATGTATTGTAATTGGTTACAGAGATCAACTTGGAGATTACACCGTTAATCCACCACCCGATTTTAAATTAGCTGAAAATTCTAAAATTTTTGTTTTAGGTAATTTGGATCAAATTTACCAAATGTCTCACCATCTCGGAATTTAATAGTATTGTTAATGAAGTTATTAATAACAGGTTCAAACGGACTTTTAGGGCAAAAAATCGTGCGCCAATTGGAGAAATTAGGAATTGACTATGTAGCCACCTCAATGGGAGCAAATCGAAATCCTAATCTCCCAAATTCTAAATATGTTTCGTTTGATATTACCAATCGAGCGACTATTCAACAAGTTTGTGATGAGTATCAACCAACAGCCATAATCAACACTGCGGCTATGACCAATGTGGATGCCTGTGAAGATGATGAAGTTGGATGCAAAAAACTAAATGTGATCGCTGTTCAATACTTATTTGATTGGTGCAAGTTAAATACACGGCATTTTATTCACCTTTCCACGGATTTTGTTTTTGATGGTAAAAATGGTCCATATTCTGAAAATGACCTACGAAACCCACTGAGCATTTATGGCAAATCAAAAGCCGATTCTGAAGATCTTTTACTAAATGATTCCTTTCTAAATTGGACAATTTTAAGAACCATCATCGTTTTTGGAAAAGGCGAAAATTTAAGCCGGTCAAACATCGTTTTGTGGGCTAAATCAGAATTAGCACAAGGAAAAAAAATGAATATTGTTCAGGATCAATTTAGAGCACCCACTTGGGCAGACGATTTGGCTTGGGCATGTATAAAAGTCGCGAAAACCAATAAAAATGGGGTTTATCATATTTCTGGCCCAGAAACAGTTTCGATGTTCGAACTTGTCAAACGGATTGCTAAATTTTATGGATTTGATGAAAATTTGGTTTATCCAATTAGCTCCATAACACTCAATCAAAAAGCAAAACGCCCACCTGTGACAGGGTTTGTTTTGGACACGGCCAAAAAAGATTTAGGGTATAATCCCCTTTCTTTCGAAGATTCTTTGGACAGATTAGGATAATTTTCAGACTTTAGAATTTTTTCTTTGTTTTTTAAGTAGAATAGTTAAATTTACCCAAACACTAAAATAAGTTTATGGCAAATAATGAAGCTTGGGGCTCCAGAGTAGGGTTAATTTTAGCGATGGCAGGTAATGCCGTAGGACTTGGGAATTTTTTACGATTCCCTGTCCAAGCGATACAAAATGGAGGCGGTGCTTTCATGATTCCTTACCTCGTTTGTTTTATTTTAATGGGACTTCCTTTGCTTTTTGTCGAATGGTCTAGCGGTCGTTTTGGAGGAACAAAAGGTCACCACAGCACACCATTTATTTTTGATGCAATGGACAAACGTAAGTTTTGGAAATATGTAGGTGTTTTCGGAATTTTCACGAATGTTGCAGTGGCTGCTTATTATTGTTATTTAGAATCTTGGACCTTATCTTATGTTTGGCATTCATTAGTTGGTACATTTGATGGTCAGACTCAAGAACAAGTTGCCGGCTTTTTTGGGGAGTATGTTGGATTAAATGATCCTGTTCAACCAATTGCTTTTTGGATCTTTTGTCTAGCACTTAATACATGGATTTTATCACGAGGATTGAGTGGTGGCGTTGAAAAAGTAGCGAAAATCGGGATGCCTTTATTGATCCTTTTTGGTGCGTTCTTGGCTTATAAGGCGATTACTTTAGAAGGAGGAACAGATGGTGCAATTTTTGACGGCACCATGGGACTTAATTTTTTATGGACACCTGATTTTAGCTCAATTTGGACTGCCAAGGTTTGGTTAGCAGCTGCTGGACAGGTGTTTTTCACACTTTCTCTGGGGATGGGGTCAATCCATTGCTACGCAGCTTATATTAAGAAAAAAGATGATATTGCTCTCAATGCGATGTCTGCTGGTTGGATGAACGAATTTGTTGAGGTGGTGCTTGGTTCTGCTATTTTGATTCCAATTGCGGTTGGTTATTTTGGAATCGATGCCATCATGGAAAAAACACAATCAGGAGGATTAGGATTAGGATTTGAAACCTTGCCGTTTTTGTTTCAAGAATGGGGTGGAATTACAGCCGTTATAGCTGGTGTTTTTTGGTTTGGACTTTTGTTTTTTGCTGGGGTCACTTCTTCCTTAGCAATGGGAACTCCTGTCATGGGCTTCCTACAAGATGAATTTGGTTGGAAACGAGGAAATGCAGCTTTAGCATTTGGGGGAATTGTCTTTTTATTAGGATTACCAACCGTGCTCTTTTTCAACTATGGAGTTTTTGACGAATATGATTATTGGGCAGGGACTGTTTCCTTGGTAGTTTTTGCATTATTTGAAATCATCCTCTTTGCTTGGGTGTTTGGAATGGGCAAAGGCTGGCGAGAAATTACTGATGGGGCGGATATTAAAGTGCCAAACGTCTTCAAATTTATTATTAAGTACGTTACTCCGGTTTTATTATTATGGGTATTTGCAAATAGTATTCCCTCAATTTACGATAAAATCAAAAACCAAGACATGCATGACCTCATTGCATTTTACAATGATCCATCAACAGCGCAAAAGGAATACGATGAGGCTGCTGAAAAAATAAAGCACCTTTCTCCTGAAATTGTTAGTGGTATGAATGTCACCATCGATAAAACAGTGTCAACAGATGATAAAGAGAATTTGTTCACGGTCCGCTCACTTGGCGCCAAACTTGATAAAACCAAACAACCTGAATTCAATAAAGAAGTGGAAATAGAAAAGGCCGAAAAAACGATTTTATATAGAAATATTTCAAGATCAGGTCTTTTATTGTTGTGGCTTGGAATCGCATATTTAGTGTATTACGCATATAAAAAACGAATTAAAGAAGGGAGATTTACGTCATGAGCACAGAAGCATTAATTATGATGGTGGTTACTGAATCAGTCATCACCTTAGTTACAGGTTACTTTTTTTACAAAGTGTTGACCACTAAAAAACAACCCGAGCCAGACTCTTATGCGGAGAATGACGATGAAGAAGTAGCAGCTAAATAATTCAGAAATATGAACTTAATTCGGTTGAATGAAGGGTTATTTTAACTTTAATAAAAAAGAAAGATTTGGCGTAATTATACTCTCTAGTATAATTGTTGTACTTGTTTTGATGCTAAATGTAGGCTTTGCGGTGAGTGTTCCCAAGCCCCATGACGTGGATCCTAACCAGCTAGAATATCTGGTGTTGAACACACAGCGATCCAATCCTTTTAATAATTTTCCTGAAGATGTTAACCAAAATCAATCAACGTTAGGAGAATTTAATCCAAATACGATTCAGTTAAGCGAGTGGATAGATTTAGGTTTTTCTGAAAAACAAGCCAATGCAATTCTTACCTATCGCACCAATTATGGGCCATTCACAAAGAAAGAAGATCTTAAGAAAATTTATGTAATCAACGAAAAGAAATACAAACAATTAGCTCCATTTATGGTTTTTGATGGGGTGATTTCTGATGATAAAACTCCGAACCAAGGGTTTAATTCACCCAAATCAGGAACTTCAACAACAAACACAAACGTCAAAATTAATTCAGCTACAAAGGAAGATCTAATGGCGCTAAACGGAATTGGTGAAACGTTTGCCGACCGAATTTTAAATTATCGGAATAAGTTAGGCGGATTTGTTGAGTCGGAGCAAATTGAAAAATTATACATCTCGGATGATGCCAAATCAGTTCTTAAAGAAAAAGCAATTTTTGATGTTGAAAGCATTCGAAAAACAAATATCAACCTGGCAAATAAAGAAACGTTGAAATTAATCCCGTATTCTAATTGGGGGGTAGTTGCCGAAATTCTTCGATACCGAGATCAAAATGAAATCTCAAATTTGGATTTTTTGACAGATAAATTCATTTCGCTAGAAAATAAAGAAAAGTTCATGCATTACGTCGAATTCTAATTCATTCGATTAAAATGGCGATACAGGATAATTAGGAATAATTGTTTTTGGTTTTTTTGATTCGATCCTTCTTCCTTTCGATTTAATATTACTATTTTTACACCGCTTAACTGAAAAACATGATAATTAAACAAACCGAAAATCAAAAAATGATCCAACAAATGGTGCGTGATTTTGCTGAAAAGGAAATTCGTCCAAAGTTAATGGAGTGGGATGAAGCACAATATTTTCCAGTAGAGCTATTCAAAAAAATGGGAAATTTAGGTTTGATGGGAGTCTTAGTGCCAGAGCAATACGGAGGAAGTGGTTTGGGTTACTATGAATATATTACCATTGTTTCTGAAATAGCCCAAGTATGCGGATCAATCGGTCTTTCAGTTGCTGCTCATAACTCACTTTGTACTGGACATATTCTATACCATGGTTCAGAAGCTCAAAAACAAAAATATCTACCAAAACTTGCTACTGCTGAATTTATTGGTGCTTGGGGTTTAACAGAAACGGGAACGGGCTCTGACGCAGGAGGAATGGCTACAACCGCTGTTAAAGATGGTGATTATTATGTGTTGAATGGTTCTAAAAACTTCATTACGCACGCTATTTCTGGAGATGTTGCCGTAGTTATTGCTCGTACAGGTCAAAAAGGAGATTCGTATGGTATGAGTGCCTTTATTATCGAAAAAGGAACACCAGGGTTTACCGCCGGTAAAAAAGAAAATAAACTTGGGATGCGGGCATCAGAAACTGCCGAGCTAATCTTTAATAATTGCAGAGTTCACAAAGATCAACTGATTGGGGAAGAAGGAAAAGGTTTTGTTCAGGCAATGATCGTGCTTGATGGAGGAAGAATTTCCATCGGTGCACTTGGTTTGGGCATTGCTCAAGGTGCTTTTAAAGCATCTGTTAAATACTCGAAAGAAAGAGAACAATTTGGTCAGCCTATCGCTAAATTTCAAGGAATCGCCTTTAAATTGGCGGAAATGGCAACTAAAATTAAAGCGGCCGAATTAATGCTGTTAGATGCAGCTGATAAAAAAAATAACCACGAAAAAATGACCAAAGAAGGAGCAATGGCAAAATATTATTCTTCCGAAGTTGCTGTGCAAGTATCCACCGAAGCGGTTCAAATATTCGGCGGTTATGGTTATACAAAAGACTTTCCAGTAGAGAAATTTTATCGAGATTCAAAGCTTTGTACCATAGGCGAAGGCACCTCAGAAATACAAAAATTAGTTATTTCTCGAGAAATTTTAAAATAGTCTTGTTAAAAAGTTTTTTTGTTTTATCTTTGCACCCCTAATATAGATTATAATTAAACAAACGATATGTTAATAATACCACTTAAAGAAGGAGAAAATATTGAAAGAGCGCTTAAAAAGTATAAGAAAAAATACGAGCGTACAGGAATGTTGAAAGAATTGAGATCAAGACAAAATTTCACGAAACCTTCTGTTGAAAATAGACAAATGAGACTTAAAGCTGCTTATATCGAGCAGTTAAAGAGATCAGAAATGTAGTAACATTTCTCCAGTCACAACGTATACAAGGAGTATAGATTTATCTGTACTCCTTTTTTTATGTCCTATATTGACGACTTTAATAATTATTTAGTTCACGAAAAACGATTTTCGAGTCATACGGTTTTAGCCTATATGAATGATTTGGCTCAGTTTTACGAGCTTCTTGAAATTCAAAACGACGACGAATTGACAGAAATTAATCACCGAAAAATGCGCTATTATCTAGTTGCATTAGTCGATTTAGAGCTTGAAAACACCTCGGTAAACAGAAAATTATCTTCTATCAAAACCTTTTTTAGATTTTTAAGGCAACAAGGTTTCCTCACTGTAAACCCCGCAATAAAAATTCAAAGTTTAAAACAAAAAAAAGCATTGCCTCAATTCGTGCCCGAAAAACAACTTTGGGACCGATCAATTTTTCAAGATGAAAACGATGCTTATTCAAGTGCGCTTTGTGAACTTATTATGGAGATTTTTTATCAGACAGGAATTCGACAGTCAGAATTGATTAATCTTAAAGTTAATAATATAAATTCGCAACAAATTAAAGTGCTGGGCAAGAGGAATAAAGAGAGGATAATTCCAATAAGTAAATCCCTTTTGAATTTAATTCATGGCTTTGAAATCCTCAAAAAAAATGAAAATCTTCAGTCAGAATGGTTATTTGTATTAAAAAATTCCAAAAAATTAACGCCAAAATTTGTTTATGCAAAAGTTAATTACTACCTTGGAAAAGCAACGAATTTAAGTAAAAAAAGTCCACACGTTTTGAGACATACTTTTGCAACTCACATGCTCAATAATGGCGCTTCACTTGAGGCAATTAAAAAGCTTTTGGGCCACACAGACTTGTCTTCAACGCAGATTTATACGCATAATTCGTTTAAGCAAATTAAAACCATTTATGAACAATCGCACCCTAGAGGTGTGGAGCGGTAAATTACCGTTTAAAAAAAACGAAACAACATGGATTTACAAGTGCATTCAGTACATTTTGATGCTGACAGAAAATTACTAGATTTCATTTCAAAAAAAATTGGAAAACTTGAACTTTACTTTGACAACATTATTGCAGGTGAAGTATTTCTTAGAATCGGAAACCCGTCTGATTCGGAAAATAAAGTCGTCGAAATAAAATTAAACATTCCGGGAAAGGAACTTTTCGCAAAAAAACAATGCAAAAGTTTTGAAGAAGCAACTGAACTTGCTTGCGAAGCACTCAAAAAACAGGTTCTTCGTCATAAAGAAAAAATCGTCTAAAATTTTAAACATGGGTCATTGCGTCGAATGATAATAAATTTCGCTGCAATGACTTTTTCTATTCTTATCTAAGTATTAATCCTAATCAATTAAACAACTCTTATGAAATCACTTTTTTTAATTATCGCAATCTCAATTGTAAGTTTTACATTTAGTCAAACCAAAATCGGAGGCAGTGTGATGCCCAACGTAATGAAAGTTGGTGACGAATACCTTAAAATGAATGGAGGCGGGATTCGTTCCAAAATGTTTATGAACTTATATGTTGGCGTTCTTTATTTGCAAGAAAAATCATCTGATGCAAATGCAATTATTAATGCTGACAAACCTATGGCAGTTAAAATTAAAATCATATCAGGAATGGTGGATAATGAAAATTTTGAAGAAGCAATTCGCGAGGGATTCAATAAATCAACTAAAAACAATATTGCACCAATTAAAGACCGAATGGAAAAAATTATCAAAGAAGGTTTTGCGGAAGATATTCAAACAAGTGACGTTTACGATCTTGTTTACCAACCTGCCATCGGATGTACATTAATTAAGAATAATAGGACTATTGTCACGGTTAAAGGATTGGATTTCAAGAAAGCACTATATGGAATTTGGTTAGGATCTGAGCCAGCTCAAGAAGATTTGAAGCTTAAAATGTTGGGGCGATAAATTTTTTTTAAAAAAAAGTTAATTTTTTTTTGCTCAATTAAAATTGTTTAAAGTATATTTGCACTCCCGTTTGAGAAAAATGGGACTTTTTTAGTTCTTTACATAAGAAATTAACTTTGAGAATGCCTCTGTAGCTCAGCTGGCTAGAGCAGCTGATTTGTAATCAGCAGGTCGTGGGTTCGAGTCCCTCTAGAGGCTCAAATTAATTGATATTTTTGGGGAGATACCAAAGTGGCCAACTGGGGCTGACTGTAACTCAGCTGACTTCGTCTTCGTAGGTTCGAATCCTGCTCTCCCCACTAAATGTGAAATTAAGTTGATTTTTATTAAGCGGGAGTAGCTCAGTTGGTAGAGCGTCAGCCTTCCAAGCTGA
This sequence comes from Crocinitomix sp., assembly GCA_044361315.1. Lineage (GTDB taxonomy): Bacteria > Bacteroidota > Bacteroidia > Flavobacteriales_D > Crocinitomicaceae > Crocinitomix. The sequence goes on along the minus strand of JBIKJA010000014.1, from coordinate 28,566 downwards.
GGGTCGCGAGTTCGAGTCTCGTCTCCCGCTCAAATCATTTGTTAAATAATAAATGATTATAATAAAGCAAATTGTCACCAAACAAAATGCTTGATAAGTTCAAACGAGAACTTATTTAAAAGAAGTGCCGGTGTAGCTCAGGGGTAGAGCGTTTCCTTGGTAAGGAAGAGGTCGTGGGTTCAATTCCCATCATTGGCTCTGAGAAAGACAAATGATGAGAAAAGGAGGTTGATTATCTTATATTTACTTCGGAAATCACTCCATTAATACTTGCTCTTTGAATAAAATGCACACTTATTTTAAGTGTGTCTTGTGATGAATAAATTTTTTTAATAATAAAGTAAACAATTGTAGATTATGGCTAAGGATAAATTCGACCGTTCCAAACCGCATGTGAATATTGGAACTATTGGTCACGTAGATCATGGAAAAACTACTTTAACAGCTGCTATTACAGTAGTATTGGCTAAAGAAGGTGGAGCTGTGGTAAGAGATTTCTCTTCTATTGATAATGCTCCTGAAGAAAAAGAAAGAGGGATTACAATTAATACTTCACACGTGGAGTATGAAACAAAAGCTAGACACTATGCTCACGTAGATTGTCCAGGTCACGCCGATTATGTTAAAAACATGGTAACAGGTGCTGCTCAAATGGATGGTGCTATCTTGGTTGTAGCTGCTACTGACGGACCGATGCCACAAACTCGTGAGCACATCCTTTTAGGAAGACAAGTTGGTGTTCCAAGAATGGTTGTATTCATGAATAAAGTGGATATGGTGGATGATGAAGAGTTATTGGAATTAGTAGAAATGGAAATTAGAGAACTTCTTTCGTTCTATGATTACGATGGTGACAATACTCCAGTAATTGCTGGATCTGCTTTAGGTGGATTAAACGGAGATGATAAATGGGTAGATTCAATCTCTAAATTAATGGATGCTGTTGATACTTGGATTGAATTGCCAATTAGAGAAGTTGATAAAGATTTTTTGATGCCTGTTGAAGACGTATTCTCAATTACTGGTCGTGGAACAGTAGCAACTGGAAAAATTGAAACTGGTGTTATTAACTCAGGTGATACTGTTCATATCCTAGGAATGGGTGATGAGAAATTAGTATCTACAGTAACTGGTGTTGAGATGTTCAGAAAAATTCTTGACAGAGGTGAAGCTGGTGATAACGTAGGTTTATTGTTAAGAGGTATTGAGAAAACTCAAATTAGAAGAGGGATGGTAATCGCTAAACCTGGTTCTATTACTCCTCACAAACAATTAAGAGCTGAGGTTTATATCTTGAAAAAAGAAGAAGGTGGTCGTCACACACCATTCCATAACAAATACAGACCGCAATTTTACATCAGAACAACGGACGTAACAGGAGAAATTATCCTTGATGCTGGTAGAGAAATGGTTATGCCTGGTGATAACGTATCAATCACTGTGAATTTATTAGTACCAGTTGCAATTAGCAAAGGTTTAAGATTCGCGATTAGAGAAGGTGGTAGAACAGTAGGAGCTGGACAGGTAACTGAAATTCTTGATTAAGTTTAACTTATAATATCTATTTGAGATAATCCCGTCTCGGCTTTTGCCGGGATGGGACTTTCTCTCTTACGGGTGTAGTTCAAGGGTAGAATAGCGGTCTCCAAAACCGTTGATGGGAGTTCGAATCTCTCCACCCGTGCTATAAGTGAAGAGTGATTTAATGAAATTTTAATTTGGAAGTGTTTGCAAATTTAAAATGGAAGGTTAGAAATGGTGTTACCGTTGAAAATTTTCCAAATTATTAGATTGAATAACCTAGGAAATAAAAGTCTAGGAAAATTAAAAAAACGGAAAAGGTGGCAAATATTATTAATTATATAGAAGAATCTTTCAGCGAATTGGTTCACAAGGTAACCTGGCCAACATGGGCTCAACTGCAAAGTAGCTCGATTGTCGTATTGGTAGCATCCTTAATCTTTGCGCTCTTGATCTTCGTGATGGATTACCTCTTCGGAATTAACATTAAGCTTGAGGATGGTCAAGTATCATCACCCCTTTGGAGTGGTCTTATTGGTTTTTATTACGATTTAGTTGGAGCATACAAATAAGCGAGTTCAAACATGGCTGAAGTAAAAAAACGCTGGTATGTCGTAAGGGCAGTAGGTGGACAGGAAAAAAAAGTACGCGATTATATCGAGTTAGAAATAAAACGACATAATCTTGAACATTTAGTTGGTCAGGTATTAATCCCAACCGAAAAAGTGTATCAGATTCGAAATGGAAAAAAAATCAGTAAGGAAAGAAATTATCTGCCCGGATATGTTTTAGTTGAAGCAGTCCTAGAAGGAGAAGTTTCTCACGTGATTAAAAGTGTACCGAATGTTATTGGTTTTATGGGAGCTACAAAAGGTGGTGATCCAATGCCAATGAGAGTTAGTGAAGTGAATAGAATTCTTGGTAAAGTCGATGAATTAGCGGAACAAGAAGAAGAAATGAATATTCCTTTTGTCGACGGAGAAACTGTCAAAGTTATTGATGGTCCTTTCAACGGCTTTAATGGAGTAATCGAAGGGGTAAATGAGGAGAAGAAAAAATTACAAGTAATGGTGAAGATTTTCGGGCGAAAAACTCCGTTGGAGTTGAGCTACATGCAAGTGGAAAAAAACGCTTAACGAGTATATTAACCTGTAGGAGTGTTGCTTAGATGAATTAGAATGTTTCCCGTCTAAGAAGAACGACATGCTTGACTACAAAAAACAAACATATAATGGCAAAACAAGTAGATGCGCTGATTAAACTCCAAATTAAAGGTGGAGCAGCTAATCCTTCACCACCAGTAGGACCTGCACTAGGTTCGAAGGGGGTGAATATCATGGAGTTCTGTAAGCAGTTCAATGCGCGAACTCAAGAAAGAGCAGGCAAAGTTCTTCCAGTGGTGATTACGGTTTATGGAGATAAGTCTTTTGACTTTGTAGTGAAAACTCCTCCAGTTCCTATTCAATTATTGGAATTAACTAAGCTAAAATCTGGTTCGGCAGAACCTAATCGAGTTAAAGTAGGTAAAGTTACATGGGATCAAGTAAAAACTATCGCTGAAGATAAAATTCAGGATATGAATGCTTTTAAATTAGGAGCTGCAATGAAAATGGTTGCGGGTACCGCTAGAAGCATGGGCATCACAGTAACAGGTAAATTTCCAGAATTAAACTAATAGAGCTATGTCAAGAATAAGTAAAAAAAGAAAACTGGTAGTAGCAGTTGACCGCACTAAAGCTTATAGTTTAGCAGAAGCTTGTACGTTAGTTAAGGAAATCACCTACACAAATTTTGATGCATCTGTGGATGTAGCAGTTCGATTAGGAGTTGATCCAAGAAAAGCTAATCAAATGGTTCGTGGTACAGTTGCACTGCCTCATGGAACAGGTAAAGATGTTAAAGTACTTGTACTTTGCACACCTGACAAAGAGGAAGAAGCAACAGCTGCTGGAGCTGATTATGTGGGATTGGATGACTACATCGAAAAGATTAAAGGAGGATGGACTGATATTGATGTTATCGTAACCATGCCGTCTGTAATGGGGAAAGTTGGAGCTTTAGGTAGGATTTTAGGGCCTCGTGGTCTAATGCCTAATCCAAAAACAGGAACCGTAACAATGGATGTTGCGAAAGCAGTTACCGAGGTGAAAGCAGGTAAAATTGATTTTAGAGTGGATAAATTTGGTATCGTGCATTCTGCCGTTGCGAAGGTTTCTTTTGAACCTAGCAAAATCCAAGAAAATATCGCTGAACTAATTTCAACGATCGTAAAGCTTAAACCATCGGCAGCTAAAGGTACTTACATTAAAAGTATCAACTTAAGTTCAACCATGAGTGCAAGTATTCCAATTGATACTAAAGGCTTTGCCAATTAAAACCCCGAAATTATGACAAGAGAAGAAAAATCAAAGTACATTGAAGACTTAGCTGCAAAATTATCGGAGTCGGGCGTTTTTTATTTGACTGACACTGCAGGTCTTACTGTAGATGTTGTCAATCAATTGAGAGAAAAATGTTTCAAAGGTAGTATCGAATTGCGTGTGGTAAAAAACACCCTTTTGAAAAAAGCGATGGAACGTATTGAAGGAACAGATTATTCAGAGCTTTATGGAGTTCTTTCTGGTCCTACAGCAATTATGTTCTCCGAAGTTGGAAACGCACCAGCAAAGCTAATTAAAGATTTTCGTAAGAAGAATGAAAAACCTCTTTTAAAAGGAGCTTTCGTCGATCATTCTATCTTTACTGGAGATGCAAGCCTAGATTCGCTAGTTGCATTAAAAAGTAAAAATGAACTTATCGGTGAAATCATCGGCTTACTTCAATCTCCTGCAAAAAATGTTATTTCTGGATTACAATCTGGTGGTAATACATTAGCAGGAATTTTAAAAACGCTCTCGGAAAAAGGAGCATAGTTAACATTATTAATAACCTTAATTAAAACAAAATAAAATGTCTGAATTAAAAGATTTCGCAGAAAAATTAGTTAATCTAACAGTAAAAGAAGTACAAGAATTAGCTACTATTTTAAAAGATGAATACGGTATCGAACCTGCTGCTGCTGCTCCAGTTATGATGGCAGCTGCTGGTGGTGGTGATGCTGTTGCTGAAGCAGAACAAACAGAGTTTGAAGTAATTCTTAAAGCTGCTGGTGGTGCTAAATTAGCAGTAGTAAAATTAGTAAAAGATCTTACTGGTCAAGGATTAAAAGAATCTAAAGAAATCGTTGATAGCGCACCTTCAGTTATTAAAGCTGGTGTTTCTAAAGCTGAGGCGGATGGTCTTAAAGCTGAGTTAGAAGCAGCTGGAGCTGAAGTTGAAATTAAGTAAGAATACCTAATTGTACAGGATAGGCACTGCCCTTTGGGCATGTGCCTACTCCTGTTTTATAGTTCACAATTATAGAATTTATATTCTTTAACAAAAAAATAAGTAGCCTTGGTACCAAATAATATAATTAAAGAAAGAATCAATTTTAGAAGCCAGTCCGCGCTTTTAGAATACCCTGATTTCCTCGATATTCAGTTGGAGTCTTTTAGACAATTCTTTCAGTTGGAGACAACACCGGAAAACAGAAGTGACGAAGGACTTTTTAAGGTATTTAGTGAAAATTTCCCAATCACTGATACTCGTAATCAATTCGTACTCGAATTCTTAGATTATTTTGTTGATCCACCTCGATATACAATAGCTGAGTGTATCGACAGAGGATTGACTTATAGTGTGCCATTAAAGGCAAAGTTGAAATTGTATTGTACAGATCCTGAACATGAGGATTTCGAAACAATCGTTCAAGATGTGTATTTGGGAACAATCCCATACATGACACCAAAAGGGTCTTTCGTGATTAATGGTGCTGAACGAGTAATCGTTTCTCAATTACACAGATCTCCTGGTGTGTTCTTTGGCCAATCAAGACATGCAAATGGTACAAAATTGTACTCTGCGCGTATCATTCCTTTTAAAGGTTCTTGGATCGAATTCGCAACTGACATTAATAGTGTTATGTATGCTTATATCGATCGTAAGAAAAAATTACCAGTTACAACACTTTTCCGTGCACTTGGATTCGAAAGCGATAAAGATATTCTAGAAATATTTGATCTTGCTGACGAAGTAAAAGTTAATAAAGCCGGAATAAAGAAAGTTCAAGGTCGTAAATTGGCGGCAAGAGTTTTAAAAACATGGATCGAAGATTTCGTAGATGAAGATACTGGAGAAGTAGTTTCTATCGAACGTAACGAAGTTCTTTTAGATCGTGAAACATTACTTGAACAAGAACATTTAGATTTGATCCTTGATGCGGGTGTAAAATCCGTTATCTTGCACAAAGAAAACGTAAATTCTGCTGATTTTGCGATCATTTATAATACCTTGCAAAAAGATACTTCAAACTCTGAAAAAGAGGCTGTCGAACATATTTATCGCCAATTAAGAAATGCTGAGCCACCTGATTTCGAAACAGCAAGAGGAGTTTTTGAAAAATTATTCTTCTCTGATTCTCGTTATGATCTAGGTGAAGTTGGTCGATACAGAATTAATAAAAAACTCGGTCTTAACACCGATATGGAACAAAAAGTTCTTACAAAAGAGGATATTATACTTATTGTAAGATACTTAATTGAGTTAATTAATGCCAAAGCCGAGATTGATGATATTGACCATTTATCCAACAGACGGGTTAGAACCGTAGGCGAGCAATTACACAACCAGTTTGGTGTTGGTTTGGCGCGAATGGCTAGAACTATCCGCGAACGAATGAATGTTAGAGATAATGAGGTGTTTACGCCGATCGATTTGATCAATGCAAAAACACTATCATCTGTAATTAACTCATTTTTTGGAACTAATCAGTTGTCTCAATTTATGGATCAAACGAATCCATTATCTGAGGTAACACACAAAAGAAGACTTTCTGCCCTTGGGCCAGGTGGTTTATCGCGTGAAAGAGCAGGTTTCGAGGTGCGTGACGTTCATTACACGCATTATGGTCGTCTATGTACAATTGAAACTCCAGAAGGACCAAACATTGGTTTGATTTCGTCTTTGTGTGTGTTTGCAAAAGTGAATAAACTTGGATTTATTGAAACTCCATATTGGACGGTTACCGGTGGTAGAGTTGATCAAAGTGGAGGGCCTATTTATTTGAGTGCAGAAGAGGAAGAATCGAAAATTATTGCACAAGCAAGTGTAGAAATTGACAAAAACGGTAATTTCATCAGCGAGAAAATTAAGGCAAGATTAGAAGGGGATTTCCCGGTTGTTGTGCCTACTGCTATCGCTTTGATGGACGTTGGAACGAATCAAATCGCTTCAATTGCTGCATCTTCTATTCCTTTCTTGGAGCATGATGATGCGAACCGTGCTCTGATGGGATCTAACATGATGCGTCAAGCTGTTCCTTTGTTGAAACCTAATTCTCCTGTTGTTGGTACAGGAATCGAAGCTATTGTGGCTAGAGATTCTCGTGTATTGATTAACGCTGAAGGTGATGGGGTAGTTGAATATGTTGATGCGAATGAAATTAAAATTCGTTACAATTTATCAGATGCTGATCGTTTGGTTAGTTTCGATGGAGATGTAAAGACATACCAATTAACTAAATTCCAGAAAACGAACCAAAGTACAACCATTAATTTAAGACCAATTGTCTTAAAAGGGGATACTGTTTCGAAAGGACAAGTTTTATGTGAGGGTTATGCAACGCAAGCTGGTGAATTAGCGCTTGGTCAAAATCTTAAAGTAGCATTCATGCCTTGGCAAGGATACAACTTCGAGGATGCGATTGTTATTTCTGAGAAAGTGGTGCGTGAAGATATCTTTACTTCCGTTCATATCGATGAGTATTCATTGGATGTAAGAGATACAAAACGAGGATTAGAAGAATTAACTTCTGATATTCCTAACGTATCTGAAGAAGCGACAAAAGATTTGGATGAAAACGGAATTATCCGAGTTGGAGCAGAAATCAAAGAAGGTGATATCCTAATTGGAAAAATCACTCCAAAAGGTGAAACTGATCCATCTCCAGAAGAAAAATTATTGAGAGCTATTTTCGGTGATAAAGCTGGTGATGTAAAAGATGCTTCTTTAAAAGCCTCTCCTTCTTTAAGAGGAGTCGTTATCGGGAAAAAATTATTCTCACGCGCAATTAAAGATAGAAAAACAAAAGCAAAGGATAAACCGATGCTTGCTCAATTGGATGCTGACTATGAAATAGAAGCTGGTAAACTGAAGGTGATTCTTATCGATAAATTGTTGCAAATATTAGATGAACACAAGGCTGCCGGTGTATTCAACAACTTTAAAGAAGAAATTCTTAAAAAAGGCGTGAAATTCACAGAGAAAAACTTGGCGATTATCGACTTTAGCATCGTAAATCCTTATGATTGGACTAAAGATGCTGATGTAAATAAATTGATTCAACGAGTATTACACAATCACTCAATCAAAGCGAACGATTTATTAGGAGCGTACAAACGTAAAAAATTCCAAATTTCAGTTGGGGATGAATTACCAACAGGAATTGTGAAAATGGCGAAAGTGTATGTGGCCAAAAAACGTAAGTTGAAGGTTGGGGATAAAATGGCAGGACGTCATGGTAATAAAGGGATTGTGGCGAATATCGTTCGTCAAGAAGACATGCCTTTCTTAGCAGATGGAACACCAGTTGATATCGTTCTTAATCCACTTGGGGTACCTTCGCGTATGAACCTTGGTCAAATCTATGAAACTATTCTTGGATGGGCTGGTGTTGAATTAGGAGTTAAGTTTGCATCACCAATTTTTGATGGAGCTTCAATCGATCAAATTAATGAATACACAGACAAAGCTGGAATTCCAAGATTTGGTAGAACTTTCCTAATTGACGGAAATACAGGAGAACCTTTTGATCAACCTGCAACTGTCGGTGTAATTTATATGCTGAAATTAGGGCACATGGTTGACGACAAAATGCACGCGCGTTCAATCGGGCCATACTCGCTTATTACACAACAGCCACTTGGAGGTAAAGCTCAATTTGGTGGTCAGCGTTTTGGAGAGATGGAGGTTTGGGCACTCGAGGCGTATGGAGCATCGAATATCTTGAGAGAGATTCTAACAATTAAGTCGGATGACGTAATTGGTAGAGCAAAAGCATACGAAGCAATCGTGAAAGGGGAGAATTTTGGAGAACCAGGAATTCCTGAGTCGTTTAACGTATTGTTGAATGAGTTAGCCGGTTTAGGGTTGAATATCATGATGGAGTAATAACAAAGAACCTAGAATTATGAAAAAGTACAAAAGAACTATTGCACAGCAAATCGGTTCTTTTGTACTTCTTCAAAAATCTAAAATCTAAAAGAATTATGGCTTACAGAAAAGAGCAAAAATCAAGAAGTAATTTCGATAAAATAACGATTAGTTTGGCTTCTCCTGAAATGATTTTAGAAAAATCATTTGGGGAGGTTTTAAAGCCAGAAACAATCAATTATCGAACATATAAACCAGAACGAGATGGATTATTCTGCGAAAGAATTTTCGGTCCTGTTAAGGATTATGAATGTCATTGCGGTAAATATAAACGAATCCGATATAAAGGAATTGTTTGTGATCGTTGTGGAGTAGAAGTGACTGAGAAGAAAGTACGTAGAGAGAGAATGGGACACATTTCATTGGTGGTTCCTGTGGCGCACATCTGGTATTTCCGTTCATTGCCAAATAAAATTGGATATTTATTAGGTCTTCCAACTAAGAAATTGGATTACATCATTTATTACGAACGTTATGTAGTAATTCAAAAAGGGATTGCTTCTCGTCCGGATGGTGAACCAATGGATTATATGGATTTCTTGACTGAAGAGGAATACCTAGATGTTATTGAAGATCTGCCAAAAGAAAATCAGTACTTAGAAGATACTGATCCAAACAAGTTTATCGCTAAAATGGGTGCTGAGGCACTTTACGATTTATTACAACGTTTGGATTTAGATTCTTTGTCGTATGATTTAAGACACAAAGCGAATACGGAAACCTCTCAACAACGTAAAAAAGAAGCCCTTAAACGTCTTCAAGTAGTTGAGTCAATCAGAGAATCTCAAACACGCGTTGACAACCGTCCTGAATGGATGATTGTGAAAGTTGTGCCAGTTATTCCACCTGAATTACGTCCATTAGTTCCTTTGGATGGTGGTCGTTTCGCAACGTCAGATTTAAATGATTTGTACCGTCGTGTAATTATCAGAAACAACCGTTTAAAACGATTGTTAGAGATTAAAGCACCTGAAGTAATTTTGAGAAATGAAAAACGAATGCTCCAAGAATCGGTGGATTCATTGTTCGATAACTCAAGAAAATCATCTGCGGTAAAAACTGAATCAAACCGGCCTTTAAAATCTTTGTCTGATTCATTAAAAGGTAAACAAGGACGATTCCGTCAAAACTTACTTGGTAAACGTGTTGATTATTCTGCGCGTTCGGTAATTGTTGTTGGACCTACGTTGAAATTACACGAGTGTGGTTTACCTAAAAATATGGCGGCTGAATTGTTTAAACCATTCATCATTCGAAAATTAATTGAAAGAGGAATTGTAAAAACAGTGAAGTCTGCAAAGAAAATTGTAGATAAAAAAGAGCCGATTGTTTGGGATATTTTGGAAAATGTATTAAAAGGCCATCCAGTTCTTTTGAACCGGGCACCAACACTGCACAGACTTGGGATTCAAGCTTTCCAGCCGAAATTGATCGAAGGAAAAGCAATTCGTTTGCATCCATTAGTATGTACTGCATTCAATGCCGATTTCGATGGGGATCAAATGGCGGTGCATTTGCCTCTTGGAAATGCCGCAATTTTAGAAGCTCAAATTTTAATGCTTTCTTCTCATAACATCCGTAACTCTGCGAATGGTGCGCCTATAACGGTGCCTTCTCAAGACATGGTGTTAGGTCTTTACTATATCACTAAGTTGAAAAAATCAACTGAAACGGTTAAAGTTGCCGGAGAAGGTATGACCTTTTATTCACCAGAAGAGGTGATTATTGCCAAAAACGAAGGTGCAGTTGATATGCACGCTGGAATTAAGGTTCGTACTTTTGACGTTGATGAAAACGGTGAATTAGTTCGAAGAATTATTGATACCACGGTTGGTAGAGTAATTTTTAACGAATTAGTGCCTAATGAAGTTGGTTACGTGAACGATATCTTAACTAAAAAAGCATTAAGAGATATTATCTCTAAAGTATTAGCAGTTTGTGGCACAGCTCGAACAGCGCAATTCTTGGATGATATTAAAGGATTAGGTTATCACATGGCATTTAAAGGTGGATTATCATTCGTATTGGATGACGTTATCATTCCACCAGAAAAAGAAGTGATGGTTGAAAAAGCAAATCGTGAGGTAGATGAAGTTATGTTGAACTACAACATGGGTCTAATTACCAACAACGAGCGTTACAACCAAATTATTGATATTTGGACGCATACCAATACCCGTTTAACATCGGTATTGATGACGCGTTTGATCAGCGATCAGCAAGGATTCAACTCGATCTATATGATGATGGATTCTGGTGCAAGGGGTTCTAAAGAGCAAATCAGACAGTTATCTGGAATGAGGGGCTTGATGGCAAAACCACAAAAATCAGGTTCATCTTCACAAGACATTATTGAAAACCCGATTTTATCAAACTTTAAAGAAGGTCTTTCGGTATTGGAGTACTTTATTTCAACACATGGTGCTCGTAAAGGTTTGGCCGATACAGCGTTAAAAACAGCGGATGCTGGTTATTTAACTCGTCGTTTGGTGGACGTTGCGCAAGATGTTGTTATTAATGAGAACGATTGTGGAACGTTAAGAGGAGTTGTTGTTTCTGCCTTAAAGAAAAACGATGATATCGTTGAATCGCTTTACGATCGTATTTTAGGACGTGTTACTGTTCATGATGTTCATTATCCTGGAACTGAAGATGTTATTGTTGAGGCTGGTGTTGAAATCGTTGAAGGAGTCGCGAAGAAAATTCAAGATGCGGATATCGAGGAATTAGAAGTTCGTTCTGTATTGACATGTGAAATGAAGCGTGGAGTTTGTGCAAAATGTTACGGACGAAACTTGTCTTCAGGTCAGATGGCTGTTAAAGGTGACGCTGTTGGTGTTATCGCTGCACAGTCAATCGGTGAGCCGGGTACACAGTTAACACTACGTACGTTCCACGTTGGGGGTACTGCTTCGAACATCACAGACGAGTCAAATTTACTTGCGAAATTTGATGGTTATCTTGAAATTGAAGAATTAAAAACGGTTGAATCAATCGATAAAGATGGAAATAAGGTTGAAATGATCTTAGGTCGATCTGGAGAAGCTAGAATTTCTCACCCAGACACTGGAATTGTGATGATGACTGCAAACGTACCTTATGGTGCGCAGCTAGTTGCGAAACCAAATACACGTGTTAAAAAAGGTGAGGTAATTTGTAAATGGGATCCGTACAATGCTGTAATCCTTTCTGAAAATAAAGGTTTGGTTGTATTCGATAACATTTTCGAAGGAGACACTTACCGTGAAGAAATCGATGAGCAAACAGGATTTAGAGAAAAGGTAATTACGGAGAACAGAAGAAAGAAGAATGTTCCTACCGTAATGATCGTTGATCCAAAAACTAAAGAAGAACTTCGTTCATATAACTTACCAGTTGGGGCGCATATCATCGTTAACGACGGAGATAAAATTGAAGCAGGTAGAATTTTGGTGAAAATTCCAAGAGTTTCTGGAAAAACTGGGGATATCACAGGAGGTCTTCCACGAGTAACTGAGTTATTCGAGGCTAGAAATCCTTCTAATCCTGCAACAGTTTCTGAAATTGATGGTATTGTTTCTTACGGTAAAATTAAACGAGGTAACAGAGAGGTAATTATTGAATCGAAAACGGGCGAAAAACGTAAATATTTGGCTCCACTTTCGAAACACATCTTGGTTCAAGAGAACGACTATATCAAAGCTGGTCAATCTTTAACTGATGGAGCAATTACGCCAAAAGACATCTTAAACATTAAAGGACCAACTGCTGTGCAAGAGTATTTGGTAAATGAAGTTCAAGAGGTTTACCGTCTTCAAGGGGTTAAAATTAACGACAAACATTTTGAGGTGATCGTTCGCCAAATGATGTTGAAAGTTGATATTTTAGAAGCTGGAGATACAAAATTATTAGAAGGACAATCTGTTCATAAAGCAGAATTCTTTGAAGAAAACGATGCTTTATACGGTAAAAAAGTAGTAGTTGATCCAGGAGAATCCGACACGATGAAAGCAGGTCAAATTATTTCTGCACGAAGATTAAGAGATGAAAATTCAATGCTGAAACGAAAAGATAAAAATTTAGTTGACGCAAGAGATGCCGTTCATGCAACTTCTTCTCCGGTATTGCAAGGGATTACCAGAGCTTCATTACAAACTCGAAGCTTCATTTCTGCCGCATCATTCCAAGAAACCACAAAAGTATTGAATGAAGCAGCGTTAAATGGAAAAGAAGATTTCTTGTTAGGATTGAAGGAAAACGTAATCGTTGGACATCAAATTCCAGCTGGAACAGGATTTCGAGAGTTTCAAAAACTGATCGTTGGAAGCCAAGCTGAATATGATCAATTGACAGAAGCTAAATAAATTTTGGATTAATTTTTTATAAAACGTCTCAACCTAGTTGAGACGTTTTTTTTGTATCTTTATGCCACATAATTAAGAAGATGAAAGAGCCAGTAGATCAAAAAAATCAAAACCATATCAACATTGAATTGCCCGAAGCAGTGGCAGAAGGTCATTATTCTAATTTGTCGATTATCACCCATTCAACCAGTGAGTTCATCATCGATTTTATTCAACTAATGCCAGGTGTTCCTAAAGGTAAGGTAAAATCTAGAATCGTTATGACGCCTGAGAATACCAAAAAATTAATGCTTGCTTTGAGAGACAACCTCAATAAGTTTGAATCGATTCATGGTAAAATCAAAACACTTGACCTTTCGAATGGGATTCCTATGAATTTTGGTGGACCAACTACCGAAGCATAGTTTCTTCGTGCTAACATCTGCAAAATACCGTTTTTAGGGGGTTCATTTCTCCGCTTTTAACGCTTTTAAGGTATTGTCTCACCTTGACTTTAGGTTTACTTTTGATGAACACAAATCAAGCAATAAAATGATCTACCAAAATGAATTAATTCGGCAAATGCATTGGCTAGAAACTCGCAGTCGATTTGAACAAGACTCCGCTGTCTCGAAAGAACTTATGGATGTGATTGAAGATCCATTTCTCGAGCCGAATCAATTTAATGCCAAAGCTTTTGATAAATTTGAACTCAATGAAATTTTTCAATACCTCAAACAAAGTCATGTCATTTATCTCAATCATACTCTACCCAAAATTGGAAATACCGTACACCAACTTTATGCCAAATTCGGAGGTGAATTTAAAGCGTTAATAGGTTTTTTGCTTTATTTAGACGCGCATCGCGTAAGCCTTATCAAACACATCATGCACGAAGAGCAAGTTCTTTTTTTATTCGTGGAAAATTTACTTAAAGGAAATTATTCGGAGCAACATAAAAACTTTGTTTTAACTCATTTCTTACATACCCATAACAACGAGATTATCTTGCAATTAGATCATTTAAAAGCGCAGTTGACCGCAATTCACAATGAGTTACAGTTCGAATTATCCTTCCAGATTTTATTTGATCAACTCGCCAATTTTCAACATGATTTAGAAGTTCACGGCTTGATAGAAGACCAAGTTTTTATCGATAAGATTTTGTCATTTATTCAAGTGAACTTTAACGAACATGGTGCTTAATAAATGGTGTTGTCCCAGTGTAAGTATTCGTTTTTAGTTGTAACATTTACAAAAACATTTTACTGACAGTTCAGCCTATTTCGAAAAAAGAAAGTAATAGAGCTTTATGCATGGTGCCTTATGACCAATCCCATACTTCTAAAACTCCAATCTATAGTAAATATTCGGAAAGAAACTAGTTGATTTTACCACAACCTCTTTGTCCAGCACCGTATCATATTCGCGATATAAGGCATTTCCATTATTTAATAAATTTTTGATTTGAATGGCCCAAACCGTTTTGCGTTCTTTCTTGTTGATAGTATAACTAAAATTAAAGTCCAAAAAGAGTAAGGTTTCTCCCGTTTGCGTAAATGCCAAGGACTCATCATAGATTGTTTCTTGCTCAAGTTTAGAATTTACAAAATCCAATGGCGTGTAAACGTGTCCTCCTAGGATGTTAAAACTTTCGTTCCAACTAAATGCTCTGAATCGATCAACGCCTTTTTTTGTTGCAGACGCCCTTAATTTGTATTCTTTTCCAACGATAAAACGCAAATTAAATTTATTATCAAATGCCGTACTTCTTTGAATTCCATCAACACCTGTATAATACGATCTCCAAAAACTTGAGTTAAAAATGTAATAGAGACCGTTATCCGTATATCTTTCAAAACCTAAATCTATTCCATAGTTTTGTCCTGTTCCACCATTAGTGAGTGCTCTTAAATCACTTAATTCTTCCAGGTTGATGGTTGAGAATGCAAAACTGTCTACCGGCACATTATATAATTGCTGATAATAAGCTTCAATTCTTAAGCGGTGATTCGTGAACACTTTTCCTTTATAACCTATGATGTAATGAATCGCTTTTGCAAGGCCTAAATTTTTATTCGGAAAAACTGTTTCTTCCATGGTATTTGTCTGTTCGTATAAGTAAGTTGCATAATTCTCAACTTGGCTGTGCATGCCTGAAGATAAGGAGAGACTATGCTTTGAATTTAATTGATAATTTAGACTTACCCTTGGTTCAAGTGTGTACTGATTAGTTACATCATACTGCAAAAAGTGTATGCCTGCCAATAGTTCGAATTTATCAGTGAGTGAAAATTTAGATTGCGTATAGGCTTGAAAAAGATTGCTTCTGCCGGTACCGTCCATTAAAACGAGTTGTCTATTTTGATTAAAGCTATATTTTTCAGCTCTCCAATCATGAGCGGTTGTGTTATAACTTAAGCCGGTGATGTTGCTATGCCGTATTCCAAATTTATGTTTAAAGGATAATGCTGCTGTGATAGGAATGGAGGTATATTCATTAATCTTTTGATTGATAATTGAAAAGTTATTTTGGATATAATCTTTATTGTCCGACTGTTTCGAATAGCTGCCGATAACTGTTGCTTTAAAAACAGATTTTTTGCCGACGAATTTTTTATATACACCACCTACTGTAACGGTCGTTGACGCTAAATATAAGGTCGTTCTGTCAAGACTTTCTTTCCAGTCGGCACTATCTTTTAACGCGGCTCTTGTTCGGTCACTTGTGCCCGCAATACCGAAGAATTGCAATTTCGCTCTCGACTTTGCTAAGGGAACATCAACGTTGAACGAAAAATCTTGATAGGTCGGTGAGGACGGGTTTCCAATTCTACCTAAACCAACCGTGGCGTATCTATAATTGAACACATAAGACGAATTATTTTTTTTTGAAAGAGGACCTTCTGAGCCCAAATCGACACCTAACGAACCAATTTGAAATGTCATTTCGTGTTGTTCTGAATTTCCTTTTTTAAACTTAACATCAAATACACCTCCTAAAGCGTCTCCAAATTGTGAGGAAAAAGCACCCGTATAAAAGTCAGATTTGTCCATCAATTGCATACTAAAAATCGTAAATGTTCCACCTGAACCTCCAATACGTGCAAAATGAGTTGGGTTGGGCAATTCAACACCTTCCATTTGGTATTTTAAACTGCGTGGCGAATTTCCACGAATTGACACAAAGTTGGCCGAAAAGCTAGATGAGGCAGTAACACCTGGTAAGGTCCCTGCAACACGAATAGGATCATCTAGGCCTCCTGCTATTCGTCGCGCATCAGATGGTTCAATGGAAAAAACGCTGGAGTTCGCCATTTCGTTATTTGGAATCCCTCTTTCTTTTGTGAATGTTACTTGAACTTCATCTAAAGTCTTTGCACTATTTTCCATCACGCTATTCAAAACCGTTTCTTTACTCACCGTAACGGTAATGGCGGGTTGAATAAAAGATGTGTAGTTTGGATGATTAAATTGAATATCATAGAATCCAATTTCAACGTTCGTAAACACGAAATTTCCTTTGGCATCACTAGTCGTTTCCATGTACTTTACGTTTTCAGAAAGTAAGGTCACCACCACACTATCAATCGACCGTTCAGTGAATGATTCTTTTATCGTTCCGCGCACAGTTTGATACGATTGACTATATGCCAATGATGAAATGAACACTAAAATTAAACCAAGTCGCTTTACCATATTCTGAATTTTGTGCAAAATTGGAGGTTTAATTACTTCTTAGTGTCATTAAACTGTCATATTCAAGGGAATGGTAACTGATTTTTATCAGTTTTATTAGTTCGAGTAATTTCTGCACTCGGTTCTGAAATTTGGTTTAAGAGTGAGTGAGGTTGATTACAAAATCGCGCCACAAAGCATCTAAAAAAGTTGAATGGTTCAGTTTGGGAAAAGAATCAACCTATTCATTTGAGCAAACCGTAATTTACGTGCGAAAATTTCAAGTAAAGATAGTTTACAGATATAAAATCGACTCCCTGAGAGTGTAAATTAGTAAGATGTATTTACGTTAGAATTAACCTATCCATTTAAACAACCCAAAAAAAACAGCCAACCAAATCAATCCTTTAATCAAAAAAAAGAAGAAACCAGCCCAGCCAATGCGTTGAAGCCATGGGTTGTTATACCATTTTTTTGTTTCACTATTTTGATCCGAATTCATTCGATATTAGCTATAAAGGACAAATTTCACCTTTTATCACTTCAAATCAAAGGAATTCCACTATTAAATATAAATATTAGTTCAATTTTAGCTTTTGGGTTGTAAATCGAAAGTTTTTATCACAATAACCATTCAAAAGTTATCAATCGTCAACCCTTGTGCGCACCCACTTTTAAAGGCGAATATAGGATCTTAATTTTTCGAGGTAATTCGCATACCCCATTACTTTTGGAATATCACCATGACCAGCTCCATCAATACGGGCTGCATCCTTATAAACTCCTTGGTAATTTTCATAAATTAATTCGCCATTTTCAATTTCAATGTAATCATCTTCCACCCCATGAATCCACAAAAGTGGTACATTGACATCTTTTATTTTCTCGACATTATTAAATTCAAGTGTTGACACAAAACTAGGGTCGACCGTCAAAAAAAGTGAACTTTGTGCCAAATTCGCCACCGAAGCCAACGGCGATTCTAAGATAATTTTGGAAGGCACAAAATCGGTGCGATAGGCGGCTCGTTCTATGACAGGAATGCAGCCCAAACTATACCCATAATAAAACGTTCTATTCGGAGTAGCTCCGTTACTTTTTAGCCAATCAATTGATGCGTCTACATCTTCATAGAGTGCACGTTCGGTGGTTTTCCCTTCGGACATTCCGTATCCACGATAATCCATCATAAACACACCATAATTATGTTTTTCTATGATACTCGCCAACAAGGTTGCACGTGGCCAATAGGCGTCCATGTGCAAGGATTGTCCGTGGCAATAAAGGATAATGGTATCCGCATTTATTTGTGTGATATCCCCGATATAAACGCCGTATATGGTAAATTTTTCACCCGTTTCTTTGTCGGTGGAGATCATTGAAACCAAGGTTCGGTTAGCCGCCAAAACATCATACTCTGCAGGAACAGCTTCTGAAACAGCATCTTGCGCTTCAAATTTGTAAGCGTCTAATTTTTGATTCGGAAAGGCCAAACTGTCTAAATTTCCTTTTTCACATCCCCAAAACAACAATCCGATTATACCAATCAATAAATAACTATTTTTCATCATCAGTTGTTTTTACCTATTATCCATCTACCTCCCAAATAAAACCCTGTTGCTCCTCTTGATCCTGTCAAACTTTGGTACGGAATAAAAGCGGTCGAATTATCGGCATAAGGCGCTAAAAATTTAATTTCTGCTGTAAATTGAAATTTCCCACCCTTTCCCTTTAAAATATGACCAAGTTGGGGGTTAAAAATCCAATGGTGCGTCTGAGGCTGTTCATTCGCCATCGTAGATGATAACTCAAAATAATTATTAAAACCTACATAAAAATAATTTTTCCGAGCGCCATAATTCCAATACGCATTCACATCCAAAATAGGCCAAAATTTAGCAGCTTTACTTTCAAAATTGTACACTAAATTAAACGAAGGACTCACTGAAAGATTGGGAACAAATTTTCGTTGATTCAAAAATTTGTACGAAACGCCCGCATCGATCTGTAAATTTCCGAAATAGGCAGCTGTCTTATGCAAAGCACCAAATACAGTCAAATTAGTGTCCAAACCATACCCCACTTCAACCGAAGTTAGTGGCATTGGAATTGGTCCTCCAAAACTAATCACAGGTCCCCCCAAAGATCCCCCAACCGTTAATTCCCCTTTGTCAAGTGGTTCAACAAAGCGCGCAGGTGCACATGCCCCCAAAATCATCACAACAAAACTAACCACTAAAAAGGGTGTTTTTTTCATTTTTTCTACTCCAATAAAATCTGTAAAAGTGAAATTTAGGCTAGTTGCGAATAATTTTTTCTGTCCAAATTTGACCTTCTACTTCAACAGTCACCAAATAAATTCCTTGGTTTGACAAATTAATCTCAACAATTGGTTGAATAACCATTTCTTGATAAATCACTTGTCCCATTAAATTTGTTATGGTAATAAATTTATCTTCTAAAGTAGAAAAATTCAGGGTTACATCACTTTCATTACTTGGATTAGGATAAACGTCAAAAGTAAAACCAACTTCTTCTTCAGCAAAACTGCTTGTTAATTCAATCATTGAATACTTGCTGAAAAACCGCCAAATCTCTTTCGAGGCATCAAAATCGTAGGTGGTTACACCAATGTCAAAAGCCGATCCAGGCCAAGTATGACCACCATTGATTACCTTGTAAAATTCAACCGTGCTTCCTAAAAGTCCATCATCATATAAATAATGCGTCACTGTACAACCGTCTGTTGGATCTATGTCTGGTAAGGTGGTCGTTATCGGTTCGTTTGAGCATTCGTTGAAACTTACCCAGTGCGCCACCACATCTTCAACAGGCATAAAAATAACGTTCCCGTCGTAAGGAACTGTCTCATCCTCCGTTCCATGAATTTGCATCACTGGCATTGGATGATTGGTAATACACGCATCAATTTCAGTGGTGGTAATTGATCCTGTCACCGAAGCAACCGCAGCAATTCTTCCGCTTAACAAACACGCCAATTTATGGCTCATAAAACCACCGTTACTCATTCCTGTGCTGTAAATCCGATTGCCGTCAATATTATAAGCCGCATAAATCGTGTCAATTAAAGAGGATAAAAACCCAACATCATCTACGTCAGAAGTGCCAAAAGCATTCCAATGAGTCGAACCAAATAAATCCGTCAAGCCCATTGGATGAACAATAATAAAATTTGCTGTATCAGCTATCGCCCGAAAATCACCGTATTGTTCCTGCTCCAAATTATTGGATCCATAGCCATGCAAATTAAATACCAGTGGAACAGGAGTTGATCCATCGTAAGCGGCAGGAATGTACACTCGATATTCTCGTGTTTGTCCATCAAAAACGTAACTTCCAGAAGTTGTAGTTTGTGCATAAACGCTACCTAAAAAAGAAAGCGAAAAAATAGAAAGTAGATTTCTTAACATAATCAGTTGGTATATTTTCATCCAAGATATTATTTAATCTTGAATTAACATCCTACGCAATTAAAAAATTATGGCTGAGTTAAAAAATCGTTTGGGTTTAAATAATTAATTCCAAAAATTCGTTTCGATTTTTCATTCGAAACAATTTTCCAATTTTCTTGCCTAGCTGCTTCAAAATAGGGTTGTTCAATCCCTAAATCAAAACAAGCCTTGGTGTAAAAATCCTCCCTAGTTGGGTGTTCATCTGCGCAACCATTAATGACATCTCCAAAATGATTTTTTTCAATCACACCAGTAATCAACGAAATACAATCGTTTAAATGAATTAAATTTATTTTTCCAGAAGGATTTTTTAATCGATTACCTGAAATAGAGCGAACTGGATGCCGATCTTCGCCACAAAGGCCCGCAAAACGCAAAATAGTGGCATTTCTTCCAAAATAATCCACAATTACCTTTTCTGCCGAAAGCACAGCACTTCCTGATTTTTTGCTCGGTTGTGGCAGTGTTTCTTCCGTTACAATTTCATTTGTGTCGCCATACACAGAGGTCGAACTAATAAAAACAACTTTCGTTTCTGGATCACATCGCTGAGAAATCTGATCAATCACCATCGGATAATAACCTTCGTTATTATTTTTACTGTCAGGCGGTAAATTTATTACCAACACATCCGTACCTTCTATAAAATTTTTCCAATTACCTTCTACGGTATTTTTACTCGCTTTTATAATCTTAATAGTATAGTTAGAGCGTAATAAACGCATTGATTTTTTAGCAGATCTTGTACTTCCCGTAATTTTGTATCCTTTTTCAAACAAAACCTTAGCTAAAGGCAATCCTAGCCATCCAAGGCCTAAAATGTTAATTTGTTGTGGCATTTTATTTCAATTAAACTTTTTCAATGCTTAGGATTCATCGTAAAGTTCGAGTAAAACTATCCCACAAAATTATTCATTAATCGGATACTTTTATTTTTTTTAAAAACTAACTATAAACAAAGTTAAAATTTATCTCCCACCAGCAGATACAAGCATGCCTTACAGATTTCACAATTATTCGCAAATATTTTCTGGTTGGTGACATTAATCACCGTTTACTTATATTTAAAGTGCTAAATTTGGGGGCAATGAAGAAAGTTATTCCAATAACCAAGTGGTTACCGAACTATCAAAAAGCTGATTTTTCAGGAGATTTTTTCGCGGGAATAATTGTCGGTGTCATGCTGGTTCCGCAAGGAATGGCTTATGCTATGCTTGCAGGTTTACCACCAATTTATGGTTTATACGCATCCACCATTCCTTTACTTTTATACGCTGTTTTTGGCACCTCACGCCAATTATCCGTAGGCCCAGTTGCTATGGTGGCTCTCTTAATTTCAAGTGGAATTGGCGTTTTGGCACAGCCAGGAACCGACCAATACCTTGCCTTAGTCATCACTCTTTCCCTCATGGTTGGGGTAATTAGGTTATTAATGGGTTTATTGCGAATGGGCTTTTTGGTCAATTTCATCTCTTCGCCTGTCATGGCAGGATTCACCACGGCTGCCGCGATTTACATTGCATTTAGTCAATTTAAATACCTTTTGGAGGTAAATATCTCCAACGGAAAGGTACATGAAGTCATTTATCAAATTGGCTCCCAATTCAATCAAATAAGTTGGCTTGCTTTGTTAATAGGATTGAGTAGCATTGTGCTCATCATCATTTTACGAAAAATAGATAGACGTATCCCGTTTCCCATCATCCTTGTGCTTATTGGCTTGGCAATTGGTTATTTTTTGAATTTAGAAATTTATGGTATCTCATTGCTAAAAGAAGTTCCAAGTGGATTTCCGTCATTTAGTGTGCCAACTATTAATTTAGACTCCTTTAACCAATTGCTCCCAATTGCCTTAACCATTGCTTTGGTTGGCTTTGCCGAATCAATAGCGGTGGCAAAATCAATTCAAAAAAAGCATAAAAATTATCAAATCAATCCAAGTCAAGAATTGGTGGCCTTGGGCATCGCAAATATTGGTGGCTCGTTTTTCCAATCTTTGCCAACCAATGGTGGATTTTCAAGAAGTGCAGTAAACGATCAATCAGGGGCTAAAACACAGTTGTCAAGCATTATAAGTGCGAGCTTGGTGATCTTGACACTTTTGTTTTTAATGGATTATTTCTATTATTTACCACTGGTTATTTTAGCGTCCATCATCATCGTTGCGGTGGCAGGCTTAATTGATGTCAAAGAAATAAAACACCTTTGGAAAACTGATCGCAAAGATTTTTTCATGTTTTTGATTACGGCGATTGCAACCTTGGTGTTGGGTGTAAAAGAAGGAATTATTGTGGGGGTGGTCATTTCTATTGTTGGTCTTTTAATTCGTGTGTCTTATCCCCACATCGCGGAATTAGGTTTAGATCCTGCTTCCAATACCTATTTAAATGTCGAGCGGTTTAAAAAATGCGAGGTCAATAACGAAATGTTGATTGTGCGGTTGGATGCGCAATTGTTTTATGCCAACACCCGTTTTTTTCAAGATCGTTTAAAAGACTTGGAAAAAAAACGAACAAACTTAAAAGTCGTCATTCTTGATGCGCGGGGAATAAACGGAATGGATTCATCTGCTGTTACTGCTTTGACTGATCTGGTAGAGGAGTATAAAACAAGAGGAATTATTTTTTATATGACCAGCGTAATTGGGCCGGTAAGGGACGTGCTTCGGAGGAGTGGATTGAGGTCAAAGATTGGAGAAGTTAATTTTTTCTTGTCCATCGAAGATGCTATTTCCTACTTTCAGTCAAAAAATCCAATCGATCACTCAGATATTACGCTACAATCCAATCTATCATAGTTACTTAGTTAAGAGTGCTGTTTAATTTTTTGGTTTATGTGGATTGATCTATTTTAATTTTTATTTTTATCCAACCAAAAGTCGGAACAATGAAACGCTATGCATTTAGTACCACACTATTTTTAATTGCCTGTTCAACAACCAATAATATGCAACAAGATCAATCGGGAAGCGTTCAACCTCCCAAAGCAAAAGTGCTCGAGCACAAAATCATCACCCATAATGACACCCTAATCGATAATTATTTTTGGATGCGTTTGTCTGATGAAGAAAAAAACGCAAAAAAACCAAACCAACACACCAAAGATGTTTTGGATTATCTAAATGCTGAAAACGAGTATTTGGATAAAAAAATGAAGCATACAGAGCAGCTTCAAACTGCCATTTATGAAGAAATCATCGCCAGAATTAAACAGGATGATGAATCTGTGCCTGTCACTATTAATGGATATTCATACTATTCGCGGTTCGAGGAAGGACAAGACTATCCTTTTTATTGTAGAAAAGTCGTTGGATCAGAAACGGAAGAAATAATGTTAAATGGCCCAGAAATGGGTAAAAATAAATCCTATTTTGCCATTGGCGATTATACCGTAAGCGAAAACAACGAAATTTTAGCTTATAGTGTTGACTATGTTTCGCGGCGACAATACACCATCTTCCTAAAAAATCTTAAAACAGGCGAAGTGTATCAAGATAAAATCGAAAATTCCAACGGCGGAATCACTTGGGCAAACGACAATAAAACCATCTTTTATACGAAAATGGATCCCGTTACGTTGCGATCTAATCAAATTTATAGCCACGTCATTGGTACAAAATCCAGTGCTGATAAATTAGTGTTTGAAGAAAAAGATGAAACCTTTTCATGTTTTATTTACAAAACAAAATCACGAAAATATTTAATGATTGGTTCTACTCAAACCTTGTCGTCTGAATATCGATTTTTGGATGCTAATAACCCTGATGGCCAATGGAAAATAGTACAACCTCGTCAGCGAGATCTGGAATACTCGATCGATCATTATGGCGATGATTTTTACATTACCACCAATTATCAAGCGAAAAATTTTAGACTCGTTAAGACACCTGTTGCCATAACTGAAAAGGAAAATTGGGTAGAAGTTATTCCGCATCGTTCAAACGTATTGCTCGAATCCATTGATATCTTTCAAAAACACCTTGTCGTTACCGAACGTAAAAATGGATTGACTCATTTAAGAGTGATTGATTGGGCGGATAAATCAGAGCATTACATCGAATTTAGCGACCCTGCTTATTTGACTTACACCTTTGATAATCCTGAATTTAATACCGATGAAATTCGGATTGGTTATACTTCTCTCACCACACCAAATACGGTGTATGATTACAATATGGTTACAAAAAAACGGGAGACCAAAAAACAACAGCAAGTTTTAGGTGGTAAGTTTGACGCATCGAATTATACCTCTGAACGGATTTATGCAACCTCTCGCGATGGGGTTCAAATTCCAATTTCTATTGTGTACAAAAAAGGATTTAACAAGGATGGTAACGCCCCACTTTTATTGTATGCCTATGGTTCGTATGGATATTCAATGGATCCAACTTTTAGTTCGGTTCGTTTAAGTTTATTGGATCGAGGTTTTGCTTTTGCCATTGCACACATTCGTGGTGGGCAGGAAATGGGTAGAGAGTGGTACGAAAATGGAAAACTCTTAAATAAGAAAAACACCTTTTACGATTTTATTGATTGCGGAAAACATTTGGTTGCGCAAAAATACACTTCCTCTGCACACTTGTATGCACAGGGTGGTAGCGCAGGAGGTTTATTAATGGGTGCCGTTGTCAACATGGAACCAAGTTTGTGGAATGGTGTTATTGCTCAGGTTCCCTTTGTAGATGCGGTAGCAACCATGTTAGATGAAACAATTCCGTTAACCACTGGCGAATTTGATGAATGGGGAAATCCAAAAGTGAAAGAATATTACGATTACATTAAATCATACTCGCCGTACGACAACGTAAAAGCACAAAATTATCCAAATCTATTAATCACTACAGGTTATTGGGACAGCCAAGTACAATATTGGGAACCTGCTAAATGGATTGCGAAATTGCGTACCTTAAAAACTGATGATAAGTTACTGTTAATGCGTTGTAATTTGGACGTTGGACACGGCGGCGCTTCAGGTAGATTTCAACGTTACAAAGAAATTGCTATGGAATATACCTTTTTACTTGATTTAGAAGGAATAAAAGAATAATTATCAAAGAGTTTTGATAAAAACAAGGTACAAATATAAATTCACTGATGAATCCAATAGAATCCCTTGTTAATTATATCGAAACTAACCAGTTTTGGTAGTTTGAACGAGTTTTTGAGCGGAACGAATTTCTGGTCGAACACGGGAAAAACGA
Source organism: Crocinitomix sp. (assembly GCA_044361315.1). Lineage (GTDB taxonomy): Bacteria > Bacteroidota > Bacteroidia > Flavobacteriales_D > Crocinitomicaceae > Crocinitomix. The sequence goes on along the minus strand of JBIKJA010000014.1, from coordinate 3,082 downwards.
CACCCATCTCTATTTTATTGTTTCTGGCAGTGTGCGTATTTATATGGTAGATGGTGAAGCTGAACACACCATCCGATTTGGGTATCCAGGTTCAATAATTGGCGCCTAGACTGTGAAGAGCAATGTGTTTTTCCAGTTTTTCATAAGATCTACATGTTTTTTACTTACGTTAAGTGAAAGCCAAGATAGGGAGAATTTTAATTTTTAGGTGGTTGTCAAATTTATTTACCCAGCGATATTTATCATCGCAGAGAAGGATATTCATCCTTCTCCGAACAAAAATTATAGCGATATTTATCTCCATCTGCATTACAAACCAAAACCGCAATAAAAAACAAAACCCCTAAGGTATTTGATACACCTTAGGGGTTTCTAATCCTCCAGCCATAGAGGCTTATTTTTTATTCTTTTGAACTGGCGGTCTGGACGGGACCGCGGAAAACGGTTTTATTGGGCTTTCGGAAGCTCTCTATTGTTCTTTAATATTACCCCTGTAACCCTTATATAATATGGTAAATGTAGTAATATTATAAATTTAATTCTATCTTTGAGAAAACTAAAAGTAAGACAAACTGTCCACGATACTGTCCACAGTTTTAAAATTTAGAAGTATGGCTGAATTCCACTACTACCTTAGAGATCCACTCGCAGAAAGAACTACAATTTATGCATTTGCAAGTTATTATGGCCATCGTGTGAAGATTTCGACTGATATAAAGATACCATCAAAATTTTGGAATAGTAGGAAAGAGCTTGTAAAAGAGTTGATGGAGTTCAAAGAATATAAGGAAATAAACAGCGACTTAATGAGAATTAAGGAAGTAATGAAAACTGTTTATGAGAACCATAGGGCCGAAGGAGTTATCTTAAATCCAAAACAATTCAGAGATGAATTTCGCGCATCAAAAGACTCTCCTATAATAGATAAGAAAATAAACACTTTTTGGGATCATTTTGAGGATTTTGTAAGTGCGAAGCGAAATCAGCTTTCCGATGTAAAAGATTATCATTATTCATTGCGCAAACATTTGACTCAAGTTGAATTAAAAATGAAACGTCCTTTGACGTTTCTTCTTATAAAAGATCCTAAAAATGAGTTTATCATTAATTGGGAGCGCTACTTGAAATTTGAAGCGCTGAATGCGAAAGGAGAGAAGGGTATGAGTCTCAACACGGTTGGAAAACAAAATAAGAACTTGAAGGTGTTTTTAAACTGGAGCTTTGATAATGGACATTATGAAAGATTTACTTTGAAAAGATTTCCAACGCTTATGGAGGAGGTTGACAACATCTATATGACGGAAGCTGAATTGGTAAAATTGATGGGTCTCGAATTGGAAGATGTGAAAGAACGTAAAGTTCGTGACTTGTTTATCATTGGATGTGAGACGGGTTTGCGATTTAGCGATTTTATGAGAATGAATATAGATCACATTAATGACGGGTATTTGACATTTTCACCCAAAAAGACTTCGGGGTACAGCAACAATAAAATTATTATTCCCGTGAGTGAGCGGTTTTCAGAAGTGTTAAAAAGGAATGGAAACGACATCCCGAAATTAGGAAATGAAACAGTGACCTATTTTAATCAAATTATCAGGACGGTTTGTGAGAAAGCTGAATTCAAAAAAGAGGTGAAGTATCAGCGAGAAGTTTCTGGGAAAATGACAACTGAAATTCGATATCGATATCAAGAAGTTTCATCGCATACTTGTCGTAGAACTTTTTGCACTTTAAAATTTCTAAAAGGCATGCCGGCACAAGCTATTATGAAATTTAGTGGGCATAGGACAGAGCGGAACTTTCTAAAATACTTGAAGTTGGATGCGGAATTGACGGCTAGGAAGTACGGGGAGTATTTTTAATGAATGTAGAAAAATTCATGATTTATAATTAAGGGGTTAATGGTTCGAATCCAAGGGTTTAAATTAAAAGAATAATGTATGGCGTGTTAAGGTTCTGTCCATAATTTGATAGTAAAGAATAAAATTAGTGTATTATTTGTTACATTTGATTTAAATGAAAACAAACTTAACAATATGTGGATCTATTTATTTAGTGACATAGAACTTCTCTCCAATCATAAAAGCTTTAGCCTAAATGCGGATACCACGTCAAACTCTTGGTTGCTGCTGCATTTTAAAGATTTAGAGATTAAAAGTAAAAAGATACTTTATCAGATGGGAAATGGCCGTTGTGAATGTGAAAGCAACGTAAATCCATATAGGTGGATGCGCAAAAAACATAAGAATACAGTAGAACTTTTAGACTACTTAGACAGTAAGCGCTATGTCTATAACATCAGTAAACTAGAAATTGAGTTTACCAATGGATGGAAGATTAAACAATTATGGAACATTGAATGTTTTTTTTACACAAACTCTACGCAGGAAAGAGATGATCTCATTCATAGATTACTGAACGCTGCCGGTCAAGGACCAATTGATGTATCTAATTTAGAACCAAACTTTGTCTATTTATTTAAAGGGCCTAGTAAGCTAGTTAAGACAAGTTGTGATGGACTGCCCTCACCTGATGAGTTTTGGACTAAAGAAGAAGTGAATGCATGGAAAGAATTATATGAAGAACATGAGAGAAAGGAATATTTAAAAGCCCACCCAGAACAAGCAGCTAACCTAGAACAAGCAGCTAACCTAGAACAAGTCTCTTTTGCAAGCACTATGAATATTTCCAAAGAGTCTAAAGGCATCAAATCAGAAGGCTGGACAGAAGAAGATATTTTACCTTTCTAAAGGGGTTATTTTTTCTTGTATATGTCGTCAAAAGCAAGCCCAAACCCTCCATATGCAGGATTACAGGCTTGTTTGAACTATCATAGAATCTTTATTGAAGGTAAAATGGACTTTACAGCGCCCCTCTCCTTGATTGTAAAGAGGAAATTCTTCATCTAAAACTAAGCCATCATCACTGTAATAACCTGAGATTCGATTTTAAATTTCATTCAGATCGCCTAGAAAAGCTTGAGTTTGAGAAAAAGCAACGAAGTAATAGCGGGCTATTTCGAGTTGTTTTGACGAAAAAATCATGTTTTTCTATGCGAAAATACCAATACCATTATTTA
>JBIKJA010000013.1:0-132341 GCA_044361315.1 Crocinitomix sp. | reverse complement strand
TTCGGCTTGCTTTGCGACGTTCACGCAGTGAATGTTGCAAAGCAATTAGTTGTATGTCGTTGGACTTTCAAACGATTTACCATTGCTCGAATTTAGCAAAAAAAGAGTTATGCTGAGCGAATATTTTCTCAAACTTGGGCTTTAAGCACTTAATCATTTTTTTTGTATTTTTATTATTGCCCTTACAAGATAGAATTGGTAGGGAATTTTGTATTTTTTTATTTCGTATTTGTGTTATACAAAATTTAACTTTAATTTCGTACAAAAACCTTTCTAGATCTATTTTTAATCAATAAAATCCTCCCTCCAAAACTGCGCACAAGCGAAGTTTTTGAATTTTTCCAATCTCGCATGGGTCGGACGGTATAAATACCTAGGTTTCAATTATTTTTTTGAAGCGGGAAAGAGAAGGACTTATTTTAAAGGAATTTAGGGCATAGCGATAAGGGCAGAGGGTAGTTGAATTTGAATTTTAAGTGGGCTGTGGACGGCTTGTTTTATGTCATAAATCCGCCGCTACCGCACGAAACGAAGTTTAACGCAGCTAATCCCTCGTGTGGGAGGAGGATTGTGATTAGCTAAGAGACAACAATTTACCCTCACTTTCTAAACTCAAACTTAATACTCAACTCCTACCCCTGATAGCAGCGATAGCTTGGCGCAGCAGAAAACAATTGAAGCACCGAAAGCCATTTTGACGTTAGGAAAACATGGATGGCAGTTTGCTGAAATGGTTTGTGTTAGCCAACTTTAGCGTAAAGCAGGAATAGGTTCCTTTAATAAAGCTTCGTAAGATGAACGCAAACAAATTAACTAATCGCTAAATTTTTGTTTTCATGAATTCGCCGGTGAAGCTGGTTTTGGATTTGACGAGATCTTCTGGGGTGCCTTCGAATAAAACGGAGCCGCCATGTTTGCCTCCGCCCGGACCTACATCGATGATCCAATCGGCACATTTGAGGACGTCGGCATTGTGTTCGATAACGAGTATAGAATGTCCTTTTTTAATTAATTCGTTAAAGGCGACAATGAGTTTTTCGATGTCGTGGAAATGTAAACCGGTGGTTGGTTCGTCGAAAATGAAGAGGGTAGGTAAGGGCTTGCTTTTGGTTTCGGCTAAGAATGAACCTAATTTTACCCGTTGTGCCTCGCCGCCTGAAAGGGTGCTGGAGGATTGTCCGAGTGTTAAATAACCCAAACCTAAATTGTACAACGGCCGCATCCGTTCGATGATTTTGTTTTGCAGTGTGTCTTTTTCGTCAAAAAAGGTCAAGGATTCTTCGATTGACATATTTAGAATGTCGTTGATGTTTTTGCCTTTAAATTCGACGTCTAACGCGTCTTGTGTATACCGTTTGCCTTTGCATTCTTCGCATTGCAACACCACATCGGCCATAAATTGCATGGAGATGGTGATTTCGCCTTCTCCTTTGCAGGTTTCGCAGCGTCCACCGGGTACGTTGTATGAAAAATAACCTGGGGTATTGCCCCGTACTTTTGATGTTTGTTGGCGTGAATAGAGTTCACGGATAAAATCGAATGCTTTTACGTAGGTGGCTGGATTACTTCTGGAAGAGCGTCCTATCGGATTTTGATCGACCATTTCAACCTCTGAAATACTTTTTAGATCGCCGCCTAAACCATCGAACGCGCCAATGGTATTGGATGATTTACCCAGTGCATTTAACAATGCTGGATAAAAAATTTGTTTAATAAGCGTTGATTTACCTGACCCGCTGACGCCTGAAATACACACCAATCCGTTTAAAGGAATTTTAACGGTGACATTTTTCAGGTTATTTTCGCGTGCGCCGCTGATAATAATGGCTCGGTTTAAATTGCGTCGATACGCTGGTTTTTCAATTTTTAAACGTCCGGTTAAATAATCGGCGGTTAAACTGCCGGTGGCATTTAATAAATCGTTATGGTCGCCTTGAAACACGATTTCGCCTCCAAAAATACCCGCTTTTGGGCCAATGTCGATGATTTGATCGGCCGCCCGCATGATTTCTTCCTCGTGCTCTACCACAATAACGGTATTTCCGATATTTCTCAAACGAATCAATACTTCCACCAACTTTTGGGTATCTTTTGGATGAAGTCCTATGCTTGGTTCGTCTAAAATATACATGGAACCGACCAAACTACTGCCCAAGGAAGTGGCTAAATTAATGCGTTGCGATTCGCCCCCCGAAAGGGTTCCCGCTTGACGGTTGAGGGTGAGGTAACCCAAGCCCACATCGTTTAAAAATTTTAAGCGGTTTTTTATTTCGAGTAAAAGGCGTTGTGAAACTTCTTCTTGATAGGGATCTAATTTGATGCTATTAAACAGCACCGCCAACTCATCGACTGGGAGTAAAAGCAAATCACTTAAATTATGTCCATCAATTTTTACCAAATTGGTCTCGACTCGCAAACGTGTCCCGCGGCAATCGGGGCAAATTGTTTTTCCACGGTACCGAGACATCATAATGCGGTAGTGTATTTTGTAGGATTGGGTTTGTAGAAAATCAAAAAAATCATAAATTCCTTTAATTTCTTTGTTGCCATTCCACAGTAATTCAACCTGTTGTGGTGTTAATTCGTTGTAGGGGGTATGAATTGGAAACTCATATTTTGCGGCGTGTCGGATGAGGTGATCTTTCCATTCGCTCATTTTTTCGCCACGCCAAGCCACCACGGCATCTTGATAAATACTGATCGTTTTATCAGGAATTACTAAATTAGGATCGATACCGATGATACTTCCAAAGCCTTCACATTTTTTACAAGCACCATACGGATTATTAAAGGTGAAAAAGTTAACCGAAGGTTCGATGTATTCCACCCCATCTAATTCAAATTTGTTTGAATAGGTGGCGTGTTTTTCGAGGTCCATATTATAAACGGTGCAGGTACCAAACCCTTCGTAAAAAGCCGTTTGAATAGAATCCGCAATTCGAGAGTCGTAATTTTCATCATTTTCGACATGTTTTAAACGGTCGACAATAATAAAACTGTTGCCCTCTTGATAATCTTTATCAGTGACAGCCTCTAGGTCGAAAATAGTATTGTTTACAAACACTTTGGTAAATCCTTGCGAAATAAGCATTTGCGCCGCTTTTTTCGGCGTAGCTTCGGCAGGGACTTTCCAAGGGGCTAAAATCATGTATTTAGTGTCGACGGCCATTTTACGGATGTCTTCCACGACGTCGGTGACGGTTTGTTTTTTAACTTCGACAGCGGCAGTTGGACTGTATGTTTTGCCAATTCTTGCATACAAGACCTTTAAATAATCGTAAATTTCAGTTACCGTACCTAAGGTTGATCGGGGATTTTTGGAGATTACTTTTTGTTCGATTGCAATTGCAGGAGAAATCCCTTTAATTGAATCGACATCGGGCTTATCCAAACGACCTAAAAATTGGCGGGCGTAAGAAGATAAACTTTCGACATAACGGCGTTGCCCTTCGGCAAAAAGCGTGTCAAAAGCCAAGGAACTTTTTCCAGACCCTGATAAACCAGTAATAACAACCAATTTATTGTGAGGAATGGTCACCGAAACATTTTTAAGATTGTGCACTTTAGCACCTATAATTTCGATTGATCGCTTTGGTTGGCTCATAGTCTGACTCTTTCTTATCGGAGCCTTCAAAGATAAGGCTTATCCTTTCATTTTTGTCAAAATTTTTGGAATTAATTCAGATCAATTTGCGGAATTTTTGATTTTGAACCGCGAATCATTTAAATCAACGAAACCTACCAGACAAGTTTTTTTTTTGAGTGAATTTGTTTTGTAAAACTTTTTATTCTACATTTGGAAAACAATTAATAAAATATTTGCCTATAGATTACAAGTTTACTCTTTGAAAATTGAAATGAAAAATAGGACGATACATTGTATCGTGCCACAAACGAGTAACTTATGGTAAATGAAATTCTGTCAGACAAAGACCTTATACAAGCGTATATAGGTGGTAACGAAAAAGCATTTGAGAAATTATTGCACCAATACAAAGGGCGCGTTTTTGGCTATATTATGTCAAAAGTTCGCAATGAAAACTTGGCTAACGATATTTTTCAGGATGTTTTTATTAAAGTGATCCGCACCATCAAAAATGGTGCGTACAATGATGAAGGTAAATTTTTACCTTGGGTGTTAACGATTGCCCATAACATGGTGGTCGATCATTTTAGACGCGCAAACAAAATGCAAATGGTCTCTGAATCTAGCTCTAGTAGTGACGAGTACAACATTTTTTCTGTGTTAAAATTGATGGATAAAAATATCGAAGACGATTTGATTAAAAACCAAATTGAATTGGATATTGTAAAATTGGTGGAATATCTTCCGGAAGAGCAAAAAGGTGTTTTACAAGATCGGATTTTTAAAGGAATGTCTTTTAAAGATATTGCGGATCAAGAAGACATTAGCATTAATACAGCCTTAGGTCGGATGCGCTACGCCTTAATCAATTTGCGAAAATTGGTAGATAAACATAAGGTGAGTATCACGGTTTAATCGCGTGAAGTAATTTCTTAGATTTTTTTGAGTGTTGATTTGGTTCAGAAACCGAATTGACCTTGTTGTGGTCTTAATTACTCATTTAGTGATTGAGTTGTGTTTTGTTGATGATTGATCGCCAAAAAATCTCATTGATCAAAAAAAAATAAACGATTCAATATTTTTTTCAGAACAAAATTGGGGTAAACTTGTTATACTGAAATAACTATAACCTCATGAAAAAAATATTATTTACCATTGCATTAGGAATCTCCGCAAGTATTGGTGTCAATGCACAGATAAATTTGATCGGTACTTCAGCGGATCCGTTCACAGGTAACATTGACATCATTCAATGGGAAGCTTTTGATGAATTATCGGTTACGAGCACACCCACCACTTTGGATGCGTATTTTTTTGGATCATCTTCATTTGATGCCTTCAACAGTGATTATTATTTAAGCGGAGTTTCGGGGGAAACCTTTGGATTATATTCGTTTAATTCAACGACTGGAGATCAGGCTTTAGAAACAGGCTCTTTGTACACCAATGTTTCTACATTTGATATGAGTACCGGTAAAATGTATAACCTTATTATGGAAACAGAGGAATACATCAGTATTTATGAATTTGATATCGAAACGAATTTGGATAGTTTAATTGGAATTATTTATGAGCCAGGTGTGATAGGCATTGTTGCAGATGCCATCGGTTTTGATTCGAACAATGGTATAATTTATTACGCCGGGTTTACAGGAGATGCTGAATTGGCATTGTATGCCATTCCGGTAAGAGAAGCCGCGTTTTCATTTACAAAAACGATAATGACGACAACGGCACCAAATAACAACATTACCAGCCTTAATTTTGACAATGTCAACGAAATTTTATTCGCTTTAAACGATACATACAACGAATCATTTGTCTTCATTGGTCGAAATATTGTAGAATTAGATATCACTGCGGGTGAAGTCATTACGCGTGGTGAGTTGGTAGAGTTTCCTACTTACGTCGGAGGATCTTCTGCATTTGATCAAGAAACAGGAACTTTCTTGTTGGTAGGAATTGACACGAGTGATCAGCTTAAAATGATTGCTTTTGATACCTACGCCGATACTTACACTGCTGGCTATGTTCCAGGAACCGTTTCTGAAATCGTTTGTGACAATTCAAGGTTTGCGAAAAGTGCTTATGGCACCGCTGGAATTGAACAAGCATCAACAGTTAATTTCACGATCTATCCAAATCCAGTTTCAGAAATTTTAACAATTGATAATTTTACCGAGGGTCCGGTAAAAGTCCAAATCTATTCAACCTTGGGTGATTTGGTGTACGCCGAAGATTTTGCGGTGTCTAGCAAATTAGAACTTAATTTGATATCGTTTTCACCAGGGCTTTATACCGTCAATTTGATTGGTGCTAATTTAACGGCTACTGAAAAGATTTTGGTGAGATAAAAACAATTTGAGTCGGATGATTAAAGGGTTGAAAAAATCCATTAAACGGGAAATTCTACCAAACACACTTCATCCAATTGTTCGTATTTATCTCGCCAAGCTTCAAAGGCTTGCATAAAATGTTGTTTTTGCTCACCAATTGGGTATTGGCTGACTTTTATTAATAAGTTCCGCAAGTTTTTGACCATGTACTTTTTGCCATTTTCACCACCAAACTGATCGGCAAAACCATCGGTGAGGGCATAAATGAGGTCGTTTTTTTGGAGATCGATAAACAGGTTTAGTTTAACTAATTTTAATCAAAAGTTCGCACAGGTCAATTTAAGATACTAAAGCATTGTTTTTTAACTAGAGCATTTCAAACTCAACTCCAACTTTAGTTTCTCCTATGATTTTTGATTGTAAATTCTTAAAATCATATAAATCGGAATCAAACATGTGGGTAGGTGAAATGTTTTTAAAGGCAGAAAAAATAATTTCCGAACGGTTGTCATATTTTTCATCCCACGTCGATAACATTTTTTTGACAACTTGTCGTTGCAAATTTTCTTGAGCACCACAAAGATTACATGGAATAATTGGATAATTTCGATAGGCCAAATATTGCATAATTTCTTCCTCTTTGATAAATGCAAGAGGTCGCAAAACAACAAATCGATTGTCATTAGTGATGTATTTTGCAGGCATGGTTTCAATTTTTCCCGCAAAAAATAAATTCAAGAAAAATGTTTCGATAATATCATCGCGGTGGTGACCTAGACAAATTTTATTGCACCCTAATCGCTCAGCGGCTTCGTACAACGTTCCTCGTCTTAAACGTGAACACAAACTGCACGTGGTTTTGCCTTCAGGTACTTTTTCTTTGACAATGCTGTACGTATCTCGTTCAACAATTTCAAAATTTACACCAACTTCGGTCAAGTATTTCGGTAAAACTTCGGTTGGATAACCAGGTTGTTTTTGATCTAAATTTACTGCAATAATTTCAAAATTAAAGACAGATGCTTTTTGAATTTGCATCAAGATATCGAGCATGGTATAACTATCTTTACCACCTGAAAGACACACCATTAATTTATCTCCATCCTGAATCATGTCGTATTCATTGATGGCATTCCAAACCTTTTTTTTCAGTTTGCGATTCAATTTCTCTTCACTATCTTTCAACTCCACTTCCTTTACTTCCTTCATTTTAAACTTCTTTTTTGTATTCGATCATACATAACTATACTTCCACAAACCGCCACATTTAACGAAACATCCCCCGGTAATTGAACAACGTGGTGACATTTGTCCAAAACAGCTGGTGTTAAACCATTGTCCTCAGCTCCTAATAAATAAGCAACTCGCGGCGGGTGTACAAATGTACAAATAGATTGTGAATTTGATCCCATCTCCACCCCAACAAGTTGTGTAGAATAAGAAAGCGATTTATAAAAATGATCCATGTCCTCATATTTATAAAACGGAATTTTTGACCAGGTTTTTAGGGTGTCAGAGGTTTGATGCTTGTATTTTCCATCGATAATAAAAATAAACGAAGCACCTAAAATATGCGCCGATCGCCACAAAGAACCTATATTATGCTCCGTTTTTGGTCGGTAGATTCCAATCCCAAAAAATGATTCTTCCGATAATTCCCACACTTTTTTCATTCCGTTACCTTTTGTTCCGCCTGAAACTCTTGACGTTTGTAAGTGTCGTAATAAATCCCTTTTAATGCCATTAATTCTGTATGATTTCCTTCTTCAACCAAACATCCATCATCCATCACAATAATTTTATCGACATATTTAATACTCGAAATTCGATGGCTTATGATAATCGCTGTTTTTTCATTTAAATCAGAACGAATGGCTTGTAAAATAAATTCTTCAGTTTCATTGTCAACTGCTGACAAACAATCATCTAAAACTAAAATTTCTGGATTTTTAATAAATGCACGTGCAATTGACAATCGTTGTTTTTGTCCACCCGATAAATTAATTCCACGTTCACCCAATAAGGTCTCATATTGATCAGGGAAATTCATTATTGTCTCATGAATTCCAGCATTTCTTGCAACAGCATAAATACGTTCATCGGAGATCTCATCGTCAGACGCCCCAAAAATGATATTGTTCCGAATTGAATCTGAAAAAAGGAAATGCTCTTGTGGAACGTACCCTAACATTTGGCGCCAGTGGTTTAAATCAATTTCACGCAGATTTGTTTCATCCAACATCAATTCCCCAGCCGTCGGGTCAAAAAGTCGCATAATTAAATAAGCTAAAGACGATTTTCCTGAACCGGTTTTACCAATTATTCCAATCGTTTCTCCTTTTTTAATTGTCAGATTGACATTTTTCAGCACAGTTAATCCCGAATTTTCGTAAGTCAACGACACATTTTCTAAGATAATTTTATCTGAAAAATCAGTCAATTGTTTTCCATTATTTTCAACTTCTAGATCTGGTACCTCTTTTAAAAATTCGTTAATCCGCGTTTGAGAAGCAGCCGCATGTTGAACGATCGAGGTCACCCAACCCAACGAAGCAAAGGGCCATGTCAACATATTGACGTAAACGATAAATTGAGCAATTTCACCTGGATCAATTTGACCGTCTTTTGCTTGTAATCCACCGATGTAAATCGTTAAAATGGTACTGATACCAATTAATAATAAAATAGTAGGTGTAAAAAAAGCGTTGGTTTTTGCCAATTTCATCGAATGAGAAAGATACAATTCAGCCTCATCTTTAAATTTTTGCTCTACCTTTTTCTCCTTTATATGCGATTTGATAATTCGGATGCCTGAAAATGATTCTTGTACAAAAGTTGTTAACTTGGATTGCTGATTTTGAACCCGTTCACTTTTTTTATTCAAATCGCGACTGACAAAATAAATCAATAAAGACATTAAAGGTAAAGGCAAAAGCACATACATGGTGAGCTCGGCATTTTGAGAAATCATTTTATACAAAATCAACCCAAATAGAAAAAATAGGTTAATGGTGTACATAATACCAGGCCCCAAATACATCCTCACTTTTGAAACATCTTCACTAATGCGATTCATTAAATCGCCGGTCGAGTTTTTTTTGTAAAAATTAAAGGTCAAATTTTGGTATTGATTGTAAATTTCATTTTTCAAATCATATTCTATGTGCCGTGACATAATAATGATAGTTTGTCGCATGAAAAACTGAAAAATTCCTTTTAAAATGGAAAATAAGAAATACAATCCTGACAGCATTAAGGCAGTTGAAAGTGCTAAATCAAATTTATCGCCCGCTGAGGAATCCAATTGAGATGTGATTTTATTGATAGCTTCTTTCAAAATTTCAGGTTGTTGCACCAAAAAAATGTTGGAAATCAAAATAAAAACCGTTCCAAGAATCAAATACCATTTGTACTTGAATAAATATTTATTTAAATAGAATAAAGAAGACATTTAAAAATTCGTACTTTTGTATCGCTAAAAAACAGCATACAAATTTACGATTATAGATCAACTAAATTGAATTGTTGGCACAAATATTAGAATGAATAAATTAAACACCTAATTAATAACACTAAATCTCTTATACATGTTTGAAGTAAAGGACATCAAAGAATCCATTTTGGCAGAAAATCCAGTCGTTGAAAGGATGTCAAAATATAACCATGAGCAGTTGTTATTTTGTAATGACAATGCAACAGGTTTAAAAGCTATAATTGCGGTTCATAACACCCATTTAGGCCCAGCTTTAGGTGGAACTCGAATGTGGAATTATACCAATGAGCTTGAAGCGTTAAATGATGTTTTGAGATTGTCTCGTGGCATGACCTATAAAAATGCAATTTCAGGATTGAATTTAGGGGGGGGGAAAGCGGTGATTATTGGCGATGCAAGAACCCAAAAAAGCGAAGCGCTTTTCCGTCGATTTGGAAAGTTTGTAGAATCGTTGGGAGGTAAATATATTACCGCTGAGGATGTTGGTGTTTCTCCACAAGATATGACTTGGGTAAACATGGAAACCAATAATGTGGTTGGATTACCTGGAAAAAGTGGCGATCCATCTCCGGTAACCGCTTACGGAGTTTACATGGGAATGAAAGCTGCCGCAAAAGTTCAATTCGGTTCGGATTCATTGGCTGGTAAAAAAATTGCCGTGCAAGGAGTTGGACACGTTGGCGAATACCTTGTCGCACATTTGGTAAAAGAAGGTGCTGAAGTGTTTATTTCAGATATTCATCAAGATACTTTAAATCATGTAGCGACTAAATATGGCGCGAAAGTGGTTGGCTTGGATGAGATTTATACCATTCCAATGGATATTTATGCACCATGTGCTTTAGGTGCTACGGTAAACGATGATACACTTTCAAAATTGAAATGTTCGATTATTGCTGGTGCGGCAAACAATCAGCTAAAAGATGAAACCATCCACGGTGAGATTGTGAAAGAAAAAGGAATTATTTATGTGCCTGATTTTATGTTAAATGCAGGTGGTGTAATCAATTGTTACGCCGAGGTGAAAGGGTTGACTGCTGAATGGGCAATGGGAAAAGCAGAAGACATTTACAATACCACATTAAATATTATCAACCGATCAACTAATGATAATGTCCCTACGTATAAAATTGCCAATAAAATGGCTGAGGAGCGTATCGCTTCGATAGGTAGAGTGAAATTACCAATGTAGAAAAAACAAGAATGTTAAATAGACGCCATTTAAGGATTAAAGTATTACAAGTTCTTTACGCTTTTTTTCAAACAGAAGATGAAGACATCTTAAAATCAGAGAAATTACTTCTTTCTTCGATTGATCGAATGTATGATCTGTATTTATACTTTTTATTGACCTTAGAAGATGTTCATCAATTTTCGGCTCAACGAATCGAAGATCGCTTGAAAAAAGTAAGACCATCCGAAGAAGATCTTGCCCCTAATCGAAAATTTGTCAATAATCCTGTCATTAATCATTTGATTAGTAATAAAGATTTACGACGAAAAGCAGAAGAACGCAAAGTGAATTGGGTAGGAGTGGTGGAAAATGACATCATGAAAAAGTTGTTTCTCCACATCGTCGAATCGGAAGTGTATTTAAACTACATGGCGGCTGAGGAAAATTCATTCGAATTAGATCGTCAATTTGTGGCTGATTTATTTAAAAAAGAAATCGCCAATTTTGAATTAATACACGATTATTTTGAAAACAAGAACATTTTCTGGATTGATGACATCGATTTAATGTGTTCGATGGTTTTAAAAACCATTAAAACAGTCGAATCATCTTATGATGATAAAAAGCCAATTCTTGCTCTGCACAAAGATGAAGAAGATGAATTGACCTTTGTCAAAACCTTGATCCGTAAAACATTCCAAATGGATGAGGTGAACACACAAATTATTGACGAACTAACTAAAAATTGGGAAATCGATCGAATTGCTAAAATGGACATTATCCTTCTAAAAATGGCAATTACTGAATTAAAAGTCTTGTCGTCGATACCTAAAAAAGTGACTTTAAACGAATACATTGAAATTTCTAAATTTTACAGTACGCCTAAAAGTCAAGTTTTTATTAATGGAATTTTAGACAAAGCCATTTCTTTACTCGAAGAGCGTGGTGAATTGAAAAAAACTGGTCGCGGTTTAATGAATTAAATTAATTTAATATGAGAAATATACTTTTATTGGTCACAGTTACCCTAGGATTTATTGGGTGTACGTCAAACGAAGGTGCAAGTGCTGAAGAACGAAAAAATGAGTTTGCAAGTCTAATTGATGAGCCAACCGAAATCACTTTTGAAACGCCAACCCACAATTTTGGAACGGTGGTAGATGGTGATATGGTGAAGCATTCATTTAAATTCACTAACACGGGTGATAAAGATTTGGTCTTGTTCGGTGTAAATGCAACCTGCGGATGCACCGTTCCAGAAGATTGGCCAAAAAATCCCATCGCACCTGGAGAAGGAGGCGAAATTAAAGTAATTTTTAATTCGTTAAATAAAGTAGGGGCAGTAAATAAAACCGTAAATGTTGAGGCAAATACGAATCCAACGGTTTCACGAATAACTATAATGGGAGAAGTCCTAGCGAAAAAACAATAAACAAAAGCAAATAAATAAAATATGAAAAATCAACTTATATTACTTTCGGAAGCAGCACCCGCGCAAGGATCAGGGGTGTCAACATTAATTATGTTTGGCTTGATCGGACTTGTGTTCTATTTCTTTATGATTCGCCCGCAAATGAAACGTACAAAAGAAGCTAAATTGTTTCGTGAAGGACTTTCTCAGGGAGATAAAGTAGTTACCATTGGAGGAATTCACGGTAAAATTTTAGAAGTAGGGGATACAACCGTACTAATTTCTTCGGAAGGAACAAAATTAAGATTCGAAAAATCTGCAATCAGCTCGAGTTCAACTGATCAATTGGCTGAAAAACAAGCATAAAATTTTTGATCAACTAAAAAAGCCGAATTCACAAAATGAATTCGGCTTTTTTTATGCTTTGTAGTAACGGTTGAATTAACGAACCACGGTAATTTTTTCTGTCATGACCTCATTTTCGCTGCTCACTGTTAAGATATACTGACCAGCAACTAAAGTTGATAAATCAACATTCATAAAGGTTGTAGTGAAATTATCGGTTAATACGGCTTTACCAGCTAAATCGGTGATGGTATAAACAGCATTAACCATTTCTTCTGAAACTGTAATGTTCAATTCGTTTGCAGCAGGATTAGGATAAACACTTAAGGTCGTTAACTCGTCTGTATCATCGCCCAAATAAATATCGCAACCTAATTTCACTTTTAAACCCAAATCAGCCAAAGTAATCGCAATATCAACTTGGTTGGTGAATTCGCCATTAAACGGTTCAAAATCAATCTCAGAATATTCTGTAAAATCAGCAAATGTTACAGGAGTATGTTCTTTAATCATACAAGATTCTTCAAAAATATCCGCAGTGCGGTGTAACATACCTTTATGGCCACCTGTTATTTGAGCAGAACCGTAAAAGTAAGTAGCTTCCTCTACTACCTCTAATTTGTTATAATCAAACGTTGCATATTCAGATTTCATCGTTTTTAAAACTTCCCCTTCTGCCGATAAACTCAAGAAAATTTCGTGATTGGTGTCATTTGTAAAATCTAAAGTAATTTCATCACCAACAACATTTAAATGTGCTTTCCCCATAAATGGCAATATTTCGTCAAGGGTATTTTTAATCCATACAATCGATCCATCTTCGTCAGATAATTCCATAATATAAGGTGAATAAATACCATCCACTCCTAATACAAAACCTGCCACTAATACATTCCCATTCGGCGCACTTGCAACTGTTTTTGCATGCGAATAAGTCCCTAATTTATAGGCTTTATTCCACATCATTTCACCGTCCTCGTCATATCTTAACAAAGAAAAGTCATTTTCAGCTTTACTTACACACAATCCTCCATCGTCAGGAATCATTAACCATTCAAACCCTGGGTTTTTGCCGCCTTCATCCGGAGGCCCCATCGCTGATGTTTTTCCCCAAATCAATTCACCCGAAGCATCTGTTTTTAAAATAATTACCTGTCCGTAAACAGCAATCATCATTTGTAAGTCGCCTGAAGGCAAAATATGCATTTTATTAATGGTATAACTTGCAGTAATATTAAAACCAAAATCATATTCTTTCGACCATAACATCTCACCATCTTGGGTAATTTCAGACAAAATAGCACGCATATTGTCCGTACCTAATTCTTTACTTAATCCCCATAAATAAAAATTACCTGCAGCATTTTCAGCTACTTCAAACGTACATCCTGCAACAGATTCAGGAATTGTCAAAGTTTTCGACCATAAAACAGCACCATCTTCGTTGGTTTTCATCAAACCGGCAACTGGCATCGCGCCTCCCGCAGGCATTAAATCGTACCCTGCCAAAATATTCCCATCATTGGTCTCAATTAAATCGCGTAATACGATATAATCTCCAGTCACTGGTGGCTCATAGAGGTACGTAAAGTCTTGTGCAAACAACGAAGTCGATGCACATAAAACTGAAATCGAGTAAACTAATTTTCTCATAGTGTTTATTTAAAAGTGATAATTATAATATACTTGTTCGGTAGAACAACCGCCAAATTAAGTATTTAAATTTAATTGGACAATTATTTAGTTGATTAAATACAAAATAATTACATCAATTAAATCCATCACTTGATAAAGTAAAACACCGCTTTTATACATTTAATCTAAAGTTTATCATACAATCGCCTAAAATTGCCAAAAATTAATTTCGCTAAGTATGAAGAGACCGCTCCTGAATTTAAAAAAATGCCTCTTGCTATTGGCTTTGTTCCTTGGCTCGCAAGTCAATGCACAATCACCAACAGACGAACTAATGATGCCAGCCAAAAAAGCATGTGCTTTTGTCGGTTATGAATTTGGAAGTTTTGACCAATATTGGGAAGGCACCAAATTACGAGAAAATCAAACCATTGCTACGGTGCAGCGAAACACAGTAAACGCTATGATGGCCGTTGGAATTTTAGATCGATTGAATGTCTATGTTGGTCTTCCTTATATTAGCACCAATTCAACCGAACCAAATGGGGGACATTTAGCGGGTACAAGTGGAATTCAAGATTTAACCTTGGCAGCTAAATTTCAGTTTGTAAAAACAAATTTATTTAAAGGCGAATTTTCTGCTTTTGCCACACTTGGTTTTTCAACACCAGTTTCAAAATATTCATCAGATTATCAGCCATATAGTCTTGGTTTACATACGCCCGAATTAAACTACCGTGGAATTGTGAGCTATAAATCCTCTAAAGATTTATATGTTCGCGCATCAGGGGCTTATATTTGGCGAGGATACACCTTAACAAACCGTGAATATTATTACAATAACGGGAGTTATTATACCCCTTGGATGGACGTACCTAGCGCTTGGTCAGTTGATGGGGCAATCGGCATGTTTTTCTTTGATGAAGCACTTCGCGCTGAAATTAATTACACCATGCTGAGATCCACTTCTGGCGATGATATTCGCCCATACAATGCTCCACAACCAACTAATATGGTAAATTTTGATAAAGTGGGAGCAATGGTGCAATACCATTTCCCAACTATCAAAGGATTGGCATTAATGGGAGCTCACACACGAATTATCAATGGTCGAAACATCGGTAAAAGCAACGCCTTTACATTCGGTGTCATGTATCAATTTCAGTATTTAAAAAGTAAATAATTAACAATATGAAAAACTATAAAATATTCTTGATTTCACTTGGAGTAATCTTCATAGGTTCATCTTGTAAAAAAGAATTGCCAAGAAACTTGAAATTCGACCATTATCAATACGCAAGTTTGGACGAAGATGGAGGTACTTGGACGCCGGTACTATTAACTGCTGGTTCTGATATCGCAATTGCAGCGCCTGAACCAATCACTTCGCCCGCTTACCAAGCCGAATTGGCACTAATTAAGTCCGAAATGCAAGATATTTCTAATGACGAACAAGAAGCCATTCAATATTGGTCAAATAATTCAGCCGTTCGATGGAATGAAATCGCCTTAGAACTAATCGCAAAATACAACCTAATCCCAGGCCCAAATGAGGATGATACGTATACCTTACCAAATCCAGCCAATCCAGATGGACCACCACCATTTCCATTTGCGCATCCTCCTTATGCCTCCCGCGTATTAGCATACCTTTCCGTCGCACAATTTGATGGACTCATAGCAGCTTGGCACTATAAATACGAATACAATCGCCCAGCGCCTTATCAGCACGATGGATCAATTTCCTATGCATATTCGGACAACACCATTCCTTCTTTTCCTTCTGAGGATGCGGTAATTGCAACGGTTTCAAAAACTATTTTATCCGCCATGTTCCCACTTGAAAAAAACTATTTAGCCGAGTTAGAAGCGGAGCATTTACAAACCTTACGCCTCACAGGTGGTAACGTAGATAGCGACATTGCCGCAGGAAAAATCATCGGAACGGAAATTTCAGGCCTAGCCCTTTCTAGAGCATCAACAGATGGCATGAGCAAGGCGCAAACCAACAAAGCGGTTTCAGACTCAATTAAAGCAGCAGCATTTGCGCGTTTCGGCTGGCAATGGGAAAATCAAGAACTTCCAAAACGCGGCGTAGGTTTAACGCCGTTACTAGGAAAAGTGAAACTTTGGAATGTGCCAAATGTCGAGCTAACCCGACCACCAGTGCCACCAGCATTAGATTCACCTGAACTCGCTGCAGATATTAAAATTTTAGAAGATTACGCCGCCAATGTTACCCCAGAAAGACGCCGAATTTCCGATTTTTGGCAAGATGGGCTAGGAACGTACACACCACCCGGCCATTGGAACGCTTTCGCAAGTTCATTTATTGTAAAATATAAAATGAATCCACTGCGCACCGTTCGTACCTTGGCCTACATGAACATGGCAATTATGGATGGCGGAATCAGCTGTTGGGATGCAAAATACTATTACCATTATCCACGCCCAATTCAACTAATTCAAGGGTTTGAGACGATTGCAGGCACACCAAATTTCCCGGCTTACACATCGGGACACAGTGTGTTTTCAAGCGCAGCGGCAGAGGTTTTGGCCTATATCTTCCCACAAGAAGCGGCCTTAGTTCGTGGTTGGGCACAAGAAGCAGCAATTTCAAGAAATTATGGCGGCATCCATTGGACCTTCGATTCAATCGTCGGAACAGAACAAGGCAAAAATGTCGCAAACTATACCATTGACAAAGCTAAATTAGACGGCGCAGATTAACACAATTAACACGTTGTTTAGAAAGTCCCTTTGTGTAAAAGCAAGGGGACTTTTTTTTTTAATAGGGTCCAGTTTTTAATTCTTTTGGGCGCGATTTTCGGCCTGCGGCTCCAAGTCCTCGTCCCTCCCCAACAAGTTGGAGAGGTTCTCCGGGCTTTCTACCTCCGTCCGCGCGCAAATCCGTTTTCAATTAAAAAGCTTTCAAACGTTTACAACTATTTCTTTCAATGCTGGTTAATTTTAACTAAGGTTTGCTTACGCTTTGAAAAGTGAATTTTCGCTGCGAAGAATATCCATCCTTCGTCCCAACCACCATCCCGGCGATATGTATCGCCGATAATCATCTCGCGCTCATTTAGCTACAGCATAAAGAGTGTGTTCTTCATCAGGCATTTCTAATGTAAACCACCAAGAAATCTAAAAAAGATACGACAAAAAATCAAAACTCAATATCCAAATTAAATAATCTCCGGAATTTGTCTAAGGATGAATTTTCGGTAGAAAGTTTTTCAAAAACGCCTTTATTGTCTAAAATTTGCACTTTAGCAGCTTCGGTGATTTTATAAGAAAGGCCAATTTTGGCATTGCGTAGCTTTTGACGCAAAAAATAAAGCAATTCGTTTTTTTCAATTTCAAGTGCATTTTTTTGAACCACGTTTTGCAATTCTAAATGAATCTGAAATTCAGAATCTACCCGAACTTTTGATTGCAGGGTAGAGAAGAGGCTATCTTTACCTTCAAGTTTTAAACGCACACAATAAGTTTGCCAAGCATCATCAAATGCAGCTTGCGAAAAGTTTTCAGCCAAATTGGAATCAATTTCCTCTAATGGGGTGTTTGATGCGCGTATGGATGGGTTCAACGTTTCGTTAATGCCAATATTGGTGGTACTCAATTTCCCGACAGGTGCAGTAAATTGTTTGCGAACAGGCGGAACCAATGACCCAACGGCAGCATCTGACCCACTCGGCTTGGTTGCAAGTGTTGTTCCATTTTTCGCAGCGTCAACGGGAGCAGGACTGCCAATAACTTGCCCTTCGAAAGGAAGAATTAATATGTCACTTGATGTTAAGATAAACCTTTGCTTTTTATCGTTGTTACAATTGAACTAAGTTTCATTAAACAAATTTCGACACTTAACCGTTTGTTTTTGCTGCCTTTAAAGTGCATATCAGCATCACGCAATAAATCAAGTCCAAGCAATAAAAAGTCTTGCGAACACCCCCGCGATTGTGTTAAATACTTTTCTTTAATTTCTTCAGGCACCTCTAATAAGGTAACGGTAGAAGGATCCTTACAAACTAACAAATTACGCAAATGCTCCGACAATCCCAGAATAAATTGACTACCGTCAAAACCTTTGCTTAAAATTTCATTGTAGATAAGCAAATTACCACCAATATTTTGAGCGAGCGAAAAATCAATAATCTTAAAATAAAAATCGTAGTCCAATACGTTTAAGTTATCCAAAACCGCTTGATAACTCACATGATTATTTGAAAACGAAACGATTTGATCAAATATCGACAAAGCATCACGCAAAGCACCATCCGCCTTTTGAGAAATAATGTGCAAGGCCTTTTCGTCTGCTGTAATACCTTCTTTTAAAGCAATTCCTTGTAAATGTTTTACAATGTCATCCACCTGAATTCGATGAAAATCAAAAATTTGACACCGTGATAAAATAGTTGGCAAAATTTTATGTTTTTCAGTGGTCGCCAAAATAAAAACAGCATGTTTTGGCGGCTCTTCCAAAGTCTTTAAAAAAGCATTAAATGCAGATTGAGACAACATGTGAACCTCGTCAATGATAAAAATTTTGTGGTTTCCAACTTGCGGCGCAATCCTCACCTGATCAATTAAATTCCGAATGTCATCCACAGAGTTATTTGAAGCAGCATCCAATTCAAGAATATTAAACGAATGCCCTTCGTTAAAAGAAGTGCAAGATTCACAGGCATTACAAGGCTCAATTTCCTCACTTAAATTAAAACAATTAATTGTTTTCGCTAAAATTCGGGCGGTAGTGGTCTTTCCAACCCCTCTCGATCCGAAAAACAAAAAAGCTTGCGCCAAATGATCGCTTTTAATCGCATTCTTCAAGGTGGTGGTAATCGATCCCTGACCAACAACTGTATCAAAAGTCTGCGGCCTGTATTTACGTGCTGAAACTACAAAATCACTCATAGAAATTATTGAGCAACAAATATAGTACATTGCTTGTTTTGAATCGTCTTTCCCTCCATGTTTTTATTAACATCCATAAGAATTCCTTAGTAAACAAGCGTGCATCTTTCATTTAGAATTAAACGCTTCAATTTTGAATGAAACTAGAATGAATCTCATTGCTGACCCGATTAAAAAGAATAAAAAAGCGTAATTTTACCGCTACTTGCTTGGTACTTCTCTGAAAATTTTAGTGAAAAACAAGAAACAATCGCTGATTTTGCATTGTACTTCAAATAATAAACCTATCTTTGCGCCCTAATTAAATTTTTTATTTATGAATAGGTACGAAACTGTTTTCATTTTAACTCCCGTTTTGTCTGAAGAACAGACAAAGGAAGCAGTAAAAGTGTATGAAGATTTTATCACCTCACATGGTGGAGTGGTTAAGCACAAAGAATTCTGGGGCCTCAAAAAAATGGCTTACCAAATTCAAAAAAAATCAAATGGCTTTTACAATCTTGTAGAATTTGAAGCAAATGGAGATGTTATCCAAAAGCTTGAAATCAATTTTAAGCGTGATGAACGTATTATGCGATTTTTAACTGTGCGAATGGAAAAAGATCATGTTGCGTTTGCTGAAAAAACAAGAAATGCTGCAAAAGCATAATTAACAAGTGTTTAATTAAATAAGATTTAGAAAATGACACCATCAGAAATTAGATATTTAACCCCGATTAGCATCGAAGTAAAAAAAGAAAAATACTGTCGATTCAAAAAAAGTGGCATTAAATATGTAGATTATAAAAATCCAGATTTTTTGCTAAAATTCATTAATGAACAAGGTAAAATTTTGCCAAGAAGAGTAACTGGGACTTCTCAAAAATTTCAGAAAAAAGTAAATAAGGCAGTAAAAAGAGCAAGACACCTTGCAATCCTTCCTTATGTTGCCGATTTAATGAAATAATTAATTAGTGTTGAATTTTAAAATTCCCTTGTAATGGAAGTAATATTAAAAAAGAACGTAGATAAACTAGGATATAAAGACGAAGTGGTAACTGTGAAAAACGGATATGGAAGAAATTTCCTAATTCCTCAAGGTTACGCCACACTAGCAACTGAATCAGTGAAAAAATCTCACGAAGAAGTAATGCGTCAACGAGCTCACAAAGAATCAAAAATTAAAGATGAAGCGTCAGCAATTGCAGCTAAATTAGAAGGATTCACTGTGGTTGTTCTGGCAAAAGCTGGTGAAAATGGTAAAATTTTCGGATCTATCAACTCAATTGCAATTTCTGAAGCATTGAAAGCGCAAGGAATTGAAATCGATCGTAAATCAATTAAAATTGTTGAAGAACCAATTAAAGAAGTTGGTACTTACGAAGCAATTGCAAACTTGCACAAAAGTGTAAAACAATCTTTCCAATTCGAAGTAAAAGGAGAGTAATTGAATTAGATTATTTTAAGGAAACCGCATTGATTTTTATCATTGCGGTTTTTTTTTTAACATGAGGAGATGCGATTTTAAATTTCATTCAGATCGCAAAGAAAAGCTTGAGTTTGAGCAAAAGCAACGAAGTAATAGCGGGCTAGTTCGAGTTGTTTTGACGAAAAAAGCATGTTTTTCTAAGCGAAAATACAGATTGCATTATTTTAAGCAGTCTGCTAATTATATTGGATTGATTCCGTAAATCCGGAGAATAGGGCTATTCCGTCAAATTTTAATAAAAATCTGGATGTTAATTTAGAGTCGAACTCAGGGTTTTAACATACGTCAAAATATTCATTCAGAATTAACTCAGGATTATGTTTAAAAATTGGTAATTATGTCTATTTTTACTAGGTGACGAAAAGCGCAAATAATATCTCCAGACGAAAAAAAATTATTCTGCATTTGATCCTTCAAATGTTAGGAGTTTGCGTGTTTACTATAATTCCAACTGTTTCATTTTCAAAAGATCGGAACGAATATGCAGTAGCAGATTCAATCATTTTTAAACTTTCTGGGTTAGAAGATGGAACAGAAAAGGTTGATCTCCTTTTAAAAATTACGGAAGAAATAACAGAAACGGATTGTGAATCCGCGAAAAAGTATGCGCGTCTTTCAAGAGATTTGGCTCAAAAAATTAATTACGAAATAGGGGAAATGCACGCCTCCAATCAGCTGGGCTTATTATTAATGTCCTGTGATTTAAATTATTTCGAAGCGCAAGTTGCTTACGATGAAGGCTTTAGAATTGCGATTAAAAATAATAATCAAGAAATGCAGATCGAATTCATGTATAACTTGGCTTATTTAAGTTCTCGCTTATTAGAGTTTGATAAGGCAATTGATTATTACTTGAAACTTGAAAAATTCGCTTTAAAATTAAAAGACGACGAGCTTTATTATGACGTTCAAGCCTATCTTGCAGAAATTAGCCTCGAGCAAGGTGACAGCACCGAAGCCTTTAAAAGGTACGAACGAGTTATTCAACGAATTAATTCGAGCAGCATTAGCCAGGCTTCGCCAGAAGATTTAATTTATGCATCCACTTATTACTATCTTAAAAATGAACACGCAAAGGCGCTGAACTTTGCACAAGCCGCCTTTGTGAAATTTAATGATTCAGAAAATTACAGCGCGGTAGCTTTTACATACGTTGTTTTGGCTGAAATCGAATTGCAACTACATAATCCAACAAAAGCAATCGCTTATGGTCTTGAGGGAGTTGCACTTGCCGAAAACAAAAATTTAAATAAAGAACGTCTTGACAGTTATAAAATTCTTGCAGAAGCTTACCAACAAAAAAATCAGTATAAACAAGCTTTCTATTATTTACAAAAGGAATTTTTATTAAAAGATTCCATTAATAACAATGAAAAATCGGCTCGGTTATTACAGCGAAGAAATGAAGCCGATAATGAAATTTCTCACGTGGAAAAAGATCGGACTGCAAGCATTATCAAAGCCAATGAACTAGAATCTGAAAATAATAGAATTGTCATTCAGTCCGGATTTTTCTTATTGGTGTTAACACTCGGATTTTTGTTTCTACTATTTATGCGGCTAAAACGAGGTAATCGTTTAAATAGAAAATTGGTGACACAACGTGCCGAACTACAAAAACTTTCCATTGTCGCAGCTAATATCGAACAAATGGTGATGATTGTTGGGGCAAATGATCGAATTGAATGGGTAAACAAGGCATTCGAACGTAAATTTGGCTACTTGGCTTCGGAAGTGATTCAACGCACGCCAATTGATATTTTAGGTGGACCAAGAACCAATTTAAATGATGTTTCTGAAATAAACAAAACCATCTTTGAGCAAAAAATCTCATCTGAATCAACCTTAATCCAGTATTCAAAACAAGGAAATCCTTATTCAACACGTTTGCATATTACACCCATCTTAAATAAAGATGCTGAGTTAATCCGTTATGTGGTGATTTCGCACGACATCACTGAAGAAGAAAAAGTAGCCGAACAATTGCGCGAACTTTCGCTAGTGGCAAGTAATACCAACAATTCGATTGTCATTTTTAGCAATAAATTAGAGGTAATTTGGGTAAACGATGGATTTAGTCAATTGACTGGATTAAGCTCAGAGCAAGTTGTCGGTAAAGGTGTTGACGATATTTACGTAAATAGTGCCATAAGCAAAGCCGAAAAATTTCAATTAAAGGCGCTTTACGAATCAAACGAACAATTCACTGTCGAGCACGAAAGTGTTAATCATCTCACAAATCAAGCATTTTGGATTTCATTAAACGTAACCCCAATTTTAGACAATGAAGGCAACTTAATCAAGTATTTCAGTGTCGCTGCAGATATTACTGAAATTAAGAAACTCGAAGAACAATACGCTAGTTTAGTTGAAGGTTCCACAGATATTATTTATGAAATCAATACGAAAGGTTATTTTATTTTCGTGAATGATGTCATGGCCAATACGCTAGAATATTCCAAAAAGGAATTATTAGGCTTACATTTTATCGACCTTATCAATGAAGCAGATAAACATCGAGTTTTTGAATTTTATCAAAATCAACTTCAAACGAATACCGTCACTTCCTACGTCGAATTTGCAGCACATAAGAAATCAGGAGAGGAATTGTGGGTAGGACAGCGTGCAAGATTAATTTATCAAGAGGGGAAGTCAAAACCTAAAGGGTTTAGTGTGGTGACCAGGGATATTACGGAACAAAAAAAGGTACAAGTCACCTTGCAAAAAACGTATCAAAACACCAAATTACTGAGCGAAATTGGGATGCAAATCACCACCATTCATTCTATTCCTGAAATCATTTATAAAGTCTATGGAAATATAAATGAGATCATGGACGCCAATGTTTTTGGGATCGCAATTCCAAATAAATCAAGGACTAAATTGGTATTTCCAAGTATCATGGAAAAAGGTCACATTTTGGAAAATGTTGATTTTAGTTTAGACGATGAAGATCGATTGGCCGTGGTGTGTTTCAATAATTCACAAGAAATAATTATTTCTGATTTTCTTTCAGAATATCGAAATTATTTAAAAAATGAGAATTATGCCGCACCAATTGCAGGAGAAATGTCACATTCAATCATTTATTTGCCACTAATTATTCGCGGGGAAACCATTGGTGTGTTAACCGTACAAAGTTTGGAGAAACAGGCGCACGACCAATTTCAAGTGAGTTTAGTCAAAAGTTTGGCCAGTTTTGTTGCAATTGCCATAGATAATGCTGCTTTGTACGAAACAATGGAGTTTAAAATTAATGAGCGCACCCACGAAGTTCGTAAACAAAAGGAAGAATTAGAAGTAAATTACATTAATACGCGTTTGTTGAGTGAAATTGGTCAGCTCATTTCTTCCTCATTAGACATTGACAAGATCTTTGATACCCTCTATCAAAAAGTAATGAAATTAATGGATGCGGAAATATTTGGCATTCGAATTTATGACGAATTAAGTGAGGAAATTCATTTTAAATACACCATGGAAAGAGGGGTGCGCTGTTCGCCATTCACTATTTCTATGGACGAAATGAACAATTATAATGTTTGGTGCATTCGCAATAAAAAGGAGGTCTTTTTAAATGACAACAAAAATGAGTATCACAAGTACGTTCAGGAAATTGAAGTTCTTCAAGGAGAAATGCCAAACTCCTTGATCTTTTATCCAATGATCGTCGAAAAGAAAATGATTGGTGTGATCACGATTCAAAGTTTTAAATACTTTGCGTATCAGCCTTATCACTTGGATATTCTCAAAACTTTGGCATCGTACATTGGAACGGCAATTGACAATGCGCATTTGTACAATACCCTAGAAAACAGAGTAAAGGAGCGAACAGAACAATTGGAGCAGAAAAACACCGATATTACCTCTAGTATTAATTACGCGAAAAGGCTACAAAATGGAATTCTACCTTCCAAAAATTTTATGCAACAATTATTGCCTGATTCGTTCGTTTATTTTCATCCAAAAGACATTGTCAGCGGCGATTTTTATTGGATTGATCGTACGCATTCAAAAATTTTCTTTGCAGTGGTCGATTGCACTGGTCACGGAGTTCCTGGTGCTATGATGAGTATAATTGGAAGAAATTTATTGGATCAAGCTGTAAATGAAAAAGGAATTACCATGCCATCGCAAATTCTGAATTTTTTGCAGGTTGGTTTATCTTCCGCTTTTGGTCAAACAGGCGAGCATAAAGCTAATCTTTTTGATGGAATGGACCTTGCCTTATGTAGCTATGACTTGCAAACTAATATTTTAGACTTTGCAGGGGCTAACAATTCACTGTATTTGATATTAGACGGGGAAATGATTGTGTTAAGAGGTGATAAAGTAGGAATTAGTGCTGAATATGAAATCTCAAATTCATACACCAATATCCAAATTGAGGTGAAGAAAGGTGATGTTGTTTATTTGACATCTGATGGATTTCCGGACCAATTTGGTGGACCTAAATACAAAAAGTACACCTACGGAAAAATGCAGAGTTTTTTAACCAGCATCCATCAAGAACCTATGGATAATCAATATGCTTTGCTCAAACAAGAAATTCAAAATTGGCAAGGCGACAAAGACCAAACGGATGATATTTGTATTATGGGCATCCGGATTTAATTCGTTCAAAAAAAAGCCCCCAACACAAACCGTGACAGGGGCATAAAATTCTACTCAATTTTAACGGCTAAAAATTTGCACGAAGTGAAATAATGAAGTTTCTTCCCGGAGCTACAATTCCTGAACTGTATGTTCTGTAACGTAAATCCGTTAAATTCTCTACCCCAAATCCAACATTAAAATTTGGATTGATT
This sequence comes from Crocinitomix sp., assembly GCA_044361315.1. Lineage (GTDB taxonomy): Bacteria > Bacteroidota > Bacteroidia > Flavobacteriales_D > Crocinitomicaceae > Crocinitomix. The sequence continues at coordinate 107,168 of JBIKJA010000013.1, read as the reverse complement.
TGATACATCCCTTTCAAATTAAACGTGCACCACGCAGGTGAATAAGGGTTCCCATTTTCATCAATCGCATAGATATAATCTTTCGCTTTTTCTTCTTCTGGCAATTCTTCAAAACTCGCTTCGCCCATGTATTGGGCGTTCACCTCAATTTTGAATCCATGATAACGGTAGCTCAAACGTGTGATTCCAAAGGTTGGGGGAGCGTGTCTTGATGGGCTACTATCGCCATTGTCTAACTCTTCTTTACCTTTTTGGTAATTAATGCGCGAACTTAACATCAAACCCGCCGCAATCGATAAATCAAACCCTGCTTGAATCCCATAAATTCTCGCAACTGCCGCATTTTGAATCGCTTCAACTTGACTCAACGTTCCATTATAGTCAATGCTGTCCTCCCCATTTAACGTGAAATTTCTCCGAACTAAAGCATTCTCTAAAAGGGTATAATAACCAGTCACATCCAATTTTAAAACATTCCCAAAGATTTTACTTGTCCCTAACTCTGCATTATAAGCATATTCTGCTTCCAAATCTGGATTTGGTATAACAACAGAACCAGGCTCAGAGTCAAATACTTTCCCAACATCATCCACATTTGGCGATCTAAATGCTGTCGAAACCGATCCAGAAATATTCCATTTTTCAGTTGGGCGGAAAACCACACCAATACTTCCCGTTGTGGCAGCATTGCTTATATTTGCGGTAGTAAAAGGGAAGTTAAAAGGAGATGCTTGAAATACTGCATCGATTGTATATTGGCTATAACGAATGCCTCCATTTAACGTCAATTTTTCATTTACTCTAAATTGATCGGTAAGGTAAACCCCAATCGATGTCCAAGTTGATTGAGGATACCTTGAATAACCTTCCGTGCGTGTTCCTGCAACAATATCATCCACATAACCTCTCGAAACCACGTCATTCATTAATGCTTCAGCACCATAGTTCAACGTGTTTTTCTTTCCTAACGATTTATTAAAATCCAAGTTCGCAGAATAAGCATAGACATATTCAATTGTGGTTAGCCGATCAGATTTATTCATATCTCGACTGATGCGACTTTCTTCGAAAGATTGTTGCGCAAGTCGTAAGGAGATTCGGTCGTAAACCAAATTCTTTTTGGTATGGGCAATGCTAAAATTATTCATCATCCATTTTTGTGGACCGTAACTCCATTCGGCATAACGCGGTAATCCATCTTTTAAGCGTATATGGCGGTCGTAACGACTGTAACTAGAGGTTTCAGAATAATGAAAACCATAGTCGAATTGCCAATTTTTGGACGGTTTAAATTGGATTTTCTGCATTAAATTCATTTGTGTATAACCCGTAGGCGTTTGAATTCGTGGATCCTCATTTGTCACCACTACATCCAAACTATCTATACGTTTTACATAAAATGGACGTAAATATTCATCCGGTCCAAAACTTCCCATTTTTAAATCCCCAAAATCATTGGTTGAAAAGCTTGAAACAAATGCCCATTTCTTAAAACCTACGTTAAAATCAACATGCATCGTTTTTTCTGAACTTGCTGAGGAATAACGTGTAGTGGCACTTCCAACAATCAGAGGTTTATCGGTCAAGCTTAATTGCGGTTGTAAAGTCGTAAAACTCATCACCGCACCCAAAGCATCACTGCCGTACATCACCGAACTTGGACCGAATAAAATATCCGTTCTGTCCAATGAAAAAGCGTCCAATGAAATCACATTTTGTAAATTCCCCCCCCTAAAAGTGGCATTGTTCATGCGCACACCATCCACCACATACAGTAAACGATTGGTAGAAAATCCTCTAATCATCGGACTTCCACCGCCAAGTTGACTTTTTTGAATAAAAATCTCTCCTGATCCCCCCAATAAATCAGCAGTAGTTTGTGGATTTTGTAATTGAACCTCTTTTTTTGCTAGAGAAGTGGTTCGTGAAGTTTGATTTTTATTATTGTCATTCCATTTGCTCGCTGTAACCGTCACGGCATCAAAAGAAAAAGCAAGAGGAATTAATTCCACGGTATTACTCGCCGCAAGCTCGACATACGATTTTTTTACCGTCTGATATTCGGAAAGGATGATTTGAATCACCGCCGCATCGGCAAATATCGCCAAATCTACTTGACCTTTTTCGTTTGTACTTGCGTAAAGATTTGGTTGATTCGAAATCAACGCCACATCTTTTAGAGGATCTTTTGTATCATTGTCTATGATCGTCAAAATCTGCCCAAAAATTGTGTTGCTCAACATAAATAGAGCAACTAGAAAAAATCCTAGTTTTTTCATCTTAAAAGATTAAATGATTTATTGGTCTCACACTAAAAGTGTTTCCACCTACGTTAATTAATTTTTGAAATAAATTGTGAACTAGGCCACATTGGGCGGCGGCACCAGAGGTTCAAAAGTTAAACTAATTAAATCATCATCTTCTCCAACTATAATTTTCTGCTCGTAAGGTACAGGCAAAATCGAACTAAAATTCCAAAAATTTTCTGTGAATAAGGATTTTAATAACTTGTTAAGCGCTTTAGATGGCTCATTTTTAGTTGGCATCCCATCCAATACTTCGGCAATTAAATGGTCTAATTTTTTGGTGACTTCGGTTTCTTGTTTATCCAACCAGCACACATAAGTTACTTTTCCATTAGCAATTTCAGTGCGCACCACATCGTAAAACTGATCTTGGTATTTGAACTCTTTCGAGTGTTCCCATGCTAATTGTTTCGATGCTTCCGCAGTAAATGTCAAACGCACCAAGTCAGCTTCGTCAAAACCTTCTAAAATTTCTTGTTTTACCAACCGCCTAATCGACTTTTTTTCCAAATGCAACATAAAAAAAGTAAGGCAAAAGGCTAGTATCAACCCTAAAAAAAAGGAAGCGCCAATGAATACTTGATATTTTCTGTAAAATTTAAACAAACGCTTTACAACAGGTTCTATCAAAAATAATTAATTCAATTGTAAATATCAATCAAAATTCAATAAACCTACTAAAATGTAGTCTAAAGCAATTGAATGGTAACCCAATTATTTACTAAAATTCGGTGCAACAATCAAATCTTTTGTTCCATGTCCCCACGAATAAAAACCTTCGCCCGATTTAACGCCAAGTTTACCAGCAGTCACCATATTCACCAACAACGGGCAAGGAGCATATTTGTCATTTCCTAAACCAGTGTACAGCACGTGCATAATCGCCAAACAAACATCCAGTCCAATAAAATCAGCTAATTGCAAAGGCCCCATCGGATGCGCCATCCCTAATTTCATCACCGTATCAATTTCATTCACGCCAGCCACACCTTCATTTAAGGTAATAATCGCCTCGTTAATCATCGGCATTAAAATTCTGTTGGCCACAAAACCAGGATAGTCGTTAACTTCCACAGGCACCTTATCCAATTGCTGCGAAATTTCCATAATTGTATTCGTCACGGCATCCGAAGTAGAATACCCGCGAATAATCTCAATTAATTTCATCACCGGCACTGGATTCATAAAGTGCATCCCAATCACCTTATCAGGTTTTGACGTCACCGACGCAATTTTTGTAATAGAAATCGATGAGGTATTTGTCGCTAAAATGCACTCATTACTCGTTGCTTCGTCAATATCTCTAAAAATCTTCAATTTCAAATCGATGTTTTCAGTCGCAGCTTCCACGACTAATTCGGCTTGCGCAACCCCAGCTTTTAAATCAGTCGAGGTGGTAATATTAGCTAATGTACTCGCCTTAATTTCAGCCGTAATCGTTTCTTTCGCCACCATACGGTCTAAATTCCCACTTATTTTAGCCAAAGCCTTGTCCAACGATACTTGCGAAATATCAACCAAAGTCACTTTAAAATTATGTTGAGCAAAAACGTGAGCAATCCCATTTCCCATGGTTCCAGCTCCAATTACAGTAATGTTTTTCATAGTGCATTTTTTTATAGCTGTCAAAGATAATAATTTGAACCAATCCATTCCTTTCAAACTATCAACAGTTTTGTTATTTACTTTTTGGGCAAATCCCCGAGATCCCGACTGAAACGTCGGGACCTCGGGGTCGGGCTGATCCGCTATAGTCCCCAACACCCCGTCTAAAATGGCGGGATCGTTGGGGAGCTGCCGCTTCCATCCCTTTTGCTACCCCTCCATTTCAAACCTAAACATTCCAAACAACCGATTTAGAACAAAATCAATTTTTTTTTTGTTCGTTCTATTTTAGTTTTTTTCTCCCGCAGATTTCGCAACTATTCCAATAAGTTTGTTTCATACCGCTGGCGCAAGCGTCGCGCTTGTGTCTTGCAAAATACTAACGTATTCGAAAATGTAAATTACCAGTAAAACCAAAACAGCGTTCTATCAACCATAATGTTAATTTCTCCTGCAGATTATGTAGATTTTCGCTAATAAACAGGCAAGGACCGTCTAAAATTGATCAATCAACTGCAAATTTATTGAAGCGATCACTAATTAACCCAATTCTCCTGCGAATAATAGATTCGGACGATTTTTTAAGTACGCTTTGTCTTGGAATGATTATTTTTGACGTGTGAATGAGGAAAAACAAATAACAGAAAAAAGAAAGGGTGGCACTGTCATTATTTTGGGTTTGGTCTCGGCGATTTTAACGATGCCGCTTTTTGTCTTGCTTTTTAAGTATTTTCCGACCATTCAGATAGGACCTATTCGGTTGGATCATATTATCTTGTTCTTAGCGATATTTTTTTGCACCTATTATTTGCTCAAAAAATTACGAATTGTGGTGTATGGAGTAATGGTAACAGGGTTAGTGGTACTGACCATTACCAATTTTGCCAATGTTTATACCTTAGAAAATCTCTATCACGATTATACGCAGTTATTATACGATATTTCTGGAAATTCTTTGCGCCAGCGATTTGATACGCAAGCATCAAGTTTTTCGAAGGAGAATGAACTCAGGGATGCGATTAATTATAAAGACCCAGATGTGCGGAATTACGCCACCAGCATTGCGGTAAAACATTTTCAAGAAACGGCACATTTGTCTAAAAACCAAAAATGGGTACAGTTTTTTAGTATTTATAAAGAGATTTATGGAAACTGGAAATATGTTTACGACCCTATTGATGAAGATTATTATTCGGTAGCGAGCAATACGATCAAGCAATTAAAAGACGACGGTTATTTTAAAGGGGATTGTGATGACTATTCCATCATGATGGCTGCGGCAATTAAATCGGTTGGGGGAGAGGTTCGTTTGGTGCGAACGTCGGTTATTCAAAGTGGAAGAAGGATTGGACACATGTATCCTGAGGTAAAGTTTGGCGATTCGAAAGACTTAGAATCTGTTGTTTACCTAATTAAAAATATTTACTTTCAAGAGGAATCAAAAGGTAAATCGATTTATTATTACCAAGATAGCAAAGGGTTTGTGTGGTTAAATTTTGATTATAACGACTCCTATCCAGGAGGTAAATATTTGAGCGAAATTCGTAAAAGTGAGGTGATCATTTAATACGTAGTTCATTTATCTTACAGCAGAAGTTGATCTATGCTTTTTAAGTTGATTAAATAATTTATAAATATAAGTGTGCAAAGAATTTTGGCCTTCCAAATCCAAATAATAATCAATTGACTTCAAATAATAGAAGGTGTAAAAGTAATCTCGAATTTTCAGTGAATTTTTCAGAAATCCGCTTATCTTCGATCTAAATAATGACAATGCAAATTCGTATGAAAAAGGGCTTTATATTTTCCGTACTTTCAATCGTTCTCTTGGCCTGTTCAGGTTCCAAAGAAACCGATCAAGGTGAATTAGTTCAAATTAACCCAGAGTTTGCAGAATATATTGCTGCATTCACAGGGGGAACAGTTCCAGCAGATGGTTCTATTAAAGTTCAGTTTAACCAAGAAATTGAAAAAAGCAAACAAATTAAGGAAAACGGCGACCTTTTTACCTTCGAACCTGAAGTGGACGGCGAAATAAATTGGATCGACAATAATACCATCGAATTTGTGCCTGAAGAGCCATTAAAAGCTGGTATTCGCTACAAAGCGAGTTTGGACATTTCGCAGATTTTAGAAGTCAAAGAAGGATTGGAAGTATTTGAATTTAATTTCAGAACAGCCAAAAACACCTTTTCCATGGACATCGAACGCTACCAAACTTACAGCGAAACGGATTATTCCCGTCAAAAAATGATTGGGAAATTGTATTTTAATGGAAGTGTCGATTCGTCCAAAGTCCGTGAAATAATTACAGTTAATCAAGACGGCAAGGCATTAAATGTCAAAACATTTAAAGAAAGTGACAATGTCTATGGCTTTGTGGTTGAAAATATTATCCGTTCCAATTCACGTTCGGCGTTAACCATGAAATGGGATGGAGCGCCGGTTGGCATTGACAAAAGAGGGAGTAAAAAAATCACCATTCCATCTAAAAATGAATTTGTGGTGTTGGATGTAGAAGTGAACCATGCCCCCGAACAATTTGTCGAGGTGCATTTTTCTGATCCGTTGAGTTCGGAACAATTTTTAGATGGTCTCGTTCACCTCGAATCGCATGATCTGACCATTGTAGCTGATGGACAATTGGTGATAATTTTCCCCAATGAGCGTATTATTGGCGACGAATATGTGTATGTTGAAAGCGGGATTCAAAACACCAACGGAAAATCAATTCCTGCATCTAAAAAATACAAACTCTTTTTTGATGATATTTCCCCAAGTTTTGAATTAGTAGGCGAAGGAAATATCGTTCCAAAAGAAGGGAATGCCCACTTTCCATTTAAGGCCATCAACCTAAAAGCGGTGGATGTCTCCATTACCAAAATTTATGAGGATAATATCATGCAATTTCTTCAGGTAAACAATTTTGATGGAACCTACCAATTGCGACGAGTTGCCAATGAGGTTCACAAAGAAAGGGTCGATTTAAATCCGGATGGGGATTTGGACTTGCACAATTGGCAAAACTTTTCTATCGACTTATCAAACTACGTAAAACTAGAAATGGGGGCGATTTATCGCATCGAACTCAGCGCCAAAAAAGAATATTCATTGTACGAGTGCGACAATACCAAAAAAGGCAATGAATCCATGACCACTTTTGATTTTACGGATGCCAACGAACCATGGTCGGAGGATGATTGGAATGAAGATTATGGCGATTATTATTATGACTACGATTATGAATATTATTCGGAATACGATTATGGATACGAAGAAAACACCGATTACAAAAATCCGTGTAAAGATGCTTATTATGCCAATAAATCCATCGCACGTAATATTTTAATTTCAGACATTGGAATCATTGCCAAAGCGGGTGCAGACAAAACCATGCACGTGGTTTTAGCCAATTTGTCCACTACTGAGCCTATTTCAGGAGCAAAAATTAAATTTTACGATTATCAACAACAATTATTAGGTGAAACTACCTCGGACAAAGAGGGTATGGCGACCCTAAAAATGGATCGGAAACCTTTTATTCTAATCGCTGAAAAAAATGGGCAAAAGGGCTATTTAAAATTAGGCGATGGCGAAAGTTTGTCCTTGAGTAAATTTGATGTCTCTGGTGAAACTGTTCAACACGGAATTAAAGGATTTATCTACAGCGAACGTGGCGTTTGGCGACCTGGTGATAGTTTGTATTTAAGTTTTATGATGGAGGACAAAGAGGACTTATTACCAGCCTCGCATCCTGTTAAATTTCAATTTATTAATCCCAAAGGAATTGTGGTAGATGAACAAATCTCTACGCGTTCATTAAATGGCTTGTATGATTTCCGCACAGCCACACATGCTGACGATATTACTGGAAATTACAGCGCTCAAATCAGCGTTGGAAACCGAACATTTTATAAATCCTTAAAAGTAGAAACAGTCAAACCAAATCGATTAAAAATTGATCTATCGTTTGATTCAGAACGCTTAGGACAATCAGGCGCAGAAAAGGTGAATTTAGAGGCGAAATGGTTGCATGGTGCAACCGCTAATTCGCTAAAAACCAGAGTGGATGTTCATTTAGTAGCCACCAAAACCGCCTTTAAAAAATTAGAAGCCTTTACTTTTGATGATCCATTAAAAGAATTTACAGCCGAAGATCGAACTATTTTTGAAGGTAAATTGAACGAAGAAGGTAAAGTTTCTTTCGATCATGGCATTTCATTGGCTGCATCGTCGCCGGGAATGTTAAAAGCCTTTTTTACGACCAAAGTTTTTGAAAATGGAGGCGATTTTAGCATCGACCGAACTTCGGTCATTTATTCACCTTACACGGAATATGCTGGATTAAGAGTGCCAAAAGGCGACATGAGTGGCGGTACCTTGGTCACCGACAAGGATCATTTAATTGACATTGTCACCGTCAATGAAAATGGGAAATTGGTAGACGGCAACGTCCAAGTGCAAGTATTTAAATTAGAATGGAGTTGGTGGTGGGACAGTTATGACAATGATTTAGCGAGTTATATCGCGCGAGCAGGATCAAGTCCGGTTACCGAAAAACAATTGCGTACGGTTGGAGGAAAGGCACAATTTAAATTTAGAATCAATCAACCTGAATGGGGCCGATATTTAGTGTTGGTAAGAGACGAAGCTTCGGGACATGTCACAGGACAAATTGTATATGTCGATTGGCCTTATTATGCGCGAGCGAGTAGAAGAGATGCTGAAAACGCTACCATGTTGACCTTCTCGACGGACAAAGAAAAATATGTCAAAGGTGAACAAGTAAAATTATTGATTCCAACCCCTGACGAAGGAAAAGCCTTGATTAGTATCGAAAGTGGTACAAAAATCATTGATAAATTTTGGGTGAATACGAAAAAAGGCGAAACTGCGGTTTCCTTTCCAACCACTGATGAAATGGATCCAAACGTGTTTGTGCATGTGACCTTGATTCAAAAACATCAATCCATGAAAAACGATTTGCCTATGCGTTTGTATGGCATCGTTCCGATTTTAGTGGAAGATCCGGGATCGCATTTAAATCCAATCATCCAAATGCAGGATGTTTTGCGTCCTGAAACACAAACGACAATTAAAATCAGTGAAAAAAGCAAAAAACCAATGACCTATACGTTGGCCATTGTCGACGAAGGTTTATTGGATCTTACCAATTTCAAAACCCCTGATCCGTGGAAACATTTCAACGCACGCGAGGCTTTGGGGGTAAAATCTTGGGACATGTACGATTATGTCTTGGCAGCCTACAACGATGAATTGGATAAATTATTAGCAATTGGTGGAGATGGGGAAGGAGATGGCAAAAAAGCGGCGAAAGCCAATCGTTTTGAGCCAATGGTGAAATTCCTCGGACCTTTTGAATATGATGGAACAACAAAATCTCACTTAATCAATATTCCAAATTATGTTGGTTCCGTGCGTGTGATGGTCATTACGGGTGAAAATAATGCTTATGGACATGCTGAAAAAACAGTGCCTGTCCGAAATCCGTTGATGGTATTGGGAACTTTACCTCGTGTGGTTGGTCCGCAAGAATCTGTGACCTTGCCGGTGAATGTATTTGCGATGGAAAGTCAAGTTAAAAATGTGTCTGTGACCATTAAAACAAACAATTTGTTTACGATTGATGGGGCAGCAACAAAAACCTTAACTTTCAATAAAATTGGCGATAAAATCGTCGATTTTAATTTAAAAGTCGCCAAAAGAACAGGCATTGGAAAAGTTACCATCGTAGCCACCGGCGGCAGTCAAAAAGCGACTTATGATTTCGAAATTGATGTGCGTACGCCAAATACGGAACAGGTTAAAACAGTCGAAAAAGTCTTAGATGCTGGACAATCCTTTTCAAGTGCGGTCAACTATTTTGGGGTGATGGGCACCAACAAGGCCTATTTAGAAGTGTCTAATTTCCCACCACTCGATTTGGGACGAAGGTTAGATTATTTGATCAATTACCCGCATGGGTGTATCGAACAAACTACTTCTTCTGTATTTCCGCAGCTATATTTAAGTGGGTTGATGGAATTGGATCAAACAAAAAAATCCGCCATTCAAGCCAATGTTTTGGCAGCAATCGAACGTATTAAATTGTTTCAAACTGCGAATGGAGGATTTGCATATTGGCCAGGTGCTACCTATGACGATGAATGGGGAACCAATTACGCCGGACACTTTTTATTAGAAGCCGAGAAAAAAGGGTACCTCATTCCATCTAACCTAAAATCAAATTGGCTCAATTTCCAGAAAAGACAAGCCAAGAATTGGAACAAAGCCAATGCAACCGTGGATGGTCCTCGATATGACGATTTAAACCAAGCTTATCGACTCTTTACTTTAGCCTTAGCTGGGAAATCAGAATTAGGCTTGATGAACCGTTTGCGCGAGCGTAAAGATTTATCGCAACCAGCAAAATGGCGTTTGGCAGCAGCTTACAAATTGGCCGGTCAAAAAGAAGCGGCTTTGGCCTTGATTGCTGGGGTGAGTAAAAAAGTAGATCCTTATCAAGAACTATCTTATACCTATGGTTCTGACGGACGTGATGAAGCAATGATTTTGGAAGCCATGATTTTATTAGGTAAACGAAACGAAGGAGCTGAAATGGCTAAATCCATCGCGAATCGTTTGAACGACGAGACATGGATGAGCACACAGACAACCGCGTATTGCCTTTTGGCGGTGAGCAAATTTGTGGGAGAAAATAAAGCGACAAACAAACTTAATTTTACGTATAAAATCAATGGGGAATCAGGTACACGTAATTCGGCCATGACCATGGTAAATTTTGATTTGCGTGGAAAAGGCAAAACGGTGGAAGTTAAAAATATGAGTACGGGAATCTTGTACGTACGATTGATCACTAAAGGAATCCCAGTGGGCGGTGAGGAAGAAGAAGTGGCTAAAAACATCTCGATAAGTGTGGATTATTTTGACATGAAAAACAACCGAATTGATGTGACGAATCTTGAGCAAGGCAAGGATTTTATTGCTGAAATTAAGGTCTCAAATCCAGGCAAGCGAGGAACGTTGAAAGAATTGGCCTTGGTGCATGTCGTGCCATCCGGTTGGGAAATTCACAATTCTCGAATGGATGAATACAATTCAGGTCGTTCGTCCTTTTATACCTATCAAGATGTAAAAGATGACCGAGTTTATACGTATTTCGACCTGAATCCGTCGCAAGAAAAGATTTTTAGAGTTCAGTTAAACTCGAGTTACTTAGGCAAGTTTTATATGCCGGGTATTTCAATCGAAGCCATGTATGACAAAGGAATTTATGCACGTACCAAAGGTAAATGGGTAACGGTTTCAAACGAAGCTTATTTGAATTAGAAATTCGTCTTATTTGGTTTATAAAGAAAGAACTGTTGACATTTCTTGACAAAAACACCACAATTAAAGGTGTTGAAACTCCTTTTTTTGTATATTTATCAAAAAAAAAAACGAATTGTTAAGAAACCTTTTATTCAAACTATTCGTTTTAATTGAAATTAGCACAATTTTGAACTTGGATTATACTACTAAATAATTAAAAATGAAATACGTAATTGGAATTTTAACACTAGGTCTTTTAACATTCACCTCATGTAACAAGCACAATGGTTGTTCGCGCTCAGAAAGAGCCGTTGTCTATGATCTTTCTGATTCAGATACCTGCGGCATTGTTTTTCTTTTGGAAGATGGAACTTACCTAGAAGCAACTAACTTAAACGAGTTTCAAAAATGGGATGACGGTGATTTAGTATGGATTTCGCATAAACCAACTGCTGGTGCAAGTACCTGTCAATTGGGCGAAATTGTTAAAATTAGATGCGTGGTTCCTCGGGAATTTTAAAACGTTCTTTTTGCTAGTGCCTTAAAATTAACCCACCTAGGCTAAAAACGATATGAAAGTTGCTGGTGTATTTTTATTCCTGATTAGTTGTATTTTTTCTTGTGATAGAAAGGAGTTTAACGAATATGTAGGTAATTACGCATGCAGAAAACTCACTTTTAACTGGAAAAGCGGCGGACCAAACGAATATATCCTCACTGAAAACGAATCTATTCAAGTCGTAAAAAAGAAAAAATACTTAGTTTTTGACGGATTTACGGTTCACATTGATTCCATCAAACCCAACGAAAACCACCAATTCATTGCAAATTCGTTTAATTACACCTTGCGTTTTAATGCCGACAGCATCTTTTTTAGCCGCGATTCATTAGTCGAAAATGGCGGATCCACAATTACCTATTTTGGGGTGAAGGAGGATTAGGTTATTGGATGTTTAAACTGATTTAAATTATTGTTAGTGAATTAGTTAAAATAATCAAAACTCACTGTAAAAGAATCATCTAAATAATCCTGCAAACCAAAAAAATCTTACCGATCACTTGCTGCTTGTTTCATCGCGTACGCTCTGATAGCGGCTTCGATATTTCCAAAAGCTACTTTCCATTCGGGTTTTACAAAATGTCGGCCGCTGTCTGAAAGACGGACTCGTTTATCGTCAATGGTAATTACCATGGTTGTGCCACCACGGTCATAAACTTCCCCTTCCGAAATGTCCGAGGTAATTTTATCGTACGAATTTGTTAAGAAGGTTTGATGTAAACCTTGTAAATCGGCCAATGCTGGTTTCCAACTATTGGCGGTGGTGGTACCTCGTAAATAATGTTCGTAAATGGCAGTGTCCAACGAAATTTTTATGTTTTCCGACTTAGGATACATGCCGCCACCGTCACGAAAATCTACTTCAAAAACCTGAAATTTCAGATCGTTCGCATAATATTCGGTCATGTCAGGCATGTAATCAGTGGCTGTTTCAGTATAGTTAGATTGATTGGTCGACCGGTTGGCGCAACTTGCCAAAAAAGCGAGAAAGATCAAAGAATAGCATTTCATAAAAGGTAATTTAACATTGTTTATGCTAAGTACATTGACCATCGCAAAAGGTTCATTCAAACCAATTTTATGTTAAAAATAACAAATTAATTGTTATTGGATTACACTAAGGTCTTGAATCAATTCCAAAGTACCATCCACCAAAATTGGAATGTTTGGCGTTTGATTAGGCGTTAAACAGTATTTAATGTCCTCGTTTAGGTTGAGGTTTTTGAGTCTTCTTCGATGGGATGATGATTTTAAATACCCCAAAATATTGTCTTTTGCGCTTAAAAATAAATATTTAGCAGCAATGGATGAATCTTCTTCTGATCGGAAATTACCTGTACTTACAAGGTGCTCAGTAATCGCGCCAGCACAAATGGTGTCTTCTAAATTAAATTTGTCTTGCCAACCAGAACAGAGGCATAAAATATTTTTATCTTGTTTTTCTAACCACTTACAAAGAACGTCCAAATTCAAAAAAGATCCAATCACAATTTCGCCCGAATCTTTGGCGATATTGATTGATTTTGTGCCGTTGGTGGTGGTTAATACAACTGTTTTTCCATACAATTCGGGTTTCATAAATGAAAAAGGGGAGTTGCCAAAATCAAAACCCTCTACAATTTTCCCCATACGTTCGGCACCAACCATATAACCTTTGTCTTTGTAGGCTTGCGCCTCTTCGATGGTCGAAACAGGAATAATACCTTTCACCCCGTGGTGAAAAGCTGTGCAAATTGCTGAGGTAGCCCTCAAAACGTCGATGACGACAATCAAATCAAATTCATCCTTAAATAAAGGAAATAAAAATGGGCTGAAGCAAACTTCAATTTTTTTACGTTGGTCAAGATCCTCCATAATTCGAAAATACGAAAAAAAACACGTCGAAAAAACGTGCGGATAAAATTTGTTAGTCTAAATGCATAAAATCTTTCTTCGCCAAAAGCTCATCTTTTGATTCCCGAACGTCTTTATCATCCACACAACAATCCACTGGACAAACCGCTGCACATTGAGGCTCATCATGAAATCCTACACATTCTGTACATTTATTAGGTACAATGTAATAAACATCCATATCCACTGGCTCGTTATCTTGGTTTGCATCCACTACTTCGCCTGAAGGTAAAGTTACCTTACCTGTTAACGATGTTCCATCGGCGTATCGCCACTCAGCCCCCCCCTCGTAAATTGCATTATTTGGACATTCAGGTTCGCAGGCCCCGCAATTAATGCATTCATCGGTTATTATAATTGCCATTGTCGTTTGTTTACATTCATTATCTTTGCAAATATAAACTGTCTCATGATGATTTTGTTCCAAAAAGTTAAAATTTTATCGAATTTGGGGAATATCCTTCAATCCATCTCAAAGGATGAAGAATGGCCTGGTACTAAAATTGGGATCAACGAACAAGAATATCTTGATTTGGTGGAGTTGGTAAATACCGTACATATTTACAATGGTTGGTTTACCCCCCAAGCAGTAAAACGTTCATTTGCAGGAATTAGCTCTTGGTTAGATGAAGAAAAATTGTTGGACTGGTTAGGTGCATATCCTCTTCCAGTAAAATCAACCAAAACGGTTGCCTTAATTATGGCAGGTAATATTCCCTTGGTTGGTTTTCACGATTTTTTAACCGTTTTTTTAAGTGGACACAAATCCCTAATTAAATTATCTTCTGACGATAAACATTTATTACCAGCAATAATCAAAATTATTTCTCTTTTCGATCCTTCCATCTATGAATCGGTGGAAATTAAGGATTTTAAATTGGCTAATTTTGATGCTGTGATCGCTACCGGTAGTGATAATTCGGCAAATTATTTTCAAACCTATTTTGGAAAATATCCTCATTTAATTCGTAAAAACAGAACTTCAGTGGCTATTTTAACTGGACGAGAAACAAAGGAAGAATTGGTGAACTTGGGAAGTGATGTATTTACTTATTTTGGATTGGGATGTCGAAATGTTTCGCAAATCTGGCTACCTACCGAATTTGATATAAACCTTTTATTCGAAGCTTTTTATGAGTACAAAGAAGTTATTAACCACAATAAATACGCTAACAACTACGACTACAATAAAGCAGTCTATTTATTAAATTTGGAGAATTTATTGGACAACGGATTTCTATTGGTGAAAGAAGATGAAAAATTAAACTCGCCCCTTGGAATGTTGCATGTCAAACGCTACGAATCTTTAAATGAATTTCGCGTATTTGTGAAAGAACACGAAGCACGAATTCAGGTAATTGTCGGTAAAAATCATCTTCCATTTGGGCAATCTCAAACTCCTTCATTAACTGATTATGCGGATGGCGCGGATACCCTCGATTTTTTGAGCAAGCTCTAATCATTTTGATTTCAACTAACTTGTCAGTTAAACGGCATTAAGTCAAAATTGGCTGGTCAGTTAATTTTCTTTTTTTTGTCTATAAATGTGCATAATTCGTGCGTAAAATTGGTTGTTTTCCTAGGTAGATGCGTTCGCTATTCGTATATTTGTTCTTTCGTAAAGATTGAAATAAATGGGAAAGATTAAGTTTGGTACGGATGGTTGGCGTGCAATAATTGCAAAGGATTATACAGTTGATAACGTGGCTCGGGTGAGCAAAGCAACCGCCGAATGGTTATTGCAAAATTTTGATAAACCAAGTGTGGTTATAGGACATGATTGTCGATTTGGTGGAGCACTTTTTGTGGAAACCGCTATCAAAATATTTATTTTAAAAGGAATTAAGGTGTACACTACCGAAAAAGGTTTTGTGTCAACACCAATGATTTCGCTGGCAACAAGAGTTTTAGGCGCGTCAATAGGTGTGGTAATTACGGCAAGTCACAATCCTCCTGATTATAATGGATTTAAATTAAAAGGTTCGTTTGGAGGACCATTATCTCCGAAAGAGGTAGATGAAATTGAATCGATGATTCAAAATGAAAATGAAATAAATTTAGATATTATTTCAATCGACAAAGCCAAAAAAGAAGGCTTGATTGAATTGCGTGATTTTGAGCAAATTTATATCGATCAAGTTGAACGTGTGTTTGACTTGGATTTGATTAAAAAATCGAATTTTGGATGGGCGTATGATGCGATGTATGGCGCTGGGCAAAATGTGATGAAACGTTTATTGCCAGACATCGATTTTTTACATTGCGAATATAATCCGTCCTTTTACGGGCAAGCACCAGAGCCTATTCACAAGAATTTGCTGGAGTTTTCGGCCCTTTTAAAAAATAATGATGATTTACATTGTGGTTTAGCAACCGATGGCGATGCTGATCGAATTGGTTTGTATAATTCGACAGGTGAATTCATTGATTCGCATCACATTATCTTATTAACCATTCATTATTTAGTTAAATACAAAGGGTTAAGCGGAAAAGTGGTTACCGGATTTAGCAGCACGCCTCGAATCAAAAAAATGTGTCAACATTATGGACTTGAGCATGTGGAAGTTCCGATTGGATTTAAATACATTTCAGGCTTAATGGCTGATGAATCGCAAGATGTTTTATTGGGAGGAGAAGAATCAGGTGGAATTGCTTTAAAAACGCATATTCCAGAGCGCGATGGTATTTGGATGGGCTTAACTATTTGGGAATTCATGGCGAAAACGGGTAAGAGTTTGGAAGAGCTTATTCAAGAAGTGTACGAAATTGTCGGACCATTTGCTTTTGAGCGAAGTGATTTGCACATTACTGAAACACTTAAAAATCAAATTGTAGAAAAATGTAAACAACAAACGTTTAACCTTTTTGGCCGATATAAAGTCGTTAAAGTGGAGACAATGGATGGGTTTAAATACTTTTTTGATGAAAATCGCTGGTTAATGATTCGTGCATCAGGAACCGAACCTGTTTTGCGAACATACGCCGAAGCACCCACTTTGGAAGAAGTGCGAATAATTTTAGAATCGTGTAAACTTACAATTGGCGCATAACCGAAAAAAATAATGGCTGGAAATTCCTTTGGTACTCTTTTCAAACTCGTCACTTTTGGCGAATCACATGGCGCTGCTATTGGAGGAATAATTGATGGATGTCCTGCGAATGTTCAATTGGATTTGGTAAAAATTAAAAACGAATTAGACCGAAGGAAACCGGGGCAATCTGACATTACCACCCAACGAAAAGAAGAAGATCAAGTCATTTTTCTCTCGGGATTAAAAGGAGACATGACCTTGGGTACACCGATTAGTTTTATGCTAAAAAATGCGGATCAAAAAAGTAAAGATTACGCTAATTTGTCCGAATTATATCGCCCATCGCATGCCGATTATACATACGAAAAAAAATACGGCATTCGCGAAGAAAAAGGAGGAGGACGGAGCAGCGCACGAGAAACAGCTTGTCGGGTTGTAGCTGGAGCAATTGCGCAGCAAATTTTAGCTAAGTTAGGAATCACAATCCAAAGTTTTGTTTCACAAGTTGGCGAGATTAAGTTAGATAAAACCTACGCATCGCTCGATTTAAATCAAATTGACAACAATATCGTACGTTGTCCAGATCCCGAAACAGCCGACCGAATGATGGAGAAAATTCGCGGGATTAAAAAAGAAGGCGATACCATTGGAGGCAAAATAACCTGTGTTATAAAAAATGTTCCTGTTGGATTAGGTGAGCCAGTTTTTGATCGGTTAAATGCCGATTTGGCAAAAGCCATGTTTAGTATCAATGCTGTAAAAGGATTTGAACTAGGGGCAGGTTTTGATGCCATTCCAATGAAAGGAAGTGAACATAACGATGCCTTTGAACTGGTAGATGGAAAAATTCAAACTAAAACAAATTTTTCTGGAGGCATTCAAGGAGGTATTTCAAATGGTGAGGACATTTATTTTAATGTGGCGTTTAAACCAGTGGCAACCATTATGCTGCAACAAGACACCGTAACAAAAGACAACGAAACCATCGAATTTAAAGGCGAAGGCAGACACGACCCATGCGTGGTTCCTCGTGCCGTTCCAATTGTGGATGCCATGGCTGCTTTGGTGATTTTAGATCATTATTTGAGGAATAAATCGGTGGTGTTGTGAGGATGCTAGTTGGATTTTATCTTTTTCATTGTAACTTTCCCACCCAATAAATTGTTTTAAGGATATGGCTCGATTTTTCCTATTCCTTCTATTTACAATTAATTTCGTAAAACAAAATTATGGACAAGATTCAACGAATGTGGCGATTGATGTGGTAGATTGGAAAGATGCACCAAGTTCTGATCATTCGTTCAATTATTCACAAAACAAGGTCGATTTAAGCGCAAATCTGAACGGATTACCGCTCGAATTTGATGAAAATTTGCACTTTATTGGATACGAAAATACGTTTTCATCCAAATTTGGTAAAGGGCTATTTATGGGTGTTGGCGTTCATGATCTAGTAGGAAATTCGTTGATCATTGACTTTAATAAATACAAGTTTAACGCATTGCGTGCAGGACTTCGATTTGGGTATAAAATATTGATTTTAAACCGTGTAGTAATAGAACCTGCAGGAATTATAGAATATGCAAGTTTTCAGATCAAAGACATAACAGCCAATTCAAAACTAAAAAATAATTCATTAAATCTTGGATTTACTTTGGGATTGAAAGTAATTCCATACATAAATATAACTGATGAATTTGCAGTTTACCTTGGTGCTTCGATAGGCTACTTGGCAAAAGTACCCAACAAAGAATGGTTTGGATCGCGCAATTTCGATTCTCAAATATCGGCGCAACCATTTAATTGGAGTGGGTGGAATTTTGGAATAAAGATAGGGATGATTGTGGCTGAGTGAACTCGGAAATTATTGAAACTATGTTGCATTTAATTGAAAAAATCGATTAAATTTGCGGTAAAAATGAGTAAAAATAGCTCCAATATATTCTTTCTCTTTTTAAGTTTTTTTTGTGCGATTCAGTCTCATGCACAAACGATTGATTGGACGGAAAAAGCGAATCCCATTTTTAATTCTATCAACAGCGTTGTATTTAGAGCGGATGGCGAAAAAATTTTAAGTGGAACCAATTGTCACCCAGCTTCTATTCGCATTTTTGATGTCAACACCGCTAATTTAGAATGGGATTATACCGTTGGGGAGGACTTTATGTGTATCATGGGCGTTTCGTTTAGTGCAAATACTGATTATATTGCTGCGATTGAAGAGTTTGGAAATATCTTCATCTTCGATAATACAGGTTTGACACCAACAATTATTGACACAATTGTTACCGGAACTTCTTACGGTTTTTCTGTCGTGATTTCTCCATCTAACGAAGAGGTGACAGTGGCATGCTCGAACGGTAAAATGAAAATTTATGAAATAGGAAGTGGTGAACTGTTGGAGGATATTGATGCACATCCAAGTTGGGTAACAACCGTTGCATATTCGCCCGATGGAAGCAAATTAGTGACAGGTGGCAATGACGATAAAGTTAAGATTTGGAGTAATGATGGAAGCTTGTTGCACACATGTTCGGGACATAGCAGTGATATTACAAATGTGAAGGTATCTCCTGATAATCTTTATGTTGTTTCTTCCTCTAAAGATAATACGATCAAAATATGGGATCTAACAACTGGAATTGAAATAAAAACAATTACTGGACATACAGGCGATGTGAATTCTGTGGATCTTTCGCCTGATGGAAGTAAAATAGTATCCGCTTCGGCAGACAGTACGTGCAAGATTTGGAATTTTACAACGGGCAATTTAATCACCACCTTTGGGGTATTAGATAGTGGGGCAGTAAACACTGTTGCATGGTCGCCAAATGGAGATAAAATTATTACAGGAAATTCCAAAAGTGATCTTGTTTTATGGAACATCCCTTTGTCGCTTAAATTGACAGAAATAAGTGAACAAAACCAGGTGCTTATTTTCCCAAATCCTGCAAATACACTCCTTGAGATTCGAATTTCAAGTGAATTGGGAATTGGTAACTTGAAGATTTACAATGAAATTGGTCAAACAGTTAAAATTTTATCCGACTTTAAATCCGACAAAATTGATCTTTCAGATTTATCAGAAGGAGTTTATTTTGTTGAATTTACCACGAATCAAACTTCCAACCTCACTAAATTAATTATCCAGCACTAATTTGTTATGAAACTGATCAAAATTTGGTTGATTTTATTGGTGACATTTTCAAGTGTTAAGCTTTCAGCATGTGATGTTTGCGGCTGTTCGATGGGGGGAACATCTATGGGAATTCTGCCACAATTTCACAAAAATTTTGTTGGACTCCATTATTATTACCGCGATTTCACTTCGGAACATGTTTCGCTTATTACTGATGAAAAAACGGTTTCAATTGAAAAATTTCAAACCTATGAACTGCGTGGAAGGTTTCATGTGGGAAAACGGATTCAATTGTTTGTTTTAGCTCCCGTGCATGTGAATCAACAATTAGAAAACAATGTTCTCAGTCGATTTAATGGAATTGGGGATATTTCCACTTTTGCCAATTACAGTATTTTTAATAATGCAGACAGTTTAAAAAGCAAATGGAAACACAACCTGCAAGCTGGTGGTGGAATAAAATTGCCAACTGGAAAATATAAGCGATTGGATCAAAATCAAGTATTAAATCCAAATATTCAAACTGGAACTGGATCATTCGACCTGATTTTAGATGCGATTTATACCCTCCGTTTGAATAAAATTGGCTTAAATAACACGGCGTTTTATCGCATCAACACGACAAATTCAAATGATTTTAAATTTGGTGATCGGTTTACCTTAACAAGTAGTTTTTTTTATTGGGCGAAAATTAAAGAACATACGTTATTGCCTAGTATTGGGATAAATATCGACCATGCGCAAAGTGATGTCCACAATTCATTTCGTGTGGCAGACAGTGGGGGAGCTTCGGTTTTTATGACCTACGGTTTAGACTTTTATTTTAAAAAAATAATGGTTGCAGCCAATTTTCAACTGCCGATGTACCAAGATAGTCCTATTACACAAAGTAAATTAAAATTTGGAGCAACCTTTCTTTATAATTTCTGAAAAAAGCACTTGTCATATTGTTAGTTGGACTGATTTTGTTGCAACCTTTTAACAAAGTTTGGATTTTAATTTCATTTAAAATTAACCAAGAACGAATTGCGCAAACACTTTGTGAGCAACGTGAAATTAAAAATAACACCTGCGAAGGAAAATGCCATCTTGAAAAACAATTAAAAAAGGTGGACCAAGAAGAACAAAAAAGGAGTCCGATACCACAAAATAAACAGACAGAAGTGCTTTATACTTTTAGTCTATCCAAACAAATTTATTCAACCAATTTATTATTAGAAGACGGGCAAAAGCCGAATTTTTTCTACCAGGACTTTAAATCCCAAGCTCATTTGCTGTTTGTTTTTAAGCCCCCTCAATTGATCTAGATTTTTCTGTTTGACTGCTCAGTGGGTAGGTCAATTTATCATCTGTTTAACTTAAATGGATGACTTACAATTTATATTAATTAAAAATAAACCAAATGCAAAATAGAAATTTATTTGTGGCAATCGCTGCAACAATTACCCTTGGAATAACAATTTCTTGTAATAAAGAAGAAGCTGACACTGAAAAACCAGTGATCACATTTAGCGAACCGGCGATGGATGACACCTTATCTTTAGCCGATGGTGCTGTTCATATTGAATTTTCACTCAGTGATAATGATGAACTACACGAAGTGGATGTGAATGTAACGAATGCTGGAACGAATATTTTTACAAAATCTGCCCATATCGATGCAAGTACATATTCCTTTCACGAGCATTTTGAACCGACAGGGATAACATCCGTAACGCTATTAACCTTGAAAATTGATTTTTCTGACCATAGCGATAATTCAGACAGCAAGACCGTTACTTTTTACGTAAAACCCTAGGTTTTTCTGAAATTTAATTCCACTTTCTAATGTGGCGAATTGGGGATGCTTTTTGGATCCCCAATTTTTTTTTCGTAATTTTAAAATTGGAAGTGTTGGAATTTGCCCCAATATTATCATTTTTTAACCATCGCATTTATATGTGTAAAGTAGTAATGGTCTTTTTTTTATTTGCTAGTTCGGTAAGTTCGTGCGTTAAAGATTCAGCAAATAATGCGCCGACAAGAGATACCCCTTACCAAGAAAATAGGTTTATACGTGAATCCAAATATAGATATGGTTCAGAGCCATTATCGGATTTAGCATACAGAAATTATAATCCAGCGCAAAAAGATCAAATTCAAAAAGTGAATGAATGTACTTACTTATTTCAAATAGAATATGGCTATTCATTTGGTGAGTGTTTAGGATTCTGTGAGCGAAAAATTAAGTTTACTTCTGCTGGTGTCCTGACCACAAGTGTTCAGCGGGAGGACAATTTGACGATTTGCACTTATGAGCCGATGGATCAGAAAATTTATGATAGTTTAACAAATTCTTTTGATTTTAAGGAGTTTAAGCTGTTTGATGATTACCTAGGATGCGGTGATTGTGCTGATGGTGGTACTGAATATTTAAGGATCTCGAAAAATTCGAAAGAAACAAAAGTGATTTCAGGAACCTATGGCTTTGAAGTGGCCTGTGTTCAAAAATTATTAGACTATTTTAGACAGAATTAAAATTTAGAATTATCCATAGAACTCACATTGTTGATCGTTTTGATGAAGAAAATCTAGAATTATTTTAACTTAGGTACAAATTTATAAGTGATGGAAATAGTTTCAATTTACAGTTTACTCACCTTACTCGGATTATCGGTGATTTTTCATTTGTTTATTCTGTTTAAAGTGATTCCATACAAAATTGTATGGGGTGGGCGGTTAACAAATGACCAACAAATGTATCGATTTGAGGCAGTATCTATCGTAACGAATTTGATGTTTTTGGCGATTGGGGTAGTGCGAGGAGGCTTTTTATTTCCTGGGTTTCCTGAGATGCCATTGATAATTAGTTTATGGGTGATGGCGGTTTTATTTTTACTGAATACGTTTGGGAATTTAATGGCTAAGAATAAATGGGAACGAAATATTTTTACACCTTTGACATTGATTTCGAGTGTACTTTGTGGTTATTTGGCTTATACGATGTGATTGTTTTTATAGGGCAGAGAAATATAAGGGCAGAGGGCAGAGTTGTTTGAGTTGGAGTTTTAGTTTTGAGGTTTTTTTTGGGTAGAAGGGAATGGGTTTGTTGGGTGTTAATTTAGATGAATAAAAATGGAGAAAGAACATAATTACGCAGTAAAAATTGAATGGACGGGTAATAAGGGGAGTGGGACGGATGATTATAGAAATTATGAACGCAGCCATACGATTACTATTGAGGGGAAACCAGCAATTTTGGGTTCGTCGGACACGCCTTTTAGAGGGGATGGGAGTAAACATAACCCCGAAGATTTTTTAGTGTCTTCTTTGTCAACTTGCCACATGTTGTGGTATTTACATTTGTGCGCGGATGCTGGGGTTGTGGTAGTTAATTATGTAGACAATGCAAAAGGAACCTTGAAACAATTGGAAGACGGTAGTGGCTTTTTTACGGAAGTGACCTTGTACCCAGAGGTGCACGTATTGAATGAAAGTATGGTTGAATTAGCTAATAACCTGCATAAAAAAGCGCATAAGTTTTGTTTTATTGCTCAATCAGTGAATTTTCCGGTGCGTCACGAACCCAAAGCTTTTATTCGTTAAGAATTAGTGGGTTAATTGGGTAATATCTTGACTTTTTAAAAGATTTTTATTTGTTGATTTGGTTTTTATTTATAAATTGGCTCGAAATATTACATTTTTTGTTCAATTTTTAATCCAACCAAACCTAGTATGGAGAATCAACAACCACCTCTAGATGCGAAACACCTTTCGTTATATGCGCTGCGGCGAAATTTAGGAATTTTAGGAATTTCTTTGCCCTTTATTTTAGTTTTAGGCAATTGGCTAATTTTTAAGGATGATGCGCTAAAATCTTCGATCAGTCATTATTATTACACGGGAATGAGTGTTTATTTTACTGGAATTTTATGGGCTTTTGGGCTGTTTTTATATGCCTATAAAGGTTACCGAAAAAAGAAAGGTGAGCTAATTTCTGATAATTTTTTAAGTAATGTGGCGGGAATTGCGGCGATTGTTACGGCCCTTTTTCCGACAGGTAAATGTGAATTAGTTACCATTGGGTGTTTGGAAGCTGTGAATGGACATTCCTGTAAATTATTTAATACCATTCAATTAATTGCGGCAGGCGTGTTTTTATTTTCGATGGGTTATATGGCGATTTTTAAATTTACAAAAAGTGAATAGGATTTAATCTACAAACATCACAAACGAATTACTTACTAGGTAGCAGCAATTGTAGTTTGGCTGTGTATTGCTTTTTATTGACTGAGTTAATTATTGGCAAGTATTTTAGCCATGAGATGTTTTTATTGCTGTAGCAATGGCCCTCTTCTTTTTCGGTAGGGCTTGGCTGGTGAAAAGTCAAGCGATGGATCCGCTGATGGCTAGGATTTTGGCCAAACTAATTGGAATTAAAAAAGAAACCTTGATTACCAAAAATCTCGCATAATAATTTTGATTTTTTTCTGGTTGAATGTTTGATCCGAAAAATGATCACCCCTGATTAGTTCAAAAGATAATTATTTTTAATGGCTTTCATGAATAAGCTGCGCTTATTTGAAGTGGCAGCAACTGGAAGGGTGGCATTTTGGAAACTTAGGGTATGACAGTGACCAGCGGAAACTGGAAGACCCTTAGTTGACTTTTGCCATTCGAAAGTTCGAGAACGGAAAGCAGGATTAGGTGCATAGAGAACACTTAGATAAATAATATTTTGATTAAGTTTAGGGCTGATTTGTTTTAGTCAACGAAAAATACGCCGTTCATGCTCAGAAAGCACCTTATTTTTACTGTGATTGTGCACGTAATTGCTGCTTGGTTTAGTGTGGGCAGGTACCATGCGGATGAGCAGTTTCAGGTGTTGGAATTTACGGGGTATAAATTGGGGATGAACGAAGCAGAGACTTTACCGTGGGAATTTCATGAACAAATGCGGGGAACCTTGCCGGTGGTGATCGCGTACGGTTTTATGGAGACTTTCCGATTTATTGAAAATCCGTTTACGGTTGTTTTTATTTTTAGGCTTTTTTCTGCTTTGCTAGGAGTGGTGGCATTGGTGATGCTTTTGCGGCATTTTAGGCCGAATTTCACGGAAAAACAGGGTTATTTACTGTCTTTTTTGACGGCAACCTACTGTTTTTTGCCTTTTTTTCACGTGCGATTTGCCACCGACAACCTTTCGGCATCGGTATTTATAATAGGGTTTGTGATGACTTTGCGGGCGAACAATTTGCGTGGTTATTTAGTGGCAGGTTTGCTGCTAGGATTGGCGACAGTGTTGCGGATGCAAACCTTGTTTTTTTTGGCAGGAGGTGGGTTGTGGTTGATTTTTGTGCATCGTGCAAAGATAAAACACCTTTTTGGGCTGTTAATTGGGTTCGGGTTTGCTTTGTTTTTAGGGTTACTTTCCGATAGATGGTTTTATGGCGAATGGGTGAATACGACGTGGAATTATGTGTATCAAAATAGTGTGTTAAAACGATCGCATGCATACGGGGTTGAGCCTTTTTATTATTATTTAGAGCGGATTTTTTTGGATGGGATTCCCCCGTTTAGTTTGGTTATTTTGGCCTCGTTTGCCTTATTTTTTTACTTTAAATCAAAAAATGCGCTGACGTGGGTGATTGTGCCTTTTGTTTTACTGCATTTTGTGACAGCGCATAAGGAGATTCGTTTTTTATTCCCTCTGTTAAATTTTGTGCCCTTGATTTTTGTCTTCGCCTTAAAAGAGGTGCAAGAAAATTTTAGTTTGGCAAGCTTAAAAGGGTTTTTGATTCGGATGAAAGGATTTTACTTAAAGCCTCTTTTTTTAGTGGTAAATTTTTTGATTTTGGCGTATTTGATTTTTAAACCTGCAGATAATCACACGCCTGTTATGAAATTTTTATACACTCATTGCCGCGAAACGCCGATGACTATGTATTATGATTCGCACAACCCTTACGATGTCTCGATAGGATTAAATTTTTATAAAACTAAGAATTGCCAACCACAATTGGTTAATTTTGATACGCTGACAAAAGAAAACTTGGAAAACAAACCCTTTTTGATGGTTTCAGAAAAGGAATTATCACCAAGTGTGGTGACGAAAGTAGGACAGGAGTTTAAATTGGTTTATTCTTCGATTCCACCTTACTATTATTGGTTTAATTTTAACGGCTGGGTAGATCGGACGGCACATTTATCCATTTACGAAGTTCGTTAGCCGGGCTAACTATAAATTACAAATTAGACAAAACAAGCATCATAACAGAATTTCTCCGTATTCAACAAATCACTAAATTCAATCGCTTATTGGCCGATTTCTAAGTGCATCAAATCTTAATTTTTCTGGACTCCAAGGGATTTAACCCCGTGTTTGTAGAAAATAGCCATTATTGGTTTGTACTCAGGTCGTTCAAAACGAGCACATTTTTTAGTTTCACCTAAGGTGTTACGTTCTGGGTCTAAATCGATAGAGACTGCATACTAGTTTATACTCCAGTCGCATGGAGTTTTATTCAACAGATCAAACTAGAAATTTCACTTTTGAAAATTAATGGTAAATAATAGATGAATCTATCAAAAGTGAAAATAGATAAAAAAACATCAAAGATTGAAAATATTGATTAAAATGAATAAATTTATTGATTTAACCTTTAAGAATAATCAGTAATTAGTTCAAAAACAGCTTGATTGCGAAGCAATTTATCATATTTATTGCGAAAACGGAAAAGGTGAAAAGTTTACTATTAATAACAAAAAGCCAAACAAAACTATTTTAAGGAACGAACCATTTATTATTCCTCTATTCCAATTCGCGAGCAACCAGAAAAAGGTGAATAGAATTAAAACTTAAAAGCTTTTTATTGTATTGGTATTGTGTATTTTATTTTTGATGACTATGAAACGGAACTAGAAAAAAACGCGGTAAGAGCGGTGTTTTTTATTGATCCAAGATGATTAATTCGAGCAATTATTTATTACCCACTTTCGTTGGGAAGAAATTTTGAAGAGTTAAAAAGAGCTTTTTTGTGCGAAACCGATGCCAATTGAGAAGCTTACGTTGTAGCTTGAATCTCCGGGCAAAAGGGTGATAATTGGTAAGAGGAGCATTTCGCCCTTTCGTTTTAACTAATTCGTTTTTTCCTTCGAATAGAATTTCTTTTTAAGCCAAAAAGCGACATTCACTAGGGCGATTAAGGCCGGAACTTCAACCAAAGGACCAATCACCCCCGCAAAAGCTTGTCCTGAATTAATGCCAAATACCCCAATAGCAACAGCAATTGCAAGTTCAAAATTGTTGCCTGAGGCGGTAAACGACAAGGCAACATTGTCCGAATAATTAGCACCAGCCCATTTGCCTACAAAAAACATCAAAATAAACATGATCGCAAAAAAGATCACTAGTGGTAAGGCAATTCTAAGCACATCTGTTGGTATCGACACAATCATTTCGCCTTTAAGACTGAACATGATGATGATCGTAAACAATAAAGAAATCAATGAAAGTGGGGATATAAATGGAATGAATTTGGTTTTGAACCAATTCTCACCTTTTAATTTAATGATCAACAAACGACTTGTTATTGCAGCGAAAAAGGGTAAACCAAGATAAATCACTACTGTTTTAGCAATTTCCACCATGGTTATTTCAACTTTTAAGGCTGGAATTCCAACCCAAGGCAACACGATTTCGAGATAGAAATAGGCATACGCACTAAAAAAAAGCACCTGTAACAAACTGTTAATTCCAATCAATCCAGCCACCAATTCACGGTTTCCTTGTGCGAGTTCGTTCCAAACGATGACCATCGCAATGCAAGGTGCTAAACCAATAATTATCAGTCCCGTCATGTATTCAGGATAATCTTTTAAAAATAGAATTGCCAAGGTAAACATGAGTAATGGGCCAATGATCCATGTCACAAAAAAAGAAACCAACAATAACTTCGGTTTGACCAATACTTTCGGGATTTTGGAGAATTGGACCTTGGTTAAAGGCGGATACATCATCAAAATTAAGCCAATAGCTAAAGGAATGTTGGTAGTTCCTGAAGAAAATGAATGAATAAAATCATCTGCCGAAGGGATAAAATAGCCAATGCTAATCCCAATTCCCATGGCGAGTAAAATCCATACAGTGAGGTATCGGTCAAGGAGTCCTAATTTTTTGCGTTCTACCGCCGGGGCACAATTGTTTGCTGACATGTTTATTTTTTTAAACTTGGTTACTTACTTTTTTTATTGTGGGGGAGGTAATTTTAAGCTTTAATTTGCGAGAAAACGTAAAGGCTTTCTAACGCTAATTGATTGGAACGTTCTAAATATTTTTCATCTTGCTGAGGAGTTCCGTCAAAGGCTTTCGGATCGTCGTAGGTGATTCCTATGCGGAGATCGACACCTGGAATATACGGGCAATTTTCTTCGGCATGTGAGCAAGTCATGATGGCAACAAAATTATCTGATGGATTTTCTTTGTCGTCATAGATTTTTGAAAAACAGGTGGTGGAAAGATCTTCACCAAAACTCACCAAATATCTAGGATTTTGCCCCTGTGCGAGCTCGGTGATTTCAAATCCTGCTGTTTTTAAGGCTTTTATGGCATTCGGATTAAATGCAGTGGCTTCGGTGCCTCCAGAATAGGTGTTGATTCCTGAAATTCCATAGTAATTTGCCGCCACTGCGCCCCAAACTTGCCCCAAATGACTTCGGCGCGAGTTGTGGGTGCAAATATAAACGAGATTTATTGCCTGATTTTTTTGCCGTTGCTCCTTGATATGCGTCGAAAGTTGACTTAAAATTTCCTTTCTTTCGTCAGGAATTTCATCAAATTTTTGCGTCAATTGGAGACATTGGTCTTTTATCGTTGAATACATAAGCAATCATTAACACAACTTAACAACATCCTCCGCCTGGGGTGCAGGTAGAACCGCTGGCAGCGCCAATTTCAGACAATTTTATTTTTTGTTTGTCAGCAGGAATGCCACAAGCATCGGAGGCTAAACAAGCTGTCGTTTTCGCGGTTAATTGAAAAGTAGTTCCATTAAATTCTAACCCAAATTTACCGATAGTATCGCTTTGATATTCAACTTCGATTTCTAGGTTCGCATCTATACCTAAAACACGTTCTGATAATTCGATGATGTTCACCAATTTTTGTGGTGCTAAACGATGGTCAAAATCGCCTGCTTCCCATAATTGAAAGTTGACCACTTTTTCTTCGCGAACAGTTCCGCCGCAATCGATAAAGTTTTTTGTAATCATTCCTACTTCAGTTACATGGAAATGGGTAGGAACGATTTTTCCGTTTGGCAGTTGAAATACGACTTGATTTAAGCCCGTTAATAGTTGTTTAATTTCTATCAGTTTCATTTTGATTGTTTTTTATGATTAGCAACAAGATTTATTTTTAAGCATTAATTTTTTATTGATCTCGATGATTTTATTTGTGAGTTGATCAAAATTTTCTTGATCTATGCAATAACAAATGGAATTCCCTTCGATATTCCCTTTGATGAGTCCCGCTAATTTTAGCTCTTTTAAATGTTGTGAAACAGTAGCTTGAGACAAGGGCAATTCATTGACAAGATCACCACAAATGCAAGAATTCGTTTTCAACAAATGTTCGATGATGGCAATGCGGGCGGGATGTGCCAAAGCTTTTAATTGGTTGGCCAATTCGTTTTGTTCGACTGAAAAACTATCTGATTTTGTGATGCCCATGTTCGTTTCTTTATTTTAATATTGCAATATTACGATAAAGAATTCGATCGGCAATTTTATTTGGCATATTTTTAAAGAATTTAAATGGAAATCGCTTTTAAAATTTGTTAGTGAAGGAGCTTTTGCAACTTTCAAAAGTCGCCTGATTGGCCGAATCCATTAGTGGTTAGTGTAGATCTACAAATTTCAAAAGGCTATGATCACAAAATAAAATAAGCAATAAATATCCTAATAACGCAATTTTGCAATAGATAAATTCACCATGATCAAGAACGATCACCACCGATTCAACGTAACCCCAAAGCGGAACATGAGGTTGTAAAATTCTAAATCGTAATTGATTTCTGAATTATAGGTTGAATATAAAATTCCTTTTGCGGTGGTATAAAACTGCCCGATTTCAAAATGCATATATCTATTTCCATTGTAATATTTAAGGCCTAAACCTCCCTCAATATAGTCGTAAAAATTGCTTTTATCTGCTTCGGTTCGGTGGTTTTCATCGTCCTGGTTGGTCATCCAATATCTTTTGTTGGTTCCCATCGCAATGCCATATTTACCAAAAACATACAGCGAATATTCTTTTTTTCTTAGCAAATAAAGATTGGCATAGGCATACAAAGGAATGCTTCGGATTTGTAATTGATGTTTATCTGAAGCAGAATAAATTGGACGTGTTTGTCGAAGTAATGAAATGCCTCCGCCTACTGAAAATCGTTGAAAAGCTTGTGCTGAAAAATTATAGTCTAACGATGAAGTTCGAAAACCTAAGCCGGCATAAAGGGTGTGATTAAACACATTATCGTACTTTTCTTTTGCAGGTTTTTCTCCAGTTGGCGAAAAGCGAGGGGGATTAAAACCAAAAGCATTTACACAAAGTAGTAGCAAAACGCAACTCGTTATGTAAATGCTTTTTTTCATGCGGTGAGATCGAATGTTCTTAGTTATAAACAATCTGACCAAGTGGTGAAAAATGTAAGGTAGCCCAATTTACTTGAAATTGTTGCAATCCAGTACTGTTTGATACAATTAATATATTGGAATAAACTGGGTGAAGCATCACATCAAAAGCCTCTACATTAAATATTTGCGCTACCTTTTCAAGTTTGGTAGGATTAGATGCATCAAATATCGTTAAACCATTGGCGCCTTGACCAACTAACAGGTAATCCATTACCATGGTCATGCCATACGGACTTTCAAGCTCAATTGATTCAATAACATTTGGTTGCAATTCGTTCGATAAATCTACAACATTTAAAGTGTTTTCGCCAAGTTCATTACACCCTTCATTAGCTGTTGATCTTAAGGTGTAGTAAGCAACATTTCCACGAGGAAGAACAGGGTCACACGATTCAGTATGTTCTAACGTAGAAAGTCTGAATGGATTGCTTGCATTATTTGCATTAAAAATGGTTAAATCAGTTGTTGAGCCAATATAAAGTCGGTTATCCGCAGCGTAAATAGTTTCAGAACCATCACTGAGGTTCTTTTCACCTACTTTAGAAATTTCGGTACCGTTTTCGATGATATGTAATTTGTCGTCTGAAATCGCATAAATATGACCGTAATCGACTGAAATTCTGTTTAATGTTCCTTTTCCGTTGGCATGTGCCCCTGTAAAAGAAGTTGGGATTAACGATTCTGGAATTATATTTTTGTTATAATCTAAGAATAATTTACCCTCTTTTTTGATGGTTTGAGCTTCAGGACTGTTGACTTCGAAAGACTCTGTAATTCTTTCAAAATAAAACATAATTAATGCCCGGCCTTTGCCGTCATATTGAGTTTCCCAAAATACATTTTTTGCTCGACTCACTAAAATTGGGTTGTAAACGTCGGTGATGTCAATTTTAATAAAATCATACAAGGTCTCGGCATACAAAAAATTATCTTTCACATAAAACTCTTTGTTATTAGGAATTTGGATAAAAGACATTCGTTGAGGATTTTGCATATCAATATTATCATAGATATGGATTCCTTTATTTTGTTCGCCCACTAAAATATAATCTTTACTTATAAAGAAACTTTTAGGGCTTTCTAAAGGTTGCTTTTCTATTAACAATGGCAATGATCTCAACGAATCTAAATCGCCGTAGACCGCTTGAGCTCTGTCATAAGTTAATACGACATCTCCTTTTGTTTTTACACATGATACAAACAAAGAAGCAATTGCGATGATGGTAACTAATCTTTTCATACTATCAAATTTAATGTTAACAAAAGATAACAAAAATTGTGCCGTAATTTTATTTTTTGGAAGAAATCTAAAAATGAGTTGGATTTCCTCCGTTTCTTGATCAAATCTTTTCTTATCCAATATTTAATCAGGAAATAAGTTCGATTAAAATTAGCTTTTAAAATGAATTATCAGCTAAACGAGGTGATAATTTTTTACAATACACTTTCCCCATTCAAATCGGTTGTAAGTACTTCGCTCATGTAATCGAAAAATGGGCGCATGGCCACAAAGGTTTTGACGACTTCTGATTGAAAATCAGGCGTTAAAACTTGGGCATTGGTGAATTTTCGCATCACTACAAATTGCTTTTTTTTGATTAAATCAATAGCGGGGTGGTTTTTATCAAATCCTTTTGGAGCTGATTTTACGCCATCTTCGCCCAGCAGCTCGCTAAAAAACTCAATGAAAGTAGCGTGAGAGGTGATTTTTTCAATTGCCGTGGAGTCTGCTTCAAATTCTTTCCGAATGCGCAATAAATCTTCGTTATTTGGCGACCAAAAACCGCCGCCCACAAAGGTGTTATTGTCTTCAATTTGTAAATAATAACCTCCCCGCAATTGGGGCTTGGTTCTTGAAAATCCTACACCTAAATTAGTTTTATAAGGTGTTTTGTCTTTCGAAAAACGTATATCTTTGTAAATCCGATAAATATGAATTCCACTTAGGTCATCGTGTTTTTGAAGTTCGGTATAAATAGCGGTAAAAAACACCTTATTTTCTTTAACAATTTCGTCAAATTGAGGTTTGTTGGCCGCAAACCATTCGCGGTTGTTGTTTTTTTTGAGTTTGGTGAGAAATTCAAAGGTGGTTTTCATAATACGAATCGGAAATTTTTCTTGATTTCTTCAAAGATAGTGTTTGCTTGGCACGATTGCTATCTCATGGCTAAAAAAATATAAAGCAATGGATTAACTAAATATGACAAAATTCAATTTACACTGAATGCACGATTAATTATTCCTTACTCGTTTTAAACCGATATGAAATCCCAAAAGCCAGGTAATTTTTTTGGGCATTTGGTGTAATTCCAACGCCACCCGAAATGTCGGTGATGAGGTTGTTGGTAATTAAATAGGTAAAGCCAGCATCCAGCCGATGGTCGGCTTGGCTATGGCTTGGAATAAATCCATAAATTTCGGCGTAACAACCAAGTTTTTCCGTCAAGCTTAGGCCGGTAGTCAAGGTGTAAATATAGGTTGGTTCGCCAGTTTCCCCATTCCATTCGGCACCTAAATTATAGGCCAAGCCAATTTTTTTTGACAAGGTGTGTTGCATGGTGAACCTAAAAGCTGGTAAAAAATACGTGGTTCTATATACAACGCTACCTAATTTTGAAGTGGTGAGGTGCCCAATAAACGAGGTTTTGGGTAAAATCCCCTTTTCTTCGGACAATGCAACTTTAAAACCTACCGTAATTGGCAAAATTCCATTGCTTATAGTGCCATTATTTTTTTCCGCTACCACTTCGGTGACCAACCTAAGTTCTAATTTTTCGTTCACACCATATTTCCATAAGGACGATGGGTAGGTTAAAATTTGATGTTCATCGTCCACGTTTTCAATTGAAAAACCATTTTCAATTTGGATGTATCTTAAAGGGGTGATATAAGAACATTCGGTTTGGTCGGGTCGGTCTAATTGAATGGGGGGCAAATCTTGGCAAAATGAACTCATGAAAGGGAAAAACATTAAAAAAAACAGGGTTAACAATCGCCCAAATCCGTTGTGTTTATTGGGGGTGTTTGCGGATGACTGGAGTGTAATAACTTGTTTATCTTTTAAATAAGTCCTGTTTTTTGCGATAGTCATTTTTAATTGTATTAAAGTTAAGCGGGTAAATATATAAAAGTTAGGCTAATCTAACTAATTTAGTTCTGTTAATTTTACTATCTTTGAAAATAAGGACACCAACACGTTTAAAAATGTTATCGTACACCGAAGAAAATTACCTCAAAGCACTGCTAAAATTAATTTTGGATAATACTAGTAATGATGCTGGCACCAACGAATTGGCCAATAGTTTATTGGTAAAACCAGCCACAGTGAACGACATGTTGAAAAAACTGAAAGAAAAAGACTTGGTGAATTACGAAAAATACGGCAAAATCACGCTTACTCCCGGAGGGCAAAAACATGCCACCGAGGTTTTGCGCAAACACCGCCTTTGGGAAACTTTTTTATACGAAGTTTTTGAATTTTCGTGGGACGAGGTGCACGAGGTGGCCGAACAATTGGAGCATATCCATTCCGTAAAATTGATTGATCAGCTAGACAAATTTTTGAATTACCCGGAGTTTGATCCGCACGGCGACCCAATTCCCAATAAACACGGCGAAATAAAAGTGCATTTTAAAAAAACCTTGTTCGATGTTGAAATTGGCACCATCTGTAAAATGGTGGCTGTTAAAGATAACTCAAGTTCTTTTTTGCAATATGTTGTCAAAGTTGGTTTAGGAATTAATAACGAAATTAAGGTAATTTCTAAACAAGATTACGATGCCCTTTTAGTGATTGAAGTCAACGGGGTTGAATCCATTGTCAGTCAAAAGTTCGCCGAAAATATTTTTGTGTTGGCATAAGTGGATGATTTTTTTGAAGCTATTTCCTGCTTTTCACTTCAATCTTTTTGTTTGATACAAAAAGGATTTCCATTATAATCAGGGCTAGGGCTCTTGGCTGTATATTATATTTTGATTCTGAAGTTTTGTTTTTTGAACTGGCGTTAATACACCCCAAAATCGCGCTAGGGCGGAGCTGGATAGCCCGGAGCGCAGCGAGGACTTGGAAGCGCAGACCGACCCAGACGATCATGTCCCCAACTCGTTGGGGATCGGGATCGTCTGGGGAGCGCCCTGACGCTTATGTTTATTTATATGAAAGGTCACGGCTTTGTCCAAAAGGTTGTTATACGTTTCTCTGAAAAGTCACGGTTTCGCTCTTAGAAAAAGCTTAATTAATCTAAAAATCTGTCAATAATTGAGGAAGGTAATAAAAGAAGACGCATAAAAATTCATGTTTTTTTTGGACTTATTAGTGAGGAATTGGATTTGGTATATTATTTGTAAGTACTTGATTGTGATGTTTAAACTTTGGTTGAGGGAAGAATTTTACGGAGTGAGCAAACTAAATGAGCAAAAAATTCGTTTTAAGGATGTGAACTTTTTTTAAACTTGACCGTAAGATTACAACATTCGGGTGAATGCCTGAGAGGTAAAATAAAGAATTATGAATGTAGGAAGTATGAAAATGACATTGATTAAATCTGCAAAAGCGCAATTGGATATGCACAAAAGTTTAGGTCGTCGTTCTAAATTGTCCATTATTCAAGTAGCTGAATTATTGGACATTGTTTCTGGGAAAACAGTGCCGTCTGACGGTCACGCTTCCATTTTTATTGACAATTCTTTTAGCCTAAATTAGTGGGTGATAATTCCCGAGCCAATTAATTCATCGGCCTCGTACCAAGCGGCAAATTGCCCTGGACTAATGCCTGTTACATTTTCTGAAAACAGAATATAAAGTCCAGCTGTTTCTTTTATTAAAACAGCTTCTTTTAAGGGTTGGCGATAACGAATTCGCACTTGATAATTAGCTCTTTCGCCATTTTTCAGTTTAAAATCTTCCCGAATCCAATGTATATCTTTTTCGGCAATAAACAAAGCTAACCGATTTAATCCTGGGTGCTGATCTCCCTGTCCTGTGTAAATGGTATTGGTTTCCACATCGGTGCCTATCACAAACAAAGGTAAAGGAGTGCCGCCAACACTTAAGCCTTTCCGTTGCCCAATGGTAAAATAATGTGCGCCTGAATGTTTGCCGACTTTTTTTCCCATTGTTGGGTTATAAACAAAGGGCTCAGCAAGGTGTTTATAATCAGATCGATCTATTGTTGAATGGTATGTGGTAAATTGCTCCAAATCTTCAGAAAGTTCCACAATATCTCCTTGTTTTGGTAAAAGTTGCTGTTGTAAAAAGGTCGGCAACTTTACTTTACCTATAAAACACAGACCTTGCGAGTCTTTTTTATCGGCAGTAATTAAATCTTGTTCGGTAGCTATTTTTCGAACCTCCGATTTTTGCAAATTTCCAATCGGAAACAAGGCTTTGCTTAATTGGTATTGGGTTAATTGGCACAAAAAATAACTCTGATCTTTATTCTCATCCAAACCTGCTAATAAGCGATATTCTCCTCCTTCAGCTTTCTCTTTTCTGCAATAATGCCCTGTTGCCACAAAATCGGCACCGAGTTTTTCGGCTGCTTTTAAAAAAACATCAAATTTAATTTCGCGGTTGCATAAAACATCCGGATTAGGGGTTCGCCCAGCTTCGTACTCGGCAAACATGTAATCTACAATTTTCACCTTGTATTCAGCACTTAAATCTAATGTTTGAAAAGGAATTCCTAATTTTTGTGCCACTAAAAGTGCATCTTGGCTGTCATCAATCCATGGACATTCGTCCGAAATGGTTACGGATTCATCGTGCCAATTTTTCATAAAAATGCCTATCACATTGTAGCCTTCTTGTTTTAAAAGATATGCCGCTACACTTGAATCAACTCCGCCCGATAAACCAACAACAACCGTTTGCATTTTTTATTTTTTTCTGGTGTAAAGGTATGGAATTATTTTGGTTTATTTTTTGGGAGGGGTGGGGGTTTGGCGCTTGGCGGGGGTGGAGACGTTGCGGTGCAACGTCTGTGTGCCATGCAATGCATTGCCTTTTTGCTGTAATGCTTTGCATGGCTTTTTTGCTGCAATGCTATGCATGCAGCTTGATTTGCTCTAGATTTTTTTGGAAAAAAGATTTTGAATTTGGAAATTGTGTATATTTTGGGGCAAAATTTATTGAAGATGTAAATCCTTTGGAAGTAAAAATGGCTAAATTCAAGAATAAATATCGGATTGAATCCATGCGGCTTAAGAATTGGGATTATCGATGGAATTCGGGGTATTTTATTACGATTTGTACGGCAAATCGGGAGAATTATTTTGGGGAGGTTGTGAATGGTGAAATGGTTTTGAATGAGCTGGGGGAATTGGCCGAAAAGTATTGGTTAGAAATTCCTGATCATTTTCCTTATGTTCAATTGGGTAATTTTGTCGTAATGCCTAATCATACCCACGGTATTTTGATCATTGCTCAGCCAATTAATTCGTGGGAACTTTCGCCTTATCCGGATGATCCAATCCTACCTCCAGATCCAACTAAAAGTCAGCAGATGTCAAAAATATCACCAAAATCTGGATCTATCTCAACGATTATTCGTTCTTATAAATCGGTGGTGTCCAAAAATATCCGAATTATTGAGCCAAAATTTAAATGGCTTTCGCGCTATCATGATGTTATTATTCGGGATGCAATGGCTTTTGAAAATATTCAAAAATATATTTTTGATAATCCTAAGAATTTCAAGAAGGGATAATTTTTTCAAAAAAGGGGCGGGGGAGACGTTGCGGTGCAACGTCTGTTCATTTCTTCGCAATGGGTGTTCATTTCTTCGCAATGGGTGTTCATTGCTTCGCAATGGTTCTTCATGCTTCGCAATGGTTCTTCATGGCTTTGCCATGCTTTTTATTGCTTCGCAATGGTTTTCATTTTTTTGGTGCAAAAAAAAATCCCTTTGGATTTGGTCCAAAGGGATTTTTAAAAATGATATGAGTGTGAATTAGTTTTTCACAATTGTCATTGACTGAGTTTTGTTGTCAGCAGTAACTTGTAGGATATAAGATCCTGTTGCTTGGTTTTTCAATGAAACATTTTCTGTGTTCACAGCTGTTCCCGACATTAAAACTTGTCCGTTCAATGAAACTACTTGGTAAGCAAATGCTCCTTGGTAAGTAATGGTTACAAACTCAGAAGTTGGGTTTGGATAAACACTTAACGAAAGGATATTATCTTCAATTCCAGCTACATTAATAACGGTAATTGTTTCAGTTTCTTCACCACAAGCAACGGCATCATCTTTCACAACTACCACATAATCACCAGCAGTAAGACCAGCTAAATCTTCTGTATCATCAAAATCGCCAGTTCCATCGTTGTCCCAATCGAATGTGTATGATCCAGAACCACCAGATACTGTTAGGTCAATTGCTCCATCATCACCAATATTTTCACCTGTAATCACAGAAGTAATAACAATTGGCTCACAAACTGGGGTCATAATTACTTGACCGTTAAAAGTCCCTGCACCTGCTGTGTTTGCTTGATCAATACCAGCGTTATAAGAACCGCCGCCACCGCCGCCATTGAAATCACCGCTAATTACTTCGCCACCAGCACCGCCACCGCTATAACCGCCGCCGCCGCCGCCGCCAACTGCTCCGCAACGAGCGTTACCGCCGCCACCGCCGCCAAATCCACCATTTGGAGGAAGTAAAGCAGGAGTACCTCCACCAACACCTTGTGTACCACCAACTAGCGGTCGTTCACCACCTGTTGAATTATAAGTACATCCGTGAAGAGTTCCGTTAGCTCCGTTTGAATTCCAACCAGCACCACCAGAAGCATAAGTTGCTGTAGAAGGAGTTGAACCTCCCATACCTGCAGCACCTGCACCATTTGGCATTCCTGCACCATTTGTTCCAACTTCAGTAATCGTTGCATCAATTCCGTTGATAAACGTTGCACCACCATCAGTTGATCCAGAACCACCACCACCACCAGCAGCAATCATTAATTCAGAAGTTGCGTTGTCCCATACAAATGTTCCACCGCCACCACCAGCAACGTAATCTGATTGTTGACCTAAGCCACCAACTAAAACTTTTAAAACTTGACCAGGTGTTACTTCAAATGTACCAACCATTCTAGCACCATGTCCGCCATCACCGCTTGAAGCGTGTCCGCCATCTCCACCAGCACCGCCTACAGCGTTGATTTGAAGGAAATAAACATCACCTGGAACCGTGTAATTTACGATTGTTCCAGAGAAATTGATCGTTGTAACTTGAGCAACAAGGTTAGAAGCCCAAACAAACGCCAATAAAAAAAGAGAATTTCTAAAGTGTATTATTTTTTTCATATAAATTTTTTAGTGAAACAAATGTATGAAATTTATCTACATAACGCCTAGAATATTAATAATATATCCTAGATTTTGAAACAATCAACCTTTGGGGGGATTGTTAATAGATCCTTAATTGAATTAAAAACTGGCAGATTTTTTTGTCGCTGCTTTTTTATTCAGTAATTTATCCACTCTTAAAAATAATGCGATACCCCAATTTTATTTGCTTCTTTGAAAACCTTTTCTGGACTTACACCATTTAGCTTTGTAATAAATTAATCGCAACCAACACTAATGTTGTTTAAGTAAACAAGGTCGCTTTATCATATCCGATTGCAGATACACATGGTAATAAAGGATCTACAAAGTTGAGTTTAGCGATATAACTCATTGGGAAAATTAACCGTACTTTGAAATTTGGGGTAAAAATAAATAACTTGGGTTTGGTTGGTTACTAGGTTTTTTAGATCAATTTTAAAATAATCGGAAGGCGAGTGTAATTGCTTTTTTTTCATCAACTTTTTTGGCAAGGTAATTTGAATTTTTTTTGGACTTAAGAAATTCAAGGTCAAGGTGTCTTGCATTAACATGGTTTGTCCAGTAGGAGAGTGAACAACGGACACTTGGACATCAATTTGTTGGCTATTTACAAAATCACTCTGAAAGGTGATTTTGAGCAAGTTTTTGTTTAATGTTGACGAAGCGATAATGGGTTGATAATAGTTTTGAACCTCTTGATAGGCTTTTTTTTCATTCCCGTCATAATCAATAATACTCCAAGACGGTCCAGGCCAACAATCGTTCAGTTGCCAAAAAACAGTGCCCATGCAATGCGGGGCTTGAATGCGGTGTTGTCGAATGGCAAATCCTAAGGCGTGTGCTTGGACTAATTGACTTAATTCAATCCACTTTTCAAAATTAGATTCGGGGTAGGTATACTTAAGAATATTGGCTTCGATTATGCCATTACCAACATAACTTTTTTGGCGATTTCGCATGATTTCGGAATTCAGGATCAGGTCTCTACTGTCCATGTTTTGCGCTAATGTGGTATAGTTTGGATACGATTGATACCCATATTCCGCCATAAACCTGCCAACATTGGTTGCATAATTCTCAATGCTGTCTTTTCCGTGCCATACACCCCAATAATGCATTGAACCGTGATTGAAATTTTCTGGAGTTCCCCAATTGCTTAAAGGAGAAGTGGATACATAGGCTGTCTGAGGATCCAATGAGTGCAAATTTTGTGGAATTAGTTCATGAAAAATACTTTTATAGGTATTCCAAATTTCGGTTGAATCGGCAGGGGAATAGTTAAATTGTTTTTGCCAACCCCAATTTTTCCATGCCACTTCAATCTCATTATTCCCACACCAAAGTGCGATACAAGGATGATTTCTAAGTCGTTTGATATTGTCTTGCACTTCTTTATCGATGGTAGTAATAAAACTTGGATCGGATGGGTACATTGAATTGGCGAACATAAAATCTTGCCAAACCAAAATACCATTTTTATCGCATAAGTCGTAGAAGTAATCATTTTCATAAATGCCACCTCCCCAAACTCTCAGAAAATTAATATTGGCAGCTAAAGCTTGATTGATGAGTTTTTCATATCTGGCCGAATCCACCCTTGGTAAAAAAAGATCTTGCGGAATATAATTCGCGCCTTTAGCAAAAAATGGTTGACCATTCACCTCAAAATAAAACGGGGTACCAATTTCATCCGGTTGTTGAATGAGTTGAATTGAACGAAGGGCAAATTTCAGTTTTTTTTGCAGGATTGGAGTAGGGCCATTGGATAAAACTAAAAATGCTTCATAAAAATATTGATCTCCATAACCTTTTGGATACCAAAGCTTAGTATTTGAAAATTCTTGAGAATCTTGAATAATATTTACCCCTTTTATTAATCGAATTTTACGTTGTGTTTGATTAAATTGAAAATTGACTTCTTGGTCTTGATGGCTTAAAAGTTCAAATTTAAAATCCACTTTAGCCATTCCATTTTTTTGTAAAACGGTTTGATACGAAAAGTCAGCCAACCGAACATCATCCCAAGTTCGCAAATAAACTGGTCGCCAGATGCCGCAAGTAACAAACCGTGGACCCCAATCCCAACCAAAATGATAGGCAGCCTTCCGGGTATAGGGCGAAACTTTCAAATCGACAGTTTCATTTGCTCCTGGCAAAACATAGGGCGACTTGTTCACATTTTTTTTATTCATCGAAATCGGCGAATGAAATCTTACCCGCAACTCGTTTAGCCCAAGAATTAGGTTCGCTTTAATATCAATTCGCCACGTTCGGAACATATTATCCGAAAATTGAATTTCTTTTCCATTCAAAAAGATGGTTGAGTATGTGTCCAACCCTTCAAAAACCAATTCGATGTGATTTTTGTTAAATAGGCTCGAATCCACCATAAAAGAGGTGGCGTAATCCCAATCCATTTCTTCGATCCACCGTTGTTTAAGTTCGTTGTTACCGAAATAAGGATCTTGAATGATTTGATTTTCAAGTAAGTCTAAATGAACGACGCCCGGAACCTTGGCATTTTTCCATTCTTGTGAATTGGCGTTTTTAAATTTCCAATTTGTGTGTAAGGGAATAATTTCTTCCGAAAACCCGTCGAAAGGGATTAAAAAAGGACTTAAAAAAAGTAAAAATAGATATTTCACAAAAACAAAGATAGACAAATCAACAAGCAAATCCCCAAGAAAAAAGGAAAGTGAAGATGAAAAATAAATTACTTCACATTCATTATTCTTGAGATGGATGATCCATTAATTAGAGAATGAAGATAGCAGAACCACCTTAAATTTGATCCAATTCATCTCGTTCCGGTTTATTAGGTTATTGGAGTTGGATTCTTTGGCGTATCAGTAACAGTCCAAATGCTACGCATGAAAGCCACCATCCCAGCAAGCATTGCCCCAATGATTAACATGATACCACCTAGTGTTGCTTGATCAAATCGATACCAATCCATAGATTCAACTATTTTAATAATCAAAGGAATTAGAATCAAAACTGGACCAACTAAAAGGACAACTTCATCTTTATTTTTAAGTGCGCTGTAAGTTAGGTAGCCGCCAAAAGTAACTGCATACAAAAACACGAGGGCGTCACTTCTGTATTCATCGCCTAAAAATGTCGCCAAAAAGAAGACAACAAGTCCAATTAATAGAAATAAATGGTTTAAGATTAGTTTTTTCTTGTACTCTTCGGCATATTTTTTAAAAGCAATAAATCCAATGCCAATAATGATTAGTAACGAGCATACTTTTGTGAATCCCCAATCATTAGTATAAGGGTACATGCTGTTACGGAAAATAAAACCAGATTTTTCGATAGACAATCCAACGGAAAGGATTATTATGGACAATGCAATAATTGATTG
Source organism: Crocinitomix sp. (assembly GCA_044361315.1). GTDB lineage: Bacteria > Bacteroidota > Bacteroidia > Flavobacteriales_D > Crocinitomicaceae > Crocinitomix. The sequence goes on along the minus strand of JBIKJA010000013.1, from coordinate 64,931 downwards.
AATAGGTTTTTCGATGTGCCAGTTTCCTTGTTTATAGTATTTTATGGAGAACATGTAAAGTGCTGGAACAATTGCTAATAAAGCGAGGTAAGAAAAACCAGAAGTGTTAAATAGACCTAAAGAAATCATCATCAGTGCGAATAAAACGCCAAAAGTGATTTCCCTCAATTCAATTTTCTTGGCATCCTCCAGACGTGGGATCCAAAAAAAGAGAATCGCAATTCCAAAGGGCCATGTTAATAAAGTTAAAAATTCAAGCGATTCTGAACCTAAATTCATGGTAAATGGTAAACTAACGCTAGCCAATATCACAGCAATCATGTACAAATAAGAAGTTATCACAGCGTTCAGATGATAAATGGTGAATAAACCAAATGCCAAGGAAATATACACCGATATATCTGTTCTCATAAAATCAAAGTTGTAAACAGGGAAAAAACCGATAAAGGTTATCCAAAATCCAACAAACATAAATACTGCAGTTAATTCTCGCAATAAACCATTTTTTTTATCTGAGAGATGGTAGATTAAATAAAAGATTCCTCCAATTACTGCAGGAAGGAAAACAAAAAGTTTCATGGATTCCCCCCCTAAACTATCTTTTGTTAAAATGGTGATTAAACCAAAGATTATCAATACAACACTTAGGGCAGAAAAATAAAATTTCAAATATTTGTAAAGTGGAAAACGTTGTGCTGGCTCGAGTTCATTTTCTAGGGATTTTTTAACTTCATCACTATAATTACCATTAGCCAATACCTTTTTGAGCCAAGCCTTTTTCCAGTAGAAGAGTAGGGCGTGTATGATTCCAAAACTAAAAAATAGGCTTGACAAATAAACGATAATAATCAGGATTTGAAACATTCCAAAACCGTACAAAAAGAATAAAGAACTCATAATAAGGGTTGCGTTAAAATTGTTTAGTGTTGAAATATACACTTTATTCTATACAATTAATGAAATTGACTTATTTATTTACTTTTTCTATCTAATTGCTATACTGCTAGAGGGACCAATAAATAATAAATTTTGAAGCAGTTTATTCAACATTTTCCGAACTAATTTTGCGGATCAAAATTTTCAGCAATTTTAAATTCTTGGGCAATTCCTCCGGTGATTCGGAGCAAGTCGTAATGGCTTTGCAACAATTCAAACAGGCGATCATAATAAGATAATACGGCTTGTTCGTAGGTTGTACGAATGTCATTTAAATTAAAAACGGTGATAAGGCCCATGTCATATTTTTCTTTGCCTAACTTCCACAAGTTTTTGGCATGAATCACCCGTTGCAGCGCCATTTTTTCAATTTTTACTCGAGTTTGATACAAATCGTAAAAACCTTTTAATTGGTGTTGAAGTTTTAGCGTGAGTTGTTCAATTTGTATACCCACCACGTCTCGTTGAATTTCAGCAATTTCAACGTTGCGTTGACGGTTAAATCCTTGAAAAAGATCGTACCTTAAATTTATTGTTCCGTTGTGACTCCATGAACTTGTTTCTGTTGAAAAAGGTTCATCCCCAAAAATTTCAATATAACCTAACGATGGCGCAGTAGCAAGATTTAATGTAATTACAGGATAATAAGCGCTATTTTTTGCGCGCACGTTTAGTTCTTGCAATTCGTAATTTATAAATTGGTTTTTCAAATTTTGATTATTGATCACCATTTTTTTCTGAAGTTCTTCGAAACTTGTTTTTTGGGCTTCAAATCCAAGTGAATCTGTTAAAAGATAGGATTTTTCCACCTCTTCTGCCATCACCATATTTAGATTTCGATGGGCGTTTTGCACAGCCAAACCTTGCAAAAGCAAGTTGGATGAATCGGTGAGTACTTGATTTTCAAAAGCAAGAACATCAAAACTCGTATTAATTCCTAATTCGTTTTTGAACCGATAAAGCGAAAGTTTGTCTGCCGAATAAACCAATAAATCTTTTACGATTTGTAATTTTCGCTTTTGAACAACGGCGGTATAATAGGCTAAAATCACTTCGTAAATAGTCGATTCAATTACGACAATGGCATTTCCTTTGGTTTGTTCTTCTAACTGGTCAAACCTTGCTTTATTAATTTGAATCCCAAATCCATTAAAAATGGTCCAAGACATATTTAATGAGGCTTGAAAATTGTCATTAAATACCACTCCTGGAAAAAATGTCGCTGGGTTTTTGGTATTGTCTTGAAGGGTGGCATTGTTTCCTAAATTCAAGTAAAATGTCGGAATCATACCAGCTTGTCCCCACGAATTTTGAAGTTTGGACACTTGGTAATTATGCTCGACAAGTTTAATATCAAAATTGTTGGTTAATGCTTTTTCGATGGCACCAAAAACAGTTAATTGATCTTGCGAAAACCCAGCAAGACTCAAGAAAAATAGACAAATGGTAAATTTAGTTTTCATCTTTAATGAATTTCGCGTTCTTTTTCATCTTTCTCGTTCACAAGGGCAACTTCGACATCACTGCCTACCGGTAATTCTTGATTTCTCCACAATTTCTGGATGCCTTTGTTAAAAAGTGACATCGGGAAGACCACTACGATCAGAATCCCAAGAAGCGCTAAGATCGTTCCAATCATCACTTGACTAACAATTGTCTCATCTGCCATTAATCCATTTTTAAGGACAATAACCCCTCCAAATATTAATCCGATCACTAAAATGTACCAATAAATAGTTCCTGTAAAGCGAGTTAAAAGTTTTATTCCTTTCCCTGTGGCTTCTTTTTCAAAGTCAAACCCTGAGTCTTTTATTGCATTGGTTTTAGGATTCATAATTAAATGCCAAGCACGACGCATGTCATTGTGCACTAAAATGATCATTGGGAAGAAAAAGAGGACAAAGATGGTTCCGAAAATTAAGCCAAAAGCAATTGAAACCGCCATTGGAATTAAAAATTGCGCTTGAAAAGAGGTTTCCATGATAATCGGTAAAAGACCTGCTACGGTTGTAATTGAGGTCAATAAAATTGGTCTAAACCTCGATTTTGCTGCATCCATCACCGCACCGTTTGTTGACATTCCATCTAGAATATTTCGATTGTAGGTATCCAAAAATACAATCGCATCATTGACCAAAATACCGATGAGCGCTATAATTCCGAAGGCACTTAAAATTGAAACAGGAATTCCAACCATCGAATGACCGAGCATTGCACCTGCCACACCCGCAGGAATCGCCAATAAAATCAACAAAGCTTGCCAAACCGATTCGAAATTTAAGGCCATAATTAACACGATTATAAACATTAAAATCATTGTGTTTATTTTCATCGATGCGATTGCTTTATCACTTCGTTCACCTTGACCACGTTGAATCAATTCGACATCAGGGAATTCTTTTTGGATTTTAGGAATGATTTCTTCTACAATTTGTGTATTGATTTGGCTCACTTGATTAGGGTCAGTCACACTCGCATCCACCACAATTTCTCGCCTTCCATCTCTTCTTTTTAAACTTACAGGACCTCGTTTTACAGTGTAAGTAACTAGATCAGAAAGAAGAATTTGTTTTCCATCATTTCCTTTTATGCGGATATTATTTAAATCAAACTCATCTTCACGATCACTTAATTCGTAACGCACCCAAATCTTCACTTCATCTGTTCCCACAATTACCCGTTGCGATTCTTGTCCAAAAATCCCTTGGCGAATTTGTTTGGTTATTTCAAAAATTCCAAGCCCATAAAACTCGGCTTCTGGTTTCATTTTTAAATCAATTTCTTTACGACCTAAAGGTTCGTTGTCTTTGATATTAGTAACCAATGGGATTTCATCTAAATATTCTTTAAATCGATTTTTAGCGTTAGTAATTTGATTTCCATCGTTCCCTGAAATAGAGAACTCGATTGGTTTTCCAAAATTATTCATGCCCCCACCGACAAAAAAGTTAGAAGCGAGTTTGGTGTTTTGAATCGTATTTACTTTTCGTTCGATTCTGGAAATCAATGAATCTACCGGTGTTTTTTTACCTTCTCCTTCAATCATCATGGTAATTCCTCCAGTATGAAATCCTGATTCGCCAATATTTTGAGTGGCTCCCAGTAAAATGGAATATTCAGAAAGTAAGGTATCGCCAGTAGCAGCAGCTAATTCTTGATTAGCCTCCAGCACTAATTTTTCGGCTTGATTTAACCAATGGCGCGTTATTTCTTTTCCAGTTCCTTGTTGAAATGCGATTTCTAGTGAAATTCTGTCTGGTTTTATTTCAGGAAAAAAGGTAAAATTTATCAGCCCACTCATGGCAAAAATAATAATTGCAAAAGTGAAAATTAGCGGGAGTAACACATAAGCACGGTACCGAACGATTAAAAATTTAAAAATATCTTCATAGACCTTATTTTTTAGGAAATCGGTCATTTGGTTAAGCTTATTTCTAACCTTGTATCGTGGTGTACCAACTCGACCGCGAGAAAGTACTTTTTTACTTGCCAAATGCACCGGTAAAATGATAAATGCCTCGATGAGAGAAAATCCTAATGCTAACATCACAACAATGGGCATTTCGCGCATCATTTCCATTTTTTCAACAAAAAGTAAGATTGAAAAGGACGCAACAGTAGTTAAAACAGATGTGAAAACAGAGGACATTACTTCCATTGTTCCATCTAACGCAGCTTTAAATGGACTTTTACCGCGTTCATAATGTGAGTAGATATTTTCGGATATTACAATCCCATCATCCACCAAAATCCCAACCACTAGGATCATTCCGAACAATGAGATCATATTGATTGTCAATCCCATTAAATTGGCGACAATGAACATTCCAAGAAAGGAAAACGGAATTCCAAAAGCTACCCAAACCGAGAGTCGTGTGCTCAAGAAAATCCCTAACATCAGTAAAACCAGCAACAAACCTTGGATGCCGTTGGAAGTTAAGAGGTCGATACGATCTTGCAAGGAGGCTGCAAATTCGTATTCTAAGGTTAATTTAGCTGGATGATCACCTGCATTGTATTCTTTGATATATTCCTTTACAAATTCGGTAATTTCAGCTAAATCTTGGTCAGGTGTTTTTTTCACGTCGATTGAAATAGCTGGCATTCCTTTCGAAAAAACTTCGTTCGAATTTTCGGAAAAAGTGCTTCGCACAGTTGCTATATCTCCAATGGTAGTGATTTGACCTTCTATCGTTGTTCTGACCACAATTTCAGAAATTTCTTTCGGATCGGTGGTGCGTTCGCGCGAACGGATGATCAATTCTTCTTCACTACTTCTTAGAATTCCGCCAGTTAAATCTTGATTTTTTTGTTGAATGGCCAGTGAAATTTCATCAATTTTGATGCCGTAGCGCAAGAGCTCGTTTTCTTTTACCTCTATCACAATTTCAGGAACCGGAAATCCTTTTAAGTCGATTAAGGAAATTAACCCTGAAGCATAAAGATTTGTTTCGATTTTATCCCCTTCGGCTTTTAAAACGTTCAAATCTTTACTCCCTTTTAAACCAATCGTCGCCACCATTTCTGACATTGGATTGGATTTTAAGCGGGTAATAATTGGTTTTTCAGCACCTTGAGGGAACGAATTAATTGAACTTACCGCATTTTCCACATCTTTATATACTTCGTCCATGTCGGCATTTTCAAGTCCAACAATACGAATCATACTTGTATTTTCTGCAGAGGTTGAATTGATCAAATCGATTCCATCAATCCCTCTCAAAGCTTGCTCAATTTTAATCGTTACCCCTTCCTCCATTTCTTGAGGAGAAGCACCAGGATACATGACATTTACCAGAATTGTTTTAGGATCCAATTCAGGAAAAAACGAGCGGTTCATAGTGAGCAAGCTGTAGGCTCCAAAAAGGCCTACCAATAAAATAGCAGCATTCGCCCAAATTGGTTTTTTGATAAAAAATGCGACGAGTGATTTCATATTATTTTATCAAAACTTTGAATTTAGACGTATCGGTGAAGTTGAGAACTTCTTGTGTAATCACTACCGAATTTTCAGGAAGATCGGCAATAAAAACACCTTTTTGATTGGTGTTTAAGACCGAGATTTCACGTGGTACTAAAGTGGAGTCTTTTGCATTGAACAGGTAAATCTTGTGATTCACCACCGCAGTTAAAGGCAATCTTACACCTACATGTTCTGCTTTCTCTAAAATATCTACACGAACATATTCACCTTCGGTAAATTCTTTGTTATCAAAGGCAATTGGTTTAACGTACACGTACACCGATTGGGTGGACTTGTTAATCACTTCTGAGATTCTAACTACTTTTCCACCGCCTTTCTGTTCGCCAGTCGAGTTGAAAATCGCCACTTCCGAATTAACATTTACGTCTTTTAATTGATCAGAAGGAATAGGGACAGCGATTTCGAAATTATTAGTTTCTACCACCCGCATGATTTTAGTTCCCGGATTAACCACAGAGAAATCGGTTGCATAAACATCTGTTATAACCCCACTAAACGGGGCGTATACCATGTATTTATTTAATTGTTCTTCCAAGGCTTTGATTGAAAAATAATCGGTTAAAACATTTCGTGAAGAGATAAATATTTTTTCTTTATTTGTTTTCCACGCCGGCATTTGCGGAAGCGGGTCGTTTAACTTAATATCGTTGATAAAATCGGACCATTTATCGTATTCTGAGCTAAAATCATTTTTAATGTCGGGCAATAAATTAGCAACAATATTTAAAAATGAACTTTTGCGCGACCGCAGCGTGTAAAGGGCATCCGCATTGTTGATTTTGTATAATAAATCACCTTTTTTAAATTTGATCCCCGGTTTGAGGTCATATGCTCCTTTGTTTAATTTTCCTTGCACTTCGCACGCCAGATCAACTGCATTGAAAGAAGACACAGTTCCATTTCCAGAGATGTTAAACGTCTCAGGCGCATTGACAATTTTGGTTGCGCTAAGAGTTGGAACAAATAATTCGGTAGATTTATCTTTCTTTTCGTCTTTTTTGCCGTCAAAATTGAGTGACATCACCACTAAAACGTTGAAAGTTAAAAAAATGGCAATGATTATATAGTGTCTAATTTTCATGAACTGAATGCTAAAATTAGTACGAAGTTAATTAATCGCTTAATGATAGTATTGAAAGGCGAAAAAAAATAAATCAAATCAACGAAACGAATAAAAAAATGGTTCAAAAGGGCAATAACTTCAATCAATTAATTTTCAAATTAGTTGTCGTTTAGCCAATATAAGAATTTTTTCCAAAGGCCTTTAGGTGGTTCAATTGGTTGCTTTTTTTCAGAACGTGTATTTTCACCTGGTTTGTTGGTTGATTCAGGTTTCTTTTTGTCCTGAATCGGTTGATTATTTTGAACTTTCTTTAGTTCTTTCAACCTCATTTTTTCTTCGTAATGACGTTTTTTCTTTTCTTGCTCCGCTTTTATTTTCTTTGTGTGCTCAATTTCGTATAATCGTTTTTGACGATTTGCCTTTTGTTGAGGGGTAAAATGATAAATTCCATTTTCATCTTTGTAAATTGAATCTTCATCTTCGGAAACAGGTAAATTTTCCTCAATAATTTTTTCGGTAGGTTGAACAATTTTTCCTGCTTTAATATCTTGCACTTGAGAAAGCATTGCCGCGTCTAGGGCAGCTAATTGATCGTCTTCGCTTTTTTCCTGGACATCTATAATAGTTGGCGTTTCCACTTTATTATGTTCAGGAAGTTCAATTTTTCCTAAAATTTTAAGCCCATCTAGTTTAATTGTTGGTGCTTTAATTATTTCCGCATCAGGATTTATAGGAACTTCTATAAAGGAAGTTTCATCCGAACTGCCTGAGGCTGTGTCCTCGTAATTAATAATAACCACATTTTTTTTGGCGATTGGCTCTTCGATCATGGGTTCAGAAACTTTTTCTTCAATTTCAGCTTCAATTAGTGGGATGTTTTCTGGATAATGTTCGACAATTGTTTGATCAGTAATAGTTTGCGCTATAAATTCATCTAATTCATCCGCCAAATCATTTTCAGAAATCGCAGCTTGCACGTAATTCTCTTTGTTATTTTCTTGGTTAGAAGAACTTTCGATTTGAACAGTTTCTACTACAGGAAATTTTTCCAATACCGAATTGATTTGAATTTCATTCAATTTAAAGTTTGGCTCTTTCCCAATATTAATCTCAAACTCGTCTTCCAAAAACCGTTTAATATCGTTAGGAGTCATTCCGACTTTTCGTGCAATTTGTGCAAGTCTCATGATGAGGGCTTATTAGTGTTATTTATGTTAGTTGTGCAAATATACACAATGCCCTGCGCTTTTTTAATTTAAAACGTTAATTTTTTCAATTTCAGTTTTAAAAGGAATGTTAATCAAAATGAGATAACGGAAGAAAATGAACAAAAAGTTACTTAAATCCGTTGCTTTTTAGTTATCGGTTGCCGAATAACCAAATGGTAAATCCACCATTTCTTCAAAAAGTTGATCAGCTTCGAGCATTTCATCGTCGCCAGTCAAATATTTTCATTCCACTTTTTTTTCTTTAAATTGGTGTTTGCGCAATTTGTTTATTTCAATTAAAAAGTTTAGTAATTTTCTAGAAGAGCTAGTGTTAAAATAATCCAATTGAATTTTGATATAAATAGCGGAATAATTATTTTTAAAATTATCCAATGCGGTAAACAATGGGCTAAAATATTCTTTGGCATTTTTAGGCACACAAATTCGAATAATTGTTTAGCTTCTTGTCGCTAAAATCAAAATTGATTAGGATGAGTTAATGTTTTATTTAAGAGTAGTATAGGACTGCTTATTTGGTGGTTATTTTAATTTCAATGCGATAATAAATATCATTGTCATTAGCGGGAGAGAAGCTGTATTTTACATTATTATCGGTGCGTAAAAACATCGTAATTAAGCCTAAACCAGCATTATTATTCTCTTTTAATTCGTTTTCACGAAGGGATTTTACATACAGGTCTTTTATCTCTTGTTTCGATTTTTTACTGTACGAATCCAATGCTTTTGAAAGGAGATTAAATGTGTTCATATCAGTCACATTTCCAGAATGCAAAATAATATTCGATTCATCATCAATATACATGGCAAAATAACTATCGTTGATTTTGTTTTTTTGTCCGTGTTTAAAAACATTTTGGATTAGTTCGGTGGTGAGTAATTTTGCTTTGGTTATTTTCGCTTGTTTTATCCCCAAATTTTTCAATTTTTCAGAAATAATGTCAATCGCGTTAATCATGACAGAAAAATTAATTTCCCCAAAAATCATTACTAATTCAGGACTTCTGTTTTCAGTTTCTCGCTTGAGATAGTCGAGTTCTTGTTGAATATATTGGCAGGATTTCATGAATTATATTTGTATTGTTAATAGGGTTATATCATCGGTTTGCTCTGCGTTTTGAACGCGTTCATTGTAAAATTCTAAGGTTAATTTTTCTTGTTGGTTAAAATCTTTATTTTTCAACTGGAATAGAAATTCTTTAAACCCTTTCGATCCAATTCTTTTATTTGTAGTGGGATTAAATTGGTCAATTATACCATCTGTAAATAAGTAGAGTAGGTCGCCATTTTTTAGTTGGTGTTCGAATGTTTGAAAGTTGGTTTCCAATACATTATTTTGCCCAATTGAAAAGCGGTTTGTTTTAAATTCGATTAACTCATCTTTAGAGCCAATATAAAATGAACCTTTAGCTCCTGAATAGTTCATTTTTTTCGTTTGCTTATTAATTGCCAACAGCGTTAAATCCATTCCGTTTGTGCTAATTTCATAGTCGTTGTTTACTTTATTTTTGAAATAAAGATGTAAGTTGGTTAAAATTAGATTTAAATCGGTTTTATGCGTTCGAATCAAATTTTCTAATTGTTGCATGGCTACCGTCGCTATGATTGCTCCAGATACCCCATGACCTGTGCAATCAATCACGGAAATATAAGTGGTATCTTCAATTTCTAACAATAAATACGAATCACCACTTACATTATCTTTTGGTTTATAAATGATAAAATGATCAGAAAACAACTTCAAAAATTGAGCATTGCGCGGCAAGAGTGCATTTTGGATATTTTTGGCATATTCGATACTATCAGCGATGTAATTATTTTTTTCTTCAATAACCATTTTAGACGCCATTATTTCAGCATTATTAGCACTTAATAAGGTGTTCTTTTTTTCGATAATCTTGTTTTTCCTTAAATTGATTACAAAAAGGATTAAGGAGATAAAAATTAAAATAATGGCAACGATTAATCCATAAATCAAATGTTTTTTTTGTTTTTTCTGGGCACTAACTTCTAGTTCATTTAGTTGTTTTTCCTTTAAATTTAAGGCTTCTTGGTTTTTTAATTGATTGATTTCTTGTTCTTTTTGTTTGCTATTGATTTTTTCAAGCAATTTCTCTTTTTCTAATTGTTGATTTTTCGAATTAATTCGCTCTAACTCTAAGTTTTGGTTCAAAAGTGCCAAATCTTTTTGAATCCTTTCTCTTTCCAATTGTTGAAATAGTAGATCTTTTGATTTTAACTCGTTTTGTTGTTCTAAAAGTTGCAAGTCACTGGCTTGTTGTTTGGTAGTAATTAAACTATTTTTTAGTTCCAAGTCTTTTTTTGCTTCGTCCACCAAATCAGCTAATAAGTTAGACTCTAAAATTTTAGCTTCAATGGCTTTTGTGTTTTTGGCTAAATTGTTTTGATCTTCGGTTTTGCTGACAAGGTCTTTATAGCCTTGGTGTTTTTGCAGATTTTTTTGCGAGTTCGCAAAATCACTGTTGTAAAGATAGGTCTGATATAAAAGGTGATAAGCCAACATTTTATTTTGATAATCTTCGCCACTTTGTTCGGTTATGCCTTCGCAGAGCGAAATAGTAGCGCTATATTTTTGTTGGAGATAAGCGTTTTTGGCCATCAAAATTTTGATTTCGTTTTCCTCACTGCGGGTCAAATTTCCAACTTTTAAGGCGTTTTCAAAATTCAGTGCCGCCTCATGGTAGTTTTTTTCGACAGTATGAATTACTCCAAGCAATTGCGAAATTTTGCAAATCACTTCGGATTGTTTAGGGGCTTTATTTTTCAGAATTGCATAACAGATAGTTTTTGAACGATCATATTGTTTTTGTTCTTTGTATCCTTCTGCTAAGCGCAGATAAGTGTATTCAATAATTGAATCTTGACTTGAAACAGTGGTGCTGTTTTTTACATATTCAATCAACCCGTTTTTGGGAAAAGTACGATTTTGGCGGTCCATAAAAATCTCCACTGATTTTTCAAAAAAAATGATTCCGTCTTTAAAATTTTTCGAAGAGTACATCACATTTCCTAACAATTGATAATTCATCAACTCATCAAATTTAGAAGTGCTTTGACTATTGATTATATTATTTTGTAAAAGGAGCTTTGCTGTGCCAAAATAGCCGTTTTTATTGGTAATTACGGCTTCTAAAAATTCTTGTTGAAAATTTGATTGCTCGTTTTCCCAAACCACATTTTTTAGAATTTCTGTTGCATCAGAATAGTTTTGAAGTAAAAAACGAACGTATCCTAACAGCGCATTATCAATCATCAAAACGTTTTTGTTTTTTTCATCGTCAACGAGGGTGCTTGATTTTAAAATTTCTTTAAGCCCACTCGTGTAGTCCTTTTTATTGATGTATTGTATCGCCTTAATTTGATGAATTCCTTTTAAATCTGTATTTGGGTAGGTGTTAGTTCTTTGCAATTTTGTCAATGTGTCCGACAATTTATATAAATCTTCATACAAAGCAAGTTTTTTCAATGTATTGATTGACTGATTTTTAAAAACAATTTTTTGATAAATCATCGCTCCATAATCAAAGTGTTGGGAAAAGCCATAGAAATGACTTAACACAACGATCAGTAGTATGGATATTCGAAGTCTCAACTAAAAATTGAATTTGAAATTTAAAATAAATTCACGTCCTCGGCCATGGGTTGGTGAATAGCCCAGCGCGGATGGATAAGCATAAATATTTACCTGATTCAAGATGTTTTTCACACCCATATTAATACTGAATATTTCTTTTCGATGCTTATAGGTAAAAATTAGATCAAGTAAATGCAGCGGTTTATATTCAACTAAAATGGTTTCTTCAGTCACATCGTTTAGTACTTCTAAAGAAGATTTTAGCGGACTGTAAATCGAATTAACTTGGATAGACATCGATTGGTTAAATTTGAAATTTAGATTATTGGTGAGTTTAAATATTGGATTGCTATAAGTGCCTTTACTTAAATCAGTTGTGTCTATAATATAATCAACAGCATCCCCTTTGAGCAAGACATAATTTGAGAAAGACATTCGATATTTTAGTTGATTCCAGAATATCTGTTTATAAACCAATTCTAGTCCTCCAATCGTAAGAGAGCCAGAATTTAAATAACCTTCTTCTGCCGTTTCGATATTGTAAGTGAACGTAATGATGTCTTCGATTTGCGTATGATAGGCATTTAAAATTACGCTATTCTTTTTGCCTTTGTAACCTAACTCGACTTGATAATCGGTTATGGACTCTGGAATTAAAGGAGTGTCTGATGTAAAACCTAAGTTAATATTTTGTAAGGTGGGTAATTTTAGTGATCGCCCTGCGATTATTTTATAATGCCAATGTTTGAATTCTTTTGTGATGGCAGCGTGTGGCGAAAATTGGGCTTTATAATTATAATATTTGTCAATACGATAACCTCCAAAAAAATTTACATATCTTGTAAGTCGGTATATATCGGCATGGTGTGCAAATCCAAAAACGTTTAAATAATCTGTACCATTTTGAAGGGTTAGGTTTTTAGTAAAGGGGGTTACTCGATCAAAATAGCTCAATGCTGCAACATTGTAAAAAACCTTATCTTTTAATTTTCCAGACAGCGTTGCTGCCGAATTTACCCTTTTAGTTTTTACATTTTGAGCTGCATATAAGGTTGGATCACCATATAAAATATTCCAAGGTAATTGGCTAATAAAAGAACTTGCCACCTTTATCCGACCAATTTTAATTTTTCGGTCAAATGTTAATTGGTTGGCATATTGTCGATTAACTGAAAAAACGGGTTCAAAAGTACCTTGAAAGGTATAATAATCATACATTACATTATACGTCCAATCTTTTCGTTGTAAGGCTAATTTGATAAAGGCATTTTCGGTGAGTGAACTATCTTTAAAATTAACCGTGTTTCCATTTGCAAGTGTAGCAATGTTAGTGCTTCGATTGCCAGTACTTGCACTCCCAGCTACACTCACATTAAAATCATTTAATAATTTGGTACTGTTCTCAAATGATAATCGCGCTTCGGATAAACCTTGACCTGTGACAGCGTTATTCGATTGAAACGTATTTCCCTCACTCGTTTTAGAATTTTTTGTAAGAATATTAACGACCCCTATTCCAGCGTAATTTCCATAAATTGATGACCCTGCACCACGCATAATTTCAATTCTTTCTATACAAGTCAATGGAATACGATTCCCTATGATAAATGAGCCGTAGGCTAGTTCGTTCAAAATAATTCCATCCAATAAAACCAAAATTTTAGCTTCATTGGTCCAAAATCCACGTGAAGAAACGCCAACACCGTTTTGAACGTCGCTCGAAATTGAAAAGCCAGGAATGTCTAGAAAAACATCAATTAAATCGGTATATGCCCGTTCTTCAATATCTTTGGAAGTGATAATAATAATCGATCCAGGCGCCTCATTTAGAAATAAATCAAACAACGTTGAAACATTAACAACTTCTTTTTTTTCGTCGTCTACCTGCAAATTAAAGATGTCTTTTTGATAATTGTTCAACAGTTTTTCAGGGATAGTATCTTGCCCAATAAGCGAAAAACTCATCTGCAAAAATCCAATTGCAAAAATTAACCTTAGCTCCATTAATCTAGGTTGTGAAATAATTAAATTTCACTTGCGCAGATTGCTCAAACTCTTCGCCAAGTTCTATTAAATCATCATCATCTTCTTCGTAGTACCAATTAAATGAAATTTCGCAGCCGTGTTCTTTAAAAGAATCTATAATTAGAATAAACTCATAAAAATAACGACTTGAAACGGTGTTGAGATAATTAATTTCAAAATTAACTGTCAATTTTTTAGGTGCTGTTTGTTTAAATTCGTTTAACCAATCAATAATTGGGGACATGAATTTTTTGATATTTTCTGGAGTTGAAATCCCTCTAAAAAGCAAGTTTCCATTGGTTTCAAGCTTTACTTCTAAGGTGTTTCTTGTTGGTGGAATGTAATGATCTTTCATGCTAATGAATCATTTTTAGTTGAAGTGAAAAAAGTACCATATCGTCGGTTGATCGCCATTTTTTGATGTTCATTCATCATTTCTGTACAATATAAACCCTTATCATTCATAATTAAATTTTCCATAAAGATAAACATTTCATTTAATTTCTTAGAACCTAATCGACGATTCGTTTCATAGTTAAATCGGTCAACAATTCCATCCGAAAACAAATACAGCGAGGTGTGAATTTGGCGCTTGTAATTTTGATTAGCTCAATAAATTCGGTCAAATGATTACCTTTACCAAATGACGAACGGCTTGGATCAAGAAGCGCAACGGAAACATTTAATCGAATTGGTGACCACGCGGATGCCTTATGGTAAATATGAAGGTTGGTTTTTGTGTGATTTGCCCGAGCCATATTTGTCATGGTATCATTCAAAAGGTTTTCCTCCTGGAAACATAGGGTCATTATTGTCCTCCATTTATGAAATTAAATTAAATGGGTTGGAGTATTTGCTTAAACCATTAAAAGAAGCAGCAAGAAGGCAATAAATTAGGCGTCTTTTTTGACACAAATTTGAATCCTCTTTGTCGTGTTTTCTGAATTTGGTGTGCCAGGGTAGGGCATCACGTTAATTAATTTTATGGTATAGCCGAATACCGATTTTTCAGTTACCATTGACTTATCGGTATCTAATTGAATCGATTCTTTGAGCTTTTTATAATTCACACCAATTTCTACTTTCGCATTACCTGCCCAAATACAATTTGCTTTTAAAGGGCATCTTGAATCGGTGATTAATGAATCAAATTGGATAAAAAGATCCAAATCATCCGAACAAAGCGCCATTACTTTTGAACTGATGTCAACCGTGTCGCCTAACTTGAACGTTGGAATTTCAGTTACTTCATCTGTCATTTTCCGAGCATTACCGCAGCTAAAAACGAAAAAAAGTACCGATAAAGCGATTAATCCAGAAGAAATCAATTTCATAAAACTCATTTTAAATTCAGTTAAAGTTAATTTACGGAAAAAAGTGAAATTAGTTCTATTGGGGTGACACTATTTTATATTTTCTTGACAAAGGACAGTCTTATGAAATCTAATTCCGAAGACTTTCAACCACTCGTTGGTCGAGGATTTCCAATTCGGCAATTGGAAAGGAACCGATAATTTTTTAGACTTTTTCCAATTGCGCCCGCATGCGGATGCAATTGAGTTGGACACATTATAAAGTCAAAATTCTCCTCTTAAATTTAAACAACCCAATCATAGCTATTTATTGCTGAATTCGTTTTTTTGGACCGGTGGTAGGCGGATGAACAAGGGGATTTTCGGGCCATTCATGTTTTTTATATTTAATTCGTAATTCTTTACGAATCTCGAAATAGACATTTTTCCAAAAACTTTCCAAATCGTTGGTGGTTTGCACCAATTTAAATCCTGGCGACAATAAGTGCATTAATACATTTATTTTTCCACCATTCACCGTTGGTGTTTTTAACATGCCAAAAACTTCTTGAATTCGAACTGGTAAAATAGGTTCCGTTCGATTGGTCTCATATTCTAAATGAATGGCAGATCCACTCGGAACTTTGATCGTTGCCGGTGCTAATTCATCCAATATTAATTGCTGTTCGTACGCCAAACTCGAATTTAAAACGTTGAGTAAATCGATTTTTTTCAAATCTTCCGTTTTGCGAATCCCAACTAAATAAGTCGCTAACCAATCTCTGCAAGTCGCCAATAAATGATCAATTGAAACATCGGGCCAATTGCCTTCCACTTTCCACGCTGTCATTTTTGCCACTCGATTTTGCCATTGAATTACTTTTTGATCAAAATTTAAAAGTGTTTTCCCTTCCTTTTCAATGGCTTTAATCAAGGCTTGTTCAATCATTTCAGGATTTGGCTGATCGATTGGGGTGCTTTTAAGAACAATACTTCCAATGCGCATTTCTTTGTTCGCAATAACGCCACCTTTTTTTGTATTCCATTCGGTTACCACATGTTCGCGCAAAAATGGTTTTAAGTCGGTGGGATTTAGGGGAGCAGCTAAGAAAATCCGCCCAATTCCATTTTCTTGATCGTTTAAATTTGCAATTGCCAACCAAGGTTCTTGTGCCAAATCATCTTTATGTCCTGCCATTGCGTAGGCACCATTTGACAATTGAAACTGTGCATTATTTCCAGGTCTTGCAAAAGCAATTCGCTCGGGATAGGCATGAACTAAGAGTAAACCAACTTCATACGGATCAAAACTTCCATTTTCTTCTTCACATTTAACCAATTGTCTGTATTGACTAGCAACACGTTCAATTTGAGTAAATCTACCGCCTGTTCCTTTATTTTTACGGTACCTTCTTAATGCTTCTATTCGAAGGGTGATATCGATCCCCGCTTCTTTTGGCAAAGGATCGCGTTCTTCAATTATCGCTGCTAAATCCGTGGCTAAAGCTAAAATATTTTCTTTTTTTGCAGTCAATAAAAGATGTGCAATCCGCGGATGTGTTGGCAATTCATTCATCGCTTTCCCATGTGGGGTAATTCTGCCATCTACCAAAGCGTCAAGAACTTCTAAAGTTTTTTTTGCTTTCTCAACCGCGTGTTTCGGAGGTTCGTCCACCCAAGCTAATTGAGTGACATTCGAAATGCCCCAACTGCAGAGATTTAACATTAGTGGTGCCAAATCTGCTTCTAAAATCTCAGGTATTCGCTGTTCCCCTAATTTGGCATGACTCGCTTTGGACCATAATCGGTAACAAATTCCGGGCGCTAACCTGCCTGAGCGCCCTGCTCGTTGGTCGGCCGCATCTTTGGTCAATCGAATTGTTTTTAAACCCGACAAACCCGACCGTGGGTCAAAAACAGAGACGCGGCTAAAACCAGCATCCACCACAATCGTCACACCTTCAATGGTTAAACTCGTTTCTGCAATTGAAGTGGCCAATACAATTTTACGTTTACCTTGTTTATTCGGAGAAATTGCCAAATTTTGCTGGTTTTGAGGTAATCGACCGTATAATTCGTGCACTACCAACGTTTTGAAGTCCGTTTTGGAACGAAGAATTTCGGCGCATTTGCCAATTTCACGTTCACCTGGTAAAAACACCAATACATCCCCCTTGTGATCTTTCAACGCTTTTGTGACAGTCGCCGCACACGACTCAGCAATTAAATGTTCATCCGCTTCATTTTCATAGATGACCGAAACAGGATATTGTTTCCCTTGACTTTCAACTAAAGGACAGTCGAGCAAGTCGGTTAATTTTTTTGTGTTGATAGTCGCCGACATGATCAAAATCCGCAAATCAGGATTCAAAATTGCCTGAGTTTCTCTTGTAAACGCAAAGGCAATGTCTGCATGAATACTTCTTTCATGAAATTCATCAAAAATAACCAAAGCAACATTTTCCAAGGCATTGTCATTTTGCAGAATTCGGGTAAGAATACCTTCCGTTAAAATTTCAATGCGTGTTTGTGCACTCACTTTTGTGTCAAATCGGACGCGGTACCCAATTAAATCGCCAAGAGTTGTTTTTGTGAGTTCCGCCATGCGACTAGCAATTCCACGGGCGGCTAAGCGACGAGGTTCGAGCATTAGAATTTTTTTGCCTGCCATCCACGGCTCGTTAAGCAAAGCTAAGGGGAGGAGGGTACTTTTTCCTGCACCCGGAGGAGCTGTCAAAACCAAATTATGATTCGCCGCAAAATTTGCGCGCACCTCGTCAAAAACTTCGATAATTGGCAGGTTTTCTTGAGAAGGATTAAATTTCATTCGTCGATTATCATTCATTAAAAAGCCCCTTGATTAAATAAATCAAGGGGCTCCATTATTTTATTGAGTTTTGTTAAGCAATTACACCCAACACTTCAGCCATTTTTTTACCAATCTCAGCTGGAGAATCCACTACGTGAATACCACACTCTCTTAAAATTCGTTTTTTAGCTTCTGCCGTATCATCTTCACCACCAACAATTGCACCAGCGTGCCCCATTGTTCTTCCTTTTGGAGCAGTTACCCCAGCAATAAATCCAACAACAGGTTTAGTTCCAAATTCTTTAATCCATTTAGCAGCTTTGGCTTCTAAATTTCCACCAATTTCACCAATCATTACAATTCCGTGGGTGTCAGGATCAGCCATTAACAATTCTACGGCTTCACGAGTGGTGGTACCAATAATTGGATCACCACCAATACCAATTGCTGTTGTAATTCCTAAACCAGCCTTCACTACTTGATCTGCTGCTTCGTATGTTAAAGTTCCTGATTTAGAAACAATCCCAATATTTCCTTTTTTGAAAATAAAGCCAGGCATAATGCCAACTTTTGCCTCACCAGCGGTAATTACTCCAGGGCAATTTGGACCGATTAAACGACAATCGTAACTAGAAATGTATTCTTTTGCTTTAATCATATCAGCAACGGGAATGCCCTCAGTAATAGCAATAATCACTTTAATACCAGCATTCGCAGCTTCCATAATTGCATCGGCAGCAAAAGCAGGTGGCACAAATATAATCGTCACATCAGCACCAGTTGAATTTACCGCATCAGCAACTGTGTCAAAAACAGGTCGATCCAAATGCATTTGACCACCTTTACCCGGTGTAACACCTCCCACTACATTGGTCCCATATTCAATCATTTGACCGGCATGGAAAGTACCTTCACTTCCTGTAAAACCTTGAACTATTACTTTCGAATTTTTATTCACTAATACTGACATAACCTTATCGTTTTTCTTTGCGAGGTCAAATTTATAGTTTCGAATTGAGATTACAAAGATAAATCTATTAATATTTAAACTAATCAAGCCACTTCTTTCTGTATCGCGTAATCCATACAATTATCATTCAGCTGGCGCAAGTGTCCCACTCTTACCTGTCACATAAAAAATTTATTCACGGTGTCTATTTTAAATCAAATCCTTCATACTTTTTCAAACAAACACTAAATTTTGACTTAGGCAACGGAGGTAAAAGTCTTTCGTTTTCTATACTGACATATAGTCGAACTGATTAAATTTGTACCATGAATTTTTTAAATCAAGAAGATACCATTTGTGCATTATCCACTGCTGGCGGCATGGGAGCCATCGCTTTGATTCGCCTTTCTGGCAAAAATGCCATTGAAATCGTTGAAAAAGTATTTAGTAAAACACTGGCTGATAAAAATTCGCATACCGTTCATTTTGGGCAAATTAGACGAGATCAAGTGATTTTAGATGAAGTTTTGGTAACGATCTTAAGAAATCCGCGCTCATTTACAGGCGAAGATCAGTTGGAGATTACCTGTCATGGTTCGGTGTATATTCAATCACAACTATTGGCTTTATTACTCGAAAAAGGTGCACGTTTAGCAGAGCCTGGGGAATTTTCGATGCGGGCTTTTATGAACGGAAAAATGGATCTTTCTCAAACCGAAGCAATTGCCGATTTGATTTCCTCTACTTCAGAAGCTGCGCATAAAGTCGCAATGCACCAAATGCGCGGTGGTTTTAGTGAAGAAATTAATGAATTACGTCAATCATTAATGGATTTTGCCTCCTTGGTCGAACTTGAATTAGATTTTAGTGAAGAAGATGTTGAATTCGCCGATCGTGCGCAACTGATCGATTTGGTTGACAAGGTAAATGCGAAGGTAGCCGCATTATTGCATTCGTATAAACTTGGAAATGTCATTAAAAATGGTGTTCCTGTGGCCATTGTAGGGTCGCCAAATGCTGGAAAATCAACTTTGCTCAATGCGCTGTTAAAAGAAGAAAAAGCCATTGTGTCGCCTATTGCAGGGACAACACGTGACGTCATTGAAGACACGATTGTGTTAAATGGCATTAATTTTAGATTTATCGACACGGCAGGTTTGCGCGAAACCAAAGACAGTATCGAACGTTTAGGAATCGAACGAGCCTATGCACAAATCCGCAAAGCGTCCGTCATTTTATTGTTAATCGATTTGAGCGAAACCAAATCCGCAGCCGTTTTAAATCAAATTGAAAAATTCCGCACTCAAGCACTCACCGAAACACAAACCTTGATTCCTGTTTTTAATAAATTGGACGAAGTAAAAAATGCTGATTTTGAAGAGTTAAAAGGAAAAGGTGTCTTTATTTCGGCCAAAAACAATTGGCATTTAGACGAATTAATTGAGCACTTGTCGGCAGAAGTAGCAGGGTATGGGCAAACCAACGAAACCATTGTGACCAATGTGCGGCATTATGAAATTTTAAAAAAATGCGAACTATCTCTCCAGCGCGTTCAAGAAGGCCTTAAAAATCAAATCCCCGGCGATTTACTCGCCATGGACATCCGCCAAACTTTGCACCACCTCGGCGAAATCACGGGTCAAATCACCTCCGATGATTTGTTGGGTAACATTTTTGCTAATTTCTGTATCGGAAAGTAATTATATCCAACCAAATCCAACCAAAACACATTAAAACTAACAATAAAAGGGATTTACAAAAATAATTAGATTCGTTTCGTCTGCCCCCGCCCCCAATATTTCACCAAACCATAACCTTAGGGAAACTTAGATTTCTTAAAATTAATTTAAATTTATTTTCGAATGTTTTGCAATTGACGGCTCGAAATGAGTAACTTTGAAAGTTGCGTTAAATTGATACTTTTGCGATTAAAATGAGATTAAAGTTCCTACAAATGAAAATGCTTATTGTTTATTTACTCTTTGCCAGTGTGAGTTTCGGGCAAATGTTGAACCCTGAAATTAAGAAGTTGCACGATCAATTGGATTCGGTTGATGTGGCTAAAAACGATTTGCTGCGGCGGATTGAGGCATTAAAACTGATTTGGATTCAGAATGAAATGGAAAAAATTGGTTATCCGCAAAAGGCCCAAGCTGAGGAGCTGATTAAACATGCTGCATTAACGTTGAGTTATAACGAAGCACATGAGCAGGCGAATTGGGTGATGCACGTAATTTTGACGGATGTGACGTCTGGCAACGTTTCGCGAACGAATGATTTTAGAATTGATTCTTTAATTGCGAGTGGTTCGGCGACTGAGCAAGATTATTTTATGAAATCGTTGAAAGCGGATAGTACGACGTATCGCTATGATGGTTTTGGTTATGATCGTGGACATTTGGCGCCTTCTGCCGATTTTAGATGGAGTCGCACAGCATTGTCTGAGAGTTATTTTTATTCGAATATGTCACCGCAATTGGGTGATTTTAATCGTTTAAAATGGGCTGAATTAGAAAATTGGATGCGAACGTATGTAGATGAAAACAAGGTGAATCTTTTTATCGTGACTGCGCCTATTTTAACTGATGATTTGCCAAAAATTCCGCGCAGTGTAAACGGGCTTTCGATTCCGAAATATTATCTTAAAGTGGCTTTAGATATGCAGAATCAGCGTGGAATTGCTTTTGTGATGCCCAACGAAAAAATAACCTTACCGATTGAGTCCTTTTCGATCAGTATTGATAGTGCGGAAGTGCTGCTGGGATATGATTTATTTTCGGGCTTAGCTGATGATTTGGAAACGGCGATCGAAGCAACAGGTGATTATAAATTTTGGTTGCCAAATAAAGAAAAAAACGACGTCAAAGAAATTGAGCCAAAACGTTTGCCAAAAGGGGCTTTGAGCACCTATTCGATCCATCAATTTCAAGATGACGGAAAAAAACATACGGTATGTGGTAAAGTGGTAAGTTCAAGAAAAAACGGCAACGGCCATATTTTCATTAATTTGGATAAACAATTTCCGAATCAAATTTTTTCGGTGACTATTTTTGATGGCAATGTTATCAACTTCGATTACGAACCAGAGGTTTATCTTATGGATCAAGAGGTATGTTTTACAGGCCAGATAACAGACTATAAAGGCACTTCCAGTATGATTATAGACAATGGAAAGCAGGTGAAATTATTGGGCGATTATTAAAACTGTTTTTTTGCGACAATTTAAAAGTATAGTTATAACTTTAAATAAGCAAAAAAACAGCCCAGTACCTTTTGATATTCAAAGCAATGAAATTGCACACAATATTAGAAACATGGGGAACAACCAAAGGGTTAAGCAAAGTAGGTTACACCCCAAAAATCAAATTAGTTTATTTAAAAAGGAATTATTCTTAATATCACAATCTTAATCTACAATTGGAACACAATCGAATTTGTTACCACCGCACAGCAACTTATTTAAAGCAGTATTCTTAGAGACATCTAGGGATGTTAGTTTGTTCCCTTCACATCTCAAATAATTTAAAGCAGTATTCTTAGAGACATCTAGGGATTTTAGTTTGTTATAACCACAGTACAAATAGTTAAAGTGTCTGTTAATTTTAATGGATTGATTCAGTAAATGCAGAGAATATTGCTATTCCGTCAAATTTTAATAAAAATCTGGATGGTAATTTAGAGTCGAACTCAGGTTTATAACCAATTTGGGAGCAAAAAAGAGGAATTTCATGATGCAGAATACATTAAAGAGGATGCTTAATGAAGAATAATTGCTTTTTTAGTTGTGACTATTTGATTTAATAATATATTTGTTAGACCAACTTACTATTATTGAGAATGAAAAAATGCACAGCACCTGCTCTTGTTGCGCTGATTTTGCTTGGCGCATGCGCTTCGAACTTGGTTTATGCCAAGCAAAATTCGGCAGAAACTATCGTTACGGTAGGTTTTGAAATTTCTTTCGATTCACCTTTTTTGATCGATCAATTGTATATCAATGACTTAAGGGGGAATTCTACGAATGAGTCCAATCGCCTTCCTCAAATTGCAATTGGAGGGCAATGTGTCGTTGCAGGAGACTATGATCGCGATATGGATTTATATGTGGGAGGTCGTCAAATACCCTGTTATTACCCTTATGTTTTTAAAAGTTATCTCTATCAAAATAATGGAGTTTCTTTTATTGATGTCACACCAAATCCACCAGCGCATGAAGGACCTGGCTTAGTCACAGATGCTCTTTTTGACGATATTGACAGTGACAATGACTTGGAATTAATCGTGGTCGGCGAATGGATGCCAATATCCTTTTTTCCGAATAATAGTGGTTTATTTTCAGAAGTCACAGTTATCTCTAATCCAAAAGCGCAACTGGGATGGTGGCATTCAATTGGAAAAGATGATTTTAATGGTGATGGAAAGAATCATTATATCGTCGGAAATTTGGGTGAAAACAATAAATTTCATCCTTCCGAAAAGTATCCATTAGAATTGCATATTCATGATTTTGATGTTAATCAAACCAATGATATTGTCTTGGGTGAATATCAAGAGTGCAAAGATATGGCTATAATTAAATTTCACAATGAAACGCTTCTCATTACGGTTTCTAATCAAGCTAAATCGAAGAAGTTTAGATTAAAAAACGAGCCTAAGGATAGGCATATTGAGTTATATTTGAACAGTTAAATTGTATACTAATGAAAAATTATTTATTTATATCGTTGTTTTTTTTGATCATAACAGCTTGTGGCGGAGGTAAAGAGGGCGACAATCCAACAATGTCTGATTCATTGTCAGTGTCTGGTGATAAAATGAAGTTCGAAACCCTAACCTCCGAAGAAACAGGTATTGATTTTTACAATACGATTACTGAAAACGATAGTTTCAATTTTTATACTTACGAATACATCTATAACGGCGGAGGTGTGGCTGTTGGAGATATAAACAATGACGGCTTAACTGATATTTATTTCAGTGGCAATCAGGTACAAGATAAATTATATCTAAATAAGGGAGACATGGTATTCGAAGACATCAGTGCGACTGCATTTGAGTCCAGCGCAAACAAAGGTTGGCACACAGGTGTCAATATGGTAGATGTCAATTCGGACGGGTGGATCGATATTTACGTGTGTAGATCTGGTGACCCGAAGGATAGATCAATGATGGCGAATTTATTATTCATCAATAACCACGATAATACATTTACCGAACGTGGCGCTGAATATGGCGTCGACATTAAGAAGAGATCAACTCATGCTGCTTTTTTTGATTATGATAATGATGGCGATTTGGACCTCTATGTGCTCAATCATCCAAATAAACTGCCAACAGATAATTTGTTGACCGCCCAAGAGTTTAAAAGAATTAAAAAAATTGGCGAGGATTCGGATGTACTGCTCGAAAATCAGGATGGGAAATATGTTGATGTAACTGAAAAAGCGGGAATCGCAAGTAATTGTTTTGGTTTAGGAATCGCCGTGAGCGATTTAGATGGCAATGGTTATGCAGATATTTACATTTCAAATGATTATCAAGATCCAGATTTGTTATTTATGAATGGCGGAAATGGCCATTTTACTCAAGAAATTCAAAGTAGAACTAACCATACGTCTAACTATTCAATGGGGAATGATATGGCGGATTTTAATAATGATGGTTTTGTTGATATAATGACGCTTGACATGGCTTCTGAAGATCATATCCGATCTAAGCGAAATATGGGAGCAATGAGCACGAAAAGTTTTTGGGAGCTTGTCAGTTTGGGCATGCATTATCAATACATGTTTAATGGTTTACAGTTGAATAATGGGGATGGTACTTTCTCTGAGATTTCTCAGTTGGCTGGTGTTTCAAAAACCGATTGGAGCTGGGCGCCTCTCTTCGCAGATTTTGATAATGATGGAAAGAAAGATTTATTTGTGACCAACGGATATAGACGCGAAGCAAGGGATAATGATTATGCAATTGATTATAATCGTAAAGACTTTTATGGAGAGCTCGAAAACTTCGAGGATGGTTTAGCATTGATGCCAACTTCAAAAATCTTCAATTATATCTATAAAAATGAGGGTGACCTTAGATTTTCTAAAAAGACTGAAGAGTGGAATTTCGAAGCTCCTGTAAATTCAAATGGCGCGGCGTTCGCCGACTTGGATAATGATGGTGACTTGGATTTAATTCTCAATAATATGGAAGAGAAGTCGTTCATCATGGAGAACAAATTAGAATCTAAGAATAATTATATCCGTTTTAAATTGAAAGGTGATGGTCTAAATATAGATGCTATCGGTGCCAAGGTGAAGATTACAACTGAGTCGGGAATGCAATATCACGAACTACATGTTTCTCGAGGATATGAATCTTCTGTAGAAAGTTTTATTCATTTCGGATTAGGGAACGATAAAGTGGTCAAAACACTTGAAATTGAATGGTTGAATGGCAAGGTGACGCGTCAAGAAAATTTGGCTGCCAATCAACTTTATAAAATTTCAATTGCTGAAGCGCATGATGCAAAATTAGTAGCGAGCAGAGAAAAAAAGTTGTTCCGCAATATAACTGATTCTTTAATTTCTTATTCGCACAAAGAAGAAATGATGGATGATTTTGCAAGTGAAG
Source organism: Crocinitomix sp. (assembly GCA_044361315.1). GTDB lineage: Bacteria > Bacteroidota > Bacteroidia > Flavobacteriales_D > Crocinitomicaceae > Crocinitomix. The sequence continues at coordinate 39,431 of JBIKJA010000013.1, read as the reverse complement.
TGCTCATGCCACACAAAATGTCCCAACTTGGCCCTTTTGTATCAAAGGGAGACATTAATGGGGATGGATTAGAAGATGTTTATTTTTCAGGTTCTGCTGATTTTGCAGGCGAAATGATGATCCAAACACCAAATGGGTTTAAACTTCAAAACGGACCATGGCAAGCTGAAAAGGCGCGTGAAGAACTAGGTTCCGTCTTTTTTGATGCAGATGGAGACGGAGATATGGATTTATATATTGTCTCTGGCGGTAATGAATTTGATAGCCGTTCACGACTGTATCAGGATCAATTATATATCAATGATGGAAAGGGTAAATTCACGAATGAAACGAAAACACGTTTGCCAATTATGGAAGCTTCGGGACAACGTGTTGCCATTGGTGATTATGATAATGACGGCGATATAGACCTTTTTGTTGGAGGAAGACAAATGCCTGGATTTTACCCGTATACCTCGCGTAGCTTTTTGCTGAATAATAACGGCAACGGTGTTTTTACAGACGCAACAGCTCGATCTATTTCAGCCAATCCGATTCCGGGCACATTAAGTTTAGATGGACCGGGAATGATAACAGATGCACTCTTTGATGATATTGACGGTGACAAGGATCTTGATTTGATTATAGTCGGCGAATGGATGCCAGTAACGTTTTTCGAAAATGTGGATGGCAAATTCTCGGATCAAACAAAACGATATAATCCTAATGCTGATATTGGTTGGTGGTATTCAATTTCGAAGGCTGATCTAAATGGAGACGGAAAGAGTGATTATGTTGTCGGAAATGTTGGAGCAAATAATAAATTTCATCCAACAAGAGAAAAACCGCTTGAAATCTACTGTCATGATTTTGATGAAAATGGCTCGCTTGATATTGTATTGGCCAAGTATCAAAATAATATTTGCTATCCTGTTCGGGGAAGACAATGTTCTTCTGAGCAAATGCCATTTATCAAAGATAAGTTCCCTACATTCGCCGATTTTGCTTCTGCTACTGTCGAAAATATTTATGGTCAAGCAAATTTAGATAAGGCCCTGCATTATTCTGCTACTGAGTTCGAATCAGTGGTTATGCTCTCTAAGAATAATGGGTTTTCAATTCAACATCTGCCGGTATTAGCACAGTTTGGACCAATCAATAAATCGATCATAATGGACCTTAATAAAGATGGCCATTTAGATATTATTGCAGTTGGAAACAATTTTGTTACTGAAGTGGAAACAATCCGTTATGACGCTGGAAGAGGGGTTGTTCTTTTAGGGGATGGCACTGGAAAATTTCGACAACTTTCGCCAATGCAATCTGGATTCTATGAACCGTATGATTGTAAGGACATGATTGCAATTAAATATCAAGGCAAGACACTTTTTATCTCCTCAAATAATCGCAACAAAGCAAGAACTCATCTTTTAAACTAGCTGTCTTATAAGTTCTTTGTGCGACCGCCGTCAACAGGAACATTTATTACTTTGATATAACTTGCTGCTGGTGAGGTTAAAAAACAATTGCATTCACTACTTCCTCGGGTTGTGCGACGCGTAGCAGAGGTGAAGCATTCGCCATCTCTAATTCGATCTCCGCATAGGTCTTACCTGTTTTAGTCGATTTCGTTTCTATAATTGATTTTAACCGAATGGTTTCTGTTGCGCCTGAAAGAACATTATTTACCGTAATATTATATTGTCCCAATTCGTTTTCCAATGTTTTGCTCCAATTTGCCATAGCACCGCGAATGGTATTAGAAACAACTAAATTAGCAAGCGCTAGCCTTCTGCTAATCGCCTGGCGGTGATTCTAAATCTAGCGATTCTGATACAGTATCGGAAAGTGATAAATTAATACTTGATTAAATTAATCACAAAAATAAAAAAAAATCCCCACCCCTCCTAAACCTAACAAATATAGTCGTTTCAAACACATTGTATCCTTGTTAAATAATTAAAAACAATAAAATCAGGTCAAATCTCCAACCATTTCATTACTTTTATCGTTGGCAGAGTGTTAATGCTACACTTTTTTCTGAGAACAACTAACCTATGAAAAAAATCTACTTAATTCTAACATTCCTAATTGGGGCCCTCCCTGCAAATTTCACTTTTGGACAAGGTTATTATCCGGGTGGACCTAGTTGTGCAACTGCAATGCCAATTCCTGCAGGAGAGTCTTATATGACCTACGCTGATGGTCCTGGTTCTGATCATTGGTATCGATTCATAGCCCCATGCGACGGTGAAATAACAGTTTCGCAATACGATGTGGTGCACGAAGCAGATAAAAGGATCTATTCAGGTGTCTGTGGATCTTTAGTCCTAGAATCTACAGCAGATTGGTCAATGTCAGCTGCAAGTTATCCCATGTATGCGGGCGAAACAGTTTTTATTAATATCAACGATACTTGGGAAGGTGAAACGGAGTTTGATATCGAATACACCGAATGTCCAGCATTTGATCCAGCTTTAATAGATGTCGCAGGCACGGTTTATTATGACCTGAACGAAAATGGTGTTAAGGATTTCGGTGAACTTATTGCCTATTCGAACGTGATTCGTTCAGAACCGATTGGTTTTTTTGCAATGACCACTTTTTCAGGATATTATTCCGCATCAGTTTCGATGTTGGATGACGGCACGTATGAAATTTTTCCAGAGGTTGACGAAAATTGGCATATTTCGTCCGATTCTTTGATTTACACCTTGAACGTTGATGATTCATTTGAAGATCGGGACAGCCTCGATTTTGGATTAGCTCCTGATTCGTTGATATATGAGTTATCCTACGCATTAATCTCTGGCTTGCCTAGATGTAACGATACGATTAACTATTGGTTGTCATGGACAAATATCGGAACTACAATCGCTGCAGGTACGATCCATTTAGAATTAGACGATAGTCTCAGCTATATAACAGCAGATATTTTGCCAGATTCTATTGATGGGCAGCATCTTTATTGGCACTACGAAGGGCTTTTCTTCGACGAGTTCAATTTAATTAATCTTCAAATAGCAACTCCAGATGGTGTAGATGATACAACCTTATGTGCTATGGAGGTTTCAATTATTTCAGATGAGGAGCTAATGTTTTTTGAGACGGAAATTTTAGAACATGCAGTTCTCTGCGCATTAGATCCTAACGATAAAACTGCTAATCCGCTCGGTTTAGGAGAATTTGGATATATCGCGCCAGATACAGAAACCATCGAATATTTAGTTCGTTTCCAAAACACAGGAACGGACACGGCAATTAACGTAGTCATCAAAGATCAGCTGGACGAAAATTTAGATTGGAATTCTTTTGAGCTTTTAAGTTATAGCCACGACATTGAACTTGCCATGAGCGTTGACGGTGAAATGTCTTTTATTTTTAATGGAATCATGTTGCCAGACAGCAATGTCAATGAATTAGCAAGCCAAGGGTTTGTAAAATATAAAATTGATTTATTGCCAGGCTTACCTTTAGAAACAAGCATCTTTAATACGGCTTATATTTACTTTGATTTTAATCCTGCGGTAGTTACGAATACTGCAATTAACACCTTACATATCGATAATGCTTCAATCGACGAATTGGCGAATGACCAACGATTATTGGTGTATCCAAATCCATTTACCGAAACAACTACCGTTTATTTTGGTGAAGATTTGACAAATCATTCGATTCAAATTGTGGATCCTTTAGGTAAATTGGTTTATTCGAATACAACTTTAACGGGTAACAAAGTTGAAATCGAAGCCAGTTCACTAACCGAAGGAATGTATATTTTATTGTTAATTGACAATGAATCTAATCAAGTGATTTCTAACGCTAAATTAATGGTGAAGTAGGGTAGTGATTGCGCTAATGAGAATCTAACGAATTAAGTTTTTAAAAAGGTCTTAGAAATTGTTTCTAAGGCCTTTTTTTATTTGGAATCGGAAAGAAGTTGAATTTATTAAAAAGGAGAAAAAGTAAAAAAAAAAAGCAACTCTGCTTTCCTCTATTATCAACTATTAAAGGGCATTATGTCGACAAAAAATCATTAGCGTTTTAAAAAAATGGCTGATTTCTCCAACCGTTTCATTACTTTTATCGTTAGTAAAAATAGTATGCTACACTTTTTACTGAAGACAACCGACCTATGAAAAAAATCTACTTAATTCTAACCTTACTAATCGGGGCACTTCACGCAAATTTCACTTTTGGACAAGTTTATTATCCAGGAGGAGTTAGTTGCGATTTTGCGATACCAATTGCAGTTGGAGATAATTATGCTACCTACGATGACGGACCTGGTTCTGATCATTGGTATCGGTTTATTGCCCCATGTGATGGTGTCTTGAATGTTGAGCATTTCGATGCAGATATTCAAGCTTCTAAAAGAATCTATTCAGGCGTTTGCGGATCCTTATTTTTACATTCCGATGCATCATGGGCCGTTGCCTACGCTGAACATGAAATGCTTGCTGGAGAATCTGTTTATATCCAAATAAATGATTCTTTTGACGGATACGCCTTGTTTAATATTGTATTTACTGATTGTCCAGAATTAGATCCAGATATAATTGATGTCGCGGGTACGGTTTACTATGACTTGAATGAGAATGGGATTAAAGATGTTGGAGAAATAGTTGCATATTCCAATGTAATTCGCTCTGAGCCTATCGGTTTTTTTGCAATGACAGAGATATCAGGCTATTATTCAAATTCTGTGTTAATGTTGGATGACGGAATTTATGAAATATTTCCCGAGGTTGATGAATACTGGAAAATTTCTTCTGATTCTTTGGTTTACACACTCAATGTTGATGGTAGTTTTGAGTTTAGAGATAGTCTTGACTTTGGATTGGCTCCCGACACCTTAATTTATGAGGTAGCTTCCGAATTGGTAGGTGGTTTTCCGAGATGTAACGACACGATTGCTTATTGGCTGTCATGGGAAAATGTTGGTACGACCATCGCTTCAGGTGTCATTCATTTAGAATTGGATGATAGTCTTAGTTATGTAACCGCTGACATCGTTCCGGATTCAATTATTGGTCAAAATCTTTATTGGCATTATAGTGGGTTCTTCTATGATGAATTTGATGTATTTATGGTTCAGGTTGCAACCCCTGATGGATATGCGGATACCGTTGTAAGCACCTTATCAGTTTCTGTTGATTCAAGTGATGTTGAAATGTTTGTAGGGATCGTTGAATTGGAGCAGATAATTCTTTGTGCCTTTGACCCCAACGACAAAACCCCAGATCCACTGGGTGTCGGAGAATTTGGTTACATCGCTCCAGATACCGAAACCATCGAATATTTAGTTCGTTTTCAAAATACAGGAACAGACACGGCAATTAACGTAGTCATCGAAGATCAGTTGGATGAAAATTTAGATTGGAATTCGTTTGAACTTTTGTCTTATAGTCATGACATTGAACTTGCCATGAGTGTTGACGGTGAAATCTCCTTTATTTTTAATGGAATCATGTTGCCAGACAGTAATGTTAATGTCTTAGCCAGCCAAGGTTTTGTAAAATATAAAATTAATTTATTACCAGGGTTACCGTTGGAAACAAGCATCTTTAATACAGCTTATATCTATTTTGATCTAAATCCTGCGGTAATTACCAATACAACAATCAACACCTTACACGAAGTGATCGACGATGCCAGTATCAATGAATTGGTATCACAACGACAACTATTGGTATATCCAAATCCTTTTACTGAAACAACCACTGTTTATTTTGGAGAAGATTTGAATAATCACTCCATTCAAATTGTGGACATTATGGGTAAAATTGTTTATTCTAATGCCACGTTAAATGGCAATAAAGTTGAAATCGATGCAAGTTCGCTTACCGAAGGAATGTATATTTTATTGTTAATTGACAATGAATCCAATCAAGTGATTTCTAACGCTAAATTAATGGTGAAGTAGGGTAGTGATTGCGATAATCAGAATCTAACAAATTAAGTTTTTATAAAAAGGTCTTGGAGCTTGTTTCCAAGGCCTTTTTTATTTTAAGAGAATAGGTGTTGTGAATCGTTGATTTTGACACAAGTTAATTTATGATTAAGGTTTGTATTGACCTATTCGGGTAAGAATTTCTTTGATTTCTTCCCCTTTGTGAGTGCCAATTAGTACTTTTTTGCCTGTTGTAAATTCGAGTTGCAACCCAATTTTTCCAGAAATATTGTACGCTTTGCCCGCACCAGAAAAGGTATATCGGATTCCCCAACCGCCATATTCGCCCAAAGGCGAATACTCACGCACATAAATTTTACTCAAATCTTTCCAGCTATAGTGTCGATATTTCAGGCGAAGTGGCAAAAAACGCACGTAAATTCCGTCGCCCTTAATTTGCGTATCTAACCTAAATAAGAAAAAAATAAACGTAAAAATAATTCCCAGACAGGCGACAACGATTAACGAAGAATTATTAGCCACTTCAGACGCAATGGTAGCATCATTTTGCAGTTTGAAATAAATCCCTGTCAGAATGAATCCATTCACAACGATAAACAACACCATCACCCACCATTGAAAACGTTGTTTTTCAGAAAATAGAACTTCACTTTCCATAATTTTATAAAATTAAGTGCGAATCTATCCAAAAACCCCTTCGCAATATTCCCAATTTACCACGTTCCAAAAAGCAGTTAAATAATCTCCACGGCGATTTTGATTTTTAAGGTAATACGCATGTTCCCAAACATCTAAAGCTAAAATTGGGCGACCCATCACGTGATTTTTATCTTTTAATTTCATTAATGGATTATCTTGATTGGCAGTTGAGGTAATCACCAATTTGTCCTCCACCACAATCAACCAAGCCCAACCGGATCCAAAACGTTTAGTAGCTGCTTCGTTAAATTTGGTTTTGAATTCTTCAAACGAACCAAAACTTGCATTAATTGCATCGGCCAAAGCACCTTTAGGAGTACCGCCACCATTTGGTTTCATACAATTCCAAAACATGCTGTGGTTATAATGTCCGCCCGCGTTATTACGAACGGCATCTGGAAATTTAGACATTTTTTCAAAAATTGTTTCTAATTCGCCAGCACGCTCTGCTAATTTTTCATCCAAGGTTTCGATTGCCTTATTTAAATTCGTAACATAGGCATTGTGATGCTTGGTATGGTGAATTTGCATGGTCAATTTATCGATGTGCGGTTCAAGTGCGCCTTGCTCGTATGGTAATTCTGGCAGAGTATAAGTTCCCGCAGCTCCAGTTGTTTTAAGTAAGGCTGGTTCGATTAAATTACCGTTCGCTGATTCTTCAGCAATCACCGAATTTAAAAGTCCTCCGCCCATATAAACGGCAGCTGTAGCAAAAGCAGATTTTTTAATAAAATCTCTGCGTGAATTTTCTTTTTTCATAATCTAAGTATATGCTCAAATTTACCATTTTTTGATGATAGTTGGGACATAAATAACACAAAGTTTTGAACTATTTTAGGTGTATTTAGATCGTTAGCTTGTTTACAACCTACAAGCAAGCTAATCACTAACTAATTAATTAGTTTAACAAGATAATAAGTTGATTTTTAAAGGGTATCTTTGATTTCAGACATGCGAATCATTTTAAAACCAACCTTTTTCTCCTCCTTTAAAGCATTGAGCAGTGCAAGTTTAGCCGAATTGGTAGGTGGTTCATAAATTAAATAATACCGTCCGGTGCTCAAACCTTCGGTAATGGATTTTTGTTGCAAGCTTTGCACTATGATCCGAAATTGACTCACTTGATTTTGAATGTTTTGGATGGTTTTGGAAAAATCTACTGTTTGAAAGACGGTGAAAAAATGTGATTTTCGGCACAAATTGATGTTCACGTCGGTATAGATGTATGGATACACATTTGCTTGAAGGACAAAATTGGCTTCAAAATCTTTAAACTTTGCTTGTGTCGTAAAACTTCGGAAACGCGCTTTAAAACTTGGACTTTTTGGTTTATTTATGGCTATTTCTCGATCTTCTTGAAGAAATTTTCGATAAAGCTGGTCGAAAAGTTGGTCTTGTGTTCTTTTTTTTGCGGGTTGATTAATTTCAAAAAGATCTGAATACACCAAAACTCCTCTTTTTTTGTGGGCTAATTCGGCCAATATTTTTTTTGCAAAGGGCGGATCAAAGAGGGATAAAGCTTGTTCACCTCTCCGAATTTTATTCACATCCACATCCATGTAACGGAATCCTTTTCGCAAAGAGATTTTTAAATCGTTGGTAAACCCCGTCATTGCAAAAACCAATTTACGTTCTGAAAATGCGAAATAGGGAATTCCATCAATATTGGCAAGAATGGCAACTGCTATTTTCTCGTCAGAAAATCGATTTGGAACGATGTAGACTAAATTAAAAAAACTAATCATAAGGACATTAATTGACGTTTTGTGGATGTTCTTAGCGCATCTAATCGCTTGTAATCCATAAATTTTTGAATCCAATCTTGTTTAGCAATTACATGTCCTGTTTCTGTTTGATACACCGTTAAGGCGTTCATTAATTTCTCCTCGAATTTTTGATCCAACAAGACAAAAAAGGATTCGTAAGCATTCAATAATTCATCTTTTCGGAGATGTTTGAGCAGCATCAGGTGAAAATTAGCCATTTCAAAGTTGGTTTGCTCGGTAAAACTTGAATCAATTGCTTGATTTAAAAAGATAAAATGATTTTTCCGATCCCTGATGATGCCGATTCCATCAAATACCTCTTTGTTCCCAAAATAGGCTTGTAAAAGTGAGTAGGTGTATAATTGAATGGGCGTAACACATGTTTTTAAATCCAAACTTTTAAACAAAATGGAATCTAATACCTCCATGTGATCTGGAAATTCTGCTAAAATTGTGCCCGGATCGTGTTTCGAATACGTCCATTTTTGATAAGGCAAATGAAGTTGATTCAAAAATTGATGATAAATTACCCAAGTAGGTTCTATCCCGACAAGTTCGTACTCTTGAAGATTTTCATCTAAAACGATTCCTTTGTTGTTGGAAATAAAATGATTCACTATTTCGCAGTCTCTTTTAACATGGGCACAAAACTAAAAACGCCCATTTGTCTTTTTGTAAGTGTTCCATCCGATTCTTTTCGAATGAGTAACATTTCTTGGTTTTTGCCTTCGCCGAGTGGGATTACCATTAATCCACCAACTTTTAACTGATCAATGAGGTCTTGCGGAATAAAAGGGGCGCCGCAGGTGATGATGATTTTATCGAACGGGGCAAAACTAGGCCAGCCTTTGTATCCATCGCCAAATTTGAGCTTTGGCGTGTAGTGTAATTTTGGTAAAATTTGGCTGGCTTTTAAAAAGAGCTCTCTTTGTCGTTCGATTGAAAGCACTTTGCAGCCTAATTCACATAAAATGGCTGTTTGAAAACCCGATCCAGTTCCAATTTCTAATACTTTTTCTCCTTTTGATAATTCCAATAATTCGGTTTGAAAAGCCACTGTATAAGGATGTGAAATGGTTTGACCAGCACCAATTTGAAAGGGCATGTTGCTATACGCTTGTTCAGTAAACACAGCATCTAAAAAATAATGCCTAGGCACGGCCATAATTGCATTCAAAACCGCCACACTCTTAATTCCCTTGTCACTCAGTTCTTGCGTGAGTTGTTTGCGCATTCCTTTATGTTTGTACGTGTCTATCATTATCGTTATGCGTGCTTTTTATCCTTGTTTGATGATTTCACAAAATTAAGCGGAATTTAACCTCAAAGCGGAGGTGATTTAAGAATCAATTAACATTCGTTTTTTAGTTTCTGTTTAAAACTTTTTATTGAGGATTAAATTTCCACGCAGGAATGCCGTTTTAAAATGATTGATTCTGAACAATTGATTGTAAATTTGACCCATGTACCGAGGCGTTTTATACATGTTATTGGCTTCTTTTAGCTTTGCTTTGGTCAATTTCTTGGTGAAAATTTTGTCCGACCGCCACGATCTATTCCCTGAAATTCAAAATTATCCGGAAATTGAATTGGTTTTTTTTAGGTCGATAATTTCGTTTACGATTTGTTTTGCAATTATTAAAGCCAGAAAAATTCCTTTTTTTGGGGTGAATAAAAAGTGGTTGGTAATAAGAGGTTTTGCTGGTTTTATAAGCTTGACCTTGTTTTTTTATACAATTGCAAATATTCCATTGGCCATTGCCACCATCATTCAATACCTTTCACCAATTTTTACGATTGTAATTGCGATTTATTTGAATAAACAAAAAGTTAATCCAATTCAGTGGTTATTCTTTGCAATTTCGATGACTGGGGTGGTGATTATTGGGTTAGGGGATGATGCGACTGATGCGATTGATCCTTTTTGGATTGGAATTGGACTCTTATCGGCACTGATTTCAGGCATTGCTTACAATTCGATTATTAAATGCTCTACTACAGATCAACCCATTACGGTGGTGATGTATTTTCCGTTGATCGCGGCGCCAATAACCTTTGTATTGTTGTGGATTAATGGATTTATTATTCCGAAAGGGATTGAATGGATTTTATTAGGATTAATTGGCATTATTACCCAAATTGCACAAGTATCAATGACCCGTGCCTTTAATGCTGCCAATGCGGCTAGTGTGACACCCATTAAATATTTTGGAGCAATTTATGCTCTTTTATTTGGATTTTTCATTTTCAACGAAACTCTTAGTTTGTACGCCAGTATTGGAATTGTTTTTATTTTGGTGGGCGTTTTGTTGAATACGTTTTTTAAGAATAAAAGGTTAAAGCTAAAATTTAGATAAATCAATTTAATGATTTGATTTATAATTTAGTAAAATTTAAATCGTACAGCTTTTTGTAATGTCCATTTAAGGCCAAAAGTGATTCATGATTTCCGCTTTCTAAAATTCTACCATCGTCAATTACGAGGATTTGAGAAGAGTTGATAATGGTTGAAAGGCGGTGAGCGATGACGATAGAAGTTCTTCCTTTTTGCAGCTCTTTCGTTGCATTTTGGATTAATTCTTCCGATTCAGAATCGACACTGGCGGTGGCTTCGTCTAAAATTAAAATTTTAGGGTTATACACAAAGGCGCGAATGAAGGAGATTAATTGCTTTTGACCTACCGATAAAACGCCGCCTCGTTCGCCAACATTGTATTGATAACCACCAGGTAAGTTCATAATAAAATCGTGCGCACCTACTTTTTTGGCGGCGTAAATTACTTGTTCTTCTGTAATTGATTCGTCGCCAAGGGTAATGTTGAAGAGGATGGTGTCAGAAAATAAGAAAACCTCTTGTAAAACAATGGCGATATTTTTTCGTAAGGTGTCCATTTCAATGGAACGAAGAGGGTGTTCGCCAATTAGAATTCCCCCTTTTTGATAACCGTAAAAACGGGTTAACAGGTTGGTGATGGTGGATTTGCCAGCCCCCGTTGTTCCTACCAACGCGATGGATTGAGAGGGTTGGACACAAAAACTTATTCCTTTTAATACCCAATCTTCGTTTTTATAGGCAAACCAAACATCTTTAAATTCTATTTTTTGATTAAAATCGACATCAGTAATAATTCCAGTTAAATCTACATCGTCTTGAGTATCCAAAATTTCCAAAACCCGCTCGGCACGAACAACTCCTCGTTGTAAGACATTAAAACGATCTGCCAATTGACGGATAGGTCGGTACAACATTTCGACCCACATGATAAAGGCGATGATGGTTCCTGCCGCCAATTTGACATCTTGTTCGGTATAATTGATTTGCAACAAGCCCCAAATTATTAGAAATGCAATGGAAAGTGAGCTTAACAATTCAACTACAGGAAAAAAGATGGAGTTTGCCCAGACCGCATCAATATGTGCTTTGCGGTGGTCTTTGTTAATGCTGTCGAATTTAATGGCTTCAATTTTTTGGCGGTTAAAGAGTTGGATGATAAACATGCCCGAAATATGTTCTTGCACAAAGGTGTTTAAACGACCAACTTGCAAACGTTCGCTTTGGAAAGAGGCTTTCATGGCACGAGCAAAAATACGGGTGGCAATTAATAAAAGTGGGAGAGGAATGAGTACCAAAAGACTCAATTTCCAATTCTCCATGAACATAAACAGCATAATTAATACCAAACTGACAATTTCGCCGATCATGATGATTAGACCCGTGGAAAAAACTTCTGCAATTGCCTCTACATCGGCTACTAAACGGGTAACAACGGTTCCGTTAGGGGTGGTGTCGAAATATTTTAGTTTGAAGGAATTAAAATGCGAAAACAGGCGTATTCTTAGATCGCGAATGATAGATTGCCCTAGTAAATTGGCGAAATAGGACATAAAAAGTTGAACAGCGCTTTGTAAAAAGAGTAAAATCAACAATAAAATGGTCCAAGCCAATAATTGAGCAGATAAGGTGTCCGGGGTATCAAAAAATTCGATAAAATTTTGAATATAAGTTCCTCGTTCAGAGAGGTTGGTGCCATCTCCAGTAATGTAATTATCGATTAGTTCTTTGATGATGTAAGGACGAATAGGGCCAAGGATTGAAAACAACAGCATTAGGCCAATTGCCATGCTAAATACAAAGACATAAGGGCGAGAAAACTTGAGGAGTTTCCACAAAATTTGCAGATCGACTTTGCTTTTTTCTGACATTGTTACAAAAGTAGACAAAACATTCTTTTATGTTCTTGTGAACTGTAAATTTAATTATAAGAAAGGATGTTAAAATAGGTAAGATTGTTAATCGGTTCACGTCATCGCAAAAGGGATATAAGCGGCAGCGCCCCAACGATCCTGGCGTTTCAGGCGAGATGTTGGGGACTAAAGCGGTTAGCCCGGTTGCCCTCCAACTTGTTGGGGGCAATTTGCCCAAAAAAGAAAATAACAGTGATTTATAAAGGCATTATTGAACTAAATTAAAATTTCGTTGGTTTATTTCGTTTAAACGAACTATTTTTGACCTCAAAATTAAAGCAATGCCGAAAATTTCGATAAAAGGGCAGGAAATGCCCCAATCTCCGATTAGAAAATTAGTTCCTTTTTCTGAAGCTGCCAAAAAAGCAGGAAAACATGTGTATCACTTAAATATCGGTCAGCCTGATATTGCGACGCCAAAAATTGCGTTGGATGCGGTGAGAAATATGGATATTACGGTGTTAGAATACAGCCATTCTGCTGGATTTGAATCGTATAGAGTAGGGTTGGCGAATTATTATAAAAAGAGCGGCATTGAGTTGACAAAGGACGAAATTATTATTACCACAGGTGGCTCTGAAGCCTTGATTTTTGGTTTTATGACGTGCTTTAATCCGGGGGATGAAGTGATTATTCCAGAGCCTTTTTACGCCAATTATAATGGTTTTGCGACTACTGCGGGGATTCATGTGGTGCCAGTAACCGCTTCGATTGAAAATGGGTTTGCTTTGCCAGCGATTTCTGAATTTGAAAAATTGATTACGCCTAAGACCAAAGGAATTGTGATTTGCAACCCTGGTAATCCTACTGGTTATTTGTACACACAGGCTGAATTAGAGCAATTGCGTGATTTGGTGAAAGCACACGATTTATATTTGTTTGCGGACGAGGTGTACCGTGAGTTTTGTTACGATGGGGCCGTGCCTTATTCGGTAATGAATTTGGAAGGAATTGACCAAAATGTGGTGCTAATTGATTCGGTTTCGAAACGTTATTCGATGTGTGGTGCGCGGATTGGGGCGATTATTTCTAAAAACAAGGAAGTAATGGCAACTGCGATGAAATTTGCGCAAGCACGACTTTCGCCACCAACCATGGCACAAATTGCCAGTGAAGCAGCTTTACAAACGCCACAATCTTATTTTGACGAAGTAGTGGAAGAGTATCTAGCTCGCCGCGATATTATGGTGGATGGATTAAATGCGATTGAAGGTGTTTTTTGTCCGAAACCACAGGGTGCTTTTTATTGTATTGCTAAATTTCCGATTGACAGCGCTGAACGCTTTTGCCAGTGGTTATTAGAGGATTTTGAGTATGAAGGCGCAACGGTGATGATGGCGCCTGCCAATGGATTTTATGCTACCCCAGGTTTAGGTGTTCAAGAAGCTAGAATTGCGTACGTATTGGAACAAGATTCGCTTAAAAAGGCAGTAAAATGTCTGGAAGAAGCATTGAAAGTTTATCCAGGTCGTTTGTAAGATGAAAAGCGGGGTAGCTGATTTTGATCTATGGCCTTGCTTTTTTCGTTAAGATCTTTTAAGTCGTTGAATTATACGATGATCAGAAAAATTTCGTTATAATTCTTTTATGCGCGGGTTGTTTGCACTTGTAATATTGATTTTGTCGACACAATTCTTGTTTTGTCAAGAGCAATCCATGGAATTTTATCACCTTAATAAATTGTCGCTTAAATTCAAAACGCCCGCAGATAGTTTAAAAAAAACAACTCATTTTGACGAAGCGATTCTCATTTTTCGGTTAAATGGTTTTTTGGGAATTTACCCAACGGATACGGTGGTTAAAAAGCATGCTGTTCATTATTATTTTGCTGCCAATAAACAGTTCAAAAAAATTGAATTGGTGCACGAAAATGAACCTAAAAAGGTTCAATACCGCAAAAAATCGATTGTCAAAATTGTCACAGGGATTAATGATGAGTTGATTTATTTGGAAAATTCGGGTTACCCTTTTGCTCAAATAGAAATCCTTGAACAGATTGAAAATGATGAAATTATAAAGCTTACTTATTCGATTGATTCAGGTAGTTTTTATGTCATTGACAAAATCCATATTAAAAGTACGGAAGACTTTCATGAAAAAACGGTGCTCAGTATTTTGGGAATTAAAGCAGGGGAAGTTTACAATGAGGAAAAGATTCGAAATTTAGAAACGATTTTGCGAAATTCGGAATCTTACCTTGTTCCAAAATCACCCGAGATTTTGTTTCGAGAAGGGAAGGCAGAAGTTTATGTTTACATCGAACGAAAAAAATCGAGCAGTGCGGATGGATTCATTGGTTTTCAGCAAGATAGGGTAACGGAGCGAATTGTTTTGAATGGCTATGTGAATTTGCAACTAAAAAATGCGTTGAATAGGGCAGAGACCATTCATTTGAACTGGAAAAACAACCCGGATAAAACTCAAAATCTAAAAACCATTTTAGAATATCCCTATTTATTTGGAACGCCTTTTGGGATTGGAACCGATCTCAATTTGCAAAAGCAAGATACCTCGTTCGTTCGATCAGATTTATCGTTTGCGGTGACCTATCGAAATCCTCAGTTTCGCGTCAGTGTATTTAACCAACTAGAGAGCTCAACTACGATTTCATCCGTTCCCATTAGTGGTTTTAGGGATTTTAGTAAAAACACCATTGGGTCGTCGGTTTTATTTAGACCAATTTTAACTGATCTTTTGGCTTTTTACCACCCTTCGTTGTTTATTACTGCAGGACTTTATGCGTATCGAAATGACACCTTAGCGACGGATAAACGAACGGTTGGGAACAATAAAATTCAAATTAAATACGCTCAAACGATTGATTTTTTAAAGTTTTTTCATTTAAACAATAGTTTACAATTACAAACCGTTTCATCGATTGTGCCATTGGCGCGGAATGAATTCATTTTTTTTGGTGGCTTACAAAGTGTGCGTGGCTTTTATGAATTGGAATTGGAGGGTAAAGAAATTTGGATTTTGAGCAATGAATTAGAATTTAAGCCGATTGAATCACTTTCATTGAAAATACTGTATGATTATGCCAATTTTGTCAATACAAGTAAAAATTATACCCACAGTATTGGGTTTGGATTTGGTTTAATTAATAACTCGAATCAATTGGAAATAATTGTTGCCAATGGGAAATTAGATGACAATCCGTTTGCCTTGAATGGTACGAAAATTCACATCGGGTTTAAATCAAATTTTTAGGGTTTGCTAAGGATTTTGTCCACAAGAATCAACAGAACCTTCATTTAAAATTTAAGCATTGGAAATAAGAAAAGATTTAATTATTTTTACAAAAACATGAAAATGCGGAGAATTGTATTCATCTTATTTTTTTTAAGTTCTTTAGTTGCCTTCAATCAGCAGCTTAATTTTGTTCGTGGTGAATTGTTGATTCAACTTCAACCCGCAACGGATGTTCATGCATTTATTCGTTCGTTTGACGAAGCACATCGCATTGCGATTAGCGAATTAGAAGAATTGAATGACTTCATGGGAATTTATCTGGTTAAATTTCAGGATCCAACCACGAATTTAGAGCAGGTTTCAGCGTTATTATTAGCCACGCCAGAAGTTTTAATCGTTCAAAAAAATCATTTGATTACTCAACGCGAAGTAATTCCAGATGATCCGCAATTTGTACAACAATGGTTTTTGAAAAACACAGGGGCTGATGCTGGAATTGTGGATGCCGATATTGATGCTACAGATGCTTGGGAATATACAACTGGTGGCGTAACCACCCATGGCGACACCATTGTAGTCTGCATTATTGAAGGCGGTGGAGTGGATATTGCGCATGTGGATTTGGTAAATAATATTTGGAAAAATTATGCCGAAATTCCTGAAGATGGGATTGACAACGACCTAAACGGTTATGTAGACGATTATAATGGCTGGAATGTACAAACTGAAAACGACGAGATTGGTTTTGGGAGTCATGGCACGCGGGTGGCGGGCATGGTTGGTGCAAGTGGTGATAACGGTTTAGGAGTTTCAGGAGTAAATTGGAAGGTCAAAATGATGATTATAAAAGGGCAAGAAGCTTCGAATGAGGCCTCGGTGATTGCGGCGTACTCTTATCCTTTGAAAATGCGAAAACTTTACAATGAATCGTACGGGACAAAAGGAGCTTTTGTGGTTGTCACCAATTCATCCTGGGGCATTAACAATGGCGATCCTGCAGATTCACCGCTTTGGTGTGCAATGTACGATACGATGGGTGAGCAAGGAATTTTAAGTGTAGGTGCCACCACCAACAGTAATTTAAATGTCGATGAATCTGGGGACATGCCTACAAATTGTGCAAGTCCGTACTTTATTGGTGTTACTTCATCGAACAATTTAGATTTACGCGCAGGAAGTGGGTATGGAACGACCTCAGTAGATTTGGCAGCACCGGGAAATTTAGTTCGTTTGCCAGTGCCAGGTGATATTTATTCGAGCACGAGTGGGACTTCATTTGCTTCGCCGTGTGTGGCTGGTGCGGTGGCCTTAGCGATTTCGGCGGATTGTCCGTCTTTTATCAATTTTGTTAAGTATGATCCAGCTGGGGCTGCTTTGCAATTAAAAGAATATATTTTGGATGGGGTGGATCTTAAGCCAGCTTTATCTAGCGAAGTACTTACTGGTGGGCGATTAAACGTCAATAATTCAATTGAATTATTATTGGCAGCTTGTGATGTAGATGCTTGTATTCCACCGTACAACGTTAGAGTAAATGAGTTTTCAGATACATCAGCCGTAATTGAGTGGGATGGATTTTCGGCGGATTATATTTTGACCCTACAACGAACAGGTGGACTTGGAAGTGAAATAGTGGTCCTTGCTGGAAATACGATCACTTTTGATACGTTGAGACCATGTACATCTTATACCTTAACCATTCAAGCAGATTGTGACGCAGATGGACTCAGCGATGCATCCTTCCCATTAATTTTTGAAACAGATGGGTGTTGTAAAAATCCTGAATTATCGAATCCAACCAAAACAGAAAATTCGCTCGAAATTTCATGGCCTTCTATATTGTATGCTACTGAATATAAAGTGAGGTATTCGGTGGAAGAAGAAGACACATGGACAGAATTAGAAGATGTAACATCACCACTGACCTTAACGGATTTAATGGGGTGTATCAATTACGAGGTTCAAATTTATACCTTGTGTGATGACAGTACCCGAGGCTACAGTGAATCGGCAATTTTTACTACGCAAGGTTGTGGCGTTTGTACCGAATTGGACTATTGTGGAGTAATTGGTGCCAACAATAATTTAGAATGGATTGATTCGATTTTTGTGAATGGTTATAGCAATGGAACGGGAGAAAATAATGGTTGGTTGCGCTCTGAGCAAATTATAACGGCCTTGACACCTGGTGAAACCTATGTATTCCGAATTAAGCCTGGTTTTACAGCCAGTTCATTCACAGAACGTTATTCAATTTATATCGATTTTAACCAAAATGGGGTATTTGATGGAGGGGCAGAAACGGTTGTAGATGATTTTTCCATTTTAGGGACATTTAATCAATCTATTTCAATTCCTGGAGATGCCTTAAATGGTGTGACAAAAATTCGAATTGGCATGAGTGCCTTGGCAGAGCCAGTCGCTTGTCCGACTGATGACTTTTATGGTGAATACGAAGATTATTGTGTGTATATCGGACCACAGTTAGGAATTGTGGAAGAAACCAATAATTTTGAAATTTATCCTAATCCTGCTAATAGTTCCTTGTTTTTCAGGGGTGATGTAGAAATTATAAGCGTTCAAATTTATGCTATGGATGGTAAAGTTTTAATCGATCTCACGAATCCTAGCACACAAATAGCCATTGACAATTTAAGTTCTGGGAATTATTTGATTCAGGTATATACAGAAAACGAAGTTTACACCAAAAAATTCGTGAAAAATTAAGTATGAGCCAATTTTCTAAGTTAAGTGAATTAGATCCTGACGATTTTTATAAAACAGCGGAGGGCTATATTGTCTTTACAGAAAAGTACCATCTTAAACGAGGTTATTGTTGTAAAAGTGGCTGTAAACATTGTCCGTATGGGTATGATCCCAAAACCGGGCGAATTAACAAGTGATTAAAAATCAATTAATAATCCAACATAAATTTTAAAATGGGTTGGCATTTATCCCGACAAGGCGGATAATACTGTTTGTGCACCCGATTTTCAATTTTAGGAGATTTGCCCCACCAAAATTCGGCAATGGCAACGGGAACATATCCCTTTTCAAAAGCAAATTGAAGTAATTTTGGAGCTGCACATTCGCCCGAGCCAGCTGGAGGTAAATTTTGCGTGCTTTCTTCAAAAATTTGGATGACATTCTTTAATTCTTGGGCTTGATTTAGAAAGTTATAATGCGAAAATAATTGGGTTTGCAAAGCAATCGACTTTAGCCTTCGTTTTTCTTTTAAATCCAAAATTAATTCTTCATTTTCATCAGGATGTTTTGATAAATCGGCGATTTCGGTTCCATATTCTGTCAATTTTCGCATGCCTTTGCCAATAAATGAATCATCGGATGCTTCGTCAAAAAGTGAAGGGACAAAACGTGAATCCGAAAAACTTGCGGGTAATTTTCCAGAATAAGCGGCCAGGTATCCCAATTGTCCCAGTTTATTTCTGACGACTAAAACCCCAAACATTTTGCCTTTTGAAGGTTGATTTTCGTCGGGGTACATTC
This sequence comes from Crocinitomix sp., assembly GCA_044361315.1. Lineage (GTDB taxonomy): Bacteria > Bacteroidota > Bacteroidia > Flavobacteriales_D > Crocinitomicaceae > Crocinitomix. Next base: position 20,129 of record JBIKJA010000013.1, on the reverse strand, counting down.
CAAATGAATAGGCAAAAGTCGTTTCATTAATGGTCAAAAATACCTGAATTTCTTTCGCAGCAAGTTTTGCAATTTTTGGTGGATTTCCTTCAAACGGATTGTTTAAGACGGCAGGAAGAGCGATCGTTTCAATAAGTGCATCAAAATAATTAAAACAACGATCTGACATTACTTACAAAATTAAAAAGAATGTAGAATATTTGATAATTATATTTTATATTCGGAAGTACAATTAATCGAACTAGGTTTATGTTTCTGATTTTTAAACAAGTTCTTATGATAAAATTATCAGTTTTGACTATGTTTTTGGTTCTTTCAATTCAAGGATTCTCCAAAAATTTTATTTTTCCGAATGTGCCATTTGCTTATGCTAAAATTTTTGAGTTTAATCAAGATTTTGAACAGACACATCAATTGGATCAAGCTATTTACAATGGAACTGAGTTTGCAAAATCTAAAAAGAGAGAAGGAATTTTGTTAAAAGAATCGTTTCACACGGCGTTAACAAAAATCTTTGCCAAAGGAGTTGATGAATTAATTTATGGGTTATCAAGTTGTTACATTCCTCGGCATGGCATCGTGTATTATGACAAATCGGATCAACCAGTAGCCTCACTTTCCATTTGTTTTGAATGTGAACGAATTGGGATTTGGAGTATGAAGCCTATCGCGTTTAAACAAAAAATGAAAAACATCAAAACGGAAAAACCACTCGATCAAATCAACCAACTAAAAACCTTGGTAAATGGGGTAGGTTTGAAGGTGGATTAATTAGGATTTTAAAAACAGCGCCACCGCCTCAATATGGCTGGTATGAGGAAACTGATCCACCAAAGATAGTTTTTTCATCGTATAACCATTTGCCAACAAATCCTTTGCATCCCTTGCTTGTGTTGCTGGATTGCATGAAATATACACAATTTGTTTCGCTTTTAAATTCATGATTTTTTGCAAGGTTTTTGGTGCTATTCCTGCGCGAGGAGGGTCCAACATAATGGTGTGAATGGTATCCGTGAAATTTGGATATTCAATTAAAAATTTGCCAACATCCGCAGCATAAAAGTCCAAATTTTTGATTTGATTTCGTTCGGCATTTCGTTTGGCGTCTTCGATGGCTTCAGGAACGATGTCAACCCCAATTACTTTTACCCCTGCAATTCGATTGGCCATAATTTGCCCAATGGTGCCTGTACCACAAAACAAATCCATTAAAACTTCACCTTTTAAATCGAAATAAGTTTGTGCGTATTCTATCGCTTTATTGTACAAGCGCTCGGCACTTTTAGGATTGGTTTGAAAAAAACTTTCCATGCTGATTTCAAATTGCAAATCCAACAAGGTTTCCAACACAATTGGTTCACCATAAATTAAACCGTTTTCACCATTTTCGATTTTTGAACGGTCGGCAACATCGTCATTTACCGTGTGTTGTAAACCTGCCAAACGATGACCTAAAAGGTTAACCATAAAGTTTTTAAAGGCTTCAACGTCAAACTTATCCAATCCTTGTGAGGACGTAACGAGGTTAATTAAGAGTTGATTTTTTGCAAATGATTTTCGGACGACAATGTGTCGGAAAAAACCGATTTTTTTGGGTGGATGCCAAGCGGGTAAGCCTGTCGATTCAAGAAATAAGCGAATCGCTTTTAATTTTGATTCAAAATCTTCATCAAAAAGTCCGTCTGGGGCATCTAAGTTTTCAACTTTCCACCAAGTTCCGCGCGTTTTAAATCCTAACCCAAATTGGTCGTCTAATTCGGTATTCGTTTCTAAATCTTGGCGAATTGTAGAAAACGAATATTCCATTTTATTTCGGTAATTAAATTGAGCTGGTGATTCCAAATAGGTATCAAAAATTTCATCGATAGTGTGAATTTCACCAATTTTTTTGTATTGAATTAAGGTCGATTCAAGTTTGTATTTTCGCTGTAAATCAATTGGTAAGCTAATGTAAGGTGCCCCAGAAATTGGTTGATATGGTAAAGAAATTTCGTCTGGAGATTTTTCTAAAACTCGAATCATTTTACATTCGGCGAATTTTTTACGCTTTTTAACAATCCTTGCTAAAACCTTTTGACCAGGTAGCGAATTTTCAACAAAAATCACATAACGACCCTCGTCAGTGTCTAATTTTGCCATGCCTTGTCCGCCAAAAGCATAATCGGTAATGGATACTTCGATTTCGTCTCCTCGTTTCATTTCTTTAAATTTCGGTAGCAAATGTACGATAAACTAAGCGAAGTCGATTCATTCCGATTCTTCAAAAAAAAGGGGTAAAAACTTAAAAAGGTGACTCGTAACAGAATCACCTTTCTAAGTTGGACCAAATAATAATGATCGTTAGGTCTTGCAATGTATTCTATTTTTATGATTCAGCGAAATTTATTTTAACAATTTCGGCAGATTTGCCATTTTCGTAGGCGAATGGCAGAATATTTAATACATTTGAATAGATTACCTATTTTATGAAACTAAAATTTCAATTTTCTCTCTTTCTTTTAATGCTCTTGATGGCTTGTTCCGAGCAGGTGGCTACGAATCAAACAGAAGACACTTATATTTGGCAAGATCATTACACCAAAAAGGAATGTTATATTGAAATGCGCGACGGCATCAATTTATTCACAACCATTTACAGCCCAATCGATTCGACAAAAAAGTATCCTGTACTTTTAAAAAGATCGCCGTACAGTTGCAGTCCTTACGGGGAAGATACCTTGCCAGCTACCATTAGTCACAATAAAAAATTAGTTGAATCGGGTTATATTTTTGTCATTCAAGACGTTCGTGGGCGCTACATGAGTGAAGGAACTTTTGAAAATACAAAACCACCTTATTCCTTAAAAGATTCTTCGCAAACGGATGAATTAACAGATTCGTGGGATACGTTTGAATGGTTTGAAGAAAATTTGTCCAATTACAATGGAAATGCAGGAATGTATGGGAATTCGTACCTTGGTTGGACCACTTTGGTAGGTGCAACTTGTAATCATCCTTCTTTAAAAGCGGTAATTTCTAGTGCACCTGTAACTAATTTTTATTTCGAGGATTTTAATAGAAACGGACTGTTTGCATTAAACTATTTGCCCGTTATTAGTGCTTTTGGAACGCCACGATTAATGCCTGTCGATTCAGCGTGGTGGCCAAATAAAGACGCGGTTTACGGGAAAATTACAGAACATAGTTTACAGCCAGATTATTACGGTTTTTTCCTTGATCGGTTAGCACTTTCGAATTTTTCGGATGTGATTGATTCAACCGATTTTTTTTGGAAAGAAATTCAAAATCACCCTAACTATGATGAATTCCGCAAAGAGCGAAATTGGGCGCAATATTATAACGACATCAAGTGTCAAGTGATGGTAGTTGGCGGTTGGAACGATGAACAGAATTTATTTGGAATCATCGAATCTTTTAAACACATTGCCAAAAATAGCCCAAAAGCAAATGCTCAATTAGTGATGGGACCATGGTCACACGGCCATCCTACACGTGGCGACAGCGCGTATTATTTAGGCGATGTTTTTTATGGATATAATCTATCAAAAGATTATATGGAAAATATTGAATTTCCGTATTTTGAAAAACATTTAAAAGGGGTAGGACAAGCCCCCGATTTTAAGGTGAAGTTGTTTGATACTGGAAAAAATGAGTGGAAAATGTTTAATGAATTTCCTACCTCGAGCGAAAATAACCAAGTATTTCATTTGAGGGATAATAAAATGATTTCTGTAGTGCCCGAGATCAGCACTTTAAATGATTATCAGACCTTTATTTCCGATCCCTTTCATCCAGTGCCTTATTTTGAGGGAGATGAATTTTATGACATGGCTCCCAAGGCATATTTTACAGCCGATCAACGCTTTTTGAGCAAACGTCCTGATGTGCTTTCTTTTGAATCGGATTTGCTAAAAGAAGATATGACAGTATTGGGTGAAATAAAAGCAGTCATCGATTTTGCCACGAATTTGAAAGATGCCGATCTTTTTGTGAAGGTGATTGATGTTTATCCAATGAATCGAATTCCTTTAGACACCGATCCAGAAGGCGTCAAAATGAATGGTTATCAACAATTAGTGCGGTCTGGACAAATCAGAGGCAGATATAGGGAAGGTTATGAAAAAGGGGTGCCTTTTGTCCCAAATAAAAAAACACAGGTGGAAGTTCCATTAATTGCACTTTATCACACATTTAAAAAGGGACATAAAATTATGGTGCAAATTCAAAGTTCTCAATTCCCTTTATTTGACATGAATCCCCAAAATTACGTCGAGAATATTTATTATGCAGATCGCTCAGATTTTGCGGTGGCTATGCATAAGGTTTTTGCTTCTTCAATGATTTATTTGCCTGTGGTGAAGTAAGTTGTTAACTATTTAATGGTCTTCTAAATCGAGGTTTAAAAAAGTGAATAATTATTGAATTGAATTTGCCAAGGGTTGTACTCAATCAAATTTTATAGACTAAACTGATCCTTAAATTTAATCGTTTGTCTTCTCGAAATTTCTATTTTGGTACCGCATTTCAATTCTACTTGTAAACCGCCACTAAACCAATTTTCAATTTTTGTGATGTAATTTACATTGATCATAAATTTGCGGTTCACCCTAAAAAATGTCTTTTCATCCATGCGCTCCTCTAAACTATTCAATGATCTTAATATCAAAGGTTTGTTTTTTTCAAAATGCACTTTAACATAATTCCCTTCCGATTCAAAATAACGGATCTCTGAAACCTTTACAAACCAAACCTTTTCACCATCCCTAATAAAAACCGAATCATTTTCAGCAAGTTTTGATTGATTTTCTACACTAAAAGGTATCTTGTTTTCTTCCTTCAAACGGTTGTAAACATCTTCGAGACGTTCAGGATCAATCGGCTTCATTAAATAATCGTAGGCCTTTACTTCAAATGCTTTAATCGCATATTCATCATAAGCGGTAACAAATACTGTTCGGGGAGGATTCGACATCCGACTCAACAATTCTAAACCATTTTCACCAGGCATTTGAATATCCATAAATACCAAATCAGGAGCGTCCCGTTCAATCGCCTCCTGCGCCTCGGCAGTGTTTTTATACTCCCCGATAATTTCAAAATCCTTATACGCACTCAACAGCGATTTTAATTCCTCTCGAGCCAATCGTTCATCATCAACAATAATTGTTCTCATTTATACGTAATTGTTATGGTGGAAACTACAAATTCACCGGTTTGTTCAATTTTAAAATGTCCATTGGCGCCAAATAAAATCGCCAACCGCTTTTTCGTATTGGAAATTCCAATTCCAGTCTCACTTGGCTCAAAATTTAAGCTCCCTGAATTGATTACCTTAATTACCAATGTATTGTCTTCAAAAGTAGATTCAATCAGAATCGTCCCTCCATGCACTTCTTTAGAAATTCCATGTTTAATGCTGTTTTCCACAATGGTTTGCAACATCACTGGTGGAATTTCACACGAATAGGAATCGGACGAAATTTTAAACTCAAATGACAGACGTTCTTCAAACCGAATTTGTTCCAATTCTAAATAAATCTGCACCAATTCTAATTCTTCCGACAAAGGAACCACCCTGGCCCGCGCCATTTGAATCGAACGGCGTAATAAATTGGAAAGATGAGTTACAGATGATTTCGCCAATTCAGGATTCATGCCAATCAACGCCCTAACCGAATTCAACGAATTAAATAAAAAATGTGGATCTAATTGCGCCCGCAAATTTTTAAGCTCAATTTCATTTTTCGACGCTTCCCATTTCAAATTTAATATTTCTTGCGCATGCGACTTTTCTGAGATGATAAAGGCAAAATAAAATCCACTCCATAGTAAAAACAAAATCATCGACCGAAAAACGGCAAACAAAAATTCCGACCATTTAAAAACTTCCTCTTCTGCTTCGGTGGTACTTACCAGATAATCAGAATCAACTAAAATTTCAAATGAAAACTGAACAGTTTCTAGGATAATTGCACCAACGGTAACCAAAACCAAGGTTGTAGCAATCAAAACAAAAACAGGTTTTACAATCAACGATTGTTTAATAATCACAAAACGAATGCCATGCGAAATCAAAATAGACGTTAAAATCGATACAAAAGCAAACGTAAGCAATCGCCCAGTAAAATTGATTTCTTCACCAGAATAGAGGAGGAGTAACGAAAAAAGGAAATAGATTGTCCAACCAAGAAATTGAACCCCCCAATATAACTTACTCTTTTTTTCCATGCTCTTAAAATTAAGCAAAGAAATCAAATAAAAAATACAAAAAGGTTCTTTGGTAAAAACAAAGGATTAAACGAAGTAATTCAGGATAAATGGTGACTTACACATTAAATCTAAAGTGCATGATGTCGCCATCTTCGACAATATATGCCTTTCCTTCAACATGTAATTTACCAGCTTCTTTAATTGCGTTTTCAGATTTAAGTTCCATATAATCATTAAACTTTATCACTTCAGCACGAATAAATCCTTTTTCAAAGTCAGAATGAATAACGCCAGCAGCTTGTGGAGCCGTTGCACCAATCGGAATAGTCCAAGCACGCACCTCTTTCACACCAGCGGTAAAATAAGTTTGTAGGTTCAATAAATGATATGCAGATCGAATCAAACGATTTACACCAGCCTCTTCCAATCCTAGTTCTTCCAAAAACATCTGACGCTCATCAAACGATTCAAATTCAGCAATATCCGATTCAATCTTAGTACCAATCACCAAAACTTCCGCCGATTCAGCAGCCACCGCCTCGCGCACCATGTCCACGTATTTATTGCCAGTTTTCACCGAAGCTTCGTCCACATTACACAAATAAAGTACTGGTTTAATGGTCAATAATTGCATTTCGTGGGCAATTTTTTCTTCCGATTCGTTCGTTATTTCCAACGTACGAGCAGAAAGTCCTTTTTCCAAGGTTTCTTTCAGTTTTACACAAAAATCATATTGGCGAACAAGCTCTTTATCACCCGATTTCACAGCGCGTTGTAACGAACGAATTTTGTTTTCAACTGTTTCTAAATCTTTTAGTTGCAATTCAAAATCAATCACTTCCTTATCCCTTACTGGGTTCACCGATCCATCCACGTGAATGATATTATCGTCATCAAAACATCTCAAAACGTGAATAATGGCATCCGTTTCGCGAATGTTGGCCAAAAATTTATTGCCCAAACCTTCACCTTTACTAGCGCCTTTTACCAATCCTGCAATATCAACAATCTCAATAATAGTTGGTTGCACCTTTTCAGGGTGAACAATCGCTTCCAATTGCGCCAACCGATTATCCGGAACAGTAATTACTCCAATATTTGGTTCAATCGTACAAAACGGAAAATTTGCCGCCTGCGCTTTTGCGTTCGATAAACAATTAAACAACGTCGATTTCCCCACATTAGGCAAGCCAACAATTCCACATTTTAAAGCCATTTACTAAATTTTAGGGCAAAGATAATCCTTTCTTTAAAACCGCCGTAAATCCAACAGATTAAAATTTCTTTTCTATTTATTTGGGCAAATGCCGACGAATTCTCGCATGCGCGAAATTATCGGCACCGGGCTTCCCGTTCCAAATCCTCTCCCTCCCTAATAACTTGGGGAGGGCTGCGGGTTTTCCACTAAAATCCCTTTTGCGAAAAAAAAATTGAGCTTATTCCGCACAACCTCGCGATTTTTATCAGCGATAATGTATGTCAATCACTCAACTCTATTTTTTTAACCCTTGGTTAATGTTTCAGGGATCTGCCTACTAATTGTAAGGCTAGCAATTACCAACACCAATGGATTCGCTAAAACAGGTTCAAATGTAATAACTATGTTATCTGCTAATTTCGCAATTTCATCGCCTACAGCGCTATCCGCAAATAAATAAGTCAAATATATTTGTTAATCATTTGATTTTAAGATGTAAATGAAATTATTCTTTCAAGCTTCTACGTTTACTTACGAAATTTAAGGAAAAAAAAAGAGGAACAAAAGCTCCTCTTTTAAAAATTATTTATGCAATAATATTAAAATATATAACGGATACCAAATGCTGCACCATAACCAAATCCTTTGTCGCCATAATTGAATCCAATCATTGGACGTGTATCAAGACTTAATAAAACGGGCACCCCAAAAAGAAGTACTAAAATCATACTCAATTCCTAACTGTCCGCCAACTGCGAGTGCTATTGCAGCATCTCCGATAAAATTATCATTGTAATGCTAATAACCGATTTGTCCGCCAGGACCAATATACCAATTGAACTCATCTGTAATATTCCATACCCAATGATAGAGGATCGAAGCTCCAAGTAATGAATATATGTAGCCACCATCATTAAGGAAAGAAGCACCCAAATCAATTTCTACTCTGTTTGCCTCACCGAATCCGTGTTGATAAGATAATTCAGCAACTCTTCCGAAATTATCTCCACCAAGTCTTAAGCCAATTGCTCCAGGATTCACCTGTGCATTTGCTCCAAAAAATGTAAATATGAAAAATGTCATTAATAGTATGCTTTTTTTCATGGTTACGAATTTTAAATTTATCCAACAAAGATACCATTTTTGTTCACGACTGTGAACAATTTAAAACACCATTCATCGATAATTTTTTCGATGAGATGCTATTTTCGTAGAATTGAAACGATTTAACTGAGCGCTTAACTTTTAATTCTTTTTCACCAATTTTTGATAAAAAGATCCTTGCTCAGTAACAATTAATGCCAAATAAGTGCCATCCGCTTGCTTAGAAAGATTGATGCCATCTAAGTTGTTTGCTATTTCATTTAAATTAATTTCTCTTCCTGAAAGGTCATACAATGAAATTGACAGAATTTCTACACCTTCATTAACAATGTAAAAATCACCTTTCGAAGGGTTTGGATAGATACGAATTCCAAAATTTTCCTCGGAAATAGATAAGGCTGATTCAACTTCAATGTTATTTTTGAATTTTACACAATCGTTATTGTCCGTAACTAAGACATCATAAAGGCCTGCGACCAGTCCACTAATATCTTGAGTTGCAGCAGTGAAACCACCTGGACCTGTCCAACTGTAAGTGTATACAGGTGTCCCTCCGCTCACGGACAAATTGATTGAACCGTCTTCACCAGCTATTTCAAATTCAGAAGTACTTGTTACAACCATGGCAGAAGGACTTGAAATGACTGCAGATATCTCAGAAACACAATCATCGCCATCAACAACTGTGACGGTATAAGTTCCTGAAGATAATCCTTCAAAAACATTGGAAGCAACAGGACCGTCGCCGATATTGTATGTAAAAGGACTAACCCCACCAGTTACGTTTACAACGATTTCACCATCCGCCGATCCATTACAAAGAGTGTTTTGCTTAACGATTGCTAAAGTTCCATCACATGCTTCGCCAGGCTGGTAGCCATCATTTAAAATAGTTGCTGCTCCGCATCCTGGAGGTGCTAGAAAAGTACTCGCACCATTGTCCCAGCTTACGCCAAATCGACCATAAAAATCATAAGCCCCATTGTCAACCACCCCTGAACAAGCAGCTGCTCCTCCGTAAAGTTGCCCAATTATTCGTTTGTTTTGATCAAAAAGTGGTGAGCCAGACGAACCTGGTTCAGTTACGCCTTGATCCCAATTATTAATCCACCAAACTTGTGCGCCACCCGCTGCATCGTGGTAAGGATCATTGTCCTCACGACAAATTTTCTTTAAATCTCCACTTGGGTGATGAATTCCAGTGGCTTCGGTCACGGTCTCTGCATCCGAATTATCCCAACCTGCAAAAAAACAATTCCACGCGATTGCCTGCGTCAAGGTCATATTGTCAATTTCCAAAAGTGCATAATCGGAAATACCTGCATTGTCTAAAACAGTCGCTCCATTTGCTGTTTGGTCATATGGAGAACCAGGATCTGCACTCGGCGTAAATGCGGCACAAACCTCTGTTCCTTCCGGACTTTCCCAATTAAATCGGAAGGCCCAATTGGCTGTAGAGCCACCTAAACAATGGTTAGCTGTTAAAAAAAGCATTCGAGCGTCGTCACAGGTATTATTAATTAATGCTCCTGAACAAATTCCGTTTCCTGACACGACAATCATTGCCACAGAACGAATTTGAGCATCCCATAAATCACCTAGAGGACAATTCACATCAATATTGCATGCGCCAGAATCATTTAATCCCTTTTCAAGGTCTTTTTGAATGCGCGATAAACTTCTATAGCCATGAATTACGTGGCTAATGTTAAACGTGCCTTGTCCGAGTGCGGCATTTGGCTCAAAGTATTCAACAACAATCGCATCCCCATGAATCATTTCTGTACCTAATTCTTTTTCAACACGATTGTTTTTGCTAGTATAAGCTCCAATTTTATTGGTACGGTTTACATCGTACAAAAATAAGGTGGCTCCTTCTGGTAAATAAAAATTATCCAAAAGCAGATTAACTGTCATTGCTCCAGGACACTCAATTTTGGTTCGCCATAATCTTCCTCCTTCAACCATTAACCATTGACCTGAATTTTCAAAGTTTATATTCGTTGAATATTTATAACCAAATCGCCAAGGACTCGATTTCTGAACATCATTAACCGCATCTTCTGCGTCAACCGCCTCTTGGTCATATCCTGCCATGGTTATAGCTTCTGGTAATTCTATTCCCTCAAGATCATCGCCCCAACCGTAACATTGTAAATGGGTTGCGGTTTGCGCGAATAACGAAAACGAACTAAGAATAATTCCTGCCAACAGATAAATTTTTTTCATGGTATTTTTTTATAGGTATTCAAAAATAATGTTTTTTTTAAGACGGTCTGAATATTAACATTAAAATACTTTAAATGTTCGAATTTTGGAGCAAATCCCTTGTTTTGTCCGTGGCAGAATTTTTGATATATTCGCACTAAATTAGATGTATCTTATGACTTTGCAATCTCTCCTTCTCTTATTTGGATTTATTTCAACTGGCTTATTGTCTTTAAGTCAGTCAACTAATACCTATTTAACCAATGAAATGATTTGGTCAAATAGGTTATTTAGCGAAGATTATGTTTATTCAGTGCGGTCAATGGCAGATGGAGAACATTTTTCAGCGCTTGAAAACAATAGCATCGTCCTATACAGTTACAGTGATTTTGAAAAATCATTAGGTGTTATTTATAGCGGGGTGCAAGATAAAATTACGATCGACGATTATTTTTTTAATGCAGATGAATCGAAAATTTTGATTGCTACAAATATGGAAAGTATTTATAGAAGAAGTTTTAGTGCAACCTATTATATCGTTGATTTAAAGACAAAAAAAAAAACTTTTCTTTTTGATAAAGGACCACAAATGTTGGCTGACTTTTCTCCGGATGGCTCAAAAATAGCCTTTGTTTGTGAAAATAATATTTACATTAAAAATTTGATTGACAATAGCATCACACAAGTAACATCTGATGGAAAATTGAACGAAATTATCAATGGTTCGGCAGATTGGGTATATGAAGAAGAGTTTGAAGTAACGAAAGCATTTTACTGGTCACCTCAAAGTAGTAAATTGGCTTATCTTAAATTTGACGAGCGTAATGTACCAGAATTTTCGATGGACTATTATTATGGTAAAACTTATCCATCAACATATTCATTCAAATACCCAAAAGCAGGTGAATCCAATTCAAAATTGAGTTTATTCATTTATGATGTCGAATCTAAAAAAACGTCGCAATTAAGCACGGATGAATACGAATATATTCCACGAATGCGTTGGACAAAAGATGATAATAAATTGGTTTTTATTGTGATGAATCGCCATCAAAATGAATTAAGTTATGTGTCGTCCACCTTTAATGCAGATGGAGCCGTGAAAGGGGAGGTGTTTTATTCTGATAAAAGCGATACCTACCTTGAAATTGACAATAATTTACTTTTTTTAGCAGATGGGAGCGGATTTTTAAGAACAAGCGAAAAAAGTGGTTTCAAACACATTTATTTCGTTGATTTTACTGGAAAAGAGCGACAAATTACAAGTGGAGATTGGGATGTTGTCAGTCTGAAAGGTATAAATGCAGAAAAAGGCATTATTTATTTTATCTCCGCAGAAGAAGGTGCAATTTATAAATCACTATTTTCGATTCGATTGGATGGAACTAAAAAAACTAAACTATCCACCAAGTTAGGAAATAACGATGCTGAGTTTAGCGAGGGAATGAAGTACTATATGAACTATTATTCCAATGCAAATGAGCCTACCACGATAACCTTAAACAATGCAAGCGGAAAAGAACTAAAGGTTTTGATGGATAATTCTAAATTAAAAAATACGTTGTCATCATTGGGATTAAGTAAGAAGGAATTTATTCAAATAAAAGGTGTCCAACATGAGTTAAATGCCTTTATTATTAAACCTAAAAACTTTGACCCTTCTAAAAAATATCCTGTTTATTTTGATATTTATAATGGCCCTGGCCACAATACTGTTGCAGATGCTTGGGGCGGTAACAATTTTATGTATCATCAATTATTGGCCCAAAAAGGTTATATCGTTATTTCTGTTGACACAAGAGGCACAATGTTTCGTGGGACAAAATTTAAGAATTCGACCTACCTTCAATTAGGAAAATTAGAAACCGAAGATATGATTGCTGTGGCAAAACAAGTGGGAACTTGGGAATTTGTGGATGCCAAACGAATAGGTGTGATGGGTTGGAGTTATGGTGGTTATATGTCTTCGCTGTGCATGACCAAAGGGGCTGATTATTTTAAAATGGGAATTGCTGTCGCACCAGTCACAAATTGGAGATGGTATGATAATATTTATACCGAACGTTTTATGCGCACGCCTCAAGAAAATGCCAGTGGTTACGATGATAATTCCCCGATTAATCATATCGATAAATTAAAAGGTAAATATTTGTTAGTGCACGGTTCTGGAGACGACAATGTTCACGTGCAAAACAGCATGGAAATGAGTGAGGCCTTGGTGAAGAAAAACAAAGATTTTGAAATGTTTATCTATACCAATAAAAATCATGGAATTTATGGAGGAAAAACACGTGAGCATCTGTTTAATAAACTTCTCAATTTTACGTTGACTAATCTTTAATTAGTAGCTATGAAAATCAATCAAATTAAAATATTTGCCATTTTCGGAGTAATAATCATGTTAACCGCATGCGGAAATGCTAATAAAATTAATAAACCAGACACGGAACAAATTGGAGAAATCAATGAGCCAATTCCCGCGGATACGGAAGAACCACCACAAGAAAGTAGCGTCACTATTGAAACCTTTAGCGGCTCAGATCCTGGAGAATTAACCGAAGAACCTGTAGTGGATAAAATTGAAGGAACTGCCACAGCCATTGAATGGCTCGATTTTGAAAAAGCAATCGAACGAAATCAATTGGAAAAAAAGTTTATTTTTATTGATATGTACACCGATTGGTGTGGATATTGCAAAAAAATGGATGCGACAACCTTTAGAGATCCCTCTGTGATTAATTTTATCGACCAAAATTTCTATGCGGTTAAAATGAATCCAGAGGCAAAAATTGCAATCGCTTACAAAGAAGTACTTTATGAACAAAAGGCCTATGGGTCTAAATTTTATAACGAATTAGCTGTAAATCTCCTCAGTGGTAAAATGGCTTTTCCATCCTTTGTCATATTAAATAAAAAAGAAGTAAAAAGAGGTGTAATTGCAGGTTATCAAACAGCAAACCAACTAATTCTTGGCTTAAAAACATATTTGGATTAAACATGATAAAAAAATTGTCCATTTTAATACCTGCCTACAACGAAGCACCTACTATTCATCTAATTTTAAATAAAATTAAAGAGGTTGAATTGGTGAATGGAATAGAAAAAGAAATCATTATCGTCAATGACTGTTCAACTGATAGTACCGCTGATGAAGTGACGAAATTTATGGACTTACATCCTGAATTGAACATGCAATTATTTAATCAAGCTACTAATCAAGGAAAAGGAGCCGCCATTAATTGCGCAATTCAAGAGTGTACAGGCGACTATTTAGTGATTCAAGATGCCGATTTAGAATACGATCCAGAAGAATATAATTTATTATTAAAGCCTGTATTTAAAGACAATGCTGATGCGGTTTATGGATCTCGTTTTGTTGGGGATAATCCGCATCGCATCTTATTCTATTGGCACTCAAAAGGGAATAAATTTTTGACGGGATTATCCAATATGATGACCAATTTAAATTTGACCGATATGGAGACCTGTTATAAATTAATTAGAACCTCCATCGCTAAAAATATCACCATAAAAGAAAAACGTTTTGGCATCGAACCCGAGATAACCGCTAAACTGGCTAAAATTAAGAACATCAAAATTTATGAAGTAGGCATCTCTTATTACGGACGTACCTATTTAGAAGGAAAAAAAATTGGCTGGAAAGATGGATTTCGCGCAATGTATTGTATCCTAAAATACCGCTTCAAGAATTAATCCAAAATTCAAATTTTCCGCTTTTTAAAAAATATCAACAATTCATCAATACACGATTGTAAATCAATTGATTATTTTTTGATAAAAAAAATAAAAAAAAATCCCAAAAAAAACTCAGATTTGATTCTTAGAAATGGAAATAAAAGGACTATCTTAGGCGAAATAATCAATCTTGGATAAAAAAAACAGATAAAATGAGTGAAATTGCTAAATTAGAATTGGGTGGAAAAGTCTTTGAATTTCCCGTAATTACAGGCACTGAGAATGAAAAGGCAATCGATATTTCAAAATTGAGATCGGAAACCGGTTATATTACTTTAGATAAAGGTTATAAAAACACAGGTTCTTGTCTAAGCGAAATAACTTTCCTAGATGGTGAAGAAGGAATCTTAAGATACAGAGGGTATCCTATTGAAGAGTTGGCCGAAGATGCTTCGTTTTTGGAAGTAGCTTACCTTATTTTAAAAGGTGAATTGCCTACAAAAAGCCAATTAAAAGAATTCGAGCAAACAATTGATAAACATACCCTAGTGCACGAGGATATGAAACGATTTTTTGAAGCATATCCAGCAAAAGCTCATCCAATGGGGATTTTGGCTTCAATGATTTGTTCAATGTCAACATTTTATCCAGAGTCACAAGATCCCCATCGCTCAAAAGAAGCGTTCGAATTGACGAAATTTAGAATTTTAGCAAAATTACCAACGTTGGCAGCAATGGTTTACAAAAACTCTATGCGCCATCCTTTTATGTATCCAAAAAACGGATTGGGTTATGTCGAAAATTTTATGCACATGATGTATGGAATGCCAACAGAAGAATATACGCCAAATCCGATTATCGCAAAAGCCTTAAATAAATTGTTAATCCTTCACGCGGATCACGAGCAAAACTGTTCTGCTTCAACTGTGCGAATTGTTGGATCTTCGCAAGCAAATTTATACGCTTCAATTTCAGCAGGAATTTCGGCATTGTGGGGACCTTTACATGGAGGCGCCAACCAAGCAGTAATTGAAATGCTTGAAATGATTCAAAATGATGGAGGAGATGTCGATAAATGGATTTTAAAAGCAAAAGATAAAGACGATTCGTTCCGTTTAATGGGCTTTGGACACCGCGTTTACAAAAACTTCGATCCACGAGCAACGATCATTAAAAAAGCTTGCGATGATATTTTAAATGAATTAGGTGTTAACGATCCTGCTTTGGATATTGCTAAAAAATTAGAAGCTGTTGCCTTAAGTGATCCTTATTTTATTGACCGTGGATTGTATCCAAATGTCGATTTCTATTCAGGAATTATTTACCGTGCAATTGGTGTTCCTACCGAAATGTTTACCGTAATGTTCGCATTCGGACGTCTCCCAGGATGGATTGCTCAATGGCAAGAAATGTTGGATAACAACGATCCAATCGGTCGCCCAAGACAAGTTTATATGGGAGCAACAACCCGTAAATTTGTTCCAATCGACAAAAGATAAAATAATAAGAATTTCAATAAAAAAGCTCGCCAATAGGTGGGCTTTTTTTCTTTACAACGCGTTGGTTTCTTCCATAACCACCCGCATTTTTTTAATAGTAATTTGGGCGCTTTAACACGCTTTTCGCAGTATCTTTTTTTCGAGAAAACTCAAAAAAGGATACTTGCTCCAATCGTTAGCGCGAAAAAAAATCAAAATTCGCCAAATTTCTTACAGCAAACCATTTTAAAGATTTCAAGGTTGAAACGTTACTTTAAGGTTAAGTATTAAAACCCAGGTATGAATGCATAGTTCCGTGCATATTTATATTTTCAATCCTCAAAAAAAAATTCTATATTTGGTCAAAAAAATTAAGCTATGAAAATAAAATTTACACATTTGGGAGGACTTATACTAGGTCTTTTCGTGAATACTGCTGCTTTTGGGCAATTGGTAACAACCTATGCTTATACTGGCAGTTTGCAAACTTACACAGTTCCTCCAGGAATCACTAGTGTTCAAATAGAAACTTGGGGAGCACAAGGGCAAGCAACTACAATTGAATCGTATGCACCATCTACTGGTGGATTAGGCGGTTATGCAAAAGGTAATCTTGCAGTGACACCAGGACAAGTATTAAACATTTATGTTGGAGGACGAGGTGTTGCTGGAGCTACATCTTTTAACGGTGGAGGAATTGGCGGTTTTGGAACCCCAAGCGATGGAATGGGTGGACACGCTGGTAGCGGCGGTGGTGCTTCCGATGTTAGGGTTGGTGGTGTTGCATTAGCAAACCGAGTAATTGTTGCCGGCGGCGGCGGCGGTGGCGGCCGTGATTATGTGAACGGAAGTTGCGTACCTTGCGGAACAGGTGGAAATGGCGGTGCTGGTGGAGCCTTAATTGGTTCAGATGGTGTTGATCCGGGATTATATTTCGGTTCTTACGGAAACCCAGGTTCACGCGGTAAAGGAGGAACAGGTGCTGCTGGTGGTGCAGGTGGAGTAGGTACAGAGGGAGCAGCAGGTAACCCCGGCGTTTTAGGTATTGGTGGTAATGGACAACCAGGAAATCAAAGCGTTGCTAGTGGTGCTGGTGGTGGTGGATATTATGGCGGAGGCAGCGGCGGTGGAGTCAGCCCTGGTTCTGGCGCAGCTGGCGCTGGTGGAGCTGGTGGATCGTCTTATCTTGGAGGGGTAACCTTAGGAACAACAACAGCAGGTTTAAGAAGTGGCAATGGGCAAGTGGTGATTACTGAATTATGTAACGCCTTAACACTTGTTGCTTCAGATCTTGAATTGTGCGAAAATACCGAATTAACGTTAACCGCAACTTCTTTTGGTGGTGGTGTAATTACTTGGTCAGATGGTATTGAAAATGGTGTTGCATTTCCTGTTGATGAAGATGGAACTTTCTCTTATACAGCGACTTCATCATTGGTTTCAGATTGTCCATATACAGTTGAAATAACTGTATTTCCAGCACCAACGGTGGTTGCAAATGCCTCAGAAACTGCTATTTGTGTTGGCGATGAAATTACCATGACTGGTGATGGAGCTGATACCTACACTTGGAATTATGGTGCTGAGGATGGCGTTGCGTATGATCCAGCGTTGGCAGCAGGAACTTATACGTTTGAAGTAACAGGAACTGAATCTGTAAACGGATGTACGAATGTGGCGACTATTGAAATTGAAGTAAATGAATTAACAACACTTTCAGCATCATCAGATCAAGATGTTTATTGCGATGGAGAAGAAACTATTTTAACTGGCGAAGGCGCATTAACCTATGTTTGGGATTTAGGTGTAACTGACGGTGAACCATTCACCCAAGCAATTGGGGTAACAACGTACACTGTTGAAGGTACTTCTGAAGATGGTTGTGTGGCAACATTTGAAATTGATGTAACGGTAGTTGAAAATCCAGAAATCACCATTGCAACAACCGATGAATTTTTTGGAGATGATGGAACTGCCACAATTACCATTGTTTCAGGCGAATCACCTTACACATTTGATTGGAGCAACGATGGAACAGGAGATGATGACGATGATCAAAATTTAACGGATCTTACGGCAGGTACTTATGTTGTTGTGATGACAGATGCTAACGGTTGCACAGCTCAAGGCGAAATCACCATTAATTCATTTGTTTCGGTGGAAGGGTTTGATTTCAAAAACTTCAAGGTTTATCCAAATCCAACTTCAACAGATTTTACCATTGTTCAAGATGGCGAATTTAATTATAGCTTAACCACCATTACTGGCGAATTAATTTCAACAGGGGTTGGTGTGAATAGCGAAATTGTTTCAATGAGTAACTTGGCAAAAGGAACCTACATTTTAACTGTAAATGTGGATAACCAAGCACAACTAGTGAAAATTGTGAAGAACTAATATCATTCATAAAATCTATTAAAAAACCCGATTCGATTTATTCGAGTCGGGTTTTTTTGTGTTTTAAATTCATTACAGGAATAAAATACCCACATTAAATTTGGGTTAATTTTAATTTTTTATTTAGGCGCTTATAAACGCTTTCTGAAGTAAATAAAACCAACCAATGAGCGCTAAATAAATAAATTGGTCTCATTTTCAAACACTACAAATACAAAGCTTTTGATTAGTGACATAATTTATTTATATTTGCTCAACTAAAAATTAAGCTATGAAAATAAAATTTACATATTTAGCAGGACTTATCTTAGGTCTATTCGCAAATGCTGCTGCTTTTGGGCAATTGGTAACAACCTATGCTTATACTGGCAGTTTGCAAACTTACACAGTTCCTCCAGGAATCACGAGCATTCAAATAGAGGTTTGGGGCGCTCAAGGACAAGCATTAATTATAGAAGACTTTTCTCCATCTTCTGGTGGTTTAGGCGGTTATGCAAAAGGTAACTTGGCGGTAACACCGGGACAGGTTTTAAATATTTTTGTGGGTGGTCAAGGTTTAAACGGTGCTGCTGCCTTTAATGGTGGTGGTATAGGCGGTTTTGGAACTCCAAGTACGCACACAGGCGGATATGCTGGCGGCGGCGGTGGTGCATCGGATGTTAGAGTTGGTGGTGTTGCCTTAGCAAATCGAGTAATTGTTGCCGGCGCTGGTGGCGGTGGCGGTCGAGATTATGTAAATGGAGGTTGTGTGCCTTGTGGAACTGGTGGAAATGGTGGAGCAGGGGGAGCATTGATTGGTTCAGATGGAGTTGATCCAGGAAGTAATCCAAATCCAGGTTCAAGAGGTAGAGGAGGAACAGGGGTTGCTGGTGGTGCAGGTGGACTAGGAACAGAAGGAGTAGCAGGTAACCCCGGCGTTTTAGGAATTGGTGGGAATGGACAACCAGGAAATCAAAGCGTTGCTAGTGGAGCAGGTGGAGGAGGTTATTACGGCGGCGGCGGCGGCGGCGGTGTGAACTGGGGTTCTGGTACCGCTGGAGCAGGCGGCGCAGGTGGATCTTCTTACATTGGTGGAGTAACTTCAGGAACAACCACTGGTGGTTTAAGAAGCGGAAATGGGCAAGTGGTAATTGCTGAATTATGTAACGCCTTAACACTTGTTGCTTCAGATCTTGAATTGTGCGAAAATACCGAATTAACGTTAACAGCAACTTCAATTGGTGGTGGTGTAATTACTTGGTCAGATGGTATTGAAAATGGTGTTGCATTTCCTGTTGATGAAGATGGAACGTTCTCTTATACAGCAACTTCTACATTAGCTTCAGATTGTCCATATACAGTTGAAATAACTGTATTTCCAGCACCAACGGTGGTTGCAAATGCCTCAGAAACTGCTATTTGTGTTGGCGATGAAATTACCATGACCGGTGATGGAGCTGATACCTACACTTGGAATTATGGTGCTGAGGATGGCGTTGCGTATGATCCAGCGTTGGCAGCAGGAACTTATGCGTTTGAAGTAACAGGAACTGAATCTGTAAACGGATG
Source organism: Crocinitomix sp. (assembly GCA_044361315.1). Taxonomy (GTDB): domain Bacteria; phylum Bacteroidota; class Bacteroidia; order Flavobacteriales_D; family Crocinitomicaceae; genus Crocinitomix. The sequence continues at coordinate 290 of JBIKJA010000013.1, read as the reverse complement.
TACGAATGTGGCGACTATTGAAATTGAAGTAAATGAATTAACAACACTTTCAGCATCATCAGATCAAGACGTTTATTGCGATGGAGAAGAAACTATTTTAACTGGCGAAGGTGCATTAACCTATGTTTGGGATTTAGGTGTAACTGACGGTGAACCATTTACACAAGCAATTGGGGTAACAACGTACACTGTTGAAGGTACTTCTGAAGATGGTTGTGTGGCAACATTTGAAATTGATGTAACGGTAGTTGAAAATCCAGAAATCACCATTGCAACAACCGATGAATTTT
>JBIKJA010000012.1:0-138811 GCA_044361315.1 Crocinitomix sp. | reverse complement strand
TATTGGATGGGACGGAACATTCAAAAACAAAGATGAAAATCCTGGTGTGTTTACATGGGTGCTTTATTACGACTATGTCACTGGTAAAAAAGGAATGATAAAAGGAAATACAACCTTGATTCGTTAATTAATTGAAGGCTTAAATTGGTAAGGTCGTCTAAAATATCAACTTTTATAATAGGATTCAATAAGGAAATCTTGTTGCTTGTGGTTGGAATTTGCCTGACTCAGTCTATTAGTGCTCAAATTGTCGGTCCGTATACAGGAATTGATTACGCGACAGCTTACACCAACCCAGATATGGGATCACCCTGCGACATGACATTTATTAATGCTGAAATTGGGGATGCCGATTTTACCAATGGGTCGGCTGAAGTGCCTTTGGGTTGGTCTTTTTCAGGAACATGGAATTCTGGATTGACATACTTTGATGGGCCTGGTGACGAACTTTTGTTGGTTTCTTTACATACGTATACAGAATCTTGGTATGTTTCGTTGCGATTATCTGATGGAACAACGACCACTTCTCTACCCTACAACTTAACGCTTGTGACGTCTAATGCGACAGGAAGTTTAGCTGTATGCGGCGGAAGTGTAGGTGGGTTCGATTATGAACGCCCTTCCCAAGTTCTTGATTTTGCTGATTATACTATTCCAGGTGGAGTTGGTGTAATCGGAATTGTATTTGAACCATTTGCGGATGGCGCTGCGAATCCAGATCCTCATGGAGTAATTGTATTGGAAGAGACCCCATTTGACCCGCCATGTGATGATTTAACGGTCACGATTTCGACAACTGAATTGTGTGTTGGAGAAGAATTAACTTTAGATGCGACTTCCGTTAACGGAGGTACGATCACCTGGGACGGTGGTGCCATTGATGGAGCTGCTTTTGCACCGCTCGCTGGTGATTTAACCTATAATGCAACAAGTGATTCGGATGATGATTGCCCCTATAGCGTTGAAATTACGGTCCATGAATTACCAGTTGTAACCGCCAGTGTGTCGAGTGTTGAAATTTGTCTTGGTGAAAGCGTTACTCTGACAGGTGGAGGTGCATTATCTTACACATGGAATTTAGGCGCTACAAATGGCGTTGCCTTTGAACCATTATCAGTTGGATCAACTACTTACACGGTGACCGGAACAAGTGCCGAAGGTTGTATTGCCACGGCGAGTGTTACGGTAAACGTAGTAAATTGTGAAACGATATTCGCCGATTTTGACTATGACAACCATGTATGTTTGGGAGATTGTGTAACATTTACGGATCTGAGTGAAGGAAGTACTATTAATTCTTGGGAATGGGTATTTGAAGGTGGAACTCCAGCTACCTCCAGCGAACAAAACCCTCGAATTTGCTTTAATACTATTGGTGAATTTAATATTACATTGACCATTACAAGTATTTATGACCAAGTGTCAAGTATCACAAAAACAATTACAGTTCATGATTTTCCAACGTTGGATGTAGGTATGGATACAATTATTGATGTAGGTGGAAGTGCTATCATTTATGCGAACACCTCATCCACCGGGACCTACGATTGGGAACCAGAAATTGATATTGAGTGCCCAACATGTTCATTAACTAAAGTCAATCCTGCTGATAGTATTATTTATACGGTTCATTTTGTTGATGAATTTGGCTGCAGTAGTGTAGGAAATGTCACAATTTATGTTAACTTTGTTGAAGGTGTGGGTGTTCCATCAGGATTTTCGCCTAATGGTGACGGAAGCAACGACGTTCTTTACGTAAAAGGCAGTGGACTGTCAGCAGTCTATTTAGTGATTTACAACCGATATGGAGAGGTAGTTTTTGAAACATACGATCAAAATATTGGATGGGATGGAACTTTTATGGAAAAAGACGAAAACCCGGGCGTTTTTACTTGGGTATTGCAGTATGATTTTGTTTCCGGTAAAAAGGGAATGCAAAAAGGAAATACAACTTTAATACGATAAATAATTGGTATGAAAAAGATTATACAAATTTCGTTAACCACCTTTGCGTTAACATTGGGCTTTAGCGCGAGTGCACAACAAGATAAACATTTTAGTATGTTTACCGAATCACCTGTATTTTTAAATCCTGCAACTGCTGGATTTTCAGCGCAACAACTCCAATTATTTACAAACTATCGTTCTCAGTGGTTAACTGTGACAGAAGATCCTTACCGAACAATTTCCGCGGGTGTGGATTGGAGAATGATGGATCCTGAAGCAAACAAATCTTCAAGTTTTATTGGTGCAGGTGTAAACTTTTACAACGATAAAGCAGGCATTAGTAATTATACAACCAATATTATTACATTTCCTATCAACTATGCCTTACAAGTAGGCGAAATGGATCACGTGTCATTTGGCTTACAACCAGCGTTTTATCAACGTACCATTCAAGGTGACAACCTTACTTGGGACAGCCAATGGAATGGTGTTGAATTTGACCAAGGGCTAGATAATAATGAGTTATTATTGAGCCAAAATTTAAATATTTCGCGATTTGATATGGGAGCTGGTGTTTATTGGGAAAAGCAAGTTTCTAAATATTCTTCTTTCAATTTAGGCTTAGCTGGACACCATTTGACCAAACAACGTGTTAATATATTGAATGATGAGAGTAAATTATTTAGAAAATTAACTTTACACGGTCAAGGAAATTTCCAAACTGCAACTAGCAACGTTCAAATTCAACCTGCGATTTTAGCGTTTTTACAAGGTCCAAATAAATCGATGACATTTGGTACTGCTTTTAGATTTGCGATGAAACCTCAATCACAGCATACTGCTTATTTTAACAATATGCACATGAGTTTAGGAGCCTACCTTCGCGTAAACGATGCTATTATTGCAAGTATGATCTTTGAATTACCACAATTAGCGTTTGGTGCTTCTTACGATTTAAACGTTTCTCGTTTAAATGTTGCTTCAAAAGGCGTGGGTGCAATGGAATTTTTCTTGAGATACCGAATGAATTACGAAGGAAGAACACTTGCGAATCCTGAAATTCACTAAGAGAAAAAATAATTTTTATTTTGGAAAGGGGAAGCAGTTTTGCTCCCCTTTCTTATTTTTGTGCCCTACACCAACGAAATAATAAGTGGAAATACTTCTTTTGGACAATTACGATTCGTTTACTTACAACCTCGTTCACTATTTTGAGGGATTCGATTGTAAGGTTACGGTGGCTTTTAATGATCAACTTGATTTGTCTGAAGTACATCGTTATGACAAAATTGTGCTCTCCCCTGGTCCGAGGTTACCAAAAGATGCTGGGGTGATGATGGAATTAATTGAAAAATATCACACCTCCAAACCAATTTTAGGTGTGTGTTTAGGTTTTCAAGGGTTGGTGGAGTTCTTTGGAGGATCACTCTACAACCAAGAATCTGTTAAACATGGGGTAAAAACCTGCTTAAAAGCCAATACGGAATCGAAACTATTTCAAAATACGGCAGACCAATTTCAGGTGGGGCTTTATCATTCGTGGGCGGCAACGAAGTCAGATTTCCCAAAATTGCTTGAAATTACTGCCCTAAACGATGAAGATGTAATTATGGCGTTTGAACATAAAACCCTTCCAATTGCTGGGGTACAATTTCATCCTGAATCTATTTTATCCGAATTTGGTAAAAAACTTGTTGAAAACTTCATTTTTAATTTCCATTACCTTGTCGTAACTTAGAGTCATAATTACATACACAAAGGTGTTTCGTTAATTGAATCTGCTCAAGCGGGTGCCCATATAGTAAATTTTTGGTTCTTAACGTTTTATATTTTAGCTAAAACTCGTTTTCACAATGACGGGCCTCACTAAAGCTTCGGCTTTTCATTCGTAAGAATGGTAACAGAGGATTTCAGAACTGAGACGGTGGTGCTAACCATTTTGTTAGAAGAATTCCTAAAATGGAAACTATATGGGTTTTTTTATTCCCTTTTTTTAGGGAACATCTCCCCTACTATCTAATAAAATGAGTCAATTTAAAAACTAAGAGAAAACCTAGTATTCTCGGATCTCTTTACATTTTGTCAAAATAAGGTCATCTAAAATCATCAAAGCGGCCAAGGCAAGCTGGGAATAGTTTTGTGATGAATTCTTAAATCCTCCATATTCTGAGCGCCAAATGGTCGTAATAATTGATTTGTCCCCCAAAGTTGGTTTTACAACATTCGTCAATACTCCATCGACATTACCCGCACCTGCATGATAACAATGCATAACCAGTAAACGGAACCACAATTTGTATTCAATTTCACCCACCACAGGAATTCCAAATTTATTTAAAATTCGCTTAGCTTCTGGAATACAAGAAGTTCGCAACAAGTGAGCCGATGCTTTTGCCGATTTATCAAAATCTTTCCGTTCATCCACTTGCTCATCTACCCGTAAGCCATGATTTCTGGCAACTGATTTCATCAACTGAAAAGGCCCCAAAGCTCCAGCACTTGAATACGACGAATGACTTGCAGGACTTTCGATCATTAGAATGGCTTGGGCATACCAAGGATCGGTCGCATTTTTAGCAAAAATATTTACCCCTCTTGAAATGGTTGGAAAAACTTTCTCAAACACAAAAAAATCGCTTTTACCATTGGTCATAAAAATTCGGGTGTCCATTGCCAATCCGTGCTTCACCCTTAATTCATTTCGATAAGCTTCTTTTGCTTCATCGGTCAATTTTTCCCACTCAACTAACGATCTAACCTCAAGCACTTGGCGCGTACTCGCAACGTTTAACACCCCCATTTGCGGGGACGTTTTCATAATTAACTTCCAAAAACTAGGCTGTGCAAGGGTATCCCAACGCTCACCAAATAAATCGGGCGTTTTTACAAAATTCATCAATGTCGTGTCCTGTTCATGCAGGGTCACTTCAATCATGCGCTCTTTGAATAAATTCTGCCCTTTGACCTGACCGATCAAAAGGAAAATTCCGATGAGAACACTGTACTTACTGTTAATTTTCATTTTTGTTCACTTGAGGTGCTTAAAATTAGTCATTTTTTCGGTTGCAAACAATACTTGGTGACATTCACGATGAAATTTGAAACGGCATTTATATAAAATACTTTGGGAGATTGGTTACTGGGAATTCAGTACATTTTTAGTTCCTCTAGGATTATAATCTAACCAATGCTGTCGAATGGGGTTTGATAATTTCGATTTTTAAAAATTGTTGCCACTCGATTATTTTTGTCAATTTGAAAGTAAATCATCCAATAATTTTTTTCTCTGTTAAGCATTTTCAAACATTCGTTGAGTTGAGCGATTCCGATTTTTTTTATTCAATTTTATCTTTGAAATTTTCTGCCCAATAATTACAATACTGACCAGCGTTATTTAAATCAGTTTGAACGTTTTTAACTAATATAAATTTTTTCTCAATTTTCTTTAAAATTGTCGTTGCATCGTTGAATGGAACACGAAAATCCGAACTTGGAAATTCCCTTTTTAATCTTTCTATGTGTTCTTCAAAATGCATCTACGAACTTGTTAACAAGCATCTATCAAATTTTGGTTTTAAACTATCATTCTTATCAACTTTCAATACCCCTGATAGCAGCGGTAGCTTGGCGTTTTGTTGCATTTAGCCAATGGGTTGTTTGCTTGTGACCCGCGGAAACGAGTAAAACAGCCCTTATTGGCTTAGGCAACATGGCGACAACTTTAGCGGATAGCAGGATCAGGTTCAAAAAAAAAAGGGTTACCTATCGGCAACCCTCTTTAATGTGTATTTGCTCGATTTTATTCGATCACCAATTTTTTGATTTCTAAATTTGTGCCTTTTAAAATGTGTACGGTATAAAAGCCTGTTTGGATAGTGGACAATTCCATTGGTAAAATGTATTTTCCGTTTAAAACACCGTAGTTTCTTTCAGTCACTAATCTACCTTCCATATCGAATAAACGAACGGTTACGTTTTCATTTTCAACGTTTCCGAGATCGATATTAGTTGTTTCTACAGCTGGGTTTGGATATAAATTGGTGGCTGAATTAACCATTACATTTGTTTCTAAACCTACATAACCATTGGTAACTGCTTCGTCCATTGAGGCGAAACCTGCGTTGTCGATTGTTTCGTCGGGAGCGATTAACATTCCTACTAAATGAACTTCATCTAAATTCCATGTTGGATCAATTGCTACGGTAAATCCGACAGCGTGTACCTCGCCAGCGTCGACAGTAGCTGGAAAACTTCCCACCATTCCACCGAAACTTGGTAAAATAGTTCGCGCTACGTGATCGTAAACCATATCGGCTGCAGGAACTGGATTTGGTAAGGATTCGTAACCGCCCATTGCACCTGATCCGCCACCTGCATAGTAATTTGCTTGGTTGAATCCGCTGCCAGTACCCGTAACTCCATCTTCAATAACTACCAAAGCTAAACGGTAATCGCCTGTGATTCCTTCTAAAAATTCGGCACTTACAGACACATCCATTGAAGTTGCTCCGTCGATATAATTAGAACCAACGGTTAACACTGCTTTTGGAGCGAGTACCACTTGATCTAAAAATTTAGATTCGACACCAGAAGGATCGTCACTTGGACCACGGTCAACTAACATACTTGGGTAACCATCAATAAATGCGCCTATTGGTTCATCGTAAGCGTCCACTGTCATAGGATCGCCATTATGTACTGCGATTCCAATAAAATGATCTGGATAATTGACGGCCATTTTTTCTAAATAAACAGCACCTCTAGGACACCATCCGCACCAAGTTCCTGTTGCTTCCTCACCAACAACCACTTTACCAAAAGCTGGTACAATTGGATTCAAAACAGTGGTTTTAATATCATCATCACCGTCATCATCTGAATCTGTCCCATTGACGTTTGAAATGGTTGCAACGATGTCATTTTCTCCTGGAATTAATGTAAAAACCTCAGCAAAATCAACTTGATATGAGTTTAATGAGGTGATGTTTACTCCTGTAACAACTTTCGTATATGTTGTTCCATCGTACGTGATATCCAAATCGAAAGAAGTTATTGCACTTGTTCCTAAATTTCGAACTATTACCGAAGGAATAAAATCCATTCCAGCCAAACCACTGGTATTTTTAATTTCAGTTACTGCACCGTTTCTAGAAGGTAAAGTGTAGGCTACATGTTCGTAGGCCACATCATCCATAAAAAAGCCTGACAAGTTGTTGCCACCCGCTGCACTGTTTACAGGAAATAAATCAACCGATGCCACTTTATTGTTTGGATTTGAGAATACACCTTGTGAAACGCCATCAATTAATAATTCCCAATCGTTGGTGTTTAAATTAACTTCTACGGTCAATAAAAACCATGTTTCACTTGGGTACGTTGTTTCGATTAAGGTTCCTGCTCCAGCATCAAGTAGCAATCGACCATCGTTAACCATTTGACAATTTAAGGTATATAATCCACCGGGAATGAGGGTTCCTTGAAAATTAAAATAAGCGCCTTTATTGTCTTCGACATAAAAATTAGATTCGAAGGTAAAAGTTCCTGTTGTATGCACCCCGCCAAAAGGTACTAACACATCTTGAGGGCCACCTGTTGGAGAAGTAGAAGAAAAGTAGATTGAATTTGAACCGCTGAAAGATTCAACGTCGGTTACTTTTACATCTTCTACCCCACCTTCGGTTCCACTCCAAGTGGTCCATTCGGTGGAGATAACGCCCATGTATGCGCCAACAGCACGGTCGTCAAAATTCTCGGACATGGATTGTCCAAATGCTCCTGTGTAAGCAACAAGTGCAAAGCCAAATAAATAGATTTTTTTCATGATTGTTTTAATTTGAAACGAATTTAACAATTAATCCCTTAGCGAACAATCAAAGAAATAAACATTCTTGTATTCTTATTTACGAATAAACTGAATTATTTTGGAAATAGGCTTACGAATGAAGGTGAATAACCCCGGTTTTAGGCCATTCATTTGCCAAGCCATGCGATCTTCTTTATTGGCGCGAATCCTATTTTTCAAGGAGGCATTACTAGCGCCACCCGTTCGCATTTTTACAATTACTTTGGGGAGATAATTGATTTTAATTTGCTCTTTATGAATTAATCGCAACATTAACTCATAATCCGCTGCCGATTTAAGTTGAAGGGAATAATTACCATATTTTTGATAACACTCACTTTTTACAAAAAAGGTAGGATGTGGTGGCATCCAGCCCTTTTTAAAATCCCCTTGTTTATAATTTCCAGATTTCCATAATCTTGTAATTCTATTGGTATCATTCGCATCCACATAAACTAAATCGGCATAGACAGCTTGAATGGTTGGTGTAAATTGTGCCACAATAGAAGAAATCACCGTCGAATCGGCATAAAAATCATCTGAATTTAAGATACCAATAATGTCGCCAGTAGCTAGGGCGATTCCTTTGTTCATGGCATCGTAAATTCCTTTGTCTTTTTCGGAACTTACATGGGCTATTTTATCTTGATATTTTTCAACGATTTGTAGCGTCGAATCCTTAGACGCGCCATCAATGATCACGTATTCGATGTTTGGATAATCTTGAGAAAGCACAGATTTAATTGTGTCTTCGATGGTTTTCTCAGAATTATAGGATACGGTGATGATCGAAACTTTCATGGTGCCCATTTTATTCCATCACGCGGTTACGCACAAAGGTCGCAGGATTTCCTTTGTAAATTTTGTAGGCTTCTAAATTCGCGGAGGCCACAGAACCACTTGTTAATATCGCATGTGAATGACAAGTAATTCCCCCAGTTACGATGGATTTTGCGCCAATCCAAACCCCATCTTCGAGGATGATTTCATTTACAATTAAATCAAATGTCGATTTTTTATAATTGTGATTCCCAGCTAAAAGTAAGGCGCCTTGTGAGACGCAAACATTTGCGCCGATGTTGACCTTGCCTAAATTGTCGATCCAAACATCTTCGCCGATCCAACTAAAATCGCCTATTTCTAAAAACCAAGGATATTTGACATTTACGCCCGGTTTAATTACCACCTTTTTCCCAATTTTCGCTCCAAATAATCGCAGAATCGAACGTTTTAAACCACTAAATGGATTGTATTTATTCACCATAAAAAACAAGTTAAAAAAATACCAAAGGGCTCTTTTTAACCTATTTCCAGGGAAATACCTTGTGTTCGAATATTGTTCCAACTCAACAGGCATTGTAAAACAAGTTTCGATTGGCATTAATTATTTTCTCGTCGCAGATTTCATTTTTAAAAAATGTGTACGATTCGCGCACCATGGTCAAATATTGCTCAGGCGACAAATCAACGGCTTGTTGAATAGAATCAACTAGGTTTTTCTGTTCTGAAATATCCACGTCCCAGCCCAAATTACGCACAAGAAGGTTTTTCCAAGGAGTATTTTTACTCACAATTACTGGACAGCCATTGGCCCATGATTCGACAATTGCGTGCCCGTAATTTTCGTGCTTGGTTGGCAAGATAAAAAAATCGGCGTATAAAAATGTTTGACTTAAAGCAGAAGGATTTAAGACGCCTTTGTACTCAATCTTAATGTTGTTATACGTTTTTATGCTTGGTTCTAGTTTTTTAAAATAATCCAGATCTTCGATATTTCCGTAAATGTGGAACTCGACATTTTCTGAGGTTTTAATTTGACTCAACGCACGAATTGCCAAGTGCAAATTCTTCTTTTTCGTAATTCGGCTGATAAAAATAAATCGTTTAACCCCCGTTTTTCGTTTGACGATAATTTGTTCCAACTCTAATTGTTGAGCAGTTGGGATGTTTTGCGCAACCACCACATTTGCATTTGCCCCATATACTTTTCTGATCTCAAATTCTTCATCGATGGTGGATGCATGCCATGTCACCCGTTTGTAAAATCCGAGTAATTTGGTCAATTTTAAAAAGAGTTGTTTTTTGACTTTTTTTATCTCTAAAGCACCCTCCCCTAACATTCCTCGCGGAGCTATAATGATCGGTATTTTTTTGACAAGTGTCATTGGAACAAGGGTATACAACCTCGAAAACAAACTATTCAAATAAATCACATCGGGGTCAATTTCAAGAATATTTCCTTTGATCGCAGAAGGTATCATCGAATCTCTGCACATGTATTTGAGCATCACCCCATCTTTATCAAACCATTGGTCCAATTCAACATCCTTATAAGTTTCAGTTTCACCAAGGTCATAGGCACTGGTTAATATATAAAATTCAAACTCGTCCTTTAAAGCATTTACAATATTTGCCACTGAACGGATTGGACCTCCAGCCTTAAAACCTGGTTCATACCAATCTAAACAAATCAGTACTCTTTTATGTCCTATTTCTTTATCCGGTAATTCCATTTTCTCTGATCCAATCACCTAAAACAACTAAGGGCCAAATCCGTGACCAAGTGACTCGTTTTTTATTCGTTAAAAAATCATTCCAATAGTTATCAATCTCTTCACCTCGAAAGTAAGAAATGTTTTTTAATTCACTCAAACGCTCGTAACAAAATGTTTTTAACTCGTTTTTCATCCATACTTCGTAAGGCAATACAAAACCCATTTTAGGGCGATCATAAATCTCTTTTGGAAGTAGGTCTGAAAAAGAATCAACTAGCAATTTTTTAGGTGAAATAGGTTGTTTAATTTGGTCTTTTATCCCTAGGACGTAACTAACTAATTCATGATCTAAAAAAGGCACTCTTACTTCCAACGAATTTACCATACTCATTTGATCGGTATCCCTTAGCAAGACATTTTGCATATAGGTACTTATTTCAGCCACTGAGATTCGACTCAATGGTGGTAAATTCCATCCGGCTGTTTTAAATCCTACAGAATCATGCACGGACAAAAGCACTTGGCTTTCGGGTAAGGTTCCAATTTTTAATAATTTACTAATTTGATCATCCATATTTACCTGTCTGTAAAACTGATAAACATATTCTAAATCAAATGCAGGTGCTTTTAAAATTTCTTTTATTTTGGATGATTCAATACTCCCTTTTAATAAATGATTAAAAATTCCCACCTGTTTTCGCAAATAAACGGGAAAACTACTCAACCATTTTTTTGCTTGTAAATCTGGAATATGGTTAAAAACGCTGTATCCTCCAAATAATTCATCCCCTCCTAGGCCAGACAAGGCCATTTTTATCCCTGCTTCTTTCGTTTTTTTTGAGATGACGTAGGTGTTTAAACCATCACCACTTGGATGATCCATTAATGAAAGTGCTTCTGGAATTAAGTCTTTAAACTCATCTACTTTTAAGACAATGTCATGGTGGTTCGTTTTATATAATTCGCTGATTTGTTTGGCATATTTTACCTCAGAAAATTTCTCCTCCTCAAAAGACATCGAGAAGGTCTCAATTGGTTGCGAATGAATTTTTGACATCAAACCAACGATAATTGAACTATCAATTCCACCTGAAAGAAATGCGCCAAATGGCACATCAGCAACAAGCCTTCGTTCGACACTTTCATTTAATTTTTTACGCACCGTTTTTTGTACTTCCGAGATTGAATTACTCGATTTTTCGCAATCAACCGTAGGCGACCAATAGGTTTTAAACTTTGGTTCATTTTCCTCGTTTAACGTAAGTTGTTGACCGGGAAGCAACATAAAAACGCCTTCAATAATTGTGTATGGAGCGTGCACAGTTTGGTAGCGCAAATAATCAACCAAGCCATTTTTTGAAAGTTTTTTTTCGATTAAATTGGTGGCTAAAATTGACTTTAAAGAAGATGAAAATACAAATTCTTCGTTGGTTAAAACGTAATAAAGCGGTTTAATCCCCATTCGATCGCGGGCCACAAACAATTCATTTTTAACATTGTCCCAAATCGCAAAAGCGAACATTCCGTTAAACAAGCGTAGGCAATTTTCGCCATATTTAGCAAAAGCTGCAACAATTACCTCGGCATCACCCTCACTTTTAAATGGGTAATCACCTAGCTGTTGTTTGATTTCTTTGTAATTGTAAATTTCGCCATTAAAAACGAGGATATATCTACCATCAAAAGAAATAAATGGCTGATTAGATTCGGGATTTAGGTCAATAATTGATAGGCGTCGGTGACCAAATTGAACATAATTATTGGCGTAAACTCCTTCAGCGTCAGGCCCTCGTCGTTCAAGTGCCGAATTCATTTTCGCTATCAGCTCCTTCGGATATGATTGACCAGCATATTTGTAAATCCCATTGATTCCACACATACAATTGAACTCCTTTAAACAAATTAAACTTGGTTAATCGAATGAATGGTAGACTAACCAATGAAAGGTAAAATTACATAGTTTTATTCAAACCTAACAATAAGCCAACTTAAAATAATCTTAGTTGAAAAAGTAATCAAATTTTATATTTCAGAATGATCCAAAAATAGGATTCGTTTTAAAATCCAACTTTGTACAAAATTGCCTGATTTAAATTGATTGAACCGACGTAATTATTTCTTACCTTTGCACCCTATTTTTAATATAAAGGCAGCAGTATATCGAATAAGTCATGAGTAATTATTTGGGGATTGACATTGGAGGAACAAATATTGGTTATGGAATCGTAAATGCGGATGGTGAGTTTGTCTATGAAAATTCGGTGCAGACTGCCAGTAAGAAAACGGCGCAAGAATTAGCTGATTTTATTTTTGATGACGTGAAAAAAAAAGGGGATTTCATCGGGATTGGCATCGGTGCTCCTAGCGTTAACCAAAACACGCAATGCATTGAATATGCGCCAAATATGAATTGGGGTGATGTTGTGGATTTAAATGGAATCTTTGCTAAAAAATTCAACCGAACCGTTTTTGTTATTAACGATGCAAACGCAGCCGCCTTAGGAGAAAAATTTTATGGAGAAGCCAAAGAAATGACCAATTTTGCCGTGATTACTTTAGGCACTGGAGTTGGGATGGGAATGTATATCAATGACCAATTGGTATTAGGAAAAAATGGCTTAGCAGGTGAAATTGGGCATTCAATCATTCAACGTGAAGGACGCGAATGCAAATGCGGAAATCATGGATGCTTGGAAACCTATGTGGCAAAAGATGGCATTGTAAGTACAGCCAAAGAAAAACTCGAATTTAGTAGCATAAGTTCCGTCCTTAATCTAATTCAGTCCAGTGATTTAACACCCACGGAAATTTTTAAAGCGGCTCGAAAAGAAGACCCTGTAGCACTAGAAGTTGTTGATTCTGTGGGGAAAGATTTAGCTTTTTCTATCTCCAATTTAATGAATATTTTAGATTTAGAGTGTGTATTTTTAGCGGGAGGCATCTCGAACAACGGAAATCTTTTGAAACGAAAAATTGAAAAACATCTGAAAGGTTATTTGTTGCCAAATTTACACGACAAATGTCAAGTACGAATTTCAATTCTAAATCAGCAAAACAGCGGAATATTGGGCGCGGTTGCCGCAATCAATTCTCAATTAAAACTTGCTTTAACATAATCCTACTGCGTATGAAACTATTTCTCATCGCCTTTTTGGGAATTGTTCTTACCTCAGCATTCGGTCAAGATAAACCCTATTCTTCTTTTGTTAATCCTTTTGTAGGAACTGGTGGCCATGGTCATACTTACCCGGGTGTTTCTTCACCCTTCGGGATGATTCAATTATCTCCAGACACACGATTAGAAGGTTGGGATGGCTGTGGTGGTTATCATTATACCGATTCAATCATTTACGGTTTTTCTCACACGCATTTAAGCGGAACCGGGGTGCCTGATTACGGCGATTTATTAATCCTGCCTTTTACTGGTGAAAATCACTGGGAAAATGGGGCCAATGGTCAAGCTGGTTATGGTTCATCTTTCAGCCATTCGAACGAAGAAGCACAGGCTGGAAAATACAGCGTTTTTCTTACCGACGACCAAATTCAAGTTGACTTGGCAACAACTGCGCGCTGTGGATTTCATTCTTACACATATCCTGAAAAAACGCCAAAAAAAGTAATCATTGATTTGGAGCACCGCGACTTATTGTTAGGATCAGATTTAATTTTGTTAAATGATTCTACCCTTATTGGAAAACGAATTTCGAATTCGTGGGCAACCGAACAGCATTTTTATTTTGTGGTTCAGTTTTCTGAAGCCTCTGTATCCTCCGAATTCAAAAAAAATAAACAAGGAAATCCAAGTAAACTAATTCTTGAATTTAAAGGAAATAAGGGCGAACTTAAGGTAAAAGTAGGCATATCAGGAGTGGACATTGAAGGGGCAAAAAAGAATCTTAAAGCTGAAATGCCTTCATGGAATTTAGCTGATTATCAAAATCAAACCCAAAATTTATGGAACCACGAATTGGGAAAAATCGAAATTTACACCAAGAGTCCTAAAATAAATACAACCTTTTACACGGCACTTTATCATGCGTATCTTTCACCCAATCTTTTTTCAGATGTGGATGGAAGATATCGAGGACGTGATCAGCAAATTCATCAAAGTGAATCACATCAGCAATACACCGTTTTTTCGCTTTGGGACACCTTTCGAGCCGCTCACCCCTTGTTTACCATCACTCAAGAAGAAAGAACGGTTGATTTTATTCGCACGTTTTTAGCGCAATACCAAGAAGGGGGCTTATTGCCAGTTTGGGAATTGGCCGCCAATGAAACGGGGTGTATGATTGGCTATCACGCTGTGCCAGTAATTGTGGATGCCTACATGAAAGGCATTCGTGATTTTGATACAAAACTAGCGTTAGAGGCCATGGTAAAAAGTGCCGAACAACATCATTTAGGTTTGGATTTTTATCACAAACGTGGATATATCTCGTCTGAGGATGAATCAGAATCGGTTTCAAAAACGCTCGAATATGCATATGATGATTGGTGTATTGCGATTTTTGCTGATTCTTTAGGCGAAGACTCTATTGCATCGATTTTTTATGAACGAGCACAGTTTTACAAAAATCATTTTAATGTGGCTTCTAAGTTCATGGAACCGCGATTTAATGGAGGTTGGAAAAGTACCTTCCGCCCAGATGAAGTGACATTTGATTATACCGAAGCAAATTCGTGGCAATATTCTTTATTTGCACCGCAAGACATGGACGGTTTAATTGAATTAATTGGCGGAAGGGATAGTTTAGAAATGTGGTTGGATCGTTTATTTTCAGCATCCGCTGTCACCACAGGGAGACAACAAGCGGACATCACCGGTTTGATTGGTCAATATGCGCATGGAAACGAACCAAGCCACCACATGGCTTATCTTTACAATTTCACCAATTCGCCTTGGAAAACGCAAAAATACGTGAATCAAATTTTAACCACTTTATATTCCGATCAACCCGATGGATTAAGTGGTAACGAAGATTGCGGACAAATGTCATCGTGGTATGTTTTAAGCGCCTTAGGGTTTTATTCGCATGCTCCGGGAAGCGATTTCTATTTAACTGGGACACCTTTTGTGGACTCAGCGAAAATTCACCTTGAAAATGGAAAGGTCTTTACCATGCGAAGGGAAAATTTTATTCTTGGAAATTCATTTGTAAAAAAGATCTTTTTGAACGGGGTTGAATTGGATCGGAATTTCATCTACCACCATGAAATAATGCAAGGAGGAGAGTTGTTATTTGTCATGGACGCCAGACCTAGCGTGGTAAAAAAACAATTTCCGATTTCATCAATCGACCATTCAGAGCTCGTTCCATCTCCCGTAATTAAAGAAGCTATTCCTGTATTTGACAAGAAAAAATCAGTGGAACTTTCATCAAATACGAATTTGCCGGTGACGATTCGTTACACCACCGATGGGGCTATTCCAACCGAGAAGTCTCTTATGTATCGCAAACCAATTAAATTAAAAGCCTCTACCCAATTAATTATTCGCTCTTTTTATGAAGGCGCAGCCAGTTATCCTGTCGAAGGCAACTTTAAACGCATTGTCTCCGATTGGAATATTAAAATCAATGTACCGTATGACAATCAATATGCCGCAGGAGGAGATCGAGCGTTAATCGACCAATTAAGAGGTGGTGCCGATTTTAGAACAGGCGCTTGGCAAGGATATTATGGCAAAGATGTATCGGTTGAAATCGATTTCAACAAGAAGAAAAAAATCAACACTATTAAAGTAGGATTTTTACAAGATATTAAATCATGGATCTGGATGCCAGTGGAAGTTAGTTTTATGGTTTCTTCAGATGGAATTAATTGGTTTACCGTTCATACTGAAAAAAGCTCAACACCAATTGATCAATATGGTGCGGTAATAAAAGAATTTAAATGCGTAAAAGCTATTGACACCAGGTATTTAAAAATCGAAGCCAAAAATAGAGGTTTTTGTCCTGATTGGCATTTGGGTGCCGGTTATCCATCATGGATTTTTGCCGATGAAATAGTTGTCGAATAATTTCCAGAATCAATTTCTTCCAATACCTTTTTTCAGTGATTTTACTGGCTTTTCTTAAAATACCCCAAACATGGTATTGTAGAACGGACATCTAAGAAGTAATTTTGTCCACAATGAAATCTAATTTATAATGATTCTAAATAAAAATATGAAATTCATTGGCCTTACAAGCCTATTGCTTCTTTCAACAACTGCATGTAAAAAAGAGGGGTGCATCGATGTATTGGCTACCAATTATAACGAAGAAGCTAAAAAGGATGATGGATCTTGTATCTATCCAACTTTTGAAATACCAACCACCTACGTTTTTGCTGATGCAAGTGGAAATAATACGGTTTCCTACTCGGGACAAATCGAACGTCTAGATCAATTAACCGAACTGGCAACTTATGTGAAATCTGGAAAAGAAGCCGTGTTATCGGCCGCTGTTATGGATGCCATGTTTCAAAATACAGGAAATAATGGTGGAGGTAATTTTACATTTACATCTACCAAACAATTACGCGATAAATGTTTAGCCACCGATACTGCCATGTTTGGTGCCTATTTCGATGAACTTGCAGCCGCCTCCTTATCTTTCAGCGAAACCGCTTCTAGTGGTCAAGCTGGTACCCTAACCACAGGGACATCCACTTATTTATTTGCTGCCAATGGAATGGAATATGCACAGTTAATTGAAAAAGGATTGATGGGTGCTGTTTTTCTGAACCAAGCTTTAAATGTGTATTTTGGCGATAGTAAAATGGATGTTGACAATTCAACCGCTGTAAATAGCAGCGGCGGTGAATATTACACTGCAATGGAACACCATTGGGACGAAGCGTTTGGTTATTTTGGAGCGCCAATTGATTTCCCAACCAATGTCAGCAATTTAAGATTTTGGGCAAAATATTGCAATTCTCAAAATGCAACACTTGGGTCGAATGCACAATTAATGAACGCCTTTTTAAAAGGTAGAGCGGCAATCGCTCAGAAACAAGAACTCACCATCCGTGACGAACAAATTCTCATCATCCGAAAAGCTTGGGAAAAATTATCAGCTTCTCAAGCAGTTAGTTACCTACAAGAAGCAAAAGCTAATTTTGGTACGGACAACGCCAAATTTTTACATAGTTTATCTGAAGCATATTCATTTATCTTATGCTTAAAATACGTTCCTCTTGAAACTCGCTTGATTACTTACCCTCAAATTGAAACACTGTTGGAAGAAAACATTGGAAATGATTTTTGGGCAGTATCTTTGCTGGATCTAAACACAGCAATTAGCACTTTAGAAGGAATCTACTCTTTATAATTTTATGATGAAAAAATATTCGGTTCTCCTTTTAACACTCACGTTTGTCCTAGGAGCATGTGACAAAAAACCTACCCCTGAATTTGATCGCAAGTCATTGTTGGAAAGTATGTATACTTTGGTCATCGCGCCTGAACACCAACAATATGCCACCGAATTACAGGCTTTGTATGATGATGTATTAAACTTTCAATCGGCGCCAAGTTTGGCAAAGTTAAATGCTATGCGAACGCAGTATTTGGTCGCCTATCGCAGTTTTCAGCGGATTGGCATGTACAATTTTGGTCCTGCCGAGGACATTGGGTTTAAAGCAAGCACCAATACTTATCCCGTTAATGTGACAAAGATCAATGCGAATATTGTCAGTGGCGAATATTCTTTGGATGCTGTTTCAAATGTGGATGCAATTGGATTCCCAGCAATGGATTATTTACTCTTTGGTGCAACAGAAACAGTGATTTTAAATCGCTATACGCTAGATGCGAATGCTACAAATACCATGAATTATTTGGTGGCTGTCATGGCTAAATTAAATGGTGATTTTCATTATGTTCATAGTACTTGGACGAATACGTATTCAACCAACTTTAAAGCAGCCGATGGAATTGATATTGGTTCATCGATTAGTTTGATTTTTAACGAAATGGTGAAAGATCTTGAGTTGCTAAAAAATGCTAAAATTGGCATTCCTGCTGGGCAATTTAGTGGTGGCGAACTTTTCCCGACATACGTGGAGGCCTATTATTCGGGATATTCTAAATTCTTAGCGGTTGAAAGTATAAAAGCGTTGAAAAACACCTTTACCGGCGGCACAGGAATTGGCTTAGATGATTACATGGATTTTGTGGAAGAAAATCAAGGGATTTCAGTGAATTCATCCGAAATTGAAGCTCAATTTGACGTTTGTTTAGACAAAATCAACAATTTAGCCGTTCCATTTAGTTCAGATGTAAGTGCAAATACACCGAATTTTGAAATTGCTTTTCAAGAACTTAAAAAATTGGTGGCCTATGCAAAAACTGATATTTCAGGAGCTTTAGGGGTTCAAATTAATTATTCAGACACTGACGGCGACTAACTTTTAACTGAATGAATTGGATTTTAGTCGTTTGTAGTTTTTTAGTTATTTCCATTTCTCAGGGACAAGCAACTGTTTATGGACTTGTTAAAAACGACGACGGCGAGGTCTTGCCTTTTGCCAACGTACAAATTACTGCGCTTGCCACAAACGAAATAAAAACGAATGTTTCAGATGATCTTGGTAGGTTTGAATTTTCGAACCTACCTTTTGGTGCTTATCAATTAACCGCAGGTTATATCTATCACGAATCTATAATTCAAAATATAGAGTTGAATACCAAATTATTAAAGGTAGATTTAATTTTAAAAGACACCAATACGTTAAAGGCTGTCGATGTATTTTATGATTCACCTTATGGAACACGAACGATGCAAATGGTGGATGGCATCACCCTCACCAATGGAAAAAAAACACAGCAAATAGACCTTTCCAATACCGACGCCAACAAATCGATTGAAAACGCACGCGAATTGTATGCAAAAGTTCCCGGTTTAAATATCTGGGAATCCGATGCAGGTGGATTACAGCTTGGGATTGGTGCACGAGGGTTAAGCCCAAGTCGAACCGCACATTTTAATACACGGCAAAATGGGTACGACATTAGTGCGGATGCTCTGGGGTATCCAGAAACCTATTATACCCCACCTTCCGAAGCATTGGAATCCATCCAATTAATTAGAGGTGCGGCTTCCTTGCAATTTGGACCTCAATTTGGCGGCATGATTAATTTTAAGATGAAAGAACCATCAGCAAAACCGATTTCCTATCTTGGCAAACATACATACGGCGCTTACAATCTTTTAAATACATTCAATTTAGTGTCTGGCACCATAAAAAGAAGATTGAGCTATTTAGCCTATTTTCAGCATAAACAAGGGCTAGGTTGGCGCGAAAATTCAGGATTTAATCAACAAAATGCCTTTGCTCAGCTAACTTATTATTTTACCGAACGCATGTATCTTTCGGTGGAACATACCTATATGCACTACCTTGCGCAACAAGCAGGTGGATTAACAGATGCTATGTTTGCTTCGAATCCAAGACAATCCATTCGTGATAGAAATTGGTTTCTAGTGGATTGGCATATCACCGCATTAAATTATAATTGGCAAATCAGCCATAAAACGACCCTGGATGTAAAAGCATTTAAAGTTGATGCTCAACGCCAGGCGCTAGGAAATTTGGAAAAAATTAGTCGCGTGGATGATGGAAAAGAGCGTCAATTAATTCGGGGTGATTTCAATAATTTTGGTGTGGAAGCAAGGTACCTTACACGCTATCCAATCGGGCGAAAATTAAGTGGGATTTTGGCCAGTGGTATTCGCTACTATCAAGGAACCACAACCAGTGAACAAGGCGCAGCAAATGCTGGTAGTGGTGAAGATTTTTACTTTTTAAATCCAGACAATTTGGAGGGATCGTCCTATCAATTTCCTTCTAAAAACATGGCTGGCTTTGTGGAAAACATCTTTCGAATCAACCCGAAATTTTCGGTTTCGGCAGGTGTTCGATTCGAGCATATTCGCACTGCCGCTGAGGGATCATACCGCGAACAAGTCTTTCATCCACTTACCAATGAATTAATTTTTGACACCACTTATTTCGAGGATAAATCAAACCAACGTTCGATATTTTTAGGAGGCATTGGATTTTCCTATCGAAAAGGGAAATCCACCGAATTTTATGGAAATATTGCTCAAAATTACCGCGGTATTAATTTTTCGGACATCCGAATTATTAATCCAAATCAGCAAGTGGACCCGAACATTACAGATGAAAGAGGTTTTAATGCTGATTTAGGCGTGCGAGGAGAAAGAAAAAAAGGCATTTTTGATGTCAGTGTGTTTTTCTTGTACTATGCCAACAAAATCGGTGTAATCAACCAAAAAATCAATGAATATGATGTAGTGAGATTGCGCACAAATGTTGGAAAAGCATACAGCACTGGCCTGGAGTTATTCGGAGAAAGACATTTTTGGAAATCAGATTCGACCAATTATTTTTTGACGGCCTTTTGCAATTTTTCAGCCATTTATGCCAAATATGGAAAATTTGAAGATGTTTCTGTCAGCCAAAAATGGGTTGAATTAGTGCCTCCCGTTACTGCAAAAGTGGGACTTAAATTTAATCACGGAAAATGGTCTGAGGCCTTGCTTTTTACATACGTACACAAGCATTTTTCAGATGGCACGAATGCCGAATTTGATCCCAATGCCATTGCTGGGGTGATTCCTTCGTATGCCGTTCTTGATTTTAATTTAAATTACGCTATTAACGACCATTTTAATTTGGCAGGTGGCGTCAACAACCTCACCAATTCCATGTATTATTCGCGTCGAGCAACTTCTTACCCTGGACCTGGTATAATTCCGTCTGATGGAATTGGCTTTTATTTTAGTGTGGGATTGTCATTTTAAAATAACTTTTTTTAACATTTGGCCGGCACTAAATAATAGATTCAACCGTTTATTAGGTTAATTTTGATCCATGATTCATACTAGAAACATAAACCTCCTAATTTTTGCAGTGATTGCTATTTTTTTAGGTGGATGTAGTTATAATAAAGCATTTTATCATCCAGATACGACACCTGTACAAACTCCTCCCGATGCCAAAAGTGTCTATTTAAATTACGGAAATAAAGATTCAATACACAGCCTGTTTTACGAACATAAGTCGCCCAAAGCGAGCATATTTATTTTACACGGCAACGCAGGTAATTTAACAAGTTGGTCGGAAATCGCAGATTTATTATTTCTAGCAGGGTATAATGTATTTATTATCGACTATCCCGAATTTGGAAATTCATCTGGAAAAGCGAAACACGAAGAAGTTTATTTATCCACCCAAGCAGCAGTTGACTATTTTAATTTGATTCCTCAAGTTGTGCCGACAAAAAAAATACTTTTTGGATTTTCATTGGGTGGAAATTTAGCCATCAAAGTCGCGACAGACAAACCAATGAGTTTTGATGTACTGATTATAGAAGGCGCATTTGATAGCCATAAATACGCAGCCAAAAACACCGTTCCTCGGCCAATTAAGGGCTTGGCCTATCTTACAGCAAAAAATCATATTAATGGAACTGAATTAATCCAATCATGGAGAAAACCCTTGCTGGTGGTTCACAGCAAAGAAGACAAGGTCTGCAATTATTCGATGGGAAAAGCCATTTATGATGCAGCCATAAGCACCACTCAAAAAGAGTTATGGACAATTAAAGGACCACACTTGGCAGGAATGAATCAAGGTGTCGAACAGTACCTTTATAAAATCGAAAAGTTAATTCCGAAAAACTAAGGTTTAACGAATTTATAACTAAAGTTAGTCCCATCAATGGCAATTATATAAGCCCCAGAAGGAAGACCTTGCGTATTAATCATAAAATTGTCATTTGGAAAAATAGATTGAACAAGCTGACCACCCGTAGAATAAATCAGACATTTTTTAAGACCATTCCCCAAAATTTCGTTCCAATTTTTAAAAACCAATTGATTACTATCAGCATCGTAAAACACTTCAAAACCAAACTTTTTGTTGGATGCAAGAGACAAAGGACTCGTTTGTAATTCAATTTCCATATAAATTGGCAAGTGGTCGGACATGTTCTGAAGACACGTTAAAATCTCCATTGGTTCTTGTTCGTTTAATGGCCCTGAAACCAACGATTGATTAAAATGCAACCCATCTTGGCCTACTGCACGATACGAACCCTCAATATATTTAGCGCCGTTACTATAAGTAAATAAATCTTCGCTGGTAAAAATAAAATCGAACCGATCATCTAAACCGCCTGTTGCTCCGCCGTCAAAAGGAACCACTCTTGGACTTTGGGTATGAATAGCGGCAAAAGAAATGTCATTTGACCAATGTCCCGGCGTATTAATTGGATCCCTCATTACCACGTCACCCACTGATAAAATCGTTGTCCATCCTGGTTCGGTATCACTCCCATAAAAGTTAAAGTCGCCACCAATCAAAATATTTTCTGCATGTGCCCTACCGTCTAAATAATTTTTTAAAGACAATGCTTCTGCATTTCGTTGATCTTCAAATCCTGCAGAGGCTTTTAAGTGACAGACATACACATAAAAAAAAGTGGTATCACTCGTTAATTCAAAATCGGTGTTTTTATAATAAAGAACATATTCATTAATGTCTCTTAATACCGTTTCGATCACATTTTGTTCTTTCAACCTTAATTTATCCGAATTAAAATAAAGCATATTTTGCGTATCAGGTCCTGGCACAAAATCAGCCATATCATAATAATCTATTCCTCCTTCGTTCAAGGCATTAAACAAAATATTATCTGCACCACTACCTGAAGTAAGTTCACACACCATTAAAATATCAGGTTTCAAATACGCCATTATTCTTTCAATAGAATCAATTCGATGAGGAGATAATTCAGGAAAATTCAGGAGATTATAAGAAATAACCTTTAACGTATCAAGCGATTGAGCCAGCGCACTGTTGAGCCAAAAAAACAGTAATAGAAAAGTTACTAATCTCATGAATTTTAACACTTATTTTAATAGAATTTATCCTTTTATTGTTACAAATGTACATCACTTATCTTAAAAGCAAGTTAAAATTTGTTTTAAATTAATTACGGAATGTTAATAAGAACCTTTCAAATGAAGTTAAATTCAATAATTTTCTAAATAACTTTAGCGGAATTTTAAGAGTGAGAATAAGTTTAATTCTTTCATTTTGATTAAAGGGTAAAATATGCTAAAAATTGGTCTTTTTGGACTTGGTCACCTAGGTAAAATACATGCAAAGCTCATCTTGGAATTGAGTGATTATTACGAATTTGTTGGGTTCTATGATCCAAACGATACCAATGCGACTTTTGGCATTAATGAGCTTGGATTGACGCGTTATGACTCAATAAACTCATTAATAGAAGCGGTGGATTTGATTGATATTGTAACCCCAACGATTTCCCATTTCGAAATTGCGTCTTTAGGGATCAGACAATCCAAACATGTTTTCATTGAAAAGCCAATCACACAAACCAACGAAGAAGCCACAAAATTGCGTCTTCTGGCAGCTGAAGCAGCTGTAAAAGTTCAAGTTGGACATGTCGAACGATTTAACCCTGCATTCAAAAATGCTTTGCCTTACATTCATAACCCGATGTTTATAGAAACGCATCGGCTAGCACAGTATAATCCTAGAGGCACCGATGTTCCGGTGGTTTTGGATTTAATGATTCATGACTTGGACATTATTTTAAGCACGGTAAAATCAAAAGTAAAACGCATCAGTGCTTCGGGTGTAGCAATTGTGAGCGAAACGCCTGATATTACCAATGCACGAATTGAGTTTGAAAACGGTTGTGTAGCGAATTTGACAGCCTCTAGAATTTCGTTAAAAAACATGCGTAAATCCAGATTTTTTCAAGGAGACGCTTATATTTCAATCGACTTTTTAACGAAAGAATCTGAAGTTGTTAAGTTGACAACTTTAACAGAAGAGCCCGATCCATTTGACATCGTTTTTGACCTTGGTGAAGGCAAACAAAAGAAAAAAATTGAGATATTTAAACCAGAAATTTTACCTACCAACGCAATAAAAGAAGAATTGGAAACATTTGCGCTAAGTGTTTTGAATGACACTCGCCCCGTTGTTTCAATCGAAGATGGTGAATACGCTTTAAATATCGCACTTCAAATCATGGACAAATTGAAATTGACAGGAAATTTGATTCAAGAAAATATTTAAACGATTTTTGCGTTAAAGGTTAATGAGCTGTACGAAATGATAAAAAAAATACTCTTACTATTTAGTGTTTCTTTGTTTTTTTTTGGATGTGCAAAAGAAGATTTAACACCTTCATGGCTTAAAATTGAGCCATTTACACTTACTACCGATCCTTCAAGTCAAGGAGTAAATTCACATGCCATAACCAATGTTTGGTTATTTATGGATTCGAAAAGTCTTGGCGTATTTGAATTACCTTGCGTGGTGCCGATATTAGATGAAGGCAATCATACGTTTGAACTCATACCAGGAGTGAAGAATAATGGAATATCTGCAAAACGGATTCAATATCCTTTTTATAAAATTTTTACAATTGATGGCAAGTTAACCTTGAACGATACATTGACCATCTTCCCAACAACTGAATACAAATCAGGCACTGAATTTTCCTATATCGAGGATTTTGAAGGGGCTGGATTTTCGCTCATTAAAGGACCAAGTTCAGACACAGATATTGTTTTTGTGACGGCTGCCGAATATCCTGAAATTGTAAAATATGGATCCAAATGTGGAGGTATAAATCTCACCGCTCTCGATTCGCTTTTTACCACGAGTACCCAAAGCAGCTTAAATTTACCAAAAAACCAACAAGTATTTTTAGAAATTGATTATCGAAACGATAATTCTATTTCGATGGGAGTGATAGCGAGGTATCCTGATTTATCAACTAGCGAACATACGCCTTTGGTAATCATGAATCCACAAACGACAGGTGAAGAAGTTTGGAAAAAAATATATATTGATTTGAGCGAAGATGTAAGTTTTGAAGTTGGCGCTTCAAGTTATGAGATTTATTTTCTTTCTTATTTAGATCCTGACAAAACATTAGGGACAATCTATATAGACAACATCAAAGTGGTACATTTTTAATGGCTGAACAAAAGCGCGTAATACAGTTATTAATCGTTGATTTCCTAACCGCTTCTTTGGTTTGGTTTTTATTTTACGTGTACCGAATTATTTGGATTGAAGATCAACCGTTAGTTTTCAAAGAAGGATTTTTTGTAGGCATTGCGATGGTACCAATGTTTTGGTTGTTATTGTATGCTTTACAAGGTACCTATCAAAATTTACTCCGGAACTACCGAATGAAAACCTTAAAATTAACCGTTTATGGATCGGTGATTGGGGTGATCATCGTCTTTTTCACTGTATTGCTCAATGATTTCAATCACTTACACTTATACCAGGATTATTATAAGTTATTTTTTGTCCTACTATTTTTGCAAGTGACCATTACATTAATTCCGCGTATTATTTTGACAACGATTCACGTAAAACGTATTCATTCAGGTAAATTTGGATTTAAAACGGTGGTGATTGGTGGAAGCCAAAGTGCGTTAGAGATTGTGACTGAATTACAACATTCTAAACCAAAATCAGGACATGATTTGATCGGATTTGTAAATATAAACGGTTCGGATTTTGCCTTAAAAGAACTGATTCCTTTGTTAGGTAGTTTTGATGAGATTGACTCGATCGTTCAAAAATATGAGGTTGCAGAGGTGATTATTGCCTTGGAGAGTTCGGATCACGAGCGATTGAACCGAATCATCACTCAACTATCCAGCTATAATGTTCGCATCAGCCTTCGTCCGGATGCATATGATATTTTATCTGGCCAGGTTCAAATGAACAGTATTTTTGGTGCGCTCTTGTTGACCACTAATAGCGACAGCATGCCAGATTGGCAAATTTCGACCAAACGAATCATCGATATTTGTGCCTCTGCCATAGCGCTTTTCCTTTTGATTCCGTTGTACATAGTATTGGCGATTGCGGTAAAAATTTCCTCAAAAGGTCCGGTTTTTTTTAGTCAAGAACGGGTAGGAAAAAACCGTGTTCCATTTCGTATTTATAAATTTCGAACGATGTATGTTGGATCTGAAAAAAATGGTCCTCAATTATCCAGTTCAAACGACAGTCGAATTACCAAAATAGGTAAGTTTTTAAGAAAAACACGATTGGATGAATTTCCTCAATTTTGGAATGTTTTAAAAGGCGATATGTCTCTAGTGGGCCCTCGCCCAGAAAGACAATTTTACATTGATCAAATTTCCCAGCACGATCCGCAATATTTATACTTACACAAAGTTCGCCCAGGTATTACATCTTGGGGACAAGTGAAATTTGGTTATGCCGAAAATGTACAACAAATGGTGCAACGAATGAAATACGATCTGTTATACATTCGCAACATGTCATTGGCCTTGGATATAAAAATTATGTTTTACACGGTTGTCATCATCTTTAAAGGAAAAGGAAAATAACCTTTAAAGGACTTTTTCCTGATTACTTACCCAAATTTTGAGATTGGCACGAATTTTATACTATTTTTCATAGAAAAATTTTAAAGGCGCTCAATCGTTTAAAACAATTATTTTGTTGCAAATTAATATTTTTTTAAAAAAATATTAATTTTTATCTGCCAAATAGGATTGACTTTGCGAAATATATTTTGTACCTTTTGAAGTTGATAGACATAGTAACAATTACAACAATACCTGTTAAACGCATACAACAAACGATTACAGCTTAACACACAGACTTTAACTACTACAGGATGAGACAATTGAAAATCACTAAACAAGTCACTAATCGTGAGACTGCGTCACTTGATAAGTATTTGCAGGAAATAGGTCGTGTGGATTTAATTACTGCAGAGGAAGAAGCTAAATTGGCGCAAAGAATTAGGGCTGGTGATGCGGCAGCATTGGATCGTTTGACAAAAGCCAATTTACGATTTGTCGTTTCTGTATCCAAACAATATCAAAACCAAGGATTGTCTTTGCCAGACATAATTAATGAAGGTAATTTAGGCTTGATAAAGGCGGCTCAACGATTCGATGAAACCAGAGGATTCAAATTTATTTCTTATGCCGTTTGGTGGATCAGACAATCCATTTTACAAGCCTTGGCAGAACAAGCTCGAATTGTTCGTTTGCCACTTAATAAAATTGGGATTATAAATAAGGTCAATAAAGCCTTCTCTGATTTAGAACAAGAACTTGGTCGGGCGCCAACAATTGATGAATTAGCAGATTCATTAGAAATCACCAATGCCGATGTTCAGGTATCTATAGAAAATACAGGCAAACACGTTTCGATGGATGCGCCTTTAAAAGAAGGTGACGAAGGAAGTTCAAGTATGTACGATGTGTTGCAAAATTCGGAAAACAACAACCCTGAAAGGGATTTGATTTTGGAATCGTTACGGGGAGAAATCGAGCGTTCGTTAAGCACTTTAAAACACCGCGAGGCCGATGTAATTCGCTTATATTTTGGATTAGAAAATCAAGTACCAATGACCCTTTCAGAAATTGGTTTACGATTTGACTTGACTCGAGAGCGCGTGAGACAAATCAAGGAAAAAGGAATCCGAAAACTTAAAAACACCTCACGAAGTCAAATGCTTCGCGCGTATCTTGGCTAATTATTTTAATTGAAGATTATTGAGTTTGTAATAAGTACCAGATGCGTTTGCAATCAACTCATCATGTGTGCCTTGTTCGACTATTTGTCCATTGTCTAATACCAAAATCGTATCCGCATTTTTAATCGTTGACAAACGGTGTGCAATAACGAATGAAGTACGACCCACCATTAGTTTATCTAAGGCATCTTGCACCAATCGCTCAGATTCTGAATCTAACGCAGAAGTTGCTTCATCCAAAATCAATATTTTTGGATCTTTTAAGACAGCCCGCGCAATTGCAATTCGTTGTTTTTGTCCTCCAGATAATTGAATCCCACGGTCACCCACCAAGGTTTCCATTTTTTCTGGAAAACTTAAAATAAAATCTAGGGCATTCGCTTTTTTGGCTGCCTCGTTCACCTCTTCGTCAGAGGCATCCGTTTTTCCATAAAGGATATTTTCTTTGATCGTTCCTCCAAAAAGAATTACTTCTTGTGGCACAATCGCGATATAACTTCTCAAATTTTCTAATTGGATCGTTGTAATATCTTGGTCGTCAAATAAAATAAGCCCTGCAGATGGGGAATAAAAACGAAGTAACAAGGACGAAATAGTTGATTTTCCTGCACCTGAACTACCAACTAATGCTGTTGTTTGACCGGGTTGGCAGGTAAAACTAATTGAGTTTAATACCTGTATTTCTTTTCGTTGCGGGTATGAAAAACTCACTCCTTCAAAATTCACTTTCCCTTTAAAATCAACTAATTGAACACCTTTACTGTTTTCTGTATCTTCTGCCAAAAGATCCATTAATTGTTCAGTTGCGCCAATGGATTTTTGAATTTTAGCATAAAGATCAGGAATTGCGCTAAAAGAAGCCCCTAAGAAAATCGTGAACAATATAAAGGCCGTGAATTCGGACGTTGTTAAAAGACCTTCTACCTCCATTCCTTTCGCTTTCCAAATCACAAAAGCGATGCCTCCAAACAATCCAAAAATGATAAATGAAACAAAGAAACCTCTCATAAAACCACTTTTAATATTCAATTTTCGAATATTTTCGGTGTGTTTTCCAAAACGATTGGTTTCAAAAATTTCGTTGGTAAAAGCTTTGACATTTACAATACCTGTCAAAACTTCTTCTAAAATCGAATTAGAGTTTGCGGCTTCGGCTTGAGCATTTTTTGATAATTTGCGAATATATCTCCCAAAAAAAATGGCGACAATGGCAAGCACCGGCACCACCGCAAGCATCCACAAAGCCAATTCCCACGAGGTCATTAAAATAAATCCGAGTGCAATGGCAATGGTAATAAATTGTCGGAAAAATTCGGCAATCGTCGTGTTTAATGTTTCTTGAAGTAAATTAATGTCTGTGGCAATGCGCGAAGTAAGTTCGCCCACCTTATTTTTATTATAGAAGTCGATTGGAAAATGAACCAATTTATCAAAGGCTTTAATTCTCAAATCACGCAAAGCATTTTCGGTGACATTATTAAAAATATAAATCCTGAAAAAAGAAAAAATCGCCTGAAGAGCAAAAACGGCAAACATCACCAATAAAATTGTGTTGATGTCAGTAAAGTCAATTCGGGTGGATTGAATAATCGGTTTATCCTCAGCATTTGCCCCTAATAATTGTCCCATTAAGACAGGAAAAAGCATGGCTGTGACGCTGGAAAGAATCAAAAACAACCACCCAATCAAATAGATACCACGGTATGGTTTCAGAAAAAATAAAAAATTCCTTGCTTTTTTATAAGCGTCTTTGGATAATTTTATTTGCTCGTTTTTCTTTTTTCGACCTAACATTCTATAAAATTTTATACAAAAGTAACCTGATAACCAGTTAAATTTGTCATAGTTGAAACATATTTTTAGATTTTTTTTTCAGGAATGCTTTGTAGACGATTTAATTGTTGTATCTTTGCCAACCCAACTGGGGCAGAATTGAATTATTAAGAAGATATAATATTTGCAGAGATGAGCAAAAGAACATTTCAACCATCAGTAAGAAAAAGAAGAAACAAGCACGGTTTTAGAAGCAGAATGGCTACTAAAAGTGGAAGAGCTGTTCTCAGTGCAAGAAGAAGAAAAGGAAGAAAAAAACTTTCAGTTTCTTCTGAGCGATTAGCGAAACGTTAATCTGCAATTGATAGCATATTTAGAGCTTCTCGATTAAAAATCGAGGGGCTTTTTTTGTTTCATTAAGGAAATCATTAGGAGTATTGATTAGATTTAAGTTTAGGTATGAAAAGTGATTATCAAGCTGGGCGGATTGTAGGAATTTTAGGAGGTGGTCAATTAGGCCGCATGTTCATTCAAGAAGCATTAAATTTTGATATTTGTGTTCATATTCTAGATCCTGATCCTGAAGCACCTTCTTCGAGAATAGCCCACGAATTTACCTTGGGGAGTCTATTAGATTTCGATACCGTGTACAATTTCGGAAAAAACAAATCAGTCTTAACCATTGAAATTGAGCATGTAAATGTGGATGCACTTGAACAATTGGAAAAAGAAGGTGTTAAAATATATCCGCAGCCAAACGTAATTCGGTTAATTCAAGACAAAGGACTTCAAAAAGAATTTTATCACCAACATCAAATTCCATCGGCACCATTTCGATTAATTTCTGATAAATCGGATCTTAAAGATCACCAAGACTTTTTGCCTTTTATGCAAAAATCTCGCACTGGGGGTTATGATGGCAAAGGGGTACAAGCCATGAACACCGTTGCGGATTTTAATAAAAGTTTTGAAGGTGGCAGCGTCTTAGAAAAATTTATTGACTTTGAAAAAGAACTGTCTGTCATTGTTGCACGAAATGAAAATGGGCAAACTTGTTCCTATCCAATTGTCGAATTAAAATTTAACCCAGAAGCAAATTTGGTTGAATTTTTATTTGCACCAGCGGCAGTATCTGAAAGTCTCGAAAAGGAAGCCCGTTTAATTGCAGAAGAAATCATTGATAAATTAGGCATGGTTGGAATTCTTGCAGTTGAACTCTTTTTAACCAAGGATGGAAAAATATTAGTAAACGAAGTTGCCCCGCGTCCTCACAATAGCGGACATCAAACCATCGAAGCAAATTTCACCTCACAATACGAGCAACATTTACGTTCGATTCTAAACCTTCCATTGGGCTCAACCGCAGCAATATCTCCCTCGGTAATGATTAATTTGTTGGGGGAGAAAAACTTTTTCGGCCCAGTTATTTATCAGGGAATCGAAGAAATCGTATCTTGGGAAGGTGTTTACCCACATTTGTATGGAAAAAATGAAACAAAACCTTTCCGTAAAATGGGTCACGTGACTGTTTTAAACAAGTCGTTAGAAGAAGCAAAAAAGATCGCATTAAAAGTTAAAGAAACGCTCAAAGTAATTGGAAACGAATAAACGGCTTTACCACATTGAATCAATTCGAGCAATTGCTGCGTTAGCGGTAGCCATTTATCATTTTACCAATCATAACAGTGGTGGGATTAATATAATTGATAATGCAAAAGTTCGCACCTTTTTTGAATACGGTGCCCAGGGAGTAGAAATTTTTTATGTGGTTTCTGGATTTATTATCACTTACTCCTTGTATCATTCACGTTATCAAATCACTCATTATTTCAAGTATTTAGCAAAAAGATTTGTACGACTTCTTCCTCCCTACTATGTCACCATTGGGTTGATTTTATTGGTTTCGTTTGTCTTAAATCGATTTCTTTGGGGGATTCCTTTTGATTTACAGGTTAAAAATATTTTCGCAAATGCGACGTTTGCTGTAGATTTTATTGGGTCAAATGCGGATTTAAGTACTTATTTCTCAGACAATGGTTGGATAAATCCAATTTTCGAAACGCTCAAAGTAGAAGTACAGTTTTATTTGTTGATTGGATTGCTTTTTCCACTGATCAATAGAAACTATTTGGTTTTGATTCTATTTACTGTAATATTTTTAATTTTAGGAGTTTACACTCAGTCTAGCAACACCTTTCTTGTGAATTCACCTTATTTTTTAGTAGGGATTTCTTGTTTCTATCTCCACGAAAAAGGATGGAAATGGAGTTATATTTTACCTTTAATTTTATGTTTTTTGAGTTTAGGGATGTTTTACGTATTACAAGACCTCGTGGTAACAATTGTCGCACTAGTCTTGATTTTTTGGTTGCCAAATCCTCCTAAATTTTTAAAATTGACGGGGAAAATCTCCTATTCATATTATCTTATCCACGGACTGTGTGGTGGAAATTTTCTCTACTTCACAACCGATTGGCAAATTTGGCACCAAGCACCTTATCTGATGATATTATTTGCCTTACTATTTAGTTGGATGGGCGCTTATTTAATTTACATTTGTATAGAAAAACCAAGTCTTAAAATATCGAAACGAATTGAATACACATCTTTAAAATAAACCGTATGATTGAAGTAGGAATTATTATGGGGAGTCAATCGGACTTACCGATTATGCAAGAAGCGGCACAAGTGTTAAAAGATTTTGGAATTGAGTTTGAAATCACGGTAGTTTCAGCCCACAGAACTCCTGAAAGGATGTTTGAATACGGAAAATCGGCGCATTTGCGCGGTTTAAAAGTGATTATTGCTGGTGCTGGTGGAGCTGCCCATTTACCAGGAATGATGGCATCTATTACTCCCTTACCAGTTATTGGTGTTCCAATAAAATCAAGTAATTCGATTGATGGTTGGGACTCCATTTTATCTATCTTACAAATGCCCGGAGGAATACCTGTGGCAACAGTCGCATTAAATGGTGCAAAAAATGCTGGAATTTTAGCAGCCTCTATTTTAGGTGCATCGAATCCGATCGTATTGGAAAAAATTATCTTATTTAAAGAATCGTTGAAAGAAAAAGTACTTGAAACCGCCCGCGAAATGGAAAAAAAATAAAGCAAAATCAAGGTTATTAAATTTGCTATGAAAGCGCTGCGAAACATAAATCCTATTCACTTTCAAGCAAATACATTAGTTAGACTGTTATGAAAATTGAAGAAGAACTTCGTTCGAGTTTTAGAAATGACTACCAAAAATTGGTGGTGAATCTTTATCTCACCTTTTCTCGTTTGCACGAACCATTTCATGAATTGTTAAAATCATTTGATATAACGCCAACGCAATACAATGTGCTTCGAATATTAAAAGGACAAAAAGGGAATCCTGCATCCATTGGATTAATTAAAGAACGACTTATTGAACGAAATTCAGATGTTAGTCGGATTATTGCACGTTTGTACAAAAAAAAATTAATCAATCTTAAAAACAATATATTAGACAGACGTCAAAAAGATGTTTTAATCAATGATTTGGGGCTTGATTTATTGACAAGAATTGAAGCAAACTCAAGTTTTTTTGACACCAAAATAAAACACATCAGCCTCGAAGAAGTTCGGATAATGAACGATCTCTTAGACAAACTTCGTGGAACTGAAACAGCAACTGTGGAATAGAAATGTTAATAAATATCAGCTAAATACATAGCTAAATTTCTGCTATTAATGTTATGTTTAGCTCTCAATAATTAATAAAAATGTTTAAAACCAATTTAGGATTACTCCGAATCATCGGATTTTTAGAAGGCATTTCTTATCTCGTTTTATTGCTAATTGCCATGCCATTAAAATATATTTGGGACAAACCAGATTTCATATATTCGACCGGTTTGGCTCATGGACTTTTGTTCACACTTTATGTATTTTTCGTTTTATTGGTGACATTTCAATTAAAATGGTCATTAAATAAATGTTTTTGGGCATTAGTCGCATCATTGATACCACTAGGGACGTTTATTGCTGACAAACGGCTGTTTCGAGAGTAAAGATGTTCGTTTTGTCCATGAAATTATCGGACTGTTGGTATTATTTAATTGAATTCAAGAAAGATTCAATTGCTTTCCAATACTCTTCGTGATCCGGATTTTCCTTCCACAAAACTCTTGAACCATGTTTACCATTGCCTTGGGGAATAAAATGTACTTGATTATCGGTCAATTGATTCGACTGAAACCATTTACTAATTGTCTTTCCTTCTCTTTTTGAAGAAGTGATGAAAAATGGTTTTTTGTAATTCTTTAAGACAGACGAAAGGCTAGGCTTATTCTCTCCAAAATAATCATCGGGACTAAAGGCGATGACTGCTTTGACTTTTCCATTATTTTGACACAGATGAAGTGCAAGTGCGGCCGAATAAGAACTTCCCCATACAATTATTGGTTGTTCATATTTTGCAAAAAGATAATTAATTCCTGCCGCTATATCTTGCTCGGCACTCAAATAGTCCACAGGCAAATTTTCTGAAATTGCACGATCTGCCGTTCGATTTACAAGATCAAAAAGGACTCCACCCGACCGTTGATCGATTGCTAAACAATTAAATCCAAGCTCATTTAAACGTGGAATCATCTCGTCATACTCATGCAAATTATATCCTGCTTGATGACACAGCAAAATACTTGGGGCCTTCGGATCTATTTCGACTAAACCTGAATTGATAGAAAGTCCATCTAGAGATGGAAATTCAATTGTCACCGGACGTTTAATTCCTTTATCAACAATAACCGTGGTTAAGGAATCTGTTGATTGAGTTTGGTTCTCCGCGTCTGAGCTTTGTTGTTCCGAACATCCTAAAAATATAACAAACCCGATGATAAAAATATTTCTATTTCTCACTTGTGTCTCTTAATTAATGAATTAACCCAAACTAATGGCCGCAATTGCGACCACAGAAAGACCAATTCCTATCCAATTTCTAGTTGATAGTTTTTCTCTAAATAACAAAAATCCCGTGATAGCAGACATCACAATTACGCCCATATTTAAAATTGGATAAACCTGTGAACTTACCATAAAATCACTTTCTAAGGCCTTGAAAAAATAAAAAACAGTAAGGTAATTTGGGATTCCTAATGCAATGCCCCAAAGAAGATTCTTTGCCCTCAATTTCTCCTTTTTCTGAATTACTTTTGTTATTAATATCAACGATCCTGTCACGAATGCCGCGAAAAATAACATGGCAATAAAAATCTCAGCTTCTGTCGGTTCCACATAAATTTCTTGGGCATAATTAAATAAGATATCTGCTACCCCTTGCCCAAAAAAAACAAGGGCTAAGAGCCATAAATATGAACGATCAAAATTCAACTTTTTACCATTCATCGTACTCAAATACACCCCAATTAAGGCTAAAATAATTCCTCCGATTTTGAGCAAAGTAATTTTATCTCCATAAAGAAAAAAACTGGCAATCACTGGTAAAATAACGGACATTTTATTTGCAACAGTGGTGATCGCCATGCCTATTTTTTGAGCACCAGTTGCAACCATATTAAAGACAATCACAAATATAGAACCGATCATAAAGGCGATATATAACCAATCGAGCTGGATGAGTTCTTGGGTTGAAATTGTTAGTCCTGAGAATTGAAATCCACAAAAACCAGCCACCAAATAATTAACCACAATTGCTTGTAAATTGTCCACTTTGTAGCGATCAAACAATTTAAATAAAATAAGAATTAGGTTAAAAAAGAGTATTCCTAAGATAAGGTTAATCATGTTTAATTATTTTAATTTGATCTATGCCGTAATTAAATTCCAATTTTAATGCCCCCGCCAATTTCGGTGCTTCAATTCCTTTGTTAAGGCGACCGGTGCCAGTTAAAATTCTGGCCTCATCCCAAATTCCGGATTCAATAAAGTTTTCTAACGTTTTTTTACCTCCTTCAACTAGAATGGATTGAATTTGTAATTCGTGCAATTTAGCCAAAATTTCTTGAATTGAAAAATCAGAAGGCGTTACAAATTTTAATTTTCCACTCGAAACAACGTCTCTTTCAGTCAAAATATAGGTCTGAACAGAACGATCACCGACATGATAAGCACCAAAATCAAGTCGCATCTTTGGATCAATCACCAATCTCACTGGTGAATTCCCTTCAAATTCGCGGCATGTTAACTGCGGATTATCGTTATGAATGGTGTTTTTACCTACCAAAATTCCTGCCTCCTCATGTCGCCACTGATGAACCAATTTTTTAGTGGCAGGTTGAGTCAACCATTTAACACCAACATCTTTTTGACCACGCTCAACATCCATAAATCCATCCGCAGACTGCGCCCATTTTAAAATCACATAAGGTCGTTTCTGATTGTGAAATGTAAAAAAACGACGATTTAATTCGAGGCATTGCTCTTCCAATACCCCAACCAGCACCTCAATGCCTGCGGCCCGCATTTTCTCAATTCCCTTCCCCGCTACTTCCGAATATGAATCAATACAACCTACCACCACCCTTGGTATCTGAGAAGCAATAATTAAATCGGCACAGGGTGGCGTTTTCCCAAAATGTGCGCATGGTTCAAGATTGATGTATATCGTTGATTTACTTAAAATTGCCCTATCTAACACTGCCGCAATTGCATTCACTTCGGCATGTGGACCACCGTAAATTTGATGGTAACCAGAACCTACGATTTCGTTTTGATAAACTACCACCGAACCAACCATGGGATTCGGAGCCACATAACCCTTGCCCTGCTTGGCCAATTGGATGCACTGCATCATATATTCTTCGTCCATTGTCATGGGTTAAATTTAGTCAAAAAAAATCAAATTTGAATTCCCCACATACTTCGCCTAATACTGAAAATACAATGGTTTTGATGACATAAAATTTTCGATTAATTTGTTGAAACTCGTTTTTGGATGCGCTTTTCGGTTGAATTTAAAAAAGAATTCGTTCAAATAATTCTGGAGGTATTCTTTTGAAACATGGTGATGAATCCCTTTGATCCAACCATTTATAAGCATTTTCAAGATGTTGATTTCTTTAAAATTCACTCCTCCTTTCGACTTTAATTGATCGAGGTCGTAAAAATTGGCAATGGGTTGATAATTCGCCCGTCTCTCAGTTTTCACCTTCGCCCTTTCATCAATTTTTTCTCTAAAAAAAGTGGATAATTCTTGTTTTTCGTAATCTTTCATCACCTTTGCATACCCGTTTCCTAGCGTCATTTTTCCTTTATGACGAACTACCTCACAGCCTAGAACCACCTTAGCCGGTTTTCTTTTGGAACTTCTTTTATTGGTGACAAATTCATTGACAAAAACCTTCCCTTTTAATTGGTTTTTTCCACTGCTAAACATTCCTGTTTGCACCTTTTTTCGCAATAAACTCGCTGTATTTGGGTTAATCGAATAGGTTTTTGCAATTTCCAACGCCGACATCCCCTTTTTTCGATTACTGAGCATGTGCATAATCTCAAACGCCTTTAAAATCGGCAATTTCATTTTGTGAAACAGGTTGTTCGACTTGACAGATTCGTCATATTTACACCTTGCACACCGTAAATACCATTTCGTTCGACCTTTATACGATTTGTTGTGTCCACATTTCGAACATTTATAACCGTTTTTCCACTTTAAATCAAACAAATAAGCGTAACAATCATCTGCGGTTTTAAACTGGGTCCTGAATTCATACGTACTGATTCCTTTTAACATAAAATTTATTTTTTTATGCAAAGGAGCATCCTCAGACCGTAATCTATTTACGTTTTGCGAAATATCTAGGGAATTCAACCATGGCTTTTTATTCGACCATCCACCCACATTCCTAAAATCTCAAATCCCGTGCCTAAACCCTACATTTTCATTTCTTGATTCCTCGGATGATAAGATGTAATTGCCTCTTTTAAAAGCTCATCACTTAAATGTGTGTAAATTTCTGTTGTACTAATTGATTCGTGCCCTAACATTTCTTGAATTGCCCTCAAATTTGCTCCATTTTCAACCATGTGCGTTGCGAATGAGTGTCGAAACGTATGCGGACTGATTGTTTTTTTTAATCCAATGGCTTCTGCCAATTGTTTGACAATGGTAAAAATCATTACGCGGGTTAACTTTCCTCCTCTTCTGTTAAGGAATAAAATATCTTCGTCACCAGCCTTAATATCTTGATGAATTCGAATGTGGTTTACATAAAGTGCCACTTCTTTTTCAACCGATTCGCTTAAAGGTACTAGCCTTTCTTTATTACCTTTCCCAATCACCCGAACAAAACCTTCGTCAAAATATAAATTCGTAATTTTTAATCCTGTGAGTTCGCTTACACGCAAGCCACAACTGTACAAGGTTTCAATGATTGCTCTATTCCGATGCCCTTCAGGTTTTGAAACATCGATGACAGCGATAAGAGCGTCTATTTCATCTTTTTCCAAAACTTCGGGCAATTTTTTTCCAATTTTTGGCAATTCTAACAATTCGGTTGGATCAGTTTCGATTTCATCTTCAATAATCAAATAAAAGAAAAAATTACGCAATCCTGAGATAATTCGTGCCTGTGATCTCGCTGCGATGCCCATTTCACTAATCCATCGAATCAAACTCTGCAAATCTTCCAACTCAATTTCTTTGGGCGACTTTTCAGAACCAGTAATTTCAAGAAAATCAGTTAATTTTTCGTAATCTCGGAGATAGGCTAAAATACTATTCTCTGATAAAGATTTTTCAATTTTTAAATAACTTTGATAATCCTTTTTATATTTGATCCATGAGTGATGCAAAGCGTATATTAATTTTAAATGGTCCGAATCTAAATTTACTAGGAAAACGCGAACCAAATGTTTACGGATCAAAAAGTTTTGAAGATTATTTTGTGGAACTTAAAGAAAGATTTGACACACTGGAACTCGAATATTTTCAATCGAACGTTGAGGGTGATTTGATAAACTCCATTCAAAATGAAAAATGGGATGGTATAATTTTGAATGCAGGTGGATACACACATACTTCCATCGCTCTTCGTGATGCAATTAGTTCAGTGAAAACACCTGTGGTGGAAGTGCATATTTCTAATGTCACAGCGCGAGAAAGTTTTCGTCACGAATCGTTTTTATCGCCGGTCTGTGTAGGCGTGATTTTTGGGTTTGGATTAACCTCGTATAGCTTAGCGCTAAATTATTTTATAGATTAGTCTTATCCAAAAATTCGGACAAAAATCGCACTGCTAACATGTCAATAATCCGCTTATTAATTGCTCTTTGATGTTCAAAATAAATGGTCGCCTCTTCGGCCGTGAATTGCCCAATCACCATACCAATAAATAGGTTTCTTAACGCGGGATTTTTTTGAAAATACTGAGAGATGTATGGATGCTTTTTAGACATATCCTTTCCTAGTAAAACATCAAAGTTCAAATTTCTTTCATTTCGAAATACACGAAGAATTTGATCATGTTGCATTTTTAAAATAGGACGCAACGTAAAATGCATAAAAGCTTCGATAGGATTTTTTTCTCCATTTACTTCTAGAAGTATAACTGGGCGCAAATCCTTCACTTCTTCATCTCGGTTCATTTTTTTCTCACGAATAGACATCGAGAGTAAAACATATATCTTGGAGATAAGTTCACCGTTACCAAAAAAATATGTCCTAACTTAGAATTCGCCTTAATCAAAAAAACGAATATCAGGCGCATGTGTATTAAAAAAGCCATAACCATTTACCATGTTTTTTGGGTAACTAACTAGTTCGATATTTAAAGTTTTAAAGAAACTTCCTGATTTTCCTCTTAGCGTCAAATCATTATAATATGTTTCACTGATATTTAACAAAGCAACCAATAAGCTATCATACGTGGCAAAATTCTCAATCAGGATTGAGTTTTCGTAAGTTCCAGAAAACTCTGCATCAATCAATAAGGTGGCAGAATTTAAAGAGTTTGATCCATTTTTAAAAAAATTAACTGGATCAACAGTTACACTTAGCAAACTCTTTTTACTCTTGTAAACATTAATAGCTTAACAGTTTTTCTCTAAAAGATTATCAAAAATTTTGAAATTTAAGTAAACAGTGGTGTCCTCCGCTTATTTTAGAATAACCAGTGTGATTTCCGTTAAATAAACTTTCTGCAACATTTTATTGTTGAAGAAAGTGTATCCGAATCTTTGATCACCAATAAATCATAAACCTTACCTGGTGTTTTTGGCATTTTATGACTCGCATCTAAGCCCAGTGAAAATTCGAATAGATCAATTTTTCCTTCATCCGTAGTTACTGAAACCTGTGCCCCCGAAACCAACAAATCTTCGATGGAAGTGCTGTCTGATGGTTGAAGTGTAGAAAAACTTCTGGAAACCGCAATGATCATTGCATTGTCAGGAATTAAATGCGAGAAAACAACCAATTTAGGACTTGCCGCTTCCACTTCAATATCGATATTCTCTGGGCGACATGAGATAATTAGAAAAGCGGATAATAAAATTAATTGATCTCATGCTTATCAGTTTTTGGTTTTGTTTGCTGAAATTGAAGCAACAATGAGCTATTGAATAGATTATCTCCTAAATATCGTCCATTTAGTGGATAACAGAACTCATCGATATAAGCTTGCAGATAATTTTTATACATCATGTGATAAATTTCTAATAGATTTCTTTTGGCGTTTGAATAAATGATCGGTCAAATTAATAATTGAATTTTTTACCTCGTTTCGACTTCTATCAAGTATGGATTATTATGTACGTCAAAATCTGCCTCTGAATCAAGGATCAAATTGTTCTATTTAAAATCTCCATTGAAATCCCAAATTTAAACCTAAGCCATACATAAAATGGGTTCGTTTAAATGTGTTTTCACTATAGGTATTCATCAAATGTCTTCTGTATTCTGTCGAAAGTGAAAAACCAAAATGATTAATATAATAATTTAGTCCTATTCCAGCCGAAGCCATGATATTAAACGGCGTAAATCCTTCAGAAACAACCGCTGAACCATTATCAACAAAAACCCCTTCTGCGCTATTTGATTGAGCGGTGTACTTGAAATTCAAAATATTTAAAGGCGTAAGCCCTAAATAACCAGTTACTTGAAGGTTATCACCATGGGTAAAACGTAATTTTAGTGGAATACCCGCTTGTGAATAAACACGCGAATATTGGTAGGTCGAATCGTTGGTAGGATCATCATAAGCATATTGTTCGCCATGAAAAAAGTAGGTCAACCCAGCACTTAAACTAATCTTTTTTGCCAAAGGCATAATTATTCCAACATCCACCCCTGCCCTAATCATTGGTGTTTCATCTGACAACAAGACATATTGATTATAAACCGATTGATCTTCGAAACTGCGAAAGGAATGTTGAATTAAACTTGAAACATAAAAGATGTTTCCATTTAAACTATCGACATTAAAATCTTCATCAACAAGTGATTTTTTTTCCTTTTTTTGTTTTTCATCCGAACGAATTTCACCCCCACTAATTTGTGCGTGTCCGTTGGAAATTGAAAGACAAAGAATTGTCAAGCTGAATATTTTTCTGAAATTTGTATTTAACTTATATTTGATTCTCATACAACAAAAATAATTAAACTTACGTTTTAATTCACGAATACTACGAAATGAAAATAACATTTAATTCACCTGTAATATTAAGTTTTTCTTTGCTTTGTGCGGGTGTCTATTTACTCAACCACCAACTCGGCTTATTCAACGAGTACTTTGTCCTAGTTCCCGAATGGAATTTTAGCAGCGGTTCTTGGTATTTTCGATTGTTTTCCAATGCGCTTGGGCATGTTAACAGTGACCATTTAATTGGAAATTTAGCCTTTATTTTATTGTTAGGGCCTATTATCGAAGAAAAATACGGGAGTAAAAACACCCTAATTATGTTATTTACAACGGCGTTAATTTGCTCCGTTATCCACTTACTATTTTCAAAATATATGCTTTTGGGAGCGAGTGGCATTGTTTTTATGCTGATTTTATTGACTTCTTTGGTAAACTTTAGATCGAAAGAAATTCCGTTGACATTTATTTTGATTGTCATTGTTTACATTGGCAAAGAAGTGATGGGCGCCACTACAGATGACAATATTTCTCATTCGACACACATTGTGGGGGGCGTAGTAGGCGCCGTTTTTGGATTTATGTTGAATAAAGGAGGTAAATTATCCAGTTCGACATCGAAATCCAAGTAGTTTTTACTAATTTTAGACATTCAAAATAAGCTATGCAAAATATATCAGATAAAGAGGGGATTGATTTGTTGACGGTCAAATACAAAGCATTAAAGTCCGAAATTCATAAAATAATTGTTGGACAAGACCAAGTGGTTGATCAGGTGATTATGTCGATTTTTAGTCGAGGGCATAGTTTATTAGTAGGTGTTCCAGGATTAGCAAAAACCTTGTTGATCCAAACCATTTCAGATTCGCTCGGACTGAGCTTTAAACG
Organism: Crocinitomix sp.; assembly: GCA_044361315.1. Taxonomy (GTDB): domain Bacteria; phylum Bacteroidota; class Bacteroidia; order Flavobacteriales_D; family Crocinitomicaceae; genus Crocinitomix. The sequence goes on along the minus strand of JBIKJA010000012.1, from coordinate 96,701 downwards.
AATTCAGTTTACGCCGGATTTGATGCCATCGGACATTGTTGGTTCTGAAATTTTGGATCAAAACAGGGCGTTTAAATTTATTAAAGGACCCATTTTTGCCAACATAGTTTTGGCTGATGAGATTAACCGAACTCCTCCTAAAACACAAGCCGCTTTATTAGAGGCCATGCAAGAAAAAACGGTTACCGCTGCTGGGATTCGCTATGAATTAGACAATCCGTTTTTTGTTTTGGCGACACAAAATCCAATTGAACAAGAAGGAACATACCCTTTGCCTGAAGCTCAATTAGACCGTTTTATGTTTAATATTTGGGTGGATTACCCGACCTACGACGAAGAAATTTCAATTGTAAAAAACACGACCTCAGATTTAAAAACAGCGTTAAATCCGATTTTAAATGCTGAAGAAATCATCTACTTCCAAAACTTAGTTAGAAGAATTCCGGTTCCTGAAAGCGTTTATGAATACGCAGTTAAATTAGTAGCCAAAACACGTAAAAACTCACCTTACACCAGCGATTTAACGGCCAAATATTTGGATTGGGGAGCAGGACCAAGAGCATCACAATATTTAATAATTGGTGCAAAATGCCATGCGGCTGTAAAAGGTAAATATTCGCCAGATATTGAAGATGTGAAAGCAGTTGCACCTGCCATTTTAAGACACCGAATTGTGCGGAATTACCGCGCCGAAGCAGAAGGATTTACAACGGATCGGATTATTGAAGAGTTGATGAAAGGGTAAATCGTTTTAGAACATTTGAATCAAATTTGATCACAATTCCTATTTGGATCCTAACTTTCCATTTACTGTAAAAAAATAGTGTGGTATTTGTCATAATCATGAGGAATTTATACCCAAATCCAAGGTTATCCAATGAGTTTTAACTATCTTCGTGGCTCAATAATAATGAGAATACATGAATACGTTAACAACGATTTCACCCATCGATGGCCGTTATAGAAACAAGGTTGAAAACTTAGCCAATTACTTTTCTGAATTTGCCCTGATCAAATACAGGGTAATGGTTGAAATCGAATATTTTATCGAATTAAGTCAACTGAATATAACTGCTTTGGCTGATTTTCCTCAAAGTAAAAAGGATGATTTACGGGCAATTTATCGAAATTTTTCTGAGAAAGACGCCACGCACATCAAAGATATTGAGAAAATCACTAACCACGATGTGAAGGCGGTTGAATATTTTATAAAGGAAAAATTAGAAGCACTTGGACTGCAAAAATTTGAAGAATTTATTCATTTTGGTTTGACTTCTCAAGACATAAATAATACCGCTGTTCCTCTTTCGTTGCGTGATGCCATTTACGAGGAATATATTCCATTACTTGACGAATTAATTCACACGCTCAACGACTTAAGTCAAGATTGGAAAGAAATTCCGATGTTGGCACGAACGCATGGACAACCAGCTTCGCCAACACGTTTGGGTAAAGAGATTTATGTTTTTGTTGAGCGTTTAGATATTCAAAAAAGACAGCTATTGGCGGTGCCTTTTTCAGCGAAATTTGGTGGTGCAACAGGAAATATGAATGCTCATTTTGTGGCTTTTCCTGAAATTGATTGGGTGAGTTTTGCCAATAACTTCGTGAATCAAACCTTGCGAATTGAGCGAAGCCAAACCACTACACAAATTGAACATTATGACAATGCGGCGGCTTTATTTGATGCCATGAAACGAATTAACTCCATTATTCTTGATTTAGACCGGGACATGTGGACGTACATTTCGATGGATTATTTTAAACAAAAAATTAAAGAGGGTGAAATTGGTTCGTCTGCGATGCCACACAAGGTGAACCCGATTGATTTTGAAAACTCGGAAGGGAATATTGGCATGGCAAATGCTATTTTCGAGCATCTTTCAGCTAAATTACCAGTTTCGAGGTTACAACGCGACCTTACAGATTCGACGGTGTTGCGAAATGTTGGTGTTCCAATTGCGCATACCTTAATTGCTTTGCATTCGACTTTAAAAGGGATTAATAAACTTTTGTTAAACCGCGAAAAATTAGATGCTGATTTGGAAGACAATTGGGCGGTGGTTGCCGAGGCGATTCAAACTGTCTTGCGCCGTGAAGGATATCCAAAACCTTATGAGGCCTTAAAAGGATTAACCAGAACTAATGCTAAAATAAGTGCCGAAAGTATTGCCGATTTTATTGATACGTTAGCTGTTTCTGCAGAGGTAAAAGCTGAATTGAAACGAATTAGACCACAAAATTTCACTGGAATAAACATGGTTTATTAAGGTTAAATTATTCATTTTCTAAAAACGAAACGATGGAGCATCTTGTAAAATCAACTTGGGTTAAAGACATGACCTTTGCCGTAAGCACACAAGGTGGTGAAATTACCTTGGATGCTGCCACCGAATTTGGCGGAAATGATGCTGGATTGCGGTCGAAACCATTAATGTTGGCCTCTTTAGTTGGTTGCACAGGAATGGACATTGCTTCGTTAATCAAAAAAATGCACTTGTCGGTTGATGCCATTCAAATAGAAGCAACAGGCGAGTTAACCGAGGAACATCCGAAAATTTACAAAAAAACACACATCACCTTCACGTTTACGGGAGCCCATTTAAACCAAGAAAAATTGAAAAAAGCGGTGCAACTCTCGTTTGACGTTTATTGTGGAGTGATTGCCATGTTTAAGTCGTTTTCTGAAGTGAGTTTTGATATTGTGTTTGTGGAGAAGGGTTGATTTTTATAAATTTAAGACGACCAGAAAAAATATAGTTTTAAGACAAAATTATTTTACTGAGGACTGTTTAAAGAAAAAAAGCTACACGACATCATTTATTCTTCTTTTTTAAAGTAATTGGAAACAATAGTTTTAAATGAATGGCGCTGCCGCGGCTGTAGACACCATCCAATCCTACATATTCACCATTTACATAGATTTCACCAACAATTGCAGAGACATTTCTAACACCTTGTTCATAATACAATGAACTTGTCATCCAATGTCTACTTTTATATACCAGTTGAAATTTAGACCTAAATCAAAACTCAAATTTATTCCTTTGTTTAAATTGGCACTCCAATAAACTTGGTCAATAACATCGTTATTAATGTTTACAGATGTAAAATAATAAGGCAGAATCATCCAACCATCATTGTCATCGGCCGTAAACTTTTTCATAATATCGGCATCAAAACTGTTTGCGTTCCATCTTTCATAAAAAGATATGTTTAACCCAGTATGTAGTTGAACTTGAACTCCATTTTTACGTTGTAAAGGTTTCGTGAATTGATAACTAACTGAAATTGGTATTTTAAAATTGTACAATCCAGTGCCACTTCCACGTACAAAAAGGGTGTTCGTAAAAATTTGATTTTCAAGTTTAGGCCCTAAGGTGTAAAATTGAACATTCGACCAACTTTGATCGCCAAAAATAAGGCCTGTAGAATATGTTAAACGATCCTTTTTGTAGTTTACTTTTAATCCGAACGTTAGAGGGCTCATTAAATGATAATTCAGTTTCAAATAATTAAAACCTAAACCATATAAATCATTTGAATTTGGGAGTTGAAGACCTTTATCTGTTCCTGAAACCATCACAGCATTGCCAATAAAAGGACTTAACGACCATTTTTGAGAATATGAAACCAAATTAAATAAGCTAAAAATTAGAAGAAGAATTATTTTCATTTAGTGGATTTGATATTTAACGGAAACATTAGTTTAAGGTGAAATGAACTACCTCGTGAACTGTTGACATTAGATAATTTAGAACCATTAAAATAGGTGAAAATTGTTTGACTTTGGGTTAAAAATCTAACCCCTTGTTCGTAACTTAAGCTAGTGATTAAATGATGTTTTTGTCCTATTTTGAATTTGTACGCCAAGCCTAATTCAAGACTTAAATTTAGTTTTCCTCCGTTTAATTCGTATTGATAAGTTTCGACAGAAAGGTTATTTGCGATTGTCCCATCATCCAACGTAAATATTTCTGTTGAACCAATTTGTTTTATACCGTTTGTCTGCTTATTAAAGAAAATTAAATTGGCTCCAGTGAGTAAACTTAAATTGGCGTGTTCTCCATTATTTTTTAAAAATGCTAAACGATAAGTTAAAGGTATTTTAATTAATTTCTCACCCAAATTGTAGCGTTTTTCATAGAGAATCTTTTGATTGTCAATGATTACGGGAAAACTATGAATTATAGTAGTATGAACTTGTTCATTTAAAATGATACCTAAACCAAACGTATTTCTTTTGTTTTCGTAGTTTAAGTTGATTCCAAAAAGAACCGAACGCATTGGACTAAAAACTGGAGCGCGACTTTCAATTAATGAATTTATTGGCACATTTGCTCGATAATTAAACCGTGCGCATTCAATTTTGCCTCCAATAATTGGTGATATAGATAAAATCTGCGCAGTACACAACTGCGCAGAAATTAATGTGATTAAAATAATTATTGATTTATTCATGAATTACATATTTGCTCTTATTTCTAGAGGTCCACTCAAATCTGACTCTTTGACATAGCCGAATGTGGTTGTCCCACGTTCACCAGTTTCTATTCTTATCCAATATTTATTAAAATTTCTAGTGCCATGAGTTAAAACATAATTATAGTCGCCATTAAAAAATAGTGTATTAGAATAATTTGATTTTTTATAACTGATTCCAAAACAATTAAAAAAGAAACCCAAAACAAGAATTGCATTGGGCATCTTTTTATGATTATCTGACTGCATCATTTTGGCTTATTAATTGAAAATGGCATTAATCTTTCTTCCATTTTTTCCATGGATGAACTTGTAGTTTTCTTGAAATCTGTAATTGAAATCCGCTTCCACGACTGTAAGTCTCATAATTGTATGTTTTTACTAAAATGTCGTTCTCATAAATATCTAATTTATCCTGAGTACTTTGAAGTATGTTAAAACCAACAGTATATAATAATGACCAAGAAAATAAATAGGTAGTATTGAAATTTAAATCTGAAGAAAAACCTAAAGTACAAAAACCTGAGTATTTAGTCCATCCAAAAACCTGATGTTCCCAAAACATTTCAATATTATCATAATAACCACCATCAGATTTAAAGGTTTGTCCGTTGTGAGGATTAGTTGGACTGACTGTATTGCGCATGTATTTTAATCCAGTTCCAAAAACGAAATACGAATTCGGTGAATTTAATAAAGTCGCATCTCGGTTTGTTTTTCGTCTTTTATAATACAGTAATTCGAATCTTTGATTCACGAGATTAATGCCAAACTTTACCCCATTTTGAGGAAAGTAAACATTTGGATAATCAGGATTAAAACCCAAATTAGAATGAACTATTTTACTACCTGACTGATCTTCATTCCAACCAAGCTCTAATAAATCGTTATTATTAAATCTTACACCAAAATTTAAACCCAGTGTAAACGATTTAGTTGTAAAAAAGACTGGTGCCTTGACAGTTCCATAAGGAATCGGTACATAAGAAGTATTATAGTTATTGTTAAAGAACGAATTTATCTGCGGATATTCGCTTAGATTTTGATGAATCTTATTTTCAATTTTTGGACGAAAATAAAAAGTTTGTTGGGCAAATCCTTGCCCAACAAACATAATAATAAGGATGTGTTTTATAAAATCCATTTTCTAATAATTCACTGAATTGCCAACGTACGAACTATAATAAGTTGAAGCGCCATAATTAACTTTAACACGGCAATAGAAATAATAACCATTTAAGTTTCGAACGTCGTCGTAAAATTTAAAATCTGCTTGATGAACCCCTGCATAAGGTATTGGTGCAGTACTGCGTGTTTTAATAGTACCTGCACCACAAGGCCGTCTTTGGCACCAAAGTTCAGGTGCCATAAATTGTAATTCAATTCCAGAACCAAAACCAGTGATGTCGTTAGAATCAAAACCTCCTTTTAAGACAAAATATATCCCAAACCTATTAAAATGAAATTCACTTTCATACCAAGTCGATCCAACAACATAAACCTTTGCTGAAGTTTGGTCGAAACCGCCTATTCCACCACATGCCCTATCTTGTGGAATCGTATTATTTTTTAAATGATCTAATACGTCATCTCCAATTGAGAAATTTTTAATTGTTCGATTTGAATTATTCAAAAGCGATTGATAGGCATTTGATTCTTTATCGGAAATCGCCTTTACAGTTTCATTTTCTGGATTGACATAAATGAACCACTCTCCAATTTTAACCACCATGTCCGGATTCATGATGTTATCCATAAACTCATCTTTATAAATACTTGTGACTCCATTTGTTTTACCATAAGATTTAAACTTTGAAGATTGAAGGTATTCTGTTAATTTAGCAATACTATTTAACTGATCTTCATCAATTACCAGCGATTCGTAATACTCAATTGAAGCAAAAGTTAGCACCCCATTTTCTACATAAAGTTCTGGAAAAATATGACGGTCTATAATCGTACTTTCATCAATTTGCTCATTTTGTGTTCGATCTGGATTGGTTGATTGTGTGTTTTCATTCTGTTGAATTTCATTTTTTTCGCAACTTGTAAAAGCGATTAAAAATGCACTCGCCACGAAAATTATTTTTAACTTTTTCATGAAATTTAAATTTAAGATTAACATTTTAATTTGGGCCTCAAAATTGTCGACATTTGGATAGGACATGGCAATGTTAAAAATAAAAAAAAACCCAACCAAATAAAATAGCAATTATTTTTAAATAAAAAACTGATTATCAATTATTTTTAAGTTTTTACACTTAGTTTTTAGGTATAAATACCTAGAACAAAATAATACCATTGACGCGTTAGAAAAGAATAATTTTTAAAAATCTGTAACATGACACCTAGAGAAATAATTTAAAACTTTTGCAAAAACCCGCGCTAGGGATATGGAGGGTTTAGTTCTTTTATCCCCAATTTAATTAGATTGGGGATAAAAAACCGGAGCGAAGCGCAGCCCGGAGCAGCCCGCCCGAGCGCCCAAAAAGAAAAAATTTAAGCCAAAAAAAGGGGGACACGTGATGTTATCCCCCTAGTTAGTTTTTATTAACTTGCTTTACATCAACGCTTTCTCTAAAGCGGTATCGTAAATATCTTTGATTTCCTCTACTTGACCGTATAAAACCTCATCGACACACATTTTGCCTTTGGTTACGTGGCCTAATAAGGTATATGGAACGTCTTGCGCAATCATAAACTCGATAAAATCCTCTTCTTGTTCTTCGCTAATGGTCACCACTACTCTACTTTGTGCTTCGCCGAATAAGAAGGCATCTTCGCGAATTTCGGCATCGGTAACGATGTCAAAACCAAGTTTGTTTGGCATGGCCATTTCGGTAAGTGCAATAAATAGTCCCCCATCGGCGCAATCGTGGGCTGCGTTGATTAATCGTTGATCAATTAATCCTTTGATGGTTTCTTGCAATTCGTATTCTTTTTCAAGATCGAAATACGGTGCTGGTGAGGCTTCTATTTTGTGGTAAGAAACCAAATATTCTGACGATGCGATGTCGTTTTTAGCTTCGCCAATTAAGAAAATTAAATCGCCTTTTTGTTTAAAATCCAAGGTCATGATTTTTGATTTATCATTAACCACACCAATCATTCCGATGGTTGGCGTTGGAAATACAGGAATATCTTTTCCGCCGATAACGGTTTGATTGTAAAATGAAACGTTTCCACCGGTAACTGGTGTTTGGAATTTAAGACAAGCGGCACTCATTCCTTTGATAGCGCCAACAAATTGCCAATAACATTCTGGATTATACGGATTTCCGAAATTTAAACAATTGGTCACTGCACTTGGAACACCTCCTGAAACAACAATATTTCGAGCGGCTTCTGAAACAGCGATTTGTGTTCCGATTTCTGGATCTGCATTGACGTAACGTGAATTACAATCAACTGTCATCGCAATAGCACGATTTGAGCCTTTGATATTGGTAATTCCCGCATCGGAAGGACGGTTGGTGGTCATGGTTTTTGTCCCTACCATTGAATCGTACTGCTCGTAAATCCATCGTTTAGAAGCGATGTTTGGATGTTGCAATAAAACCATTGCCACTTCTTTTAGATCTTCTGGTTGTTCAACTGCGTCGATGTTAAATTTTTTGAATTCTTGGTAATAAGCTGGTTCACGGTATTCTCTTTCGTAAACTGGTGCTCCACCACCTAGCACAAGCGATTTAGCAGGAACAGAAGCCACTACTTCGCCATTCATTGAATAATTGATGATTCCACCCTCAGTGACCACACCAATTTGAACAGCCAATAAATCCCACTTTTCAAAAATTGCCTCTACCACATGTTCTTTTCCTTTTTGGATCACACATAACATACGCTCTTGTGATTCAGATAAAAGAATTTCCCAATCTTTCATGTTTTCTTGTCGAGTTGGCACTTTTGATAAATCAATGTCCATACCCACATTTTTACCTGCCGCACTCATTTCACAGGTCGAACACGTGATTCCTGCTGCGCCCATGTCTTGCATGCCGACCACTGCATCTGTTTTAGCCAATTCGAGGGTAGCCTCTAACAACAATTTTTCTTGAAAAGGATCGCCTACTTGCACTGCTGGCAAATCGGCTGATGATTCTTCGGTAATATCTTTACTTGCAAATGCTGCTCCTGCAATTCCATCTTTTCCAGTTGCCGATCCGACAATATACACTGGATTTCCTGGGCCTGCCGAGGTCGCTGAAATCATTTTTCCTTCTAAAATTCCTGCTGAAAAAGCGTTAACCAGTGGATTGGTATTGTAACATTTGTCAAACATGGTTTCGCCGCCAATGATTGGAATACCAAAGGCATTTCCATAATCCCCAATTCCTTTTACTACGCCTTTCACCAACCATTTGGTGCGTTCATTTTTGATGTCGCCAAAACGCAACGAATTTAATTGTGCAATTGGGCGAGCACCCATGGTAAAAATATCTCTATTGATTCCACCAACTCCAGTTGCTGCACCTTGATAAGGTTCCAACGCACTTGGGTGGTTGTGTGATTCGATTTTAAATGCGCAACCAATTCCATCGCCAATATCCACCAACCCTGCATTTTCCTCACCCGCTTTTACCAACATGTGTGGTCCATCTTTCGGCAAGGTTTTTAGCCATTTAATGGAGTTTTTATACGAACAATGTTCTGACCACATCACCGAGTAAACAGACAATTCTGTGAAATTAGGGGTACGCCCCAAAGCTTCTTTAATCAATTCAAATTCAGAAGCTAATAATCCAAGTTCAACTGCTTGCTCAACGGTTGCAGGTATTTGCGTTTTCGTATTCATTTTTGCGCTCAATAAATTTAGTCCACAAAAGTAGTTATTCTAGGCTTCATTCTGACCTAAATTGGACAATAAGTTCTTCAATTTTTTCAACATGATTTGTTTTAATGATAAATAGGTTCCTTTTCTTAAATTTGTGTCACGATCATGGGAATTATCAGTTTTATTTGTGTCTTATTTCTCTCTTATTTTGTTCTTTATCTTAGAAGGTCAAAAACGGATATTTCCTTAAAATGGTTTTGGATTGGGTGGACGTTTAAACTAGGGAGGTTAGCAGAAATTGATGTTTCGATTGAAAATGAAGAATTAAAACAAGCAATTGATGGTTGCATCGGTGCTTTGCCAGACAAATGGCGAGGTGTGGTGTTGGATAAATTAGTGGAAGGAAAAGAAAGTGAAGAAGTTTGTAATGATTATCAAATCACATCGTCTAATCTTTGGGTAATCATGCATCGGGCTAAGGTGCAGTTAAGAGATTGTTTAGACCGAAAATGGTTTGGGGCATGACGTGTGAAAAGATAACATATTATATCGAGAAAGGTTATTTAACCAAACTCAACGTGTCTGAAAAAATCCAGATTAAATTGCATTCCATGTACTGCGGATGCTGTAAAGCGTATCCGAAAGATTCAAAAGCGCTCAATGAAATTTTAAAAAAATTAGAATCGGTTGAATTGAGCGGTGGTTTTACCGAATCAGAAAAAGAAAACTTAAAATCGATTTTAAAATCGATTGGATAACATTAGCTCTATTCTAGTCACCTAATCCTGCTCTCCACTAAAGTTGGCTTGCACAAAACCATTTTCAGCTGTCCACCATCCATGTTTTCCTAACGTCAAAATAGCTTGCGGAGCTTCAATTGTTTTCTGCTGCGCCAAGCTATACCTGCTATCAGGGGTGGGCATTCCTCTCGGCCGTTTATTGGGACGTGAGGCATCACTATCCCTACGGCGGGTTTTTTCTCATCGATTAAATTTCCGGCAACTGATTGTTAATTGATATAAGTGTTGAAATTTGAATAATATCCTTACCTTAACCTTATGAATGATAAAAAAGACATGCATTTGGCAGTTTTAATTGATGCCGATAATATACCTTACGCCAATGTGCAAGGGATGTTGGATGAAATTGCAAAACTTGGTACGCCAACGATTAAACGAATTTATGGAGATTGGACCCGACCAGGAATTACAGGTTGGAAAGCACCTTTGTTGGAACATGCCATCACACCAATTCAACAATACGGTTACACCACCGGAAAAAATGCCACCGATTCAGCTATGATTATTGATGCCATGGATATTTTACATTCCGACAAAGTGGGCGGATTTTGTTTGGTGTCCAGTGATAGTGATTTTACTAGATTGGCCACACGGATTCGTGAATCGGGTAAATTAGTAATTGGAATTGGCGAGAAAAAAACTCCCAAACCTTTTATTGTGGCCTGTGATAAGTTCATTTATATTGAAATTATTGCCGGTGCAAAGGTGAAACAAGTGCAAGTAAATAAAACGAAAAAAACCTCCGATAAACAAATTGCCCCAGCCGAAAAAGACGAAGTGGTGAGCGAAGGCTTGATTAATTTGTTGAAATTTTCTGTGGATGATATTTGTGACGATGACGGATGGGCATCCTTGGCGGAGGTTGGCTCACTTTTATTGAAAAAGAAACCAGATTTTGATCCAAGAAATTACGGCTTCCCGAAGTTGAGGCCTTTTATTAATTCTTTAAATCATCACTTTATTATCGACGCCAGAAAATCGGAACGGAGCAATATTCAGCATATTTACATTAAAAATAAATAGAGGTTTTATTGAGAAACCAAAAATGAAATAATTTCAAAAAAAAAAGGGCTTAAAAAAAATTGCTTCCTCAAAAGAATATTTCTACATTTGTGCAATGTAAAATATAGATGGTTGCAGGTCTATCTGCAAAAAAGAAGATAAAAACAAAACTACATAAAGAGAGCCATCCTTATTAAAGTTGATGGCTCTTATTTTTAAACTCTAACCCTCAAACCGTAATTGACATGTCAAAGAACCCATTCATTTCAGAACTTTTTAAATTCGCGTATTTTCCAAGTCATGATCAAGCTATTTCTTTCTTAGCTGATAATTTAGTAGCAAAAGAAGATTGGGATTTTTCAGATTCATTCTCTAAAAACAATGGAATTTTAAAGAATTATTTAGAGTTTACATTTAGAAAGTTACTTCTTGAAAAAAAAGTTGGGTTTACATCAGATAATAAATTCGCATGTTTTAATACTGGTTTAGTTACTGAAAATTTGGAAGATATATTTGCGTTTTTTGAAGAATACAAAAATCCAAAAGCCGGATTTACGACTCCTTTTTGTTTTAAAGCATTTTTAAAGAAAAGCGATAATACCCTTTTGAAATATTTTTCGCATTCGATTCCAGAAGTAGCTGACTTTTTTGATAAGCCAGAATTATTAATTTTCAATCCAAAATGTGATTTAATCCCTGATTTGGATCACATTATTAAAGACAATTTATGTCGATTTCCAGCTCACTTGCAGAATGCAGATGATGCAGATTTGCGAAGACAATTAGTGGGGGCTATAGATGAAGTAAAGAAGAAGGCGCGCACCAATTATAAAATTGCAGTCCCACAATTTTACGACAATAAAATTCAACTTTTATTACCGTTGTGTCTAACCTCTGGTTCACCAAACCCAGACTTGGCAGTTGTTGTGCACAAATTGAATGAATCAACTTACACAGCAAGAACTTGCTTAACTTTAAAAATGGCCTATAATAATGCACGTCTAATTGTCAAACCGCAAAGTAATTGGCTTAAACCTTAAATCCTTAAATAATCACTTTACAATCGACGCCAGAAAATCGGAACGGAGTAATATTCAGCATATTTATATTAAAAATAAATAACTAATACCAGCGCGTTTTTTTCTTTTTAGAGGCCTCCGATTTGCGTCCTTTTTTGTGTTTACTGCCTGATTTTTTCTTGTGTACTTGTGGTTTTTCTGCAGGATCTAACGGATAAGGATGTTCCTCCACTACTGGAATTGTAATGTGTGTCAATTTTTGAATGGCAATTACATAGTCTTTTTCATCTGCCGAACAAAAAGCATACGATTTTCCTTTTTCATTGGCACGACCCGTTCGACCAATTCGATGAACGTAGGTTTCCGGAATGTTGGGCAAATCGAAATTTAATACCACGTCCAAATTCTCAATATCAATTCCACGGGATGCGACGTCTGTGCCAATTAAAATAGACACTTCACCCGCTTTAAATTGATCCAAGGCTTCTTGTCGTTTTGTTTGTGATTTATCGCCGTGAATACTCACCACCTTGTAATTGTTTTTGAGCAAGGTTTGTTCCAATTTTTCAACGCCAAAAATGGTTCTTCTAAAAATTAGGACATTTCCTTTGATGGTATTCCTCAATAAATGCAGGCAAAGTTCCATCTTTTTTGCCTTTGGGACATAGTACAGTTTTTGATCTACTGATTTTGCCACTGACGATCGGGGTGCTACCGAAACCACTTCAGGATTTCTTAAAATTGAATTGGTCAACCCCTCAAATTTATCTGGCATCGTGGCAGAAAAGAACAACACTTGTTTCTCCGGTGGACAAATTTTCTCGATTTTTTTCACATCGTCAATAAATCCCATGTCAAGCATTAAATCGGCCTCGTCAATCACCAAGGTTTCGATATAGGTTGGGTCAAAATATTCTTGTTTGTATAAATCCAACAAACGACCAGGCGTGGCAATTAAAATATCAATTCCTTTTTTTAAAACATCTTTTTGAGGTTCGATTGACATACCTCCATAAACAACTGTACTGGTGATGTTTGTATATTTCGCGAATGATTTAAAGCTCTGATCAATTTGTACCGCCAATTCACGCGTAGGACTTAAAATTAAGGCGGTGACATGTTTTCCACGTTTAACCACATTTCCACCAGCTAAAATTCGTTGTAAAATAGGCAAGGCAAAAGCAGCTGTTTTCCCAGTACCCGTTTGCGCCGAACCTATTACATCTTTTCCGTGCAACACACAAGGAATCACTTTTTCTTGAATGATGGTAGGTTCTTTATAGCCTAATTCTGAAATGGCTTTTAAAAGATTGGCGTGTAATTTTAATTCAAGAAAATGCATGATATCCGTTTACTTTATGGGCACAAAGATAGTTTATTAAGGGGACAGCCGATACTAGTTTCCATAAATTCTTAACCTCCTTGGTACAAAACGGAAACAAAGCCACCCCAAAAACGACTCCAACCGAGTCGATCCTTTACCTGACCGGATGTAATCCGTTCCAATTAAAGGTTTTTTTGGTCGTTTTGGCGTGTGTTTTTGGCACAAAAACCATGACAAAACAAAATCGTGAATTGAAATTCGAAATTTTTTTTACCAAATACCCAACCCATCCGAAATTTTGAACGTATATTGGCACAGTGAAAGATTAAGAACATGGAACAACAAGTAATTATAAGACGAGATTCTTCAATTGTCTGCGATAAAGCAGATGACTGGGGTTGTACTATAATTTAACTTAACCATAAAATTATTTATACGAGCTCGGCAAACATGTCGGGCTTTTTTTTTGTAGTAAAATGAAACGATTAATAAATCTGTATTTCAACTCATTTGCAGGATTATCCAAAGAGGTTTGGTGGCTGGCATTGGTGTCATTGGTAAATCGAGCGGGGACGATGGTGGTACCTTTTTTGTCCTTGTACTTAACAAAGGAATTAAACTTCACCCTCAGCGATGTTGGCTGGGTAATGACTTCTTTTGGCTTAGGTTCGGTGGCAGGCTCATGGCTTGGGGGACGTTTTACCGATAAAATTGGGGCCTACCAAGTAATGGTTTTTAGTTTAGTTGGTGCAGGAATTTTGTTTCTTGGGCTGCAATTTATCGAATCGTTTGTAGGCTTGTGTATTGGTGTTTTTATTTTGATGTCGGTGGCGGATATGTTTCGCCCTGCCATGTTTGTTGCCTTGGGAACTTACAGCAAACCTGAGAATAAAACCCGTTCATTAACCTTGGTGCGACTCGCAATTAACCTCGGTTTTTCAATTGGCCCTGCACTTGGAGGGCTTATTATTTTTGCACTCAGTTACCGAGGGTTGTTTTGGATTGATGGCTTAACCTGTCTTTTAGCAGGATTTATTTTACTCAAACTCTTAAATCCAAAAAAGATAGAAGCAACAGAAATAGAAGTTAATCCGAACGCAAAATCAGCTTATTTGGATGGGCAATTTTGGCTCTTTGTAAGTGCCATGGTGATTTTTAGTTTTGTCTTCTTACAATTATTATCCACGCTGCCAATTTATTACGATCAATATCATTGCCTAACGGAATTGGAGATTGGATTTTTGTTTGCCGCCAACGGGATCTTAATTTTTCTCATTGAAATGCCTTTGGTTAAATATTTGGAAAACAGCCGAATTCCAGTCATTCTTTTAATGTTTGGTGGGATTTTCATAGTTGGGCTAGGCTATGTTATTTTAAACCTAACCCCTTGGCAAGGAATTTTATGGGTGAGTATGGTTTTTTTGACCTTCGGTGAAATGATGGCATTTCCTTTTTCAAATACTTATGCCATGGAACGATCAAAACGCGGCAATTCTGGCGAATACATGGCCTTTTATAGCATTGCTTTTTCCGTAGGACACGTTTTTGGACACAACACAGGCATGCAATTAGCCAACAGAATAGGGTTTGAAAAAACCTTACATTTCTTAGGCTTTTTAAGTCTTGTTGCCATGGCCTTAGTTTGGCAATTGTATCGTATTGCTAAAAAGTAAAGGGATTAATGATAACTATGTTGGCGCAAACCGCGCACCAAGAATTTATTTTATTGGATGGGATTCAAGGTATGAGAATTGAAGGAAGTGACTTTGTTTTAGATGAAACGTATGGCAATACAATAAAACTAGACAGAAAAGGATATGGAATTTTAGCATGGAATAGTAGCGTAAAAGTTAGCTCTATTTCTGCTTATATCGGTGATCCAAGCCCAGATTTAAATAATTTTGAAAATTTATGGGTAGGTATTTATTCCAAACCAATGGGTGAAACCGCCAACTCAACAATTTCTGGGTCTGTCTTTGATAATAATCATATTGGTGTAGCTTTTGATGGTGCAGTTACTAATTCTAAAATTATAAACAACAGGTTTAATGTGAGAGAAAACAGTGTTTTCATTCCAGGTGATGCCGATTTAATCCATGCTAACACGGGTGTTTATCTCCGAACTGCTACCAGTACCACGATCGAACAAAACGTATTTGACGGTATTGATCAAAACAACATGAGTGTAAATACAGCGATTTATGTGGAGGATGGTTCTGCTTTGGGAGGATCATCAGAAATATACCGAAACAGTTTTTCTTCCCTTGATGTTACCATTCAATCTAGTGATATCAACGATGAATTATTTGTTGATTGTAATACTTTTAACAACGATATAACGGCTGGCGATGTGCTAGCTTTGGCATAATGCAAGCGGAGGGGTAGTGCCAGACCAAGGATTTTGCGAAGGAGATGAAGGACCACAAGCCAATGCCTTTAGCGGTACATAAACAGGTGCGAATCGGCAAATTTTAAACCAAGGTACTAGCTGGTCGTCAAGTTTATTCAGAATCCATCACCAATTTTTATAGCGAAACTACTTTTGATGTCAGTAATTACAGTGCAGGCACCTATCTAATCCGTTTTTCCACCGAAATGGGAGATGCGTTTATTGAGAAATTGGTGGTTTATCATGAGTAGGAGGTTTTTTAGTAAAAAAATCAGTTCCCTTTCCAAGAACTCTTTTCACTCACAAGGCCAATAAATTTATTTGGCAGGTTTAAAATCTACCAATTCAATCTCGAACACTAATGTTGATCCACCTGGGATTTGACCATTGTCGCGATCACCATAAGCTAAATCAGAAGGCATGATCAATTTTCCTTTTCCTCCTTTTCCAAACATAGGAATTCCAATTTGCCATCCTTTAATTAATTGATCTAATGGGAAAGTAGCTGGAAATTCTGTCGTTCCATCAAATTTTAAATCGTCTAATAAAAAGCCAGCGTAAAAAACAGTTACCTCATCAGTAAGGACAGGGCGATCAGTTCCTTCACCCAATTTATCCGTGATAACATACAATCCACTTTCATGTTTAACACCTTTCCAACCCTTTTCTGCAAGATAGGCTAAAATTTCTACGTCCGTTATATCCTTTTTATCTTCCCGTTCAGCACTACTCACTAAAAAAAGTGCGGCAACTAATAACAATGCTAAGTTTTTCATTGATTTTTTTTATATGTTCAAAGATAGCACATTTGCATGATTATGAAAGAGAAACATTAATTCAAAAAAAAAGGAGTTCCCTTTCCGAGAACTCCTTTCGCCCATTAGGCAAATAAATTTATAGCGCAGGTTTAAAATCCACTAATTCAATCTCGAACATTAAAGTAGATCCACCTGGGATTTGACCATTATCACGATCACCATAAGCTAAATCAGAAGGAATAATTAATTTACCTTTTCCACCTTTTCCAAACAAAGGAATTCCAATTTGCCATCCTTCAATTAATTGATTTAATGGGAAAGTAGCAGGAGCATCAGTAGTTCCGTCAAATTTTAATCCGTCTAATAAATAACCAGCGTAAAAAATAGTTACTTCATCCGTAATTGCAGGACGAGCTTCACCTTCACCTAAAGTGTCAGTTACTACATACATTCCGCTTTCGTGTTTTACACCTTCCCAACCTTTTTCAGCAAGGTATGCTAAGATTTCTTCGTCAGTTGTAGGCGCTACAACTTCTTCAACAACAGGTTCTGTCGTAGGCTCTGTTTTTTCTTCTGTTTCTCCACAGCTCACTAAAAATAGTGCTGAGGCGAATAATAATGCAAATTTTTTCATCGAATATTTTTTTTTGCAAAGATAATAGATTAAGCTGAATAAGGAGGTTTATCTGCTAGAAATTGGTGTAACCGTGTATCCTGCTTCCATTAAAAGTTCAATCAATCCTTTTTTACCAAATAAATGAGCAGCGCCTACAGCTATGAAACAGGATTTATTTTTCATCTCTTTTTCTATTTTAGGAACCCAAGCTTTGTTGCGATTATACAAAAAGACATCTTCAAAATTCATGATTTCAACAGATTGTTTTTCAAGCAAAGGAATCAATTTATCCACCTTTTCTTTCGAATAAAATTCCATGAGTTTTAACGTGCTTTCTTTTTCTTCTTCTTGGTTGCGAATGGTTTCTAAAATCATTTCAGCCATACTCGCCATTGGAATTTCATCAAAAAATCCGAGTTGTTCCTCAATCGTTTCAAGCCCAATTAAAGGAATGTTTTTTTCAGCAGCTAAGGACATAATGATAAGGTCATACGATTTTGCGGAAGCTTCGAAATAATTTTGAGAAAGGGTTTGTAGGATAAAAAAGGGCTTCATGGCGCCGTAGGTTTGGTCAAACTCTTGTGGAGAAATCCCCATGACTGTATCCATAAAAGCAAGTAATTCAATCAATTGATCCTTTGTAAAATAGTCATGTACTTTGCCAGAATCTAAGGACATTGCCTGAAAAGTAGTCAGCGGATTAGGCATTCCACCCATTTCCATGACAATCGCTTCCGATGCTACGATGCGTTGTGTCAGGTTGTTTGAGAAATGATAAAACTCCTCGTTAATCATGTGCATGGTACCAAACAAATAACTCGGCTTACTGTTTTTGCCTTCAATTTTCCATAAAAGGGTGTTCCCGTTTTTTACCTCAATATCAACAACTCCATTTTCATCTGCAACCTTATTTAAATCCGACGAACACGAAAGAAATGGCAAAAGACAAAGCAGGTAAGTAGTTATTTTATTTTTCATCTATAAATGGGTAAGTGAAACTAAGTAATTATTGGAGGTTCCTTTTTTAACTAATTCGCATTTTAATCCTGCTTTTTCCGCATACTCTTTTAGGAGATCAAAATCAATATAAAGCCATTTAAACCAATCCGTTTCTGAGGTTTTGTAAATCATTTTAAACTGCATTTCACCGTGGTAAGAGTCGTTTAAATCAACCCACATCGACCCATCATCTTCCTCATAAAGATAAGTTAAGTCGGTCGAATCACATAAGGCTTGACCATCTTTTGATAATAGAGATTTAAGATGGGTAAGGAAATTTGAAAGATTTATAAGCTCACCAGCGATGCCAATCCCATTCATTAAAATAAGTACCGTGTCAAATTCGCCAGTCATCTCCATGAAATCGATATTTTGAACCGGAATTTCTAAATTTTGCAGATGTTCAACTGCGCCGGGAGAAGTGTCAATGGCAAAAACTTCAAATCCTTTTTTTTTGAGGTAGTAAGAATGACAGCCAGCCGCTGCACCGACATCAAGAACGCGGCCTTTTGCCATAGAAAGGGCCTTTTGTTCGATTTTTGGCATTAAATCTTTGGGACGAAAAAGGTATTCAACGGGCAAGACATCATCGTCGCATAAGTCAGATTGAACCGTAATATTTTCACAAAATCCATTGGCGACAAAGTCAGCAATAGCTTGCCCAATGGGGTCATTCTTAGTTTCCATTAGTAGTCGTAATCATCATATTGCTCGTAATTCCCAACATCCAAATCGTCGTCTTCCTCCTCGTCATAATCGGCAAAAATATCGTCGATATTATCACCTAATTCGGGATTAAAATGCATTCCCATCATGGCATTCATGTCCATTTCTTTTGAGTCTTCCAGTGGGGCAATTCCAACAGCTAACAACATTTCAGGGGTATCAACTTCCTCATCTACCTCCGCCAAAAATTCAATTAAAAAACACCACATGCGCAAAAAGTCGTAAACTAAAATCAGTTTCTGACCTTTTTCAGTGACCATTTTGCCGATTTTTGTTTCAGACATTAAAAGCACCGCATCAACCTCATTGGCCAGTCCCATATCCATGAGGGTAATTTCTTGACCTTTGTCCCAATCGTCATTACTCAAATAAAACGAAGCGAGTTGATCTCCACTAAAATCAAATGCAGAAATAATTGCATGATAAAATGATTCAAAATTCGATTTGGGGTTGATAACAATATCCCGAAAGACATCTTCGTTACCGGCGGTGTCAATTAATACTCTGAATTTATAAGCTGACATTTGATCTTTTTTACAAAGATAATTAACGATTTCAGATATTTGAGTGCGTGATGGATTGAAATATTCAACGTTAAAATGTTGGCAAAGTAGCTTCACTTTATTATTTTCGCTATTTTTATGCCATGTCATTCAACGATGCAACCATAAAATTCGACAAACTCTACTACTCAATTGGAGAGGTGGCGAATTATTTTGATGTAAATAGTTCGTTAATCCGTTTTTGGGAAAAGGAATTTTCAATCATTAAACCAGCGAAAAATAAAAAGGGCAATCGGTTGTTTACGCAAAAAGATATTCAAAATTTCCAATTGATTTATCAACTCGTAAAAGTGGAAGGGTACACGCTGGATGGTGCTAAATTGAGATTGAAAAAAGAATCGAAACCAGCGCCAGCTGCAACTGTGAATGAGACAGAAAATGCAGTGGAAATTTTAGAGTCAATAAAACTTAAATTGCTGACACTAAAAAACAATATGTAATATTTTGGAATGATTATTGTTCATTGAATTGCACGATAGGAACAAATTTTAGTAGATGAAAAACACAATTATAGGTGGTATTGTAGGGGTGTTATTAATAGGGATTCTAAGTTCAAGTCAAGATTTTAAGACATCTAAAAAATTAGTCGAAACAGATAAATACAAAGTAATTCACGTGGATGGTCGCATCATTTTCCAAAAAACAAATGCCGACATGAAGCAAGGTGATATTTTTGTTTCGGGTACTTTGCTTAAATTTTTGAGCAATGATTCACGTGCAGCGGTGATTAGCAGCATCAAAGGCCGTTTTGTACTTTCAGCCTCAGAAAAAGGTCAAACTAAAATCTTACCTGCCGCCAACAATATTTCTTCACGCTCAGGTGCTTTGATTAACCTGATCGATCTTCAAAATCACTTTTCGGGGGATTATTTAGTGTTGGATAAAATGAAATTAGAAATTGGAGAAGTGAATTACCCAATGCATGAAACTAACTTTTTTTACCTAAGTTACCTATACAATGGTGAAAAAATCAACAAAAAATTGTCCTACGAAAATAATAAACTGATTATTGATAAGGACGAAATTTTTAAAATTGATGGGCAAGCAATTCCTTACGACGAACTAGCAATGACACTTTATTACCGCCAAGGAAGCAGTCCAGTAAAAATTAGTGAATTTAAAACAGTTTTCCCAAATCTAGATGAGTTAAAAAGCGAAATCACTATCATTAGAGATGAGTTTGCTGATAAGTCGAATGAAGTTCAGATTCAGGAAATTACAGCCTATTTAGCCGAGTTTTATGGCAAACCACAGAAAGAAAATTTAGCCATTTGGTTAAAAGCCGAATTTGGTCTTCAATAATTATTTCCTTTCCAACGAATTATAAACAATTAACTGCAAATAATTATTTTCACATGAAAATAATCCCGATACCCATTCTTGTTTTTATCTTTGCCAGATGCAAGAGACGATTTTAATTTTAGATTTTGGTTCGCAATACACGCAATTAATTGCTCGTAGGTTAAGAGAACTCAATGTTTATTGTGAAATTACCCCATGGAATAAGCCGCTCGATTTAACGGAGAATATCAAAGGAGTGATCTTCTCAGGCAGTCCTTTTTCGGTAAGAGATGAAAATTCTCCAGTTCCAAAAGTTGAAATGTATAAAGGTAAAGTTCCTTTGTTGGCAGTTTGTTTTGGTGCTCAATTTTTAGCAAATCATTTTGGAGGCGAGGTTTTGCCATCAAAAATTCGAGAGTACGGTCGTGCTCATTTAAATTTTGTGGATAGCGCTTCTGTTTTAATGAAAGGAGTTCGCGATAATTCCCAAGTTTGGATGAGTCATGGAGACACGATTAAAAAAATTCCTTCCAATTTTGAGGTGATTTGTGGAACGAAAGATGTTGAATATGCTGGATTTAAAATTCAAGGCGAAGATACGTTTGGAATCCAATTTCATCCAGAAGTTTATCATTCAGAAGATGGAAGTAAGTTATTAGAAAATTTTATCGTAAACGTTTGCGGATGCAGTCAAAATTGGACACCTGCCTCGTTTATTGAAGTGACCATTGCCGATTTAAAACAAAAAATTGGTTCGGATAAAGTGATTTTAGGTCTTTCCGGTGGAGTCGATTCATCGGTCGCAGCCACTTTACTGCACAAGGCAATTGGCGAAAATCTTCACTGTATTTTTGTGGACAATGGTCTTTTGCGAAAAAACGAATATCAATCAGTTTTAGCATCCTACCAAGGATTGGGTTTAAATGTTAAAGGTGTTAATGCAAAAAACAAATTTTACGATGCCTTAGCTGGCGAATCAGATCCGGAGAAAAAGCGAAAAGCGATAGGAAGAGTTTTCATCGAAGTTTTTGATGAAGAATCTCATTTGGTAACCGATGCAAAATGGTTGGGGCAAGGGACAATTTATCCAGATGTCATTGAATCCGTCTCTGCAACTGGAGGACCCTCTGCTACTATTAAATCACATCACAATGTGGGTGGTTTACCTGATTTTATGAAATTGCAAGTAATCGAGCCGTTAAGACTGTTGTTTAAAGATGAAGTTAGACGCGTTGGATTGGCTTTGGGTATTCCTGATATCATTATAGGTCGTCATCCATTTCCTGGTCCAGGACTTGGAATTCGTATATTAGGTGACATTACCGAAGAAAAGGTACGTATTTTGCAAGAAGTAGATTCGATCTTTATCGAAGGATTGAAAAAATGGAATTTATATAATGATGTTTGGCAAGCTGGCGCGATTTTATTGCCAGTTCAAACAGTTGGTGTAATGGGAGATGAGCGCACGTATGAAAAAGCGGTTGCTTTAAGAGCGGTTAGCTCGACCGATGGAATGACGGCTGATTGGTGTCATTTGCCCTACGAGTTTTTGGCCGCAATTTCCAATGAAATTATTAATAATGTCAAAGGGATTAACCGTGTGACCTATGACATTAGCTCAAAACCACCAGCTACAATTGAGTGGGAATAGAGAAAAAACGAAGTATTAAAGAAGAATTTAGATGAAGAAAATTATTGTAATATTGGTGATAATGCTTGGATGGATGGGCAATGTTTTTGCACAACCAGACAATGCGCAAGTTGAAATAATTGGAGGTAAAAAATATTACATTCATATCGTTCAACAAGGAAATACCTTATATGGGATTCAACAATTGTATAACACCTCGATGGGCTCAATTTTAACGGAAAACAAAGGGATTTCAGATGATCTAACCATTGGTCAAAGGGTTTTGATTCCTATTGATTTCAACGATCCAAAACATTACGGTAAACATACTGCAGTAGCCTCCGAAACGTTGTATGGGATCTCAAAAAAATACGAATGTACAGTAGAAGATTTAAAAGTATTAAATCCAACCTTAATCGAAGGAATTTCAATTGGTCAAGTTTTAATCGTTCCTAAAAAATCCGTTGGTGGTCAACCTGGAGAAGTAATTCAAACAGACCCCGTGATTAGAAATAATCAAGGAGGAAATGGGAATTTTGATATTTCAATGAAAGACACTATCATTAACCACACTGTTTTGCCACATGAAACTTTGTATTCAATTGCAAAACGATACATGGTTAGTGCCGACACAATTATGTCAATCAACGGATTAACAAGCGTCAATATTAAAAAGGATTCTGTTTTAAAAATTCCGATTAAAAATGTGAATTATAAAATCCTTGAAAAAGATTTAACCGCTTTAACAACAAAAGATTCTGTGGTGGTAGTTGACAAACACCGAAAATTCAAAACTACTTATAACGTCGCGCTGCTTTTGCCTTTAATGTTAGATAAAAATGACGCTGAAATGTCAAAACCGATCAAAGTAGATCAGGTGAGGGAGATGTTTTCATCGACTAAAATCTCGTTTGATTTTTATCAAGGGTTTTTATTCGCAGCGGATTCAATGTCTAAAGCTGGAATGAACGTACAAATTTTCGTATATGATACGCGAAGAGACACGGCAACAATCACTGAGATCTTTAACGACGAATTATTTAAAGACATCGACTTAGTGATTGGACCTTTGTACAGAAATACGATCAATGTAGCCACTAAATTATGCGCCGAACGTAAAATTCGAATGGTATTACCTTTTAACTCAGATGCAGATGTGATTTATAAAAATCCTTATGTTTACAAAGGAGTTGCTTCAAACATGACCTTATTAGATGGCGCGATCGATTACATTATTGCCAATCACAAAGCAGATAATATCATTTTAATTAAACCTATATCAGGAGCAGATTTGGCCTTGTATGAGCGTGCGCGTGAACGATTTAATCAAAAAATAAAAGGATTAGCAGGGGCGTACAATGGCAGTATTATCGAAACCACTTTGGGGAGCGTTAACGGGCATGAGTTGAATAAATATATTAAAACAGAAATGACCAACATCGTAATTATTCCTTCGTTGGAAATGTCATTTGTATCCGGCGCAATGGCGCGAGTGAACAAAGTTATTGAAATGAATGCGCGTAATAAAAGCATGAAAGTAATCGCCTTTGGATTTGAAGAGTGGAATAAATTTGATGATTTGGATATTCAATATCGTAATAATTCAAATCAACATTTTGCATCTTACCGCTTCTTTGATTACGATTCGCCGAGAGGGATTGCCTTTGTAAAAGCCTTTAGAAATGCATGTGGAACAGATCCTAATGTCTATTCGTGCCAAGGGTTTGATTATGGCATGTATTTCTTAAGCGCACTTTATTTGTATGGAACTAATTTTGATGATAAAATTGGAACGCACAAAATGGAATTGACTCAAAACGAGTTCAAATTTAAAGCTGTAGAAAGTGGATCAGGACAAGAAAATCAGCACGTATGTATTGTCATGTATGATAAGTACAAGTTGATCCGATTAAAATAAGAAACAAAGTAACCACTCATAAAAAGAGAAAAACAAATTTAAAATGGCGATGTGGATTGGTGACCGAATCAGCGTTGAGGACAATCAAGAGTTGACAACAATTGTGATTAATCCTTTGCGGGTAAAATGGAAAGAAATTTTGTTGATGTGTTGGGTTGCTGGGTTTACTTTTGTCGGTTTTTTTATGATTTATTTACTGGCGACAGGATTTTCAAGTTTAAGCTTCAAAGTGCCGCCAACCGAAGAAGATATTGATAATTTGGTGATTTATGGAATTGTTTTTCTCGGGTTTTGGCTTTATTTTGAGTACAAAACCGTAAAATCATTGATGTGGTATCGGTTTGGGAAAGAATTGCTGAAAATTGATAATGAAGGATTGTGGATTAAAAAATCCATCCTTACCTATGGTAAATCGACACGTTATTTTTTTGAAAATATCAAAGATTTTCATCAACGAAAACAAGAACAAACCTCTTTTGGGATTTTTTTCGAGAACGCTTTTTGGTCGTTAGGAATTGATGCTTTAGAGTTTAAGTATCAACGAAAAACCATTAATTTAGGACGAAGACTAGATGATAAATCAGCGCGACTATTATTGCGCTTAATTGATGACCGTGTAAAGAAAAGACTTAAATCACCTCGATAAATGAAAAACGACTGTTTTTGGTCGTTTTGACACGTTTCCATCAACATTTTCTTCTAAAATTAATTCTTTTGCTGCTTGGTCTTCAAAAACTTCTTGTAAATTTTTTATTCTTCCGACAGGAACGAAAAGCAAATCTAGTTTTGCAATTAATTCAGTCGAAATCCTCGATCCTACGGCGTCTTGAAGGAAAGAAGCCAGTGAAACTCGATTTAAAACCCTTATTTGGTTGGTGCTAAATTGAGGATGGTGAACCAGGTCGTTTAAATTTAAAACCGAACAGAGTTTTTCAAATTGTTTATCGCTTCCAATAGCAAAAGTAATGGTAATATTATCCTTGGTGGTAAAAAACTCACCATAAGGCGCAATATTTGGATGAATACTTCCAATTCGCTGTGGAATTTTATTTCCCATTAACCAATTGGTCGCTTGGTTGACCAACGAAGCAACTGCCGCATTATAGAGAGAGACAGAAACGCGACACCCTCCTTGGTTTTTTGCATCTCGATTATACAAAGCAGTTAAAATCCCCTCTTTTAATTGATGACCAGCTAATAAATCGATTAAGGCAATAGGCATTTTCACAGGACCCGAATTTGGCGTTCCGTTCATGGACATAAATCCAGTTTCTGCTTGTAAAATTAAATCATACGCCACCCGATCATTGTCTTCTCCAAAACCAGAAATTTCTGCATAAATAAGTTGCTCATTCACAATTTTTAGATCCTTGTATGCCAATCCAAATTTTTCGGCATCTCCATTTTTAAAATTAACAATAAGAACATCCGATTTTTCAATCAAACGCATCAATTCCTCTTTATCGTTCTTATCCGCTAAATCTAGAAATCGTGAAGTTTTATTCCAATTAACCGAGGCGAAATACGCAGAGTACGTTGATGCTTGGTTTTCAGTTGGAAGTTTCCACGAACGTGTCACATCACCTCCAGACGCTTTGTTTTCGATTTTTACGACAGAAGCCCCCATTTCGGCAAAAAAAAGACCAACCGAAGGCCCGGCAAGTACACTTGCAATTTCTACGACATTTAAATGTTGAAAATCTTTGTTCATAAGAATCGGAATAACACCATTAATTTTTGCCGATTTAGACACTACCAAAGTAAGGTTAATTCTCTAAATTTGCGGTATGTTTTCACCTGAATTTACAGCAAAATATAAATGACAAGAGAAAAATACATTGGACAAGTTACCAATTTGCCCGCAGATGCCATTCAAAAAACCGTACAACTTTTAGACGAAGGAGGAACGATTCCTTTTATTGCGCGCTACAGAAAAGAACAAACTGGGAATTTGGACGAAGTAGAGATTTCGAAAATTCAAGACGCTTCATCGCAATTTGATGAAATCTTGAAGCGAAAAAAACACATTTTAGATGTTCTAGCAGAAAAGGGGATAAAGGTGGAGGGATTGGTCGAAAAAATCACCAATTCGTTTGATTTAAATGTGTTGGAAGATTTGTATCTACCCTACAAAACCAAGCGAAAAACCAAAGTCGAACTTGCTTTAAATGCAGGCTTAGATACCTTGGCAAAAATCATCATGAAACAAGGCAACGAGGATACAATTCGATCCGCGGAACGTTTTGTGAGTAAAAATTTCCCTTCTGCTGAATCCGCCATTGAAGGCGCAATGGCCATTATGGCGGATTGGATGAATGAAAACTTAATTGTTCGTGAACGCCTTAGAGCTTCATTTATCGAGCACGCTGTCATTACGTCAAAACTTATCCTAGCAAAAGAAGCAGAAGCGGATAAGTACCGCGATTTTTTTGATTTTTCTCAACGACTCTCTAATTGTCCTTCGTACCGATTATTGGCCTTATTGCGAGGATGGGAAGACGGGTTTCTGCGGATTAAAATCGAACCAAATAAAGAACAAACAATTGCTTGGATGAACCGTTTTTTTGTGAAACAACAAAATTTTGCCGGCGAAATTGTTCAAAAAACGGTGCTTGATGCCTATAAACGGCTTTTGCAACCTGCGCTTGAAACAGAGACAAAGAATCATTACAAAGCATTGGCGGATGATCAGTCGATTGCTACTTTTTCTAAAAATTTAGAAAAACTTTTGTTGGCTTCTCCGATTGGAGCTAAACGAATTCTTGCCATTGATCCTGGTTTTAAATCGGGTTGCAAAGTGGTATGTATTGATGAGAATGGTGATTTATTAACCAATTGTAATATTTACCCGCATCCACCGCAAAAGGAGCAATCAAAATCAATCGCCAAAATTAGCCAGCTCGTTGAAATGTACAAAATTGAAGTCATTGCCATTGGAGATGGAACTGCAGGGAGAGAGACGGAGGCATTAATTAAACACCTTCGCTTTGATCGACAAGTGGAAGTATATTCCGTTCGTGAAGATGGGGCATCGATTTATTCGGCTTCTAAAATTGCTCGAGAAGAATTTCCCGAATTTGATATCACGGTTCGCGGTGCAGTTTCTATTGGAAGACGGTTGATGGATCCGTTGGCTGAATTGGTAAAAATTGATCCAAAATCATTGGGTGTAGGACAATATCAACACGATGTCAATCAACACAAATTACAGAAACAATTAGATCAGGTGGTGGTCACGGCGGTGAATAGAGTAGGTGTGAATTTGAATACCGCATCTAAATATCTTTTGTCTTACGTGGCGGGATTGGGGCCAAAATTGGCAGAAAGTATCGTCAGTTATCGAAGTGAAATCGGTCAATTCAAATCGCGAGAAGAATTAAAAAAAGTACCGCGACTTGGCGCAATTGCTTTTCAACAAAGTGCTGGTTTTTTGCGAGTGAGAAATGGCGTTGAACCATTGGACAATAGCGCTGTTCATCCAGAAAATTATGCACTCGTGCGCAATCAAATTAAACAAGCGGGGTTTGAATTAGCGGAGGTAATTGGAAATAGAGAAAAAGTAACCTTGATTCGACAAAAAGTTGGCGCAACCATCGAAGAAAAACTTGGAAAATACACAATCAATGATATCTTTCAAGAATTAGAAAAACCCGGTATTGATCCACGTAAAAAGGCAAAGGCGGTGGAGTTTTCGTCGTCAATTAAGTTGATTAGCGATTTGAAAATAGGGATGAGAATTTCTGGAATTGTCACCAATGTAACTGATTTTGGGGCTTTTGTCAATATAGGCATTAAAGAAAACGGACTCATTCACAAAACACAATTAGCAGATGAATATGTGGTTCACCCAACTGACTGCATTAGTTTACACGATGAAGTTAATGCCGTGGTAGTTAGTTTAGACCTTGAACGTAAGCGAATTGGCTTGTCGCTTAAAACATCCGATTTTATTTAACGAAAATTTAATCGGCTTGTTTTAGTTTAAAATTTGTAATTTTGCAGGCAGATATCGTTATAGATAAGAGATGTCATTAGCATACTAAAGTCGAAAAGCATGTCAGAACAACGAAGATTGACTACAGAGGAGAAAGCCTTAAAAATTAATTTAACAAGTGACATTTACGGTTCATTTGCAGAAATTGGAGCAGGCCAAGAGGTAGCAGCAAATTTTTTTAAAGCTGGTGGGTCATCAGGCACCATTGCTTATACACACTCAGCTTATGATATGAAAGTGAGCGATAGTTTGTATGGAAAATGTCAGCGTTATGTTTGCGAGGATCGACTTTTGCAAATGCTTGAAAAAGAATACGCAATGTTGGAGGAAACATTGTTTGAAAGGGCAGACACCAGCAGATTTTTCGCATTTGCAAATACCGTGGAGTCGCTTAACTACCATAAAACAAATCAAGGACATGGCTGGATTGGGTTAAAGTTCCAAGATGCAATTAATCAAGCACCGAACGAAATCGTGATGCATATTAAAATGCACGACTCAAATCACAAAGGACAACAAGAAGCATTGGGAATTTTAGGGGTGAATTTATTGCATGCCGCCTATTTCGAACATGGCTCTATTGAAAAATTTTTAGAGGCGTTAACGTATCGTTTACCACGTTCGCGTGTGGAAATTGATATGTTACGGGTGTTGGGACCAGATTTGCAGAAATTGGATAACAGGGTAATCGCCTTAAAATTGGTAAAGATGGGCTTAACCGATGCAACGATGTTTGACCAATCAGGTGCCGTCTTGCAACCATCAACCGCCTTGTACAAAAAAAATGTGCTTTTAACCAGAGGTCGGTTTCGTCCAATGACAAAGGTGCACGTGGATATGATTGAATCAGGTTTAAAACAATATTTGGCTGAGGAGGATGTGGAAGAAGCAAATACCTGTATTTTATTGGAGTTAACATTGAAGGATTTAACAGCCGATGGAAAAATATCAGATTCTGATTTTATTGATCGTGCTGAGTTGTTATGTTCGATGGGGTATACGGTAATGATCAGTAATTATTTGAAACATTACAAGATGATCGAGTATCTATCCTCTATCACTCAAAATAAAAAGATTGGTGTTTTATTGGGGATTTATAATCTTCAAACAATCTTTGATGAAAAGTATTACAATACCCTAAAAGGAGGCTTGTTAGAAGCTTTTGGTAGAGGATTTGGACACAATGTAAAAATGTTTGTTTACCCAGCCATTGATGTTGAAACAGGAGGATTATATAACCTCGACAATTTTGTAATTCCAGATCATTTACTTGGATTATTGGATTATATGTTAAAGACAAATAAGTTGGCCAAAATTGAGAATTTTAACAAGAATTTATTGCATATTTTGTCCGATGATGTTTTATCTAAAATTCATTCGGGCGTCCAAAATTGGGAAGATGATGTCCCTGATAGTGTGATGAAAGCAATTAAATTCTATCAACTCTTTGGTTACCGCGAAGAAAAATTCGTTAAATCAGCAGGTGTTCCGGGTTAGTCTTCTGATTGAATTACCTTTTGTAAAACTCCATTTTCATACTTTTCCATGTACATCACATTACCCCTTTTATCAAAATAGGTAGTAAAGCCATGAAGAAAACCCTTTACATAGCTGATTTCCATATAAATTTGATCGCTGTTTGGATATTTCTCAATACACTTTCCGTTAAATGGAACCTCATTCAGAAAAAATTGACTCATTTTAGGTTCAATTAATTGGGTCGCTTTTAATTCAGAACAATTACACGATAAGGCTGTTTCAATACCAGAATTTTTACGCTCACCTTCTGAGTAGACCTCTGTCATTAAAAGTGTTCCTTCACGGTCGTAATAACTTACACTGCCATGTAATTTGCCTTTTAAAATACTTTTAACCATGTATTTAGTGTCCGAATTCGGATAATTGTGTGTGCAAATCCCGGTAAATATTTCGTCATTTTGGGTCAAGTTTCCTTGTGCATCTTTGATAAGCGAATCACATAAACAAGTGTCTGCGTGAGCGATGGTATTAATTTCCCCTTGTTCAATTAAATTAGATTCGTCAATGTCCTTGTTAGAACCTGAGCAACTCACTAAAAAGAAAAAAATAAGAGGAATTAAAGAAAAGGTTTTCATTTTAAAAGGTCAATTACACCCATAAAACGTTTGGTATAACCACTTTCATTTAGGCGGGTTATTGTTACACCCCAATGATTTTTAGAGGAACTACTGTGAATAAAATCAATCACCCCATTATCATTTTTATAAATAATTCCCACATGCCCAATTTGTCGAACACTTGAATTAGTGCCGGTAAAAAGTATTACATCACCAACTACTGCCTCTTCCATTTCTCTTTCTATACCTTGTCCTTGAAAACCACTGCTGGTGCGAGAAACACCAATATTAAAATGTTTAAAAACGTAGTGAACAAAACCAGAACAATCAAAACCAGCAGTTGAACTACCACCGTATTTGTACGGTGTTCCAATAAATTGTTCTGCAAAATGAATCAAACTGTCTCTGTTATGCACGCGAACAGCGGGACTTTCTTCTGCAAAAGATGAAAACGAGAGACAAGAAATGAATGTTATCAATAAAATTTTCATACAACAAAATTAACCCACCTCATAAAAGAAAGATTGAAAAGAAAGGTGCAAATAAGAAATGTTAAGTTTTTTTAACAGTTTGGCTTTTTGGTAAAACCAGCTAATTTTTTTTATAACTTGCTCCAATTCTAATTAATAAAATAAGGTTCTAAATAAAAAAAGGAATGTCAAGAATTAAAAATGCTCAAATCAGGTATCGGGTAATTGATCGATGCATTGGAAACAAATACGCACCTTACCCAACCAAAGAAAACCTCCGAAAAGCATGTGAGGAAGCGCTTTACGGAAGTGATGTTGGCGAGGATATTTGTGATTCAACCATTGAAAAGGACATGCGATCGATGCGAGATGAATTTGACGCTCCTATTAAATACAGTAAAATTTACAAAGGGTATTATTATGCAGACCCTACCTATTCAATTGATAAAATTCCGTTGTCAGAAGATGATATTGAAGCGATAAAATTTGCGTCCAGTACTTTAATGCAATTTCGTCACGTTGGACTTTTTAAGCAATTTGGGTTTGCCATTGATAAAATATTTGACCGTGTCCATATTGCATCCAACCCGCTCGAAGAATCAGTAGATAATTTTGTGCAATTTGAAACCGTACACGAAAGTGCTGGTGGAAATGAAATGCTACCTGAATTTTTAAAAGCGATTAAGGAAAAAATCATTGTCACTTTTTTATACCGCAGTTTTTCGAGCGACAAAGGCAAAGATCGCGAAGTTTTACCCTTATTATTAAAAGAATATAGAAACAGGTGGTATTTAATTTGTTTTGATTTAGAACGACAAAAAGTGATGACTTTTGGATTGGATCGTATAGAAAGTCTTGTCCTAAACGATCGAAACTACTTCCAACCAATTGATTTTAATCCGGATAATTTTTTCAAAAACTCAATTGGAATTACGGCGAACGAAAACGAACCAGATTTGGTAGAATTTAAAATTGACAAATTAGGGGCAAAATATTTGATGACACAACCGCTACATGCCAGTCAGCAATTAATTAAAGAGGGCAACTCTCGCAATACCTTTACATTAAAAGTGATCGTTTCCGAAGAATTGAAAATGACCTTTCTTTCATACGGTGCACAGTTGGAAGTTATTAAGCCAAAATCACTTCGGTCAGAAATTAAAAACCGCGTTCAACAAATGATGTCCTTTTACGAATAACCCCAATTTTTAGCCAATTTTCACAAAAAATATTAGAATAAGTAAGGTTATTGCGTTTCTTTTCCTAATTTTGTACCGGGTAAGTCCTGTACGACCAGCTCCTGTTTAATCCCCCAGGGTGGGAACGCAGCAAGGGTAGATGGTTGAGCGGTGCGATACAGGTAGCTTACCCACTTTTTTTAACATTCATCACTAGCATATTAAAAGGATTTTCTAAGTAATTGGAGAATCCTTTTTTCGTTTCATGTAAGTCCTTCCATATTTTCATGATTTTTTTGGGCGTTTTAACGTGTTTTCCCTGCTCGTTCTTTCTTGACGAAAGGAACTCAAACAACAGTACAACCACTAACGCGCCCCGCACATCCCAGCCCAATAAATTCGTTCAGCACCAATTCCAATTCTAAATTCAGTGAAATTTATCACCAAATTATAATTAAACCACCGCGTTATTTCTTTGATACTATAAGAAGCATCGGATGTTTCAAGAAACCAAATAAACATTCTAATTCGGCATAAACCAATTAAAAAGGTTTTCTGCAAATAGTAAAACGTAAATCTCACAATATTTCATTATTTTAGTGTATCGCTACAGAAATGGATAAATTCAAAAATAAATATCGGATACCATCTGCCCGATTTCAAAATTGGGATTATAGTAGTAAAGGCGCCTATTTTATAACCATTTGCACCCATAACAGGGCACATTTATTTGGTGAAATTATAGGCAACGAAATGCATTTGAATGAAACAGGACAATTGGCCGAAAAATTTTGGATGGAAATACCCGCCCATTTCCCATTTGTGGAATTGGGTAATTTTGTGGTAATGCCTAACCATTTTCATGGAATATTAATTATAAATGAATCCATCCCCCCGCCCTTAGAGACGCCCAATTTGGGCGTCTCTACCCCAACCCCACCCATTAAAAAAAATGGTGGAAAAAACGAAAAATGGAAACCCAATTCGATTGGTTCCATTATTAACCAATTCAAACGAATTGTGACAATAAACGCCCGAAAAATTCATGCAGATTTTGCCTGGCAATCGCGTTTTCACGACCATATTATTCGCGATAACGAGTCATTTCAGCGGATACAGACCTATATTGCAAACAATCCTTTAAATTGGAACAAGGATAAATTTCAAATTAATCAATAAAGATCGTGACGGTTAAAGGAAGAAAATCCAAAATATTGATCCTGCAAATTTAAATGGTCAGGGATTTGCGAAGTCGAATAGGGAGGAGCGCCAAGGATCAGAGGCATTGTTTGAGCTCTTATTGTCCGATTTCGGCAATAAAGCGAGGCCGGCGAGCCTGACCCAGCCATCCCGATTCCCAACTCGTTGGGGACGGAATGTCTGGGGGCGCCCAAAAAACACCACACCTAACTCGAGCACCTAAAAACAATATTTTTTAGAAGAAGATCCTTGAAAAGATTTTAAGGCTGATTCCGTGTATATTCTGTTAATAATTTTTCGAAGAAAAGGCTTTTCAAAGTGTATCTTTGCAAAAACTAAAACGGCTTAAAATGAAATTTTTTATTGACACGGCAAATTTGGATGAAATTCGCGAAGCTAATGACCTAGGGATTTTGGACGGTGTGACCACCAACCCCTCATTAATGGCGAAAGAAGGAATTACTGGAACTGACAGAAT
The DNA here is from genome assembly GCA_044361315.1 of Crocinitomix sp. GTDB lineage: Bacteria > Bacteroidota > Bacteroidia > Flavobacteriales_D > Crocinitomicaceae > Crocinitomix. The sequence goes on along the minus strand of JBIKJA010000012.1, from coordinate 63,004 downwards.
TCTAAAACATTATGTGGACATTTGTAATATTGTGGACGGCGATGTAAGTGCCGAAGTAATTGCTACTGACTTGGAAGGAATGATTCGTGAAGGCGAGAACTTGGCTTCGTTACACCCAAATATTGTGGTGAAAATTCCGATGACAAAAGACGGAATTAAAGCGATTAAATATTTTTCAGATAAAGGAATTAAAACGAATTGTACGCTTGTTTTTTCGGCAGGTCAAGCTATTTTGGCTGCGAAAGCAGGCGCAACCTATCTTTCACCTTTTGTTGGTCGTTTGGATGATATTTCTTCGAACGGACTCGATTTAATTGCACAAATTAGGTTGATTTACGACAATTATATGTTTGAAACGCAAATTCTTGCTGCGTCAGTCAGACATTCGATGCACATTATTGGCTGTGCAGAAATTGGGGCTGATGTAATGACAGGGCCTTTAAGCGCGATTACAGGATTGTTAAAGCACCCTTTAACAGATTCAGGTTTAGCCCAATTTTTGGCTGATTATAAAAAAGGAAACCAATAAACCATAAATGTTTGACTTAAAAACCACCCTTAAAATGGGTGGTTTTTTTTTGTTTGAATTTTTTTAAGATTATTCTATTTATTATACTATTTTTACTTTTGTATAATAAAATTTATAAAATTATGGTGGGTTTACTTATTGGTTTAGGCGTATTATTGATGATTATTTGGATTGTATCAATAAATAACCGTTTGGTTTCGTTGAAAAATGGAAGAGAAAATGCGTTTGCAGACATTGATGTTCAGTTAAAACAACGAAATGATTTGATTCCTCAGTTAATGGGAGCAGTTAAGGGATATATGAACCACGAAAGCGAGGTACTTACCCGCATCACCGAAGCTAGAAATCAATCGATGTCGGCGCAAACAATACCAGATAAAATTGCCGCAGAAGGCATGATGGCATCTGCGATGTCTGGCTTTAGATTGCAAGTTGAAGCTTATCCAGATTTAAAGGCAAGTGCAAATTTTATGCACTTACAAACAGAAATAGGAGATATTGAAAATAAATTATCTGCCGTAAGACGTTATTTTAATTCAGCTACAAAAGAGTACAACGATGGAATTGAACAATTTCCATCAAGTGTTATTGCTGGTTTTAAAAAATATGGTAGAGAACCGATGTTTGACCTAGGTGTTGAACAAAGAGAGCGACTCGAGGTTGCTCCAGAGATCAAATTTTAATCATAAAAATCAAAACCAATTGGTTAAACGATCAATTGGTTTTGTTGTTTTAAATTTTTCGTATGCGCTTTATCGGTCTCAATAAACAAATTCGGAGGAACAATATTAGATCCTTTCTATTGTTATGTGCCTTTCCAGGATTAATTTTAGTTGGGGTCTACGCCTTTTTTTATTTTACGATTGGGCTGTCCAATTTAGAACAAGCGAATAAGGATTTTCTGTATGCAATTCCATTTGTGTTGGCAGGTGTACTCATCTGGTTTTTGATTGCTTATTTCGCTAATTCGACGATGATTCGGCTTTCGACAGGAGCGCATTCACTTGATCGTAAGGATAATATGAGGATTTATAACCTTTTAGAAAACTTATGTATTTCTAAAGGGATGAAAATGCCCAAGTTATTTGTCATTGAAACAAATGCTTTAAATGCTTTTGCAAGTGGAATCGATGAAAAGTCGTATGCAGTGACGTTGACACGAGGGATAATTGATACGCTCGATGATGAAGAATTGGAAGGCGTGATGGCACATGAATTGGCGCATATTCGAAATAAAGATGTGCGGTTGTTGATAATATCTATCATTTTCGTAGGAATTTTTTCCTTCATTGTTTCGGTGCTATTTCGATCATTATTATATGGTGCGGGGAATAGAAATAACAAAAAAACCGATGGAAAATTAATAATTGTTGCATTGTTAATTGCAGCAGTGGTCTATGGCTTGTCTTTGCTCTTTAAATTTGCCCTTTCGCGAAAAAGAGAATATTTGGCTGATGCAGGTGCTGTGGAAATGACCAAGAATGCTGGTGCTTTGGCCTCAGCACTTCGCAAAATTTCAGGACAAAGTGAAGTTGAAAATATAAAGAGTGATGACATGAAACAAATGTTCATCGAAAATAAACCTAAAGCTGGATTTTTCTCATTTATAGGTGGATTATTTGCAACACATCCTCCAATTGAAAAAAGAATTGCTATTCTTGAACGAGGAATTTCTATTGAATAAGGTACTAAAGATTTTCAAGTTCGTCTTTTGAAAGACACTCAAGGAGCTACAAACAATTCAATTAAATCAGCCCCAAACAAATTTTTAAACGAATAATTTTGCGAACTGAAGCATAAATTTGTTTCTTAAAAATTGGTTCGGTACTCATTGAAGTTAGAATGTCGAAAATTGCTTTTTCTTCGTTTACAGGCATTAAAATTAAATCACAACCTGCTTTTGCCGCTTTTAATTCGCAATCAGGAATGGAGGCAACTCCGCCCATATTCATAGCATCTGTAACCACCAATCCTTTGAAATTCATCTCATTTTTTAATAAATCAGTCACAATATTCTTTGAAACCGAAGAAGGTAAATTATTGGTATTATAGGTCGGATTATTTTTAACCGCAATGTGTCCAATCATTATTGACAAAACACCTGCTTTAATTAGCGGTGAATAGTTATTTAATTCCTTCATTTCACCGTCGATATACACAAGATTTTTATGGGTATCGCCAATCACATAACCATGTCCAGGAAAATGCTTAGCTGTGGCTACCAATCCATTTTTTTGTGTTTCTTCAATGAAAATTCGAGACCAGATTTGAGCTGTATCTGCATTGTTCCCGAATGCTCGATTCGAAATCGCTTCGTTCGGCGACATATCAACCACAGGAGCATAATTGTACTGAATTCCGATTTCTTTTAAATCCTTACAAATACTCGAAGCAAAAAATCGAACTTCATCCCGACTGATCATTTCATTGGCCTTTTTAACAGGTGTACAATTTTTTATTTTGTATCCAATCAAGGTAGGTTCAGCATCTGCCGAATAAATAAATGGGAGTCCAGGATTTGATGCGTTAAATCGTTTTACCATTTCAATAAACCCCTCTTTCGTACCATTCAGTAAAATCATCCCACCGATGTATTTTTTTTGAATCAAGTAATTGATATGCTCATCAGGTTTGCCCGATTTTCCTGCTGCAGGAATAATCATCTGTCCAACACGGCTGGTGTCGTTTAAATCATCGAATATTTCATCTATTTTTTGTTCCAAATCGGCGTCATAAATAAAAAAATCGGCCAAGGAATATTTTTGTCCGAAACTGGGCAAGCAGCAAAATAAAGTGATCAACAGCGCAAAATGTTTCATAGTTGAAGATTTTAATTCAAAAGTCTTACCAAAGTTAACAAAATACGAAGACGGATTAGCGGTTTTTATAGAACGAATAGAAATTGATGAATGATCAAGATAAAATAGTAACTGCGGTTCTTCGATTTTTTTGATGGGGTTTTTCTTTTTCGTCTTTCGATTTTAATTTTTTAAAATTTTCAACAGACACTTATGGAAGTGACGCACCATGTCCAGTTGTTTTTATTCGGTCTGTGTCAATTCCTTTTGAAACAAGCTTTAAAAGCTTGAATATGAGATTTTTTCTTGGTCATCACAATTCTCACCAATCGGAAGCTTTGAAATATTTCAAAAAGCGAATCGAGTTTAATTAGCTAAATCTAATAAAATCTATTAAATTGAAAAAGGTTGATACTTTCTTGAGTATAAACTTTGATTTTATTGAAAATAAACAGACATTTATGCAAGGATAATTTCAAACAAAAAAATTAATTTAAAGCGATGGCTAAGAACAAAGAAATCATTACAAAAAAATCAATGCTTTTTATGGAGAAGTATTTAAACAATGCTTCGCCAACTGGATTTGAACAAGAAGGTCAGAAAATTTGGCTGGATTACTTAAAACCATATATTGATGATTATCGTGTTGATAATTATGGCACGGTGGTTGGAATTATCAATCCAAAAGCGAAGTATAAAGTAGTGATTGAGGCCCATGCAGATGAAATTTCTTGGTTTGTTCACTACATTACTAAAGAAGGGTTCATTTATGTGCGTCGAAATGGCGGATCTGATCATCAAATTGCGCCATCAAAGCGGGTGAATATTCACACGGATAAAGGAATTGTGAAGGCAGTTTTTGGATGGCCAGCAATTCATACTCGTGACTCAAAAGAAGAAACCCCTACCTTAAAGAATATCTTTCTTGATTGTGGGTGCGATTCGAAAGAAGAAGTCGAAAAAATGGGTGTACATGTAGGCTGTGTGATTACTTATGAGGATGAATTTATCGTTTTAAATAATAATCGCTTGGTTGGAAGAGCGTTAGATAATCGAATAGGTGGATTTATGATTGCCGAAGTAGCTCGTTTAATTAAAGAAAATAAAAACAAACTGCCATTTGGATTGTATATTGTCAACGCAGTGCAAGAAGAAGTTGGCCTTCGGGGCGCTGAAATGGTTGCTCAAAGTATTCAACCCAACGTAGCAATTGTTACGGATGTATGTCACGATACTTCGACGCCAATGATCAATAAAGTAGAGCAAGGAGATTTAAAAAGTGGCTTAGGTCCAGTTCTAACCTATGGCCCTGCAGTTCAAAACAATTTATTGAAATTGGTAATTGACGTGGCTGAAAAAAATAAAATTCCGTTCCAACGAGCTGCTGTTTCAAGAGCTACAGGAACTGATACCGACGCATTTGCTTATTCAAATTCGGGCGTTCCTTCGGTGTTGATTTCGACACCTTTACGCTATATGCATACGACAGTTGAAATGGCGCACAAAGAAGATGTTGAAAATGGAATTCGGTTAATTTATGAAGCAGTTTTAGCCGTAAAGAATGAACAGGATTTCCGTTATTTTAGTTAAATAAAATGCTCAAATTTTTCCTTTTCATATCGCTTGGTATCCTTTTTTCGATTGGTGGTTTTGCTCAGGCTAAACCCCAAATCATGCTCACAGTTGGGCACAATGAACAAATAGAAGCCTTGGCGGTGTCTCCGAATGCACGTTTTCTTGCCAGTGGATCGAACGATAAACAACTTAAAATTTGGGATATTTCGTTAGGAATGGAATTTACGAGTATCTCTGGTATGGATGGGCGTCCTGAAGAAATTGCTTTTTCTCCAGATAATCAACATATTGCCAGTACGACATCTTCGGGTGAATTACTTGTATGGGATGTCTATACGAACAAAGTAATCTATAAAGGCGCCGCCAGTTCTGGTCGTGGGATGGCTTTTTCTACCGACGGAAAATTGATTTATTTTGTGGATAAAGATTCAAGAATTGCTGAATTAGACGTTTTTAACCAAACCAAACAGGTGATTTACGATACATATTCGATGAACTTGGTGGTTGATCCAATTAAAAAAATGGCTTATTCGTTGGATCATTTAGGGAGACTTTTCAAAATTAATTTGGAAACTAGATCGTTAGTTTATACCAAACAATTATTTAAAGAATTCAACTCTCCATTTAGTAATTCAGATTTGAGCATGGATGGAAAATTTGTTGCGTATGGTTTTAACGATGATGTGATAAGAATCTTAAATACCGAAACGGGCAATTTTGAATACGAATCTAAATCGCTTGACACCAAAATTTTAAGTCTATCTTTTGACCGAAAACAAACTGTACTTTATTTTACATTACATTCAGGAGAGGTGGTTCTTTTTGATTATGGGACAAAAAAAATCATCGAACGGAAAGTCATTAACACCAGCAATGGCGGAATGGCTGATATTTCGGATATGCGGGCCCAATGCCTAACTTCTCACCCTCTAGGGCATATTGTGGTGATTGGCAATCATAATGTAATCACGCTCTACGACTACAAAAAAAAGTCTGTTTTCCGCCAATTAAAATCAAGGGTGAGTCGAATTTATAACATGGCCTATGATCCTACAGGGCGATATCTAGCGGTAGCCACGGACAAATTACAATTAAAAATTTGGGACTTAGAATTGAATCGAGTAACGGATAGTATTCAAGCATTTTTTCCTTGTCAGTTTACGCCAGATGGAAAATCAATAATTGCCATGACTTACCAAGTTGAACTAGGAATGTTTGATGTGGAAACAGGCCAACAAATAAAGAGATTTGACACAGATTACGAATTAATTCAATCGTTGGCGGTATCTAAAGATGGAACAAAATTAGCGGGAGCGGGGTATTTAAATAAAGTTAAAATTTGGGATTTATCAACGGCAAAAAAAATCATGGAGTTTGACGGACACACAGGTGGAATTTTAGGTTTGGATTTTCATCCAACAAAACCTTGGCTTGCTACTGGATCCTTGGATCAAACCACCAGAATTTGGGATTTGAATACGAAAAAGGAAATCAAACGATTTGAAGATCAAACCATTTCTATACACGATGTCAAATTCAGCCCTTCTGGAAATCAATTAGCCACAGCAGCTTGGGACAAAACTATATTTTTAAGAAATACCACCACTTGGCAAACTGAACATCAATTAATTGGACATGTTAATATTGTAAATACAGTTGATTATTCAAGTGATGGAAAATTTTTAGTCTCCGGCGCTGGAAATTCGGAGGTGGCCACTTCAGATAATTCACTCATTGCTTGGGACACAGAAACAGGTAAATTAAAATGTAAATTTAGCAGTCATAAGGGAGAGGTTATTAAAGTTATTTGTGATCCGAATACGTATCGCTTTTATTCTGCTTCAACTGATGGCATCGTCAATTATTCAGATTATTCAACCTGCGAATTGGTTGTTTCTTACTTAGCGATAGGAAGTAAGGAGTTTATGATTTATACACCCGATAGTTATTATATTTCCTCTCGTAATGCGCTTAGTGGAATTGCGTTTAGAATTGCGGATAAATTGGTGCCTTTTGAGCAATTTGATTTGCAATTAAATCGACCTGACATCGTTGCTAGGCGAATTGGAAAGAGTTCTGAGGAGTTAATTCGGGCTTACTACTACCTCTATCAAAAGCGGGTGAAAAAATTAAATTTAGATGAAGGGCAATTAAAAATAGATTATAAAATCCCGAATTTGGTAAATGAAACGCCTTATGACATCGTCACCACCAATGGGGAACAAAAATTTTGGATCAAAGCATGGGATGACAATTATGCCCTCAAACGAATTGATGTTTATGTGAACAATGTGCCAATTTATGGCGAAAACGGGATGACAATTCCACCTTATGTAAAGTCTTATCGCACAGAAATTAACGTTCCCTTGATTCGCGATAAAAACAAGATTTTGATTACCTGTATGAACGTGAATGGCACCGAATCATTATACGAAACAATTGAAATAGTCCGAAATAGTGATGAGATAAAGCATGATTTGTACATCGCTACGGTTGGGGTTTCGTCTTATAAAGATGCGCGATTTAACCTCAAATATGCAGCAAAGGATGCGACTGATATTTTAGCCAAATTTGGCGAATCTAAAAATAGGTATAATACCATTCATTCAAAGTTACTTACCAATGAACAGGTAACCCTCGAAAACATCAATTCATTAAGTGAGTTTTTCAAAAATTGCACCCACGAAGATATGGCAATTCTATTTATTGCAGGACATGGAGTGTTAAATGTGGATTATGATTATTTTTTTGGAACACATGACATGGATTTTGATTCGCCGGAGTTAAGAGGACTATCTTACAGTAGAATTACAAGTATTTTAAATGGGATTCGAGCCTATCAAAAATTATTGGTGATGGATACTTGTCATTCCGGTGAGTTAGACAAAGAGGAGATAGAGGAAGACACTAATGCGTTAAATGGAGAGGGAGATGTAAAATTTAGGGGGGCAGGAGTTGGAGTGCGAGAAAAGGAAGGGCTTGGTGCCGAAAATGTTTCAAAATTGACTTCGTATGAGTTTTCTTCGGTAATTAAAGGATCGGGTGCTACGGTGATTTCGAGTGCGGGTGGAGGCGAATATGCAATTGAAAGTGATCAATGGAAAAATGGACTTTTCACCTATGTTTTCTTACAAGGGTTAAGTAAACTTGATCAATCAGATGTTACCTTATCCTATATTCGTGCATATGTTAATACAAATGTTAGTGAAATGTCAAATGGGAAACAAATTCCTTCGGCAAGGGAGGAGAATATTAGCAGAGATTATGTTATCTTTGGTAATTAAATGACACCTTATCCAATCATAGCGCCCGATATTCCTAGTGGAGATGTGTATAAATTTACCACCAAATTTGACGTTGAGTATGAGGTAAGATTTGGACGTAAAAAGGATAATATCCTTCATGTTATTGTCGTGTTCGGCGTTCTAAACGATGAATACGAAGGCGAGGAATATGTCGTCACGAATAAAGGAGATGTATTCCGAGTAATGACCACAATTGCCGAAATTATCAAATTGTTTTTAAACGAACATCCGCACACCGAAATTTTTGAGTTCAATGGAATTTTAAGAGAGAATGGAATGCCTGACAGTATTTCACAGCGAACATTATTGTATTTACGTTATTTACCGAAAGTTTTTTCTCCAAACGAATGGAAAACTCAGAGTTTAGGAAATGAAATTGTTGTGAAAAGGATGAAGTCTAAAGCGTAATTAGTTGACAGTTTTCTGGAATCAATTCTTTATTTTTTTTGTGCTTCAATCGAAAAGAGTTTTTTGGAAATCGATAGGTACTTAATGTTTTTCACCTTTCCAATCGATTCAGGAAGTTTTTTTAATTGATTTCTAGATAAATATAAATAATTTAAAGAAGGAAAATTCCAAAGTTGAGGTTAATAGTTATTGCTTAGGTTTAACACTTTTAATTGATTTATCGCCTCTATCGTCTCCGGTATTTTTCTCAATTCATTGTGATCGAGGTATAAAAACTGCAAAGATTTCATTTTATCAATGGACTTATGGAAACTTACTAATTTGTTGTAGCTTAAATCAAGTCCAATTAAATCAGGTAAAAATTCAAACGTGGCATACCTTATTTCATTATCACTCGCATCTACATATTTAAGTGAGACAAACTGAATTAAATCCTTTGGGAGTTCAGACAAGTTACAAGAAACCATCGTCAATGAACTCAACGTGTCTATGAATAATCAATTCACCTGATAGGATTCACATTTTTCGATTTGAGAATGCGCTTTTTGAACCTGTAAAAAAAGTCCAACAGTCAGACTTAACGATAATATAGAGGTGTTTTGAACCGCGACCTTTTAATTATTCTGGCACGTAGCCTACTTTAGCTTCCACAGCCGCAATCATCATTCCTGCAATGTCTTTTCCAGTGGCTCCTTCAATACCTTCCAATCCCGGGGACGAGTTCACTTCAAGTACCATCGGACCTTTGTGTGAGCGAATAATATCTACTCCCGCAACAGGTAAATCCAATACTTTCGCGGCTTTTATAGCTAATTTACGTTCTTCGGCAGTTATCTTAATTACACTGGCAATACCTCCCATGTGGATATTCGATCTAAATTCTCCTTTTTGTGCTTCGCGTTGAATTGCTGCCACCACTTTTCCATTTACCACAAAACAACGAATATCTTTACCACCTGCTTCTTTGATAAATTCTTGCACTAAAATGTTTGCTTTTAGACTTTTAAATGCGTTAATTACACTCTCAGCTGCTTTATTCGTTTCGGCTAAAACGACGCCTTTTCCTTGGGTACTTTCCAACAACTTTACGATTAAAGGAGCGCCGTTCACCATTTGAATTAATCCTTTAGTGTCTAAAGGAGACTTCGCAAAACCTGTGATCGGCGTATTTATGCCGTTTTTAGAAAATATTTGTGATGAAAATAATTTATCGCGTGATTGCATAATGGCATCAGATCCATTCAAACTATATGTGCCAATCGAAACAAATTGGCGAATCAATGCACAACCATAATGGGTCATTGACGGACGTAATCTTGGAATAATGGCATCTAATTCTTCTAATTTTGTGCCGTCGCGATACCGAATTTCAGGTGCATCCGCGTCCATTTTCATGTAACACAATTCGGCGTTTAAAAATTTCATGTCATGGCCGCGCTCCTCCCCCGCTTGCATTATTCGAATATTGCTGTACAAATCTCTGTTGGTCGCCAAGACACCAATTTTTAAACCACCCGTCTTTTTTTCAACCATTTGGTACATTTCTTGAATCTCCTGCTTAGTATAATCACCCAACGAATTGACAGCGCCCGGATCAACCACAAATCGATTTTTCATGGCTTCTCTTCCAAGCAACATTCTAAATCCCATCGAATCACGGTTGGCCAGCGTCAATTCAATATCGTAAACAAATTCCCCAATTTTAATCGGTGTTTTAATTACATATCTTCTTTCACTAGTACCACCTGTGTTTTTGACTTTTCTTACCCCAACTATCTTCGCTTCATTGCGCAAGACAATCTTTGGTGATTCATGCAAAGGATGAATTTCAAATTTCACCCAATTTTCACCATCTCGTGTAAAAAGTTTAATGTTTGAGGCATGAATTGATGAAGTGCCTGCTCCTGAGTCAATTCTCGCTCTAATAGCGGGAGTTTTTAATTCAGGAAATGTACACCATTCTTGATTTCCTATGACCGTGAACGCGGATTTTGACATTATACTTTATTATATAGTTTTACAATATATCTTTTCTCCCTTTTTTGAAAGGCAACTAAGAGCGAAAATAGTACAATAATTGCAGTACCGATTACTCGCACAAATAATATTTATTTATTAAACATTCATCCTTTCATTTGGAAGGGATGAATCAATTAAAAATTAATATCTTTACCCATGATTGCGGTTGATTATAAAATAGGAATACTATGCCAAAAATTTTAATTATTGATGACGAAAGAAGCATCAGAAGGACATTAAAAGAAATTCTTGAATTTGAAAATTACACGGTAGAAACAGTCGAAGATGGAATGTCTGGAATTCTTGAAGCCAAGACAAATACCTATGATGTAATTTTTTGCGACATCAAAATGCCGCAAATGGACGGAATTGAAGTATTGACCACACTCAAAAATGATGGTCTTGAAACTCCTATTATTATGATCTCTGGACATGGTAATATTGAAACTGCCGTTGATTCAATTAAAAATGGTGCGTATGATTTTATTGAAAAACCACTTGATTTGAACCGTATTTTAGTTACCATTAAAAATGCCCTTGAAAAAACCAACTTAGTTGAAGAAACGAAAGTCTTAAAAAATCAAATAAAAAAGCATTCAAAAAATTATAATATCATTGGAAACTCTGAGCCTTTGGCTAAAATCCGCGATATGATTGAAAAAGTTGCGCCATCCGAAGCACGGGTGTTAATCACTGGGCCAAATGGTTCAGGGAAAGAATTAGTTGCCCGTCAATTACACGAGCATAGCGCAAGAAATAAGGAGCCTTTTATTGAGGTGAACTGTGCAGCTATTCCCTCTGAATTGATTGAATCTGAACTTTTTGGACACGAAAAAGGCGCATTTACATCAGCAATAAAGCAAAAGAAAGGTAAATTTGAATTGGCAACCACAGGCACCTTATTTTTGGATGAAATTGGAGATATGAGCGCTTCTGCGCAAGCCAAAGTGCTAAGAGCCTTACAAGAAAATAGAATTACACGGGTCGGGGGAGAAGTAGACATTAAAGTCAACCCACGAGTGGTGGCAGCGACCAACAAGGATTTACGAAAAATGATCGAAGAAGGTACTTTTCGTGAGGATTTGTATCACCGATTAAGCGTAATTGTGATTAATGTTCCTTCGCTAAATAATCGAAAAGATGATATTCCTATTTTGGCAAATTATTTTATTGAAAAATTGTGTCAAGAACATGGAATGGCGCAAAAAACATTTAACGCGGAAGGATTAATTGCATTGCAAGAAGTAAATTGGACAGGTAATATTCGTGAATTGCGAAATATCGTAGAACGTTTAATCATTCTTTGTGGCAGCGAAATCACAGGCGACGATGTAAAGACCTTTGTAGGCTTAAAATAAATTGTACAATGGATTTTCTTAAAAAAGAAGAAATACTTAAGATTGTTGACAACGCTTTGAACGAAGATATTGGAGATGGAGATCATACTTCTTTAGCTACGGTTCCTGAAAATGCAAAAGGGAAAGCTCAATTAATTGTTAAAGAAGATGGAATTTTAGCAGGAGTCGAATTGGCAGAAATTATTTTTCATCGATTAGATCCGAGTTTAACATTAGAAATTTTAATTCGGGATGGGGAGGCTGTTAAAAAGGGGCAAATTGTATTGCATGTTGAGGGTTCTTCTCGTTCGATTTTAAGTGCTGAAAGATTAGTCTTAAATTTTATGCAACGGATGAGTGGAATTGCCACGAAGACACATGAATTGGCCAAACTAATTAAACATACGCATGCGCAATTATTGGATACCCGAAAAACAACACCCGGCATCCGATTAATGGAAAAATGGGCGGTTAAAATTGGAGGTGGTTCAAATCATCGGTTTGCGCTGTATGATATGATTATGATAAAAGACAATCATGTTGATTACGCAGGTGGAATTCCACAAGCGATTGAACGGGCAAATTCATACCTCAAAGAAAAAGGCAAACAGCTTAAAATTGAAATTGAAACCCGCAATATTGACGAAGTGAAGCAAGTAATTGCGTGTGGAAATGTAGATCGAATTATGCTGGATAATTTTTCTCCTTCACAAATTGTTGAAGCTTTGGCCTTAATCGATCAATCGGTCTATGAAACGGAGGCATCAGGAGGCATTTCGGAAGAGACCATCGTGGCGTATGCCGAAACTGGGGTTGATTTTATTTCATCTGGAGCAATTACTCATTCCTATAAAAGCTTAGATCTTAGTCTAAAAGCAGAGTTTTATTCATAAAAAAAAGCCATCCCTTAGGATAGCTTTTTTTAAATAGCTGACTACGATTCGTCTAACCGTAAATTCGTTTAAATAAATCTTGATGAATTTCCATAAGAACTCTTCTTTTTGGTTTTAACGTTGGAGTAAGTTCACCTGCTTCTGGTGTCCAAATATGATCAACCAATTCAAATCGTTTAATTTGCTCCCATTGACCAAAACTTTGGTTGAGGGTATTTACATCTTTTTCAATTCGTGCACGAACAAGTTCATTGGCCGAAATTTCAGCATTCGTTGTACCAATTGAATAGTTTTTCTTTTTCGCCCATTCGCGAATAAAATCAAAGGCAGGAACAATAAAGGCCGCAGGCATTTTTTGATTTTCTCCAATCACCATTATTTGTTCAATAAAGCGCGATTCTTTAAACTTATTTTCCATCACCTGTGGTGCAATATATTTACCGCCAGAGGTTTTGAACATTTCCTTTTTACGATCGGTAATTTTAAGAAACTTTCCTTCTTCAAACGTTCCAATATCACCTGTGTGAAACCAACCATCCGCATCAATATCTTCGGCTGTTTTTTCAGGTAATTTATAATAACCCATCATCACATTTGGTCCTTTCACTAAAATTTCTCCATCTTCTGCAATTTTTACGGTCACTCCATCAATCACCGTTCCGGTAGTTCCAATGCGCACGTTGTTGCCTTCTTCGTAGTTTACGCTAATTACAGGAGATGTTTCTGTTAATCCATATCCTTCCATTACAGGAATTCCAGCAGCTAAATAGATTCTAGCCAAACGAGGTTGAAGGGCAGCACTTCCCGAGGCAACCGCCAAGGTATTTCCACCTAGTGCCTCTTTCCATTTACTAAAAATTAATTTCCGTGCGATTTTTAACTTGAATAGGTACCAGCTTGATTTTCCTTTTACATCGTATTCATCACCTAAAGCAACTGCCCAGAAAAACAACTTCCGTTTAATTCCTGTCAGGGCTTCACCTTTAGCCATTATCTTATCGTAGACTTTTTCAAGTAACCTTGGTACTGCAGTAAAAACATGAGGTTTTACTTCTTTCAAATTATCCCCAATGGTATCCATAGATTCTGCAAAATAGACAGCCACACCAGTATATTGGTATAGATACAATAACATGCGTTCATACACGTGACACACGGGTAAAAAACTTAAAGATCTTGCTCCAGGGCTAACTGGAAGTCTTGGTTTACACGCAATCACATTGCTTAATAAGTTTTTATGCGACAGCATTACTCCTTTCGGATTGCCCGTTGTTCCTGAGGTGTAGATAATCGTAACCAAATCCTCATACGAAATGTCGTATTTTCTTTTTTCAATTTCGGAATCTAAACTCGAGTCGGCGTCTTCGAGTAAAGTTTTCCAAGAGATAGCTCCTTCAACGTCGTTGAAAGTAAAAACATGCGTCAAACTGCTTACTTTGTCTTTAATTGATAAAACCTTGTCATATAATTCCTGATCAGAAACAAAACAAATTTTCACTTCGGCATCATTGAATATATAATCATAAACATCTGCACTAATCGTTGGGTAAACAGGAACCGAAATGCCACCAATTTGTTGAATCCCAATGTCACAAATATTCCATTCAGACCGATTATTGGAAATCATGGCTATTTTATCTCCGTCCTGAATTCCTAACTTTAATAAACCACGACTCAAAGCATTTGCCTGATCTACATAGGATTTAGTAGAAGTTTTTATCCATTCTCCATTAATTTTGTCCGCAAAAGCGTCTGGTTGTGGAAAATTTTCCAATTGATAATAAGGCAGGTCAAATAAACGTTTAATCTCCATAGTGTTTTTGAATTATATCTTGTGTTGAAAGATAGTAAATTTATCCAATACAACGGTGATTCCTAATATTATTTGTAACTTGTAAAAAAATAATCGTATATGAATTTTAGAAGGTGTAACTTTTAGAGTAGTGAGATTGTTTTAACTGTTTAAAAAGGGAACTGAAATTTTAATTAATATCCTTCAATTGACAAGAAAAGAATACAATATCGCCGTTAAAGAATTCTCCGGAAGACTGTATGGCTATGCGTTGAAGTACTTAAAAAGTGCCGAGGATGCAGATGATATTGTGCAAGATGTCTTTGAAAAACTATGGAAAAACAGAAAAAAAATTGAAGTCGAAAAAGCAAAAGCTTGGTTATTTACGTGCGCACACAATGCGTTGATAAATTTAATTAAGAAAAATAGTCGGATGTCTTATACAGAAAATAATACTTCTAAAGATACCGCCGAATGCCATTCGCGTGAAATGGAAATGAAAGAAGTAATCGAGAAAAGTCTCGCTATGCTTCCTCCAGTTCAAAAATCAATTGTTTTGCTCCGTGATCTTGAAGGATATAATTACAAAGAAATAGGCGATATGCTCGAGCTGTCAGAGGCACAAGTAAAAGTCTATTTATTCAGGGCTCGAAATAAAATTAAAAAGCAGTTAAACGATCTAACGGTACTTATATGAATATACCTGAAAATTTTGACAGGTGGATGTTCGATTATTTGGAAGGAAATCTCACCGCCTCCGAAGCCGAAACATTTGAACAATTTCTTGAAGATCATCCAGAATTTGAAATGGATGCCGAGGCATGGCAACATGCTACTATCGAAGATGAAAATGTAATTTATACAAATCAACACAAACTCGAACGTAAACGAAGATTTGCTGGCTGGTATAGTTGGAGTGCAGCCGCAATTGTTGCAATTTTTATTGCAGTGGTTGGTGGAGTTTATTTTAATGATAATTCTATCAAATCGGGTGATTTTTCTTCAAACTATAAAAACACGGGAGAATTAAACTATGAAAACAGTCAACAAAGCAGCACAGCGAGACAAAATCTAAAAGGACAAAATCAACCATACTCAACTGCACAATTAGGTTCACAAGCTAATTTATTAATTAGATCAAACTACGGGGTGATGAATGTTTCAAATCCTGTCAGCATGAATCGAGTAGAAAATTTAGCTGCCACCAATCAATACGAGGTGGATGATCAAGAGCAAAATGGTTCACGGAATTTTACATCATCAACTGTTAAGAAAAATAAAGCTAAACAACAGGAGCAAGATAAATTACTGCAAAAAAATTATTTATCCGAATATGCAGCGAATCCAGGATTTTCCGAACGTAAAATCGATTTGAGTAAAAAGAGTAAAGTGAGTCCTTCGTCCTTTGCCAATAAAACAAAACGTATTTATCGTAAAGTCGAAAAAATGTTTGGTTATCCAGTTGGATTGATTAACCTTCGGGATCCTCAAATGCTTTTACCGGAA
This sequence comes from Crocinitomix sp., assembly GCA_044361315.1. GTDB lineage: Bacteria > Bacteroidota > Bacteroidia > Flavobacteriales_D > Crocinitomicaceae > Crocinitomix. The sequence goes on along the minus strand of JBIKJA010000012.1, from coordinate 46,842 downwards.
AATGACCTACTTTCTTTCAATCCAGCATTTGCCGGAGGTATGTTGGCGTCACGGGTCGAATTTAAGCACCGTAACCAATGGCTAGGTTCAAATTATAGTAGTCAAACCACCCAGATTAGTATTGATGGATATGTGCCGGAATTTAGAGGTGGAATTGGGATGATTGTAAATTCGAAAATATACAACGGAAATGGGGTCGCAGATTATTCAATTGATCTTGTTTATTCTCCTAAAATTAAATTATCAAATAAAGTCGTTTTAGAAACAGGTGTAAAGGTGACACTTGGAATGTTAACTGGGAATACATTTAATTTAAAAGGTGCAAAAACGTATGAATTAGACAGAGGCTTGCCAATAGCTATCGATTATGACGAACCTAGCACATTTTATGATAGATTATGGTATAAAGACATCGCACTAGGATTTGTATTGAACACTGAGAATTTTTATTTCGGATTAAGTGCAGATAATTTGAATCGCCATTATGCAACGGGATATCTTGAAGAAGGCAAACTAGAGCCAATGAAATCGCCAATTCTATTTAATGGGATTTTAGGAACAGATATCGAATCTTCCAATAAAAAGATGGTGTTTAGTCCATTCGTTTCAGCACGTAAATTTGGTGAACATGCAGAAGCATGGGCAGGTCTAAATTTTAAGATTAACCGATTTACATTAGGAGGGTCGTACTCAACAAATCAGGATTTTACTGCTGCTATGGGGATGAAACTTAAAAAATTTAAATGCTTTTATCAACTAGACCGAACAACATCAATGATAGCAGCATCACAATTATACTCCCACAACATTGGGATAAGGTTTAATAGCGAATTTAAAAGTGCACGATTTAAATAAAAAAAATGAAAAAAATAACCACAATATTAATCGTTTTGTGCTCATTCCATGGATTTTCACAAGATCCTGAATTTACACAATTTTATGCGAATCCTATTTATTTAAACCCTGCGATGGCGGGCACTCATGGATGTCCTCGACTAAACATGAATTACCGAAATCAATGGGCTAATATCTCAGGAGCTTTTGTTACGAACAGTGTTTCGTACGATCGATTTGTCAATGTTCTTCAAGGCGGTGTTGCGTTGATGGTAACAAACGATATGGCTGGCAAGAATACACTCAATTGGTCAACGATCAACTTAGCGTATTCTTATCATTTACAAGTTACCAGAAAGTTCACTTTGTTATTTGGCGCACAAGCGACATGGAATCAAAAGTTTTTAGATTGGTCTAAATTAACTTTTGGAGATCAAATTGATCCACGAAGAGGATTTATCTACCAAACAGGAGATTTGCCACGTGGACAATTGTTAGAAAACGGATGGGGAACCCGCGGATTTTTCGATGTTTCAGCTGGATTAGTTGGTTATTCTGAAAATTTCTACTTTGGATTTGCTGCCAAACATCTAAATACGCCACAAGAAACCTTGATCTTAGGAAATTCAAGAATGCCAATGCGTTTTACAGGACATATGGGAGCTAATATTAAATTTGGAGGAGGTTCTCAATACGCAAATGTAACTTCTATCTCTCCCAACGTTATCTATACATATCAAGACGGGTTTATGCAGTTAAATGTCGGTACCTATATTAAATATGGAGCATTTACAGCAGGTGCTTGGTGGCGTCCAAGAGATGCGTTTATTATGTCTGTTGGAATTGATGCAGGGGTTTTTAGAGTAGGTTATAGTTATGATATTACCATTTCGCCATTAACAAATGCATCAGGAGGATCGCATGAATTGTCTCTCGGGTTTAATTTTGCCTGTCAAGAGACACCAAAAAGATTTAGAACGATTTCTTGTCCATCGTTTTAAAATAAAGAGTGTTTTGGATTTAATTTGTTGAATCTAAAATGAAAGGACAAGTAGGGGTGGTTCCCTAATTTGGTTTCTTTGCTTTAAAAGGCGATTCATCCAATTGGTGAATCGCCTTTTTTTATTATCTTCGAAAAAAAAATAGCTATGCAATTGTTTAAAACATTCTTAATCTGTGTTGTTTTGACTGGTTCAAAAGGTCTTTTTGCTCAATTTGAAATAGGCTCAACTGTGATTTTATTTACGGATGAATCCCGCGACCGAGCTATCGAAACACGTATTTTCTACCCCGCTTTAGCTGCAGGAGAAGGAGTTGCCGTGTCCGAAGGAAAATTTCCAGTGATTTCTATTGGGCATGGTTTTGCAATGAATTATGATTCGTATGCCTATTTGTGGGAACATTTGGTTCCTCTTGGCTATATTGTCGCTTTACCAACTACTGAAACGGATTTTGTAACAGTGTCTCATGAAGATTTTGCTTTGGATTTGGCTTTTGTGATCAACGAATTGCAAGAAGCCGGAGCGAGTGAGGCATCCATTTTTTACGATAATGTAAAACCAACTTCAGGAATTATTGGCCATTCGATGGGTGGTGGTGCCGCATTTTTGGCTGCAGCTGCAACGAGTTCTCTTTCGACCATGGTTAGTCTAGCTGCCGCTGAAACCGATCCTTCTGCAATTGACGCTGCTAATGACATTACTATGCCAACCTTGACTTTTAGTGGAGACGAAGATTGTGTGACCCCAGCCGTGGGGAATCAATTGGATATGTATGAAAATTTAACACCATGCAAGGGATATGTGACTATTTTAGGAGGAAGTCATTGCCAATTTGCGAATTCTAATGCAGTTTGTGAATTGGGCGAACTTATTTGTTTTGGGGTCGAAACGATTTCAGAAGAAGCACAACACACCGCAATTTTAGAAGTGTTAACTCCTTGGCTTGAAACATGGTTGTATCAATCAAGTGAAACTTGGGCAACCGTCGAAGAATTAACTGGAACTGGCACCAATTACACTTTCGACATTATCTGTGCGAATCCACCAACATTAGGACTTTCTGATGAAACCACCACAGCTCAACAACTGATTTATCCAAATCCTGTAAATGAGTCGATTCAATTGGTTCAATTGGTTCAAAATCAGGAGTATCAAATTTATGATTTGGCCGGTACTTTGGTTCAGGCAGGAGTGGTGGTAAATCAACGAATTGACATTTCTACTCTCGAAACAGGATGCTATATCTTCACCTCAATTTCAAACCAAGGCATTCAAAAGGAAAAATTTATTAAACAATAAAATTACTCCCCATCAAAAACTAATTGTCCGTTAAGGTAGGTTTTGACCACAAAAGTGGTTAAGATTTCTTTTTCTTCAATGGTCATAATATCCTTGGTGAGCATCACAAAATCGGCTGCTTTTCCGGGAACTAAGGAACCCTTTTCATGCTCCTCAAAATTAGAGAAAGCAACCCATTTGGTCATTCCTAAAAGAGCATCTTTTCGACTGAGTTTTTCTTCGGGATAAAATCCACCAGTTGGACTTCCATTTTTATCCATGCGTGTGATTGCGGCGTAAAAGGTTTCAATTGGCGAAATGTTTTCGATTGGAAAATCTGTTCCTAAAACAATTTTACCAGCTTTTTTCAAGAGAGTTTGGTACGCATAGGCATATTTAATTCGTTCGCTCCCTAATCTTTTTTCAGCCCAGCGGATGTCCGAGGTACAATGTGTTGGTTGAACAGAAGGCAAAATCCGAATCGTTTGAAAAAACTCAAAATCAGCTGGCGATAAAACTTGAGCATGTTCAATTTTCCAACGATGGTCTTCCACATCTTGAATGACTTGGGCATAGATATTTAATAAACTATGATTTGCTGAATCGCCAATACAGTGCGTATTGATTTGATAACCAATTTCTTTAGCCAATCTAGCGATTTCTAAAAGACTGGTAGTGTCCACTAACATTAAACCATAATGCCCATGTTCATCCGAATAGGGTTCGAGCAGGCAAGCCCCCCGCGATCCCAACGCACCATCAGCGATAATTTTAAACGAGCGAATATGCAAATTGTCTTTTTTATAAATCCCGTTTTTGGTGGCAAAAGCCATGTTCTCACTTTCAGGAAATAACATGGCATAACTCTTAATTTTTAATTCGTTTTTCCCATACCATTCAATAAATAATTCGCGATCTGCAGCATTGATTCCGGCGTCATTTATCGACGTCAAACCGGCTTCAAACAAGGTGTATTCTGCTTTTTTCAAATAGTCCAATTTTTTCTTTGGTGTCCAAGAAGGGATATAACTGGCCACTTTCGAATAAGCATTATCTAACAAAAGTCCCGTTAAAATCCCATTTTCAACCCCAATAAATCCACCTTCAATTTTAGTTTCAGGCGTAATTCCTGCAATTTCCAAGGCCTTTGCATTGGCGAGTGCAGCATGTCCATCTACCCTGCGAATGAGAATTGGGGTAGTTGGAAACAATTCGTTTAATTTAGAATTTGTTGGAAAAGAATCAGATGCCCACAAAGTTTGATCCCAACCTCTTCCTTCAATCCATTCACTTTCATTGGTTTCTGCATATTTTTCAATGCGTTCAATGACTTCATCAAACGATTTTGATCTTGTCAAATCCACTTCTGCCAAGGTTTGAGCATAAGCCAAAAAATGACAATGCCCATCTTGAAATCCCGGGTAAATGGGTCGCATTTGAGCATCCACAATATTGTCACAATCATACCCATTCAAAATTTCACGTTCTGGGCCTAGTTGAATGATTTTTCCATCTTTAATCGCCATCGCTTCAAAAATTGAAAACTCTTCATCACAACTATAAATTTGCGCATTGTGTATAATTAAATCAGCGGTTTCTCCTTGATAACAACTTGAAAATAGCAGTAGAATTAACGCGGGAAAAAGAACTTTAATCGGCATATTTTAATGGTTTAAGTATAATTGAAAACACAATAATAAGTAAAAATCAAGACAAAACTCAAGGCAAAACCTTGCGGACTGTGTCCTTCTAAAAACCCTCCTTTTTTTAAGCCTGATTTTTCAAAAAAGCTAATTGGTGATGTTTTTCGCGATTCTTGTTTTCGCCAATGATCAATGATTTTTCGTTTTAAAATAGAAAAGAGCCAAGTTTTAATCGAACTTTCACCTTTAAAATTAGCAATTGAATTTAAGCCAGCAACAAACGTGTCTTGAACCAAATCCTTCGCTAAATCAACATCATTTACACGCAAATTAGCGTAATTAAATAAAGAGTCTGCATAAGCATCCACCCACTCATTTGCATCTATTTGGAGGTTCAAATCTGACATAGTTGGTTCCAAAGATAAGGACATTTTACTATTTAAAGAATTGGACAAATTAAAGTTGATTTTTTTATTTTTCGGGCAAATCCTCCTTTCTTACCCCATGTTGAAACATTGGGTAAGAAAGGAGGTCGGGCTATCGTTCCCGCTTTTTTTATGATAAAAAAGAGCTCCACTCATATCCCTTTTGCGGCTTGAGTGCATTAATATACTTTTAGAGCCTAAACTTTAAATCGGCTGTTCGGCTTTTAGTTAATTGCATCTGAAAGGCAATAATCGCCCTTATCAATTAATTTACTGGCAATTAACTGGCGGGCAGTTTTAATATTAAACGGATCAACTTTTGTAAAGCGTTTTAAGCCCATCAACATCATGCGCAATTCATCTTCTTCCACAAAACTAATCAAGGCATCTTTTCCTGCTTTGTTAATTCGGTCTGCTGCGTCAAAAATATAGGTATTTAAAATGGCCACATAAACTTGGCTTTGCTCTAATCCTTTGGCATGCACCATTTTTTCAACCCTTAGTAACAATGATTCTGCCACATAAATATCATTCGCAATGTCTGCAATGTTCATCAAAATTTCTTGCTCTTTTGTGAGCTGCATCATCAATTTTTGCGCAGCCGTTCCTGCCACCATCATCAAGGTTTTTTTGAAATTGCTAATGTATTTTTTCTCTTTTTCAAAAGCAGCGCCTGTTCCTTCATCAAAATCAGGAATACTCATTAATTCATTGGCAACGGCCATGGCAGGTCCCATTAAATCAAGTTCTCCCTTCATGGCTTTCTTTAAAATCATATCCACTGTCAACAAGCGGTTAATTTCGTTAGTGCCTTCAAAAATTCGGTTAATTCTCGAATCGCGGTAAGCTCGCTCAACTGTTGATTCGGCCGAATAGCCCATTCCACCAAAAATTTGAACCCCTTCGTCTGCACAAAAATCTAATACTTCAGATCCAACAACTTTTAACATCGCACATTCAGCCGCAAACTCTTCAATTCCTTTCAAAGTCGCTTTTTGTTTGTCCATGCCTTCACTAATTTTTGTATGAATGGCATGGTCAATATCGGCCGCAGCACGATAAACTGCTGATTCTAGGGCAAACGTACGAATGGCTTGTTCGGCAATTTTATGACGAATTGCGCCGTATTTTGAAATTAATCTGCCAAATTGTTCTCGTTCATTCGCGTATTTAATCGAATGATTGATGACTTCCTTTGCACCACCCAAAACACCCGCAGCAAGTTTAATTCGTCCAATATTTAAAATATTCAAGGCAATTTTAAACCCTTGGTTTCGCTCGCCTAATAAATTCTCAACTGGCACTTCCACTTGGTTAAAAAACACTTGGCGGGTCGATGATCCTTTAATTCCCATCTTTTTTTCTTCTGGGTTCAAGGTTATTCCTGCCGAATTTGCTTCCACAATAAAACCGGTTAAATTTTCATCCCCATCAATTTTAGCAAAAACGGTAAATACATTGGCAAAACCTGCATTTGTAATCCACATTTTTTGGCCATTCAAAATATAATTTTTCCCATCAGCAGACAATTTGGCGTTGGTTTTACCTGAATTTGCATCCGAACCAGAACTAGGTTCTGTCAAACAATAGGCTGCTTTCCATTCGCCACTTGCCAATTTTGGGATATATTTTAGTTTTTGTGCCTCGGTACCGTAATACAAAATCGGTAAAGTTCCAATTCCTGTGTGTGCGCCATACGCCACAGAAAAAGAATGACCTCTTCCTAAATATTCCGTCGCCAAAATCGACGTTGGGAAATCAGCTCCCATTCCACCATATTCTTCTGGAACCGACATCCCTAACACCCCAAGTTCGCCAGCTTTTTCAATTAAGCTAGGCATTAAACCAGCTTCCATTCCATCAATTCTGTCCAATATTGGATCAATTTCTTGCCGAATAAAATCAAGACACGTCCGCGCAATCATGCGTTGTTCTTCGTTATAATCTTCCGGCGTAAAAATTGCTTTATAATTTGTTTCTCGAATAATAAATTCTCCACCTTTTATTGCCTTATTCTCTTCCATATCAATTTATTTAATTTCTTTATACATTAATTTATGTGGTCCTATTTTAGGCACTTGGTAAACCTCACCTTTCATTTTAAAATTTTGCTTTTCGTAAAATCCTGTGGCAATCAACCGTGCATCACACCACAGTAATTTTATTGCTTTCTGTCTTAATTCTTTTTCTGCCTCTTCAATAATTCGCGCGCCTACCCCCCAACCTCTTACTTCAGGCGCCGTTGCCATTGCGCGTAACCGATATTGATTTTTCTCCTCAAAATTCGCATTGATATCAACTATAAAAGTGGATGTTCCCACAATTTTATCGCCAATAAACGCCGCAACATGAAAAGTACTTTCTAACCGATCCGGTGCAATTTCGCATTGATCTATACTTTCCAAATGTGGCCATAAAACCGAATGACGAAGCGATTTAATTTCTTCAACACGTGCCTTTCGTATGGTAACTGCTTCCTTAATCATTATAATAATTCAATCACACCAGCAGCTCCTTGACCAGTTCCAATACACATTGTCACAACGCCATATTTGCCATTTGTTCGTTTTAATTCATTCATAATCTGAACCGACAATTTTGCTCCTGTGCATCCAAGTGGATGCCCTAATGCAATGGCGCCTCCATTTACATTCACTTTTGTCGGATCAATGCCAGTTTCTTTGATTACTGCTAACGATTGTGATGCAAAGGCTTCATTTAATTCAAACAAATCAATATCATTCAATTTTAAACCAGCCATTTCCACTGCACCAGGAATCGCCTTTACAGGACCAATTCCCATAATTCGAGGTTCAACACCTACCACTTTATACGAAACCAAGCGCGCTATCGGTTGTAGGTTTAACTTTTTTACCATTTCTTCCGACATCATTAAACAGAAAGCTGCCCCATCTGACATTTGAGAAGCATTTCCTGCTGTTACGGTTCCTTTTGCATCAAAAACTGGTCGCAATTTCGACAACCCTTCCATCGAAGTTCCTATACGTGGGCCTTCGTCTGTTTTAATAATGGTTATTCGTTCTGCTCTTTTTCCATTTTCATCAATATAAACTTCGTTTACATGAATGGGCACAATTTCACTTTCAAATTTGCCTTCGTTAATGGCTTTTAGAGCTTTTAAATGCGATTGAACTGAAAATTCATCTTGCGCTTCGCGCGAAACTCCAAATTGTTTGGCAACTTCTTCAGCTGTATTTCCCATTCCCCAATACCAATCGGCGTGAACCTTTGCAATTTTTGCATTTGGTACCACTCGCCATCCCCCCATGGCAATTGCCGACATGGATTCTGTTCCACCTGCAATGATTACATCTGCCAAACCGGCTTCAATCTTTGCCTTTGCAATGGCCATGGTTTCAATTCCTGACGAACAATACCTGTTAACAGTCATTCCTGGCACCTTGTTGGTATTTAATCCCATCAACGAAATAAAACGCCCAACATTTAACCCTTGCTCGGCTTCAGGCATTGCGTTTCCAACAATCACATCGTCAATTAATTCTTGGTCTAATTCCGGAACTTCGGACAATATATGTTTAATTACTTCGGCTGCTAAATCATCTGGACGGGAAAAACGAAATCCTCCCTTGCTGGCTTTCCCAACTGCCGTTCGATATGCTTTTACTATGAAGGCTGTTTTCATACGTTTACTCTTTTTTAGTTAGGCGTTGATTATCCAATTCGTTAATTTCTTAATATTTTTCCTTTTGTTACAATCGACTGGATGCGTTCGAGCGTTTTTTTCTTTGTACATAAATCCAAAAATGCTTTGCGTTCAAGATCGAGTAAATACTGCTCGTCTACCAACGTTAATTCGGATAAATCGCCGCCAGCTAATACAAACCCAAGTTTCTCCGACATATACTTGTCATGTTCCGAAATGTAATTTCCATGCGCCATGGTGTCTGCCCCCACGTATACAATTCCAAGCCCTTCTTGTCCCAAAACGGTGATGTTTTTTTCCTTAACTGGTTGCGTATACCCTGCATTATAAAGCGATAAACAGGCTTCTTTAGCACGTGTTAATTGATAATCCCGATCAATCACTACCTCATCGATGCCTTTTCTTAAATACCCTAAATCAAATGCTTCGTAAGCAGATGTGGATACTTGTGCCTGTCCAATCGTCAAAAAGCTCGTTCTAAAGGCATTAATTCGTACATCTCCTTCTCTCAAATTGTCAGAAAATCGTTTGGCAAATTCTTTTGTACCGCCGCCGCCTGGAATTAAACCAACACCAAACTCCACCAATCCCATATATAATTCTGCATGAGCCACTACCTTGTCAGCATGCATTGACATTTCGCAACCGCCACCTAAAGCCATATTATGCGGAGCCACGACTACTGGACATGCCGAGTACCGAATTCGCATCATGGTGTCTTGAAACTGTTTGATGGCAAAATTCAGCTCATCATACTCTTGCTCCACTGCCATCATAAATATGAGTCCTACGTTGGCACCTGCCGAAAAATTTTGACCCGTATTTGAAATCACCAAGCCTTTATATGATTGCTCTGCTAACTCAATTCCTTTATTTATTCCTTGCAGCACGCCACCGCCAATGGTATTCATTTTGGTATGGAATTCTAAGTTCAAAATGCCATCTCCTAAATCAATCAAATGACAATCATTATTTTGCCAAACCGTATTTGTAGATCTTAAATTGTCTAAGAAAATTAAATTTTCAGTTCCTGGAATAATTTTGTAAGCCTTTGAAGGAATGTCATAGAAAAAGCGCACGCCATTTTCTACTTTATAAAAAGATTTAATTCCTGCTGTCAACATTTCTTGAATCCAACCAGCGACATTTTTTCCTTCCGCTTTTATGCTACTTGCAAAATTCTCTACCCCAACTAAATCCCATGTTTCAAATGGACCCGATTCCCATCCAAAACCAGCTTTCATTGCATCATCAATTTTGTATAATTCATCTGAAATTTCTGGAATTCGATATGACACGTATGAAAACAACCCCGAAAATGCTTTTCTGTAAAATTCCCCAGCTCTACCTTTATCAGCAAAAAGAACTCTAGTCCGTTGCGCTAAATCGTCTATTGATTTGGTTTGAGCCATTACTGGAAAATCAACTTTTGGTTTTGGTCCATATTCAAGCGTTTTTAAATTCAGCGACAAAATTTCACCTGTTCCTGAAGCGGTATCCTTTTTATAAAAACCTTGTTTAGATTTTGATCCAAGCCAGCCATTTTCAACCATTTTTGTAATGTAGGTTGGCAATAAAAATTGAGCATTTTCTTCATCATTCGGACAATTTTCTCGCACCCCATTTGCCACATGAACCAAGGTATCCAATCCTACCACATCGCACGTTCTGAACGTCGCCGATTTTGGTCTTCCAAGCACGGGTCCAGTTAATTTATCCACCTCATCAATCGATAAATTCATTTCCTCAACCAAATGAAACAACGACATAATTGAATAAACACCCACTCTATTGGCAATAAAAGCTGGCGTATCTTTGCAAAGCACAGTCTTTTTACCTAAAAAACGTGCGCCGTAATGCATAAAAAAGTCAACAACTTCTGGTGCTGTTTTGGGCGTTGGAATCACCTCTAACAAGCGCAAATACCTTGGCGGATTAAAAAAGTGGGTCCCACAAAAGTGTTTTTGAAAGTCTTCACTTCTGCCTTCTAACATCAAATGAATTGGAATACCAGAAGTGTTTGAACTGACCAAACTTCCTTTTGAGCGATATTGGTCAACCTTATCAAATATGATTTTTTTAATATCAAGGCGCTCAACCACAACTTCAATAATCCAATCGCAGGCACTGATTTTAGAAAAATCATCGTCAAAATTTCCTATTTCAATTCTAGAAGCAAAGGATTTTCGGTAAATTGGAGAAGGTTTGGATACCAAAGCAGCATTAAAAAAATTATTCACTAATCTATTTTTAACCGACTTGTGATCTAATGTCAATCCTTTTTTTACTTCTTCATCGGTCAACTCCTTTGGAGCCATATCTAGCAGTAAAACACTGCATCCGATATTCGCAAAATGACAAGCAATCGCAGATCCCATCACACCTGAACCTAACACCGCTACTTTCCTAATTTTTTTATTCATATCAGTAATTTTTACAAATCGCTATTCTTCTATAATTTTGGCGCTATTTTTTAAAACGCTTCGTTTATCTTCCAACAAGTTACACAATAAATCATCTACTTTTTGCATTACCTCAAAAAATGCTTTAATTTTTGTTTTTGGTAAACTTTCATAAATTTTTTCATTAAAATCAAGCACCACATTTTTTGCCAATTTTCTTTTCTCAACGCCCTCAGGAGTTAAAAAAACCAAGGCCTTTCTTTTATCCGAATCATCACCTTGTCTGATAATCAACCCACTCTCCTCCATATTTTTTAACGTCCTTGACAAACTCGTTGGTTCCATACCCATTTTTGGCCCTAAAGCCGTACTTGGCGTGCCTCCCTTTTCAATGTTAAGCAAAATAAAACCCCAAGAAAATGTCATCCCATACTCCGCAGCAACTTGATTGTAATAACGCGATATTTTAAACCAATTATTTCTAACGTGAAACTCGAAAAGTTGCTCTTTATTCATTTAAACTAGTTGTATTTCTTCAAAGTTATTATTTATAATTTATTATGCAAGCATAATTATTAAATATTTTTTAATTTATTTTTTAGGTGATGAGTCAAAATTGATAGAAAGAACTTTGGGGAGAATTGACCACAAACTTATTCCTTTTTTTGCATCTAAAAACAGGAAGTTTGATTGAGTTGGTTGAAAATTAATATTTTCTCTTAAGTTTGTTCCATCACAGAAAATTACAACCATGTCAAACCGAAGATCATTTATACGAAACAGTTTCTTAATGGCTGGAGCAATCACCCTTCCTCAATTTAACCTGAAGGGGCAAAACGACGAACTGCCTGCTATTTTTTCGGATGATGAAAATTACTGGAAAGCGGTACGCGCTCAATTTCCCTTAACTTCTGAGAGAATCTTTTTGAACAATGGCACCATGGGACCGTCTCCATTTCGAGTATTAAATACACTTCAAGATGAAATGTTTTTAATCGAATCAACGGGGCGATATGGAGGAAACGAAGAAGAGGCAATCGAATCCTTGTCAAAATTTATTGGCAGTGCAACGGACGAAATCAGCTTGACGAGAAATGTAACCGAGGGAATTAATATCATTTGTTGGGGATTAAATTTAAAAAAAGGAGATGAAGTAATTCTGACCAAACATGAACACGTAGGGAACGCTGGACCATGGCTTAACCGTGCAAAAATTGATGGTATCGTGATCAAAACGTTCGATTTAGGTTTTACGGCAGAAGAGACGATTGAAAATTTTAAAAAAATAATCTCTAAGAAAACAAAAGCAATTAGTTTACCTCATATTCCATGTACCATCGGGCAAATATTGCCCATTAAAGAAATCTGTCAAATTACGAAGGAACTTGGTATTTATAGCTTCATTGATGGGGCTCATCCTCCTGGAATGATTGTTATTGACATGAAAGATTTAGGATGTGATTTCTATGCGAGTTGTTGCCATAAATGGATGAATGGTCCAAAAGGAACGGCATTTTTATATATTTCTGCAGCCAAAAGAAATGAAGTACAAGCCTATTATGGTGGGGGTGGCATGGACACAGGTTGGGATATGCACGCAGAAAATCCTCAATTAAAAGGGTACGTCGATAACGGGCATCGGTATTATTATGGCACTCAAAACGCTGCATTGTTTAAAGGCATTTCCGCAGCCATCCATTTTCAAAACCAGATAGGAAGAAATCATATCGAAGCTCGTGTTCGAAAATTAGCGACTTATTTACAAGACCACTTAATCAACTTAAATCCCGCCATTCAAATGTTGACGCCAACAGAAGCTCAGTCGAGAGGTGCACAAGTTTCATTTAAAATAAAGAACCGAGATTTAAGCGAATTGCAAAAAAAATGTTCAGATAAATTAATCACCACACGTTACGTGCCGGAGAACAATATAAATTGTTTGAGAATCTCAACCCATATTTACAACACTTATCAAGAAATTGATGCTTTTTTGGAAACTGTTGATGAGTTTGTTAAAAGTTAATTATTGTTTGATGATTTTTTTAATCACCACTTGATCATCCTTTAACAATTGAAGTAAATACGTTCCTGCTGGTAAAAAGTCTAAATCCATTTGAGTAATTCCGGTATCGATATTTTGGGGTTTGTAAATCAAACTACCATCCATACCGTACATAAGAATCGCATCTAATTGCCCATCAAACTCAACAAAAACGGTTGATGTTGCAGGATTTGGATAAACTTTCACCAAAAGTGGTAATTCGTTTTCTTTTACACTAACATCGGTAATAATAATCTGGCTATCAATTCTATCAGTAGTAACAGAACAACCATCATCATTGGTGTAAACAACCCAATACTCTCCGTTCAGCCCAATTTCCATGAAAAAATTCCGAAAGGAGAGATCACAATCGAGGGGATTGAATACGACTTTGATAGCGCAAACCTTCGTCCTGAGTCGATGTTGATTTTAGAAAACCTTATCGAATTTTTAGAATTAAACGATAACTTGGTGATTGAAATCCGATCACACACGGATCAGCGAGGAAACGACGATTACAACTTAAAATTATCTGAAAGAAGAGCACAAAGTGTTGTCGATTATTTGGTGGAACACCACATTCCTATCGAACGATTAAAACCAAAAGGCTATGGAGAAACAATGCCGGCGGAAATCACAAACGAAGCAGGTGTGGTTGAAATTATGACCATTGAATACATCGCTGATTTAGCAACCAAAGCTGAACGCGAAGTGGCGCATCAAAGAAATCGACGAACTGCTTTCTTTGTCTTGGAACAAAAATAACCTGCTGTAAAAACTTCTTCACATTTTAGTTTTATCGTATCTTAGCAAAAAATAAAATCATGGATCAATTAAGAAAAGATGCTAGTTACGGCGTCGGAATGAGTATAGGTCACAGCCTTCAAGAGCAAAATTTAGATAAACTAGATTTAGCTAGTTTTTTAGAAGGAATTGAAGCGACCTTTCAAAACAAGCCCTTAAAATTTACACCACAAGAAGCAAATAGTAAAATTGGTGCTTATGTTGACGCCATGAATTCACTAGTTTATGCTGAATTTAAAGATGCTGGTGAACAATTTCTTTCATCAAATTCAAAACGTTCAGAGGTGGTCGCACTTCCTTCTGGTTTACAATACGAAATTATCGAACAAGGGAATGGCGACAAACCAAGTCCTTCTTCTGAAGTAACCGTACATTATCATGGTACACTAACCGATGGAACTGTTTTTGACAGCAGTGTTAGCCGAGGTGAACCTGCAACATTTGGTGTCACTCAAGTAATAAAAGGCTGGACTGAAGCCCTCCAATTAATGCCTTCAGGTTCAAAATGGCGTTTATATATTCCACATGATTTGGCTTATGGTGCTACACCACATCCAGGAGGCCCAATTAAACCTTATATGGCGTTGATCTTTGAGGTTGAACTTATTTCTTTTAATTAATGGTGCGTTATTTTCAATTTTTATTTGTAGGCTTCGTTTTTTTGTCTTGTGGCCAAGACCGTCCTGCTGAGAAAGAAATTCTTGTTGATAAAGGAATTAAATTTAAAAGTTTTGAAGAAAAAATTAGCTACGCAATTGGTTTGGACAATGGATTTACGTTACAACAAGTTTATAACGGCGAACAAACTGCTGGTAAATTTGACATGTTAAATGTTGAAAGCGGGATTTTGGATTATTTAGGAGATGGAAAACTCAAAATTGAACTTTCAGCAGTAGACAGTATTTTAGATTTATATTTAATTGAAAATGGCGGAGTAAGTGAAGAATTTGTGTCCAAATCGGATGCAAGTTATGCGATCGGCTTAATTGAAGGTCAAACCTTAGTGGCATCATTAGTTGGTCGAGGAATTGATCAGAAAATGGAGATTGATATATTGTTGAAAGGGCTACAAGACGGCATGCACAATCGACAAAGTTCTTTGTCCTTGGTTGAAGCACGCAAAGAAGTTTCGGATTATTATATGGAAATGAACGAATTAATGGGGCAGAGTTTCTTAGATAACAATAAAGAAAATCCTGGAATAATTGTCACTGAAAGTGGTCTTCAATACGAGGTGATTAAAGAAGGCAATGGAATTAAACCAAATTTAACCGATAGCGTGCGGGTTCATTATACAGGTCGTTTTATAGATGGCCGTACTTTCGAATCAACAATTCCTTCTGGAATTCCTGCGCAAATGACCTTAATGGGTGTGATACCAGGTTGGCAAGAAGGTTTAATGTTGATGAAAGAAGGCGGAAGCAGTAGGTTTTTTATTCCATTTAATTTGGCTTATGGAGATAAAGGAAGTGGACCAATCGAACCATTCTCTACTTTGGTATTTGACATCGAACTAATTCAAGTCAAACGGTTTAAGCCGATGTAATTATTCGGATCTGCTTCTTTTAAAGAATAACCGACTCCAATTTTTTGACAAAAACCCTTTTAATTTAACGATTTGAGCAGGTGTCAAAAACAATAGATATGAAATGCACATGGTTATTCCAAAGGTGAAAATCCCCATCCACCAAGCAATTCCCAAATGAATCGCAACTCCGAGTAGTAAGTATGGGATTTTGATTCGTTTCACCCAAACTAATATTGGAAATAATCCTTGGTAAAACAAAACTAAATAGGTAAATAACTGAGAGATAAATAGGTTATCAGAAAAAAGATACGACATTGTATCCCCTGAAAAAAAACTAAGTTCAGAAATATACATCAAGGCAGTACCGTTTACCCAAAGTGGATCGGTCAGTTTGTAAAGTATCGAAAAAAAGTATAAAGCCACCACTTGAAGCAATAAGATCCAATAAAACGTATTATTTAAAACCGTTTGTATTTCGCTGAAAATTGGAACTTCATTTTGTGGCGTTTTCGAATTACTTTTATGGATAAACATCAAGTAAAAAAGTAATAATGATATCAACACTTCTCCACCCGTAAAAACCAAATATGCCCGATTAAATAAATTTGCAGTAAAAAAGTAAACGAAAACAGAAGCCAGTTTTGGGTAAAAATTAAATATACCTGCAACAAGTGATAGGATTTGCCCGATGACAAATCCATACATAATCCAAGGATGACCACTGTTGATAGGGTGATTGAGGAAAAACAAAAAAGCATGGCTCCCCATTTTGTACCAAGGTTCTGCCAAATCCCAACCAACACCTCCAATTATTCCATGATACCCATAAATTTCATTTACGATAGGTAATAAAATCAATGCATTAATTAAAAGAAATAGATAGAGTGTCTTTCGAAAAAAATCAATCTGATCCCAAAAAGGAAAAGGTCGGAGAAATATTTGCGGAATCTTTTTTAACATCAAAACTCAAACATTGGAAGTTCAACTAATCCGCTTTTTTTAGCCACAACATCCCTTAAATAACATCTAAAAAGAGCTTTCGAAGGAGTTCTATCGAACAAATACCGACCATAACCTTGGATGTAATATTTAATTTTAAAGAAACTATACCCTTTGTGAAATCTCTCCATTAATTCATCCGGAAAAGGTTCTCCCATTTCCCAACCCATTTCAACCAAATCAACATTTAAATAATAAATAAGATTCGATTCTCCAATAATCAATTCTTCATTCCACGTGCCGGGAAAAAATGAATGAATTTTCCTTGCATCTTCAGTCGGAGCAATCCAATCAGTCGAATCTTGTTCAAAATAAAATTTAATTTCCACATGGCCATCAATGATAGGCGTTGGAACAAACATTCCCCACGATTGTGAAAAAACCGGTTCGATATAAAAATCTGCAACTTGCTTCATTTTTTGATTTGAAAACCTTGAGGGTAAAGCACTAAAAAAGAGACAAGTAAAATGAAAAACAACAAACAAAAACGCGCACCAACCTAGCCATATTTTATTTTTGATCGTTTGCAAAAGATATGTTTATTAACTTTAAATTTGTTAAAAATAAGCATTATCAAATGATTTAATTCTTGCTATTTTAAATACTTTTCCATATTATTTACAGAAGTACAAAATTAAATTAATGACTATGTTTCGAATTCTGACATTTCTACTTGTTTTTGGCAGTTTAAACCTTTCCTATGCCCAAAAACACAAAGCTTATTATTCGAGCGGCCAACTACAAGAAATAGGCAAGTTCAAAAATCAAAAAGAGGTTGGGAAATGGATTTTTTATTACGAAAATGGCCAAATATCCTCAACAGGAAAATTCAAAGATGGTAATAAAATCGAAATTTGGGAATCGTTTTATGAAAACGGAAGCTTATTTCAATCTGGTTTATATGTAGATGGAAAAAAAACGGAAACATGGACGTCGTATCACGACAATGGAAAAATCTACAGCACCGGAAATTATGAAAGCGGCAAAGAATCAGGGATTTGGATGTATTATTACCGAGATGGCAGAATACAAAACGAAGGAAGTTTTTTAGATGGAGAACAAACTGGGGCTTGGATTTATTATTATGAAGATGGTCAAATTCAAGAATTGGGCGAATGGTCAAAAAATTTGAAACACGGAGTTTGGAAATTTTATTATACTGATGGGACACTAAAAAAAATTGGTACTTGGGTTAATGGTGTGCAAAACGGCCTTTGGACTTATTACGATGAATTAGGAAAAATGACTGAGCGAGGTGAATTGAAGGCTGGAAATCAAGAAGGGATGTGGGAATATTATTATCCTAATGGAAAGATTAAAGAAGTTGGACGATGGTTGGATGGCCACCATATTGGCGAATGGACTTATTATTATGAAAATGGCTTTGTTGCCGAAAAAGGAAGGTGGGAAAATGGAGTTAAATTAGGAGTTTGGTTCTATTATTTTGAAAATGGTAAAATTGAACAAGAAGGGTCCAGTGGCAATGGTTTTTTTATAGGGAAATGGATTTATTATCATCAAAATGGAAATATCAAAGAAGAAGGCGCATATAATGAAAAAGGAGAAAAAATTGGCCCTTGGAAAATCTACCACGAAAATGGAAAACTCAGTCAAACTGGAGATTGGAAAGACGGATATAAAACAGGCAAATGGAGTTATTACGATGAAAATGGCATATTGAACGAAGAAGGTTTTTGGACAAATGGTATTCAAAATGGTGTTTGGCTTTATTATCACCCCAACGGTAAATTAAAAACACAAGGAAATTGGTTAGAAGGAGTTCAAAATGGAGAGTGGATGTACTATTACGAAAATGGAAAATTAAAAGAGACAGGCTATTGGACAAATGCTCTACATAGTGGGAAATGGTTGTTTTATTATCAAAATGGTGCAAAACGTGAAGAAGGGCAATACCGAAATGGCGAAGCTTTTGGCGAATGGAAAGACTATGACGCGAATGGGAAATATGTAGGATCGAGATTTTATTAAAATGCAAGGGGAACAAAAAATTGAACAGATTGATCTTGAACAAGAACGCATTGAAATTTTAAATGCGTACAGAGGATTATTGAGAGCGAGTAAACAAATTCGAAATCGGAAAGACACCCGTTTGATTCGGAAAGCTTTTCATGTGGCAGTAGATGCGCACAAAGATATGCGACGAAAATCGGGAGAACCGTATATACTTCACCCGATTGCAGTGGCACGAATTTGTGCCGAAGAAATGGGGCTAGGTACCACAGCAATTGTCGCAGCGCTTTTGCACGATACCGTTGAAGACACGCACATTACATTACACGATATTGAGGAATTATTTGGATTAAAAACGCGAACCATTATCAATGGATTGACAAAAATCCCTGAGGTATTTGATGATAATATTTCGATCCAAGCAGAGAATTTCAGAAAATTAATTCTCACTATTTCAGACGATTTAAGGGTGGCATTTATTAAAATCGCTGATCGGTTGCACAATATGCGAACCCTTCAATCGATGCGCCCAGATAAACAATTAAAGATTGCTTCTGAAACTGAATTTCTTTATGCTCCCCTTGCCCATCGGTTTGGATTTAACGCTATCAAAAATGAATTTGAAGACATTATCTTTAAATACAAAGAACCTGCTATTTATGAGCAATTAGAAAAAAAACTCGAAAAAACAGCTGCAGTCAGAAATCGTTTTATTCGACACTTCACCCACCCTATTCGAATTGCGATGGAACGTGAAGGGTATGATTTTAGCATCAAAGCACGAACAAAAAGTATTCCGTCTATTTTTAATAAAATTCATACTAAAAATGTCACCTTCGATGAAATTTACGACATTTTTGCTATTCGTATTATTATCGATACCCCAATTGAAAAAGAAAAATCGGATGCTTGGAAAATCTACAGTATTGTCACCGATTTTTATCAACCAAATCCTGATCGTTTAAGAGATTGGATTTCAATTCCAAAAGCCAATGGATACGAATCGTTGCACACCACCGTTATGAGTCCTTCCGGAAAATGGGTGGAGGTGCAAATTCGAAGCAAACGAATGGATGAGGTCGCTGAAATGGGCTACGCGGCGCATTGGAAATACAAAGAAAATAGAACCATTGAAAGCACATTCGACCGTTGGGTAGGCGAAATCAGAGATCTACTTGAAAATCCCGATACCGACGCCGAAGAATTTATCAATGAATTTAAGCTCAATTTATTTAGTGACGAAATTTACATTTTTACACCAAAAGGAGATTTAAGGGTATTACCAACCAACTCCACCACCCTCGATTTTGCTTTCGACATTCATACAGACATTGGCTTGTCTTGTATCGGAGCAAAAGTAAATGGGAAATTGATGCCGCTCAGTCACGTGCTTAAAAGTGGCGACCAGGTAGAGATTTTGCGTTCTAAAAAGCAAAAACCAAAAGAGGATTGGTTAAAATTTGTGGCGACCGCACGTGCTAAATCTAAGATTAATACTGCACTTAAAGAGGAGCAAAAACGAATTGCTGCTGACGGGAAAGAAATCTTGAAACGGAAACTTAACCAAATGAAGGTTAATTTTTTAGGAGAGAATATTCACATTATCGAAAAACTCTTTGGCATCATAGGCACCATGGAGTTGTATTACCAAATTGCTAAAGGTAAAATCAACTTATCCCGCTTAAAAGAATTAAAAATTGAAAACAAAAATTTTATTGCGCCAAAAGCCATCAAAACCGAGACGCAACAAATAGATTACAAAAAAATAATTGCCGGCGTTGATATTAAAAAAGATACCATTGTGATTGGCGATGACTTTAAAGAATTTGAATACAAACTCGCAAATTGTTGTAATCCAATCCCTGGCGATCGAGTATTTGGCTTTATTACAGTTTCGGAGGGAATAAAAATTCATCGATCCAATTGTCCGAATGCAACCCAATTGATGTCTAATTACGCTTATCGCGTTTTACGAGCGACTTGGAAAAGCGACCGGATCCGCGAACGTTTGTGCGGATTAATAATTACCGGTATTGATGACATAGGGATTGTAAACAGTATCACAAACATTATTTCAAAGCAACACGAAATCAACATGAAGTCAATTAGTTTCGAAACAAATGACGGCGTATTTGAAGGTAAAATCATGTTATATGTATTTGATACAGAACATTTAGACGAGTTGATTTTAAAATTTGAACAAATTAATGGTGTGAAAACCGTTGATCGAGTTTAAAACATCGATATAAATCGATACAAATTAAATAAAACTCGATGCTTATCTTCAATTTACGAAAAATGGCTATCTTTACACAGCTATAATTCCAGTATGGAAAAAGAACTGATACATGACCGCGTAAAAGACATTTTTAGTAACTTTCTTGAAGAAAAAGGGCACCGTAAAACCCCTGAAAGATTTGCTATACTCGCCGAAATTTATTCGCAAAAAGGACATTTTGACGTGGAGTCTCTCTATGCTAAAATGAAAAATAAAAACTATCGAGTTAGTCGGGCAACACTGTACAATACTATCGAATTACTCCTAAATTCAAATTTGGTCAGAAAACATCAATTTGGGGGCAATAACGCACAATTTGAAAAATCCCACGGATTTCAGCAACACGATCATATTATTTGCACAAATACTGGGGACGTAATCGAATTTTGTGACCCACGTATCGAAAAAATCAAAGCAACCGTCGAAGAACTTTTTAATATTAAAATACACCACCATTCGTTATATTTTTATGGTGAGAGAATTGTAACACCAGCCAAAAAGGAAGTATGAGCCTAACATTGTCGTTAAAAGTTCTGAAAAATTGCAGTGAAATCAAACTCCAAGGTTCGCCTCTTTCTGAAGTGGATTTTGACGAATTGCACGCAGTTGTAGAAGCTGAAATGGTCAAAGATCAACCAAACTTGATTTTAAACCTCGCTGAAATTAAAATTTTAAATAGTTTGGGCATAAATTCACTCATTAAAATTTTTACAAAATGTAGAAATAACGGCGGTGATCTGTACATTGTTAATATCTCTGAAAAAATTAATCAAGTACTTTTGCTTACTAAATTAAATACAGTTCTTAATATTGCAAATTCAACTGCCGAGGCAGAAGAAAATTTTAATTTAAATTAATAGAAATTTCAAAAACCAAGAGACGCCCGTTTCAAATTGGACTTCCAATGAGACGGTGTTTTTTTTTTATTTCTTAAAGGCAGTTTATAAAAAAAGACACAAGAAGGAATCGGCATCATTTTTCAATCGAAATTTGAGTTCACAAATTCCAAAATTGTAAAAGAAAATTAGTACAGATGAAAAAAGTGGATGTTTTATTGGGTTTGCAGTGGGGGGATGAAGGTAAAGGCAAAATTGTTGATGTCGTTACCCCAACGTATGATATTATTGCGCGATTTCAAGGTGGCCCTAATGCAGGTCATACCTTAATTTTTGACGGTGAAAAATATGTGCTTCACACCATTCCTTCTGGAATTTTTAGGGAGAATACAATTAATATCATCGGAAATGGTGTGGTTATCGATCCCGTAATCATTCGTGAAGAAATAGAAAAACTTGAACGTAAAGGTATTGATGTCGCGTCAAAATTACTGATCTCCAAAAAAGCGCACCTTATCTTACCAACCCATAAAATTTTGGATAAATATTCAGAAGAACAAAAAGGGATTACTAAAATTGGTTCTACTTTGAAAGGAATTGGGCCTACGTACATGGATAAAACTGGTCGTAATGGCTTGCGAATTGGCGATTCCTTGGCGCCTAATTTTAAGGAGAAATACGCCACTTTAGTGCAAAAACATCAAACAATTTTAGGTGATTACGATTATCAAGATTTATTGACTGAACACGAAGCAAAATGGTTTGAGGCCATGGAATTTTTGAAAAAATTCACCTTGATTGACAGCGAACAATACATCCATACCGCTTTATTAGAAGGTAAATCAATTTTGGCCGAAGGTGCGCAAGGCACCATGTTAGACATTGATTTTGGAACTTATCCGTTCGTTACTTCATCCAACACGGTTACCGCGGGAACCTGTACCGGACTGGGTGTTGCACCTAACCGCATCGGCGAAGTGATTGGAATTTTCAAAGCCTATTGTACCCGTGTTGGAAGTGGACCATTTCCAACTGAATTAGACAATGAAATTGGCGAAAACATCCGAACTATTGGACATGAATACGGTGCGACCACAGGTAGAAACAGGCGTTGTGGATGGATTGATTTACCTGCGCTTAAATATGCTATCATGGTAAATGGTGCTACTCAATTGGCGATGATGAAAGCAGATGTGCTCGACTCATTTGAAACCATCGAAGTCTGCACACACTATAATATTGATGGAAAAATAGTGGATTATTTTCCGTATGACATCAACTCTTTAGCCATTACCCCCGTTTACAAAAAAATGAAAGGGTGGAACCAAGATTTGACAAAATTGACCGATTTAAACCAAGCTCCACAAGCTTTTTTGGATTACATTGCGTATTTGGAACAAGAATTGCAGACACCTATTACAATTGTCTCAATCGGGCCAGATAGAGCACAAACTATTATAAGAAACTAAATTGGGAAAACGGATTTACATATTGCTAACGGCGCTTTTACTAAGCGCCGTTTTCATTCCTAAGGCTAATTATGCCCAAAAAGAGACGATCCGACTAGTTTTTGCCGAGACCGTAACTAACTCAATACAACATTTAAATACCACCGTAGCAAAAGGGAATGTCGAATTTATGAACGGGAGAAACCGCCTTTTCTGTGATTCTGCCTTGTTTTTTAGAGATTATAACCTTGTGTATGCCTACGGAAATGTACAAATCAACCAAGGTGACACCGTAAATCTATTTTGTGATTCGTTAAAATATAACGGTAAAACCAGTTTATCAAAATTACAAGGCCATGTTCGATTTCGTGACAGTGAATATTTAATGCTCACAGACTCCATGAATTACGATGGAAAACGTTCAATTGGCTATTATACCAATCACGCCAAAATCACCAGCATTAATTCTGAATTAAAATTAACCTCGGTAAAAGGCTACTATTATTCAAAATCAAAAACTTTTTATTTTAAAGATAGTGTCCATGTAGAGGATCCTAAATACGAACTTTTTTCAGACACCCTCGAATTTCGAACGATTCCCTCAAGTGCTCACTTTCATGGCCCAACAAAAATTATTTTTGATTCGTCAAGTGTCGATTGCCGAAAAGGGATTTATTATTCAAAAGAAGATCGCGTAAAATTATGGAAAGGTGCAACGATTAACGAACCTGGCCGAATATTTTACTCTGACAGTTTACTTTACAATCAAAAAACAGATATTGGCGAAGGTTTTTATAATGTCATGATGTATGATTCGACTGAAAAAGTTAAATTTTTCTCCGATTACATGTTAAAGAAGCCAAACAATGAAGAAGTCATTCTGAAAAAAAATGCCCGCATTTATCAATTTACTGAAGTTGACACCTTGTATTTAAGTGGCGACACAATCTCGTATTTTTTAGATACCTTAACCGATCTAAAATTATCCATCCTAGAAAACAATGTTGAAATCATTAAGGGTGAACTATTTATTCGATGCGATTCGGCTTATTTTAGCGAAAAAGATTCTATACTAAAATTACATCAGGAACCGATTATTTGGAATACTACCAGTCAACTTACAGCCGATTCTGTTTTGACCACCTATTACAACAACGAATTTCACAAAATGACCATGTATCATAATGCCATGATTGTATCCGAACATCAATCCGACTCAGTGCATTACGACCAACTCAAAGGAAAATTCATGACGGCAACCTTGGATTCAAGTAAGATTAGTAAAGTTCACATCGAACAAAATGCACAAACCCTCTATTATCCAGAAGAAACTCAAAAAGATAGCCTTGGGAATGAAACAAAAAACCTGTCGGGGATGAATCGCATTGATTGCAATGAAATTTTTATCCGCTTCAAAAGTGGTGAAATTCAAACAATTTCATTTCTTGAACAACCAACCTGTATTTTTTATCCTATCGATCAAATTCCAGAAAAGGAACTTTTTTTTAAAGGATTTACCTGGCAAATTAATCGCAAGCCAATACGGCCTTTACTTGAATAAGTGTATATTTACAGCAACGAAGCGTTTTTAACTATGAAACAAAAATTAATCGGCATTTTAACCATCACAAGTTACGTCTTAGTGATTATTCTTGCCATAAGTATTGGTGTGGCAGGCGAATTTTTTAGCGCTGCTAACCTAAAGTTGCTGATTGTTCTTATTGCTTTCACGGTGATTATTACCGGTGTTTACTTGTTAAAAAACCACTCCCCTTCTACTACCCCTCGGAACTTGTTTTTAATCGCAACTTTTGGAGGTGTTTTAGTAATTTTAACCGGGTTAAGCAGCTTTAATATCATCCCTTTTTTAGGAAGTTATAATTGGTTATTAGCTGGTGGAATTTCATACCTTATTTTTGTTCAAATTCAGCTTCTTAATTGGGGAATTGACAAACGATTATTCATCAAAATTCTTGCGGTAATTGTGATTGCTTGTAACAGTTTTTTGATCGTTTTTTTTATTGCAGAATGGAGTTATCATGGCCTCAAAACGGTTGTTAATCTCGTAGCTTGGTTCTCTGTTCTTACCTTTGTTATAGGGCTCGTTTTAACAAAGCAAAAACCACCCCTTGCGGTGGATGAAATAAATCATCAACAATAGACCATTCATAAGTCCTTTCAAACGACCTAAAAAACAGCCTTTAAATAGACTACTTTTATATTCGGATAATTGAATATAAAAATGAAATTTGAACGCACATACACACTTAAAGAAATAGCCGAATTCCTTAACAGTCCATTTCAAGGAGATGAAAATTTAAAAATTACTGGGATCAATGAAATTCATAAAATTGAACCAGGCGAGATTGTTTTTGTAGATCATCCGAAATATTACAAAAAAGCATTGGAAAGCGCTGCTGATGTCATTCTTATCGATCAAGATGTTGAAGTACCCGCTGGAAAAGGAATCATTGTATGTGCTGCTCCTTTTGATGCGTTTAATAAAATCACCCGCCATTTTTCACCCGATAAACCTTGGACACATCCAACAGGCGATCATTTTGAAATCGGTGAAAACAATTCAATTTACCCGAATGTCACAATTGGACATCACGTAAAAATTGGAAACAATTGTGTTATTCATGCCGGTGTGGTTATTTGCGACCATACCATTATCAAGGATAACGTCATCATCGGGCCAAATTCGGTGATTGGGCATTACGCTTTTTATTACAAGAAAAAGCCTGATGGTTTTAACAGAATGCACACCTGTGGTCGAACAATTTTAGAGGACAATGTAGAGATTGGCGCCCTTTCTACCATCGACCGTGGTGTAACAGGCGACACAATTATTGGAAAAGGAACTAAAATCGATAACCAAGTTCATGTTGGACACGATACCGTAATTGGTGAAAATTGCCTCTTTGCAGCCAATGTTGGGATTGCAGGTTGCGTGGTCATAAAAAACAATGTCACTCTTTGGGGGCAAGTTGGCGTGGTAAGCGATGTTACTATCCACAACAATGTCACTGTTTTAGGACAATCTGGTGTGGGAATGGATTTAGAAGAAGGAAAATCTTATTTTGGTTCGCCTTGCGGCGAAGCTCGAGTAAAAATGAAAGAATTAGCCGCCTTTAAACGCTTGCCAGGCATTATAGAAAACCTATGACACTCGTTCCTGAAACGGCACTTTTTGATTTAGAACATAAACTCATGTCAAATGAGTTTAAATTAAACTCATTGCTTGAAATTACTAAATCAATCAACTTCAATAAGCCCGTTTCAGAACTCATCGAAATCTATAATTTTATCTTGCGTGAACAACTTGGAATCCGCAAATTTGTGCTTTACAATTTGGTGGACGATTGGAATATTATTGCAAAAATTGGTGTAAAAGGCAAAATAAAAGACCTTAATATCGAACGTGACATTCTTAAATTTAAAGAAATCACGGTCATTGAATCGTCTTACAAAAAGTCGTTAAATAATTTTGATGTAATAATTCCTGTATTGCACAAGGACCGACCCTTGGCCTTTTTATTTATTGCTGGTATTTTTGACAATAAAAAAGACAAGGCGCACAACTTTGGCAACTTAAATTTTATTCAAACCCTCACCAACATTATTGTAGTGGCCATCGAAAATAAACGATTGGCGAATGAGAGTTTAAAACAACAACGCATTAAACAAGAATTGGAAGTGGCATCCGAAATGCAACGTTTGCTTTTTCCTTCTGATTTACCGTCAAATGGCATTATTGATATTTCGGCAAAATACCTTTCACACCACAAAGTAAGCGGGGATTATTATGATTACATTCGGCTAAACAACGACGAATTTATGGTGTGTATTGCCGATGTGTCCGGCAAAGGAATTTCGGCAGCCATGCTGATGGCAAATTTCCAAGCCACCGTGCGTACCTTATACAATTATCAGCGATTAGAACTGGAAGAATTGGTAACCGTGCTCAATGACAAGGTTTTTACCAGCGCAAATGGCGAAAAATTTATCACCTTTTTTATTGCCGAGTATAATTCAGTTACTCGAAAATTAAAATACATTAATGCTGGGCACAATTGGCCATTGTTGATTCGTGGAAAAAATTCGCAGTTTTTAAACAAAGGGTGTATTGGCCTGGGTATGTTGCGCGAATTGCCATTTTTAGAAAGTGCAGAGGTGGACATTCAAACCAATACTACCTTAATTTTGTACACGGATGGTGTGGTGGAATTAGAAAACAATACTTCCGAACAATTTGAAACCGAACGCTTAACTAAGATCGTTCAAAATTTCTATCCCTTGTCCATGGAAGACCTCAACGAAATTGTTTTCAGTAAATTAGATGACTGGCGTGGCCCTCGAAATTATGTAGATGATACTGCAATTCTAAGCTGCAGAATTTTTTAAATAATCTTAAAAAAAAATAAGGTCAAAATCCCAACAAAATAGTTTAAATTTGTGTAAAAAACTAATCAAAATGAACACTAATTTATTCAAAATAGGCCCTTTAACTATCTTATTCTTTTTATTTACTTTTTCATTCACCTCTCTAGCAGGCGATACCCTTTATTACGATTCTGGTGATAAATACTGTGGACAATTAGTTGATGGTCAACCAAATGGAAAAGGCACCATGATTTGGGTTGCAGGCGATTCTTACACCGGTGATTGGGTGGATGGTTATATTGTAGGGTACGGAACAATGAACTGGACAAACGGCGACAAATACATGGGTAATTGGAAAAATGGTGTCATGGAAGGATTTGGTGAATTGAAGTGGGCAAATGGAAACCGTTACGAGGGCAATTGGGTAAATAACGCTCGCCAAGGAAAAGGTAAGTTCAATTGGGCAGATGGCAGTACCTATGAAGGTGAATGGTTTGCAGATAAACAACAAGGCAAAGGCACACTCAAATATAGCGGTGGCGACACATATACTGGTGCTTGGAGCAACGATGCTAAAAATGGCAAAGGAAGTATGACTTGGGCGGATGGGACAACCTATACAGGTACTTGGATCAACGATAATGAAAATGGAAAAGGTACAATTGTTTGGCCTAATGCTGACAAATACACTGGACAATGGTTAGATGGCGCTATCACTGGGAAAGGCACAATGAAATACGCTATTGGTGTCACCGAAAAAGGAATTTGGAAAGATGGCGTGTTGCAATCAGTAAATTAATCGCTGTTTTAGGCTACAATAATTTTATTTTTTTTTAGGGCGTTCCCTGACGATTCCGTCCAGACCGAAAAGTCGTTAAGTAATCGTCAGGGGCAGGCTGTCCGTTACAAGTCCTCGTCCCCAATTAAATTGCGTACTGTGGGCTTTTCTCTTCCATCCTTAACGCGGGGAATCGGCATTTTAAATTTTAATCGTTTTGTTTGTTGCCGCTGCGGTTGGGTGGTTACCGTTTTTTTTGGGTGGTTGTTGAGTGGCTGCAGTTATTGTTGGGTGGTTGTCGTTCATATTGAGAGACGAGCTCTCGACATGAACGACAAAAACTACGGGGGTATTATATTGAATTAATGATTGATTTAAATCCCTACTTTCATTTGTAGGTAGTTCAAAAACTCTTTTCGCACTTCAATATCATTGAACTTGCCACCAAATTCGCTGGTGACCGTACTACTTTGAATATCTTTGATTCCGCGTGAATTCACACACAAATGTTTGGCGTCAATAACACAAGCAACATCGTCAGTACCCAAATATTTTTGTAAATGACGCACCACTTGCATGGTTAAACGCTCTTGCACTTGCGGACGTTTGGCGTAATACTCCACAATTCGGTTCATTTTTGACAAACCAATTACCTTTCCTTTTGAGAAATAAGCCACGTGTGCTTTACCAACAATTGGCAAAAAATGATGCTCGCAAGTTGAATACAGCGTTATGTCTTTTTCCACCAACATTTCTGCATACTGGTATTTATTCTCAAAATCGGAAGAGGTGGGTGCCTTTTTTGGATCGAGGCCGCCAAAGATTTCTTTTACGTACATTTTTGCTACCCTTTTTGGGGTTCCTTTTAGACTGTCATCCGACAAATCAAGGCCCAGGGTGTCCATTATTGCCGTAAAATGAGATTCAATTTTTGCTATTTTTTCGTCATCTGACAGTTCAAAGGCGTCCGCGCGCATAGGCGTATCTCCTGAGGACATGTAGTGATTGTCCCCTACCTCGTCAATTATGTCTAATCCGTTTTCCATGCTTTTTTAATTGTTGCAAATTTAATAAGATAATTTCGTTCTTGGCTATTTGTCGGGAAGTTTCTCCGATCATTACACCATCATTAGAGAACGTATTCAATTAATGTTTGTTCAAACATATTATTAATTTTTATGAAAAAAATAAATTTTTGATTTGTAAAACGTGCCAATTTCGTAAATTCATCCCCTCAAACGGACAAGGTGAAAAAAGACATAAAAATGGCACTCTTTCAAGAGTGTATGCGTTTTGTAGAAAAACGGATTAACAATACTACAATTGCCTTAAACGAGGTGCAAGAATCGTTTGATTCTGAAACCAAGAGCACTGCGGGTGACAAACACGATACTGCCTTGGCAATGATGCAACTAGAAGCCGAACAAATTTCGAAACAACTGTCTGAAGCCACCAAGTTGAAACAGTCGCTTTTGCCAATTGATCCAGCTGAAAAACACACAACATCACGCTTGGGAAGTTTGGTAATTGCTTCCAATGGAAATTTTTATATTGCCATTAGCGCCGGTAAAATAGAACTTGAAGGCGCGGTCTTTTTTGCAGTTTCACCTTTTTCACCCATGGGACAAGTTTTAATGGATAAAAAAGCTGGGGATTCAGCCAAATTTAACGACTTGAAGATTACGATTAAAGAGATTCTCTAATTTTCTCTGCTTGCTCAACCACAAATTCATTTAAATCGCCGGTTAATTGAGGAATTCGCGCCAAACATTTAACGCCTGTTTTTGACAAAATAATGGCTTCCGAAAACTCATTGGTCTCTCCATTAAAAATAAGTCCCAACAGTTTGATATTTCGCTGTTTCAACAATTCAATACTCAATAAGGTGTGGTTGATACTGCCTAAGTAATTTTTTACCACCAAAATAACTTCGGTTTTAAGATTTTGAATTAAATCCACCACTAAATCGCCTTGCACATTCAACGGAACCATCAATCCTCCTGCGCCTTCAATAATCAAGTGATTTTCGGTTATTGGTAGTTCAAAATCAGTCAAAGTTACATTGATACCATCCAAAACAGCAGCAGCATGTGGTGACATGGCCTCGTTCAATAAATGCCGCGATGGATGAATTTTTATAGAAGGATTTGAACTCACTTTTTTCACAAAATCGGCATCTAGTTGATGTAAATCGCCGGCTTGAATTGGTTTCCAATAATCGGCTTTTAAGGCTTCTACGATAACTGCCGAACAGAACGTTTTTCCAACTTCTGTTCCGATGCCTGTTACAAAAATGGTTCTGGGAAAAGTCGGATTCATATCAATGCTTCAATTAAGGAGGTGATTTCTTCTTCGGTATTAAAACTATGCAAACAAATCCGCAAACGTTCCTTGCCTTTTTCAACCGTTGGCGATAAAATTGGTTTTACGAAAAATCCTTTTTCAATGAGTTGATTGGCTCTTTCTTTGACCTTATCATTTCCAGGAATCAAAATACCTTGAATGGCCGAATTACTCTCTAAAAAAGGGAGTTTGTATTCCGTTAGTAGCGATTTAAAGAATTGGATGTTTTTAAAAAGATTTGCCCGAGAGTGTGTTTCCGCTTGTGCGTGGCGAACGATGGCTAAAATGCGTGCTTGGGAGGTGGGGGGAATGGCTGTGGTATAAATAAACGGACGGGAAAAGTTAATCAAATAAGACTTTAAATCAGCACTACCGAGCACACAAGCTCCATGACTGCCGAATGCTTTTCCAAACGTAATAATTTTTGCAAAAACGCCAAAATCCAAGTTCAATTGACTCACTAAACCTTGACCTTGATCGCCATAAATTCCACCTGCGTGGGCTTCATCTACAATTAAAAAAGCACCAAATTGTTGACACAATTCTACCAATTCTACCAACGGTGCTTGATCGCCATCCATCGAATAAATCGACTCAACAACCACATAAACGGTACCTTTTGCTTCGAATAATCTTTTTTTGAGATTTTCCAACTCATTGTGCCGAAAACTAAAAGAATTAGCAAAACTCAATTGAATTCCATCACGAATAGAAGCATGACATAAAGCATCATATAAAATCGTATCTCCACGCTGTGGCACACATGATAAAAGACCAAGATTGGCATCGTAACCCGAATTAAAAACCAAGCCTGCATCTTGCTTGAAAAAAGACGCCAATTCAACTTCAATTTGGTTGGTTAATTCACTATTACCAGAAATTAATCGAGATCCTGTGGAACCTTCTGAATAATTCGATTCAAAACGAATTTTAGCATAGCCGAGGTAATCATTCGAATAAAAATCAATTCCTGCAGAAAATGTTGAAAGCGAGCGCAACGAATTTTGTTCGACCCGCTCTGCCAA
This sequence comes from Crocinitomix sp., assembly GCA_044361315.1. Classification (GTDB taxonomy): domain Bacteria; phylum Bacteroidota; class Bacteroidia; order Flavobacteriales_D; family Crocinitomicaceae; genus Crocinitomix. The sequence continues at coordinate 15,137 of JBIKJA010000012.1, read as the reverse complement.
TTTCTTTAAAATCCGTTCAGGGGTTTTCATGAAACACCCAACCTTATTCAACCGTAATTTTTCGAGGTTCGAAATCAGCGCTTGCAGGTTTAGCATTTGCTTTTTCGGTCTCTCTTTTTTGGCGAATTAATTTAGCTTGTTCAACACGTTCGTCCACTTTTGTTTCTGGTTGTTCCCCATCTTGAAAAGGTGCTTTTGGCGTAAGTCCTAAAATTTTGAACAAATCAGCATCTTCATTAAATTCTGGATTTGGTGTAGTCAATAATTTATCGCCAGCAAAAATAGAAGAAGCCCCTGCCATAAAACACAAAGCTTGTCCTTCTTGCGACATTTCTGTTCGGCCAGCTGACAATCGAATAATAGATTGTGGAAATAAAATTCTTGAAGTGGCTACCATTCGAACCATGTCCCAAACAGGAACAGTTTTTTGATCCTCTAAAGGTGTGCCTGCCACCGCCACCAAGGCATTAATTGGAATTGATTCAGGTGGTTGCTCCATGTGTACATAGGTCATCAACATCCCGATCCGATCTTCGACAGATTCACCCATTCCGATAATTCCACCCGAACAAACTGAAATACCAGCTTTACGTGCATTGGCAATCGTATCAATTCTTTCTTGGTATTGACGAGTAGAAATAATGTCTTTATAAAATTCTTGAGAAGAATCTAAATTGTGATTATAGGCGTAAAGTCCAGCATTTTTTAATCGCTCGGCTTGTTTTTCGTCTAACATTCCAAGCGTGGCGCACACTTCCATGCCCATGCCATTAATCTCTTGTACCATTTCAATCACCTTGTCAAAATCACGGTTATCGCGCACATTTCGCCAAGCTGCTCCCATACACACACGTGATGAGCCGTTTATTTTAGCATTTTTAGCCAAATCAACCACCTCTTTCACTGGCATTAAGGCTTGCACTTCAAGGTCAGTGTGGTATTTCATTGATTGAGGGCAATAACTGCAATCTTCAGGACACCCACCTGTTTTAATTGAAATGAGCGTACTCATTTGTACTTCTAAAGGATTGTGGAATTCTCTGTGAACAGTTGCAGCTTGGTACATTAATTCCATTAAAGGAGAGTTATACAAATCCAAAGCCGCTTGTTTTGAGGCGTATTTCAAGTTAATTTTCATTCTGTCTGCGTTAGTTCTTCGTTATCTACAAGTTGATCGTTCCTAAAATAGGCTGTATTTTTCAAATTGCCAAAAACATCGTAATATTTATAAATTCCTTCTTTTTTTCCATTTACATAAATACACTCTTCTTCCAATGCGCCATTCGAACGATAAAGCGTGTAATTCCCCATCAATTCGTCGTTTGTATAATAAGCGTCGATGTTCACGCGCCCATTTAAAAAATAAGTTTTATAAGGTCCATTTAACTGGTCGTGGTCGTATACTGCCGAATCGCGCAGGTTGCCATTGTCATGATAAATTAACCAAACACCATGTTTTAATTCGTTTAGATAAGTCCCAGTCTCTCTATGTTTTCCATTTTCATGCCAAGTGATAAATTCGCCATCCAATTGTCCGTTGACATAATTTACATCCAATTTTTTATCACCATTTTGATAAAAAAACTGCCAGTGGCCTATTTTATTGTCTGCTAAAAAATCGCCTTTTCGCTGCAATATTCCAGCTTCAGAATAGGTTTCCCAATAACCAACTCTCAAATTTTTATCAAAAAATCCATCGTTTTTGAGTTGTCCATTTTTATAATAATCCTTAAACTTTCCGTTCAATTCACCGTTTTTCCATTCGGCAACTTGTTCAATAACCCCGTGATCAAACCAATAGGTCCAACTTCCTTCTTCTAGGTCATTTTTAAAAATTCCTTTCGCTATTTTATGCCCAGCTTGACTATAAAATGTCCAATTGCCTTCTCTTTTTTTATCAATCACCTCTCCAATTCCATATCCACCACCAATTATTTCGTGACGATTTTTATCTTGACATGAAATGAACAAAAAACAGGCACATAATGATATGAGGATGTATCGCTTCATTGACAATTTAGAGAACTAAAGTTAGTCAAAAAAATTATGCATTTAACTTTTCCCAAATTAAATCTTTCAATTCAACTAAACCCGTTTGTGCTACCCCAGAAATGAATAGAAACGGGAGTTTAGGCAATCCTTTTTTAATTTCTTTTTTTAATTCATCATCCAATAAATCGGACTTTGAGACCACCAAAATTCGTGGTTTATCGGCCAAATCGGGGTTGTATTGAACCAATTCATGCACTAAAATTTCATACTCCTTTTTAATGTCATCCGAATCGGCGGGTACCAAAAAAAGCAACAATGAATTTCTTTCGATATGTCTTAAAAAACGTAAACCCAAACCTTTTCCTTCGTGTGCCCCTTCAATAATTCCAGGAATATCCGCCATCACAAACGACTGATAATCGCGGTATGGCACAATCCCAATATTAGGTGTTAAAGTTGTAAAAGGATAATTTGCAATTTCAGGTTTTGCTGCAGAAACCACCGATAAAAGTGTTGATTTACCAGCATTTGGAAAACCTACTAATCCAACATCTGCCAATACTTTTAACTCTAAAATAAACCAACCTTCTTTTTCAGGAATACCAGGTTGCGCGTATTGTGGGGCTTGATTGGTAGAGGTTTTGAAATGGACATTTCCACGTCCACCTTTGCCCCCTTCAAGCAAAATAAACTCTTCACCATCTGTAGAAATTTCCGCCACGAATTCTCCCGTTTCGGCATCACGAACAATAGTACCCAAAGGTACTTCCATGTACATGTCTTTCCCTTCTTTTCCTGATTTTTGATTTTTGCCACCCATTTCACCGTGGTCAGCTTTGATGTGTTTTTGATACTTTAAATGTAACAATGTCCACATTTGTGCATTCCCTCTTAAAATAATATGCCCCCCCCGGCCTCCATCTCCTCCGGCTGGTCCTCCTTGTGCAACATACTTTTCGCGTCGCATATAATGAGAACCTGCCCCACCTTTTCCAGAACGACAATGAATTTTAACGTAATCAATGAAATTAGACATCTTTATAATGGTGTAGTTGAACGATCAGACTAAGCGCCTTCAATCGCTTCAAATAACAGTTTAGTAACATGATCAATGGAACCATTTCCATCTATTTTTAAAAACTTATTTTGATTTTGATAGAAAAGTTTAACCGGCGCAGTTTCTGCCTTATAAACGTCAATTCTATTTTGAATCACTACGGGGTCAGCATCATCTGTACGACCGCTCGTTTTAGCCCGTTCAAGCAAACGCACGCGCAACTCTTCTTCCTCCACATCCAACGCTACCATTTTGTTGATTGATGTTCCACGAGCTGCTAAAATTTCATCCAAAGCCGTGGCTTGAACCTCTGTTCGCGGAAAACCATCAAAAATAAACCCTTTCGAATCGGGGCGTTGATCAACTTCGGAAATAAGCATTTTAATCGTTACTTCATCCGGTACTAATTTCCCTTCAGAAATATAACTTTTCGCTAGTTTTCCAAGCTCTGTTTCATTTTTCATATTATAACGAAAAACATCACCTGTTGACAAATGGAACAATCCATATCTCTCCAATAAACGTTCGGCTTGTGTGCCCTTTCCTGCGCCTGGAGGTCCAAATAGTACAATATTTAACATACGCTTCTTATTTATTCTTGCAATTGGTAAATCTCGCTGAAATTACGTCCTAATTGATTGTAATCCAATCCATATCCGATTACAAACTTGTTAGGAATCGCTTTACCAATATAATGTATTTCAAATTTTTTGTCAAAAACATCTGGTTTATAGAGAAGCGTTGCAATTCGAACACTTTTTGCTCCCTTCGAACCAAGAATGTCTAAAATTTTCTCCATCGTCTGCCCCGTGTCTACAATGTCTTCTACCACAATTACATCTCTTCCTTCAATATCATTATTAAAACCAATTAATTCGTTGATTTCTCCCGAACTTTGTGTTCCTTGATAAGAAGCAAATTTCGCAAAATTCAACTGACAAGGAACAGTAATTTTTTTTAATAGATCGGAAGCAAACATAAACGAACCGTTTAATATTCCGATGAAAATTGGTTGTTTGTCTTTATAATCTTGGTTGATTGCCGCTGCAACTTCATCCACACAGTTGTCTATCTCAACTGATGAAAGGTAAGGTACAAAAATTTTATCGTGAACTAAAACCAAGTCTATATTTTTTTTACAAAAGTACCAATTTTCCCTTTCATATCAAGTGATATTTCGAGAGATTTATCGGTTAAATTGTCAGTTTACAGATTTAATCCTGTCAAAATTACCGATTTAAACTATAAAATGCACTTTGGACTTAGGATTGCAGCACTAAAATAAGCGTTAAAAGCGACAAGTATGACCATCGAAAAATTAACAACCAAATCAATTGAAGCATTAAAGAATGCCGAATCAATCGCAAAATTGAAGGGGCATCAACTCCTCGAGCCAGGACATATATTCAAAGCAATTATTGAAATTCAAGCGAGTGTGATTCCTTTTTTAGCCTCAGAAGTTGGCTTGGATGAAGATTTAATGAGAAGAACCGTGGACAGTATTGTGTCATCGTATCCAAAAGCTGAAGGAGGACAATTGAGTATGTCAAACCAAACCAATAAACTTTTTGTGGCTGGATTTGAAAATATGAAAGCATTCAAAGATGAATTTTTGTCTTTAGAGGTCCTTTTTTATTCGATGCTTGGGTTAAATGATTCGATTTCGGCATTTTTAAGAGATGCAGGTGTTCAACAAAAAGAATTAAAATTAGCGATTATGAAATTAAGAAATGGGGAAAGCGTGACTTCAGACAGCCAAGAAGAAACTTACCGCTCATTAGAAAAATATGCAAATAACCTCAATGAGCTTGCAAAGTCCGGTAAATTGGATCCAGTTATTGGGCGCGATGAAGAAATTAGAAGGGTACTACAAATTTTAACCCGACGTCAAAAAAACAACCCGATTTTAATTGGTGAACCTGGTGTTGGAAAAACTGCAATAGCCGAAGGAATTGCGCACCGAATTGTAAATGGCGACGTTCCAGAAAATTTAAAATCACGAATTGTTTATTCGTTAGACATGGCTGCTTTGGTTGCAGGCGCCAAATATAAAGGCGAATTTGAAGAACGTTTAAAAGCAGTTATTAAAGAGGTGACAGCCTCCGATGGTGAAATTATTTTATTTATTGATGAGATTCACACCTTGGTGGGAGCTGGCGGCGGACAAGGTGCAATGGATGCGGCAAACATCCTAAAACCTGCCTTAGCGAGAGGTGAATTAAGAGCTGTAGGCGCTACCACTTTAGATGAATATCAAAAACATTTTGAGAAAGATAAGGCTTTGGTGCGAAGATTTCAACCCGTATTAATCGACGAGCCATCTGCCGAAGATGCCATTTCAATTTTGAGAGGAATCAAGGAAAAATATGAAGCCCATCACAAGGTATTGATTAAGGATGAAGCGATTATTTCGGCGGTTGAGCTTTCACAACGGTATATTACCGAACGCCAATTACCAGATAAAGCAATTGATTTAATTGATGAGGCGTGTTCGCGTTTACGAATGGAAATCAACAGTAAGCCAGAAGAATTGGATGAAATTGACCGAAAAGTAATGCAACTTGAAATTGAGCGAGAAGCAATTAAACGGGAAAAGGATCAAAAAAAATTGGATCAATTAAAAGACGAATTAAGTGTTTTAAACGAACGGCGAACTGAGTTTTTGGCAAAATATCAAGCGGAAAAAAACATTATTGATAAAATTCAAGAAGGAAATGAACAGCTTGAAAAGTTAAGATTTGAAGCAGAGCAAGCTGAAAGAGAAGGAAATTACGAAAAAGTAGCTGAAATTCGTTACGGAAGAATCAAAGACACCGAAGCTGAAATCCTGCTTCAAAAAAATAATTTGGCCAAGGTTCACTTGAATTCCAAAATGATTAAGGAAGAGGTGGATTCGGAGGAAATCGCAGCGGTTGTTTCAAGATGGACCGGGATTCCTGTTTCAAAAATGCAAGAAAGTGAGCGCAGTAAATTATTACGAATGGAAGACGAGTTAAGCAAACATGTCGTCGGTCAGCGTGATGCCATTGTTGCCGTTTCTGATGCAGTGCGAAGAAGCAGAGCGGGTTTACAAGATGAGAAAAAACCGATTGGATCCTTCATTTTCTTAGGAACAACAGGAGTTGGTAAAACTGAGTTGGCAAAAGTATTGGCTGGTTATTTATTTAACGATGAAAATGCCTTGACACGAATTGATATGAGTGAGTACCAAGAAAAACATTCAGTCAGTCGTTTAGTTGGAGCACCTCCGGGATACATTGGATACGAAGAAGGTGGACAATTAACCGAATCTGTTCGCAGAAGGCCCTATTCGATTTTATTGTTAGATGAAATTGAAAAAGCGCATCCGGATGTATTTAATATCCTTTTGCAAGTGTTAGATGATGGACGATTGACCGATAATAAAGGTAGAACGGTCAATTTCAAAAATACGATTATCATTATGACTTCAAATTTGGGAGCACATATTATTAGTGATAATTTCGAACATTTGACGGATAAAAACAAAGAGAAAATTGTCGAAGAAACAAAAGAGCAAATTTTTGAATTACTTCGTAAAACGATTCGACCTGAGTTTTTAAACCGAATTGATGAGACGATTATGTTCCAACCATTATCTCGAAAAGATGTGCTAGAAATTGTGAACATTCAATTCGAACAATTAAAAGCACATTTGAAATTATCACAAATTACCATTGAAGCGACTCCAGAAGCATTAGAATGGATCGCACTTGAAGGATATGATCCTCAATTTGGAGCACGTCCTATTAAAAGAATCATGCAAAAAGTGGTTTTAAACGAACTCTCCAAAGCACTTTTGTCTGGTAAAATAGTCGCCGATAGTCATGTCTTAATCGACATGGAAGAAGGAAAATTGGTTTTTGAAAATCGGTTGCCAGTTGCAAACTAAACTAACCGGATAAAAAAAGAGGCTGTCCAACGGGCAGCCTCTTTAATTTTTTAAAAAATGTCTTATTTATTTTTTTGACTTAATAAAGTCAACAACTTCCATTTTTAAAGTTTTGTCTGCTTTATACTTTGTATAATCAGATTTTCTATAGGCATCACATGACCCATGTCCACCACCACAACTTACGAATAAAAGAGCTACCGCTCCAACTACTCCTGCTAATACTGCTTTTTTCATACTAAAATTTTTCGGTTTTTGATTTCTTTGTATTACCTCACGTAATGCTGAGAACGAAAATATAAAAAATATATTGTCTGTGCAAACATATTTTGTTAATTAATCAACAATTATTTTTTGAGAACTATGGAAATAAAATTCCTAAATCGTTTTAAGACCTAACATTAATTCATTGAATTAGTGTTAATAAGTCTATAAAAAAGATAGATTTATCTAACTCAAATAATGTTGCTTAATCTTTTGCAGCAAAACATCACTTAATTTAAAGTAAGATTCATTGGTCCAACCACCGACATGCGGGGAAAGTAGAACTTTTGAAGAATTCAAAATATAAGTAAATGGAGCGGGCAATTCCGTGCGATCTTGAAACATATTTTCGAAGGATGATTTTTCGTATTCAAGCACATCTAGACACGCACCCAATACTTTTCCTGATTGCATAGCTTCTGCTAAATCAGTCGTATTCAATATGGCACCTCGAGAAAGATTAATCAAATAAAACGGATTACGCATCTTATGAATGAAATCGCGATTAATCATGCCTTTTGTTAAAGAAGTTTGAGGAATATGCAAACTAACCACATCGGCATCTTCAAAAATCTGATCCATACTTGCTTCAATGATGGTGTCGGTTCCAAATCCCGATTTGTACAAATCATTCGCTAAAACTTTAACATCAAACCCTTTCAATTTTTTGGCAAAAGCGCTTCCGTTATTTCCATACCCAATAATCCCCACCGTTCGTCCATCCAATTCCACTCCACGATTCCCTTCACGGTCCCAAACTAATTGACGTACTTCTTGATCTCCTTTTTTTAATTGATTGAATAGACTTAACAGCATTCCTAACGCATGTTCGGCCACCGCATTTCTATTTCCTTCGGGCGAATTAAAAAGTATAATTCCTCTTTGATTACAATAATCAATATCAATATTTTCCATGCCTGCACCCGAACGTGCAATAAATTCGAGTTGGGTGGCATGTTTCAAAAAAGCTTCGTTCATCGGAAAACGACTTCGAATAACAATCCCTTGATAAGAATGAATGATCGATTCGACTTCGGATTGAGGCATTTGCGATAAATCATCACATTGCCAACCAAGCTTTTCCAACCCAATTTGTAAAACGTCATGAACGGTATCAAGAAATGCAATTTTTTTCATTCGCTTAATTTGAATTAGAAATAAACGAGGTAAGCAATCACGAAATAAATTGACAACCCAATTATGTCGTTAGCCGTTGTGATAAAAGGACCTGTGGCCAGAGCAGGATCTATTTTCAATCGATCCAATGCTAAAGGAATAAATGTTCCAAGCATGGCTGAGAAAAGCGCAACAATAAAAAGCGAAATTGCCAAGGTTAGCGCTAATTTAGTTTCATCAGCAAAAATATAACCTACTAAAAATATCACCAAAGCACATATAATTCCTACGATCATACCCACAACCGCTTCTTTGCCCACACGTGTCAAAATTCCTTTCATTTGGAAATCATTACTGGCCAAACCTTGCACCACAATTGCCGAAGATTGCACCCCAATATTTCCTGCAGTGGATGCGATTAACGGAATAAAAAATGCTAAACTTGGAATAATTGACAAGGTGTTTTCGTACCCCTTAATAATTTGCGAGCTCATCACTCCACCGGCCAAACCAATTAAAATCCATGGTAATCGCGAACGGGTGTTTTTTAAAATACTCGAATTAGACTCAACATTTTCGGAGATCCCTGATGCCATTTGGAAATCCTTTTCTGCTCTTTCACGAATGACATCAACAACGTCATCAATGGTAATTCGTCCAACAAGTCGATTCAATGGATCCACAACTGGAACAGCAATTAAATCGTAACGTTCCATAATTTCTGCCACCTTTTCTTTAGAATCGTCTGTCCGGACGGAATGAATCCGGTCTTTCTTAAACATTTCACGAATCAAGGTCGTTGGTTCAGCAAAAAGTAAACGTCGTAAGGACAATATTCCTAACAACCGATCTTCATCATCAATGACGTAAATAGAATACACTTTTTCAACTTCTTCGGCTTGTTTGCGCATTTCAATCACACATCTTCGCACAGGCCAATTTTCTTTGGCAACGATGTATTCTGTTTGCATCAATCCCCCCGCCGAATCCTCATCATAACGCAAAAGTTCGATAATTTCTGAAGCATGTTCTTGATCCTCGATTTGTGCTATGACCTCCTTGACGTCAGAATCCTCCAATTCTCCTAACAAATCCGCCGCATCATCCGTATTTAATAGGTCAACTTGCTCGGCAATCTCTAACGATGAAAAAAGCCGTAAGAACTCTTGACGATAATCGTCATCCAGCTCCATAAGTGCCTCAGCTGCTTTTTCTTCGTCCAAGGTTTCGTAAACGAATTTGGCATCTTCTACCAACAAATTTTCGAGAATATCAGCAATATCAGCAGGGTGCAAAGGATTGATCAAGTCTCGAATTGACCCACCATTAGCTTCTTCAATATAAATTTGAAGTTCTTCTAGGTATTTTTTTGTCAATTCAAATTTCACCAGCTCGAATTTTTTAACAAAGATAACTGGATTTTAAGTCAAATGATTATTGAACAAATTCAATTTGAACTAAAATCGCTCTAATATCCGCCAATCAACGAATAAACTCAATCAAATTATAATGTTGAAGGACATACAAACGCCGTGACAGGCAATGAAGTATCCTTTTTAATCGCTGCAAAACCACCTGCTACATCCACAAAATTGTGAAACCCTCTTGCTTTTAAAATTGATTCAAATATAACAGAACGATAACCTCCTGCACAATGAATGTAATAGGTTTTATTTCCGTCAATTGCATCCATGGAGTCATTGATAAAATCCAATGGTTGATTCGTTGCATCCACTAAATGTTCGGCTTCAAATTCACTCGATTTTCTAACATCAAGTATTGTCAACGATTTTTCTTTGGTCAATTTCTCAAACGTATCCGCCGTAATCGATTCAATTTGATCTTGCTCATTTCCTGCAGCCAACCAAGCATTCATTCCACCAATCAAATATCCTCTTGAATGATCATAGCCAATTCGTGACAAACGAGTTACCGCCTCTTCCACCCTAGCTTTATCGACAACCAAAATAATTGGTTGGTTAATGTCTACAATTAAGGCACCCACCCAAGGAGCAAAAGCTCCATCCAAACCGATAAAAATTGACCCAGGAATATGGCCTTTTATAAAGTCATTTTGACTGCGAACGTCTAAAATTAGTGCCCCATCAGCATGGGCTTTTTTAAACATTTCTACATCCAACCCTTGGGTTCCTTTTTCCAAAATTGCATCAATGGTCGTGTTAATTCCTTTGTTCATTTGTACATTTTTAGGAAAATATTGCGGAGGAGCAGAAAGACCTGACAATAATTCATCCACAAACGCAGCTTTGGTCAAATTCACATTCAAGGCATAATTCGTTTTCTTTTGATTACCTAGGGTATCAAAAGTTTCTTTACTCATCTTTTTTCCACAAGCCGAACCTGCGCCATGTCCAGGATAAACGATCACATCATCCGCCAAAGGAATAATTTTTGAATGCAAGGATTCGTATAAAATTCCCGCCAAATCAAGCTCCGTTAATTCACCTTGTTTTACCGCTAAATCTGGGCGGCCAACATCTCCAATAAAAAGTGTATCACCAGTAAAAATACATTGATCTTTTCCTGCTTCGTCTCGCATTAAAATTGTACTCGATTCAAGGGTATGGCCAGGAGTGTGAATCCATTTAAAAGATCCTTTACCCAATTTAAAAATCTCGCCGTCGGTGGCTTCATGAAATTCATATCCAGCCTTTGCAGATGGTCCAAAAACGATAGTTGCCCCTGTTTTTTTTGCTAAATCAACTTGTCCAGAAACAAAATCAGCATGAAAATGAGTTAAAAAAATATATTTTATTTGTACTTGATCTTTTTCGGCTCTTTCAATATATGGACTCGTCTCTCTCAACGGATCAATCACCACAGCTTCCCCTTCAGAATGGATATAATAAGCAGCTTCTGCCAAACATCCCGTATAGATTTGTTCTACTTTCATGCGTTTAAATTATGAATACAAAGATAAGTTAAAATAAGTCTAAATAAATCATCCTTGCTAAATCCTTCCTTAAATGTGATTGTGTATCTTTGATGCTCCTAATTTAAACTGAATTTATGACCTTTATTTGATCATAAGATGTGAAAGAATAGATATTAATGAAAAAATACCAGTCCTTAAATACTTCTTTAAATTGGCAAGATTTTTTACCTCATTTGGTAGATGAAAAAATGGTGCTATTAAATCATCCAAATACCGATTTTGTTTTAGGTTGGGAAGTTGAAGATGTTGTCACCCTTCAAAAACATACTTTTTCCGTTGATTCATTACAATCATTTATTAGAAATCATCAACACGAATTTCTCTTCGGATACCTGTCGTATGATTTATTGAATAATGAAATGAGAGGTAAATTATCCGATGACAAAAATTTAGAAGTAGACACACTTTTTCTATTTGTTCCGAAACACGTAATTATTCAAAAAGCAGGGCAAGCAATTTATTTTGGTGAGTTAAATCCTTTAGAAATTAAATCATTAATTGTCAAATTTCAACATTCAGAGACAAACGAATTCTTGTCAGAAGAAATCGATCTTAAAACAGAAATTTCGCAAGATGAGTACATTCAAAATGTGAACGCGATTAAAAACGAAATTCAAAACGGTACGATCTACGAAATGAATTATTGTGTTCAATTCAACGCGAACTATAAACACTTGAATTTGAGTAACACCTATAAAAAATTAGTAGCACTTTCCCAAGCTCCTTTTGCCGCCTTTGTCAATGATGGAATCAACACTGTTTTATGCGCATCACCGGAAAGGTTTTTGAAAAAAAAACAACAGACGCTTATTAGCCAACCGATCAAAGGCACTGCTAAACGAGGTAAAAATAAGCATGAGGATGATGTGATTTTAGAAAATTTAACTACCGATCCGAAAGAAATTTCTGAAAATGTAATGATCGTTGATTTGGTGCGAAATGACCTTTCGAAAGTAGCCACAAAAAATTCAGTGAAAGTAACCGAACTTTGTGAACCGTATTCTTTTAAAACGGTTCACCAATTAATCTCGACGGTCCAATGTGAGTTGAAGCCCGAAAAGACATTTTCAGAAATTCTTCAAGCGCTTTTCCCGATGGGATCGATGACAGGTGCTCCTAAAATTAGTTCGATGGAACAAATTCATCGCTTTGAGAATTTTAATCGGGGAATTTATTCTGGTGCAATTGGCTACATTGATCCGAACGGAAATTTTGATTTTAATGTCGTTATTCGTTCGATTATCGTACATCAAAAAGCAAAACAAGTAACATGTAGCGTTGGTGGTGCTATTACCATTAACTCCATTCCTAAAAAAGAATATGAGGAGTGTCTTTTGAAATTAAACGCCGTTAAAAAAACCTTATGTTAGACAAATTCAAACAACACGTTGAGGAACATTTTGGTGATTTAACCCAAAAAGAACTCTATTTGGCGTGCAGCGGCGGGAAAGATTCAATGGTGCTTTTGCATCTCTTAATGGCCATCAATCTAAAACCAACCCTTTTACATTGCAATTTTCAATTACGTGGAACCGAATCCGATTTAGACGCCAATTTTGTCCGAGAATTTGCTGAAAGACATCGATTAACCTGTTTCATTGAAACTTTCGATACTTCTGAAATTTTGAAAACATCGGGATTAAGTCTTCAAGAAACCGCTCGGAATTTGCGCTATGATTGGTTTAATCAATTTCTTACCACGCAAAATCATGTTTTATTGACCGCGCACCATCAAAACGATGCCGTGGAGACTTTTTTTATTAACCTTCTAAGAGGCACTGGTCTCTCTGGATTAGCAGGGATTTCAGAAAAAACTGCAGAAATCGCACGACCACTTTTGATCTTTTCGAGCCAAGAAATAGACGAATACGCAAAAAAATACGCCATCGAATTTCGGCAAGATCAAAGTAATTTTAAAAACGACTATTTACGTAATTATTTACGCAATGAAATTATCCCAGGGTTGACGCTCAAAAGCCCACAATTGGTTAAAAAAATGTCTGAAACGATGAATTCACTCTCAGAAACAGCGGATTATTTGCGTCTTCAGGCCAACCAATTTCAACAACAAAATTTCAAAAAATTCCACGATTACGAAACCATCAATAAAAAAAACCTGTTAAATGAACACCGAGTACTTGTCGAATTTTCCTTAAAAGAATATGGAATCCATCGATCAAACTATTTAGAATTCATAAAAACCATGAAGGCTAAAACTGGGGCAAAATTCATTACAAGTTCGCATGTTTTTTACCCCGATTCGTCTCAAATTATTGTCACAGAAAAACTCACGCAATCCGCTACGGAAATTCAAATCGATCGCCTGCCCTTTCAAGGTGAAATAGCCGGAAATAAATATACATTTACGCAACAAACCACAGTCGAACCATTTAACACCACTCAACTACAGCAAATAGACCGCGATAAAATTCAATTTCCGTTAAACATTCGACCTTGGCAAAAAGGCGATCGAATCTCACCTTTAGGTATGGAAAAAGGGAGCAAACTAATTTCAGACATTTTGATCGACCAAAAAATAAGAAATCATGCCAAGCCCAACATCCACGTTCTACAAAACGCCGACGGCAGACTAATCGCCATCCTCGATTTAATGATTTCCGAGCAATTTAAACTGGACCACTCGAGCAAGCGAGTGGTTTTGATTCGGGAGGGGTGAGGTTTTTTTTGAATCACTAACTTAGCCAAATAAATCATGTTGCAAAAAATGAAGGCAGAAAAAGAACGGATGTACGAAGATGTCAAATTCCTAACTGAATTAAGACCTTACCGTAACTATCAAAATAAAGAGAGTCTTAAAAAAGTATGCGAACATATCAAACAAGTTTTTTTAGCTGCTGGGATTACGGTAAGCGAACAAAAATGGATGGTTGGCAAGGAAGAATATACGAATGTCATCGGAATTTATCAGTCAAGTCCAAAAATTAATGGCTTCAAATTCGGCTATTGACGTACAATTAATAAGCTTTCCATCAGAAAATCAGCTTGCAGGTATGTCGGATCAACGCAATTATTGGTATTTCGGTTACCAAGCTTTAATGATTAACAATACTTCTTTTCTCAGAAATCCACATTATCATTTAAAATCCGACACCATCGAAACCCTAGATTTTATTAAAATGGCAGAAGTCATCAATGGTGCCTATCATGCAATTGTAAAATTATCGAACTAATAAATTAACGGTTTGTATTCTATTTTTCTTTTGGGCAAATGCTTAGAGGTTGCGTGCGTCAACCACAAACCACCGGGCTGTTCGTTATAGTCCCAGACAATCCCAACCAACGTCGGCATTATCTGGGAGCTGCCACTATCATCCCTTTTGCGGCTTTCTGCTTCAAAATTTAACTTAACTATCAAGCAAATTTTTGATAAAACACCTCAAATTATCTGCAGATGTCTATGCTAATTTAAGAATATCCCATTTCAACTAAGCAATCCAATCGATCCATTTTTGACTGTCTCCCAAAATTCCTTTGCCTTCCAATTTATTTATTCCAATTTTATTGAGCTATTACATATATGCTTTGGGTATTCCCTGCAAGTCTTGTTTAGTCCTTTCGATTAGGTAAATCGTTCGCTTAAAAAAGCCACCACCCAAAAAGCAGAAGGCAAAGGTATCTAAATACTCTCCCATCCGTCAGCTGACGGACTGTACGATCTGCGCAAGTTTTTGGTCAAAAAAAAGCCTCATTCCAGAAGGAATAAGGCAAAGGCATCTAAATACTCTCCCATCCGTCAGCTGACGGACTGTACGATCTGTGCAAGTTTTTGGTCAAAAAAAAAGCCTCATTCCAGAAGGAATGAGGCTTAAAAGAGGCATCTA
>JBIKJA010000019.1:0-37336 GCA_044361315.1 Crocinitomix sp. | reverse complement strand
AAGAAAAACATGGCAAAGTAGTTTCGAAAGCCATTCAACGCAGTGCGCGATTTGACCTAATGGAAAATGAGCGTCGCATTGAATTTCTTTGCTACACGGAAGAAATGTCTGAGGAAGAGTTGCCGACGTATTTTTTTCCAACCCTTTTTCAGAAGAAATTAGCCAAGGTTTTTGAATTGCGCATTTTTTATTTGAATGAAAAATTTTATTCCATGGCGATTTTTTCGCAAGAAGACCAACAAACCGAAGTTGATTTTAGGAATTACAATTTTGAAAAACCAAACCGAACAGTGCCTTTTTTATTGCCAATTGATCTTCAAAAAAAGCTGATTCAATTAATGAAAAACTTGCATTTAAAAAGTGGATCGATTGACATGGTTTTGACCGAAGAAGGTGACTATGTGTTTTTAGAAGTAAATCCCGTTGGACAATTTGGAATGGTGTCAAGTCCTTGTAATTACGAACTTTCAAAACTAATTGCCGAAACTTTAATTCAATAAAACAATGATTAAGAATCTTCTCCTCGAAAAACTTGGCAAACATCGTCATGAGCTGCCATTAAATTATTTTAAGGCCAAAGCTGTTTTTGATTCAGAATTTCAACCTAAAAATGTACCCTTGTTAAAATTTATACCGATTGATCAATTAAAAACGGATTTTGGATTGGTGAAATCCTTTTATCGACCAATTTCAAAATCACTGCATTTAAACGCCGATGACGAAGCCTAAAAAATTTAAATTATTCGCCAATTGCATTCCTGTGAAAGGGATTAGTAGAAGTTTGATTTGCGATTTGCAGCGGAATGATTATGAATTAATTCCGACTTCTTTGTGCGAAATTTTGCTTCGGTTTACGGTTTTTGATTTGATGGACCTCCTTGCGGTGTATGGGAAATATGAAAAAGAAACTTTGACCGAATACATTCAATTTTTGGAGAATAATTCATTTGGATTTTGGACCGATCAACCCGAATTATTTCCCGCCCTTTCTATGGACTGGCAGAGCGCATCCCCAATTTCCAATGCCATCATTGATTCAGACAACGGCTCAATCCACAATTTTGCTGACCTGTTTCAACAATTAGAAAACCTTAAATGCGAGCATGTCCTGCTTCGTTTTTTTGCGCCTATTGATGCCGAAAAACTAATTGAAATTGTGGACTTATTAGACCGCTCATCCATTACGTCGATAGACCTTGCAATTCCTTATGATCCGACTTACACTGATGAGGACTACCGTTCTTTTTTGCGTCGATTTCCAAGAATTACCCAATTGATAATTCATTCGAGTCCTGAAAATAAATCATTCACGGAAGCCAAACACCGTTATGATTTAATAGCACTAATTTACACCAGCCAGCCCATAACAAATGAAACCCATTGTGGCATAATTCATCCAGGTTATTTTGTCACCAACTTGCCTAATTTTCTTGAGTCACAAAAGCATAATTCTTGTCTAAATGGTAAAATAAGCATTGACAAAACCGGGCAAATTTGCAATTGTCCAAGTATGCAAACTAAATTTGGAAACGCAAAAGAAACATCCTTAGAAAAAGTATTAACCGACCCAACATTTACCGCACCTTGGAGCGCGGATAAATCCCAAATTGACACCTGTAAGGTCTGCGAATTCCGTTTTATTTGTACCGATTGTCGGGCATTTACAGAAAATAATCATCCTTTAGGAAAACCACGTAAATGCGGTTATGATCCTTATTCGGGGAATTGGGAATAGTTAATAAGGTTGGAATGTACTATTTTGAAGTACATCATAACCCAAATTTCAATCCAATCCCATTCTCACTGGGTTCGATTTTATCTAAGAAACCATTGAGTTTTTCATTTCGGTGGTTGGTATGAAGGATAGTTGCAGTGAGATCAAAAAGAAACAAAAATCCACCTTGCAAGATAAGTGAGTTTCCAAATCCGCGAAAACGGTGATAATTGAAAGAATTTGTGAGCGCTAGTTGTCTTAAATAAAATCCAGCGGATATGTAACAAACATCCAAGGCGGTGTTAAACAAAAATATTTTTTCAGTTTTTAGTTGCGTTTTCCACGTTTGTGAAAAAGAAATATTTTGAGGATTTGTTCGGACTGCTTTTAGGTAACCCGTAATCGCGAGCGCCAAATTAACACCACTCCACATTACGTTCATTTGATGGAAATACTTGGCTTCGTTTTCGGTGGCTGCCCATCCGTAAGAACTTACAGCCAGATTTGAGATGGACCAGGTACCTAATCCGATCATTAATTTTTCATCTAAATTTAATCGGCTGGTGTTAAACTCCTTCAATACTTGTGTTTTTCCAAAAAGTGGTAACCACATCATAAACAGAATAAGTCGTTTCATATAATTCTTAAAAAAACATTATTTAGGACACCATATTTCATAAAAATGAAAATCAATCGCCCAAAAAATGTAAGGTGCGTTTTGATAAAAGGTAAAAAAAAACCATTTCGTTCGCACGAAATGGTCTTAAATTGAATCATTCAAGATCTAGTTAGTAGTCCAAGTTCCACCAACACTTTTGCAAGACGTTTCCACTGCTTTAGCCTCATCTTTATCTAGTCCAACGTATTGAACATCTACACCAACAACGGTGCATGTGTAATCTTTTTTGCAAGAGGCCAAGACAACTAATGACAAACATGCGATAAAAATAACTTTTTTCATAATTTTAAATTTAATTTGGTTGCGTACTCTTAAGGATTTTCCAAACTCCCCATTTTTTTATGTGTGATGGTCACTTTTTTAATTTGGTTTAGAGCAAAAAATCGGATTTGAACAAAAGCCTTTATCGGAAAATTACCAATAAAAGGACAGTTTAAATTGTTGTAAAATACCATTATCGCGTGGATTTACCAGATGATCTGGTCAGTCTGCACAATTTTGAAGGTGGGTATTGAGGCTTACCGATGATCGAAAATGCTGACATTAATGTTTGTTACCTGAGCTGGGAAAACCATTTGAAAAAATTGTCAGCAGCGCGCACGCTAGTAGAAGTACTTTCATAAAAAAAAAGGGCTGCTTGCGCAGCCCTTGATTGATTATTTACAATCTTTGTAATCCTCTTCTTTGAAATCCAAACAATCTTTTGCATTAGCCTCAGCATCTTTTGCATATTCTGCAGCTTTGGACGGGTCTTCCATAATCTTTGCTGCTATCTCCTCAGCCTCTTTCTTACAATCGCACGCTGACTTACCACAAGAAACCAACGTTAAAGCTGCAATAGCAACAACACTAAATAATACTTTTTTCATAATAATAACTTTAAATAGGTTACGTACTCTTAAGGATTTTCCAAACTCCCCATGCTTAATGTGCCATGGTCACGTTTTTTTATAAAATCGAGTCAAAATTAATAAAATACATTTAACAACCAAGAGATTTCTAAAATTTTTAAATCATTAAAACAAACATCATCATAATAAAAGTTATTTACAAAACACAAATCAAAAAGTGAGGCTCAATATTTTCTAATTAAATTGACGCGCCCGAAAATTTTCCTTTTATCAAATTAATTCGTTTTTGATTTCGAGTCATTGATTTTTATGGTGGCTAATCGATAACCTAACATGCAAGGAATTCCTACTAAACAAATAATCAGCAATAAAGTACCTTTCCAAGTAGGCTTTACAGAAACCAAAATTTCTTTAGTGACTGATTCAGGCAAATAGGAAGGGTCCAAAAAAGCACGTAGTGAAATATCTTTCGGATAAACGCTCACGGTTTCAGTAATTTCAGCCTCAAAAATTTCAGGCTTGTAGAAATAAAAAAATCCGGTAAAAACTAAAATTAAGCCGAGTGATAGTGCAAGAATTTTGAACATGCTTCCAAATAAATTTTCAATTATTCGCTAAAGATAAGGGAAGGATTGTAACTGAACAAAAAATAAAAGCACCAATGAGTATGTTCATCGGTGCTTCAATCCCTTTTCTAAAATTTAATCTAGCAATATTCGTCGTATGCCATTTTTAAATTATCAGCGATCATTTCTGCTGAACGCCCTTCGATATGGTGTCTTTCAATGAAGTGAACTAAAACTCCATCTTTAAATAAAGCAATTGACGGTGATGACGGAGGATAAGGCAAGGTGTATTTTCTTGCTTGTGATACGGCTTCTCCATCTACTCCCGCAAAAACTGTCACCATACTATCTGGTAATTTCGAGTGTTTTGTAGATAAAATCACCCCAGGTCTCATTGTTCCTGCAGCACATCCACAAACCGAATTAATTACACATAGCACCGTTCCATCTGCATTAATTGCGTCGTCAACAGAAGTTGGTGTTTCTAAACTTTTAAACCCTACCTGAACCAATTGATTCTTCATTGGGGTTGTTAATTCTACTGGATACATTGTATTTATTTTTTGTTTAACTTCTTAATTATGAAAACCTATAGGATTGAAAAATGTTCATCAAGACCTATTTTAAGGTACAATTAAGTTGTGCTAAATTACAAAATTTACTACTTTATTGCGGAATCTTTTGAAGAATTCTTGAATTTAATTTATTTATTCTTAAATCACACCTTTTCAACAACCAAGCTTAAATCGTTGATTATCATATTAAATGTAAAATTTGTTTATTTTTTAGGCAAACCGAAGAATATCTACTTCTGATTCAAGTTTTACGGCTGCGTAGACATGACCTATTAATTGTGCGGCGTAATAAGGAGCAATCATCACCCCTTTTGTACCTAATCCATTAAAGACAATTGCATTTTTTACAGTTGGATGAATTCCCAAAAGTGGTTTTCGATCGATTACCGTTGGTCGAATTCCAGCGTTTTGAGATAAAATGGTGTAGTTAAAATTGGCAAACTCGGCTAACTTTTCAACCAATTCTGTCCTTGCCGCTTCTGTAATATCAGGTTGATCCAACTCCCAATTATAGGTTGCCCCAATTTTATAACGATTGCCCTCAACTTGGGTCAAAAACATATTTTTATTGATTGTTGCCTCAAAATTTAATTCATTTGATTCTATATCTAACGTTTCACCATGGGTTGGCTTTAGTGGCAAATAGTTAAAAAATGGATTGTTTTTGATTTCAACTCCTTCACAAAAAAAATAAGCCGAATTGGCAGCTAATTGCGAATAATCAAAACGTTCATTTATAAATTTAATCCCGTGTCTTTCAAAAAAAATCTTCGAAGCATCCAAAAATAAATTTGTATTTAAACTTCCAAAAGTTTTGACGCATCCTAATCCAAAAGGAAACTTAAAATGGTTTGGAGATGGATTTTCCGGTAGGGGCTGCGAGGATAAATAATGGTTAAATCGGTCATCGCCTTGTTTTGAAGACCAATCATTTTCCTCGGCAGTAGAAGCAAAAACACGGAAAATAGGTTTTCTCGAAAGTAATTGAACCCCAAGAATTTGCTCAATTTTACTATAAAATTCTTCTGCATACGGCATTAATATATCCGCATTCCAACTTTTTGTGATCCGTTTAAAAACAATCGGATTTACCAATCCTGCCGCGGTGCGTGTCGACCAATTAACACCAGAATCATTTACTTGAAAACCAACCCCTTTTAGATAAAATTGCCAAGCCAAAACCGAACCGGCTAAACCCCAACCCACAATTAATTTATTATCCTTAAGCTCCATTTATTCAAATTACACACGCGCCGCTAAGGTAGCAATACTAACGGTGCAATTCTCAATCTTCACCAACTCCTTTGCACAAGCTTCGATAGTTGCTCCAGTAGTTAGGACATCATCGATTAGCAAAACATGTTTATTTCTCAATTTATGTTCATCAATTACAGAAAAAATCGTACGGACATTTTCCCAACGGTCATATTTCGTAAATTTAGTTTGAGAGAGATTATACGAATTACGTACCATCACTTTTTCATCAACCGGGATTTGCATAACCGTAGAAATGCCTTTTGCAATAGTCGAACTTTGATTAAATCCACGTTGATGTAATTTTTTTGGATGAAGAGGAACAGGTATTATCAAATCAATTCCTAAATCCTTTGGCAACGAAGCACCAAGTATTTCGCCATAATACTCGCCCAGCCTTTTACGCTGTTGATATTTAAGCAAATGCAACAAACGTTGAACTTGATTCCCCTTTTGATAATTTAAAAGCGCAAAGACATGTTCGACCTTTACCCTATTCCAAAAGAGCTTTTGTAAATTTTGTAGCACAATTTCACTCTGAACGATATAGGGTAAATCGTAGGCACAAGCCACACAAATGTGATTTTCGGATAAATACAGTGAATTAGAACAAATTGAACACGTTTTTGGGTAAAACACATCGATAAATGAGTCGCTCAATTGACGGAATTGCGGTAATAATCTCATATACGTATTTTTTGTTGTTCTTGACTACTAAAAGTAAGAATAGTTTTTAAACAAATGTAAGTGTATAAATTAATAATTGAAATGACTTGATTTGTACCTTTAAAAATGCGTAAATTGTACCCACTATTTAATGGTACAAAATGAATAAATAAGAATTAACATAGTTGTTAACATTATGTTTGTTTTTAATTTAAACTCGTAAGATTAAACAGTAAATTAAAGTTAAATTGGAGTGATTTAACGATTTGATAAACAGATATTTAAACCACTTAAAAAAATTGTATTGTTGAAAACTATACAAACTTTGTGAATTAAAATTGATAGGTTCTTCAATAAAAATTCGCAATTTTTGTAGCCCGTTTAAAACACACAGAAATATTAAATCTGCGCTGGAAAAAAAATTGGGGAAAAGAGTTGAAAAATTAAGTATTTATACGGAGAATTGGATTCCAAATTTTCGAACAAAAAAGTAAAATTAGCACCAATGGCAGAAGCAGTCGAACCGATATTAGTGAAAAACAACGACAGATTTGTTTTGTTTCCGATTATGCATAATGATATTTGGCAATTTTACAAAAAGGCCGAGGCTAGCTTTTGGACTGCAGAAGAAATTGATTTATCTCAAGACTTGATTGATTGGAACGAAAAACTCACAGATGATGAGCGTCATTTTATCAAACACGTTTTAGCGTTTTTTGCAGCATCCGATGGAATCGTGAATGAAAACTTAGCCGAAAATTTTCTCTCTGAAGTTCAATATACTGAAGCAAAATTCTTTTACGGATTTCAAATTACCATTGAAAACATTCATTCCGAAACTTATTCGTTATTGATTGACACCTACATCCGTGACAACAAAGAAAAAACCTATCTTTTTAATGCAGTTGACACGATTCCGTGTGTAAAACGCAAAGCTGATTGGGCATTAAGATGGATTGATGAAGGATCTTTTGCTGAACGTCTAATTGCCTTTGCAGCGGTTGAAGGAATTTTCTTTTCTGGTTCATTTTGCTCGATTTTTTGGTTGAAAAAACGTGGATTAATGCCGGGATTAAGTTTCTCAAACGAATTAATTTCACGCGATGAAGGGTTACATTGTGATTTTGCTTGTTTACTTTACACCAATCATTTAGTAAACAAACTCCCAAAAGAAACGGTGACCAAAATTATCACCGATGCGGTTGAAATTGAAAAAGAATTTGTGACGGACGCCATTCCAGTAAAATTAATTGGAATGAATGCTGAGTTGATGCAACAATACATCGAATTCGTGGCTGATCGATTATTGGGGGAGTTGGGTTGTGACACCGTTTACAATGCGTCAAATCCATTCGATTTTATGGATATGATAAGTATTCAAGGAAAAACCAACTTCTTTGAAAAAAGAGTGGCCGAATATCAAAAGGCCGGAGTGTTAAACAGCGGAGAAAATCAATCTTTCTCCTTAAACGAAGATTTTTAGAAAAATTAAACCCCTATTGTTTGATTTCGGTCAGGCAGTAAATTAAAAAACCAAGGACGCACTATGTATGTAATTAAAAGAGACGGTCGAAAAGAGCCGGTAAAATTTGACAAAATCACCGCACGGGTAAAAAAACTATGCTACGGATTAAGCCCTATTGTTCAGCCTGAATTGGTTGCAATGAAAGTTATTGAAGGACTTTTTGACGGGGTAAGTACATACGAATTAGACAATTTAGCAGCAGAAGTTTCTGCTTCCAAAACGATTGAACACCCAGACTATGCCTTGTTAGCATCGCGAATTTCGGTGTCCAATCTTCACAAAAACACTAAAAAGTCGTTTTCAGATACCATTGAGGATTTATACACGTATATCGACCCAATCACAGGTGAAAATGCGTCACTTATAGCGCACGATGTGTATCAGATTGTAAAAGACAACTCGGAATATTTTGATTCTAGTATCATTTATGACCGTGATTTTAAATATGACTTTTTTGGATTTAAAACTTTAGAACGAGCCTATTTGTTAAAAATTAACAATAAGATTGTTGAGCGTCCGCAACACATGTTAATGCGCGTTTCTATTGGGATTCATAAAGAAGATATTGAAGCAGCTGTAAAATCTTATAACGCAATGTCCGAAGGTTGGTTTACGCATGCTACTCCAACTTTATTTAACGCAGGAACACCAAAACCTCAAATGTCATCTTGTTTCCTTTTACAAATGAAAGAAGATAGTATTGAGGGAATTTACGATACCTTAAAACAGTGCGCTAGAATTTCTCAATCTGCTGGTGGTATTGGATTATCAATACATGATATTCGTGCAAAAGGATCTTATATTAAAGGAACAAATGGTACTTCAAACGGAATTGTTCCAATGTTGCGTGTATTTAACGATACCGCAAGATATGTAGATCAAGGGGGGGGGAAAAGAAAAGGTTCTTTTGCGATTTATGTTGAACCTTGGCATGCAGATATTATCGACTTTTTGGATTTAAAGAAAAATCACGGAAAAGAAGAACAGCGTGCACGTGATTTATTTTACGCAATGTGGGTGCCAGATTTATTCATGAAACGTGTCGAAGAAAATGGCGATTGGACTTTAATGTGTCCAAATGAATGTCCAGGATTATCAGACGCTTATGGTGATGCTTTTGATATACTTTATACCAAATACGAAGCCGAAGGAAGAGGAAGAAAAACCATTAAGGCACAAGATGTTTGGTTTAAAATTCTTGAATCGCAAATCGAAACAGGTACGCCATACATGGTGTATAAAGATGCGGCAAACTTAAAATCAAATCAAAAGAACTTAGGAACGATTAAATCATCTAACCTTTGTACTGAAATTTTAGAATACACAGCACCAGACGAAGTTGCAGTATGTAATTTAGGATCAATTGCTTTGCCAAAATTTGTTAACACAGAAAAGAAAACATTTGATCACGATAAATTATTCGAAATGGCCTACCATTTAACGGTAAACCTCAATCGCGTAATTGATCAAAATTACTACCCTGTAATTGAAGCTAAAAATTCAAACATGCGCCACCGTCCAATTGGTATTGGTGTACAAGGGTTGGCAGATGCTTTCATTTTAATGCGTTTCCCTTTTGATTCAGAAGAAGCTTCTGTTTTAAACAAAGAGATTTTTGAAACGATTTATTACGCTGCTGTTACCGCTTCTAAAGATTTAGCGATTAAAGATGGTCCTTACGAATCAATCAAAGGTTCACCAATTTCTAACGGCGAATTCCAATTTGATATGTGGGGTGTAAAACCTTCTAAAAGATGGGAATGGGATATCTTACGTGAAGAGGTGAAAAAACATGGGGTTAGAAATTCATTACTCCTTGCACCAATGCCAACGGCATCAACAGCACAAATTTTAGGAAATAATGAATGTTTTGAACCATACACTTCCAATATTTATACACGAAGAGTATTGTCTGGAGAGTTTATTATTGTAAATAAACACCTCTTGAAAGATTTAACAAAATTAAATCTTTGGGATTCAACAATGAAAAATAAATTAATGGCTTCTAATGGATCCATTCAAAACATCAACGAAATCCCACAAGACATCAAAGATTTGTACAAAACAGCTTGGGAAATTTCTCAAAAAGTATTGATTAATCAAGCGGCCGATCGAGGTGCTTTTGTTTGTCAATCGCAATCATTGAATTTATTCATGGAAAATGCAAATTTCGCGAAATTAACGTCGATGCATTTTTACGGTTGGAAAGCAGGTTTAAAAACTGGAATGTATTATCTGCGTACAAAAGCAGCTACCGATGCCATTAAATTTACAGTGGACAAAGAAGCTGTTAATATGCCAATGGCTGTTAAAACAGAAGAAGAACGAATGGCTGAAATCGCCTGCTCTCTTGATGATCCAGATAGCTGTGAAATGTGTAGTGGGTAGAAACCATTGCTCATTTATCTGCGATAAATGAGCAATGGTGAGACCACAAACATTCCGAACTTGTGAGTAAATGTGCAGTGGATAAAATCCAATGTCCATTTAAACTGATTGACACAATCGAAAATTAATTTATTCAAACACCCGTTCATTTTAAAATGGACGGGTGTTTTTTTGTCAAAAGCCGAGACCTGTGTATACAATCAACCCGTAATTCTTAATTTTTAATCTACATCGTTTTATCCCCTTTTCGAGCACGCTAATTCTTTCAAAAATGTTAACTTTGCCAAACATTTTTAAATAATTGAGATGAAATTTGGAGTGGTTACTTTTCCCGGATCAAATTGTGATCAAGATATGATTGATACGCTTGAAATAAACCTAGGTCAAAAGGTTGAGCGTTTATGGCATAAAGAACATGATTTAAAAGGAGTGGATTTTGTGGTATTACCTGGTGGATTTTCATTCGGAGATTATTTACGGTCAGGAGCAATAGCAAAATTTTCGCCGATTATGCAAGAGGTAATTGCGCATGGACAACGCGGTGGATATGTGATGGGCGTTTGTAATGGCTTTCAAATTTTATGTGAAACACCACTTTTGGATGGCGCCTTATTGCACAATGACACCCAAAAATTCATTTGTAAAAATGTATTTCTAAAACCTAAATCAAGTTCGGCACCAATTACCAAAGGATTAAATACTTCAAAAGCCTATAAAATTCCAATCGCGCATGGCGAAGGTAGATTTTATGCCCCAGAAGATATAATGAAAGGAATTTACGATAACGATCAAGTCTTATTTCAATATTGCGACGAAAACGGGAAAGTAGATCTTACCTTTAATCCAAATGGATCTTTAGATAATATCGCAGGTATCACCAATAAAGGGAAAAATGTTTTTGGAATGATGCCCCATCCTGAAAGAGCTTCTGACGAAAACCTTGGAAACACAGACGGTAAATTAATATTTGAATCAATTTTGGCAAATATTTAAATTCCTTTGGACATTTGTTAAGGTCTAAAACCTAATTCTAACTTATCGACAATCAACAAGTTTGGTGGATCGGATGTTTTTCGTATTTTTAACGAAAACCAATTGTTATGCGAACATTGCTGATCATCAGTTTAATTTTTCTTTCAACTTCTGTTGGAGCACAAATTAATATTATAAGCACCAATCCAATCGCCGAACAAATCTTACAAGGAGATTATGATCCAAGTGATTATGAATCCGAGGTTGTAATCGAAAACCATGAAGATATCATTGACGGAATCAATGCACTGATTAATGCGGATTCTTTAAAATCCTATTTGGAAGAAATGTCAGCATTTACGAATAGAAACACTGGGTCAGACACCGTTTCAGCCACCTTCGGGATTGGTGCTGCACGAAGATGGGCTTACCAAAAATTTGAATCATTTAGTGCGACCAATGACAATCGGTTAATACCTAGCTATCTTCAATTTGATCAGGCAATTTGCGGAATGAATCAACACCGAAATATCTTTGCTGTGCTGCCAGGTTCGGATGTTGAAGATCATGGCGTAGTAATCATTGAGGCACATTTCGATTCCCGTTGCGCCGATGGCTGTGACGTTTTATGCGATGCCCACGGCATGGAAGACAATGGTTCTGGTTCAGCGTTAGTCCTCGAATTAGCGCGGGTGATGAGTGCCTATACTTTCAAAAAAACAATTGTCTTTTTATTAACCACTGGCGAAGAGCAAGGTTTGTATGGTGCGCATGCATTTTCACAATATGTTATGGACAAAGAAATTCCTCTTAAAGCCGTTTTAAACAATGATGTAATTGGCGGGGTGATTTGTGGAGAAACATCTTCGGCTCCCTCATGTCCTGGTGTAAATTTAGTAGACAGTACTCAAGTTCGTTTTTTTACACAGGGTGGATTTAATTCGAGCAACAAACAATTAGCACGCTATTTAAAATTGCAGTATCAAGAAGAATTATTGGGAATGGTAAATGTTCCGATGCAATTGACAATTATGTCTGCCGAAGACAGAACCGGAAGAGGAGGCGACCACATTCCATTTAGACAAGATGGTTTCACCGCCATGCGATTTACATCGGCACATGAACATGGGGATGCAGGAATCGATGAAGATTATCACGATCGCCAACATACTTCAGACGATATTTTAGGTGTCGATACAGATGGAGATCTCGCATTAGATAGCTTTTTTGTCGACTTTAATTATTTAGCTAGAAATGCCGTGATTAATGGTGTGGGTTCTGCCATGATTGCCTTAGGGCCTAAACCTTGCGATTTTTTAGTGGAGACTTTTGAAGGACCAGGTATTATTCTACGAATTACTGAAGAGATTGATTATGCTACTTACAGAGTTGGGTTGCGCACCTTAACAAATGATTGGGATTCCGTTTATGTCATGACTGGGAATTTAGATACCATCTACCCACCCACGGCGGATAATTACATTGTGAGTGTCGCTTCAGTAGACGCCAATGGGATTGAGAGCTTATTTTCGCGCGAGATTACTTTTTCAAATGACGAATTATCGGTAGCTGAAAATTCAACCGAGACAAAAGATTTTGATTTATTGCAAAATCGACCAAATCCTTTTGATGAAGCAACTATTATTGGGGTAAAAGTCAATAAATCGGGTAATTATGAACAAGCTTTTATATTAATTCGCGATCTTTCTGGCCGTGAAATCGAACGTTTACCAATACAATTAAACAATGAGGTTTGTGAAGTGGTTTATGAGCATGGCTTCGCTCAAATTGGCGTTTATTCCTACACACTCGTGGTAGATGGAAAAGAGGTCGCGACTAAAATGATGGTGTTTGCGAACTAAATTTTTCAAGACTCTACAAAAACAAGTGCCAACCCATCAAGGCGAGCCAAACAAAAATTACCAAATTGGTGTAAACGATATGTTTAGAGTTGAGCATTTGAACTCCAACAATAATCGAAAAAGGAATATGGATCGCCAACAGAAAGTTATCGAAAAAGTACCAAGAAACACCTAAAGTAATTAACCCTAACCAGCAAAAGTGGTAAATAATTCGGCTCCTTTTTTTGAAGATTAGTAACTCGGTTCGTGAAATCACTATATACCTTAAAAAAGAATAAATGACCAAACCTATCGTAAAAACATTAAAGGTGATCATTTCTACTGAAAAATCAATTGGCGTTTGTTCTAAAATTGGTTTGCTGTAAGGAATGTAGGCACTGCCAGTTATTAAATAATAAACGGCAAAATGATAAATCCACGGAATAATAAAACCAACAAACAAAATCAACCATTCGCGCCATACAAAAGGTTTAAAAACGAGTAAACTCAACCATGGTAATAAAAGTAAGGGTAACATGGTAGGATCAAAAATTGAAGCAATTCCAAACGATAACGCCGTTATAAAAATAATTCCAATCGCCGATTCTTGTCTATTAATTCGGAATAGATAACCAAGCCCAGCCATCAAAAAGAAATATAAAGGCAAGTGCATTGAAAATGAAAATTGACCAAATCCAAAAAGACCAATAGCATAAATAAATCCTGGTAAATAGGTGTTTTTGGAGTAAAACCCAAACGTATTTACCAATTTATTTAATTCTAAAGCGCCAATATAGACCAAAAAAATGGTGGTGAAATAATGAATAACAGGTGATTGCATCACAGTGGTTGCTAAACCAAGTTGCCACGAAAAAAAAACAGCAGGCAATTTAAAACCAGCAAACAAGATTGGCAAACCAAGAACCGCGATGGTCATTGGAAAACTTAAAACTGCTAAGAGCGATTTTGATTTGTATAAATTTACTATCACGGCATAAAATTAATCTAATTTATTTATTACATTTGCTCATCAAATTGATAAATATGAGTTCATCAGATTTTTTTTACGGTATTGCCGATGGGGCACAATGGTTATTTCAAAATACATTAGAACCAATTGGTGATAATTTTTGGAAAGCTGCCTTAGTTTTTGGTTTTATTGCCTTTGGATATTGGATGTGGCGTCAAGCTAAATACAATAAAATCGCTGAGAACGATCCAAATCAACGTAAATAGTCAATTTTTGATTTAATACTTGGGGTTTCATTTACTGAAATCCTTACCTACTCCTTTACTCTAATCTTTTGATTGCGAAACACCTGCCTTTTTCAAATCTTTGAAAAAAGAAAATATCTTTTTCCTGAAAACAATAAAAAGAATGATGTAGGGAATAACCATAATATAAAGGATTCCAGAATTTACCGTACTCCCATCCTCTTCTGCTTGTTCTTCCGCTATGGCTTTACACATCGCACATTGCGAAAACAAATCGTGCATAAAAAACACAAACAACATCAGAAGCGCTATTTTTTTTCGCATGATACCCATTTCTAACAAAGGTATAAAACGAATCGTGAAGAACCTCAAAATGACACAAAAAATCAACGGATAATTCAATGATTATAGCTAAATCATCAACGAAAAAAATGAAGTCGTTCACTTGATTTGGCATTATGCCTTAAATTCCCGTTATTTGTAGCCAATTTAGAATAGGTAACATGGAAAACGCAACGACACTTGGTGAATTTATCGTAGACAGGCAGCATGATTTTCCCGGATCAAGTGGAGAATTTACGCGTTTATTGTCGGCAATTAGTTTGGCGTCTAAAATTGTAAGCAATCAAGTAAACAAAGCAGGTTTATTGTCACATATTGTCGGTGCGGCGGGTTCGGAAAACATTCAAGGTGAAGCGCAACAAAAATTAGATGTGTTTGCCAATACCCAATTTATCAAAGCGCTTCTAGCCAGAAAATCGGTGTGTGGAATCGCTTCAGAAGAAAATGATGATTTTATTCCTGGGGATGATGATTGCAATTATATTATTGCCATGGATCCATTAGATGGTTCTTCGAACATCGATGTAAACGTTTCTATCGGGACTATTTTTAGTATTTATAAACGAATCTCACCTGTTGGGACACCTGTACAATTGAGCGATTTTCTCCAAAAAGGTTCGGCGCAACTAGCAGCTGGATATGTGATTTACGGGTCATCTACCATGCTGGTCTACACAACTGGAAATGGGGTTAATGGATTTACTTACGATCCTGGATATGGGGTGTTTATACTGTCGCATAAAAACATGCAATTTCCTAAAAATGGGAAAATTTATTCGATGAACGAAGGAAATATCAATCGTTGCTTGAAAGGAGTTCAACGCTATGTTCATCACGCACAAGAAATTGACGATGCAAGTAGTCGTCCCTACACTGCGCGCTATATTGGATCGTTAGTCGCCGATTTTCACCGAAATTTAATTAAAGGGGGAATTTATCTTTATCCTGCCACTGATAACGCCCAAAAAGGTAAACTTCGTTTGTTATACGAATGTAATCCATTGGCTTTTATTGCCGAACAAGCAGGAGGTAAAGCCTCTAACGGCCAACAACGCATTCAAGAGGTTGAAATTACCGACCTTCACCAACGTTCACCTTATTTTGTCGGAAACAGCGACATGGTGACGACCCTCGAACAGTTCATTTCTGAAGAAAACTAAGCGATTTAAGCTTAAAATCCTTCATCTTACTCACCAAAAACTTAAACCTTAATTCGTCAACTTTAAAAAATGATGAATGGTTATTGAGTGTAATAAAATAATCTTATCTTTCCCAAAAAAGAAGCTATGAGCGAAATCACGGTCGAAGAAATTCAAAATTTTAGAGGGAGATATCCAAAACAACTGTGGTGGCTATTCGTTACCGAAATGTGGGAGCGGTTTTCATTTTACGGAATGAGGGGAATGCTCACCGTCTTTATGGTGGAACAACTTTTAATGAGCGATAAAATTGCGAATTTAAAATATGGCGCAATTCAAGCATTCGTTTATACACTCGCTTTTATTGGTGGTTTTTTTGCAGATAAAATTTTAGGCTTTCGTAAATCCATTTTTTGGGGTGGATTATTGATGATCTTGGGAAGTGCTATTTTGACAATCAATCCGAAAGATTGGTTTTTCATTGGAATGAGTTTCACGATTGTAGGAACAGGCTTTTTTAAACCAAATATCTCGTCCATGGTAGGTGATTTATACCGAAGAGATGACCCCAGACGACTTGCAGGTTTCAGCCTTTTTTATGCCGGAATTAACGTAGGTGCTTTATTAGGGGGTATCGCGTGTATAGGCGTGGCAGATACCTATAGTTGGAATGCCGCTTTCTCCTTGGCAGGAATCTTCATGGTTCTTGGTTTGGTTGTTTTTATATTTACGCAAAAAACGTTAGGCCCTATCGGGCGTTCTCCTTTATTATCAACCGACCGATTAAGAAAATTGAAAGAATACGGAACGTATGGCATTTCGCTTTTATTCATTCCGTGCATTCTAATTCTAGTTCAAAACACCGAATACACCGATTTATTCATGTACATTGTTGGGCCTTGCACCATCCTTTATTTTATTATTGAGATGTTTCGCTCGACAGCCGATGAGAATAAAAAGTTGATCGCTGCACTTATTTTATGCGGATTTTCTGCCGTTTTTTGGGCCTTTTTCGAACAAAGCGGTGGTTCATTGGCACTATTTGCGCGTGATAATATAAATGAAAACTTAGTCGGATTAAGTCCAAGTCAAATTAACAATTCAGCCAACTCGTTCTTCGTGATTATCTTCGCTCCGTTAATGGGAATACTGTTTCTCTACCTTCACAAGTTGCGATTAGAACCAAATTCTGTTGCCAAATTTGGGATTGGCTTCCTCTTTTTAGCCATTGCTTTTTATGTGTTCTTTTCATGCAAACATTACGCAGATGCGGCAGGAATTACCTCTATCTATATTTTCACATTTGCCTATTTTATCATCACCTTTGGAGAACTCTTCCTATCTCCAATTGGACTAACATTAATGACAACGTTGGCGCCAAAAAGATTGGTGGGTGCAATGATGGGAACTTGGTTTTTAGCAAGTGCTTACGGCCAATACATTGCTGGAATTCTGGGTTCAAATATGAGCCAAGCCGATGATAATGCGAGTAATTTAGAAAAACTAAATTCGTTCACAGATGGATACTACGACTTGGCCTATTATGCCCTAATATGTGGTTTGATAATGATTGCTATTTCACCTTTCCGCAAGTATTTAATGGGTTCTGTGAAATAATAAATGTGGTTCAATTCGTACTGGCGCGAACAAAATAAGTTATGCTTTGTTTCTTAAGTTTGGTTTGAAGAAGTACATTTACAAACCGTATAGTACAAACATTCAATTTAAAACATCTTATGGCATCTATAACACTTGGAGGAAATCCAGTAACAACGATTGGTAACTTACCAAAAATTGGTGAAAAAGCACCTCAATTTAACCTTGTAAAAACCGATTTATCGCACGCTTCTTTGGCAGATTTTGCAGGTCAAAAATTGATTCTAAATATTTTCCCAAGTATTGATACGGGTACCTGTGCAAGTTCGGTAAGACAATTTAATCAAAAAGCTGCTGGATTAGAAAACACAAAAGTGCTTTGTATTTCACGTGATTTACCGTTTGCTCAAAAAAGATTTTGTGGAGCCGAAGGAATAGAAAATGTAATCAACCTATCTGATTTTGCTTCAGGAGCTTTTGGAAAAGATTACGGATTAGAAATTATGGACGGTGCGCTTAAAAACTTGCATTCACGTGTAATTGTAATCCTAGATGAAAACGGAACCGTAACGTACACCGAACAAGTTCCTGACATCAAAGACGAACCGAATTATGACGCAGCTATAGCAGCGCTGTAGTTTCATTCGGAACGCATAAATCTACCCTTGATTTGCAGAAAATATCAATTTTGCTTGCGCTTTTTGGCTTTATTCACCTTAACTTTGCGGCATGACAGTTGACGAGTTTAAGCAGGCGTATCAAAATTCTCCAAAAGCAATTTCTATTGCTTCGCAACTTAAAAAAGAAGGCGAAAAATTACACCTGAAAGGGTTAATTGGATCTTCTGCGGCCTTGTTCACCAATGCTATAATGTACAATATTCAAGGGTTTCACCTCATTGTTTTAGAAGATAAAGAAACAGCAGCATTTTTTTTTAACGACCTCGAAAATTTAAACAAAACAGCGTCGCATATTCTATTTTTTCCGCACAGTTATAAAAGACCGTATCAATTAGAAGAAATAGACAATGCCAACGTCGTTTCGCGCGCCGAGGTTTTGGAACGAATTAACCGAGGAAATGCAACTGTCGTGGTGACTTATCCGGAGGCGCTTTTTGAAAAAATAATCACCAAAAAACAATTCGCCAAAAACATCCTTGAAATTAAACAAGGCGGCGATTATTCCATCGATTTTATCAATGAATTATTGATCGAATACGAATTTGAAAAAGTTGATTTTGTCTATGAACCGGGTCAGTTTGCGGTTCGTGGTGGAATTATAGACGTTTTTTCCTTTTCGAATGATCTTCCTTACCGGATCGAATTTTTTGGAGATGAGGTAGATTCGATCCGAACATTTGATCCTGTTAACCAATTGTCGATTCAAACCATGAGTCGGTTAACGGTAGTGCCAAATATTCAAAAATACGCGACGGAAGAGGTACGAGAAGATATTTTAAAATTCATTCCAAGCAAAACAACCATCTGGCTGAAAGACTATCTTTTAACCACCGAAACGCTTGACAAAGAATATAAAAAAGCCGTTGAAATTTATACACAAATCTCAAACTCACCCGTTAAACATACCCCACCAGTTGATTTATTTTTAGGGAAAAATGAGTTTGAGAATGGAATTAAACAATTCTCAGTCGTCGAATTTGGCGAACGCACTTTTTTTGATGGGACATTTTATTCATTTAATATTGACCCTCAACCAAGCTTCAATAAAAATTTCGAATACCTCATCGAGGACTTGAAAAAGCATGAAAAAGCGAAGTTCAAAAACATGATTGTTTCGAGCCAAGCAAAACAAATCGAACGACTTTATGCAATTTTTGAAGACTTAAAATCAAGTATTCAATTTACAACACTTTCGGTGGCTTTTCACGAAGGATTTATAGACAATGAATTAAAATTTGTTTGTTATACGGATCATCAAATTTTTGAACGTTACCATCGATTTCGATTAAAAGAAGGATTTAAAAAAAATCAACAAGCACTCACTCTTAAAGAAATCTACAACCTTCAAAAAGGTGATTATGTGACCCATATCGATCATGGGATCGGAATTTTTTCTGGTTTGGAGATCATTGATGTCAATGGAAAACCACAAGAAGCTATTCGGTTGATTTATAAAGACAATGATGTTTTATATGTTTCGATTCATTCCTTGCATCGCATCTCTAAATATTCTAGCAAAGAAGGCACTCTGCCAAAAATGAACAAAATTGGCTCTCAAACTTGGGCAGCCACAAAAAGTAAAACCAAAGCAAAAATTAAAGAAATTGCCTTTGATTTAATTCAACTTTATGCCAAACGAAAGGCCGAGGCAGGATTTGCTTATTCTCCAGATACCTATCTTCAAAACGAATTGGAAGCTTCTTTTATTTATGAAGATACGCCCGATCAATTAAAAGCCACTATGGCGGTGAAAGAAGACATGGAATCCACTTCGCCGATGGATCGTTTAGTATGTGGTGATGTAGGATTTGGAAAAACAGAAGTCGCCATTCGCGCAGCATTTAAGGCTGTCGCCGACAATAAACAAGTAGCTGTGTTAGTTCCAACCACTATTTTAGCATTGCAACATTACAAAACCTTTAAAGAACGGTTGGATCGTCTTCCCTGTAATGTGGATTATATCAACCGATTCAAATCGACAAAACAAGTAAATGATACCTTAACACGCCTGAAAGAAGGAAAAATCGATATCATCATTGGCACCCATAAATTAGTGGGTAAAGAGGTGAAATTTAAAGATTTGGGATTGATTATTATTGATGAAGAACAGAAATTTGGAGTAGGTGTCAAGGATAAATTGAAACTTTTCCGAGCTTCGGTGGATACGCTCACCTTAACCGCAACGCCGATTCCAAGAACCTTACAATTTTCTTTGATGGGTGCGCGGGATTTGTCTGTTATCAATACACCACCACCCAACCGGCAATCGGTAGAAACGGAAGTAATTACCTTTCGAGAAGAGCGAATTCGGGATGCTATTTCTTACGAAGTACAAAGAGGCGGTCAAGTATTTTTTGTGCATAATCGGGTACAAAATATCCATGAAATTGGTGGAATGATTCAAAGGCTTTGCCCCAACATTCGATTGGCCATTGGGCATGGACAAATGGATGGTAAAAAATTGGAAGATTTAATGACCGATTTTATCAATCACGAATACGATGTATTAGTAGCCACCACGATTATCGAATCGGGAATTGATGTTTCGAATGCAAATACAATTTTAATCAATGACGCGCAAAATTTTGGGTTAAGCGATTTGCATCAAATGCGCGGAAGAGTTGGAAGATCCAATAAAAAAGCCTTTTGTTACCTCATTGCACCGCCCATGCATACCTTGCCATCCGATTCTCGCAAACGATTAGAAGCCATTGCCCATTTTTCAGACTTAGGTTCAGGTTTTAACATTTCGATGCGCGATTTAGATATTCGTGGAGCAGGAAATTTATTGGGAGGCGAACAATCAGGATTTATCACCGATATTGGGTTTGAGATGTATCAAAAAATCTTAAACGAAGCAATGCAAGAACTCCGTCAAAACGAATTTAAAGGACTTTTTGAGGAAGATCCTTCGGTGGATGGAGCAGATTTTGTAACCGATTGTATCCTAGAAACCGATCTAGAATTATTAATTCCAGACACCTATATCAATAATGTTGCTGAACGGTTTATGATTTATCAAAGTTTAGACAACACCAATGACCTGGCCGATTTAGAGCGATTTGAATCAAATTTAGTAGACCGATTTGGGCCAATGCCAGATGTGGTGCACGAATTAATTAAATCCATTCAATTACGTTGGTTGGCAAAATCAATAGGTTTTGAAAAATTGGTGATTAAATCCAATAAAATGATTGGATATTTTGTTGCCGAACAAGAATCACCTTATTATCAATCCACGCAATTTACGAGGGTTCTCAATTTTATTCAAACCAACCCCGCAGATGCGAAAATGAACGAACAAAACAATAAACTTCGCCTCATTTTTGAGCATGTAAAATCAATTTCAAAAGCAATCAAAAATTTAGAACAAATTTAAGACGCAGCAAAAAATCTGAGTGACCATTTAAAAATGTGAACTTTATAAAATTGATATCGAAAGAAGTTGATTAGATTATCTAAGTTTCATTTATCTTTGTAAAAAAAATTTAATTATGAAAAAATTAGCTTATTTATTAATTGCCCCTGCATTTTTATTATCGTGCGGTGGTGGTGATGCAACTGATACAACCGAAGCGACAGATACAACTGCGCAAGTGGAAAATGTGGATTCTACAACGTTAGAAGCTCCTGCTCCAAAAAGTCCAAGATTACAAGCATCTGGCCTTGTGAATGGGGTGCAAGTAGATATTGATTATGGATCACCGTATGTAAAAGGTCGTGTAATTTGGGGTGATTTAGTGGCTTACGACAAAATTTGGAGAGCAGGTGCAAATGATGCAACAGCAATTACCTTTGGCGCAGACGCAAAAGTGAATGGTGCAGATATTAAAGCAGGTACCTATGCGTTGTTTATTACGCCAAAAGCTAGTCCTGATAAATGGACTGTGACCTTAAATGAAGAGTGGAGCAAAGAACTTCACGGAGTTTGGGGCGCTTATGATCACAAACCAGAAAAAGATATATTGAAATTTGCTGTCGCTCCAGTTTTTGGTGAAGAAGTAGTTGAGTCATTGACTTTCTCCGTAACAGAAAAAGCGGTCATGTTCCAGTGGGAAAAAGTATCACTTTCTTTTGAGGTGAAACCGAAAAAATAAAACAAGATTTTTGATCATTTAAAAAGGGTGTCTGGAATGTCGAGACACCCTTTTTTTTATGGATCCTCTCGTCCTGAAATAGGTTATCACCGAAATACATTAAATATTTCATAAGTAATGTTATTAATTTGAGTTAACATTACTTCTGACAAAACAAGTATAGGCAATTTAAAATTTACTCAAAAAAAACCCACGTGTAAAAACAATCTATTCTTTATACTGATCAGAAATTTTTAAACTGTGCTCCAACAAATTCTCATATCCCTAACGCAAACTTTTACAGTTATAAATTTAACCTATAAAAAATCAGAACTTATAGACTACACCACAACCAAAACTTAAAGAGTTCGTTCCTAATAATCCTAACTCTGGCATAATCGCCCATTTCTCCATATTAGAAGAGAATGCACAATTGGCTGAAATACCAAAACCGAATAAGGGACGCATATAATTGATCGAAATAAATTCGTCATAAATAATATAAGCTTTGGGAATAAGGGTAAACCTAAACCATTCTGAGGTATTTGAGAAAGTAATAAATAATCTAGGATTTAAAATATAAGCCTCATACCCTTCGTAAAAATAGAATTGAATTGGGATTCCAAGCGCAAATTTCACCTCCTTATTCAAGTCAAAATAGCGTTCCCCTAAAGCTCTTTTCCATTGCAATTCAATAAAATTTTGACGAAAATCATACGTTATAAAGGTATTTTCATACCGCATCGATAAATTACTACGTTCGCCTACCCCAACATCCATTCTACCGCCAAAACTCAGTTCTTTGGGTGACCAATTGGTGTCTTGAAGTTCAAACGACCGTTGTGCCTGTTGGCTCACCCCCCCTGTAAATGCAACATCCCCTTTCTCCCTGATTTCAGCAGTTTCGTAGTTTAAATTCACCGGAATCACACATGAACCCACTGCTAGACTGAGGAAAAAAAAAATTAAAAATCGAACATCGCGCATCATAGAATTGATAATAATTTTAACTAAAATCCAAAATAAAAAGCGAATCGTTCTGGATTAATTAAACCTAAATAAAAACAAGACAATGTATAAATAATAATTCAATTAATGCAAGATTTCTAACCACTTAACTAAAAATTTATGAAATCTGTTGGGCAAAAAAACCATAATATCTGCCGCAGATTATAAATTTAAATCCGTGGAATTTGGGGGAAATTTAAAAAATATTTTCTGTGTAAACCTTATTCGCAGCGGAAATTTTTCAAATTACATTTTTTTAACGTATTGTGTCAAAATCACAATTTGCTGTCCTTCTACTTTACCTTCAATTTGTTCGGCATTATCGTGTACTAAAATTATTTTTCGAACAGCTGTGCCACGTTTTGCAGTAAATCCACCGCCTTTTACGTTCAAATCTTTAATCAAAACTACCGTATCGCCAGTTTCTAAAACCACCCCATTGGCGTCTTTGTGAATAATTTTATCATCGTCCGCAATTCCATCGCCACTTGCCTCAGCCCATTTTTTAACGTCATCTTCAAGATACATCATTTCCAATAAATCGCGCGTCCAACCTTCGTTGCGTAAACGATTTAACATCCGCCAGGAAATTACTTTTACAGCATCCACTTCACTCCACATACTTTCATTTAAACATCGCCAGTGGTTCGAATCAATGCTCGCTGGATTTTCGAGTTGCATCTTGCAAGTTTCACAAATTAACACACTGTCATCCACCGTACCATAACCATTTGGTGGAACATTGTAAATACTCAAATTACTAGTTGAGGCGCACAATTCACATTGGTTTCCAGAACGATCTTGCATTGATTTAATTAAACTCATAAGGCAGTTAACAATTTATTTTCGGTAAAATTACTCTAATAATTAACAATCGTCCATGAACCACCCATTATGGAAAGATTCCAAATAGAATTCAAAGGAGAATCATTGGAAAGTAACCTTAGCAATCAACTAGCCTATCCTCAATTAAAAATCATTTATTAACTTCACTCCGAAGTATGGAATCACAAAAAGAACTCACGCAGGCAAAAATTGATGTACGCTATCATTCGCGCGAATTAATCAAGGTGGTTTTTATTGTCACAGATGATTTTCAAGCACGAGATGTGGATGATATTGGGCCAATCCTCCGAAAAAAAGTGTTGGGGATCTCCTCTTTTTTGTCACACGGCACAGTCAAATCAAATAGAAACGAACAAAAAGAAGATTTTTTAACCGTGATGGCTGAATTGCGTGAAGTGCTCAAATTTATTACTATTGCACATCATTTAAATTATTGCTCTGATCGTCAAAAGTTACTTGTTCGGGCTGGGATAACTTATGTGATTGACGCCTTGGACAAACTCGTCTTTCTATTGGGAGGGTTTGAAGAAAAAAAGTAAGCGCCGTTCCGGGAGGGGAACGACGCTCTCTCAGCAGGAAAACACCTAAATTAACCTGTGAGATTTGTGGCAATTAGTTTTTTACAAAACTTCTTGACGAAATACCTTCTGGAGAAACAATGTTTAAAATGTATTGTCCGTTTTCAAGGTCACTGATTTCAATTTGTTTGTTGAAAGAAGCAGTTTTTACGATTCTTCCTGTTAAATCAGTAATCATTACTTGCTCAATTACATCGCTGTTTGTTACATTAATGGTAATAAATTCGTTTGATGGATTTGGGAAAATTGAGAAATCAACTTCTGATAACTCATTCACACTTAAAAGTGCAGATGGCAAAGGGATTAAATCACCACCAGCAGCAAGTGCAACCCACAAACCAAAAGCCGGGCCATCACCATTTACACTTGGATCCAAAAATCCAGAAGCAACAACAGTTATCGCAGCACCTTCTAATTCTAAAGTTTCTAGTGGTGCAGCATAACCAGCAACGGTTGTTGCACCATCAGCAGTGCGAATTTCTAATAAATAATCAGCAGTTGCTAATTCTAAATAACCTGCAAATTGGGTGTAACTTGCGTCATCAACGATTGTCCCAGCAGGAACTGAAGTTTCAAATACATCTACCGTAGGTGCATCCGTTGAACCGTGGTGAACAAGCACATCTGTATTGGTTGCCACAGTAGCAGCTTCTCTTCCAGTAGCATAAATTTGCAAGCCGAATGCCGGTGCTGGATCGTAGTCAGTCATACTTAAACCAGTAATCCCGTCAGCAACTACGATATAAGTCGCATCTTCAGTTAAGGTTAAAGGGAAAAATGCAACACAGTCCGATACATCGTCGCTTCCTGCAACTGCTACACCGATGGTAATTTCTGATCCAGCTGGAGCGTCTACAAAAGAAGTTGCCGATCTGAAATCTAATCCAGTTACTAAAATGTCATCTCCAAGATAAATATCTACGGACGTTGCAACGTCATCTGGAGAGTTGTGAATGATTTGCACTCTTGCCGTTTGTGCAAAAGATTGCATAGTGGCCCCGATCATCATCGCGATTAAAGCACTTTTTTTTAAGTCTAATTTGAACATAAGTAATTCTTTTTTGTTTTAAGATTCAGTTTAAAGACAATACAATTTTAAAAAACGCTTCTTCGCCGCAAAAAAAAATGAAAATTGATCACCTCATACCACTCATTCAAAAAGGAGACCGCAAAGCCTTCAAAGAATTGTATGAGGTGTATTCCCCTGTTTTTAAGGGGATGGCCTTTAGATATACAAGCGATTTAGACCAATGCAATGATTTAATACAAGAAACATTTATAAAAATTTTCAAAAATATTAATACGTATACTGGCGAAGGAAATTTTGAAGGTTGGATGAAGCGAATTCTCATTAATAATTGTCTTAACCACATACAAAAAGAAAAAAAGTACATTTTGGAAATTACGGATGTTGTTTTAGAGCAAGCTTCTTCGGATTGGAACGAAGCAATTTCATCGATGACCTTCGATGAAATTCTTGCCATAGTGGAAAGGCTGCCTTTAGGATATAAAACGGTATTTAACCTAAGTGTACTTGATAATTATTCGCATCAAGAAATTGGCGAAATGCTTGGGATTTCGGAAAGTGCGTCAAGAAGTCAACTTACCAAGGCCAAGAAAAAATTAAAAGAGGAATTGGAAAAAATTAATGTATTTTCGTTTATCGCCTAAATGTCAGAAAGAGAAGAAGACATAACGAATAAATTGCGCGCGCAAAGCCAAGAATTTCAACTTCCCGTTGAAGAATTTGTCTGGGATGCCATCGAAGCCGGAATTGCGGAACCTCCTCAACGCAAAAAACCTGGGTTTATTTGGCTTTTTATTCTTGCGGGTCTTTTAGCAACGAGTTTGGTGTTGGCATTTTTTATTCAAGG
This sequence comes from Crocinitomix sp., assembly GCA_044361315.1. Lineage (GTDB taxonomy): Bacteria > Bacteroidota > Bacteroidia > Flavobacteriales_D > Crocinitomicaceae > Crocinitomix. Next base: position 10,951 of record JBIKJA010000019.1, on the reverse strand, counting down.
GGTTGGCGAAAAAAATCAATTTGCACGATTAAATCAATCAACGTCAGGTCTAGCTAACAAAAGTAATCCGACTAGAAGCAATGTAATCATCGATACCGTTAACGCAACCGTTTCGGATAATGACGAAAACTCAATCGCCGAGATTTCTAATGTGCAACTTGGTCAAAATCGAGTTAATCAAACGAACACATCCAAGAATCAAAAAATAAAATCGGATGGAGCTCCGAAGAATAATTCGCCAAAATCAAACGAAGCGAATAAAAATGAAACATTCGCAGTCAAGGAGCTTGCAGCTGTATCTAAAGAAAATAATACCAATCCTACCCTAAAAGATAAAGATCCTGGAGTGGATTCTGCTCCTCAAATAACGCCAGTTGTCCCCGATTATTTGGTGGAAGAAAAAAGCGATTCGACCAAAAACGATGAAAATACTACCAGCGTTCCTCAACCTGATAGCACGCAAATAATTGCTAAAACCTCGAAAGAAAAACTTCCTTTTAAGCTCCTAGCGTATGGCGGTTTGGGTGAATCTTTTAGAACTCTAAAAAGTGATTCTCACAGCCTGTTGGTCGATCATAAAAATGCGCATGAAACCTACAGCGCTTGTTACGAATTGGGCTTATTAGCCGACTTTGGGCTTTATCAAACGCTATATATACGAACCGGAGTTTCCTACAAATTTTACAGCGAGAAATACGATTTTCAACATGATTTAATTACCCACCGAACGAAAAATGATTATCAGTATTTTCAAGTGCCTTTGCGCCTTGGGTGGAATGTCCTTCAAACAAAAAGATACACTTTAGGGTTAATAGGAGGCATCCAAGCCAACGTTTTATTTTCTGCGCAATCTTCGTGGGTAGATCCTACTTCTTTAACCCCTATAGCACACAACACACTTGGCACCTCAAGTCCTTTCAGAAGTATTACAGGTGCGGTTAATTTTGGAATAGATTATAGTTTTCTTTTTGCCAAAAAATGGCGATTTCATGTAATTCCAAGTGTAGATCGTTTTGCTTTTTCGGTTTATAAAAGAAATACGGATCTGAATCAGAAACCGTATTCCTTTAATGTCGATGTTGGATTTTCTTTCAGCTTTTAAAATAAGCCAAATAAATATAGGTGACCTAGTTCACTGGAATAGTAAAACTAATTTTAACATTCGTTTTACCTACCTCCTTTTTCGCAAACGAACCTAAATCGTAATTTGCCGCTTGAATGGTGGTAGTACCTTTAAACACTTTATTTTCAAAACTAAACGTAATCTTTTCTTCGCGCGAAATTGATTTAATCTGCATTAAGCCCTTCATCACAAATTTACCCTCTACTTTTTCAAACGAAGTACTTTTAAAAGACATGGTTGGATATTTCGCCGCATCAAAAAAATCAGCCGATTTTAAATGCTCGTCACGTTGATCATTTCCTGTATTTAAGGATTTCACATCAACAGTACCGGTAATTTCGGATTTTGATAAATCTTCTAAATTAAAATTGATTTTTGCCTTTAAACCAGAAACGCTTCCTTCTGTTTTTTGCATATCGGCCACAAAGGTTATTTTTACGCCACTTAGGTTAATGGTCATTTCTTGGGCTTTCATTAGAAATGGAAAAATGAAGGCGATACTGGCGATAATTAATTTGTATTTCATGTGTGTGTTTTTAAGTTGTTTCAAATATATATGTTTAAACAACTAATTTGTGTTAATTTTTAGTTAATGTTTTAAAATCGCTTATTTTCAAGTGATTAAATCTGGGTTTCGATAAATGATTTTACAGTATTTCACCAATTAATTCACCATCAACTTGAAGAAACGTCCTTCTGTATCCGTAACAAAATAGATGCCATTAGTTAAGTGTCCAATGGAAATTGAAAAATTAGTTTGTGATTCGACGGAATTTTCTAAGACCAATTTTCCATTCACATCAAAAATTCGGAGAATGGTAGATTGAGGATTCGAATAATTAATTTGAACGATCTCCGAAGCAGGGTTTGGATAAATTTGCCAAATCAATTCGTTTTTAGCCACTTCTTCCACCCCAACAGGTTCGGTGTTTTCGGCATTAAAAGTAGGATAAAGATAGGTAAACAAACCTGTCCCATTTTCAAACCGACCGTAGGTCAAATCCTCAAATTGTTCTGGCAAATCAATTTGATCCACGATTTGTTCGGAAGGATTACTAAGAGTTAACACCTCTCCACTCGCAGAAAGTTGAAAGTTAGCATGGAGTTCTGTTCCAACCATCGCATCATTATCAGCCCAAACAATTAAATAAGCATTTGGAGCAATGCTCACTTCTGGAAAAGCCCATTTGGTTAAATCTCCCAAATCGTCAGACAAATAATAGCCCAACAAATTAATGTTTTCCGCCGAATTATTGTACAACTCAATCCAATCTTCATATTGGCCTGCTTCATCCATTACAATGCTTGCATTGTTTGCAGAAATTTCGTTGATGACTAAGCCTTTTTGAGGTGATAAGGTGTAATATTCATGCGCAGCACGCACTGGTGAAAATTTACCAGCTACAGGATTTTCCGCATAAAAATAATACTGTAAATCGGTGGATAAAATCGTAATATCGACCCCATAAACCCCATCACCTGCCGCGCCATCTCCATGCAAACCATCATCAAACATCGGGGCAGATATAAATCGGTCGTATTGATTATATCGATAAGCCATTTGAACAAAATTTGCATCCGAAACCGTTGCTGTAAAATTGACACTGGTGTATGGATCTGGCTCGACATCATTCACGAATAAACTACCTATAGTTGGTTGAGTTACTTCAAATTCAGATAAACCTTCTAAATAATCAACCCGAGGTTCAATCAAGGCTTCAATTCCTGGCCGAAAATCAAACCAAATGCCGACATTCTCATATAAATTCGCGTTAAAATCCTCGAACGAATAATGCGGATAAGGCTCTGTTTCGACGTATTCACTAATCAAATCATGCATAAATTCGGCGCGTTCTAAATAATAGCCATTGCTTAAATTTTCCTCTGTTATCGTTTTTAAATGCGCTGTGTACATTTTGCGATACCGAGGATTTGCCAATAACTGCCCAATCAAAGGACGTAAATCAGGATTGTCTTCGTGTAAATATGGGTCTTGTTCTTGCAAATCAGTTGCACCAAGTGGTAAAAAATTAGTTCCATTCCACAACAAACCTCCAAAAGACATATTGACATCCCAAATTACAATACTCCATTGGCCATTTTCCATTTTATAGACATAGTAATTATGCCCAAATGCGGTATAGCCATCATTATGCACCAAGGCACTGCTCACTGCTAAAAACCACAGCGCCCGATCGACATCCAAATAATCCTCAATGGTTTCTGGTTCAAATTCGAGTTGATAACAGAGTTCCTGTAAATCCGACAAACCATAATCAGATTTCATGTCATACTGAACGGCATAATCCATTGAATCTGGCAAATAGGCCAAATTAGAATTATCGCCTCCCAAATCAAAGGTAACCGGGTCGCACTTAAAAAATGGATTATTATTATCTCCGTAATGTTCGTTCAAAAACTCATCATCTAGCGATTCGGTATTGGTGTAAATTCCACGGTACTCACCATTGATGTATAATTCAACAAAACTTGCTCGGGGCGAATTCATGTAATAATTGCTGATTTCATAGGTCAACGCTTCTCGGATCATGCTTGGATCCGTAAAACAATTGGCTAATTTAATTTTATTTTTTCCTTGATATTCCTGCGAACCAATGGTGTAATTTAAATCAATATTAAAGGGGTTTTTATTGCTGGTGGTGTCCATCGAACTATTTCCTTTGTAGCGCACACCACAACTATCAAAAGGTATTTCGTTGATGATTACTTCGGCAAGAATAGTGCCGGTTCCACTGCCAGTTCCAATTCCAATACTCGCTAACGAATCTAAAAGGTGATCCCAATTTTCGTCAAAAAAATTTATCTCAACTTTGTGAACAACTGAAACATCGAAAAAACTTTGAGCATAACTTTTAAGGCCAAATAGCAGGAGGATCCCTAAGACAAGGTGTTTCATAATGATTGCATTTAAGTTAAATTTAATGCAAAATTAGCAAACAATACGTTGTGGTGTTTTTTTCTTAAGATTGGGTTGATGTTTGAACTAATTAATAGAACGATAATTACGGGGATTGAGAGCGTTTTATTGTGGCGATGAATATCGCCGAGATTGCGGTTTGGTTCAAGACGCAGCGAAGTTTATAAATAAATCTAACGAAAATTAGCCGACGAATTATTGAATGATGAATTTTTGCTGCTCTACTTTATTGTCGTGAATCAAACGGACAATATAGGTTCCGGGTGCAAGGTTTTCGACATTAATTTCGGTTGGATTTTTTAATTCTGCGATGAACCTTCCATTTAAATCAACCAATTGTATCATAAAATCATCGCCAGGAAAATCTTTTAAATTCAAAATCTCAGTGGTAGGATTTGGATAGATTTTCCAAAGAATTGGTTTTTCTAGTTCTAAAACGCCAGTAGTTTGCAAGGCTCTGACCACGGCAAAATAAGCGTTTACTTTTCCAAAACCCCATTTGGTACTTCCCGTTTCAGGAATTACGCCGGTGTACGAATCTTGTCTCGCGGTTTCTTTTAGTAAGATTTTAACTTGCCACGGAGAAAGATACGGATTTGCTTCTAGCATCAAGGCCACGATTCCTGCCACAGCTGGGGATGACATGGATGTTCCGCTGAACCGAGCAAATGGATAATCTCTTCCTTCAAAACTGACCGAAGTTACCTCCGCAAAACTATTGTCTGTGTAGGATGAAATGGACGAACAAACGGAGACACCTGGCGCCGCCAAATCTGGTTTTAATTCATCATTCATCATAGGCCCATAACTAGAAAAAGCCGCTGGACCTCCACCAATTATGGTTCCTGATTCAGTTTGGTAACTGGCCGAAAAAGCTGCCACTGCAATCGATGAATTTGTACAAGCTGGCGAACCAATTCCATATTGATTATCCCCAGCTGTATAACCAGCACCTAACGATTGAAATTCCATTCCCCAATTACCAACATCCGTAACCAATTCGGTTAAGTTCCAAAAATGTACCGTACCTTCATCGGCGGTTGATTTTAAAACAATTTTATAGCCTGGCAAGCCCTTTTTCACCCGCAAACGCATTTGCGGGCGACCGTTGGTTGGATAGGCATCATCCATGGAAAGATTATAAAAAATGGTATCCGTTGTCGCTGGAACAACGAGGAAAGAATCAATATATTCGCTCGTGTATAAGGTATTGTAAAGTGGACTTTCAACTTGTAATACATTTGCCCCATTTAACACCCGAATGCCCGCTGAAAAAGAGGCCCCTTCCTCGCCCCAGGCATGAATACTTTGTCCCCAAAGTGTCGCCAAAGCTGCGTCGTAAAAAGTAATCCGAGAAAGCAATAGATCGCCCCAAAATTCCTTTTTAATATGAAAATCAACATCCCCATTATTTCCCCCTGAATTAATAAAAATCACCCCCAAATCAGAATAATTATCAATGGCCTGACTTAAAATAGAAGTACCATCCAAGGCGCCCACATTATAAAGTCCCCAACTCATATTCACCACTAACCGTTTTCCTTCTGCGGTGGCTTTATTGTACATCCATTCCCAAGCATCTAACACAGCTCCTTCGTCTACCAAAAAAGTGGTGAATAAAAATTGCGATTCAAATGCAATCCCACGATATTGTATCCCTGCTCCACTTCCACCAGCAATTCCTGCTACGTGCGAACCGTGGGTGGCGAAAGAATAAATGTTAGCTGTATCAGCTCCTGCAGCAATCAATGAACTTGGTGTTAAGTATTCGGTGCCATACCCATAATCAACTGGTGCAGGACCACTCGTTTTAAATTGATCCCAAGCCGCCAAAATTCGCGTATTTTCTAATAAAGTATCATAAAACATTGGATGCGAATAATCAAATCCCCAATCAGTAATACCTATTAAGACATCTTTTCCGGTATAAGAACTTGGTAAACCATAACCGGCGTGCACGCTGTCCACTTTGGTATCAAAAAGAACCTTGTTTAAATCTGGTTTAATTTTTCCTGCTACCTGAAGTTCAATAACCCCTGGCATGGTCAAAACATTTTCCAGTTGTAAAAGCGGGAATTTTAAACTGGCAATCGACGAAATGCGCGACCCAACCATGATTCCTTGCTCCTCCAATAAGCCTTCGTTAAAATCAGGACTCACTTTTACCAAAAGCGAAAGATAATCCACGTGATTGATTATATTGATTGGATATTTTGACCTCAACTCATCAGAAACGACAAATCTATTGGACAAAACCTCTTTTTCGATGATCGCTAAATCAGCCAAACAATTATTAGAAATCCGAATTTGAGCCGAAATTGTTTGACTTAAGAGGATTAAAATTGGAAAAATGAGTCTTTTCATACGGAAAATGATTAGGTTCAAAGATATTAAAAAAAATCGTGAAATACGCCTAATCCAATTGACTTCGAACGGGTTTAATTGGGTTAAATTCCTATCTTTGTTTAAAATTTGGTTTTATGGCAGAATTTTTCGATCCATACAGTATCCAGCTCCTAGAAACTGTTATTGCCATTGTGGCATGGATGGTTGTTCGTGTTTTATTGCGCATGGTAGTGACCCAACGACTAAAAAAAACGGATTTTCGTGAATCGCGTAAACGAATTACTTTAAAAAGTATCTTCGGAATTGCTAATTTGTTATTTTTCTCGGTATTAGTTACCATTTGGAGCGTTGATCAGCGCGAGATTTTAGTTTTTCTTTCCTCAATCGTGACAATTTTGGGTGTTGCCTTTTTTGCTCAATGGTCTCATTTATCCAACATTACTTCAGGCATCATTATCTTTTTTAATACAGCCACTAAAATTGGAGACGAAATCAAGATTATGGATAAAGACGTGGAGATTGAAGGCGAAATTTTTGATATCGGCCTCATGTTTTTTAAAATCCGAACACAGGACGATGAAATTATTTCGATTCCTAACAACATGGTGCTACAAAAAGCCATCAAAACCAACGATCCACGCTTAAAAGCTCAACTAAAAGATTTTGAAGAAGTTACTAACGATGATTAGTTCTTTTTCTGAAAATCAAAACTGTACACCCAAGCAGCTTGAATCAGGTGGTTGCGTTCCATTTGAATTCCATCTGCCTTTACCACAAATTGATTCATATACCCCAATTGCACATTGTGGCGTTTGGTGAACTGCCATCCCAAGCCTGCAAAAAAACGATTTTGATCTAAAATATTTTTACCAATTCCTTTTCCAAAACCTAAAAAAACCTCATTCGATGTTGAAAAAAACAAGGTGTTGTCCTCCATCGTTTTTCTGGACAAGGGCACATTTACCAAAAGCCGATACCGCACCCGTTGTCTAAAATTAAACCCATCCACCACTTTTTCGTTCATGGCATTTAACGAAGCTCGTTCAATAAATCGTTGCTCCAACCGATACCGGTGATGCAAATAAAAACGACCAAAATTAGCCTGTGTAATATATTGTTGCCAAATCCGATGTTCGGCAGTTTGCACCGAAATTGGCTGCTCACCATATGGAAAAGTCGAAATAAAAGCATACCCGAGCGTCACCGAATTCTGTTTATTTAAATGATAATCCAACCCAAACCGATACAATTGTTGTTGCCAATGCGACACATAATCGTTGCGGCGCAATTGCACCTCGGTATGCAAACTAAATTTATCCGACAATTTATGATTTCCCAGGTACGGAAACCAAGCACCCGTCATAGTACTAATGTCTTTTTGAGCACCAGCACCCAAACTAATCACCAAAAAAAATAAAATCCAGCTAACGCGCATCCTAATGTAAGGTTTTTGCAAAGGTAGGGGAAAAATTAGGTAGTAAGTTTTTTTTATTGTTGGAATTGGTGCACCTACGCTCGCAAGCTCACTATCCTGCTATACGCGCTAGTTGTGTTCAAATCCATTACAAATTCGGCACCAACAAAGCGTTTGCTAACGCTCCACGTTTGTTGTGTGCGTATTTGTAAAATGGTTTTCTCACGCAAGCTGTTGCTCCTATCAGGGGTGGATATCAACAATAATAATGAGACTGAAATGATAGCTTTCGATACCTATACTAACACTTATGTTTCTGGTTTTGTGCCGAGCGTTTCTGAAATCGTATGCGACAATACCTTGTTTGCTAGAAGTACCTATATGGCTGCCACTCTTCCAGAAGTATCATTTAATTTTAGTTTGTCTCCAAATCCTGTTTTAAGCTCAATTGAATCTAGAGTGGACATCGAATGGACCAGTTCATGTGCAAATTTTCAATGCAATTGGAGAGTTGGTTTCTAAGGAAAATAGAACAACTGAAAGTAGCATGAATGTGGACATGTCCTATGTATCTCCTGGACTTTACATCGTAAATTTGACCAGGAATGAACAAACAGTGTATAAAAAAATTGTAGTGCAATAAACTACGGTTAGATAGAGTCGCCTTAAAATCTTCACACAACGGATCTTCTCAGTGCTAGTAGATACAATAATATGATTGCGCCATCAATCTTAAAATCGAAAGGTTACGACAATTTCATCGGAGTAATCTAAGTATTTGGTGCTATTTCAAAAACAGAATTACCTAAATCATTCTATTTTTGTCCTTCAACATAAAACAAGGCATAAAACAACCACTTCAAAAAAATAAAACGGAGCCTTGCAAAATTTTTGTTTGGTTTTTTTATTTCTAAATGCCCACTTTTTCAGCCATTCCAAAGAAATGTTAATTTAGAAAATAACAAATTTAAAAATTCTGTTTAACTTTTTTTTAAAAAGTTTAAACAGAATAAATTAAAATTTGTTATATTAGCCCAGCGGTATCCGAAAAGCTAATAGAGTAGGAAATAAAAAAAAATAATTGCTATGGAACATTTAAAAATTGGAAGCGACAATTATGTTGCATTTACTTTCTTCATCGGAACAATGGCGATGATGGCGGCGTCTGTTTTTTTCTTTTTTGAATTAAATAACACCTCTAAAAAATGGAGAACTTCAGTTCTTGTATCAGGTTTAATAACTTTTATTGCAGCGGTTCATTACTACTACATGAGAGGTTATAATTTAGAGACAGGAGAGTCACCTACATTTTTCCGATATGTAGATTGGATTCTAACTGTGCCGTTGATGTGTGTTGAGTTTTATTTAATTACCAAGAAAGCGGGCGCTAAAATTGGCTTACTTTGGAAATTGATTTTAGCTTCATTAGTAATGTTGGTAACAGGTTACATTGGAGAAGTATTAGATCCGGCTCAAAGTGTTTTATGGGGTGTTTTATCTGGTGCCGCATATTTCTACATTGCTTACTTAGTATGGTTTGGAGAAGTTGCTAAATTGGCTCAAACTGCTGGTGCTCAAGTTGCAAAAGCAACTAAAATATTAGCTTGGTTTGTTCTAGTTGGTTGGGCAATTTACCCATTGGGTTATATTCTAGGTACTGACGGTGGATTATTCGGAATGGTCTTGGTTCAAGACAAAGAAGCTGCTTTACACGCTATGGATATCGTATACAACATTGCGGATGCAATTAATAAAATCGGTTTTGGTTTAGTTATTTATGCTCTTAGCAGAAATAGCGAAGATTAATATTTGTTTATAACATTTGTAATAGAGGTGCATTGCTTGAATGCACCTCTATTTTTTTTCAATCTATTTTATCTAAAATTTTAGAAATTCATTGGGTATGGAAAAATCTGAATATCTGACATATGATTATGCATTCCTGAGACTTCAAAATTGCCACAATTTGATTCTCCGTGTAATTTGATTTTTTCATATAACTTCCCGCGTTTTACGAATTTTAATTGTTCCAGTTTTTGGGGAAGCTTACCATATCATCAAATGAATAGACGGACGGAGTTTATTATTATCAAAATGTAAACATCACCGTTTTCCAAAATCGACCATTTTACAAGCCGTTTATTTCAAACTGAGAGTTATATTGAGTTATAGAGAACTAGAAGAACTGATGAAAATAAGGGCTAAAACAGCCCTTTAAATAGGCTTTTCAGAGCTAACTAAGAGAATTTTGCTAAAGATTAAGAGAAGATACTTCAGTGAGAAAAGGTTTAATGGAATGATCTTAGCAATTGCTAAAAATTAGTGAATGTTTGGTTCCAGTTAATTATAACTCGGAGAAAGTTATAATTTAGATGATTTATGAGAACTATTATTTATTTGTCTAAGCCATAAAACAGTTTCTTTTAATCCTTCTTTGAGAGGAGTAATCGGTAAACCCAGTTCAGATTGTGCTTTGTTTGGAGATACTTCCCAGTTGTATTTTGCTTTTGAGACCCATTTTGGGGTAATAACTGGTTCTTTTCCAATAATTTTTGCAAGAAATAGCTGAGAGCGAGAAAACAACATCTGGGTCCAGAGTGGTATGCTTAACATTGTGCGATGAATTTCAGAAACCTCTGAAAGTAATTTATAAAAAGACACATAATCGTGATTTTCTCCTCCCAATAGATACGTTGAACCTTTTTTTCCCTTTTCCATAGCGAGCAAATGTCCTAATGCAGCATCTTTTATAAAGATATAATTCCCTAATTCTTTTCCAGTTCCGGGATAAATTCGCCATTTCCCATTGACATATTTATCAATCATTAGGGTCACTGAAGAAGGTTTTCCAAAAATAAAAGGCCCATATACTCTTGTTGGTGATACAATAACAACATTCATGTTATGTTGTATAATATAATCTTTTATAACGGATTCTGCCATTGCTTTTGATCCTTCGTATTCATTAAATAAGTCTATATCTCTTATTTTATTTTCTGTCACAACACCATTAATCGATGGCCCGTACACCCCGGCAGTACTCGTAATGATAATTTTTTCTATTTGATTTAACAATGCAGATTCTAGAATATTAACCGTGCCTTGCACATTATACGAATAAAAATCACCA
>JBIKJA010000022.1:0-3377 GCA_044361315.1 Crocinitomix sp. | reverse complement strand
CTTCTAAAAACACATAGTCACCTTCTTCGGTCAAAACCATGTCAATCGATCCACTTTTTAAATGCAAGTTTTTCATTAATTGAATCAGCTTTTTTTGAAGATCAATTGGCAGTGAAAAAGGCACCGTTCGGTTTGGTTTTTCAAAATTGTAATTCCTAAAATCAACTTCGGTTTGTTGGTCTTCTTGCGAAAAAATCGCCATAGAATAAAATTTTTCATTCAAATAAAAAATGCGCAATTCAAAAACCTTGGCTAATTTCTTCTGAAAAAGGGTTGGAAAAAAATACGTCGGCAACTCTTCCTCAGACATTTCTTCCGTGTAGCAAAGAAATTCAATGCGACGCTCATTATCCATTAGTTCAAATCGGGCACTGCGTTGAATGGCTTTCGAAACTACTTTGCCATGTTTTTCTTTAAAATTCAAGAATTCAATTTTGGAGGTGGTTAATAAGGTTGGTGGTATTGCGATTCCGACCTGTTTTGCTGCTTCTAACATTTCCAATTTACCCGGTTCCGAAAAACGAAGGTCACTTATTTTGCTTTTTTTACTCAAGAGTTGATGTAATTCCTTCGTCAAATAACTTAGTTCGTAATGCAAGTGTTGTTGGATGTTTTTCGCTAATTCATCCTCTTCTAAGCCCAATAATTCAGCTGAATAATTTAAGCCAAATTCACTCCTTCGGTACCAAAATCCTGTAAGCTCGTTCGTGTTAATGCGTTCGCCAGTTGGAGTTTCTAAGACAAATGAACTTTCACCCTGATTTACATCCAATCGAATCAAATTAAGTTTAATAGACGAATCAAGCTTTACCCAAGGCACTTCAAAATAATCGAGCCATTTGATGACATCAAACGTACTTTGATCTGAAGTTGAACTGAGAATTAATACCATGGGTTTTTGAAAAGGCTAACCCAACTTTTGATGGTTGAGTTAGCCGATAATTTTTAACGCGATGAAATATTATTTACCGCATGTAAAATTTGCGTGTCTTCAGTAGAGTCGGTTACATTACGCGTATCCTCCCAGAAATAATAGGTTGATTCGTAAACAGCAGTTTGGGACTTTGTCACCAACCCAGATTCACCGCCTTTAAACAAATGCAAATTTGATTTGCTTAAAGCAACTTTTTGAAAACGTTTGTCATTCACTTTTTCGAGCATATATTTGGTTTTTAAAGATTACAATTTTAAAGGGATAATTTTTTTGTTCTTATCCAAAGCATAAAGCATAAATTCTTGATTTTCGGGTGTACAAATCCATTCATTTTCAGTTTCGTTCAACACTTCAACACAATCAAACGGAACCCCGTCTTTAACCTCTTTACGCGAATTAAAACAGAAAACCAAGACAGGATAAGCCACTTGCTTTGGTAAAAAATCCACCTTTATCCATTGGCTTTCATGACCAGTTTTCCAACTCGCTTTTTCTTCCGTAAAAGAAATCGTTGGATGAAAAACATAAATATCAATGCAGGCTGAACTCAAGAAACTCTGCTTTGAACTATCCACAAAAACAACCGATTCATTCAGCGGAATTTCAGAAATTCCGTTAAACGATGTCTGATCCACTGTGAGCGGATTTAAGCCCGTTAATTCTTTTAAACGACCAGCCATGGCTTTCTCCCATTCAGGCAATTCGCATTCATTATTATGCGAGTACCCACAATAAATAAACGATTTTCCAGCGGTATTTTCTTTTAAAAAATTCGCAATAGTTGTGGCTTGTTCGAGTTCGCGCTCTTTACCTCGTTTCGAACTTTCGTAGGGAAATAAAATAAAACCTAACCTAATAGCCTCACGAATAAAATGTGCAAACATTGGTTCGTTGCAATAATAGCCAAGTGACGATAAAGGATAAGTAGGTTGTTTAAAATCAGCGAACATGGTCAATGCCTCAAGGCCTAAATAACGGTACCCTTGCGCCCAAAGTCCCGCCAATAATTTGCGCGCAAAAATGCGATGCGAAGGATAATGATGCGCTTCATTTAAAATCAAAATTTCGGTCTCACTGGCCCTTTTCAAAAGATATTCTTGCGCAGAAACAGGCTTATAATTTTCTGTAAGTGCCGAAAAATCAATCGCAGGTTGCTCCAACGGGAAATTGGTTGAAACACTTTTCAATCGTGCTTTATCACAAATAAAAATTTGATTAGAAGGTTCGTTAGCTTGATTTTCAGACGCAACCTGATCCAAAAATCTAAAATAGTCTGACTTTATAAAACGATGCTGGTGCGAACATCCAAAAAGCGACCATATAAAAATTCCAAGGAATCCGAAGTAGGTTTTTTTACGTGTTGGATTTAGGTTAGTCATTTTTATTTCATATTTTCGTCACAAATATATTAAAATATTTATATCTATTTCAAATATATAAAATAAAATAAAATTATTTGTCAACGTGAGTAAAAAAGAACGAAAGAAGTATACTAATAGGAGCAAAGATTACAGCAATAATCGCTGCGCCTCCGGATCCCGTCGGTACAAGATAATACATGCTATAGTGCACAAATCTCGGCAATCTGTTTTTGCAACGTGTCGAATCCTCTTTTGATTCGATAGACAAGGAAAAAGAAGACCTCCAAGCGATGAGTTATTATGCTTGGTTAAAATCCAAAATGACCAACCGAAAATTTTACGAAGTCCTGCACTAAATATTGCCCAAAGAGCATCAACCTTAAAAAAATGTTAAAAAACTTAATATTTTTTTTGAACAGAATAAGGATTAAAACGTTAGTAGAATATCAAATGATTTTGTAAATTTGTTATTCAAACACGGAGTATGTCACATTATACGGCGGGAGATTTCTTAAATCAAATAGAAATCCCAAAAGATTTAAGAGAAAAATTTGAGCTAAATCAGCTTCCACAAGTTGCAGATGAGTTGCGCCAATACATTATTGACGTCATTTCTGAAATTGGGAATTCGCATTTTGGTGCCAGTTTAGGCGTGGTTGAATTAACCGTGGCTTTGCATTATACATTTAATACGCCTATCGATCAACTTGTTTGGGACGTAGGTCACCAAGCGTACGGACATAAAATCTTAACCGGACGCCGGGATAAATTCCATACCAACCGTACCAAAGGTGGGATTAGTGGATTTCCTAAACGCAGTGAAAGTGAATACGATACTTTTGGAGTAGGGCATTCATCAACATCCATTTCAGGGGCACTTGGAATGGCAATTGCAAGCAAATATAAAGGAGAAGAAAAACAACACATCGCTGTAATTGGTGATGGTTCAATGACTGCTGGTTTGGCGTTTGAAGGCTTAAATCATGGCGGATCAGCCGATACAAATTTATTGGTCATTTTGAACGATAACTGTATGTCCATCGACCCAAATGTGGGTGCTTTACGCGAATATCTCACAGACA
>JBIKJA010000002.1:0-366562 GCA_044361315.1 Crocinitomix sp. | reverse complement strand
GGCAACAACAAGACATTTCGCAAAAAAATACGATTCACCCCCAGCTGATTGGAGATTTTTTTGCAAAATTTCACTTTAGTCTTGTTGATGCCCGACTTGCTGGTACCTTGGTCGATGGAATAAATAATAGGAAGGCAAAGGAAGTTTTTGAGATTAAAACAACTTATCTAATAGAGAGTACGGGATATGACTTTCTTAATAAAACATAATTCAACGCCAGGTGATTGGAGATTTTTTTGAGAAATTTCATTTTAGTCTTGTTGATGCACGAGTTACTGGTAATATCGAAAGAATATATGGAATAGCCCGATAAAATTGGACTAAACATTTATTGCATGGGCATTATACTAAAAGTTATTGAATCAATTTGTAATTTGAAATCATCGAATCTTAAAATATTTTCCCTTTTTCCTATTGAGTGAAGTTTTTTGCCAAAAAATGAGTTCGAGAACTAGTTAGGAGATTAACTAATTTTTTTGACGTTCGACTAGTTAAGTTTTTCAAGTTCCTCCCTTAATTCGGCCAAGGTTGTTTCTTTAAATTCTAAATTCGTTTGGAGGGTGCTAGAAATCGTGACTTCTTGAAAGGCAGTTTCAAATTTACCATTAGTATTTCTAATGGCAACAATGGTAGCGACTCGTCCAATTGGAACACCTTTGAATTGATAATTACCATTAACTGCATCCACCATTAATAAAGAATTATTATTGGAAAACACCATTTTTAGCTTAGTATCTGGTGTTTCTGGTGTTTTTACGATATAATCAATCGTTTGATCTTCTTCAAGATAACGATCACAATTAATCCATCCTAATTTCCCAACACTGAAGATGTAATATTCTAATTCGGCATCATCTATATTTTTAATTGGATTATTTTCATACCCAGCATATTTCTGGTCAAATGATTTTAAATATTCCTCCCTTGTTTTGTAAAGTGGTACAATTTCACCACCTTGGATGAACAAAATTCCCTGACGTTCAATGATCGTTCCAAATTTATTTTTACCAGGTTCTAATTGCGGCAATCCTTTTAAAAATTTAATTATTTCTTGTTTTATTTCGTTAGAAACTTTTGAAGTCACTTTTGGGTTTTGAATGAATCCTTCAGTCGAAATTTTCATTTCGCACTCTACCCCGAAATCATTGAACATATTAAAGAATTCATAATTGTTTGTGTTCATGTTATTTTCGACCTCTTTTTTTGTTAGATCAGAAAAATTGTAAGAACTAACGTAAAAATCGATTGGATTCCAATAGTAACCGGTGTCCACAAAGTTTTTTGGTATAAAATTATAATTAGTGGAGTCGTCAAAACTCGGATGCCACCAACCGTATCCACCTAGTTTGAGTGTTCTTTTTACCAAACTAACAGTGTCAATTTCCCAATTACTTGCCGATGTGTCAGTTGCATTATTGTCGGCGTAAAAAAGATTCATTGGTTGGTAACTATCTTCAGATTTTAGAAAATGAACGACGATTCTTTTGTCAGGTTTTATTTCTAATTTTTTACCATCCGCGGTTGCTGTGATATTTAACATTCCTCCAGTTTCGAGCAATTTACCGTTTGACTCTGTTGAAAGATTTGCTAAAGCGATATCGGATTTTTTATAGTACTCTTGTAAATCAATTTTGATTGTTCCTGCAGCAGGTGTCCCATCTGTAAATTGAAACGTTTCCTTTTCTATAAATAGTCGTGTTCCTTGTGCGCCAAAAATTGTAGTATCAACATTGGCAAGAATTTCGAATTCAATTTTTGGGAAAGTAATTTCTTCGATTATAAAATTTTCTGAATTTGCGGGGTCTGTAGCACAGTTAATAAAAAGAAATGAGACAAGCGTATAAAGTGTTAACTGACTTAAAATTGAATTCATGTAAACAGGATATTTCATTATTTTATCTTTTACAACAGTAACTTTTCAACCTCTAGATTTGATAATTCTGGCTTAAATCGAGTTTACATTTAGGTTTTGACTAAAGCTAAGTAAATAATCTGGATTTAAGAAGTTAACGTATTACGAATAAAAATTAACGCAGAATATCAAAATTATTTTGTTCTAACGGTTTAATTCAAGAAATGGGTTCGCAAAAGGGATGGAAGTGGCAGCGAGTAAGTTGGTTAATCGCCAACGCGTTGGGGATTGAAACCAACTTGCGACTATAGCGGACAGCTCGGTGATTGGAGGCTGAGGCACGAATGCCGAAAAGCATTTGCCCAAAAGAAAAATATAAAATTACTCCTGATCTTCTCTTTTTCGTAAAATAAACTTTTCTCCGAGGTAGACTTTTCGCACCATTTCATCGTTCGCCAACATCTCTGCGGTTCCTTCGCGCAATATACTTCCCTCAAAAAGCAGGTAGGTTCGGTCGGTGATGGAAAGGGTTTCTTGTACGTTGTGATCGGTAATTAACACCCCAATGTTTCGCTCTTTTAATTTGGAAACAATTTTTTGGATGTCCTCGACCGCAATTGGATCGACACCTGCAAATGGTTCGTCGAGTAGAATAAATTTAGGATCGGTTGCTAAGGCGCGCGCAATTTCTGTCCTTCTTTTTTCTCCTCCTGAAAGACTTTGTCCATAGATTTTTCGAACATGATTGAGTCCAAATTCTTCTAAAAGAGATTCCAATTTTTCTTTTCGTTGTGTGCGGTTGAGCTTCGTCATTTCTAGCACTGTCATGATATTATCCTCGACTGACATTTTACGAAAAACGGAAACTTCTTGCGGTAAATAACCGATTCCTAATTGCGCCCTTTTGTACATGGCGTAACCTGTAATGTCTAAATCGTCTAAAAAAACGCTGCCTTCGTTAGGACTTACCAAGCCAACAATGATGTAAAACGAGGTAGTTTTTCCTGCTCCATTTGGACCTAAAAGTCCAACGATTTCACCTTGATTAACCTCTACTGAAACATTGTTTACAACGTGTCTGCCTTTGTAACTTTTATGAATATTTTTAGCGTATAATTTCATTTTTTTGTTTCAGTTATGTTTAAAAATCGGAGGTAAAAACAAATTTAACCCCAAAATTTGCTACCGGATTTCCGTATAAATCTACATTGTCGCGGTAAGTTAATCTCCAAATTGCATCAATTCGGATAAATTTAAATATATTCTCCAATCCTACGCTCACCTCTGCATAAGGTCCTGTTAATTCTTTGCTATATAACGGTAGGAGCAATTGTTTATTGTGTTTGTCGGAGTAGGAACCGATGACCATTTTTCCGCCATAAACAATTCGAAGCTTTAATTTGTTCACTAATGGTACGCGGTCCATTATAAATCCTTGTAAATGATGCTCAAACAAAACTCTAACCCATTGATCGCTGATAAATTCGTAATAATTCATGAGGTTAAAATTATCATCCTGCAAATAGTATGTTTCATTTCCTTGGTGAATTTCAAGGAAAGGATAAGGTACTTCGCCAAATATTTTACCAGCGTGAACAGTATATAAAATTCGACCAAACATGCCTACACGTGGGCGATGATTCCAAATAAAATCTAATCGATGAAAGGAGTTTTCGCTGCCTAAAAAATCCTTAACACCCCAGGTATGTGTGAGGGATAAGATTGGATATTTTGAACCGAGCGAGGTGCGATCAAACTGACCTTTGAGAAATTTTTCCTCTTTGGTGTACATGATTTGATTGCGGATTTGAAAAGAGGTTAAGCTTTGGATTTTGTTCGTGTCGCCAGTTGTTGGATCGATTCGGCTATAATCTGAACTCCCCAAAGGGATAAAATTTTTCCACTCGATGGTATTAAAGGAGCGCATATCGATTCGCCAATCTTTTTCAAAACCAACTGAGCCTTGTTGCACCATTGTTAATTTGTCTAAAGGGGAAGCCGAAAGCAAGGTTGAAAATGAATTTCCAACATCACCAATGGTAGCGATGAGCCCTAATTGATCGATTCTTTTGCGGTAGGAAAAGCGCAGCATTTCACGAGGACTATCACTCAATTTCCAACGAATGGAGCCACCATATTTCCATTCTTGGTCTAAAAGTCCATACGCAGTAAATGCAGATATTTCAACCTTTTTGCTGAATTTATTGGAAGTTCTCAAGGATAACATGAGTCGTGTTTCTTCCACCACATTTCGGTTGTAAACACTATATAAACTTCCATATTCGAGTGGGCCGTTACGCCAAAATCCGGTGTAGGCCATGTAAGTTAGGTTTTCATAAAATTTGTAGGTACGATTGCTTTTAAGTGAATCGACCATTTCAATCACTCCTGCTTCTTCTTTTGAAAGTTCGTTGTGGCGGACGTCTTCCCAAAAATCTTCGGTTCGGCGGTCGGCACTGTCCAAAATCACGATGTCCTCCACATAAAACTCATAAGCCTTTGGTTGGTTTACAATAAAATCGGTACGAGTAACATTCTTATGAATTGTTACGCCCATGATTCTTGATTTTTCTTGTTCGTTAAACAAATCAAAATTGGCCACCATTTTTTCTTGGGTGAGGGCATATACATTGCTATCCACCAAAGAGTAGGTTTGAAGTACGGAGAAATCGGAAACATAATTTAAATTGACATCTTTGGGAATGGCTGCTTTGATTTGTTTAACGGCGTAGGATTCATGTGTAATCCACATTTCCCCTTCAAAAACTGCGTCGCCTTTTCGTTTGGGGACAAATTTAATGAAGTAACAAATCGTTCCGTCCAAGGTATCATCGTCCATTAAATAATACTTGTAAAATAATTTCCCTTCAGGGGCAATAGGACTCAAAAACTCTTTGTTAAAGAGCTCTAAATAATCATCGTAAATATTGACGTTTTGATACATATCACCTGTAAATTGTCCTAATTGGAGGTTGTCAACTCCGGTGATTCGCGTTCCACGAATAATCTCTTTTCGCTGTTCAGGGAATTTTTTGAAATAATAATCTGAAATGGATTCGGTTAACAAAACAGGCAAATATTTTTCGCCATTAACAGTGTCCATATAATCCATAATAAAATCAAATTTATTAAAGGCCGAACGCTCTTCGAATTTATCAGACATATTATTGACATTAAATTGCATTTTATTATAGACCTCACATTCGTACGATTCAAGTTTTTCAGGATCGTTTTGTTCTTTATGTTTTTTAACTTCTCTTAAAATTTCAAAAGCAGGGTTTTCGCCGGGGGTAACCACAACGGCATCTAAATTTTGCGCAGTTTCTTCTAAAAACAGGTCGGCCAAATCATAAATTCCTTTTTCAAGGGCAAGTTTTTGGGTTTGATAACCTAAAAAACGAATGAGTAAGGTGTCGGATTTTAATTTTGATTTTATGGTAAAATTGCCAGTCGTGTCTGTCAATACAAAAGATTTATCCAAAACAAAGGAGACTTTGACAAATGGTAATCCCTGTTTGGAAATGGCATCCTTTACCGCCCCATTTACTTCAATTTGTGTGTGTCCAATGGAGATAACAGCAAGTAAGAAAATGAGGCCGAATAAAATCCTTGTTGGTAAGATTTTTTTACAAAACTTATAACACGAATTTATAGAAACCAGGTTCATCTTAACTCAGTCCTTCTTTGATCCGTTTTTTCTCTACCCCTCTTGAAATGAGAATCCCAAATTCATAGAGGAGCAAAATTGGAATGGCGACCACCACTTGCGTCATTAAATCGGGAGGGGTTATCACGGCCGCGACAATTAACACAATCACGATGGCATGTTTTCTGTATTTCCTCAAAAATGAAGGTGTAATAATGCCTAATTTGGAAAAAATTAGAATCACTACGGGCAATAAAAACAACAACCCTGTAAAAAAAACCGTCGAAACAATGGTTCTTAAATAAGAGTTAATGGTGATAATATTATCGATTTCAGGAGTCATTTGCCATCCGCCCAAAAACTGAACAGAAAGTGGAGCAACTACATAGTAACCAAACAAGACTCCTATAAAAAAGAGAATTGATACAAATACCACAATACCCCTTACTGTTTTTAACTCATTTGGTTTTAATCCCGGTTTAACAAAACTCCACAATTGATAAAAAACATACGGAAAGGCAGCAATCAATCCGCCAAAAATAGCCATCATTAAATTGGTGCTAAATTGCCCCGACATTTCGATACTTTGAAAACTTATCTCTATTTCTTCGGAACAAATATTAAAAGCCCAACAGAAAAAAGAAAAAATTGGAAAATCTGGTTTTGCGAGTGCTAAAAAAATATTGGTGGTAATCCATTCGGTGTACCAAAAAATAACCGACCCAAAAATTAAAATCGCGATTGAACTTCTAACCAGCCGCCATCTTAGCTCTTCGAGGTGGCCCAAAAAGGGCATGTTATTTTCATTCTCTTCTGACACGGCGCAAATTTAATGCAATTATGCCAAATTGATGGATGTTTCTAAAAGTATTTCCATCAACTGATCTTAATTTTATGGCATTTGATCGGGAACTTTACCCTTAAATTTATTATTGAGAAAAAAGACCTGACTGACTTTCAATTTTTTCAATTTAGTCAACACTGTTTTTTGGTCGTTTGCATCTTTCAAATAAACTGACACAAGTGATTTTAACTTAATCAACCAATCCTCTGCTGCCTTTTTAGCGCGAATCCCAGCATAAAAATCAACTTCATTGATTCCCGGCATTTTAAGTTTTGCTTTTTCGTAAGATGCCGCATATTTCTGAAAATCAACTGGAACCATCTCATCTTCAAACACCGTCACCGACAAGTGGATATTGGCATCCATGGTAGCCTGGCACAAAACCAACCCATTATTTGAAGCCGCACCCGACTCAAAAGCAACCGATTTCACCAAAGAATCTGAATAAATCTCATTATTTTCTTGCCCTAAAATTCCCCCAGCGCACACGTTTAAATCAATACCTATTTCTTTTTTAGCCAAGTAATTAAACAATTCCGTCAGTTGTACCGCACTTGCTGGCGTTTGCACACGACTCAAATCGTCTAGCACCACGTGTTTAAAAACATATAGATCCTTCTTTTTAGAGGTTGACACATGCAGCTGTACAAAATTTTCATCTGCTTTCTCATCGAATACTTCTTTTCCAAAAGCGATGTGAAAAACCTGAAAACTTTCCTCACGTCCACCCGCTGGAAAGGTAAAATCTTGGGTCAAATAATTAAAAGTAGCCCCATCTTTAAAGGTGTACAAGTGATTTTCTTGCTCAAATTCCATGATGATATAGCCCATGTTCTTTTTCATCAAGTCTAACTTGGTTTCACAAATCACCAAATTATCATAGGCCTTTTCCATGTCCTCTTTCAATTTTTTAAGGGTCGCCTTTTGCGAGGACAAATCACCTTCCAATTGCACCAAAATATTTTGCTGAATGTTTTTCTTTTTATCCAATTTACTCATTGCGCTCGTTGGGTGTCCTTGCCCAGCTTGATCCGAGAGACCTAAATTTTTCTTTTTGATTTTTTTCTTCTTAATTTTCGGTTTCCCTTCGGGCGTATGGCGCAAAATATCCAATTTGTGTTCGGTTACTTTAATTTTATACAACGTTTTCTGAATCTTTTTTTCGTACAAATCAATTTGATATTCGTACCCACGTTTCCCATACAAATCCTCTTTCAAATTCGCAATGTAAAAATGCTCCAAATTGTACATCAAACGCCAATGGGTGACCCCTTCGCCATAAGTCGAATCAGGCGAAACCAGTCGGTGTTCATTTTTGCCATAAAGCACATACGAGTTTCCACCCTTCTGAATCACCACCGTCGTTTGCCGTTCAGGATGATACCCAAAAACATCTAAATGCACCACGGTTTGTTTGTCACTTGCCGTTGAAAACTGTTTTTGAGTGACCTGTTTAACTACAATATTGGTTCTGTTTTTTTCTTTATCAAGTACATCATCCAACTCAAAATTAAAGAGCCCTTTTTCATCAGGCAACCCAATGGTGTAGGGCGTATTAAAACCACCCACCACATCAGCCCAATTGGCACCATCGCCCACTGCGGATAGGTAGGTTTTATAATCGGTTTCTACCCCACCTAAAATCTTATAAATTTCAACGGCACGTTGAGCTACATAATTTTGTTGAGCCGTCATAATGGCCTGAATTATGAGCATTTGATCAATTTGCGAAAACCCACTGTTTACGATGGCCGCCAATTTATCGGACACGGTTAGGGAGGGGGCATAATAATTCTGAATTAATTTAGATAGTTCGTATGCTCCATTCGATAAGGTTTTAATTGCAGCGGGGGGAGCCTCTTCTAAGACTAATTTTTCAAATCGTTTTAGTTTTTCCAACAAAGGTTTATCTTCTTCCGCCGTCGAATTCCTAAATTGGAGCATCTGATTCAATTCCCAAATGGCAAACCGCACACATAAATCATTCACTACACCTATCGATTTTCGGGCAAATTCATCCTTATGCAAGACCAATAAATCAGGCGATGCCACAATTTGTTTTTCTACAAACGTATAGTCTGGCAGCGTGTCATTAATAAACGGAATCGAATCGGTGTATTCAAATAAATGAAACAATTCAGGTTTTAAAATGTCCACCCTTCTGGCTTGATGAAATAAAAAGGCGCGTTCCCTTCCCGATAAATCGTTCCACGACGTTTGAGAAAAAGCCAAATTTGATATAAAAAAAATGAATAAGTACGCGTGTTTCATCCCAATAATCGTCTAAAATAATCATCTAAAAACGCCAAAACAGCGAATCGTTACGCTAAAATTAAATAATTAACTAGCACCAAAAAATCGACATCCGTAAGTTTATCAACAGCCAATTTTTGTCAACTATTTTTCTTTTGGGCAAATACTTTTTGGTTTCCCAGCGCGCTGTGCACCCAAAAAGTACCGGGCTGTCCTTTATAGTCCCCAACGCGTTGGGGAGCTGCCACTTCCATCCCTTTCGCGATTTACTGGAAATTTTAAAAACTTAATTTGCAAGCAATTGATAGCAAATAAACTACTTATTCCCCAATTTTAAACCAAAACGAACCTCCGTGTCTTTCCACAGACGTCATATTTTTATGTTCCCAAACAGGAATTAAAATAGTTTTCAATTCTGCATCTTCACTAATAAAATAGTTGGCTAAAATAGGGCTATATTTTTTAGGATTTGCAAGCAGAAAAGCAGCAAGCATATATTGCTCAGAATAAGCCCTATCGCACATAAATTGAGGATAATCGTAGGGCAAATAAATGTCGTGAACTTGCACTAACACACCTGATTTTAAACGGGGAAGAATTTCTAAAAAGAAAACCGTTACATCTGAATTTGGCAGGCAACGATGTGAATTATCCACAAAAACAATATCACCTGCTTCTAACGCATCAAAAACAGAAAAGTCCGTTAAATTCTCAAATGGCTTTCTTATAATTTCGTCTGATAGTTCATCAATATTAGCACGCGGATACGGATCAATCGAGATGATTTTTGTGGCTAAACCTCCATCTAAAATGGCCTTTCTTACCACTTTGGTTGAATTACCGGAACCTATTTCTACATACTTATTTGGCTTCACCTCGCGAATCAATCCATAAATCGCAATAATGTCCAATCCTGGCAAAAATTCGTTATTCCAAGTAGGTAAGTTTTTATCAGTTTCATTTTTGTCCTCCTTAAATCCAAAAAACACATCCGAATATGCCAAAAAGCTGGTTAAATAATTCCGATAAACCTCCCTTTTTTCATCAATTATAGCGTTCAATACACTGTGCGAAGGAAGCCCGTGTCCAAAGCGAGGTTTAAAATCAACTTTATACTCTAAAAATAAATTTTGAAATTTTGGGGACAAAAAATGGTAAATCGCTTTTAACATAAAGGTCTTCGTTTAGCTATTGCTTCTGATAATTTGTTTAGTACTCGTAAAAATCGTGATGAAGATACGCTTTTTTTTAAAATGTCAAGGACACACCATTCGAACTTACAAAGGTTGTAATTAGCTCAAGTAAATTTGATTCTAAATTCTGCAACTAATTAGTATATTTATCCAAACGTTTTAAATCTATGAATGATAAATTAGGAAATTCTAATCCCTTTAATATTGTCGTAATTGTCGCTGCGCTTGGTTATTTTGTAGATATTTATGACCTCACTTTGTTTGGAATTGTGAGGGTCCCGAGCCTCATAGCCATCGGAGTTCCAGAAGATCAAATTACCGATACAGGTGTATTCCTGTTGAATATGCAAATGATTGGAATGTTGATTGGCGGCATCGTATGGGGTGTGTTGGGAGATAAAAAGGGAAGATTGTCTACCTTGTTTTTGACTATTTTGTTGTATTCTCTCGCAAATATCGCCAACGGATTTGTTCAAAATGTAGAACAATATGCAGTGTTACGCGTAATTGCTGGCTTTGGATTAGCAGGCGAATTAGGCATTGGTATTACGTTGGTTTCGGAGGTAATGACCAAAGAAACAAGGGCTTGGGGAACGGCTATTGTTTCTTCTGTCGGAATTGCGGGAGCTGTATTAGCTTTTTTAATTGCCGAATGGGGATGGAAACAAGCTTATTGGATTGGTGGAGGTCTGGGATTGGCACTTTTAGGATTAAGGGTATATGTTCACGAATCTGGAATGTTTGATAAAGTGAAAGAATCGTCAGCAAAGCGAGGAAATTTTTTCAGTTTATTTACCAACGGAAAAAGATTTATCAAATATATTTCATGTATTTTAATTGGAATTCCAGTTTGGTATGTGGTAGGAATTTTGATTTTCTTTTCAAAAGAATTTGCACTTGCATTAAATGTTACCGGACCAATAAATAGTGGAAAGTCCATCATGTTTCATTACATGGGAGCCGCCATTGGCAGTATAATTACAGGTTACCTTAGTCAAAAATTAAAATCACGAAAAAAGGCCTTGGCCATTGCAATTACAGTGCTGGCTTTATTTTGTGTTTGGTATTTTGGTGCGTTTGAAACTAGTCCAACCACATTTTATTTCATCACATTCGCCCTTGGTTTAGCCATGGGATATTGGGCGATTTTTATCACCGTTGCTTCCGAACAATTTGGAACAAACATTCGTTCAACCGCTACAACCACAGTGCCAAATTTTGTACGCGGAGCTACTGCCTTATTAACCTTGTGGTGGACAAGTATGTCTTTGAATATGGGAATTTGGAAATCAGCCATCATTGTTGGTGCAGTGGTAATTCCTCTTTCACTTGTTGCCATTTTCTTTTTAGAAGAAAGTCACGGCAAAAATTTAGATTATATAGAGGAAGATTAGATGTTCGAATAAAATTGTGCCAAAAGACGAGCCCCTCTTTATTTTTAGCTCTTTTTCAAATTCTAAATAATTTTGCTTGCCTTCCTATTTTCTATTCCATCGACCAAGTTATACCTTGGGAAATTTCAAATTGGTCCGATATCCTTTGGTATAATGCCGAGGCAATAGATGTTTAGTTCAATTTTATTGGGCTATTACATCGGCTGGTTAAAAACTCAAGCAACGTTTTGCAGTGGAATTGAATATTTTATATGGTTTCTGAATAATTTGCATTCTATCCATTTTTTAATTTTAAAATACAGGCAACGGATTGCCACCTCAGCCAAATGGACTAGGTTGAGCACTAAAATAATACATGCAATTAATAGAAATTTATTTTGATGGGGTCAATATTAACGGATTTTTCGGGAAAAAAATCAAACGTTAAATTCAAATTCTACCAATTTAGTAGAATTTGAATTAAGGGTTTAATTTAAACCGATTGATCCTAATAAAGAAATGGGAAAATAATTTTTCTTTTTTTTGGATAATCAGGAAAATGGCTCAAATACCAATCATGATGGTTTTTTGCGCGAGGTACAAGATTCGCAAATGTCCACACCATAAACGTGAGTCCTGGAAGATTCCAGGCCATCAATGCAAAACCTGACCATTCAATTATTTCCCCAAACAGATTGGGTGAGGAGATATAATCAAATAAAAATCCTTTGGGAATTTTGTAACCTGTTTCGCCTGGTTTTCGGAGGTTAATTAAGAAATGGTCAGCTCGTTGATTGATTAAAAATCCAACTACGAAAAGGCTTAATCCAATCATAAAATGAGTCGAATACAGCCAATCTTGATTATACGTTTCAGGCGAAGCAATTTCGGCTAAAAAATACCCATTAAATCCTGCATTCACGAGGTTGAACAAAATAGCGTTTAGCGCAATGAACAAAGGCATTTTTTTGGAAGTCGCCTTAATGCGTAAGGGATAAATTATGGTGCGATTGGTGTAATGGGTAATCCATAGCACAAAAAGAATCCAAGTATAAGACGCAAAAGAATTCGTTCCAAACAATAGAAAATAAAGCATGATCAATAAACTGGGAAGTTCCATGATAAACCAGCCAAGTTTATTATTAATCATTGGCCCCCAATTTTTTGAAGTGTGTCTGCCGAATGGTGCGGTAACAAAAAACATGGTGACATGCACCGCGATTGCAATACCCAACCAAATGTAACAGTATAATTCGAGTTGATCTTGGGTCATATTTTCTTAGAATTACTTTCGTACCAAGCGTAAAAATCGGCAATGGTAGTTTTTAAAGGACGACATTGGTGTCCTAATTCCGTCTTTGCTTTTGTATTGTCCATAAATTGGTGACCATGTTTTAAAGCATAGATTGCTTCAACAGTAAAAACAGGTGCCGCCTTTTTAATTCGACCATAAAAACTAACAAAAGGGAGCGTCACTCGCATCAGAAAAAATGGAAGGACACGGGTAGGTGTTTTGATTTTTGTTACTTCTGAAACGAGTGCAGCGAACGACTTTAAAGTATAATATTCACCACTTAACAAGTAAACCTCTCCATTTCTTCCTTTTTCAATCGCTTGAATAATTGATTGAGCAACATCCCTTACATCAACAAAATTATATCCACCAGCAGGCAGAATAGGAATCTTTTTCAATTGAAAATCCAACAAGGCCGTGCCAATTTTCGAAGGTTTAAAATCATACGGACCAATTACAGCACTTGGACGAACGACACAACCTTGAATTAATCCTTCTTTGAACGCTTTTAACATTAATTGTTCTCCGGTCGCTTTGGAATAATCATAGGCATAATTCTGCGAGGTTTTATAGGGACGATCTTCATTAAAAGGCTGATCTAATGGGGTTTCAAAAACAGCGTGCGTGCTACTTAGGTGGATGATTTTTTTTACTCGTTGTGAGATACACGCAGTAAGGACATTTTTAGGTCCCTCGGTATTTGTTTTAAACACTTTTCCATCGGGATCTCCATGAATCGAAATAATAGCGGCGCAATTGATAACAACGTCACAATCCTCAACAAATTGGTGCAATAAATTAATGTCTAAAACACTGCCTTTGACTAAAATTACATCAAGACCTCCAAGGGCTCTTTTATCCCAATTGTAAAGTGCCTTAACCGACCAACCGGATGCGATTAACTCACGACACAAAACATTGCCGACATGCCCACTTGCGCCTGTAATCCCAATTTTCATTTCTTAGTTTATCCTTTTATTTAATTATCATGAAAAGACAAGGCACTAAAATAGAATAAAATTAGAAATTACCGATAAAAATTGAATAGAGGGTTTCCTTAAATAGCCGAAACCTGAAAGCTGTATCCTTCCATGATGGCGTTCACCAACAATTTTTTACATGCTTCATCAGTTTTTGCTTCTGCCTCTGCTTGAGAAGAAGCTTCAATGAAAATTCGGATATGTTTGCCAATTCGTACGTTGGTAATTTCCGCTAATCCAAGATTAACCATTGATTGACTAACCGCTTTGCCTTGAGGATCTAAAAGTGCCTCCAATGGCATAACATCAATTTCCGCTTTAAATTTCATTTTTTTTGTGTTTTGTAAACTGCGTATTTATGAGCGACAAAATTACATATAAAATTATTATCAGTGGTATCGCCCAAAAGAATAAAGTTGCCAACATCACCACTGCTAGTGTTAAAAAGATCCACCGAATCTCATTTCCTTTCCATCCAAATTTTTTGAACTTGAGTGCGAATAATGGAATTTCTGACACCATTAACAACGAGAAAATCAGAGAACTAATGGCTAAAAAATAAGGGTTGCTAATCAACTGCACGCATTGAAATCGGAAACTCGATTCTGACACATTTGCCATATTCATCCCATCATACGACTGAATAATTATCAAGGGAAATACGGCAAAAAACAACGTCATTGCAGGGGTTGGTACACCAATAAATGAATCAGATTGTCGGGTATCCAAATTAAATTTTGCTAAGCGAAAAAGGGCAAAAACAGGCAAAAGAAATGCGGCGTACTTGAGTAGTTCCAGTTCGCTCGATAATTCCAAAGAACGAGGTGAAAAATCACTATTAAGACTAGTGATCAGAGCGGGATGATCCATCATCACATACACCATAATCCCTGGTGCAACGCCAAAAGTCACCATGTCTGCCAACGAATCTAATTGCTTACCCAATTCACTTTGAACTTTCAATAGACGCGCGATAAATCCGTCTAAAAAATCGCAAAATGCAGAGATAAAAATACAATACGGAGCCAAATCTATTTTACCAGTTAAAGAAAAAATAATTGCCAGAATTCCGCCAATCAAATTTCCTGCAGTAAAGAGGTTTGGAATTTCTTTTTTAAAAGCCATCATATCCGCAAAAGTGCAGATTAATTTTCAAAAAGCTTCAGGAATTTTTGAAATAAAATATGCTAAAACTGTTTTTCAAACTTAAAATCACACAATTTTTTTGAGTTTTGAGAGTTCACTAATGCATTGCATTTTAGATTTTATTACCTTTACTCGACTACGTATATGAAAAAATTAATTTTATATTCATTCAGCACAATTTCGGCCTGTTATTCGTTTGGACAAGAGACAGATAATACGCCGAAATATTCCAATGAATTTTTATCAATTGGTGTAGGTGCTAATGCACTTGGATTGTCAAATTCGGTGGTAGCTGGTGTGGATGATGTAACGGCTGGGTATTGGAATCCGGCAGGTTTAACAGAAATAGGTGATTTTTTGCAAGTTGGTGCCATGCATGCTGAATATTTTGCAGGAATCGCAAAATATGATTATATCGGAATCGCAAAACCAATTGATGATAAAAGTACCGCAGGTTTTACTTTTATCCGTTTTGGGGTAGATGATATTCCAAATACCACCCAATTAATTGACAAAGACGGAAATATCAATTACGATAATATCACCACCTTCTCGGCAGGCGATTATGCGTTTTTGTTTTCTTATGCGCGGAAATTGCCTGTAGATGGGTTAAGTTTGGGTGGAAATTTTAAAATAATCTATCGTCAAGTAGGAGATTTTGCGCGTTCGTGGGGCTTTGGGTTAGATGCAGGGTTGAAATATAAATTAGGAGATAAATGGAAATTTGGTCTTTTAGCACGTGATGTTAGTACCACTTTTAATGCGTGGTCATTCTCGCTTGATGATCAAATGAAAGAAACTTTTCTGCTTACAGGAAATGAAATTCCTGAAAATGGATTAGAAATTACCCTGCCTAAAATTATCATGGGTGCGCAGTTTAAAACCAACTTGGTCAAAGAATTTTATCTAAAAACTGAAATTGACATGGCTTTTAATACAGATGGGCGAAGAAATGTTTTGATCAGAACAAATCCAGTAAGTATTGATCCTTACATGGGGCTTGAAATTGGCTATGGTAAATGGGTGGCCTTGCGATTTGGCGCAGGTAATATGCAGTGGATTAAAAATCCAGATTTCACAGAATCGCTTACTTTTCAACCGAATATTGGCATTGGCGTGGGATTTAAAGGAATCAGTATCGATTATGCTTTTACGGACATTGGCGATGCATCTGTAGCTCTCTACTCTCATGTATTTTCCTTGCGATTTAAATTTAATGATCCCAAAAAAATAGATCAATAAATGGTCAATAAACAATAGTGTCCTAAAATTTATTCAGGACACTATTCTAATTTGATGAATTATCCCAATCCTTTTAGTACAAGCACACAATTCGTATTTACCCTAACTGGATCAAAAATCCCTGACAAATTCACCATTCAAATAATGACAGTTACTGGAAAAGTGGTGAGAGAAATTACAAAAGATGAACTTGGTGACATCCATATCGGACGGAATATTACTGAGTTTAGTTGGAATGGCACCGACGAATTTGGCGACGCATTAGCAAACGGGGTGTATTTATATCGGGTAATCGTCAAAATCGAGAATGAGTCCGTCGAATTGCGTGAAAGTGGCGCCGATCAATATTTTACAAAGTCATTTGGAAAAATGTATTTAATGCGCTAAGAATTCCACAAAAAAAATCGAGATTGGAAGTTCATCCAACCCCGATTATTTTCTATTAAACAAAAAAAAATTATAACAATGTCGATGGGCAAACATAGGCACTCACCGGAATTTTGGTTTTTGAGATTTCAGCAAAACCACCTAACACATCCGTAAAATTATGCCACCCTCTTTGTTTTAAAATCGAACTGGCAATCATACTTCGGTAACCTCCTGCACAAAAAACAACAAAGGCCTTGTCTTTCGGAAATTTATCCAAATTCATATTCAATTGATTCAAGGGAATGTTAATCGAATTCAACACATGTTCCGAATCATATTCGCTTTTTTTCCGAACATCAATTAAAAGAACATCACTCGACTTTTCAACCATGGCCTCTAATTCACTTGGAGCAATTCGGTTAAATGTCTCCATGTCTTTACCAGCATCACACCACGCGTTAAACCCACCTTTCAAATACCCAATCGTAAAGTCGTATCCAACCCGCGAAAGTCGTGTAATCACCTCTTCTTCACGTCCAGGCTCTGTAACCAACAGAATTTTTTGTTTTACATCAGGAATCATTTCCCCAACCCATTGCGCAAAATTTCCATCAATTCCAATGTTTACGCTATTTGGAATAAACCCTTTCGAAAATTCGGTCGCGTTCCGTGTATCTAAAACCAACGCCGAGGTTTGATTGGCCAACTCTTCAAATTCAAGCGCACCAAGTCCCCGATGTCCTCTTGCCATAATGGTTTCCAAACTATCATATCCACCAATATTCATTAGCACATTTTGTGGAAAATAGCTCGGAGGAGCAGTTAATCCAGTCAAAAGTTCAGCAATAAATTCTTCTTTGGTCATATCAGGACGCAAAGCATAATTTGTTCGTTTTTGATTACCAAGCGTATCCGTAGTTTCCGCACTCATTTTTTTACCACAAGCCGATCCTGCTCCGTGATTTGGATACACAATCAAATCGTCACTCAAAGGCATAATCTTATTGCGCAACGAATCAAAAAGCAAAGCAGCTAATTTTTCTTCCGTTAAATCGGCAATCACGTGTTGCGCCAAATCTGGTCGACCAACGTCACCAATAAATAAGGTGTCACCAGTAATAATGCCATGCTCTTTTCCATTTTCATCGATGAGTAAATAGGTGGTGCTTTCCATGGTGTGTCCAGGGGTGTGAATAACTTTTACCTTTACATTTCCTACCTCAAAAACTTGATTATCTTCAGCCACAAGTGCGGAATAGCCAGGTTTAGCGGTCGGTCCAAACACAATTGTTGCCCCCGTATTCGCATTCAAATCCAAATGTCCACTCACAAAATCCGCATGAAAATGCGTTTCAAACACATATTTTAATTTCGCATGGTCATTTTCTAATCGGTCCAAATAAGGTTTAATCTCTCGCAGCGGATCAAAAATGGCAGCTTCACCATTACTCTCAATATAATAAGCGGCATGTGCCAAACAGGCTGTATAAATTTGCTCTAGTTTCATTTTTAACAATTTTAATTTCTACTACAAAATTAAAACATACAATTCCCAAAGTTTGTAATTTTAGTTACACAATAAAATGATATTAATCAGTATTTTATACCTGATGAATTTATAAATACGTCCAATGGTTTTAGGTATAATGCCGATGCAATAGATGTTTAGTCCAGTTTAATGGACTATTATATATATGGCTTTCGGTAGTATACTATTTATGTCTTGGGCAAATCCCCTCCAACAAGTTGGGGGGCCGGGCTAACCGTTCCCGCTATTTTTTTGAAAAAAATGAGCTCCACTAATATCCCTTTTGCGGAGTGGGGAACCATTTATAATCAGCTAAAAAAAATAAAATCAGTCAATTAATTTTGTTGGATAAGAATTAATCACTCTATAATTTCATAAAGTTCCTTTGCACGCGCTCTGGAATAACGGTTAAAATGCCACCATTCGGTCGGGAGGACGGTAAAACCACCGCTTTTCATGACTTTTCGTAAGAGTTTTCGGTTTTCTAGGTGTTGAGGAGTTAAAAGGCCAGAATCTAAAAAATGTTGCTCTAATCGCGGGTAGGCAATTTGCCGAATGTCGTCGTAATCAGCGCCCATATCCAAAATGGTCCCATCAAGTTTGGCAATGGTTAAATCAACTGCCGCGCCGTAATTGTGAACTGATCCATTTTTTGGATTAGAAACAAATTTAGATTTTTCAGCAGGGGGTAAATCTAAAATGTCCCACATAATTTGTTGCACACTTCTTGGACGAACACCGTCATAAACCAATAACGTTAGTGTAGAATCTATTCCTTTTAAGGTGGCTTGGCATTTTTTTAAATCGGCAGCAACATCAGGCTGTAAGTAAATCCGATTTAAATTTCCATACACATCTTGTTTCATAAAATTGTTAGTGGATGAATACCGCACGTCAATCAAAATATCCGGAATAATCGTTTGAATATCCACCAACCCCTCATCTATAATGGATTGTTCTAAACTGTCCACAATGTAAACAGGTTCAGTTAATTTAGAAATACTTGCCGAATCTGAGCTTGCCTCACTTGGCTGATTGGAATTTTCACCAGAATCAAAACCTTGATTATCTTTACAACTCAAAAATCCTGAAAGTAAAAGCACCAGACATATAATTCGCATATAATTTAATAAGTTGAGCACAAAGATACCTAATTTACTTTTGATGATTCGTCCTACAAATTTTGGATTTAATTCAGAGACCGCATTATCGAACCATTTCCAACACAAAACAACAGAAACGGACATCAGCGCTATTGTTCGTCAAGAATTTGATGAGGTATTGAAGGTCTTTTCCAACCATAAAATTGCCTTTTACGTATTTGACGATCAACAAGAAGTTTTACCTGATGCCCTATTTTCAAATAATTGGATAACGATGCTTCCAACTGGGGAGGTCACACTTTTTCCAATGTATCACCAAAACCGCCGTGGCGAGGTTAGAATGGACATCGTGGATTGGTTGTTTTCAAAAAATCAATCATTGAAACTAATCGACCTGAGTCAACAAGTTTTAAATAACCAATTTTTAGAAGGAACAGGTTCAATTGTCTTCGATCATTTTTCCAAAGTTGCCTATGCCTGTGAATCTGTTCGGACCAATTTAGCACTCTTCGAGGCCTATTGTCAGCAAATTAATTACCGTCCAATTTCATTCGAAAGTGTTGATTTATATGGGAATCCAATTTATCACACCAACGTAATGATGTCGATTGGTGAAAAATATGCGCTTGTTAATTTAGAATCTATCGAAAATCCAATCGAAAGAGGCATGCTAAAACGATCCCTACAACAAGGAGGGCGAGAACTCATCGAATTGAGCCACGCACAAATGAATTCGTTTTGCGGAAATGTTTTGGAAGTCCTCAATCAGGACAATGAACCTTGTTTAATTATGAGTTCGCGCGCTTTTGAAGCATTTACCGAAAATCAATTAAATCAACTCCAACAATTTGTAAAAATTTTAAAGGTTAATGTTCACACAATCGAACAAGTTGGAGGAGGAGGAATTCGTTGTATGTTAACTGGCTTATTTTTTTAATTTAAGTGCCAAACAAACCCCATCCTTAAATGAAGAGGTGGAATAATTACTGGAGGTAGAGGCATATTAGGGTTATCAATAAAATCGTATAAAAGAATAATTTGACCATAAGCACCTTCACCTAAAGCGCGGGCTAATCCCAATCCTGCCATAAATGCAGGAACATTGGTACGTTCAAATTCGGGACTTTCCAGATCAACTGAGTTGTATAGGTCAAATTCAACCTGTGTAATAAACCAATCAATGGGCCGATACCTTGCGAAAATTCCTGCACCCACCGTATTGAAATCAAATGTAGCATTGAAATAGCGTACACGCCAAAATTGATACATACCTGAAATCCCTGCCGAAAAACGTTTGGTTAAATCGTAACCAATCAACGGTGAAATATTTAAATAAGTAGTTCCTGCCCTCATAGAAAATGCAAAATCACCTCCTACATAAATCTTTTTTTTTAATTCATACAGGTTCATTTCATCGTCCTTTTTTTCATCCACCTTTTTTGCTTCGTCAATATCATATTGCGAAAATGCAAACGTCGAAAAACCGATATAAAAAAGTAGAAATAGCCGTTTCATTCAATCAATTTTAATAATACTGGAATATTTAACACATGTTTACCATTAAAGGTAACAAATTCAACTGAGATATTTTGGTTAGTTAACAAATCCAAATGGTTTTTAGCTTCTGCAATCGTTGAATATTCGTCTTGGTCGCCTAAAACCAAGATATTTCGATTCGTTTTTTTTTCGTGGGATGGATAAAAAAGTGTTTCAAAAGGCAAGTCGGGCGGAAAAACGGAAGCCCATAGAATCAAATTATCAAAAGCCGATTTTCCAAGTCCAATCCAACGAGAAGCTGTGGCACCACCTTGAGAAAAACCAAGCAACGTAGTGGTTTCAAAAACATGTTTCAACGTAATTTCTTTGTAAACCTGATCCAAATACAACACATAATCAGCAATGTCACTTTCCCGATCTTCTTTGGTCATCCAAGTGGCCCCAACATTGCCATTGTTGCCTTGCCGATAAAAGCGATGCAAACCTTCGGGACACACAATAAAATACTTCTTCGGATTTAATGCTTCAAACGGACGAATAAAATAAAACGCCAATTGGGAATAGCCGTGTAAGGCGAATATCAAATGGGTTGCTTCAATGGGGTCTCCAACGGTAAAATAGCGACCTGTTTTTTGAACTTGAATTTTAAATTCGTTAATTGGCATACGGTTGAATTAACACATTTATAAACACTAAAAACCCCTTTCCAAAATGAATTAGAAAGGGGAGGTTATTTGAATTCGTTTGTCGAACCTATTTAATTCGCTCAGAATATTCACCTTTACGGGTGTCCACTCTAATTTTATCACCTATGTCAATAAACAAAGGAACTTTAATCTCTGCGCCAGTATCAATTGTCGCAGGTTTCATCGTGTTTGTGGCAGTATCACCTTTTAATCCTGGTTCGGTATAAGTTACTACGGCATCAATGTAAAATGGAAGTTCAACTGTAAGCACTTGTTCTTCATCTGCGTGGAAAACTAAAATACAGGTAGCGCCTTCTTTTAGAAACTGCGGATTTTCAATCAAACTATCATTCACGAAAATTTGCTCGTACGTTTCGTTGTTCATGAAATGAAAACCATTTCCTTCGGCGTATAAGAATTGGTAATTTCTTGTTTCTACACGAACTACATCAATTTTATGTCCAGCAGAAAAGGTGTTGTCAACCACTTTGCCAGTTTCAATATATCGTAGTTTCGTTCGGACAAACGCAGGCCCTTTGCCCGGTTTTACGTGTTGAAATTCTACAACAGTAACAATTTTACCATTGTAGTTCATGCATAATCCATTTTTAATATCTGATGTATTTGCCATAAATTGGTTTTATAAAGGACCTCTTATAATTCCTTTTTTTGATTCTTGTATAAATTCTAAAACTGTTCTTTTTTCCTCACAGTCAGGTATTTCCGTTTCAACTGCATTTACCCCGTTTGAGATGGTATTGTGCAAAATAAATAAATTTCTGTAAATGTCTTCAATTAGTTTTAAACTTTCGTCGCTAATACCACGCCGTCTTAAACCAATTGCATTTACGCCGGCAAAGGTAAGAGGTTCACGCGCAACCCTGATAAAAGGTGGGACATTTTTTCGCACACTTGTCATTCCTGCGACAAACGAATGTTGCCCAATTCGCACAAACTGCTGCACGCCGCACATTCCCTCCACAATTGCCCAGTCTTCTATGATCACATGCCCTGAAATTCCAGTGCTGTTGGCAATGATCACATTGTCTCCAATATTACAATCGTGGCCAATATGCACATAACACATTAACAGACAGTTTTTACCAATTTTCGTTTTCAGCTGGTCTTCCGTTCCACGGTGAATCGTCACACATTCCCTAATAATGGTATTATCACCAATTTCAGTAGTGGTGTATTCGCCATGAAATTTCAAATCTTGCGGTACGGCAGAAATTACAGCGCCCGGATAAATGTGAACATTTTTTCCAATTCTGGCGCCTGGATAGATGGTGACATTTGGTCCAATTACGGATCCTTCACCAATTACAACATCATCGTAAATAGTAGAAAATGACTCTATTGTTGCTGTAGGATCAATAATCGCATTGGGGTGAATATTTGCTAGTTTACTAATCATTCCACCTTATCTTTTACAACTTGTGCTAACATTTCAGCTTCCATCACCACTTTTCCATTCACATAAGCTTTTCCGCCCATATTCACCAAACCTCTTCGAATTGGCGAGAGTAAAACAAGGTCAAAAACAACTGTATCGCCTGGGCGAACCATGTTTTTAAACTTGACATTATCTATTTTCATAAAGTAAGTGGAGTAGAGGTGTGGATCTTCAACCTTGTCCAAGGCAAAAATACCGCCCACTTGCGCCATTGCTTCAATTTGTAATACCCCTGGAAAAATTGGATTACCTGGAAAATGTCCTGTGAATTGTGGTTCGTTCATGGTGACATTTTTTACACCCACAATTCCTTCTTCGGTAATTTCCATGATTTTATCAACCAGTAAAAATGGGTACCGATGTGGCAACATTTTTTCGATGGCTAAAATATCGTATTTAGGTTCTTTTTCAAGATCGAACACCTTGCCTTTTGCTGCAATTTTTTTTGCATAATCTTTTAATACTTTGGCAAAACGTACATTGCCACTATGTCCTGGACGAGCAGCAAGAATATGTCCTTTAATTGGTCGTCCTAACAAAGCTAAATCACCAACAATATCCAATAATTTATGGCGTGCTGGTTCGTTTTCAAAGTGTAATTTTGTATGGTTCAAAGTTCCAATTCCATCCACTTGAATTGAAAGGTGTTCTTTCCCTAATAATTTCGCTAAACGATCTAATTCTTCTTGTTTAATGTTATCGCGTTCAACCAATACAATTGCATTGTCCAAATTCCCTCCTTTGATGAGGTCATTCATAGCGAGGTATTCCAATTCGCGTAAAAACACAAACGTGCGACACGTAGAAATTTCTTTTTCAAAATCGGAAATTTGATACATGCTAGCGTGCTGTGTTCCAAGCACTGGCGAATTATAATCCACCATCACGGTCACGCGGTATTCTTTATCAGGAATGGCTAAAAACTCAATTCCTTTTTCAGGATCTTCCCATTTAATATTTTCATCTAAAACAAGGTAGTCGCGCTCGGCTTCTTGTTCAACCAAACCAATTTCCTTAATCGCTTTCACAAAAGGATAAGAACTCCCATCCATAATCGGAATTTCAGGAGCATCTAATTTAATTAAGGCATTATCAACTTGCATGGCATAAAGCGCAGCCAAAATATGTTCGGTGGTATAAACCTTTCCACCATTTTGTTCCAACGTTGTTCCACGTGCGGTAGAAACCACATTTTCAGGATCCGCCTTAATAATCGGTTGATCTTCTAAATCGATGCGTTGAAATTTATACCCATGTTTTTCAGGTGCAGGACAAATCGTAAGATTAACAAGCTCCCCTGTATGCAATCCAACACCGGTTAAGTGGATTTCTCCTTTTAATGTTTTTTGCTTATCAGTCATTAGAATTGACATTTTGTTCTTTTATTTTTTGTAATTCTTCTTCTAAAACACGAAGACGATCGAGGATTTGAGGTAACCTCCTAAAACCCATGTATGATTTTTTGTAATCTTCAGCGTCATAGGCGGGCGAACCTAATAAAGTGGTTCCTTCTTTGGAAATTGATTTCGGCACTCCTGATTGTGCACCAATCAACGTTCCATCGGCAAGATCGATATGTCCAACAATTCCTGCTTGACCCCCCACCATCATATTCTTCCCTAATTTAGTCGATCCTGCTACCCCCACTTGGGCAGCCATCACGGTATTTTCACCAATCACCACATTGTGTCCAATTTGTACTAAATTGTCTAGTTTCACCCCCTTTTTGATGATTGTAGATCCCAATGTTGCCCTATCTATACAGGTATTGGCACCCAATTCAACATGATCTTCGATAATCACATTTCCAATTTGTGGAACTTTTTGGTAATTATTTTCTGCATTTGGCGCAAATCCAAACCCATCCGCACCAATTACAACACCCGAATGAATTGTACATGATTTCCCAATCACACAATCTCTATAAACTTTAACCCCTGCAAAAAGTTTTGACTTTTCACCAATCTTCACATTGTCTCCAATGTACGAATTAGGGTAGATGTGCACATTATCCTCAATTATAGCACCATCACTAATATATGCAAACGCACCGATATAGACATCTTTTCCAACTTTGGCAGTAGGAGAAACAAAACTATTGGCTTCGATCTGTGGCTGTTTTGCCATCGCTTGATCGTACATCCCTAATAATTTCGCAAAGCAACTGTATGCTTCTTCTACCTTAATTAATGTAACAGGGTGACTAAAAGGTTTAGTTGGATTAAATTCTTTGCTGACGATCACTATTGAAGCGGCCGTTGTATAAATATAATCTTCATATTTCGGATTTGCTAAAAATGACAAAGTTCCTATTTTTCCTTCCTCAATCTTCGATAAGCCACTGACAAGAATAGATGGATCACCAATAATATCCCCTTCTAATAACGATGCGATTTGTTGTGCTGAAAATTCCATTAGATCAAAATTAATAATTAATCGCGCTACGATTTATATGTGGTAACGAAGTTTTCAACAACTGGGTTGAAATAAGGTTGAATAAATCATATAATTTTCGTTTGACAAAGGTAAAATTTTTCGACAGGTGTTGACAATGCTATAATGTTGTCATTGTCCGACGCTAGCGCCAAATCAAGGATTTTACCACTTCTTAATTTAATATTTATTTGTTTATAATTTTCGTTATAAGCGTTGTTAATCAACTTTTCCGATTTCAAAAAATAACTTGTTTCTTCTTTCGTAATTCCTAAGGAAGTTTGTATTTTTTTGATTGCTTCTTCTACAACTTCAGCCTTAAACGGAACATTGGAAATTGTTGTTTTGAACAAATGTCGCGAGGCAATGTCTTTTGAAAGTTTTTCAAGAATTTTATCCCCACTCGTTTGCCACACTTTAATCGCCGAACTTATGTCACTGTCGTCAATTAAAGCAAAATGAGCTAAGAAGGAGGGGTCTTCTTCGAATTGTGAAAAAGTAATATTTTCCTTTAAAAAGATTTTTAAACTTGGACTGGCAAATAAATCCATTCCAATACTATACAGGTATTTGGCTCTTTTTAAGATACTTTTTAGCATAAATTCTGAGGAGACCACGGTTTTATGCATATAAACTTGCCAATACATAATGCGGCGGGCACCAATAAAATTTTCAATCGAATAAATTCCTTTTTCTTCAATAACAATGTTGTTGTGATCCACATCTAACATCGCTATGATTCGGTCGCTTCCAACCACACCTTCAGAAACTCCGGTAAAATAACTATCTCGTTGAAGGTAGTCTAACCTGTCCATGTCCAATTGTCCTGAAACTAATTGATGTAAAAATAATTTAGGATAGGTATTTGTGAAGATTGAAATTGCCAAGTCTAATTTTCCGCCAAATTCTTGATTCAATCGCTGCATAAAAAGCAGGGAAAGTTCTTCGTGCTGAATGTTATTTAAAAGCGAATGTTCCAAGGTATGGGAAAAAGGACCATGTCCCATGTCATGAAGAAGAATCGCAATAGCAGCGCCCAAACGCTCTTCTTCGGTAATTTGAACATTTTTCGAACGTAATACCTCAATGGCTTTAAGCATAAGGTGCATAGCGCCAAGTGCATGATGAAATCGGGTATGATTTGCACCTGGATACACCAAATGGGATAATCCCAGCTGTTTAATTCGCCTTAGTCGTTGAAAATAAGGATGTTCAATCAGGTCGAAAATTAATTCGTCCGGAATCGTAATAAAACCATGAACGGGATCGTTTATAATTTTTCTTTTGTTGTGTGTAGTGCTTTGCAAGATCAAATGATTAATTTAACACGTCAAAACTAACTAAAAAATAAGAGATGGAAGCAAGAATTTTGTGGGCAGATGATGAAATTGAGTTACTTAAACCGCATATTTTGTTCCTAGAACAAAAAGGATATGTTATTGATACCATAAATAATGGTGCCGATGCAGTCGATATGGCGGCAGAAACTCATTACGACATCATTTTTTTGGATGAAAATATGCCAGGATTGAATGGACTTGAAACATTGGCGCGCATTAAGGCGAAAAATCAAAGTGTGCCCGTAATCATGATCACCAAAAGTGAGGAGGAATTTATCATGGAAGAAGCCATCGGTGGACAAATTTCTGATTATTTGATAAAACCAGTCAATCCCAACCAAATTTTACTTGCGCTCAAGAAAAATTTATTGAAGAAGAATTTGGTAAGTCAGAAAACGACGCACGATTACCAAATGGAGTTTCGACAAATTGGAATGCGTTTAAATGATCGATTGGATGCAGAGGAATGGGCTGAAATATACAGACAGTTGGTTGCATGGGAAATTAAATTACAAGAATCGCAAGATGAAGGCATGAAAGAAATTTTTGCTATGCAAAAAAAGGATGCCAATACACAATTTTGTCGTTATGTAGATAAGAATTACCGCGATTGGGTGAATGATGCACCTGATAGTCCAATGATGTCGCATCAAATTTTCAAAAAAAGAATTTTCGATTCGTTAGGAAAAGAGCCGGTGTTTGTTGTCTTAATCGATAATCTACGATTCGATCAATGGGCGGTTTTAAAACCTTTGATTAGCGAATTTTTTAATGTAGAACGAGAAGAAATGTATTATTCAATTCTTCCAACAGCTACGCATTATGCGCGAAATGCAATTTTTTCTGGGCTTATGCCAAGTGAAATTGAAAAACGCTACCCTGATTTGTGGTTGAATGAAAACGATGAAGGTGGTAAAAACATGCACGAAGCTGAATTGTTGCAAGCAAATTTAAAACGCAACAACAAAAACATCAAAATGTCTTACAATAAAGTCGTAAAGTTAGATTTTGCAAAAAAATTGGTGGATCGATTTAACGATTTATTGCAAAATGATTTAAATGTGATTGTTTACAATTTCGTGGATATGTTGTCACATGCGCGAACCGAAATGGATGTGATTAAAGAACTTGCGGATGATGAATCGGCGTATAGGTCACTCACCATTTCTTGGTTTAATCACTCACCTTTGCGCGAAATTTTAAAGAAAATTGCTGAAAAGGGAATAAAAACATTTTTAACCACCGATCACGGAACAATTCGTGTCGACACGCCGATAAAAATAGTTGGAGATAAAAATACAAACACGAATTTACGCTATAAAGTAGGAAAGAACTTGAGCTATAATGAAAAAGAGGTGATTGTCTCTAGTGATCCAGCCGCAATAAAATTGCCGAAAGAAAATGTGAGTTCGAATTTTGTATTTGCAAAGGAGAATGATTTTTTCGCTTATCCAAATAATTTCAATTATTATGCAAATTATTACAAGGATACATTTCAGCATGGCGGAGTTTCGTTAGAAGAAATTATCATTCCATTCATTGAACTTTCAGGGAAATAAATTTAGATGAACTAAAAGAAAACTTCACTTTTTTTCTAAGCTTAAATGGAAGAAACTCCTAATTTTTGATGTATCTTTGATGAAAGCACTAAAATGAAATTTGAGCTAGGTCATCTGTCAGACATTAAAAAAGTGGTACCTGAATTTTTCAATGCACTTGGACAGCGTAAAATTGTTGCATTTTATGGAGAAATGGGGGCTGGTAAAACAACTTTTATTAAGGGTTTGCTAGAGTACATGTCGATTGAAGATTATGCATCCTCGCCTACATTTTCAATCGTCAATGAATATTTTTCATCCAACTATGGTAAAGTCTATCATTTTGATTTTTACCGGATTTTAAGTGAGCGAGAAGCTTTGGACATTGGTGTTGAAGAATTTTTTGACGATGAAAATGCTTATTGTTTTATTGAATGGCCTCAGAAAATTGATAACCTTCTGCCTTTAAACAGCGTATCCGTTTCGATTGAAGTCGAAAACGAAAAGCGAATAATCCATTTAGACGTATGATTACAGATCCAGAAACATTGAAATCCTTAATGAAAGAAGGAAATCTTCTTCCGCAAGAAGAAATGCTTGCTATTGGTAGAAAAAGTGGAAGTCTTACCATCGGAATCCCGAAAGAAACTTCTTATCAAGAATGTCGGGTGGCGTTAAATCCTGAAGCTGTTCAATTTTTGGTGAGCAACGGCCATCAAATTATAGTAGAGGCAGGTGCGGGCAAACATTCGCGGTACGAAGACATGGATTATTCAGAGGCAGGTGCGGAAATTGCGTACGACCGGGCAAAAGTTTTTCAATCAAATATTATTTTAAAAGTGGCGCCACCGGAGGATGAGGAGATCGAAATGATGCCAGGAAATCAAACCCTTATTTCTGCCTTGCAATTGACCTTGCAACCTAAAAAGACATTGGTGAGTTTGATGCAAAAAAAGATCACGGCAGTAGCATGGGATTACATTCAAGATGAACAATCAATTTATACTGTGGTGCGCGCAATGGGTGAAATCGCAGGAAATACCTCTATTTTAATTGCGGCCGAATTACTTTCTGATTTCAAAAACGGAAAAGGCATCATGATGGGGGGCGTTGCAGGCGTTCAACCTACCGAAGTGGTTATTTTAGGAGCAGGAACGGTTGGCGAATATGCGTGCCGAACAGCGTTAGGGGTTGGTGCATCCGTCAAAGTATTTGATAATTCAATTTCTAAATTGCGCCGTTTGCACAATGATATTGGTAATCGCGTGTACACGTCAGTCATTCAACCTAAATTATTGAGCAAAGCCATTCAACGCGCCGATGTGGTGATTGGTGCCATTAGAGGAACGTATGGAAGAACGCCATGCGTCGTTACCGAAGAAATGGTTCAATCCATGAAACCAGGTTCGGTTATAGTGGACGTTAGCATCGATCAAGGAGGATGTTTTGAAACCTCTCGCATTACCAATCATGAAGTGCCAACTTATACAAAACATGGAGTAATCCATTATTGTGTGCCAAATATAGCTTCACGTGTATCCCGAACAGCTTCAATTGCCTTAAGTAATATCTTTTCACCTATTTTATTAGAAATTGGAGATGTCGGCGGAAGCAGAGGAATGATTTTAAAAGATCATGGTTTCCGAAGTGGGGTTTATATCTACCAAGGTAAATTAACCAGCAAAATTTTGGGTAAAGTTTTTGATTTGCCTTACAAAAATATTGAGTGGTTATTAGCTGCGCAATAAATTTCTTTAAAAGTCGATTTCAGCAACTTTGATTACGGATAGTTGAAACATTGCAATTATCATTACTTGGTTATGCTATAGAAATTCGCAAAGGATATTATTTAAAATGGTTTAAGCGGCCCCCAGTAATTTGAGGTTTCAGGATATTCAATCATGGTATCATTTATTATTACTTTCGGTAAACGATAATACCAAATCATGCTATCGATACCTTCCCTTTTATTTAGAATTTCAGTTCGCAATTCCTCTAACTTTCCTCTATAATGGTATTCCTGATTAAAAAATAGGTAAGCGGTGTCTTCATAATTACCATTCCAATTTACTTTAAATGATTGATTTTTAGATAAGTCTAAAGCGGGAGGTATCGTATCAAAAGAAAAGTAATAAACAGGCCTTTTAGCTTGATCAAACCAAGTAATAGGATATAATTTTCTTCCTTTTTGGAGATAGGCTTCTGAAATGTATTCTTGATAAACACGTTTTGAAGTATCATTAGCCAGAGGTTTTAACCAAACATCATAGACAAAAATGGTATCGCCATTAAATCGAGATTTTCTAACATCTGCATTTCCAGAATTATCGATTAAACATCCGATCGAATTCGATCGAAACGTAGTGAATGTAGAATCTGTGATTTGTATTTCCATTGTTGTTGGTGATTCTAGAATCAAGGTGGTACCAGTAGTCCAATACGTTGTTTTTGAACAGCCAATTAGAAGGGAACTCGACAAGAAAAGT
The DNA here is from genome assembly GCA_044361315.1 of Crocinitomix sp. Taxonomy (GTDB): domain Bacteria; phylum Bacteroidota; class Bacteroidia; order Flavobacteriales_D; family Crocinitomicaceae; genus Crocinitomix. Next base: position 336,303 of record JBIKJA010000002.1, on the reverse strand, counting down.
AGAATAAAACTCTTCATGAAATTGAAACTGTGCAGTGAAAAACTAAATATAAGAAAAGGTCATGAAATTCACGACCTTTTCCGTAAATTTTATGAAATATCTACCAAGTAAACAACGGTCTACCAGCCATCAACGCATGAACTTCTGCCTTTATTCTTTTAAGCGCTTGCTCATTGTCCTTATTCATCAAAGTTTGATCAATTAAATCAACAATTTTTTCAATGTCGTTTTCTTTGATTCCTCTTGAGGTAATCGCTGCTGTTCCTACGCGAATTCCTGAGGTAACAAAAGGTGATTCGGTGTCAAATGGCACCATGTTTTTGTTTACGGTAATGTGCGTTTCACTCAAGGCGTTTTCAGCATCTTTTCCAGTAATTCCTTTTGATCTTAAATCAATCAACATCGAATGATTATCCGTTCCTCCTGAAATAATGTGATATCCTTTTTCCATGAAGATTGAAGCCATTAACCGTGCATTGGCGACCACTTGTTTCATATAGGTACGATATCCTTCCGAATTTGCTTCTTCAAACGCCACCGCTTTTGCAGCAATTACATGCTCTAATGGTCCACCTTGACAGCCAGGAAATACTGCTGAATCTAATAAAGAACTCATTTTTCGAAGGGTACCATTTTTTAAAGCAATTCCCCAAGGATTGTCAAAATCATGTCGTAGCATAATAACGCCTCCTCTTGGTCCACGAAGTGTTTTATGCGTTGTTGAGGTCACGATATGGCAATGATCAAAAGGATCGTTTAATAAACCTGCAGCAATCAAACCTGCCGGATGCGAAATGTCAGCCAAAATTATTGCACCAGATTTGTCTGCAATGGATCGAATTCTAGCGTAATCCCAATCCCTTGAATAAGCAGATGCTCCACAAATAATTAATTTAGGTCGCTCGGCCAAGGCAATTTCTTCCATTTGGTCATAATCGACATAGCCGGTCTCCTTTTTAACTCCGTAAAAGAAAGTTTTGAAGAGTTTACCTGAAAAGTTGACAGGCGATCCATGTGTTAAATGCCCTCCGTGAGATAAATCAAAACCTAAAATTTTATCGCCTGGTTGCAAACATGCAAGTGTCACTGCATAATTGGCTTGCGAGCCTGAGTGTGGTTGAACATTCGCCCAAGTACAATTAAACAATTTTTTAATCCGTTCGATCGCTAAATTTTCAACTTGATCTACAATTTCGCAACCGCCATAATAACGTTTTCCCGGTAAACCTTCTGCGTATTTATTGGTAAGAACTGACCCCGCTGCTTCTCGCACTTGATCGCTTACAAAATTTTCAGAAGCAATCAATTCGATGCCTTCAAGTTGGCGTTGGTGTTCTTGTTCAATCAAATCAAAAATGGCGGTATCTATAGACATAAAATTGTTTTTAACAAAAATAGAAAATAGTTTAAATCATTTGACTTTTGATTGCGGTAAAAAATAGAAAACTAACGTCAATATCATTAGTGGTAAAAATGATTGAAGCACTCCCATTATGGTGCGAATAGATCCATAAAGTGTATCGTATAAATTAGTTATCTTACTAAAAACAAAAATTAATCCTACAATTGCAAGCAACGCAAGGTGAAAAAATAACACTATTTTATTAAATTGTTTATTTTTAAATAATAGATTTACAATAAGATAGGTGATGTAAAAGAACAAAAAACAAAAAAGTAAAGTCAGAAAAAATTTCAAATAATTAATTTCCGTTAACGACCAATCGAGTAAAAATTGAAATTCGTTCCGCGCTTGATTCATTCGCCCGGTTGAAAGTGTGAGAAAAATCCAATTTATATTCGCAAAAAGATATTCCCTGAAAAATCCAAGCAGAATGATACCAATTGTCAAGAAAATTGCTTTAGTCTTGTTTTGCATTAGGAGCGTATTTTTTTGCCCAGATATACCAAAGTATAAAAATTATCGCATAAACTAAGATGGTAAAGGTATAAAGGTGATTAAAATCTAGGTATTGAGGATAATGATTATTAATCAATACCAATGCCATTACCCGAAATACATTTGCCAAATGAATAATGACAAGTCCAAGTGGAATAAACCAAAGTTTGGTTTTGATATTGCCAGGAAAGGCCATTATGAAAATAGAAAAAATCGAAAATAATTTAAACCCATTGCATTCGTCACCTACCCAAACACCAGTGAAATTGCCAGTGTCCAAAAGTAAAACCACGTGGTCACTTTCTTTGATGACGCTCGTGGCTAAAGAAAACAACCCAAAAAATTGTTGTGAGATATAAACGATGTTGCTATTTAGAAGGTAATCCCAAGTAGTGTATTTTTGAATGACCAAATGATAAAGAAGAAGCCAACCAGTGTATAAGATCCCAGCGGTGAATAAAAAACGTTTTATTGGGCTTTCCTTGAGTCGTTTAATCATAAGTTTAAAGTGAACAAGAAATTTTTACTAACAAAGGATGTTAGTTACGATTTCTTGTACAATTTGCGTGCTCCCAAAGCAACACCTGCTACAATTAAAAATCCAATTCCTCCGTCAACCGGAACACAAGTAGGCGTCCAACAAGGAGGACGAGTACCGGTTGACCCGCCACCTCCAGGAGGAGGTCCTCCCGGTGGTTGCGAAAACACATTCATTGAACCTACTAATAACCCTAGAATTAGGATAAAACGCAAGAAATTACTTCGGGTAGTTTTAGCCATTTTTTAAAGTATTATTTTTTTCGTAACAACTTCGTTACCAGTTCTAAAGCTGATAATGTATAACCCTTTTAAATACGAAGGTAACGCAATAATGTTGCTGCCGTTCACAAGTGTAGTGGTCTCAGCGTAAACAACTTCTTGTCCAAGTATATTCGACAAAGTAATAGCAGTAAGGTCTGAGTAGTTTTCGGTAGATTGTACATCAACAATATTTCCTAGTTGCACAATTTTTAATTCATCTTCTGTATTAGACAAATTAGAAATAATACCCGCATCACTTGCTCCATTTTCAGCATTACTCAAAATAAGGGTAAATCTAGGAGCAATTTTAGCTTCAGGATTATCAACACCTGAATAAAACACATAAGATTCTTCTTTTAAGTTCACGATTTCGCCTGTTATATGATCGTGTATCAAAATTTTAGCATAGCCTCTAAAGTTTGCCCAATTCTCTGCGCTGATTGTATAAAAGCCTTCATTTTTAATTTTAGTAGCGAGTTCAAATGATTTGTCACGACCATCATCTTTGATGTAATTTTTTCTGAAATGTTCATTGTCATTCACTACGGTGAAAGATGGAGCTTTTTCAATTCCTGTTGTCAATTGGCGGATATCTAACAAAGCATCTTTGCCATCAACAGCACTTGGATCTTCTTGAAAGTGAATACCCGAATGGTAGGTCGAGCTATTTTCACTAAGAACCAATTGCAAACTAGGGTCAAAATCTTCGCCAGATCTTATATAAGTAGCATCAACGGAAGTTTTGTCATTTTGTTGGAAGGTAATAGAGCCTGGTGAAGCAGCAAAAATCCATACCGCTTGACCAGTAGCCATAAGCCCATTCGCAGTAATAGCTGGAATACTTGTTGTCATCGAAGCACCATCGTACCATTCGTAAGCACCAGAAGCTGGATCATACACATAAAAGTAATTACCGATTCCACCACTTAATCCCAAAGTACTAAATGTAATTGGCGAAGCATAAGGATTCCCCATTGTTGACCAACCAGAAGTATATGATTGAACAATGTCAGCAGAAGTATTTAACGTTCCGGTAGAAACCAATGTCGTTCCACTAAAACTCACTAAGTTATCTCCCACAAATATTTCGTATCCTCGTCCATTGGTGATTGGATCACTTGCTGACACCACTTCAACAAACACATCATTATCCCAATAAATAACCGAATTAAAACAATCACCGAGGCCAAATGCACATCCATCAGGGAAAGATGGACCACTTATGGCCAAATCTGGATCCCAATTGAAGAAAGTACTTCCATTAACTGGAGAACAAAGATTTCTCCAATCTGCCGATCCAGCAGGAATAAAACGCTGAACATTTACATTCCCTGTAATTGTTGCTGGTGGAATAATTGGTCCAACTCGTCCACCTCCAGTACCACTCAAAGATTCAATCCAAAAGGTCGTTGACGGGTCAATAATTAAATTTCCTTGATTAGGAGAAAGTGTTCCTCCAACGATATATTCTCGGTTAAAGAAAGTAACTTCTCCCGCACCTGCATTGTCAATTAAAAGATCGTTAAAACGGATTGTCGTTGCAGAAGTGAGTGGAATTGTAATGTCTTGATCACCATTACTTGTGAAAGAAACAGTTCCATCCGTGAAATCTGCTGTACCAGTAGCATTCCAATTTCCATTGATGTCCAAGGTAACATCTGAATTCATTATCAGTGTTCCAAATGGCTCTAATTCGAAATCACCAACAAATGCATCAATATCAACGGTTACAGTTGTAAAAGGATCAATAAAAGTGTGGCTAATTTGTGTTGGAATACATGTACAATCCCAAGTGGTTGGCTCACTCCATAAACCGTCGGTAATTGAATGAATTTCAGGAACAATTAATTTTGCAATTGTGAAATAAGTATTATCCGCTAAATCGGTCGTAAATGTTACCGTTCCAGAAACCGCGTCATAAACCCCGCTAATAAATGTAGCATCAGCAAAAACACCATCTGAGTCAATCAACAATCGATAGCTGTCTCCTAACGTATCCTCTAATCCTATGTCAACAAAAAAAGTTAAGGTAGTTGCTCCAACATCACCGGTCTCATCTAATCGCCAAGATCTTTCTAAGCGCTCATAGTCTGGCAATGCAGGGGGAATATCAACTTCGTTGTAAACATTTGGTGCAAAATCGGTATGCGCAGCGACAAAATATTCACCAGCTCCCATAGATGCTGGTGAAGAAAGTTCCAAGATGCCACTTCCTCGCGCAACGGTTTGTGTATTCGTACCATCATTTGCCAGAGCAATTAAGCCAAATCGATGTGTAGTTTCGTGTGCATAGTGATCGACAGGAATCGTCATATTATATTTTGCACCAAGGTAGTTTTCAACTAATATTCGTTGAAGTGGATTTAAAGCTGTATTATAAATGATTACCTCCGCAATTTCTCCAGAATAAACATAAGTGCCTGTTCCAGTTGGTAACTTGTTTCCAAGTGTCACGTCGATACTTCCTGTTGGGGTTGTGTACGCAGCAGTTCTAGTCATGGTTAAATTACCTTGGCTGTATGAGCGAAGGTTAGTAGGAGTAATGTGCGAGGATAAAAATGAAGCTCCTGCTGGATCCACTAAACTTGCCCACTGGATTGTTGGGGAAAATTGTGCATTAATAATTGTATTTGAACCATTGTTGGCATACGTCCTCCATTTAGATGCAGATGAAGCGTAGCGTGAGGTAATCAGCATGTCTGAAGTTAATCCAAGGCGGTCATAAACAATAAAATAGGTAAGGTTTGATGTTTCTAATGATGGACTTGCCCCTAATGTAATTGCATCATTTATTCCGTCAAAAGTGATTGAAGGAATTCCGCCAATACCCGTTTCATTGTAAACGGGTTGTCTTGTTGGGGTACCTTGATTAAAATCGGCACCATTTCCAGATAGGTCTGTCCATGAGCTAATTGGAGTGCCGCCAGCTAATCCCAGAGAGTGAGCGTCCAACCAAACTCGGTTATTAGTGCTTGATCCAACACCACATGGGCCTGTCTGAGCCACAGCATTTAGTGTAAATAAAGAACAGAAGACAAAAGTCAACATTGCAAATGAGCAGGAAAGGCTTTTTTTCATAGAATCTTAATTTTGTTTTAACTGTAGGATCAAAACTTCTTCAAATTTAAGAAATTTTATTGATTATAAAGTAAGGTAATGGAATCATTTTTAATTTTTCATCTTTATTTTTACTCAAGTGGTCAAAATTAATCTACCGGTTGACCTTTTTTTACGATTTCCTTGCCAATTATCAATATTTTCTTTCAAACATGCAAACATTTTACGATCACTTACGTATGTTATTTTGAATGACGAATTTCTCGATCAATGAGTTGTTTGTTTTGATTAAAATTATGCAACAAAATGTGAAAAATGCTCCAATTAATAGCACTTCTAATAAATTATTAGAAACAAAAGACATCCTTTTTATTTGGAGAATAATTCTAAAAAATTTAGGATTTATTATCCTTGCGCCATTGGTTGCCTATGCGATGGGATATGTTTATACGTATCGTTTAACCAATATTTACGGTGCTAAAGCCGAGCTTCTTCTCAAATCAAATGAAACCTATGATTATCAAGATCCAATTTATCAAGGACTTGGTGCTTATGGTGTTTTTATGGATGTTCAAAATCAAATTCGGATTTTAAATTCCAGAGATTTGATTGGTGAAGTAGTCGATAAAATTAATGTAGAAACTTCTTATTTTGTTGTTGGGCGAATTAAAAAAGTGGAGGTTTTTGAAACATTGCCTTTCAAATCGACTGTTTCTGTCTTGAATCCACAATGTTATGAAATACCAATTCGCGTTAGAATTGTTAACAAAGACAAATATGAACTTGCTTACAACCTCAATCGGGAAGAAATTAAAGCGCAATATCCATTTGATCAGGAAATAGTGACTTCAGATTTTATTTTAAGGTTGGATCGCCAATACGAATTGGACAATGAAAATATTAATCAACTAAAAGAATCGAAGTACGAAATTGTTTTTCATTCACGAGATCATTTAATTAGCAAATATCAATCAAGTTTAACGGTTGAAAATATTGAGCATACCAGTGTTTTGCAATTAACTGTTAACGATGAATTGGCCAATCGCGCGATTGTTTATCTGGACACATTGACGAATACCTATGTTGATTATTCGAAAAGGATTCAATTAGAAGTGAATGAAAACACCTTGCAAAATATTCAAAAACAAATTGATACGGTCAGTGTTTTAATTCAAGAAAAGGAACGCGAACTGTTGAGTTATAAGGATGAAAATTCGATCTTAAATATCGATAAACAAGAAGATGATTTTTTTGCGGAATATGTCACTTTCACAAAGGAAAAAAGAATTTTAGAACAAAAAAAGAGTTCGGTTTTGGCATTAAAAGAATACCTTAAATCTTCGGACGATAATAGGGTACTTCCCGCATCTTTTTACATTGAACAAAACGATATTTATCTGAAAGATGCCATAGGAGAAGTGCGTAAAAAACAAATTCGTTATGAAATTGACAAGACCCAAAAATCGGCCGATAATTTAAACATGATTAATGCAAAAAAGGAAATTGCTATGTTGATTAATGACATTCTCAATTACCTTGAAAATCTAAACAAAGCATTAGATAGTGAAATTAAAGTGGTAGATCAGTTTATAGCTGATTATAAAAACGACATCCAAAAATTACCAAAATCGGCGCAAGGGGTTTTAAATATTCAACGGGAACTTGATGTCAACAACAAGATGTATCTTTTCTTATTAGAGAAAAAAACTAATACCCTCATTGCGCGGGCAGGTATTATTCCTCAAGTGCGGATTATCGAAAAAACTGTTGGGACAGGTGTGATTTATCCAAACAAACAAAAAATCATTCGTCTATTTATTTTGGGTGGATTTATTTTGGCTTTTTTGATTGCTATTATTCGAAAATTATTTTTTGAAAGAATTGAAAACGTTATGGCTTTGGCAGAGGTTTCTAATATTAATATCGTTGGTGGAATTCCTTTTGTGAAAGATATGCAAAATCCATTAATGATCGAAACGCAACCAAAATCGCACGTAACTGAAAGTTTTAGAACCATAAGAACTAATTTATCCTTTTTTGGAATTGATAAGCCTGGTGAAGCGAAAAAGATTTTATTATCTTCTTTTTTTCCTGGAGAGGGGAAAACTTTTACCTCATCCAACCTTTCCAATTTGATCGCAAAAGGAGGTAAAAAAACCTTGATTATCGATTTCGATTTACATCGACCGAAGGTGCATAAAATGTATAAGTTGAAAAACGAAATTGGGGTATCAAATTACATTGTTGGGAAAGCAAGTTTTGATGAGGTTGTTAAGCGCAATATTTATCCTGATTTAGATGTAATTACAGCAGGTCCAATAGCACCAAATCCTTCTGAATTAGTGTTGCGAGAAAAGGTTGCTGAATTAATAGAATATGTCAACACAAAATATGATTATGTCATTATCGATACCCCTCCTTTTGGAATCTTAAATGACACACTTGAATTGACGAAATATGTCGATGCTTTTTTGATCATTTTGAATACTCGCTATACCCGTAAGAAGGGGGTTGAACATATCAATGAAATGCTTGAGAAGTTTGATCAAATTGACAAAGGAGTGGTTTTAAACGGGATTCGTGAAAGTCGATTACAGTATTATTATTCTAAATACACCTATAAATACACTTACGGTTACAATTATGGATATGGTTATGGGTATGGAAGTACTTATGGTAGCGGTTATTCAAGTGATGAGGTGGATTAGTTGGGTTGAAACTTGACTTTCATAGAATATTCATGTAATTTTGCAATTGTTCGATTAAAATTCTATGTCTAAGTTAAAAAAAACGGCTTGTTTTATTCTTTTCTTGCTGGTTTTCAGTGAAGGATTAACTGCGCAAATTGTTGATCGATCTACTTTCTCTGTTTTCCAACCAATTGGTGTCAACGACACTCTATTAGTTGCTGGAGGTCAAATAATTTCTAGTGAATCAGTTGATCATCAGTTTCTTCATGGGTATTATCCGCTCAGTTATACGTTGCTTTCTGTAAATGAGATCCCTGTAGACGATGAAATTTCTTTTTTTCCAAACCCTTTTGCCGAATCATTTGTTATTCAACTAAATAATCAAGATTATTCGATGATCACTATTGAAATTTTATCAATGAATGGACAATTGTTAACCAGCTTTCAAGCGACGAATCAACAAATTGAAATTAATTTAAGTGCTTTTGAAAATGGTGTTTATCTTGTAAGATTAACTTTTGAAAATCAAGTGATCGCGCACAATAAAATCGTAAAACAAGCATGTTAAATTTCGCCAAAATCATAAGTTTTTTGGTGTTTTTACGGTTAGTTAATAGCGTATTTGGACAAATCGAAAATTATTCAAAAATTAATATTCAAGGCCAATTATTATCTTCTGAAGCTGGTTCAGCAGATTTTGAATTTTTAATTAAATCGATCACAGGTGACACCATTTGGCGCGAAGAGCATAATGGAATTGCCCTGTCTGAACTTGGTGTTTTTTCCCTCGAATTAGGTGTAGGCGAATTAATTCAAAGCACGGAACCTAATTTTTATCAAATTAATTGGTTGACTGTTGGACAGGTTGAATTGTACACCAACAACGGTGGTAGAGCCTTGCAAGGTGCATTTTCAACAAATGCCGTTCCTTATGCAGCTCATAGTCTTCATGTGCTCAAAATCCCTGCCTTGCAAGAATTAATTGATGTGAGTGGCGAAGCAGTAGAGTTAAACGAAACAATAAAATTTGATGGAGTAGAGTTTATTTTTGGAATCGATGAAACAGGCGATACAGCTAATTATGTTTGGAATGCAGATTCTGTGATTTTAGTCGATACTGCCTTTTTTGCTTTTAATAATGACTTTGCCGATACTGTAATTTTTGCTTATTTTTCTGACAGTGCATTGGTTGCTGTAACGATGGATTCAGTGTTGACCAGCGATTATAGCATTTATGCGGATTCAACCACAAATGTCCTTTATTCAACTGGTAATTGGTCGAAGTTTGGAGATGAAGATGTAACAGGGGATTCATTTCTAGGTTCTATTTCTCTGGTTTCGTTTAGCTTTAGAACGAATAGCAGGGCAAGGTTAGTTTTTGGTGATGAATATTCTGTAAATAACAATATTGCTGGAACAGGATTTAGGTTTTTAACCACAAGAGGAGCGTTGTTTACTCCCAATGAGCTTATGGGTATTAGTAGTATTTCAGATGCGTATTTATACTTTGACGGAGGATCGAATTCATTTCACAGTGGCACAAGTGTTGATCCGTTTGATACCTTAAAAGGGATGTATAGTTTCGCTTTTGGCGAAAACGTTGGAACAAACGGGATTTATTCGACGGTTTTTGGGAAAAACACATATGGTGACACGGCCTATTTTAATCCAACAACGCCTTATGCTGCAATTTCGAGTTTTGCAATAGGCAGAAATTGTCGGGTCGCTCACATGAGTGTTGCCATTGGCGATAGTGCCATTGCGAATTATTACCGCAATCTGGCAATTGGAAAAAACGTGGTTTCAACCTCTTTTTCTTCTGGATTGGCAATGGGAAATAATGTATATGTAACAGGAGCAACGGCTTGGGCGGCAGGACATAATTTAACGGCTACAGGACATTTTTCAACTGCATTGGGCACGAATGCAAGCACCAATGGTCGTCCTGGTAGTTTTGTGTATGGAGATTTGTCTACAACTGATACCGTTAAGAATACAGCGAATCATCAATTTATGGTGAGGGCAGCTGGTGGATATATTTTCTATTCTTCAGGCGATTTAAGCATGGGGGTCGAACTTTTACCTGGAGCTGGTAGTTGGTCCATGATTTCTGATAGAAATAAAAAAAAGAATTTTGTTTTGTTAAATCCTTTGGATTATCAGCTTCATTTTAAGCAATTGGATGTTCTTGGTTGGAATTATATCGGGGTGAGTGATTTTCATATAGGCCCAATGGCGCAAGATTTTTACGACATTTTTGGTGTGGGAGAAGCCCCGATTTATATCAACATGATAGACAGCGATGGAGTCACTTTTCTTGGAATTAAAAAATTAACGGAGCAACTCGAGAAATTGTCAAATCCTCAAGAAATTGAATCTTTGAAAGAAGATCTTGAACAAGAAAAGAAAGAATTATTGGACATCGAACGTCGAATTGAAGAATTATATGAAGAATTGGATACTAATTAGTGTTTTAATGCTCGGATTTTCGAGTGTTTTTGCACAAGAATTCCCAGAAGGAATTTCTTACCAAGCACAAGTACGGGCTTCGGATGGAGGATTTTTGTCAGATGTCACCATTGGTGTCGAATTTAATATTCGTGCGACAACAATGACTGGTGCGATTGTTTGGCAAGAAACTCATATCATTGAATTAAATAATTTAGGTCATTTTTCTGTGGTAATAGGCACAGGAACAAGCACAGGTGTCGGAACATCACCGCTTTTTTCTGAAATTGATTGGGCAGCAACTACCTATTATCTTGAAATGCTAGTGGATGAAACTAATACTGGTGATTTTGTTTCAAGTATGACGCAGCAAATGATGGCAGTTCCTTTCGCTTTTCATTCCAAAACAACAGCACAACAATTTGCTCTTTCAGAATTAATAGATGTTGATTTGACAGGCATTGAAGTAGGAGATGTCTTAAAGTGGAATGGCAGCCAATGGGTAGCCAGTGAAGATTTATTACCCGATACAGTGAGCTACGCTTTTTCAAGTGCCCATGCCGAATTTGCCGACACTGCAACCTATGCAATTAATTGTGAAATTCCTGGGATAGTTGACAGTGCGAATTATTCGTTTTATGCTGATACAGCTAATTATGCACCAAACGGAATTCATTCAGATTTTGCTGATTTTGCTGATTTTGCAGATACGGCAAGCGTGGCACTTTTCGCCTATAACAATTGGGGACTTTATGGTAACAGTGGCACAAGTCCTTTAACCAATTTTTTAGGAACGATTGACTCAACGGATTTGGTAATAAAATCGTTCAATATCGAACGGATGCGGGTGAAGGCTAATGGTAGGGTTGGAATCGGAACAACCAACCCATTGGCAGATTTTCATGTGAATAATGTAAATGGAGTGTTGTACACAGGAACTTTCGGCACAGGTACGATTCCTACTACTGGTTCAGGGGCAAGAATGATGTGGCATCCGAGAAAAGCCGCATTTCGGGTAGGATTTGTAACGGGTACTCAATGGGATGAAGCCTCGATTGGTAATTATTCTTTTGCTTCAGGTTATAATTCACGCGCTATTGGCGCATATTCAGTTGCCTTTGGATTTACATCAACCGCCTCAGGAGAAGGTGCTTTTGCTGTTGGTAATCAAGCAAATGCATCTGGGCTTTATGCTTTTGCTGCAGGACATAATCCTGAAGCAACGGGAAGCCATAGTATCGCATTAGGAAGAGGTGCTTCTGCACGGGCAACTAGCGCAATTGCAATTGGATATCACCCAAGTGCTGATGCACCTTACGCACTTTCGCTTGGAAATTACACTTATGCTCATGGCGAAAATTCGGTGGCACTAGGATATCACGCACATGCGCTTCATGACGGAACGTTTGTTTACAGCGATCAAAGTGATGGCATTGGAAATACCTTGTCTACGGCAGAAAATCAATTTATGGTAAAAGCTTCTGGAGGCACTGTTTTTTATACCAATGTTGGATTAACAACAGGTGTCCGATTGCTTCCAGGTGCTGGTGCTTGGTCGATTCTCTCTGATAAAAATCAAAAGGAAAATATACAACCGCTCAATGCAGCTGATTATTTAAGTAGATTAAAATTGATTGATGTTTATTCATGGTCATACATTTCTCAAGATTCTTCTATCACGCATATTGGACCAATGGCGCAAGATTTTTATTCTGTTTTTGAACTTGGTACCGATTCAACCATCATTAATTCTGGCGATTTTGACGGTGTAAATTTATTGCTCTTAAAAGCTTTGGATGAAAAAATGTCGCTTTTAGAGCTCCAACAAACTGAACTTGATGCTTTAAAAACTGAGCTTGCAATCTTAAGAGCGCAACGTGAAAAAATTAATCTCCTTTTAACCGAACTCGAAAATAAATCTGCCGTTTCTAAGGTGGATTAGGTTGATTTTTTTAAAACGGTTTTTAACTTATAAAACACTTTTGCAAGAAACAATTCGATTTTCGTTCGAGTAGCAAAATAGCCAACGGTCCATGAATTTGAACCTTTGGCTTGATTATTTTTATGATGCTTGATTAGATCGAGTACTTGATGAACTGGCTGATCCACACTAAATTTCTCGATCCACTCAATTCCTGCGCGCGACCTAGGCACATTATTTTTTTTAGCAGACAGCACCTCGTTTAGCGCTTGGCAAATTTCAGTTGGTGTTTTGGCATTGTACATTGGGTAAAGTTCAGCGTAGTCTTTTTGGTACAATGCATCATCTCGATAATGGATTAAAGGAGTGCCCGTCACCAAAATCTCATTTACAACCCCGCAGGTCAACCAACTATTTGCAAATATTCCGCACCCAACATCCGACGCAAGAATTCCGAAAATAATCTCCTTCCGTTTCATTTTAGGCACCCAAATGACAAAATCTTCAATGGCAAGTGTTTTGATGAGGTTTTTCGAAAATTCAATATCCATTCCGTATTCAAATAAAATTAATCGGGTGTTTAGCGATTGATTTTTTGAAATAAATTTGGCAAATCCTCTAATTAATTGTTCGTTTCCCTTTTCATGAACTTTCTTTTCGTGGGGTAAATTTGACCCGTTTTGTCGGCTGTGAGAGAAGACGATAAAATCGTACTGCGCTCTTAATTGGCTAAAAAAGGCAATGTTTTCACTTTTTTCGGTTTGCGCAATGAAGTCCAAATCTTTATACTGAGGAGCATACAACATTGGAACTGAAAAATTGTAAAATTTAGAACGTGTATTTAACGATTTTTTAAACGGGTAATTCACTTCATATTCGTCCGGAAAAAAGATTGAAGGCACTTGTCTGACACCTCTTAATTGCATTTGACTAACAAAAAAAACATCTGTGAGCCACCAAAGTTTTTTGTTTTTCTTACTAGGTAGACGTTCAATAAATGGAAGAGTGTAAATATCACTCCCGTGCGGAACAAAGATAGATAATTTTAAACCAATGCTATAAAAAATGGCGGGAGCTAGGTCCGTTCCAATAAAAAAATTATAGTTCTTTAATATGTTTCTTACTTTTTTCCGTTTACTTTTTTGATATAAAGTTGATTTTCCGATTGGCAAGACGAAACAAAATTTTTCGTAGTCCTTGGTGTAGGAATCGTGTTCGGGAAGAAAGGGTTCGCCTTCAAACAAAAACAGATCGCAATCAATTTGATTATCCCTTAAATATTGACACAAGCTGAACAGCATATTGTTCATGTTCCCAATGCACGCGATTTTCATGGAATTACGTGTATTTAAAGTTAACTTGATCGTTTTCAATCACCACCGAGCCAATTTTTTTTGCAGGATTTCCAGCAATAATCGAAAAATCATCGAAATCACTATTAACAAATGAATTAGTAGCGATTAAGCAATGATTTCCGATTTTTATCCCCATTTTAAGGATACTTTGCGGTGCGATATATGTACAATTACCAATTTTGACAGGTGCCCTTTCTATCGGTAAGAGGCCACCACTCAACGTTTGTTTCACATTATCATGCGTATAAATATGGACGCCTGAAGAGATGGTACAATTGTCACCAATCGTCAATCCTCCCGAGCCATCAATGATCGTAAATGGACCAACCCAGGTGTTTTTTCCAACATTGACATCCCCAAAAATGAAAGCGCTATCATAGACAGAACTTCCTTCGCCCCAATTTAATTTTTTTGCTCGTTCCCATCGGTCAAATACTTCATCTGCAAATGGCAAGGATCGTTGAAATTGGGTTTGAAATGCTTCAAATAAATCGACATGTAATTCCGTTAAACTTTCGTGAAGTTCGGACGATTTTTTCGATACAAGGGCCTCTTTTCGATTCATTTAAAGTTGGATTATTGTTGAGATTTCATCCACTCAGCTGTTTTAAGAATTCCTTCTTCCAAATCAATTTTGGATTTATACCCTAGAATTTTGGTGCTTTTTTCAACTGAAGGTATTCGCAGAGCAATATCCGCCGATAAAGGTTCAAGAAAACTTATTTTTGAAGACGATTTTAAAACGCGACATACCGTTTGTGCAAGTCCTAAAATGGTAATCACTGCGCGTGCGTTGCCAATATTAAAACTTTCACCTATGGCATTTTTATTTTCTAAACATTGGAACAAGCATTCAACAAAATCATCTACAAAACACCAAGCACGAATTTGATTTCCGTCACCATGGATGTAAATATCCTCGTTGTTAAGTGCTTTTTTTATAAAGATTTGTATCGCGCCTTCTCCAGTTTGACCTGGCCCATACACATTAAATGGTCTAACAGTAACTACTGGTAAATTATTTTGCTTAAAGTAGGCATGTGCCAAATGTTCCCCAGCTAATTTACTTACTGCATATGTCCATCTCGCTTCACCAGCTGACCCCGAAACCGTTTCATCCGTTTCAGACGATCTAAAAGCCATAGAGCCAAATACTTCTGAGGTGGAAAAATCAATAAATCGATCGCTTACTTTATTCACCAAGGCTGCTTCTAAAGCATTTGCCGTGCCGATCATATTCACTCGCATGGTGCTAACCGGATTTTTAATCACCGTATCAATCCCTGCAATTCCTGCGGCATGAATGACCACTTCCGCTCCTTTCATTGATGCACATAACAAGTCAAAATCAAGTACATCACCTTTAATAATGGTCATATTTTCATGTTGAGCAAAACCACTGTTTGTCAACGTATCTCGATGAAAATTATCGTAAACTGTTATTTTATTCTTCTCAATGAGACGTTGAATCAGTGTATTCGCAATGAATCCTGCTCCGCCTGTGATGAAAATGTTTTTTCCTTGCATTTTTTTTACACTAATTTGTTTAATTCTTTCGCAATATAAGAAATATCTTCCTTGGATAATTTTTCATAAAGTGGGATTGCGATTCCACTGGTATACGCATAATAGGCGTTTGGGAATTGACGTTGGCTATCAAATCCATATTTTTGGTGGTAAAAGGTTTGGGCAGGAATACATTGTGCCCCATAATTTGTTCCAATCCCTTTGTTTTTAAGTTGGTCGATGATTGCATCCCTGTCAATTTTAGGATCAAGTAGGACATGGAATGTTTGCCAAGTATGCGTACAATGATCTGGTGTTTCTGGCAAGTTCATTTTTGCTCCATCGAGGTGTTCAAAATAGGTATTTGCCAAATCGTTTTTATAGATTAAGGTATCATTTAATCGCTGTAACTGACTATTTACTAGAGCCGCTTGAAAATCAGTCATCCGATAATTAAATCCGGCTGCTACAAAATCCATTTTCCCATTTTGTAGTTCAATGCCGTGGTTTCTAAGGATTTGAATCTTGTTCAAGTAATTTACTGATTTACAAACCAATAAACCTCCTTCGCCAGATGAAATTGCCTTGCGCGGGTGAAGCGAAAATGAACCAAAATGACCAAATGTTCCAACATTTATTCCTTTGTATTTCGCACCTAACGCACATGCTGCATCTTCGATCACAAAAAGCTTATGCTTATCCGCTAACTGCATAATTTCGAGTATTTCACAAGCTAAACCAAACTCATGGACAGGAATTATGGCTTTTGTTTTAGCCGTTATTTTTGATTCTATTTGACTCAAGTCGATATTAAAGGTGCGTATATTAATATCTACAAATATGGGGGTTGCACCAACTAATTCAACCACGTTGGCTGTTGCTATGTATGAAAATGCTGGTACAATTACCTCATCTCCTGGTCCAATTCCCAACGCAATTAAAGCCAAATGCATGGTCGCTGTACCATTGGATACTGCAGCCACATGTTTAGCTTGAACAAAATTGCCCACATTCGTCTCTAATTCGAGCACTTTTTTACCTTGAACTAGCATTCCTGTTTTCAATACATCTACCACTTCTTGAATGTCTTTGTCGAGTATATTAGGACTGGCAAGTGGAATGAACTGCATATTAATTTTTTATTTTCCAAGTAGAGTTAAAAAACACGTGGCCTAGTTTAAAATCGTAGATAAATCCAGCATTTTCGCCCTCTCCTACATTTAAAACAGTAAAATCAAGAATGTTTTCAACAAAATCTAGTGACATACCATTGGTTTCATGCACACCAATACTAACAGCATAATTTCCTGGCTGCAACTGATTTTTGATTTGACAAGTGATTTCATTTAAACCAATAGAAATTGATTGTTTTTCAGGATGCGTGTATTTATTCATTGTGTGAACCAATTCGACACCGTCACGAGTATTGATTCGCAAATCCAAAATAACATCCTTTAGTTCAACCTCCGACCGAAGTTGCATCGTAAAATTTAAGCTGGATTGATAATTAACGTTTTGAACTGCTACGCTATGTGAGTTTTGGAGCAAAATTGACGTAAATTTCACCAAACCGGTATTGATGCTTGAGGCATTTGCTGGAATTTCACCAGAAATTGACATTTTAGTGGTTCTTGAAAGATAAGTTTCAATCACATCATTCATCGGACCTATTTGAATTATTTGGCCATGTTCCATCAAAACGCCCTTTTGGCAAAGTGCTTTCATGGATGCCATATTATGACTTACAAAAATAACCGTTCGGCCAGCATTGCTGATGTCTTTCATCTTGCCGATACATTTTTCTTGAAACTCAGCATCACCAACTGCCAAAACTTCGTCCACAATTAAAATTTCAGGTTCGAGGTGAGCGGCGACGGCAAAACCTAATCGCACAATCATACCTGACGAATATCGCTTTACGGGAGTGTCAATGTATTTTTGACAACCTGAAAATTCAATTATCTCGTTTAATTTCGCGCCGATTTCAGCGCGTTTCATGCCTAAAATTGCACCGTTGAGGTAAATATTTTCTCTTCCTGTTAATTCAGGATGAAATCCAGTTCCAACTTCTAATAATGCGGCAATTCGTCCTTTAATTTTAATTGAGCCAGTTGTAGGAGCAGTGACCCTTGAAAGTAATTTTAATAAGGTTGATTTGCCTGCGCCGTTCTTCCCAATAATTCCTACCATTTCACCTTGAGCAATCTCAAAATTAATGTCCTTTAGTGCCCACACATATCCACTAGTTTCTCCAGAGGTACGGTCGTTTGACACGCCAACCTTCAAATAGGGGTCTTCTTTTCCGCGAACCTTATGCCAAAATCGAACTAAATCATGCGACAAAGTTCCTGTGCCAATCTGCCCTAAGCGATATTGTTTCGATATGTTTTCTGCCTTTAGAACAATTGACATGACTTATTGACCTCGTTGATTTGATATTTTTAGTTTGTGTTCCATCAATTCTCTGGATTAAACCGTATCCATAAATGATTTTTCGACTTTGTTAAAAACAACTATCCCGAAAAAAAGTAAAATACACATAAATACAAAACTGTATCCTAACCAAAATAAATTAAACTCCCCTGCACCTAAAAAAGCATATCGAAATGATTCAATCAAATTTACCATAGGATTTAGCCGAAACACCCAAGCGTAAGAACCCACAGCCGAAATTGGAATCACCACCGAAGAGGCATACATGAGTAATTGAATTCCAAAGGCTAGTAAAAAATTCATATCTTTGTATTTTGTTGTAATAGAAGAGAAAATAATACCGAATCCTAAGCTTAATCCGGCCATTATGAGGATTAAAAAGGGTGTCAATAGTATGACCAAATTTGGCAGAATAGATTGATCTTTTGCGATAAAATAATAATATATCCAAACAAGGGAAAATAAAATAAATTGAATGCCAAATTTTAAGAGTGAGGACAAGATAATAGATAATGGAACAATTAATCTAGGGAAAAATACTTTACCAAAGAGATTTTGATTCTTAACAAAAGTTTCGGAAGTTTTCATCAAACATTCAGAAAAATAATTCCACAAAGTTAAGCCTGTGAGGTAAAACAAAAATGGTGGAATTCCTTCTGTACTTAGATTTCCAAAATAACCAAAAATTAAGGCAAACATTAGGGTCGTTAAAATTGGTTGAATAAAAAACCAAAGTGGCCCTAAAATAGTTTGTTTGTAGATAGAAACGAAATCACGTTTGACAAATAGGACGAGCAAATCTCTATAACTCCAAAGTTCCGCCAATCTCAAGTCCATCCAATTGGATTTAGGCTTAAGTTCGAGATCCCATTGTTCTTCTCCCATGTTTCTTAATTCGTTAATTGACTTATAAATACTTTATTTTCGAGAAGTTTTTTAATACCTTTTTCAATGCTAATTAAATCTCGCCCAAGAATTTTTTTCATTTTCGTATTATCAGGTTGTCTTCTAGTCATATCGCCATCTTTCAAGGGAGGTAAAAAAATTATTTGGGAAGAACTATTCGTTAATTTTATAATTAACTCAGCAAGTTCAAGTATGGACATCACGACATCCCCGCCTATGTTAATTACGTCATTATTAAACAATTCTTTGTCAAGCGTTTTAACGGTAGCTTCAATATTATCCGTGACGTAACAAAATGTACGGCTTTGTGTTCCGTCTCCAAATATAGTAATTGGATCGTTTTTAAGCGCTTGTGAGATGAATTTAACCATCACGAAATCATCTGTCTGATTTGGCCCGTACGTATTGAAAAAGCGGAAGATGGTATAATTCAAACCATATTCTTGATAATAAGATTTACAAAAAGCTTCGGCGACGTTTTTTACTACCGCATAAGGAACACGTGAATTTAAAGGTGTCGTTTCTTCGTGCTGTGGAATTGTAACAGGCTCACCATAAACTTCGGATGAAGAAGAAAAGAAAAATCGCTTAACCCCAGTATTTTTTGAAAGTGATAAGACATTTTTAATTCCTTGAATATCCTCTAGAACCCGAATAGGATTTTCTTGCGTCCGCTGAACACCAACATAGGCTGCATAATGAAAAACATAGTCAAATCGGTGAGAAAGCATGACTTCTGAAATTTCATCGTATCGGTTGACATCAGCCTTTATAAACGTAAGATTTGATTTACCAATTGGTAGTTTTGATATGCTTCCAGTGGAGAGATTATCAACGACGGTAACCTGTGTATTTAAGTCCGTTAAAAGATATTCCGCTAAGGCACTGCCAACATTTCCAGCACCGCCTGTAATTAAAATTTCTCGCATGCTTGTTTTAAATCTAAAAGGTAAAGTTACAATAAAATTGATTTCGTAAATAATCTTTTGAGTGACCTCAGGGATATTTATTCCAACTTTAGGCCTCGTTTCGATTAATCGATTTATAAATCCGAGTAAAACATCGCGCCTAAAGAGGTTACATTTGTCAAACTCTTGTTACCTTTGGATCGCGTTATGAAGAAAAAATTGAGTATTATTTCTGAGACATTTCCCTTTGGTGGAGGTGAACAGTTTTTTTTGCTCGAAATTCAAGAACTTGCAAAACATTTCGATCGCATTGAAATATTTCCCATCATAAAGGTTGAAAAACCACAACGGTCTTTACCAGCAAATGTTTACGTTAATTTCGCACTTACCGACAAATCACAAAAAATTAAATTCAACCATTTATTGAGCGCATTAGGGTTGATTTGCAGGATTATGTGGCAAGAGTTTTGGCAATCATCCAAAAAAATGACCATTTTAAAACGAAGTAAATTCTTGATTCGTTCCATTATAAAAAACAAATTGGCAAGCGAAACTTTCGTGAAAGAAATAGACGCTAATTATGACAACTTTTTTTATTCTTTTTGGATGAACGATGGTGCATTGATGTTGGCAATTTTAAAAGACACCAAAAAAATAGATGAGTTTTGTTTTAGAGTAAATGGATACGATATTTTTGATGAACGTCACCTAGGCAATTACAATCCTTTTCAATTATTTAATTTTAAAAATGTTAAGCGAGTCTTTGTTGTGTCTTCGCCAGCATTCAATTACTTAAAGGCGAAAAAAATATTTCCGCATAAATTAGAATTAGCCCATCATGGTTTTCAAGACAATGGATTATCGAATTTTATAAAATCAGATACGTGTTCAATTGTTTCATGTGGAGGATTAATTCCTTTAAAACAAGTTTCGAAAATAGTAGCTGCCATAAAATTACTTCCATTTAAAACAGTTTGGCGACATTTTGGAGATGGCCCATTGAAGGAAGTTATTCAAAAAGAATGTGATCAATTACCTCCGCACATTCAAGCGCATTTGATGGGAAACCTACCAAATATCGAAATCATTGAATTTTATCAAAAACATTCGATTGATTTATTCATTCACACCAGCGAAACAGAAGGATTGGGAATGTCAATAATTGAAGCACAAGGGTTCGGAATTCCAGCAGTGGTTTTGGGTGTTGGAGGGGTAGTAGATATTGTCAATGAGCAAACTGGTATCGTTTTGTCGCCAGAGGCGAACAGCCAAGCTATTACGGATGCCATTCGAACAATTTTTGAAGCAAATAAATTTGGATTAAAAGAACGTGAAAACATTCAAAAATTAACGTTAGAAAAGTTTCATGCGACAAAAAATTATTCAAAATTAGTTCAATCAATCACCTAAAAATCGGCGTAATGAGCGAGAATGAAGTGAAATTATCTGTTTTGATGCCTAACTTTAATAATGAACCTTATTTGAAGGAATGTTTGGAAAGTTTGGTTAATCAAACCTTTTCTGATTTTGTGGTTATAATCGTGGATGATTGTTCAACCGATAAAAGTATTGAAATCATAAGCGCTTTTCAGGATGATCGAATTCAACTGTATCAAAAGGACAAACAATCAGGCATTGTTGATGCGTTAAACCTAGGCTTGTCAAAAATTACTAGTCCTTATTTCATTCGAATGGATGGAGATGATATTTCTGCGCCTGATCGATTTGAAAAATTGATTAATTTTTTGGATACAAATCCTGATTTTGACATTTGTAGTTCTAGTATTCAGACATTTGGTTCGAGAAATGATTTACAAAACTACGAGGAAAATCCGTTCATGAACAAAGCAAATTTAGTCTTTAATCATAGTGTGGGTCATGCATCCTGTATTTTTAGAACCTCGCTTTTTACAACAAATCAAATTACCTACCTAGATGGTTTTTGGCGATTAGAAGATTATTTTCTTTTTTATCGCCTCAAAGATTTAGGGAATGCAACTAGTTTGAATCAGCCCCTTTATTTTTATCGTCAGGGAGAGTATAATAATAATCCTCAAATTGAGGAAAATAAATTGGAAGCCTATCGAAAAATATACACATTAATTTTGACGGATTTAGGAATAGTGGTGACTGAAAAAAGCCTCCAAACTCACCTTGAATTGTCAAAAAAATCAGCACCTCAATCAAAATATGCAGCTTATTTTGAACATGCACAAAAAATTTTAAAAGCTAACGAATCAAGTCAGGTTTATCCTCCAAATGAGCTCAAAACTGTTGTTGATTCAGCGCTAAAACGAGTTTTGTTTAAGTTAATCGATGCGCACAAAATTGGATTTTTTGAATTATTAAAAGCAAGTAAATTTGATTTAAGTTTAGTAAGGTATTACATTTCAAAGAGACGAAATAAGTCATAAAGGAAGGAATCAATTATAAATAAGATGTTCGGACAATTTATAAAAGCTAGATTCGTGAAATAGATTAGTTTTGATTAATTTTAGGCAATATGATTTTAAAAGGTAAAACAGTATTAGTAACGGGTGCAGATGGCTTTATTGGTTCACATCTAACAGAAATGTTGTTGTCTGAAGGATGCAAGATTAAGGCGCTCTCGCAATACAATTCATTTAATAATTGGGGATGGCTTGAGCAACTAAAGGATTTAAACGAAATTGAAGTTTTGTCAGGAGACATTAGAGATCCTCATTATTGTTTAGAAATAACGAAAGGGGTTGATCTTATTTTTCACTTAGCTGCTTTGATTGCGATTCCTTATTCGTATGTTGCGCCTTCTTCCTATGTCGAAACGAATATCTCAGGAACATTAAATATCTGTCAAGCAGCACTTCAAAATGGTTGCCAAAAAATAATTCATACGTCCACATCCGAAGTTTATGGGTCGGCGCTTTATGTACCTATTGATGAGAAACATCCACTTCAACCACAATCTCCCTACAGTGCCAGTAAAATTGGTGCAGATAACATGGCAATGAGTTTTTTTAATGCCTTTAATCTGCCTTTAACCATTGCACGGCCATTCAACACTTATGGTCCTCGCCAATCTGCCCGAGCGATTATACCCTCCATCATTTCGCAAATTGCAAGTGGGAGCAAGGTGATACAAGTCGGGGATCTTTCGCCTACACGAGATTTTAATTATGTCCAAGATACCTGCAAAGGATTTGTCGAAATAGCAAAATCAGATCAAACAATTGGTGAAATTGTAAACATAGGCTCAAACTTTGAAATTAGTATCAAAGACACCTTTGAATTGATCAAAAAAATAATGAATTCTAATGTACAATTTGAAGTAGATCCGCAACGAATTCGGCCTCAAAAAAGCGAGGTTTCACGTTTGTGGTGTGACAATTCTAAAATTAAACAGTTAACTGGTTTTAAACCTCAATTCTCCATGGAATATGGTCTAACCAAAACCATTGAATGGTTTGCAGAACCGAGTAATTTAAATCACTATAAAACCAATTTATACAATGTCTAAACGTGCGGTGATATTAGCTGGTGGTAAAGGAACACGTTTGCGTCCTTATACGATTGTCTTACCTAAACCGCTTGTTCCAATTGGCGATTATCCAATTTTGGAAATCATTATTAAACAACTCGTTCATGCTAAATTTGATCATATTACAATTACTGTCAATCATCAAGCAGACCTAATTAAATCGTATTTTGGGGATGGTCAAAAATGGGGAATTAAAATCGATTATTCACTCGAAGAAAAGCCCTTGTCCACAATGGGCCCATTGAGTTTAATTAACGATTTACCTGCTAATTTTTTAGTGATGAATGGCGATATTTTGACGGATTTAAATT
The DNA here is from genome assembly GCA_044361315.1 of Crocinitomix sp. Classification (GTDB taxonomy): domain Bacteria; phylum Bacteroidota; class Bacteroidia; order Flavobacteriales_D; family Crocinitomicaceae; genus Crocinitomix. The sequence continues at coordinate 312,553 of JBIKJA010000002.1, read as the reverse complement.
ATTCGAATTTTTATGAAAATCACGTCTCAACGAAGGCGATTTTCACCGTTTCATCCTATGCCCGTGAACACGTTAATTTGTATGGTGTTTTGGATGTTAATGAACAAAACCAATTGGTTGATTTCAAAGAAAAACCTGTTTCACGATTTGAAGTAAGCATGGGAGTTTACATGTTGAGTGCGGAAATTTTGAACTTTATTCCTTACAACGAAAGTTACGGATTTGATCAGTTGATGTTGGATTTAATTCATTCGAAAAGATTTCCAAACGTATTAAAATTTAACGGATTTTGGCTAGATATAGGTCGTCCGGATGATTACACTCAGGCCACAGAAGAATTTGAAAAACACAAAGACTTATTTCTAAAAAATGAGTAAAATTTTTGTATCAGGAGCCTCTGGAGGAATAGGCAATCATTTGGTTAAGCACTTAAAATCGAAAGGGCACGAAATTATCCTTCCTAAAAATCCATCCATCCGTTTGGATGATTCAAATTATTTTGATGTCGCCTTAGATCCTTCTGAAATTCACTTTTTTTATCATTTGGCTGGGAAATGTACCGTCCAACAAAGTTGGGAAACTCCGGTGGATTACTTTCAAACCAATGTTGTCGGTACGGCAAAAGTACTTGAATTTTGCAGAAAAAACCAGATTAAACTGGTGTATATGAGCTCTTATATGTATGGAGTTCCAGAAAAATTGCCGATTTCTGAACAAGCTAAAATCAGTGTATTAAATCCGTATGCCTTAAGTAAATATCAGGGGGAAGAATTGTGCGAATTTTACGGAAGACATTATGGTTTGTCGTATTCAATTGTTCGTTTATTTAATTTGTACGGCGTTGAAGGAAACCAGCTGACATTAATTGAGGAAATTGTTCGTCAAATTAGTGCTGGAAAAGCCATTCAAGTCAAAGATTTATCTCCTCGAAGAGATTATCTCTATATAAGCGACTTGCTTAATTTTTTGGAACTTGTTGCTACTGATTGCTCAAATGAAATTTACAATCTTGGAAGTGGAATCTCTTATTCGGTGGGAGAGGTTGTTTCAATTTGTCAACAGGTTTGGGGAACTAATTTAGAAGTGATTTGTGAAAAAGCGAATAGAAAAAATGAAATTCCTGAAACGGTCTGTGATTATTCAAAAGCACAAAAACAGCTTGGCTGGAGCCCAAAAATATCTTTCCAAGAAGGCATAAAATTAATGAAAGAAAATCTGAAATAAGTGGCAAAAAGGGTCTTAATATTAATTGCAATTCCTGATTTTGATCTTAAAAATCCAAATTCGGCTGTGCTTGCTTACTTAAAAGAAGTGAAAGAAGCTTTTATCAAAAATGGAGACGAAGCAGATTTTGGCTATTTTGATAATGCTTCGGTCGCTAAAGAAAATTCGCCAATTATTGTTTACAGTGGGTTAAAAGGATTAATAAAGCGGATGGTAAAACAATGGAAATGGCTTTATCAATCATTGGCGATGAAAATCTATTTTTCTAAACAAAAATCACTTTTAAAACAACTATTAGAAAGGAAAAAATATGATGAAATTGTTGAATTTCATACCGTTGGATCAACGGTTGGCGTTGAGTTAAAAAGAAAATGGGAAGCCAAATTGAACGTAATTTTTGATTCGCCAGTGGCTGAACAGTTTTTAGAAATGTATGGCACTAGAACTATTTTTTGGCGCAAAATAAAAGCATCGGAGCGAATTACAATGCAAAATGCAGATTCGGTGATGGCCTATTCGTCCACTTGCGCGAATTATTTGGTGCAGCGGTATCGAATTCCTGTACCAATCAAAATTTTACCTTGCGTGATTCACAAAAATGAAATTATTGAGCGCGCTCCTTCAGCCATTTTTTCGATTGGATTTATCGGTTCGTTTTTATCTTGGCATAAGCTCGAGCTGCTTGTAAAGGTTTTTGCCGAATTTATAAAAGAATACCCAGATTCGAAATTATACCTTGTTGGGTATGGAGTTGAATGGAAAAAAATTAAAAATCTTGTTGAGGAATTAGATTTGATCGATCATGTTGATTTACCAGGATTTGTTTCAGAAGAAGAATTGCAGGAATTTAAACGCTTATTTAACATCGCAATTATGCCAGGATCAAATTGGTATGGCAGCCCTTTGAAACTATTTGAATACGCGTTTGCGCAAATTCCTTTTATCGCTCCTTCAACACAAACTGTTCGCTCCATATTTAAGGAGGATTTGGATTGTTTATACATTGATGAAAACAATGAGGCCGGGTCATTGATGGAAAGATTGGTGTACGCCTATAATAATCCGCAAAAGATGAATCAATTAGGTATTAATGCCTATAACAGTGTATTAACAAAATTCAATGAAGAGGCTTATAGTCAACAAATTTTTGATGGATTGTCTTTCGAAAAGAAATAATAGAATTTTAAAGTTAAAAGTTGAATTAAATATTTATTTTAGTCATTAAAAAGACTCTTAAACGAATCTATGAATGTAATTGCAGCGAATTTTAAGCAAGGAGAAAATTGTAAGATTGGACACTTTTGCGTTATTAGTGAAGATGTTGTCATCGGAAACAATGTCACGATCGGTCACCATACAATTTTGCATGCAGGAATTCGTATTGGCGATAATTCAGTGGTGGGAAGTTTTTGTGAATTAGGAAAAGGAATTGTGATCGGAAAAGATGTAACCGTTCAGGGTCGAATAAGACTCGGTAATGAATGTACAATTGAAGATGGCGTGACCATTAAATACGGAACGATTTTAACCAGCAATGTCTTGTTAAAGCGGAATTCATTTTTGGGACCGAACGTCATCACTTTGGGATCAACACATAAAAGAGTGGAGGTACATGGATCGGTGATTGGCGAAAACACCTACATAGGTGCTGGCTCGAAAATCGCTGGAGGCGTAAAAGTTGGAAATGATATTGTGGTCGGTGCGATGAGTTTTGTCAATAAAAATATTGACGAACAAGGGGTTTATGTAGGAATTCCAATCAAAAAGATCAAATAAGATCAGCTGCTTTGACAAGAAATTAATTAACCTCGAATGATCGAATTAAAAAAGCTTGCTGAAATTTATAACCTGAATGTGGTTGGAATGGATGATTTTGCCATCCAAAAGGCAACTTCATTGGACAATCAATCACCAACGGGAATTACTTGGGTGAAAGATGGATCCTTTCTGAAATTCGTTAAATGTGGAGTCGTTTTAATGCATCAGGAATTTTTTAAACAAGAATTACCCGGTGTTACTTTTTTATTGACAAACGAATCACCAAAATTGATTTTTTCTCTTATTCTAAAATCAAATTTTACCCCAGCTCCTTCTTATTATCTAAAGAATTGTGTCGAAGAACATCGGAAAAATAAGGAGCTTACTGTTTCCGAATTTGTTTTTATTGGTCAAAATGTAAGCATTGGAAAAGGAACCATTATTTTTCCCCATGTAATGATTGAAGCAAATACCGAAATTGGAGAAAATTGCATCATCAAGAGCCATGTTTCATTAGGGACAGAAGGGTTGGGTTATCAATTAAATCCTGCCACTAATTTATTAGAGAAATTCCCTCAAATTGGAAATGCCATTTTAGAAGATTTTGTAGAAATAGGACCAAATTCGACCGTAAGACGAGGTGCTTTAAAGTCAACGCGCATTGGAAGAGGAACTAAAATTGGGGCAATGACAAATATTGGGCACAATTGCGAAGTAGGTGAGCGCTGTATTTTTACAGCGGGCATTGTTTTATCGGGTTCGTCAAAAGTTGGAAACAATGTGTTTGTTGGGGTAAATGCCTCGATAAAAAATGGCGTTCAAATTGGAAATAATGTAGAGATTGGGATGGGGGCGGTTGTCATTAATCCATTAGAAGATGATGTAAAAGTGGTTGGAAATCCAGCCAAAATCATAAAAAAATGAAATTAGGAATCTTGGTAATTTCTAGCTATTTCCCTCCGGTTCCAGGGGTGGGGGGAAGAAGGTGGGCGAAATTTGTTAAATACCTTTCTCGTTTAGATGAGGTCAATGTTCACGTGGTTTCTGCAAAAAATACTGTGAAACAAGTGAAATCAAGTTTTCAAACCGATCTCATAAGCGCGAATTTTAAACATACCACACTTCCTTCAAATTATCCGTATTACCTCGAATTATTAGAGTTCTCAAAAGCTAATTTGTGGCGAAAAATAATGTTTCGATATCAATTCTTTTTTCTTAAAAAAAAGGTTGCGGGTAATTATTGGGATTTCAGTGTCTTTTGGGATAGACATTTTAAAGAAACCATTCCTGCAATTATTATTCAAGATAAAATTTCTAAAGTGGTGGTTTCAGGGCCACCTTACAGATACATTAAATATGCAGTTGAATTAAAAAAACGATTTCCCGAATTAGAAATAATTTTAGATTACCGCGATCCTTGGAATAATTTTAATGAACCTCCTCCAATCGGTCAAGACCGCATAAACTACGAACGGAATTTAGAAAAAGAAATGCTGCAAAGCGTTGATAAAATTATTACCGTATCCCCATTTCAAAAACGTCTCATTCAACAAATTCAACCGCAATCGGCTCCAATATATGTAATTACAAATGGGTTCGATCCAGAAGATTATGAGTTTAGAGAAAGAAGTCCTCAATTACGAAAAAAAGTAAAATTCGTTCATTTTGGAACACTGCACGTGCTCAAAGATTATTATTGGAAACCATTTTTTTTAGCCTATCTGAGGTTGAAAAATGAAAAACCAGATGTTTATCAAAATACAGAAATCCAATTGGTGGGATATTGCCCACCTCAAATTGAAGCCTTTATCCAAGAACATAAGTTGGACATTCAAATTCATGGGATTCTTGACCCATTTGATGCCTATAATATTCTCAACGATTCGGATGTTGCGCTATGGTTTAAATACGATAAATCGGAAGGCGATTTTGCAACAAAATTTTGTGATTACATTGCTGTCGAAAAATTTATGTGGACATTTTCGGTTAAGGGTGAAGTAACCGAATATGTTGAAAAACATCAAATTGGGAAAGTTTTTTACCGAGATGATCAGAACCTGGAAGTATCTATTTTTAAAGCATTTTTAGATGCCCAAGAAGCTGAAAATCGATTGTTTAATCCTCAATTTGATAATTCAGCCCACAACATTAAAGATTTATCGAATCAACTTTTAACAGTTTTAAAAGCTTAGTCAAGTTTCAAATCAACGTCGATGATTAGAATTTAGCTTTTGTTCCGCCCCAACGACGTTTATTCCCGTACATCCAAGAATAATTATTTCGATAAAGGCTGTTTCGCGTGCGAATCAAATAGCTATACGAAATGGTCATTGTCATAAAATTGTCCCGATCCGTAGGGTCTCCACGTGGACTACCTGGGCCGTACTGAACAGCATCTGGAATACCAAAGCCATCTTCATATCTATTCGCTAAAATTGCCGCCATCGGATCAGATGACATTTGCGAAGGATCGGCATATTGTGTACTAATATCATCCAAATAATCAGTAAATGTCCAGTTCCAAGCGTATTCAAATCCAAACCGATGCACTTGTTTATAGGTGAAGAAAAATCCACCACCAAATGGCATAGTAAAGGCAATTGGCGAATATTTTACACCTTCGGTCATTAATTGTCTAAGGCGATATTTTTCTCCATTATATTGGGCTTTCGGATTGTGATAAACACCTCCCACCCCTGCAAAGAAATAGGTTTGATAATCTACTCGATAACGTCCTCGGTACCCAACATCAGCCACAGATAATAATTGTGGATACCATTCAAATTTGGCATTTAAGTGCAATAAATTATTTTTAAAACTTAAATTTCTTCCTAAGCGAGCACGGTTGTCAGAACTAGCGTCCTCGCCAGTTAATCGAACCCAATCAAAAGAGCCTTGAACCGCAAAGATCGGGTGAAAACGATAACGAACAGTTGCTCCAACTGCCCATCGTGTATCGCGTAATTCCATGTTATAAACAAAATTACGCGCCAAATCACCACTCCCAATATCTCCTAAAAAATTAGACGCTCCAGCTCGTACACCAAAACCCAAATTATATTGCTGCCCAATACATACTTGCAATGACACCAAATAAAATAGAAAAAGGAATATTTTCTTCATAAATAAAAATCTAAACGGTGAAAAATTAAACAATTACACTTTCAAGTTTACTAAATTAGAAAAAAAAAGCTAAACTTTCGATAATTCAACGAAAATCATTGATATTATGTCTAATTTAGTGAATCGTTACAAAAGGTATGGAAGAGAATAGAATCAAAACGTTATTCGGAATTGAATTTCCGCTGATTCAAGCAGGAATGATCTGGTGCTCAGGCTGGGAATTAGCATCTTCTGTCAGCAATGCAGGTGGTTTAGGAATCATTGGAGCAGGATCGATGTATCCAGAAATTTTGGAAGAACATCTTTTAAAGTGCAAAGCTGCAACCAACAAACCGTTTGCCGTAAACTTGCCTATGCTGTATCCAGATATCGAGGCACATATTAAGCTGGTTTTAAAACACAAAATTAAAATAGTTTTTACCTCTGCCGGAAATCCAGCCACGTGGACAGAAACACTTAAAAATAATGGAATCACCGTAGTTCACGTGGTTCCAAGTTTAAAATTTGCCCTCAAGGCCGAAGCGGCGGGTGTTGATGCCGTTGTCGTAGAAGGTTTTGAAGCGGGAGGTCACAATGGAGCCGAAGAAACAACCACCTTTACCTTAATTCCAGCCGTAAAAGAAAAAGTACAAATTCCAATAATCGCCGCAGGTGGCATCGCGACAGGTCGCGGCATGTTGGCGGCAATGATTTTAGGCGCAGATGGGGTCCAAATTGGAAGTCGTTTTGTCGCTTCCGTCGAATCCTCAGCCCATCTAAATTTTAAAAACAGGGTGGTTGAAACAGGTGATGGTGGCACGCATTTAACGCTAAAAGAATTAACGCCTGTTCGTTTAATAAAAAATGAATTTTACCAAAAAATTCAAGAAGCTTATGCCGCAGATGCACCAATTCGCGACCTTAAAGTATTGTTAGGTCGAGGAAGGGCCAAAAAAGGAATGTTTGAAGGCGATTTAATCGAAGGTGAATTAGAAATTGGTCAAGTGGCAAGTATCATTCACAGCATTCAACCAGCAGCAGAAATTGTGGCAGAAATTATCCAAGAATTTAGAGTGGCATCAGCCGAATCAACAATCCCTAAATACAAGTTTTGATGATTGATTTTGAAGAATTTAAATTAGAAAATGGACTCAAGGTGATTTTTCACCAAGATAAAACAACGCCGCTGGCAATTGTCAATATATTGTACAATGTAGGAGCAAAAGATGAAGATGAGTCCAAAACTGGATTTGCACATCTCTTCGAACACCTAATGTTTGGCGGTTCAAAAAATATTCAAAACTACGATTCGCCATTGCAATTAGCTGGAGGCGAATGTAATGCGTTTACAAGTAACGACCTTACCAACTATTACAACATCGTGCCATTTCAAAATGTCGAAACTGCTTTCTGGTTAGAAAGTGATCGAATGTTAGAACTTGCGTTTACGCCTAAAAGTTTGGAAGTGCAACGAGGAGTGGTGATTGAGGAATTTAAACAACGTTATTTAAATCAGCCTTATGGTGACGTTTGGCTGCAATTTCGCCCCTTGATTTATAAAAAACATCCCTACAAATGGGCTACCATCGGAAAAGAAATTTCGCACATCGAAGAAGCAAGGATGGAAGATGTCAAAGATTTTTTCTATCAATTTTATTCGCCTCAAAATGCCATTTTAGTGGTAGGTGGAAATTTAGAATTTGAGCAGGTAAAAGAATTAGCGCAAAAATGGTTCGGCGCCATTCCAAAACGGCAAAAACATGAACGTAATTTAACACCTGAACCACCTCAAACAGAAGAAAGAAGGTTAACAATAGAGCGAAATGTACCTTCGGATGCAATCTACTTAGCCTATAGAATGGGGGGTAGAAAAACCGCAGAACATTATATCGGCGATTTATGCTCAGATATTCTAGCAGGCAGCAAATCATCTCGACTTTATAATCAGCTAATTGTAAAAGAGAAAAAATTTTCAAGTATTTCAGCCTACATCACCGGATCAATCGACGATGGACTTTTTGTCATTTCTGGTCACCTTCAAAAAGGAACAACTTTTCAAGAAGCCGAAGCTGCAATATGGTCTGAAATTGGAAAAATTTCCAGCCTCCAAATGGATGAAAATGAGCTGATAAAAGTAAAAAACAAACACAAAACAGGAAAGGTTTTTTCAGAACAAAGCCTTTTAAATCGGGTCATGAACATTGCCTTTTTTGAAAACCTCGGAATGCTGAATGAATTAAATAATGAATTAGAAAAATACGACGAAATTACCGCAACAGACATTCAAAAATTTTCTAAGACAGTATTTTTAAAAACCAATCAATCCATTTTGCAAATAAAATCAATCTGATGAATCGTTCCACAGCTCCAGCATATTCACAACCAAATCAATTAATCTTTGATTTTCCTACCCACATTCAGTTTAAAAATGGCGTCAATTTATATTGGCTAAAAGATGTCAAAGATAATTCGGTGAAATTGGATTTAGAGTGGGCTGCAGGTTCTAAGTACCAGAAAAAAAGGCTCGTTGCTAGTTTTACCAATAAATTAATGTTATCGGGCAACTCAACTAAAAGCGCAGCTCAAATTGCCGAAGAAATTGATTTTTATGGAGGGTTTTTCCATAATGAAATTGATACGGATCATTCTGGGGTAAGTATTTATGGTTTATCAGAGCAAATTGGAAATATTTTTGAAGTATTTTCATCTGCATTTTTAGCCTGTGAATTCCCCACCTCTGAATTTGAAAAAGAACGAACTATTTCGTTGGCTAATTTTAAAATTGACAGTCAAAAAGTAAAAAACATTTGTAGCCGTTCCTTTAATAAATACATTTACGGCGAAAATTCTCCGTACGGGCAAGTGGCTGTTGAATCAGATTTTGAAGCACTTAACCGCGAAGATATCGTCAATTATTTTAACGATTATTATATTAATGCCCAACCAACCTTATTTTTAGTAGGACGAGTCTCAGATCAATTTATTCAACAAATCGAAACTTGGACCCAAAATTTTCAAGCCAAAAAAGAAAATTTTGTTCTCACCAATTTAGAGCAAACAAAAGGACGCATCGATATGCCTGTCGAAAATTCGCTAGGGGTGCAAGCCGCTATTCGTGTTGGCAGACAAATGTTTAAGAAAAATCACCCCGATTATTTCAATTTTCAGTTAATGAACACCTATTTGGGTGGCTATTTCGGAAGCCGTTTAATGACCAATATCCGCGAGGATAAAGGATACACCTATGGCATAAGTTCGCATTTAACCGTGCAAGAAAATGCGGCCGCGTTCATTATTTCAACCGAGGTCGGAACCGATGTTAAAGAAGAAACCATCAAAGAAATTTTTATCGAATTAGAAAACCTGCGCACCAATTTAATTCCTGAAGACGAACTCCAAAAAGTCAAAAATTATATGTTAGGCGATTTTTTGCGCCGTGCAGATGGGCCAATTGCGCTCATGGAAAATTTTAAAAATATCCATTTCAATCAACTCAAAAAAACGTATTACAACGATTTTATTCAAGCAATTCACAAAGCAACCGCTCCCGATTTAAGAGAAGTTGCCCAGCAATATTTGCAAGATTCAGAAATGTTGATAGTTACGGCAGGTTAGATTTTTTACTTGGGCGTTCCCCCGCCTTAGGGCAATTCCTTTACTGCGTATGCGCAATTGCCCTAAGGCGGGGTCGCGCTTTTTGCTCATAGTCCTATTTTTTGTTGTCCAAAAAATGCGGGCTAACCGCGCCAATCGCTAACACAAAACTGAGGTAAATCAAATCCCATAACAACTGCTGGTAAAAGATAGTTAATCAAAAATCAAGTAAGCGAATTAAGAATAAAAAGTCAACTACTTAAACTAGATTAGTTACCCATTTCACTTAAAAATTTAATCCGCATCAACCTCAAATGGTCTTCTTCGTAATCACCGTCAAACTCTTTATAAGCAGCTACAATATCATCCGTTTTAGCTTCTAAAAAATAGTCGTAAATATCTTCTTGCTCTTCCTCGTCTAACTGATCATCAATATAATAATTAATGTTCACTTTCGTGCCAGAACTTACAATTCCTTCAATTTCAGTAATAATCTCATCCAACGTTTTACCTTTCGATGAAGCAATATCTTCTAACGGCATTTTGCGGTCAACATTCTGAATAATATGAACTTTCAAAACCGATTTGTTCACCGCCGATTTTACCACATAATCTTGCGGACGATCAATATCATTTTCCTCTACATAACGTGCAATTAATTGCACAAATGGCTTCCCATATCGGTTTGCTTTACCAACACCAACTCCTACAATATTCGATAATTCATCCAAATTAATTGGGTACTGAATCGTCATATCATGCAATGAAGGTTCTTGGAAAATCACAAAAGGAGGAACATTTTTTTCTTTTGAAATCTTTTTTCTTAAATCAACCAACATTTTAAACAACACCTCATCCACCGAATGTGAATTGCGAGGATTCATGGCATCGGTTTCATCGTCAATAGAAAAATCATGTTCTTTTAACAATTTAAACGAATGTGGTTTTTCAATAAATGCGATGCCTTCAGGCGTTAGTTTAAGCGTGCCATATGATTCAATTTCTTTGTATAAAAACCCATGCACCAAACATTGTCTGCACACAGCATTCCAAAATGGTTGTTCAAACTTTTTGCCTTTACCAAAACCAGGTAACTGATCGTGTCTATACGATTTGGATTCTTTGGTTTCATTCCCAATCAAGTAATCACAAATATACTTGGCTTTTTGGGTTTCTTTCAAATCCGCCACCGCCGACAAGAATAATAAAACCTCATTTTGACCTTCCACTTTTTCACGTGGATTTTTGCAATTGTCGCACATTTCGTTGCAATTCGCCTCGTCAAAACGCTCGCCAAAATAATGTAAAATATATTTACGTCTGCACACCGAAGTTTCGGCGTATGATACAATTTCATTTAATAATTGCCTTCCAATTTCTTGTTCGGCAATTGGTTTACCATGCAAAAACTTCTCTAACTTTTCAATGTCTTTATAACTGTAAAAAGTTAAACAATGCCCTTCGCCACCATCCCTGCCAGCACGCCCAGTTTCTTGGTAATAGCTTTCCAAACTTTTAGGAATGTCATGGTGAATCACAAAACGAACATCCGGCTTGTCAATTCCCATTCCAAAAGCAATAGTCGCCACAATCACATCAGCGTCCTCCATTAAAAACATGTCTTGGTGTTTAGCCCGCATATTCGAATCCAAACCAGCGTGATACGCCAAGGCATTAATCCCATTAATTTGCAGTAATTCGGCAATCTCTTCTACCTTTTTCCTACTCAAACAATAAATAATTCCTGATTTTACAGGCTGTTCCTTTATAAAACGAATAATGTTCTTTTCAACATCTCTTTTCGGACGCACTTCATAATACAAATTATCCCTGTTAAAAGACATCTGAAAAGTTGTAGCATCCATCATATTCAAATTTTTCTGAATATCGTGCTGCACTTTTGGAGTTGCTGTAGCAGTTAAAGTAATAATCGGAACATCACTTATCGCCTCAAAAATTTCACGAAGCCTTCTGTATTCGGGTCTAAAATCATGTCCCCATTCCGAAATACAATGCGCTTCGTCAATGGCAAAAAACGAAATTTTAACACCAGTTAAAAAACTAATGTTTTCCTTCTTTGTTAAAGATTCTGGAGCAACATACAATAATTTCGTTTTTCCTTCCGAAATATCATCTTTTACCGCTTTAATTTCTGATTTGGTTAAAGATGAATTTAAAAAATGAGCCACCGAATCCGACTCACTAATATGTCTGATCGCATCTACTTGATTCTTCATCAATGCAATTAAAGGCGAAACTACAATTGCAGTTCCATCACTAATCAATGCAGGTAACTGATAACACAGCGACTTTCCACCTCCCGTGGGCATCACCACAAACGTGTTTTTACCAGCCAAGATATTTCTAATGATAGGTTCTTGTTTACCTTTAAAGTCATTAAATCCAAAATATTTCTTTAAGGCGCCTTTTAAATCAGTTTCAATCTTCGTAATCATCAATTCTAAATTCTATTTTAATAAACTAAAAATCAAGTATTTTATTTAACTTCAAACTTTAATTCTTCCATAAAGATAACATAATTGAACATTGATAAAAATAAAAACAAAAAAAACAATCAAATTTTTTAATGCTAAACTTTAGTTTATTTAACAACCACTGCAATCGATTAATTTCAGTAACCTTATTTCAAATCTATGAGATATTCATGCGCCCGACTTAGTTACTACTTTAAACTAATTTTCAATAAATCTTTTCCAATTATTTCAGAAATCCTACCAAACAATTATCACCCAAAAGGGTAAATTTTCACGAACGAACTGCCAAAAAGCAAAGTTCAATTATTTGTTTTTACTATTTCATCAGGTAAAATCGACTTAAAAGCAACCATCACCAGTAAAAAACAGTTTTGTTAATGTTCTGTTAAACTTTTAAAGTTATCCAAATTCGTTTCATAACTTTGTTGGAACAGTAAGAAGAAATGTTTAATTAAAAATAATAAGTATGAAAAAAATTATTCTTGTATTTAGCCTTGCGATTGCAATGTTGGCAGTAAATAATGGAATTGCTCAATCAACTTCAACCATTACAGTTGATCAACAACCAGAACCTGCCGATGGACCAAAAATAGCAGTGGATAAAGAAGAACATGATTATGGAACAATTGAGTTTGGAGGTGAAGGTACTTGCACATTCACTGTTACAAATAAAGGAAATGCACCTTTGATTATTTCAAGTTGTGTTGGTTCATGCGGATGTACAGTTCCTACTTGGTCTAGAGATCCTATTGCACCTGGTGCTTCTACAAAAATCACTGTAAAATACGATACGCAACGCGCAGGGCCAATTTCAAAAACGGTTACAATCAATTCTAACGCTGTGAATACCCCTAAAAAAACGGTTCGTATCAAAGGTAAAGTTAATGCAAAACCAACTGGTGGAGCTCCTGTAAACACGGGTTCACCTGTAATGAACTAATTCCTCTTAAAGATAAATAAAATGAAAAAAATAGCACTTTTAAGTCTCATTTTTCTTGCAATGCTCGGGTTAAAAAGCTTTGCACAAGTTGGAAACCTGAACGGTCCACTCATTCAAGTTGATAAAGATTTTCATGATTACGGCAGTGTCGAATATGGAGGAAACGGAACGTGTACGTTTACAATTACAAACACCGGAAACGCACCACTTATTATTTCTAATTGTTTAGGTTCTTGTGGATGTACAGTACCTACTTGTTCATCTGATCCAATTATGCCAGGAGCGTCTACCAAGATAACAGTTAAATATGATACCAATCGCGAAGGCATGATTGATAAAACAGTCACTATCACTTCAAATGCAGTTAATTTTCCGCAAAAAGAAGTTAAAATTAAAGGGACAGTAAAAGCAAATCCAGCTGGAGCAGTAACCCCAACGGGAGTAAATAACTAAGTAAAATCACAAAAATTAAAATAAAATAACAATGAAAAATTTATTCAGTATCAGTTTATTGATTCTTGCAATGTTTGGGTTTAACAGCTTTGCACAAGTAGGACAACCAGTTGGAAGTGGACCAGAAATCACCGTTGATAAAGATCTTCATGATTATGGAACAATTGAATACGCTTCAGACGGTACCTGTGTTTTCACTGTAACAAATACAGGAAATGCACCGTTGATTATTTCTTTTTGTAAAGGATCTTGTGGATGTACCGTTCCTGAATGGTCAAAAGATCCAATTGCACCAGGTGCTTCAACTAAAATTAAAGTAAAATACGATACTAAACGCCCTGGTCCGTTCAATAAATCAGTAACCATCACTTCAAATGCCGTAAACGAGCCTTCTAAAGTGGTTAAAATTAAAGGTGCGGTGAAAGAAAATCCTGCAGGACCAAGCACACCTCCAGCGAATTAATGAGGCTATTTTTTGCGATCATAATAGCGTTGAGTTCCGCATTCACCTTTACGGGTGGTGCGGAATTCTTTATTAAAGACAAAAACCACGACTTTACCGACACCAATGAAGGAGTCGTGCTCGAACATGATTATCATTTCACAAATACAGGAACAGCACCATTAATCATATCAGATTATAAAGTAGCTTGTATATGTACCAAAATTACCTTTCCTAAAAATCCCATCGCCCCAAAACAAAGTGGTATCATCCATTTGTCATTTGACACCCAAGGAAAGTATGGTTATCAAAATAGAAAAATCGAATTAATCTCCAACGCCAAAAAATCGCTTTTTTTGAGCTTTCGTGTTTTTGTAGTGCGCGAAACCACCCCTTGACACAAAATCAATTTTTGCCCAAAATTTAATTAGCAAGAAACACCGTTTAACAATCCAACCAATTTGATCGCTTCCACAGCAGCCTTAACATCATGCACCCGAAGAATTTGAGCGCCATTTAACAGCGCCATCGTATTTAAAACCGTCGTACCATTTAAACTATCTTCTGCTGTTTGATTCAAGGATTTATAAATCATTGATTTTCTTGAAATCCCAACAAGAATGGGACAATTTAACGAGTGAAATTGAGCTAAATTTTTGAGCAACAAATAATTTTGATCCTTCGTTTTACTGAATCCAAAACCCAAATCCAAAATCACATCTTTAATCCCAAACCCTTTTGCTTTTTCTACTTGGTTTCTGAAATAAATTTCAACATCTTCCAATAAATTCGAGTAATTCATTTCATACATCATCGTTTGCGGTGTGCCGCGCATGTGCATTAAAATATAAGGACATTCATATTTCCCTGCCACTTCTAAAATTTTCGGATCAGCCATTCCACCTGAAATATCGTTGATGATATCAGCCCCAGCCAAAACACCCGCTGCGGCTACTTGACTCCGAAAAGTATCAATCGAAATCAAGATTTCTGGAAAAGCTATTTTTACCGCACCAATCACTTCAGTTGTTCGCCTTAATTCTTCTTCCACCGAGATCTCTAAAGCGCCTGGGCGAGATGAGTAACCGCCGATATCCAAAATTTCAGCGCCCTCATCAATCATGACAGCGGCTTTTTTTAAAACTTCATCGTTTGAAGTCACTCGACTTTGCTCGTAAAAACTATCAGGAGTTGTATTTAATATCCCCATAACGACAGGTTTAGTAAATTCTCTCAAAATACCTTTTACATTAAGTGTTAGATTAGGGTAAAAAATCGTATCTTTCACGGCTAAAATTGAATTAATTTAATGAATAAAACAGCAGTACAATATAAAGAAGTAATTCTGAATTGTCGTTCCATTTTTGAAAAAAAAGGAATCGATTATGGAACAGCTTGGCGAATTCTTCGGGTTAGTTCCCTCACCGATCAACTTTTTATAAAAGCACAACGAATTCGCACCATCGAAGAAACGGGCGAAAACAAAGTGGGGGAATCAGTTGAAAGTGAATTTATTGCGATTGTAAATTATTGCATTATGGGGTTAATTCAACTCGAACTGGGCGTTGCAAACGAAGAAATGTCTATCGAAGACGCCCTTAAATTATATGATCAAAAATCTTTGCTTTCTTTTCAATTAATGGAGAAAAAAAATCACGATTATGGCGAAGCTTGGCGCAACATGAGAATTAGTTCGTTGACCGATTTAATTATGGTTAAAATTTTAAGAACCAAACAAATCGAAGACAATAAGGGAGTTACCCTTATTTCTGAAGGAATCGACGCTAATTATTTAGATATGCTGAATTATGCCGTTTTTGCGCTCATAAAATTGAAAGAATAAAAAATGTTAGCAATTTGTTAAGGAAATAAACAACGAAATAATAATACCTAAATTGACCAAATAAAATACGCATCATGAATGAAAATCAACTCAGAATCACCAAAACTGACATCATTGGTCGTTCGCTCGTTCTTAATTCTTTAGGAATAATTTTAAACCTAATCGCCGTCGTTTTAATCGTGATTGGTTACCATGAAAGCACCGAAACGTATGGATTTCAACTTAAATTGGCCGGATTTACCTTGTTAGGTGTTTCACTTTTATCACTTTTTGTCTTAAAAGGACTTTTTTTACTTTCTTTCGTCGCTCGAGTAATTGTTGGCGGCCTTTTTATCGTTTCAGGGCTTATAAAAGCCAACGACCCATGGGGATTCGCATTTAAATTAGAAGATTATTTTGCACCAAATGGACTTACGTTTGATTATCCATTTTTTGAAAACTTCGAGGCCTATACCCTTGAATTATCTGTTTTTATCTGCGTCGTTGAAATAATTTTAGGCGCGGCAGTCATCTTTGGGGGTAAAATTAAATTGGCCTCTTGGTCGCTTATTATTTTAATGGCTTTCTTTACTTGGTTAACTTATTACACCGTTTCGTGTCAAATTGCACAAGAATTAGCAATGGCAGAAGGCACAGAGTTTTTAAGACAATGTGTAACCGATTGTGGTTGTTTCGGTGACGCACTCAAAGGATCTGTTGGAAGGTCGTTAACGCCTGTTGAATCATTTTGGAAAGACTTGGTGCTCTTTTATTTATGCATTATCATCTTCATCAATCAATGGAAAATTAAATTGAACACCGTTAAAATGAACTGGATCATGATCCCAGCTTCGTTGGTGGTAGTCGCTTTCTTTTCTTGGGTTTTTGGATGGGTTTTACCAATTTTCTTTACAATTGTGCTACTTCTTGGTGCGCTTTTAATAAGTAATTTAAATATTGGTAAAATTGGAAAGGCCTGGAAAATGGCCATTTATGTCTCCATTATTTCACTTTTATTCAGTTTATATACAGCTAATTATTTACCAATAAAAGATTATCGTCCTTACGCTATTGGAAATAATTTGGTCGAGCAAATGAACAATGGAGTCGATCAAGTGGCTGAATATGTGATGTTGTATGAAAATTTAGAAACTCATAAAATTGACAGTGTCAAAACCAGCGCATGGGACAATAAATATTCCGACACTACAAAATATGCTTATTTGTCTAATTATGTTGATATTATTGTGCCTGGTGTTCCAAATTCAATTCAAGATTTTGCGGCGCGAATTGATTATACACAATTGACAGAAGCCGAAAAGAAAATTCCTGTTATTGATTCATTGATCAGCTTAGAATATGATAATTATTACGAAGAAAAAATGGTGCTTTATTCAGCTGAATATGGGTACGATACAATTTCAGTAATTGATTATGATACCTTATATTATCCTGATTCATTGTACACTAACAAAGGAGTTTTTAAAGCGTTGGTCGATCCATCCATGCCTTATTCTATTGATTTGACGAAATTTATTTTGACAGCAGATAATATCTTCTTAATGACAATAAGAGATCTGGAAGCTGTGAACAAATCAAGTATTCCCGATTTTAAGAAAATTCTAGAAGGTTGTCGTGAAAAGGGAATTCCTTTTTATGTATTGTGTCCAGCATCTGGAGAAGAGGTTGAAGCGTTTAAAAAAGAACATGGTTTTGACGCAACATTTTTAGTCTTTGATGGCATAGAAATTAAAATAATTATCAGATCTAATCCTGGTCTTGTTCTTTTGCAAAAAGCCACGGTTATTGACAAATGGCCGAGCAGAAGCATTGAAGATTTTGATGATATCTATAACGAATACATCAATACTAAACCAAACTAAATGAAACGAAAGATAGTAGCAGGAAATTGGAAAATGAACTTAGATTATGCAGAGGCGGTTGCGCTTTTGCAAGAAATCATTGCACGCAAGGATCAATTTGGAACTGATGTAGAAGTAATTATTTGCCCTCCAACACCTTATTTGAGTGCTTTTTCCGACCTCCTCAAATCACATCCTTGGATTCATTTAGGATCGCAGAATAATTTTTATCTGGATAGTGGAGCGTATACAGGAGAAGTATCTCCGAAACAGTTGAAAAGTTTAGGCGTAAAATATGGTATCGTTGGACATTCTGAAAGACGGGACAATTTTAACGAAGACTATTCCATGCTTGCCAAAAAAGTAAAAGCATTGATCAATCAAGGAATCAGTCCTATTTTTTGTTGTGGGGAACAATTGCAAGTTCGCGAAAGCAATGTCTACAAAGAATTTGTGATGAAACAAATCATGGACAGCTGTTTTAAATTAAAAGCAGAAGAAATTCAAAAAGTGATTATTGCTTATGAGCCAATTTGGGCAATTGGAACAGGAAAAACAGCTACCTCTGCTCAAGCACAAGAAATTCATGCACTTATCAGAGCAAGAATTACAGCACAATACGACGAACAAACTGCCGAAAAAGTTGGGATTATTTATGGGGGAAGTTGTAATGCAGATAACGCAAAAGAACTTTTTTCTCAGACGGATATCGACGGAGGATTAATTGGCGGGGCATCGCTCGATCTAAATAGTTTTATAACAATTGCCAATTCTTTTTAATGAATTACATCGAATTAGATATCACCTTTAAAGATTTGGAGCCATGGAGAGAAATCCTCGTGAGTCATCTTGCCGAAAAAGGATTTGAGAGTTTTGTTGAAACCAAAACAGGACTCTTGAGTTATATCCCCGAATTAGATTTCGATAAGCAAATGATTGAAGACCTTGACACTTTTTCGGAAATAGACCAATTCGCCTACAAAACCATCCAAGACCAAAATTGGAATGCGGAATGGGAGAAAAATTTTGATCCTGTTGTGGTAGCCGATAAATTGGCGATTATTGCGCCGTTTCACAACGGTGTTTTTAATCAATTACTTACGATCACCATACAACCACAAATGTCCTTTGGAACAGGGCACCATCAAACAACATGGTTGATGTCTAAACGATTGTTTGAATTAAACTTGGAAAATCAGCGGGTTTTAGATATGGGAACTGGAACAGGTATCTTGGCTATTTTGGCAGAAAAACTTGCAGCTTCGGAAATTTTAGCGGTTGATATAGATGAATGGAGTTACCGAAATGCGTTAGAAAATATTGAATTAAATGGTTGCCATAAAATCCAAGTTGTACTTGGCGATCATCTAATATTAAAAGATAAAAAGTTTGATTTGATCATCGCAAACATCAATAAAAATGTCTTAATAAGTCATTTTGAAACTTATTCAGAAATACTCGAAAAAAATGGAATTTTACTTCTTAGTGGTTTTTTCAAAACGGACCAAGAAGATTTACAACAAAAAGCCGCTGAATTTGGCTTCATTTTTGAAAGTGTTGAAACAAAGGACGAATGGGCTTTGCTGCAATTTAAATTGAACAACTAAAAGAATAAAACCATTACCTTATGAAAGCAATCTTTATTGGGTTAATATTTTTGATTGCAGGGACATCTTACGGTCAATTTTCTTCCCAGCCTGAGCAGTTTTTAAAAGATATTGATAAATACCTTGGCGCTTCTAACCGCGTTAAGACAAATGAGTTGATGGATGTTTTTAGGCCAAATTGGCTCACCAGTTTTTCTCCTGAATATCAGAGCAAAGTAGTGGCTACTGCCAACCTAATTGTAAGTAAAAATTTACCGCCTTTTCCAGAATTGTATGGATACATTTTATCGGTGCATTCATTCGTTCAAACCAAGCAGCCAAAGGCAAGTTTCGAATCGTGGCACAATACCATTGACGCTTTATTACAAAGTAAAAAAGTAAGAGATTTTAAAGATTTTATCGAAATATGCGCTCAATTTTTTACGGATGGAACTATTTTTTACACAACAAATCATATTTGGAAAGTAGCTGGTGGAACCTATCTTTTTGAGTTCGATAAAAACAGTCCAAATATTAAATTTGAGAATGTGGATTTAAAATGTTATATCGTCAATCGCCAGGCAGAGCGGAAAGAGAATCCTTATTTTGACAGCACAATCGTCCGCAAAACTTCAGGGGTTTATGAACCGTTAATTACCAAATGGTCAGGTCGCGGAGGAAAGATAGATTGGCAAAAAGTTGGGCTCAATAAAACAACCAATTACGCTGAAATTACTGATTATTCTATGTCCTTAAAATCAACCAAGGTGGAAACTGACTCAGCATTGGTTTACACGGATTATTATGATAAACCGCTTTATGGATCATTTAGCGATGAAGCCAAAAAAATTAACCGCGAAGTAGACCGTGTTTATCCCCAATTTCTTTCTTTTAGTAAGAAAATTGTACGTAAAAACATTCTTCCTGAAGTGGATTATGTTGGAGGATTTGCTCTTGAAGGTGCTGATTTTACTGGGGTAGGATTCGATTCTGAACCTGCATCTGTCGTTTTTTACAAGGCGGGTAAACCATTTGTCAAAGTGAGTGCTTCGCGAATTACGGCTAACAAAGCAGGGTTGAGGGCTTCGGATGCCGAAGCGGTGATTTATCTTTCAGAAACTGATTCCATTTACCATCCTGGTTTGGATGTGAGTTACGACCTAAAAAGTCTCAACCTTGCACGAGGAAAAGAAGGAATTTCACAAGCACCATTTAAAAACACCTTTCACCGTTTAGACATGTATGTTGATCGAGTGGTGTGGAGTAGAGGTGATCCGAATTTAGATTTGGTATGGCATCCACAAAGTTCTCAAAAAATTGCACGTTTCGAATCGCAAGATTTATTCGATGCTAATGTGTATAACGAATTGCAAGGAATGTCTCAATCCAATCCTTTGGTGGCCATTTATCAATATGCATATAAATATGATTTAGAAGTGATTCCAATCAGTCAAGCAGCAACTGCCCTTGGATTTACGATCGAACAAGCAATGCCTACAATTTATAGGTTGGCTAATCAAGGATTTATCAATTACAATAAATCTAAAAAATTGGTTACCCTCCAACCTAAAACCAAAAAATACATCGATGCAAGAGCGGGTCGATCTGATTATGATAATATCCAATTTGTTTCGAATTTATTGGAAGTAAAGAAAAAACCTGAAGTTAATCCTGATGGTAGTCCTGATCGAACCGCTGGTATTTACAATGTGATGGCAGATTCGTTGAATAAGAGAAAGTTAATCGAAACAAGTTTTGGAAAAATTAATATTACAAGTTTGGATTTGAGCTTAAATGAATTAGATCCAATCGAATTGTCAACAGCTCAAAATGTGGCTGTTTTTCCCGAAAATGGACGCATTCTCATGAAGAAAAATCGCGATTTCTTGTTTTCTGGAGCTATAATGGCTGGGAAAATGGAATTTTACGTCGATGATGCTGCGTTTGATTATACGAATTTTAAAGTGTCGCTTCTTAAAGTGGATGCTGCCTTGTTGAGAGTTGCACCTGTTTTCGGTGGTAGTGATAAGTTAATCCCGATGTATTCTCACTTTAAAAAGTTAAAAGGAACTATTCAAATTGATGATGTGACCAATCGTTCTGGAAAGGATAAAGTAAAATTCCCTCAATATCCCGTTTTGACCTCAAAAACTGATTGTTTTGTGTATTACGATAATTCATCTATCTACAATGGAGTTTATGACAGCAGCGATTTTTATTTTAAGGTCGATCCATTTGTTTTTGACAGTTTGGATAATTTTGCTGAGCGCTCTGTTAAATTTCATGGGGAAATGCGAAGTGCTGGTATCTTTCCTCTGTTTAGAGAAACTATTTCGATTCAAGAAGATTATTCGTTCGGATTTAAATCAAAAGCTCCTCAAACTGGATTTGATTTTTATGGAAAAAACGCAAAATTCGCTAATGAGATACGCTTAAGCAATAAAGGATTAAGAGGAGCAGGTGAAATTAATTTTATCACCTCCAAATCAATTAGTGAAGATTTTGTTTTCTTTCCTGATTCAACCATGGGGATTTCGCAGTACACAAATACCGCTCAAACGAAAAGCGAAGGAATCTCTTTGCCAGATGCATTGGGCAAAGATGTGATGGTGACCTATGTTCCATCTGCCGAGGTTCTCAAAGTAATGACGACCAAATATCCATTGTTGATGTTTAACAAAGAAGCGCAAATGAAAGGCGCAACGGAGTTAACGAAAAAGGGAATGACCGGACGAGGGTTGATTTATTTTAAAGATGCCGAATTAGGTTCAAAACAATTTGCCTTCAGTCGTTGGGTGATTGATGCCGATACTTCTGATTTTAATTTAGTAGGGAAAGAGCAAGAGACAGAAGCAGGGATGGAAAATCCTTTGTCATTTGATTCACGGAATTTAAATGCCCATGTTGATTTTGAGGCAAGAAAGGGAGAGTTTAAATCAAACGATGGAACTTCGATTGTTGAATTTCCTAAAAATGAGTATATCTGCTACATTGATATGTTTACATGGTTAATGGATAAAGATGAAATGGAACTTGCTAGTCAAGGAAAATCCGACGTTTCAATCGAGTCTGATTTGGATTTAACAGTATCAAATTTCTTCTCTATAAATGAGGATCAAGATTCATTGAACTTTAAAGCGCCAAAGGCCAAATTTTTCATAAATGAGAATGTTATTTATTGTGAAAAAGTAACGTATTTAGACGTTGCCGATGCGCGAATTTTCCCAGAAGGTGAAAAAGTAACGATTCGTAAAAAAGCTGTAATGGATCCGTTTGAAAATGCTGAAATTGTGGCAAACTTCATTACTAAGTACCACAAAATCACTGAAGCAAAAGTGCAAGTCTTGGCAAGAAGATCTTATAAGGCAAGTGGTAAATATCCTTACATTGACAGCAACGGAAAAATACAAATAATTTATTTCGAAAAAATCGAATTAGACACGGCCTATCAAACGGTTGCTAAAGGAGAAATTAAAAAAGATGCCAACTTTAAATTAGATGATCGATTTGATTTTTATGGAGGAGTCGAGCTCTATGCTTCGATGCAGTTTTTAACTTTTGATGGGGCGACAAGAATCAACCATGAATGTAATCAATTTGCGCGAAACTGGTTAAAATTCAGAACAGACATCGATCCAAATAATATTCAAATTCCAGTATCGACCAATTTAAAAGACTTGGAAGGAAATGGAATTGCGGTTGGATTGGTACGTCGAAATACCTCAAATTCGGATAGTTTGGAAATTTACCCAACCTTTTTATCGGCTTTGGAAAATCCTGGAGATTATGTCATGTTTACCTCTAACGGCGTGCTCAATTACAACAAAGAATCAAAAGAATTTAGAATCGCGAGCGCCGAAAAATTGATTAACCGCGCTGAAAAAGGCAATTATATCAGCTTACAAATTGAAAGTTGTTCGATGGAAGGTGATGGGGTTGTTGATTTAGGTCTTGATTTACCAGATGTAGAAATTGAAACATACGGATTGGTGAGTTATAATGCGGTAAACCGTTTGACTAATTTGAATTTAAGCGGAAGTATCGACTTTTTCTTTGACAAAAAGGTCATGGAATTTATTTCAAATGCCATTACCAGCCAAAATGGGTTAAGTGGCGTAGATATAGGAAGAACCACACTCGAGCAAGCAGTGACGGAACAAATTTCTAAAGAAGAAGCGGAGAATTTAAAATCTGATTATATCTTAGATGGGGAGGTAAGGAAATTGCCAAAAGAGATGGAAAAAACCATTTATTTAACCAATTTAAGAATGAAATGGGATAAACGTGCCATTGGATTTGTTTCAGAACCAATTACTGGAATTGTTGGGTTGAGTGGAGTTCCATTGTTCAAAGATTTTACAGTTCGCCTTGCCATTGAATACACGGTGGATGGATCGGATCGAGGAACTAAATTGGGCTATTTAATTGAATTACCAGGTGGTGATGCCCCAGGAAATTATTATTTCTTCCGATTCGAACGAATTAAACGAACCACCTTCATGAATTTAGTTACAAGTGACAAAGCTTTGCAAGCCTATATGTCAGAATTAAAGGATGAAAAATTAAAAGATAAAGACTTTTCTTACCAATTAAGAACTCAAAACGCCGAAGGCTTTTTGAGCACCTTTAGAACTTTCTGGGGTGAATAGGTGGAGATTTTAAAATTAGAGACTCTACCGATGTATTTGGGAACTTGCTTTTTTGTACTTTAGGTATTAAATTAGAGTGAACCTTTCAAGCAATTATGCGTATTAGAGTAAAAAATGTTGCTAATAAGTTCGATTGTCGGATAGTTGAATGAGTAAATGTTTAAAATTAATGTTGATTGTGCTTGCTTGCTGGTATGGAAACAGCACGGCCTTTTCGCAAGAAACATTGGAGCAAAAACGTGAGCGAGCAGATGCCTTTTTTGACGAAAAAAATTGGTCGGCTGCCGAAGCTCTTTATGCCAGTATAATTACCGATGCTGCCACAAACCACGATTTAAATTTTAGGTACGGCACCTGTCTTCTTTTTGGTTCAAAAAACAAAGAAGAAGCCATCAAACGACTTAGATTTTCATTAACCGGCCCAGGAATTGACAAAAGAGCTTATTACTATCTTGGAAGGGCTTATCACCTTAATTATCAATTTAACGAGGCTATTAAAAATTACCAAAAATTCAAGGAGTTAAACACCAAAAATGAATTTACGGACATCAACGTAGATACCGATTTGAAAGCATGTAATTTTGGCAAAAAACTCCTTTCGGACATCACTAACCTCATTGTCATTCAAAAAACCGAATTAAGAGATGACAATTTTTATGACCTCTACAAATTGGATGATATTGGAGGGACCATCTTGGTTACCGATCAATTTCAATCTAAGCTAGATCAAAAAAAGAATCACCGGCCAATCATTCATTTCCCGACTAATTCGCCATTTATTTATTATTCAAGTTATGGAGTAGATGGAAGTACTGGATTGGATATTTATTTAAAGAAAAAACTTCCTGGAGGAGAATGGTCAGAAGCCCAAAAGGTGAGTGGACAAGTAAATACAGAGTTGGATGAGAATTTTGCCTACATGCACCCTTCGGGTGAATATCTTTATTTCTGTTCGAAAGGACATAATTCAATGGGGGGATATGATGTGTTCCGTTCAAAATACGACAAAGAATCACAAAGTTTTGGACCTCCTGACAATTTGGATTTTGCGATTAGTTCGCCAGATGACGATTTGTTATTTGTGGTGGATAGTTTGGACAAGGTGGCTTATTTCGCTTCGTCAAGAGAAAGTGAACAAGGTAAATTGACCGTTTATAAAGTGCGGGTGGATCGGGTGCCGATGCAAATGGCTGTGATTAAAGGAAATTTCTTAAATACGGTCAATGATAACCAAAAGGAGGTTGAAATTGTGGTGGAGGATTTTTCAAATGGACAATCGATTGGCACCTATAATTCAAAACAAACCAATGGAGATTATTTAATTACCTTTCCTAAAAGTGGGAAATACAACTTGAAAATCACTGTAAAGGGAAGTGAAAAGGTGCATAATTACATAGTTAATCTTCCTGCTTCGAGAGAGTTTAAGCCATTAAAACAAAGTATGACCTTGGAGTTGGATGGGAACAGCGCTGAGATCATTGTGGTGAAAGATCTGTTTTCAGAAGATTTTGATGATCCAAGTGCAATCATGGCAGAGGTTTACCGCGAATTGTCGAAATTAGATCCAAATGTACAAGACTTTAATATTGATTCATTGGATGCTATTCGTTTGGATAAAAATGTATTTGTGGAGGCTGGTCTTGATCCTTTTATCACCAAAGAAGGACTAAGTTCACTTTTAGAGGATCAATTGTCCGATTTAAATCAAGCTAAAACGGCGATAGAAAATCAATTGAATATCGCCTACAATGTCGCAGTGGAAAAAAGTGATTTGGCCAACAGTAAAATGGTTGAATTAAATAAGGAGTTGAAGGAAGCAGAAAATGCCGTCGATCCAAAAGAAAAAAATGCTCTTCTTCTCGAAATCTCTAAAGAAAAACAAATCATTGAACAATTGAATAATGAAGCTCAAAGTTTAATTGAACTTACGGAGACTATTGAAAAATCACTTCAGGAAACTCAAGAAACGATTAACGAAACTGCAAACATAAAATTAGAAGTTGACCAAATTAACTCCAACGATCGCAACGCATTAGCCTCAATTGTCGAAAAAAATGAAACATTTTTAAAGGAGAATGTGACTACTGATCCTAATAAAACGAACCCTGTTGACCAAGCCTTTGAGAATGGAATCAAGGAACAAAAAGATATTCAAAATTTAAGTCTACAAATCACCGATTTATCCAAACAAAAACGTGAATTAGAAGCTAAAAATACACAATTTGAAAAGGATATCAGTCAATTAAAAAAGGAAAAAGACATTGCCTTAATTCAAAGTAAAATCGATCAAAATATTTCAGAAATTGAAGTTTTGAGCAAAACAATCGATACCAAATCGAAACAACTAAATACCCTGATTGCGAGTAATGAAACCGTGCGAAATGGGGTAGCAGCAGAAATTGTGCTTAAGGACGATTACAATACAGCCGAATACAAAAGTGACTTAACAAATCAGGAAAAAGCAAGTATCGAATCAAAAGTAAAAGACAATGATTTAAATGCAAATTTAGCCTTGGTGGATGAAGTTCTAGAGGAAAATAATGTATCCGCCTTTAATATTGATTTGTATGCAAATGATGAGGTCACCAGCAATTTTACCAAAGAAGATTGGAATGACGCAATCGATAAAGAAACGCAACTGTTGAACGAAGAAAAAAGTTTGGCTTCAAAAGAACGCCAAGCACAAATTCAAGCGGAAATTGATAAGTTAGAAGAATTGCGCAACGAAAAAACAGGTGCTAAAGACTTAACTTCTGAGGTGGATGTTACGACCATTAGTCCTGAAATTAAAATGGAAGAGGTTTTACCAGATTATACCAAAAAATCAAACCAAATTCAACAAATTGTAAGTGAGGTAGATCGACGAAAAGCGATTAACGAGTTGAATAAGGAACTCTTGGTGGCCCTTGAAACTGAAAAACGAAGATTAGAAGAATTAATTGCTCAAGAGCCAAAAGCGAAAAACTTAGTGACTCGTCTCGAAAATTTAGAAAAATTGCAAACTAGTTTGGTGGAGCAAAATAAGAGTAACGAAGAGTGGATCGCACTCAACAGTGAAAATAAAACATACACAAAAGAAGATGTCATTGCTAGCCTAGATCCACTTTATACCGATAAAATTCGTGAGGCAGATCAAATTGCTGATCCGGACGAGCGCACCAAAGAAATTACTTCGATTAATGAAAATATCCTTGAAAGAGGGAACGAACGAATTCAAGAATTGCAAGCAATTTTATCGGATGACCCTGATAACGAAGCGGCAAAAGCCGAATTGGAGTATATGGAAACTTTTGTAGACGACGTCAAATTCAGCAAAACTGAATCGCTTGTTCCGATTAACACCATTGATGTAGAAAATTTATCGACCACCGTTTTACCTTCGGATGTAGTTAAAAATTACGAAGAAAGACAAACGAAAATTCAAAGCATTCAAAATGAGAATGAGCGCAGAAAACAAGAAAACATCTTGAATCAAGAATTAATCAATGCGGCTAAAAAAGAGAAAATTGAATTAGAAAAATTGCTTGTTGAAAACCCTAAAAATAAAAACATCAGCAAACGCATCGAAACCTTAACCACCCTTGAAAAAACCTATCAAAAAATAATTGATGAAAATGAGGATTGGTTGGCAAATAATGCATCCAACACCAGTGTTGCGTTAGATGAAAATTTGATCAAGGACCTTAATCCACAATATCAAGCAGAAATAAATCGCATTGACGGATTAGAAGATCCAAAAGATAAAACGGAAGCCATCGAAAAATTAAATGCGACCACCCTCAATAAAATTAACGATCGAATTGATGAATTAGATCAAGTGCTTGAACAAGATCCTGCCAACGAAGACGCTTTTCAAGAAAAAAAATCCCTGAATGAATTAACCAAAATCATTGAAAAAAATCAAGATACACCTTTGTTAACACCATTGGAATTAGCAGCAGTAGATGTCAATCCAACAGAAAAAGAAATTTTTACGAGCTATGAAAATGAGTTGGCAGAAATTGAGTCATCTAACAAATCTACCGTTCAAAAGGAAAAAGACAAAATTGCCCTCAACCAAGAGCTTTTGATTAAAATTGAGAATGAGCTAAAAGCTGCAAACGAGCAGAAACGAATCACTCCAGATGGATTGGAACAGTTGAATGAGCGAGAGGCTAATTTGATTGTCTTAAAAGAAAAAATTGAAGGAGAGATTCGACAAAGCGAACAAATCATTGATGGAGCGACGGCAAGCACAGACCTCGCCCCTGCGACAATTGAAAGTTTAATGCCTGATTTTGAGAAAGATTTAGCTGAAATAAAAAATTCTGATAAATCTAGCAAGGATAAATTGACTGAAGAAAATCAATTAAATAAGACCTTACTTTCCGCCATCGAAGGGAAAACAACCTTATTGGAAAACGAATTAAAAGAAAATCCTGAAATGTCAGCCACGATTACCAAAGAAATGATGGAATTGGGCAAACTGAAAGAAGCAATCGAAGCGAAAATTTCGGATTTAACGAATCAAATCGCCGCCGATAATAGCGCTGAAACGGCAAGCCGTCCAATGATTTCTGTGGGTGCGTTGATGCCAGATTATCAATCAAAAATTACAGACATTAGAAATGCAAGCGGAACGGATATTGAAAAAATGCAACGCGAAAATGAACTCAGCCTCAACCTTATAAAATTGGTCGATCAAAAAATAGTTGCCTTGAAACAAGAAAAGAGCCAAAATCCAGAGCTTGCCACTGTTATTGACCAAGAAATAGCAAAATTGGAAGACATCAAACGTTCGACTCAAAATTCGATTGCGATTAACAAGGATCAAATTTCACAATTGCAAGCTGCTAATCCAAACCGTCCAGAAATAACCATCGGCTCGTTAATGTCAGATTTTGAATCAAAAATAATTGCAATTGATCAAAGTCCAGCCGATGAGGTTGACAAATTGGCCCGTAAAAATGAGTTAAACGAAAAGCTCATTCGAGCCATTGAAGCTAAAATCGAAGCTGTCCAAGAAGATTGGGAAGAAGACACCAACAATGGGGCATTATATAGCCAAGAGATCGGAAAATTGGAAGAATTAAAAGAATCTAAATTAAACGAAATCGCTAAAAATAATGAAAAATTAACCAGTTTACAAGCGGGAAATATAGAAGTTGCAAGTTTAAACACCCTTGATTTTAAAACGGAAGAGGGCAAAGAAGTTTTAGTGGAATTTGAGCGGGAATTATCAGAAATAAAAGAAATAGATGCTGAAATAAATCGCGCCAAGGAAGAATTGAATGCATCCGATGATCCAAAAGACAACCAAAAAACACAAAAACAACTCGGTAATTTAATTGCGACCAAAACGGAAATCGAAAATAAGGTGATTGAAGGATTGGCGCAGGCAAATAAAGCAGAACTATCGGTAGCTAAAAATAATTTGCTAGATGATAAAGCCTTAACTCAGAACTCGGCAGTTTTGGATAATATGGGACTTACGGATTTGCGCACAAAAGCTGAAGATAATTTAAAATTGGCAGATCAAAAAATGAAACAAGCCAATACCTTGCGAACTGAAGCTGCAAATGAAAAAGATCCTTTAGTTGCAAATGAAAAATTAAAAAAGGCATTCCAATTAGAGAAAGAAGCCATTGCCTTGATGGATGAAGCTGGACTAATTTATGAAGCCCTTCGTGTGTCAGCAGTTTATGACAATACTTCAGAAGTTGTTTTAAGTGTTCCTGAAAATGTATCCGAAAGACAATCAACAGCCTTGATGGATGAAGCGGATGCTTTGCGAGCTGAGGCAAGAACAAATTTTGAGCGCGCCAATGTTTTGAGAGACAGCATTGCAACGGTCAAGAAAAAGAATCAAGCAGCGATTTTGGAAGAAGTGGCCAAATTTGAAGCAAAAGGGAATGATTTACAAACGCAAGCGAATGAAATTGAAGAGCGGGCAGCTATTGTGAAAGCGGAAGAAGACCTCGTTCAAGCGAATTCGATTGGAGATGTGAAAACACAAGTGGATGGAGCCACTGCCGAAAAGGTGGCTGCTTCGGAGGTCTATAAAAATTATATCCAAGTTAAAAATGAAGGAGATAAATTCTATCTCGATGCTTTGGTGGTAGATGAACAAATCGAAAAGTTGGAACTTAGTCGGAACAACCGAATTAAAATTATTTTGGATAAAAATCCAGGAGAAGACCCTACTAGTTTGATCAACGATGACGATGAATTGGCCGAACTTCAAGCTGAAATCGATTCGCTAAAAGCCGTCCAACGAAAATTAAGAGATCAAGCCCTTGCAAAATATGCCGTAGCCAAAGAAATATTAGATCAACAAGACGAAGCAACCCAAGCGCATATTAAATTGATGGAGCAGGAGGATGTAAAATATTATGTGAAAGCTCCACTTGCAAATGTCGATTTTGAAATTCCTGATGTGATTGAAACGGATATTTTTAGAACCACCGATGTTGCGGTATATTCTGAAGAAGCAAGAATTCCTGTGAGCGCAAAACAACCAAACGGATTGGTCTACAAGGTTCAAGTAGGTGCTTTTAGAAATCCATTACGACAAGATCATTTCAAAGATTTTGCGCCGATTTCGGGCGAATTACTCAATAATGGAATTACACGGTACATGGTAGGCTATTTCACCAAATTTGATGCTGCCAACAATGCAAAAACGCAAGTAAATGGAATTGGATATGCTGATGCTTTTGTGGTTGCTTATTGCAATGGCGAACGAATTACGGTTGATCGCGCAAAACAAACTGAAGCAGGGTTGATTACTTGTGATGGAACTACCATTCAATCGCAACAAGATTTATTGACTATTAATAATAACAATAACACCAACAACACGAACAATAGCAGCAACACAAACAATACCAACAACACTAACACTGCCAACAACACGAACAACACTAACACTGCCAACAACACGAACAACACCAATGCAACTGCCACGATTGAGGATCAAAGTAGTCGCTTAAACATCCGTCCAACGACTGAACAAGAACGTCAATTGGCATTCTATTATACCTCGGTTCCGAATGCGGCAAGAGCAAATCAGGTGGAGATTATCAAAGGCTTATTTTTTACAGTTCAAATTGGCGTTTACTCTAAACCAGTTCCAAATTCGGCATTATTTAATATTCAACCTTTAAACAGCCAACGAACAGAAAGTGGCTTCGTTCGCTATTCGACAGGGATTTTTGTTTCCGGGGCTGATGCCACAAAACGTAAAAATGAGGTCGTTCAAAAAGGGGTTACTGATGCCTTTGTTACTGCTTATTTTAATGGAGAACGAATCACTATCGAACAAGCAAAGACGATTTTAGCGCGTGAAGGAAATTCAGTGTTACTCGGTCAGCCTCTAGTAGAAACGGTCAATGTAACTGAGGTAGATACAGTGGAGGTTGAAAATCCTGACGAAAATCCAACGGAAAAGGCAGGGCCAATTTACTTTAAGGAAGCTTTGTATTACCGTTTATTGATTGGAGTATATGATGAGGCAATTCCAGGAGAATATGCGATTTTGATTTTGCAAGAAGAGGAAATGTTTGAAGCCGAAGTAGGTGAAGACGGTCGCACCATTTTATTCACCAACAAAATCGAATCATACGATGAAATGACCGAACGAATTATTGAATTAAGTGATTTAGGTATCGAAAATTTAGATTTGTTGACCTATTATAAATACGATATTATTCCATTTGAGGAAGGAGAAAAAATCAGAAAAGGCGAGTCAATCGATGAATTACACCCTTATCAAGAAATTCAAGGAATCGGAACCAACGAATTTGTGTACAACAAAGAAGCGGTGTTTTTCAAAATAAAATTAGGATTGTTCGAAGATAAAATACCGTCAGATTTTACAAACTTATTACTTTTGTATGAGGAAGAAGAAAATATTAGCAAAGAAGAAACCATTGACGATGAAATTATTTTCTACACCGGAAGCATTGAAACGTTTGAAGCAGCTGAATTAAAAACAAATGAATTAATTTCAAAAGGATTTGATCGAGCAGTGATCGTTGCGTATCATAAGTTTGATGAAATTTCAATAGAAAAAGCAAGAGAAATATTAGGAGAATAAACTATTAAAAATGAGTACAGAAGTTGAATTTGATGAAAAGGTTTCCGTTAATTCGAAATCAGATCTAAGTAAAAATTTGGTCATCTACAATGACGATTTTAATACGTTTGAACATGTAATCGATTCGTTGATTAAAGTTTGTAAACACGAACACATTCAAGCAGAACAATGCACGTGGATTATCCATTACAACGGAAAATGCGCTGTAAAAGAAGGTGATATGGATGATTTATTGCGAATGAGAAGAGCGTTAAGCGAACGTGGATTGGATGCGAAAATTCAATAATCCAAACTTTCTATCGCATAACAACAGTTTTTCCATTTTTTTCTCGCCAATTAAAAAAAATAATGTAATTTTGCACCACAATTGGCTTCGTAGCTCAACTGAATAGAGTACTTGATTACGGCTCAAGAGGTTCTAGGTTTGAATCCTAGCGAGGTCACAAAAGCGGAGATTTGGTCAGTTTTGATCGAATCTCCGCTTTTTATTCCCGATAAAGCCGTTGATATTGAACGGATTAACTCAAAAAACACATTCGTTCGAAAAGTTAGAACTCGCTTGTTTTGCTTGTCATAAGCAAAGCCATCAGGGAATAGCAAAAGTTGTAATTTGTGTCTATCAAAAAAACTCCCAGATTCCCATATTTTACTGAGGTTCTTCGATAATTTGAACCCATTTTTTATGCATTTTCAAGGCTTGAACTCGTTAGGTTGGGGTTCAACAGTTTTTCCTCTAATTCTGAAATTTCGTTCTTGTGTTTTTCGCTAAACTTCGTGTAGATCAGGTTGTCAATTTTACCAGTGGCAAACCGTCCTTCTATTAGATCTAATTCCTTTCGGATTTGGTTAAGTTTAGATTTAGTAGCAGTAATTTCATTCGCATCAGATTTTGATAACACGACCAATTTCATTTGAATTACTTCTGGGAGCACTTTATACGAGTATTTATTTTATATTTTTAGTAAGGCCAAGTTAACCCGTTTTTAGATCATGAGCGCGTTCTCATTCGCACTCGCCAATCTATTTCTGACTTAGATCAATGTAAGAGCTGAAGCCTATTCTTTAATCACTTTTAGATAGTCGGAATATTTTCCATCAACGATAATATTCATAATATATAATCCCGAACTACCTTTGATTTCAAATACAATAGGTGCATTATCGTTAAAAATAAATTTATCAATTAATTTACCGTTAACATCTGATACCTCTATTATGGCTTCCTGATAATCCAAATTCAGATTGTCAACAGTTATTCTACCTGCTGTTGGATTAGGATAGATTTTAGGAATTTTTGTTTCATATTTTTCTATTGCTACGTCAGAAACTAAAAAACAATCTGACGTGTCAGAACATTCTCCTTGATTAACAATGACGGCAAAGTTTCCTGAACCTGATTCTGGTGTATAGTCAGCTCCGGTTGCTTCATCAATAACCGCATAATCGTTGTTGCAATCAATCCACTGATAAGTAGCACCTACAGCTAATACGGATATCGTATTTCCAAGCACACTGATTTCGTAGTCAGAGGTGTTAATAATAAGGTCAATCGTTATAATTGAATCGCAGCCTAAATCATTGATAAGTGTATCGGTATAGATGCCCGTTTCTGTCCATTCATATAAACCACTTGGAGAAATGTAGGAATCACAAGCATTTTCAGTTATAAACGATTCAGAAACATCCAGAATAGTCAAATTAATGGTGATTATTGAATCACAACCATAGTAGTTATAAATGGTGTCAACGTACACACCTGATTCATTCCACACATATTCGCCGCTCGGAGATGTGTATAAATCACAATTTGTTACGAATATTTCACTTACAGAAAAATAATTAACCGTAAGGTCTACTGTTATAATTGAATCGCAGCCCAAATAATTGATGAGTGTATCGGTATAGATGCCCGTTTCTGTCCATTCAAATAAACCACTTGGAGAAATGTAGAAGTCACAAGCATTTTCAGTTATAAACGATTCAGAAACATCTAAAATTGACAAATTAATGGTTAACACAGAATCACAACCTTCTGCATTTACAAGGGTGTCATTATATATTCCGCTTTCCGCCCAAGTGTATAATCCACTCGGTGATATATAACTCGTGCAGGCAGAAGTATCTATGGTACTTGTTGTTTCAAGACAGTGGTATAATTTATGAACAAAAACATCGCGTCCCCCAGCAGGTGATAAATTGTAATAATCGATCGGGTCAAAATTCGTAGGTCCAGAAAATTCACCTGCTGTATAGACAGAAGTTGAGTTAAATACTGAAATGGAATAAGCTTGGTTGTTAGATGCGCCCCCGAACTGAACGGCCCATGAATAATCACCAAGTGAATCGAGCATAAGCACATAAGTATCGTTACCTCCATATGAGGTCAATTCAGCTAATCCTACACCAGGATCAAAATCTGAAACGCCTGCAAAATATCCAGTCGTATAAACATTACCAAAGTCATCAAAAGTAATAGATGTTCCTTGATCGTATAATGTACCTCCAATATTTTTAGCCCAAATCGCATTTCCGTCTAAGTCAATTTTTTGAATAAAAGCATCTGCATTTCCATTTGAAGTAAGAGACATTAATACTAGGCTAGCGTCAAAGTCAGCTGTGCTATTAAAGCCTCCGGTCAGATATAGGTAACTATTGTCATATAGAGCAATGCTGTATGCTCTATTATTGCTGGGGCCAGAGACTGATTTTTGTGCCCATAGAAAATTAAAGTCTGTATCTAATTTGAGAAGAAAAACATCCGATAAGCCATTGGAAGTAATATTCTCAATGGCTACACTAGGATCAAAGTCAACTGTAAAATAAAAAAAACCGGTTAGATAAACGTTTCCGCTCAAATCGGAGACAATTCCAAATCCTTGATCAATTCCAGTTCCACCAATACTCTTTGAGTTTAAAAAATCACCAGTGACGTCATACTTCACGAAGAAAACGTCAGTTTGCCCATTTGAGATAAGCTCGAGTTCACTGGCTCCTGGATCTACATTTATTGCTCCGCTGTAATAACCAATGCAAAATACATTTCCATCAATATCCGTTGTGATATCTTTCACATTCTCTTCATTTCCTTCACCGCCAAAAACCTTGGACCAAACATAATTTCCAAATGGATCTAATACAAGAATAAAACCATCTTTAAACCCTGCAGCTGTATATTCAGCAATACCGATACCTGGATCCAAATCTGCGGTACCACTGAATTGACCTCCCATCACGATATTTCCATCCGCACTAATGTGAACAGATTGGATTAAATCTTCACCAAGGCCTCCAATTTTTTTAGCCCATAGATAATTGCCATCAGCATCAAGTTTTAATATGAATCCATCAATTCCTGATGATGTAAGAGCTTCATAATCACCACTTGGATCAAAATCTACTGAGCCGGTAAACTGACCTACAACATATAAATTTCCCGCCGCATCGTTTGCTGATGAATAGGATATATCGTTACTCGTAGATCCAAATTTACTTACCCACTCCAATTCCTGCACAAACGCTATTTGAGAAAAGAATGAAAGAGAGAATAATAACATTAATTGTTGGCTTAAATATTTCATAGGTGAGATTTGTTATTCGTGAGGAACTTTATGTAAGTCATTTTAACTTGGCAAAGTTAGTAAATTATTTAGATTATCGAAAATCAATTGATTCCCCGCTTTTCTGCCAGAACGTAAATAGTTTAAGTTTTCTTAATTTATCATAACAAATAAGCGAAAAAGTTGTGACAATATTAGAGTTCACGGATAAATTCCCAGACGGGGCAAGCTGTCCAAAGAACTTCAAAGACAGTTAGAACATAAACGTTACGACACGGTTTGGTCTTTGATGCACCGTATATGAAATGCTATGGGTAATAGAGATAATCTTTACACGCTTGAAGGAATGATAGAGTTTGACGAAGCTTATTTTGAAAAAGCGACTCCTGATGAGATAAAGCTTAAACCAGGAAAAGGGAGCCAAAAGCAGCAAAATTTGGCTGTAAGTGCCGCATCCACTTTCTGAGAGAATATTGAAACAGGAGAAAAAAGTAAACATTGTCGGTATTTTAAAATGAACGTATTGGAGGGGCACAAAAGCGATACTATTAAAAACGCAATTCAAGATAGTATTGATGAAGAGTCTATCGTTTTTACCGATAAGGCGAATACATATCTGTAAATTGCTGATCATGTAGAATTTCATATTTCTGAAAAATGCATACACATAATTAATTGTATAAATGGGCTCATATTTTCTTTTTTCGATAAAAAAGTTTTAAATGTCCGATTTAGGTTGGTTTTCATCCTTAGTATGGTGCAAAATTAATTTGCTGTCTTTCGTAATTTTTGTCATCGTATGATTTTAACTGAAAGATATGTTTACTAAGTAAATTAAAATAGGACATAAAGTGTTTTGTCCTTTTTGAGAATAAAAAGGAAATGTTTTTTTACAGATAAAGACGTGCGAATTATTTCTTCTTCTCCAGTATTTTTTTGGTGATAAATTCACTAGCGATTAGTGTATTTAAGTCCTTATAAAAGTTTTATTTGTTCATGCGCGAGTCGAACACGTTCGAACGAACCTTTAGCTTGGTAGTTTTTTAGAGTTAATCAGCGCGTATCCTTAAAATCTGCATCATCTGCGTTCCAATTTTTAGGAAAAGTCTGATAGCAAAAAGAATTGAGGTGATTTCTCAACAATCTACTCCCCTCCACTCACTAACGAAACCGTTCCTTGCCCCGAGAAAGGAGTGCCATTATCTGCCACAGCGACATATTTGAAGAAATAAACCCCATCCGAACATAGGTCGCCATTTAAATCTTTACCATTCCAACCAGCGTCAATTTCTGTGATTTCACCTACTTTTACTCCCCAGCGGTTGATGATAATACATTCAAACGTATTGATGCCTTTGGCGAAATTGTCCAAGGTAAATAAATCGTTTCGGCCATCGCCATTAGGACTAAAAACATTGACCGTTGATAAGGCAGGCGGCTCGTAAATGGTGATGATTTGACAGGTTGTGTCCGAACATCCATTTTTATTAAACGCAATTAAACAGGCATTGACATCGTAGGTTTCGCCACGCTCTCCATAAATAGTGTCAAATTTCTCGAAAAAATCCTGCGAAATAAGCCAATCGGTATCATCAACATAATCCAAGTCCCATAAAAAGAGGGTGTCTGAATAAGGGTCGTTTGGATTGGCAAAATAACGAGAGGTGTTGGTAAATTCAACTTCCACAGCCGCTGTTCCCGCATAATCCGTTACAAATTGTTGCGAAGCTAAGTTGAATGAAGCAATCGGATTAACAGAATCTACCTGAATAATTTTGCTCAATACACAACCACCTGCATCTGTAATTTCAATTAAATGAGGTCCTGGATTTCTTCCCCCCCAAGTCGTCGACGTCGAGGTAGTCCCGTCAACCAAGTAAGTCCATAAATACGAATAATTTAGCAAGCCCCCAGCCGCGGCGGCATAGACAACCCCGTTGCCACTCTGGTAATTAAACAGTCGACAATAAGCAGTGTCCCAGCCCCATTCGGTAAAATAAAATGGAGGTGGATCTACCAAGGTAAAATCCATCGAATTAAAACAACCTTTCGAATCAGTGGCAATCACCGTATAATCCCCAGGCAAAAGCCAGTAGGCTGAATCGGCACCAATTCCTCCAACTCCCGCAGGATTTGGAATCCATTCA
The DNA here is from genome assembly GCA_044361315.1 of Crocinitomix sp. GTDB lineage: Bacteria > Bacteroidota > Bacteroidia > Flavobacteriales_D > Crocinitomicaceae > Crocinitomix. The sequence continues at coordinate 274,845 of JBIKJA010000002.1, read as the reverse complement.
TAACTAATTGGATTATTCAAACTTTCTCCCGTCACAGAATCCACGACTGCCCAACCAGAATCACCTAAACAGGGTGGATTGTAATACCGCATAAAAATTTCAAGTTCCACAGGTTGAAAGAGGGTTATTGTATCCGAATTGAAACATCCTGAAGCGTCTGTCATTTCAATGATATATGTACCTTCACCTAAATCATTTGCTGTCAAACTTCCTCCATTAAGTACCGTCCCTGCCTCATCCATGATTTCAACATCAATATCCCCATAAACATTTACAGGTTCCACCACAATTAGCCCATCAGCATAGCCATAGCAAGTGGGTTCACTAATAAAAAGTTCAAATTGAGGTTCGTCGTAAATGATTATCAACCGATTATAGGCATGGGTACAACCATTTTCACTGGTAATGAACAAGGTAATACTATAGATTCCAGGTTCGGTATAGGTATGACTAGGATTTATTTCTGTCGAGGCACCCCCATCTCCGAAATTCCAGGAATGACTCGTAATTTCGTAGGGCTCAAGAATGGTTGAAGTATTGATAAAATCAACATCATTAACTAAACAAGTGCTGCCAATTCCGTCCTCAGATGAAATTCCATTAATCTCAAATTCAAATCGTGCATTTGGACTTGGGATAAATTCAACGGTAAAAATAGCAGTATCTCCGGGGCAATCATCAATGCCCTCAACAATATAAGCAAATACAAAAGTGCCTATGAGATTAGAAGCATTAAAAAGTCCTGACGAATCTAGGGATCGTTCTGAATCTGTCAATTCGATGAAATAGCCACGAGTATTGGCCGAATCTCCAACATAACCGCTTAAATCAACTTGTAAACCAGGACCACTGCAAACAATTCTGAACGTGTCAGGTCCAGCAGAACCTTCACCAACAAATTCAAATTCTAATTTCACATAATCGTAACATCCTGTTAATGAGTCTCCACACATGAGCCATACATCATCTTCGGGGCCCACAAAAGGATCTGTATAGGCAGGTTCGGTTTGTGTCGCACTGTTAGGAATAGTCTCGAGCAAAACACAATTGGTCGTTTCAATATCATTTAAAGTATATACGAGTTCTGATAGATCAAATTCACCGCAAATAGGGCCCGGCCAATCGACCTCGATAATTGGGCCTTTGGTAAAATTGATAGTAACTGTTTTAACAATCGTCCCTGCCAAACAACCCCCAATAGGCGTTCCAATAACTGTGTAAATAAGATCACCATTACCCGGTGTGATCACTGTGGAATCTCCATAGCTGAATGGGAAAGGCGACCATTGCCATTCATAATCATCCACCGCTGGGCCGTTGATGTATAAGGTAATATCAGATCCTCGACACCCTTCAATAAATACTGCCTCTGGGCTACATGGACTGATTACGCTTCCGCCCTCTTCAAATACTGATTCGTAGGTAAGAAAATAGAGGCTTTTAAGAGACGCTTCGAGTGCCAATTCATTCAAGATGACAGAGTATACGAAATTTATCGATTCTCCAGCAGCAATATTGGTTTTATACGCCAATGAAATAGCATTGTCCGAAGTGGCTTCTGAACCTATTGTGCCTACTAAACCTCCAGCAGCATTCCATATATCCGAACCATCACGGTTTGAAAATCCACCATAACTCACCCTGAAATTTTCTCCCAAAGCACCCAAACCTAAATAAGACGTAGTTGGCGAAGCTTGTTTTGCTGACACCAACGCTTTAATACAATCAGGCCCAGGTTGTGATTCAATTTTATTTGTTGTTGCAAATGATCCACCAATCGCTTGGTTATTATCAGGATCCACATTTCGGTAATAATAAACATTGTTCATGTCCGACCCTGTGGTATTGGTCAGGGTTATTTCCGTTGTATAATAAGAAGCATCACTAATTAATAAATGGTATTTTACATTAATCCGAACGCCGCCAGCACTTCCTTGCCATTCAACGGTAATACAATTTCCATCTACCGTATGGGTAATATTTGTTCCAGGACTACGAGGAATTTGATTTAAGTAAGCGGACATAGTGCCCGAATTCCAAGCATTATTCGAATAATTAACCCCATTTACTTCAATGCCAAAACCATTTTCTGGGGTACCAGCGGTAAAAAAATCGCCGTCATATTCCGACCAATCCGGATTAGCCCCCCCCACAAACCCAAAAGGCACCGCCGGTGTCCCCCCCCTTGAATGATGCCCTGGCCAATCCAACGTACCCTCGTGTCCGCTGTTTCCATGAATCGCTACCTCAACCGCAGGACCAATCATATAGGCATTTCCACCAACCACCTGCGCATCCGCCATTCTGCCAAAAAGAAAAGGGATAAAAAAAAGAATCGATTTAAATAATCTTCTTTTGTAGTTCATGTTTTGTTTAATGGTTCAATCTATTCTTGGTACAAATGAATGAGGATGCAGTTTATAAAATATTTTTGTAAAAAACAGAAAATCAGTAAATTAATTTAATTTCTTTCATCGTCTTTCAGCACTTGTCACTTAAGACGTAAAAAATTAGAAAAGGATGCACGATTAAATAAAGAAGTATATTAAATTAGCCCAAATAATTATAAATTGTTCACAACATGGCAAAAGGTAAAAATGCTCAAAAAAATGTAAAGAAAGAGCCGCTTAAGACAGCTAAAGAGAAAAAAGCTGAAAAGCAAGCTAAAAAACTAAAATAGCCTCTTTCTAATTGAAATTAAGCACAAATTCATGCATTGCAATCACGCAAGTATTTTGTGCTTAATTCATAATTTCACAGGTGATCGTTACCATTTTTTTACACTTCCTTCCCTTAATAGAAGGAGGAAGTTTTTTTTTAATAAATAAGGAATCAGGTATGTTCGGATTATTCACTCGTTGAAAATAACTTATTGCCTTATTTTTTTTATAACGAGAAAAGTTTTCTAGATTTTTTGAAATTTGATTGACGAAAAATGGATTGCAAATTTGGATTGGTTAATCAATTCGATTTCCGCTTTTTGATAAAAGCAAGTTTGTCTATATTAAAGTTACCAAAAAAAGAAAATTTTATATTTGGATAATCGTAAGGAAACAAAAAAGGCGACTCATTTATGAATCGCCTTTTTGTACAAGAGAAAAATTACTTTTTAGCCTTCCACTCGTCTACGGTTTCTTTGATGAAATCAGCCCAACCTTTTGCATCTGCTTCAAGTGCTATTTTATGCGCTTTTTCGCCTAATTCAATCGCAGTTTTTGTGTCTCCTTGTTTGAAAAGGATTTGTGCTTTCAAAAAATACAAACCATGTGTTTCTTTAATTGCTAATCCTTTCGCTACATAATCTAAGGCTTTTTCATCGTTATTTAATGATTTTGAGTAGTAATTAGCTGCTTTATAATACACTTTTTCCAACTCTTCTCCCTTTGCAAAAGCGGCTGCGATGTTTTCTTCGGCTATTTTATCTGTGTCAACTGTAAAAGGAATCTCCACACGCGTTTTTTCCCACATCACCGAAATATTTGCTCCGTAATTTGTGAGGTTGGAGATGTTGATGGTGAATGTTTCCGTAAATGGATTTTCTTGGGTTTTAACATCTAAACTTACCAAGTTTTTTGCCGCGTCATAATTTGAACTTCCACTTTGAGTAGCGTCTGAATTTATCACCACTTTCCAAGCTCCTTTCGCAGGGATCGCAAAAATGGCGTAGGTACCTGCTTTTAAAATTTGTCCGCCAAAATTTAAATCGGTGGAACTCGTAAGCTTTGTGCAAGCATTTGCACCAAATCTCCAAATTTCGTTGAATGGAACAAGGTCGCCAAATACTACCCGATCTTTTGCACTTGGACGTGAATATTCGATGGAAACTTTTGTTAAACCAACGGTTTGTTCCACTTTTGATAATGGACTTGGTTGTGGCAAATCTTGCGCAATTGAAGTGCCTGCCAAAAGGCTAGCGGCGAATAAATAAATTAACTTTTTCATTGTTGATTTTGTTTGTTTGTAAATATTAAATTAAAAAAGATTCCGAATATTAGGACCAAAAATACCCCAATAAAGGTGTAGAGTAGGTAGCTAATTTCAATGATTCCCGACACGTTTAAAAAGTGAATAAAGAGAATGGTTGATTGCGAAATAAGGGTGGCGATAAAAGCAGCCTGTGCACCTACGCGTTTAAAAAAGAAAGCCAAAAGAAAAACCCCAAGAATGGTTCCGTAAAATAAGGATCCTAAAATATTTACCAATTCGATGAGGTTGTCAAATAAACCTGCTGTAAGAGCAACAATTATTGCTAAAATCCCCCACGAAACAGTAAATATTTTACTCAATTTAAGGTCGTTTTTATCGCTCGAATTAGGTGAGAATTTTTTGTAAAAATCGATGGTGGTGGTTGAGGCCAACGCGTTTAATTCACTCGAGGTGGATGACATGGCTGCCGAAAAAATCATCGCCAATAGCAAGCCAATGAGTCCTTTTGGTAAAAATTCGAGGATAAACGTTAAAAAGATGTAATCATGATCCTGCGCTTCGTAGGTATTATCTAATTTGTTGAGTTGCTTTTTATAAGCATCACGCAACGAATCTTGATCGGTTTGAAAGTTTTTTATGTCCTCAAAATTGACAGCATTCGTATTAGAATAATCAATTAAGGCTTTTTCTTTTTCGGCATAAACGGCATTGTATTGGTTTTCAATAAACACTAACGAGCTATCCTTTCTGATTTCAACCAAGGCATTAGTGTTGTTAAAAATAATTGGTGGTTTATTAAACTGAAACGAGATAAAAACCATTACCCCCGTGAAGAGGATAAAAAATTGCATAGGAATTTTTAGAATTCCGTTAAACATCAATCCCATCCGCGATTCTTTGAGCGATTTACCCCCCAAATAGCGTTGAACTTGTGATTGATCGGTGCCGAAATAAGAAAGTGATAAAAAAACTCCCCCCAAAATCCCCGTCCAAATGGTGTACCGATTTGAAAGATCAAATGAGGTGTCCACCACCTCCATTTTACCCAATTTCCCTGCCATGTCGACACTCTCCGAAAAATTTAATCCCGCAGGCATGCTGTCTAATACATAATAAAATGCCACAAACATTCCGATCATAATTACTCCCATCTGCCATTTCTGCGTCAAGGAAACGGCACGACTTCCTCCTGAAACCGTGTAAATTATCACCAAACCACCGATGGCTACGCAGGTCAATTGTAAATTCCAGCCTAAGAGGGTTGAAAGGATGATCGAGGGCGCAAAAATCGTGATTCCAGCTGCCAATCCACGTGAAAGGAGAAATAGAAATGCCGTTAGCGCACGCATGCGAACATCAAACCGTTGTTCAAGGTATTGGTAGGCCGTGTAAACTTTTAATCGGTAATAAATTGGTAGAAAAAAAACGGAAATGATAATCATTGCAAGGGGCAATCCGAAATAGATTTGAATAAACCCCATGCCATTGTCATACGCTTGTCCTGGTCCAGATAAGAAAGTAATAGCACTTGCTTGGGTGGCCATAATTGACAAACCAATGGTAAACCAACTTTCTGAATTGTTGCCACGTAAATAACCTTCTAAATCTTTGTTTTTGCGAGTTTTCCAAGCGCCGTAAACAACAATCACGAAAAGCGTGACGCTTAACACTAACCAATCAATCCAACTCATTTATCGTATTGGTTTGAAATAATTAAAAACACAATTACTTGTGCCACGAAAAAGAGGAAAATTCCCCAGTACCAAGCTTTCCAATTGGTGTTGTCCTTGTCTTCTGTCATTGTGCTTGGTAACTTAAGATATTTGCAAAAAGTCGGTAAGCCCCTTGCACACCGTTTGGAAGTTCTCTGAAAAATGAAATACCTGTGTAAACAAATTGCCCTTTTCCGTGCGAGGCTACAATTAAAGCGCCCTTGTCCATTTCTTCACCTTGGTCATTCCAACCTAAAAGTGGCGTAAAACTTGCATCCCAATTGGTGGCAAAATACAAACCACGTTCTTGCACCCAGCCTTGAAAATCTTTTTCCGTTAAGACATTCGGTTTTTTAAGCAGCGCATGATCGCTTAGGAAAACGGTTTTCGCATCTTCTTCCGTAACGCGATTTCGTGAGATTTCAAAGCTCACAGGACCATATTTATTTTCTTCAGGAATTCGTGAAAAAGTTTGGTATTGCATCACCAAATTACCTCCTTGAAAGACATAATCACTGAGTTTTTTGTCAAAATTATGAAGTTCTGGTGAGACATTATACGCACGAATTCCAATGACGACCGATTTAAATTCATTCAAATTGATTGTAGCAAGTTCGGCAACGGCTACCTCTGTTACGTCAAAACCTAATTGTTGAATGGCTTGTGGAACAGCATCGCCGGCTCCTTTGATATAAGCTACTTTTCCCGGAATAATGTACGCTTCTAATGGGACTAACTCCAATTGCCCCGGTTTTAAAATAAGTTGAGTTGGAATATGGTCGTAAGCAATTTCGGTATGCGATTTAAGAGGTTTACCTGCCGAATTTTTGAAGGATAAGCTGCCTTTATTGCTCGATCCTTTCAATCGAATGGTAAGTTCCTTCCAAATTTCTTCGTGTTTTTCTTTGGTTTGGATTTCGATGATGGAAGGAGAAACTTGCCAACCTTCACTGAGGACGGGAATCAGCTTATCGTTTAGATTTTCTTTAAAACTATGGATTTTTATTTTGATCGTGGTTACTTGGCCCGGTTTCATTACTAAGGTAGATTGTTCAAAATTTACCGTAAAATCAGGTGTTGAAATCACTTCTCGTCGTCGTTCTCCAAAAGATGGATCTCGCCATTTATAGGTGATGGGGACATTGAGTTCAATTTTTTCTTCATCGAGGAGAAAAGATATGGTGTAATTAAATGTAGGTTGATTTTCTGCCAAGCCAATTTGGGCTGGATTACTCACCTCAAAACGATCGGTAAACGGTTTTTCTAACCAATAAGGTATACTTAAATTTTCGTTGTTGGTGAGGGTGATTTCTTTTTTGATTAATTGATCTTTTTCCAAAACGGTCACTCCTGCACTTCCTCCTAAATTGGCAAGTTGAATTAATTTATTTGATCGATTTAGCAGGTTAATATTGGCGGTAAATTTTTCACCGACCGGCACAGCATAATCGTTTGCCACGACTTCGATATGTAAACCTAAGCACGCCACAATTATTTGATCCAATTGTGCGATTTTTTCTTTTTTGAGGTCACTAAACTTGACGGTTGGAATGTCTGTTAAGATTTTTCGTAAAGACAAGAGCTTGGAGACATTGTTTTCGGGGTTTACAAAATCAAAACTGGCCAATAGTTGTTCAAAATCGGATGAAAATTGGGCCGAAACTAAGCTTGTCCAATTCGCGGTGTTTTTTTCAAAAAAAGAGGATTTTAATTTTTCTCCTCCGAGGTACTGAAAATATTCGAGGGTTGAACCTCTTTCGATAATTGCTCCAAAACCTTGACATTTATGTTGACTGCGTGCAAGGGTGCCAATTTCGTTATAAGATTGACCTAAAAGTGAATTATATCCACCAATATCTTGAATTAAATAATCCGGATTGTTCATTGCTTTTGTGGCGATTTCTTTGTCGGCCCAAGCCGCTGAATTCCAATAAATAGCGTTGGTTTTCCATGTGCCGTATTCGGCGACTTGGTTGGGAAGATAAGTTGGGTCGGCTGCCTTTTCGAATGCTTCGAGTGCTAAAAGTGTAGAGGCGGTGTGATGCCCATGTCCTGCACGTTCGTCGGGTGGAAAGCGAGTGATAATTACGTCGGGCTTAAATTTTCGAATAATTAAAACAACATCTGCCAACATTTCAGCTTTTCCCCATTTTTTCAACGTTTCATCTGCTGATTTTGAATACCCAAAATCGACAGCGCGAGTAAAAAATTGTTTTGCACGGTCTATTTTGCGGGCTGCTAATAATTCTTGGGTGCGTAAAACACCCAAATCTTCACTAAATTCTTCGCCTATTAGGTTTTGTCCACCATCGCCACGTGTTAAGGAAAGATAAGCCGTCTCCGCTTTTTCAGATAAGGAAAACCAAGCCAATGCACGTGTATTTTCATCATCTGGATGTGCAGCAATGTACAGGACTCTTTTTAAGGAATGTACTTTTTGCAGATCTACATAAATTTCTGCACTGGTTTTATTGGCAAAACTAATCCACGAAATAAGAAAACAAATTGCACTGAAAAAATACCGCATAAATGGATGTTGAAACATACAAAGGTAGGGAGAAAGGAAAAGAGAATTGTTATTTTTTTGTTAAACCTTGCTTTTACAATTGGCTTAAATTGCACCGGATTTTTATTGATAGACAAAAAAAGAGGCCGAATCATTTGATCCGACCTCTTTAACAAAACTTTAATGAAGATTAATTTTTAACAATTTTCGCTGTGCTAATTTGCCCTTCGGCTTTAATTGTGATGAAGTAATTTCCATTCGCAAAATTGTCCAATGACAAGGTAACTTTATCTGCTCCACTTGCATTGATTAAAACTGCTCCTGAAACATCTGTTACTTCATAGTTAAAGAATCCAGCATGTTCAACAATAACAATTCCTGTGGTAGGATTTGGATAAACAAGCAGGTTGTTTTTAGAATTATCTCCAATACTTAATTGGCTGTTGACATCGATGGTGACAGTTGTTGTACAACCGCTATCGTCTTTAACTACTACTGTGTACGTTCCAGCATTTAAACCAGTTAAATCTTCTGTATCGTCAAAATCACCAGTTCCGTCGTTGTCCCAATCAATGATATAAGGAGCGACACCGCCAGAAACTGTAAGATCGATGGTACCATCTGAACCAGCTATTTCATCAACTGTCGAACTTGTAACCACGATTTCTTCTGCAACTGTCATCTCTACACCGGCTGTATTTTCACAACCGTTATCATCTGTTCCAACAACTGTAACGGTGAAAGTACCGCTCAATAACATCGCTGTAGGTTCGTCATCAATGATATCCATATCCCATACATAAGTCGTTGCGCCACCTCCGTTAAAGGTTACTTCAGTGCCGTAACACACTTCCGTTTCACTTGCTGTTGCAGTGACAACAGGGTTTGGATGAACAGTCGCTTCAATAGAAGCAACATTTTCACAACCAAATTCATCTGTTCCAGTGACCGTATAGGTTGCAGTACCAATTGGTGCCGTAAACGGATCGCCATCAGTTACTCCCATGTCCCAATCATAAGAAACAGCTCCTCCACCAGTAAATATAAAGGATCCTCCATCGCAAATCTCTGCGATATCCACCGAGGCTGTGACAGGCGGAGATTCGTGAACAATTACCGTTACTTCGGCTTCGTTGGTACAAGAGTTGGCATCGGTACCTGTTACGGTATATGTTCCAGTTTCGGCAGGTGAATAGGCAACACCGTCCGTTACAACATCAGGCGACCACGTATAGGTTAATGCACCTCCTCCAGTAAAGATTACGTCTTCACCGATACAAATTTCTGCATCATCTACACTTGCAGTTACGGCAGGTGCAGCATGAACTAAAATTTCAACGGAGAAATCACAATCATCATCAGAATCACTTGAAGCCGTGTAAGTAGTTGTTCCTACTGGTGGTTCAAAAGTCACACCATCCACCACGCCTAAATCCCAAGAAACTGATCCACCTGTCGTAGAACTTGCAGAAAGTGTTAAACCGTCCCCTTGACATAATTCAGTGCCTGAAACAGAAGTTGTTAAACCAGTACATAAAACGGTAATAATCACTTGGCCGTTTCCATTGCGAACGCCAACAAAGTGGACCACATCGGTAGCACTTGGAGTCGTATAACTACTTCCTCCACCAGCACCTTCAAAACATCCTGATCCACCGCCGTAGTAACCACCGCCGCCACCAGTACCATAACCAGCGATTGTATTTGATCCACCAACGCCTAACGCACCGTTATTATTTCCAGAACAAGATCCGTGACCAGTTGGACCAGCAATACCACCTGCGACTTGCGAGCCACCAGAACCGGTATATTGACAGTGTGAGCAAGAGTATAGGCAGCCACTTTCAGCGATTAATCCACCACCATGCCCACCTTCGGCAGTCCATGTCCCACAGTTACTTCCAGAACCGCCTCCGCCGCCTGCAACTATAATTCGGTTAGCGAGGGCTAATCCACCTTGTCTTACATCAGAAGCGCCTCCGCCTCCGCCATAAGTAGCGTTACTTCCAGGCACTCCGCCGCCATTGTATCCTCCAGTAGTTGGACCACCTGTACCACCGACAAAAATGTTTAAAGTTGTGCCAGGTGTCACGGTTAGGTTCGCAACAACTCTACCGCCGTATCCTAAATTTCCATATCCAGATGCGCCGTATAAATCCATTTGCACCGAAGTGACGCCAGGAGGGACGATGTATGTTTGCATTCCACCCGTGTATTCAAAGGTGGTTACTTGTCCCCATAAGGTTGAAGTTAAAAGTCCAATAGCTAAAAGAATGAACTTACTTAATTGTAAAATTTGTTTCATAGCTGATTTTTATTGTATTGAGCAGTACAATATTATCAAAAAAATTCAAACGACCATGCGATTGTTGATTTTTTTTGAAAACAAAATAAAGCCATTTTATTTGGGTGAAGGTATTCATGATTTAATTGAGGAAGACATTAAGTTAGGGAAAGATAAAATGAGTAAAATAATAAAACCAGACTCGATTTTCAAAAACGAACAAAATCAACCCATTTATTTCCGATTAAACGGCGATTCAGTTTATAGTTTTTATGACGAATTTGGTTGGAAAATTAAAGATTCAATTCCGAGAAATTTCCTCAGTGGAATGCACGAAATAAACTATCGCTACACGAAAATGAAGGTCATCCGCACTGAAAATTTTCAATCGCCCAATTTGACCATTAAAACCACATTTCGCCTTGATTCACATGGAAATTGTACAAAATGAACGTTCCAAAACGGCCTTAAAATAAATGCCATTTTGGAACGTTTTTGTGGCTATTATTAATTGATGATCTTAATTTCAGGCGCTTCAACAACCGTTTTTTTGTCGGTAATTTCTACTTTTTGAATTACCTTGGTAACCTCACCAGTAAGCGCATCTGTCCGCACCGAATAAACAGTATAATTACCGTTTGTAAGATTTTTAAATTGATATTCGCCGTCGCCACCAGTTCGGGTTAAATCACCATAAACCTCTTGATCGCCATAAACCAAATAAACTTTTTCATCTACAGCAGGTTGTAATAATCCCGAAATTGAATTTTTTCCTTGTTGCGCTGTATTGACTTGAAAGTTGGTCGTTACTTTATCGGCATCTGGTGCGTCACCGTTGGTTTTTCCTACAAAAGTAAGCACGTCCACATTGCGAATAATGTCAAAACTTCCTCCTAAACTAGGTGAAATGGCATTTGCCGTATTGGCCGCGATCTCAACATTCGAATCGGAATAATTAAATGAAACCGCTACCCCAGTCCGTCCCTCTAAAAACGGATTCGCTTCTGAAACCCAAGTCGGATTAGAATAATAAACATAATATTGCGTTAGCCCTGCAGGATTGTTAATTACCCAATAATCACCATGTTCTATATTGACTCCTTGAGAAAAAATAATTTCGGTAATTTCTGGTCGACCCTCCGTATGATCTTGAATTTTGACGTGTCCAGTGATGATTGATGTTCCTCCTGGACCTTCTGTTTTATTACAAGCTATCGTTCCGGTTATAAGGGCGAAATAAAGTAAATAGTGACGTTTCATTGCGATTAATTGCGTATTGTTTTTTGGTTAGATATAAGTTGATTATTCGAGTAGATTTGAAGAATATAAAGTCCTTTATCATATTCTGTTAGGTCTATTTCAAGGCGGTTTTGATCTGTCAATTCAATGCGATCGATAAGTTGTCCTAAATGATTGATGATAGCGATATGTCCATTTGCAATCGACGCTTTTAAAATTAAAGTTGTTGCTCCCGTGGTCGGATTGGGGTAGAGGTGTGCAAATTCAACTTGATAGTCATCTTCAACACCTAAATCTTCGCATGATCCAAACATATTGGCGTCCATCCATGCAAATCGTTCAATCATCCACTCGCCGAGATAATCCATTTCTTCCGAATACGTTGCACCGATATAATTGTTCGGCCAAACATAAGATCCTAAAATAGGCCAACGCTCAAAATTATGCGCAGCAGCATCTGCTAAATAGATTTCCATTTCATCAATATAAGCCAGGATACTATCTTCGTTCAAAACCGATAACCGCAATTCTTGCCAACGACAGTTGAATTCATGACTAAATTCAGGATCAGATAATAATGTACTCCACCACCGATTGACATAATGCTCGCCGTCTCCATAACAATAGCTATTGCTATTCATTTTCCATACAGAAACCGATTCGCCCAAACAGAAATTACAATTCCCCCAACCTAAATTAAAATCCCAAATTGGACCAGCTACCATTTTTCCACCAATGCTTTCTTGCTCTTTATAAAAGAATGAACTCACCCTGTACGCATCCAAATTTCCAGTCATTTCATTGACTAACATAAAATCAATGAACGAGCGTACATCAATATATTTTCGGTATCCTAATTCAGGATCGGTGAAATCAGGACCGAATAGTGCATCTTCGAAAGCCGTGACATAATTTTTTAGATAATTCAATTGTGTTGGATGCATTTCGGAAATATCAGGATCTTGCATTTGAAATTGAACAACACCACCCGCTGGAGGTTGGTGGCCATAAGGCGAAGTCCATGCTGCTGGTCCGCGATCCAATTTAAAAACATAACCTCCTGTTAATGCATTTCCAGTGGTATCCGTATAATTAAGTTCGTCAATATTGACGCGACCAGGACTCTGTTTGACGCTTTCCAAAAAGACATAAACACCAACATATTGATTATTCAGATAAAGTTCAACTAATTGTGTCCGTGGTGCATAATGACCCATTTCTGCTCCCAGTTTATAGGTTAGCACATTTCGAATCAGCGATTTGTCTGCATAAGGCGCATAAAGTACCCAATCATTATCGACAGGAAAATCAAAAACGGAAACATTATAATTGGTCGAATCTGGACCACGTGTTTCCAACCGATAGGCTTTTTTCGGAAAGATGGCTGATGAAGAACCCCGTAATTCGATTCCGATTTCACCATAAAATTCGTTAAAAGGATCAAGCAAAGAATTGGAACCGCTTTCATTGTGAATGATTCCCATTGTGCCCGCTACTTTTGGTTCGTCGACGATCGGCGAAACGGTGGTAATGACGATTATGGGTAAATTCGAATACTCCATTTCAAACCAAGCAGGTGGTGTTCCGTAATTCGAAGAAGAATCTGTAATACCAAGACTTAAAAAGACCCTTGAACTCAGATCGGTAGATTCGAGTGTTGCATTATGTGTTTGTATGCAAAGTAAATTTGTTCCTTGAATTAAATAATCACTCAGAAATTCTTTTGGAAGGATGTATTGCGCGGGTACTCCCCCCGCGTACATAGTTGCTTCGCGAGCATCTGTTGTAAATTGATTCCACGCCGGTTGACCTGCTCCATCTAATAATTCGCGTGCAATTTCTTGTCCGTTTAAATAAGCGACAAAACCATCATCATAATCGACATGCAAGAGCGCCAGTTCAATCGCTGCAGTGTCGACAATTGTAAATTCAATTCGTTGGAAAACTGAAATCGTTCCGAGCGACAGAATGGTATTGTCATCTCCGTCATCAAAACCAAAACCGCCTATTCCAGTTAACCAAGCACCATCATCAAAGGCCAAGGTTGTCCATGTTTCATCAACATCTGAGTCTGGAACGAAATACTTCCAACTGTCGGTTTCATAAACCGCTGTTTCCCAATGATCAATTTGGGCATAAGAAATTACACTAAAAGATGTTATTACTAATAGTGTCAATCGTAAATTAGCAATGCGAAGCGAAAAGTTCATTTGCCTAATTTACGATTATTTTTTTGATTTGCCACGAGTTGGTCCTCATTATATATGCGTAAAAAATAGAGACCTGAAGAAAAATCCGTTAAATCAAATTCTATGATTTTTTGGTCAATAAGTGATGCTGAAGTAATGATTTACCCCAATGGATCTACTAATTCAAATCGCCCTAATTCGAGGTTATTTTCTAAAATACAGGTTGTCATGCCATTTGTTGGATTTGGATAAATTCTAACTTGCAATTCACTCTAATTTTCTTCAAAACCGAGATCCTCACATGAGCCAAACATGTTTGAATTCCACCCGTGTATTCAAAGGTGGTTACTTGTACCCATAAGGTTGAAGTTAAAAGTCCAACGACAAAAGAATAAACTTGCTTAATTGTGAAATTTGTTTCATGGCTGATTTTTATTGTATTGATCATTAAAATATTATCAAAAAAATTCAAACGACCATGCGATTGTTGATTTTTTTTGAAAACAAAATAAAGCCATTTTATTTGGGTGAAGGTATTCACGATTTCATTGAGGAAGAAATTAAGTTAGGGAAAGATAAAATGAGTAAAATTATAAAACCAGACTCGATTTTCAAAAACGAACAAAATCAACCCTTTTCATTTGGGTGAAGGTATTTAAAATACAGATGAGGGGAAATTAAGATCGCAAAAGATGAAATTTGAATGATAGTAACAGCAAAATTGCCTAGAAGAATTAATTAAATCAGCAACTATTAGAGTCTATTTGAAAGGGCTTATTTTTTTACCCAATCTATTTGACTGGATAGAAAATCTTCGAATTCCATAGATGCTTTTACTTCATCTCGGTAAGCTTCGATAGAAGTGATTGCTTCGATTCCATTTACGTTCAGTGTGATATCAAAAGAAGTCATTTTCTTTTTTTCTTGTTGTATGCAGTAAACATAATACGATTCTTGCGGGGTACCATCCATAACTTGTTGTAGCACCAAAAATGTTTTAGCATTTAATTCGGTCAACCAAGCGATAAAACTTGGTCCATCAGCCATAAACATTGAACCTTTTTCTAAAACTTCGAAATTATAGGTGTTTGCTTCTGAGCCTTTTGTAAATTGAACTGAATTTGCCTCTATATCTTGTGCGTCGGTTGTCCAAATACCAATTAAATTTTGGTTCAAACTCACTTCGCCTTTTTTTCCAAGTGGGAATTCTGAACTTATTGGGCAGGCGGTTAATAAGATGGTACAGACGAACAATATTGAGAGGGATGCAAAAAATTTCATGTTTTATTTTTCAGTTAAGCGTGTTAAAAGACAATTCTTATGCCACAAATTTGATGAATTTTTTCTCAAATTGCTAATTTTTATTGAATTATTGTGTGTTATTCAATAATGCGACAGTTAACTTTTTATGGTTAAACCTAAAAAAAACAAATTTCGAAGAACAAATGGTTAAACTAATCCATTAAAGGACAATAATTTTTTTCTTGATGATCAAGCCGTTTTCTGAAATCGTTGTCATGTAATAAATACCAGTAGCCAAGTTAACACTCATATAGTCAACAAAATTGTCTAGCAGAACGATCCTGTCTAAATTACTCCAAAAACGAAATTCGAAACAATGCTCATGAAAAAGATTTTCACTTCGTTATATTTAAAATAAATTCGCAGAGCATTAATTTTTAATATAGGTTCACTTTGTTAAAGGTGGTATTTTAGATTTAGGGCTGGAAAAGGAAGTTGATCCCAAGCTCCATATATATTCATATAAACTCTCGGAGACAAGGGAAATGATTTAAATCGCCAATTAACACCCAAAAATGCCATTAGGTGTAAAAATTCTTCATCATGGGGACATGTGGCACGACCCGCACAATCCTTTCCAACATCTGAAAAATAAGTCCAACTCCTTCGCCTGCATCTACTAAAATAATTTCACCGGCAGGCGTAACGATATGGCAACCATCTCCTTGACCAATGTCCACAAAATTAATTTCCAAAATTCCTATGTCCGTCACATCGACAGTTTTTAGCCAACCATCCGTTCCTCGGCAATGAAATTTTGACCATTCATCCACCGTTTCGTTGAGAAAAGTCATTGTATCACCAAGAATTAAATGATTAACGGTAGTAGCACGAACGGCAAATGGATTGCGATGAAAAACGGCCTCTTACACGGCTAAAAAATAGGTTATTTCAGGATTTAAGGGCATAGAAGAATTTTGAACTGTTAAGCGGATATATAAAATTTACCTAAAAAAAATGTTGACGATAAAGAAAAAAAGGGGGATATTTTTCGAATTGATTCGTCGCGAAATTAGAATTGTGGATATATCTTCAAAAAAGCATGGCTTTCGTAAAATCATCCTTAAATTTGCACACAATTAAATTTGAAAATAGTAAGGCTATGGAACGAGTACTCAATAAGTTTTTTTCAATGTCGGTAATGGCCGTTTTCTTGCTTTTATTTTTTCTTGCGATAGGCGTTGCGACCTTTGTTGAGAACGATTTTGGAACTCCTGTTGCTCAAAAATTAATTTACAAAGCTTTGTGGTTTGAATGTATTTTGGCCTATCTATTTCTTTCCTTGTGTTTTAATATTTACCGGTATAAACTTTGGCAAATCAGCAAACTAGGCTCGTTGGTGTTTCATATTTCTTTCTTGATTATTGTGATTGGCGCGTGGATTACTCGAATTTTTGGATTTGAAGGGGCGATGTTGATTCGTGAAGGTGAATCTTCGAACGTAATTATTAGTACTGAAACGTATTTGCAAATTAAGGTACACGATTTTAAAAGTCAGTATTTAATTGATCTTCCGATGATTGTTGATGGATATACCAATAATTATTTTCACCACGAGTTTGATTTTCCACAAGAAAAAGAGTCGATTGCCATTTCATTTTTGGATTTAAAAGAGGGGGTCAAAGACACTTTAATTGCTGCTGAAGATGGGGTGCCTTTTTTGGAGATTGTGACCGTTCAGCCAGGTGGAGGAAGACGATACAATTACCTGCAATCAGGCCAAATAATTCAAGATGGAGCCTTAAAAATTGGCTTTAATTATTTTGAGGAAACTGATGTAGTATCGATTTTTGAAACAGATTCGGGAATTTTTGTCAAAACACCTTTCGAATTGAATTATCTTCAAATGGCGGATCAATCGCAAGGGGTTATAGCAAATGATTCGGTGCAACGATTTATTCCAAAACGATTGTATACGGGCATGAATTCGCAATTCGTTTTTAACACTTATCTACCAAAAGCCAAGTTGACCATGGTGGAAAGTGAAGAAATACCAAGAGATATGAAGGCGATGACGGTGTTGGTAGAACAGGGAGAATTAAAACAAGAAGTCGTGTTGCGAGGCGGAAAAGGAACTGTTCCATTTATTCAACCTTTTCAGCTAGGTAAATTAACGTACGAATTAGGTTTTGGCTCGAAAGAGGTTGAATTGCCATTTTCTATTTTTTTAAATGATTTTGAATTAGAACGTTACCCCGGTACGGAAAATCCATCTTCGTTTTCAAGTAAAGTAAAGTTGATAGACATGAATAAAGGGTATGAGGAGGATTTTCACATTTACATGAACAATGTGTTGGATTACGGAGGTTATCGCTTTTTTCAATCATCTTATGACAAAGATGAATTAGGAACTATTTTATCTGTGAATTATGATGCACCTGGCACCTTGGTAACATATATTGGTTATTTCTTACTCGGATTAGGATTTGTTATTAGTTTAATTTCGAAAGGCGGACGGTTTAGATATTTATTAAAAAAATCGAATGAAATTAGGGCGAAACGAGAAAGCTTAACTTCGGTTGTTTTACTTTTTTTACTCTTGGGTGGTGGATCAGTTGCAGGATTTAGCCAAAAAACCATGCGCGATAGCGATCTTCTCAAACGAGAGAACGCCATCACACCAGTCATTGACCTCGAGCATTCTGAAAAATTTGCTCGTTTGGTCATTCAAGATCAGGGAGGAAGATTTCAACCAGTGCATACCATGGCCACCGATGTGTTGAAAAAATTACACCGTAGTACCTCCTTTAATGGTCAATCTGCCACACAAGTATTTGTCGGTATCCAAACCAATTTTGTGGATTGGAATTTTGAACCCTTGATTTTAGTTTCTGGTGAACCTTTACGAGAAAAATTAAAGGTGGAGAAGTATGCTGCCTTTGTAGATTTTTTTACGGTTGATTTTGAATATATCTTGCAAGCAGATGCCGAAGCAGCTAGATTGAAAAAACCTTCTGAACAGTCTCTATATGACAAGGATGTTTTAAAAACAGACGAACGTTTGGGGATTCTTTACGGCATTTTTTCAGGTGCTTATTTAAAAATTCTGCCTTTGCCAAATGATCCTGAAAAAAGATGGTTTTCACCTTTCGAACCAGAATTACCTTTTCAAGGAGCAGATGCCGAATTCGCGAATTCGATCGTTCCAATGTATACCATGGCGGTCAACCATTCATTAAAAACAAAAGATTGGCAACAAGCGGATATGGTAGTAAAATTAATCGATGATTACCAGCGAGAATTTGGCGATCCTAACGCTATTCCATCTACCTCAAAAATTGAATTGGAAATTTTTTACAACAAAGCAAAAATATTTGATCGATTGACGAATATCTATATCATTATTGCTTTAGTTATCTTATTTGTTGCTTTTTTATCGCTCTTTTTACCCAAATATCGTGATAAATGGGTTGGACGGATTGCGGTTGTTATTACTTATTTGATGGTGGGTCTACATGCAGCTGGACTAGGAATTCGTTGGTATTTATCGGGACACGCACCTTGGAGTAATGGGTATGAAGCAGTTGTTTTTATTGGTTTTATCACCATGGTAGCTGGATTGTTGTTTGCGCGAAAAAATAAAATTGTATTGGGTGCAGCAGGATTGTTAGGTTGGTTATTGCTTTTTGTAGCACAATTAAATTCACTCGATCCAGAAATCACCCAATTGGTGCCTGTTTTAAAATCGTATTGGTTAATGATTCACGTGGCCATTATTACTGGAAGTTATGCCTTTTTAGGTCTTGGTGCAATTTTAGGCTTGATTTGTTTAATCCTTAATTTGACCATTTCACCGAATAACAAAAAACGCATCCAATTAACGACCAAAGAATTGACCTATGTTTCTGAAATGGTGATTATGATCGGTTTGTTTATGTTAACCATAGGCACCTTTTTAGGAGGAATTTGGGCCAATGAAAGTTGGGGACGTTATTGGGGTTGGGATGCTAAAGAAACTTGGGCATTGGCCTCCGTATTGATTTATGCGATTGTGATGCATTTTAGATTTGTACCCGGTCTTAAAGGTCAATTTGCATTTAACGTTGCCTCTTTATGGGCGTACGGTGCAATAATCATGACCTTTTTTGGCGTGAATTATTACTTGAGCGGTTTACATTCATACGCTACCGGCGATCCAGTTCCGATTCCAACGTGGGTGCCAATAACTGTTTTATTATTGTTGATTTTATCCGTTTTTTCAGGGATCAAGAATAAACGAAATAATGAAACTGAATTAGTTAAATAATCTAAAGGCAACGCAATCTAAAAAAAATCGTCTGCATAGCGTTTAACAAACTATTTTATGAAAAAAACACTAAGTTTTGTCCTTCTTTTTTTAACCGTGTCGGTTTATTCCCAAAATACAATAGCGCTAAAAGGTGATTGGTGTAGTGGGGATTTTCGTTTAATAGGAAGTTTAGAAAAAGAAGCAAAAATAGTACAATGGACCAAAGATGGTTTGTTGTTAGCTGGCGAAACGACCAATGAGATTAATTGTTTAAAATACGGAAACGGAGTCTATGAAATGACGGTTGACGTTTTAGGAAGTCCGACAATCGTGACGTATTTATTAAATTCAGAAAATGGATCGCCAATAGATTTTTCTACCAACAATTATCCATCGGCAGGAGTGACAATTTTTAAAGATTTAACGATCTTGAGTGAACCAATCGTATCATGGAATTGGGATTTTGGTAATGGGGAAACCTCTGCTTTGTCAAATCCTAAGGTTTTTTATAAAGAACAAAAAGCGTATGAAATTACCTTAACAATAACAACGGCTTCTGGCTGTGTTTATTTCATACGTAAATCACATACTTGGTCTTATAATTAAGCCAAAAAAATCGAACTTAGTTATTCTTTTACCTATGAAAAAATTACTCTTCATCTTATTATTGATTCAATTTACAGTTGTAAATGCTCAAGATTGTGGATTATACACAAGTGTAGGAACTACTTTTTCAGGCTATATTGCACCTTCCGATCCTGGATGTTCGGTATGCTTAGAAGGAGATGGTTTAGGTGGAGCTTGGACTGGAGTTGGTTGTACCGGCAATATTGTATCAACATGTGCACCAACTCTTTCATTAACTTTGGCGTATTTTGCCGTTAATACAGATGATTATGCCACAATTGCGATTGATGGTGGAGGTGTGATGAGTTTATCAGGTGTTCACGTTGGAGTTGCGGGCGCTGTAATTGGGCCTTATTTATGCTCAGACGGCTACGGCGATGTTTATCTCACTGTCAACTCAACGATTCCTTTTACAACTGTTACGTTAACAAACACTGGTTGTTCATCAGGATGGGTGATAACTTGCCCTGGTGATTTAGCAATTGCAGGTTCGGATAATACTGATACAACGTGTGCAGATATTGTGGTTTTATCAGATTTATTGTCAGGTGATGCAACGCCAGGTGGAGTTTGGTCTGAACCAGTGGTAAGTGGTGGATTTGATTTGGTAACAACTGAATTTGACCCAACCTTGGTTGGTCTAGGCACCTATACTTTTGAATATACCGTAGTAGGTTGTGATGGGTCGGTTGATGTCGCTGAATTTACAGTGATTGTAGAGTCAAGTGCTAATGCTGGTGCTGACAATGATACAATAGTTTGCGCTGGAATTGTGGTTTTAGAAGATTTACTTTCAGGCGATGCCGAGCTAGGAGGTGTTTGGACAGAAACGACAGGAAGCGGTGCTTTTGATCCAATAACAACTGAATTTAACGCCACACTGGCTGGAGTTGGGACTTATACATTTGAATACTTATTTACAGCTTGTGCAGGGGTAACTGATTTGGCAAATTTTACAGTTTCAGTTGGCCCTGGTGGATCGGCAGGGCCGGACAATGTGGCTGAAATTTGTAATTCGCCAGGAGAGACGATTGATTTGAATACGTTGTTAGTAGGTGCCGATCCGGGGGGAATTTGGGACGAGACAACGACCTCAGGAGCGTTTAATCCAATTACTGGGGTTTTTAGTGCCTCAGGTTTGGCGGGGGGAGATTATGTATTTACTTACACGTTTCCAGTAGCGCTGCCATGTATTGATGATGTGGCGGAGTTTGTTATTACTGTTAACCCACGACCAGTAATCACAATTGTATCAACGCCAGCTTCGGCAACGATTTGTCTTGGAGATGATATTACACTTACTGCAAGTGGCGCAGGAGTTGGAGGATCTTACGTTTGGGATCATCCAATCACCAACGGAACACCATTTACTCCGGGTGCAGGAGTTGATACCTACGAAGTTACAGCAACCGATGCAAATGGATGTGTAAACATAGAGGACATTACCATAACAGTTAATTTAGTTCCTTCTGTTATTTTTTCGGCAGATACTTTGTTTGGTTGTGATCCGCTCGCGGTCAATTTCTCCAATTTAACGATTCTCCCAGGGATCTCTTGTTTATGGACATTTGGTGACGGAACTTCATCTACCAGTTGTGGAGCAGTGTCGCATACCTACGTTACTGCGGGTATCTTTGATGTAAGTTTAACAGTCAATTCAACCGCTTTGTGTGGATCAACTGCCAATTATTTAGATTATATCGAAGTTAGAAATCAACCCGTTGCAGCATTTTCTTATTTACCAAACCCAATTGATATTGAAGATACCGAAGTCGAATTTTCAAATTCATCACTCAATGCGACCCAATATTCATGGTTTTTTGATGATGGATCAGCCATTTCGAATGAATTTGAACCAATTCACGTGTTTCCAATTGTACCAAATGAAACCTACCAAATTATGTTAATTGCAGGTAACGATATAGGCTGCGCGGATACCATCGTTAAACCATTAACTATTTTGGATGTTATCATCTTTTATGTGCCAAATACCTTTACTCCAGATGGCGACGATTTTAATGAAATATTTAAACCAATCATGACTTCAGGGGTAGATATTTTTGATTATCATTTAACCATGTTTAACCGTTGGGGCGAAATATTATTCGAATCGTACAATTTAAATAGCGGATGGAATGGTACCTACCGCGATGGTAAATTGGTGGAAGATGGAACATACATTTGGCAAATCGAATTTGGCGATACCCGCTCGGATAAAGTGCATACCTACAACGGGCATGTAATTGTGATGCGATAGAGTAGGTGGCTCAGGATTTGGCCACCATTTCCTGCTCTTCGTTTTAGTTGGCTAGCCAAAAGCATTTCAGCAATCCACTGCCCATGTTTTCCTACAAGCATCCAAAATGGGCATTGGTACTTCAATTGCCTTTTGCTGCGCCAAGCTATCACTCCTATCAGGGGTGGATTTGGTTCCGAACCTTAGTTCGACTCTAAATTACTACTATCCAGATTTTTATTAATATTTAATGAATCGACTATTTCTTTGTGTATGGTAATCAATCAATTAACAGATAAATTAAATTATTGTAACCGTATTTTTGCATAGAAAAACATGATTTTATATTCAATACAACTCTAAATAGCCCATCGTTACTTCGTGGCTTTTTCTCAAACTCAAGCATTTCTTAGTCATCTGAATGAAATTCTCTTTTTTCGCCGGTATTATTGTAACGGAAGCTTCTAAAATAGGCAGGTAACTTAAAATACTCATTCAAATCATACCCAATTTGCTCTAAATATTTATCGCCGCATCCTTAAAAGACAATTAGCAATGGAATCTCATGACTAGGTAAATCGATTTTAGTTTTGTGAGGTAGAGAAATATTTAATTTCGCATTAAATTTTCTGCTAAACCCCTCCATATATTCTCAGTAGTTTTCACTATCGTGCACGAAATTTTTTACCTGAAACAATTCTTCTAGTTCGGATTTAAATTCATCAAACTCCTTTTCTTTAATATATTAAAGTTAACGGGTCGATTTTTAAGGTTTACCTAAAATAAATAAATTTTCAGTTGAAAAGAATTACGCTTTATCTTCAATGGTTTCAGGCGGTTCGATCTTTTCAGTAGGATTAACTGTGGTCGAAATCGGTAAACTTTCGTCAGGCGCTTCGAGCGTGGTTTCAGGATTATCTTTTTTAAACTCTTTTGGTTCGATGGGCTGATCCATCATTTTTTTCATTTCCGTTAAGGGATTTTCGACATTCAAATCCTTGCGCATTTCCAACGTAGAATTTTGGATGTCCCTTTTAATTTCATTGGTAGCGGTTTTGATTTCACGCATACCTTTCCCAAGTGTTTTAGCGATACCTGGGATACTCTTTGATCCAAATAGCATCAATACTACCATTAGGATGAAAAACACCTCAGAACCACCTATATTTTCTAAAAAGAGTAATGTCATAAAACTAAAAAGCCCTCCAAAGTTAGGAAGGCTTTTCGTTAATTAAGGCTTTTAACTAATTTTTTTCAGTATTTTGTTTTGTAACCAATTTTTTGGTGAAATCAACGAATATTGGAGTAGCTATACAAATCGAAGAATAGGTACCTACAACCACACCAACCATCAACGCAAATACGAATCCTTTTATCGCTGCTCCACCAAAGATGAAGATCACTACCAAAACGATAAATGTCGTTAAGGAAGTATTAATTGTTCTTCCTAAAGTGGTATTTAAAGCCAAATTGATTGTCTCTTTTTGGTCTTTTTTTGGATAAATTGTTATATACTCTCTCATTCTATCGAATACAACAACGGTATCGTTGATCGAATAACCAACCACTGTTAATATTGCTGCAATAAATGCTTGATCTATTTCCAGCGAGAATCCAATCCAACCGTAACAAAGTGAGAAAATTGACAATACAATTAAAACGTCATGTGCCAAAGATATCAAGGCTCCTAGACCAAATTGCCATTTTCTAAATCTAAATAAAATGTATAAGAAAATGATTAGTAGAGAGAATCCAATTGCATAAAACGCATTTTTCTTCAAGTCAGTCGAAATGGTAGGAGCAATCATTTTAGTTTCCTCCACTTTAAACTCACCAAATTTAGTTAAACCAGTTTTCAACAGGCCTTCCAACAAACTGTCCACTTCTGGAGTAGTTTCTGTAATTCTGTATTTAGTTGTAATCAACGCTGTAAAGCTATTGTCAACCATTTTTACACCTGGCTCGTTTCCTTCAAATTGAGTTTTTAACTCAGCTTTGATTCCTTCGTAATCTGCTTTCTGATCAAAGACAACTTTATATTGTCTTCCTCCTGCAAAATCAACACCATAATCTAAACCTCTTGTAAACAATGATCCAATCCCTATAACGATTATAATTGACGAGATTAAATAGAATAACTTACGTTTTTTAACGAAAGGAATATTAGTTTTTGTGAACCAATTTTTTGTGAAGGTCGTTGAAAACGAGATATTTTTATCTTTATCAGCAAAAAATGATACAATTAATCGGGTAATAATGATCGCTGCGAAGAACGAGGTAAAAATACCAATGATTAACGTAGTCGCAAAACCTTTTATTGGACCTGTACCGAATATTAAGAGTACAACCCCAGTTAAAAGTGTTGTGATGTTTGCATCGAGGATTGAAGATAATGCTTTTGAATAACCTTCATTAATTGATGTTTTTAAGCCCTTTCCATTTCTTAATTCTTCCTTGATCCGTTCGAAAATCAACACGTTCGCATCCACTGACATCCCCAGCGTAAGTACAATTCCTGCAATACCAGGTAAGGTCAAAATTGCTTTTAATGAAGCTAATGCACCAATTAATAAGAATACGTTGATAATTAACGCCGCATCTGCAATCAACCCAGCTTTGTTGTAATAGAATACCATGTAGGCTAACACCAACGATAAAGCAAGTACAAACGACCAAATACCAGAATTTGTATTTTCTTCTCCTAATGAAGCTCCTACAATTGATTCATCTACGATTTTAACTGGAGCAGGAAAAGCACCAGCATTTAATAATCCAACTAAATCTTTGGCCTCTGCCATGGTAAAGTTTCCAGTGATTGAAGAACTTTGTTCCATGATGTCGTTAACAACCGGGGCAGAGAACACATAATTATCCATCGTGATGGCCACTTGTTTGTTTAAGTTTTCAGTGGTCATTTCTTTCCATTTCTGAGATCCTAACTCATTCATTACCATGCTCACAGCGTACTGCCCGATCACTTTGTCATCTAGTGCTGCATATTTAATGTCTTTTCCTCCAACTTTTGCTCCTGACGAAGGAACTTTAATTGCGTGAAGATAGATCACACCTGTTGGTAGTCGATCTTCATCTAAAATTTCTTTGGCGTCCCACATGAAAACTAAGTCCTGTGGCAAGTTAGCACGAATAGCAGGGTGTTTTAATCGGTAGTTTAAGGCAGATGTATCGGCAATGCTCGCATAACCAACCACCGAACCTTGACCATAACCTACAATCTGATTATTTTCATCATATTCAAAAGACAGGTTCATTAATGAACGAATTGGGTATCGTTCTTCTCTTTCTTGATCCGTTAATAAAGAATCCGCTTTTTTAGTTTTGTCATCTCCTAAAAGATCGTCATTAGTCGCTGCACCTAATAGATCATCTTCTACAGCTGTTGAATCTGCGGTATCCACATTAGTTGTATCAGTTAAAGTGTCCTCAGGTTCAACTGTAAGGTCAATTGGCCCGCCAAAAAGCGCTTGGCTTAAAGCTTCTTCCGAATTTGCCAGGATACCACTAATTCCGAATGATTGATTTTCATAAATTTCATAAAACTCCAAACTAGCGGTTGCTTGTAATTTTTTTCTTACAGTTGCTTTGTCGCTAACTCCGGGTAATTCTACAAAAATACGATTTGTACCAATTTGTTTTTGAATAGTAGGTTGTGAAACCCCAAATTGATTCACCCTTTTCTCGATGATCAATTCGACACCATCTAAAGCGTTAACAGCTCTTTCTTTAAGGAAGTCAGCAGTTTGTGCATTTGAAGCATCCGCTTCAATCAAATCAGGGTTTTGCATGTGGAAAACCTTCGCCATCAACACACCTGGATTTGCCTTTTCGTATTCTTCTACAAATAGATCGATGAAATTATCATCTCCTTTATTTGCACGTTCAATTGCAATTTCATAAGGGATCATAAATTCTTTGTTCCCCGTTTTTCCAGCTAATTGATGAACTAAATCAGGAACAGAGATTTCTAAAGTAGCACTCATTCCGCCCTTTAAATCGAGACCTAAGTTGATTTCACTTGCTTTACACTCGGCATAAGTATATCCAAAAAAGTGAACTTTTTCGTTCATTTTGCTTCGTATGTACTCATTTTCATATTGAAGTACCAATGTGTTACTGTCAATTTGATCGTTCAAAAACAAGGTATCACCTCCAACCATGAGGCTCTCAACGCCATTTGCATAGAGTGAATCTATTTTATCGGCGGCGTATTTTTTAGAGTCGTTTTCTACGCGGCTAGTTGCCCAAGAAAATGTAAGTTGATATATACAAGCCAATACTAATGCGATCGTGATTGACCAAAAAAATCCTTTATTTCTCATTTCAAAGTGATAGTTTATCTATTGTAAAATTTTCAAGCCTGCAAATATAGAATATCAATTGTAAATAACCAATACAATTAGGTAAATAATTGAATAATTGGAAATCTTTATACTAATTTATACTTGGAGGTTTTTCCTTGTATGCGCTATTTGTTCTAATATAAAATCGGATCGACGATTTAATTTATAAATTCGTCGATCCGATTTTCTAAAAATTATGCTTTGTAAAATGGTAGTTTTACCACTTTTGCTTTTAGCTGTTTTCCTCTAATTTCTACATAAATTTCAACATCTAAAGCAGAATTTTCGACAGTTACATAGCCTAAGCCGATTGGAATATTCATTGATGGAGACATCGTGCCAGAGGTAACTTTTCCTATTTCATTTCCTTGCGCATCATTGATAATATAATCGTGTCTAGGAATTCCCTTATCAATCAATTCAAAAGCCACCAATTTTCTTTTTACCCCTTCTTCTTTTTGTTTTTTTAGATTTTCAGAATTCGTAAAATCTTTTGTGAATTTTGTGATCCATCCTAAACCGGCTTCAAGTGGAGAGGTTGTATCGTCAATGTCGTTGCCGTATAAACAAAATCCCATTTCTAGTCGTAAGGTATCTCTAGCAGCTAATCCAATTGGTTGAATATTAAATGCTTTTCCTGCTTCAAATACTTGGTCCCAAACATGACCTGCATCTTCATTTTTAATGTAAAGTTCAAAACCTCCTGAGCCCGTGTAACCTGTTGCGGAAACCATCACGTTTTTGATTCCTGCAAATTCTCCCATTTCAAATGTGTAATATTTCATTCCGGCCAAATCAATACTCGTAAGTGATTGAAGTGCTTCGGCGGTTTTTGGTCCTTGAATGGCAAGTAAAGAATATTCCTCAGAAAGATTTTTCATGTCAACTCCCAAATTGTTGTGAGCCGCCATCCAATTCCAGTCTTTTTCAATATTTGAAGCATTTACAACAATAAAGAATTCAGTTGCGGATTTTCGATAAATGATTAAATCGTCTACAATTCCTCCATCTTTATTTGGCATGCATGTATATTGCGCTTGTCCATCCACCATTTTTGAAACATCGTTTGATGTTATTTTTTGTAAAAGTGCGATTGTATTTTCTCCACTGAAAACAAATTCGCCCATGTGTGAAACGTCAAAAACGCCCACGCCTTTTCGAACGTAATCATGTTCAGCTTTTACTCCTTCGTATTGAACGGGCATGTTGAATCCTGCAAATGGAACCATTTTAGCTCCAAGAGCGATGTGTCTTTCAGTTAATGCTGTGTTTTTCATTTTATTTTTTTTATTAGAGTGTGTCGACCTTTGCGGCAAAAAGCAAATATAATCGTTTTGAACAATTTTTGACAAACAAAAAAGCAGCTCCAATTGCTTGAAACTGCTTTTTATTCATTCGTTTAAATTTTATTACATTTTAACAATTCTTTTGGTCGAAATTACCGTTCCCGAATCATCGACAAATGTCACAAAGTAGGTGCCATTTGCTCGGTATTGATTTAAGTCAACCACGAAATTATTTGAATTAAATGAAATCGTAGCGATTGTTTTTCCGACGATGTCTTTAATTTGAATAGTGCCGCTATGCAAATTACCAGTGCTAACCGTTATTTCTCCGCGTGTTGGATTTGGATACAAATTAATTGATTGACCAATTTCTTCCTCAATGGTTAGGCAATCCACGATGGTGGCTGTCACAGGAACACGGCCGCTCAAACATTCATAGGTTAAAATTTCCCAATTGTAGAAGAAATAATAAAAATCTAAACCTGCGCTTGAAGAAACGATTTCAACTCCTTCTGGCAAGATAAAAGGATAATCTGGACTACCACTGTTGTTGCGATACATATTTGGCGCGCTTCCAAGTTCAGTTCCTAATTGTAAATTTGTACCAGCTGGCAAATTGAAATCAAGGATAACCGTGCTGTTACCATTTGGAATATTCACCGTTTTTGATTCGATCAATGAACCGTCGCTATTTCTTAATTCAATCGTTCGATTTCCTGAACCGTTAGCATACACTTCCACAGATTTTAAAATTACTGGAGTTGGACAGTTGAAAACCAAATGTTGATCTCCGTTAAAAAATCCACCACCACCAAAAGTGTTATCTTCTGGCCCGACAAACAAAGATGGCGACATAATATGACTTTCCACATAATAAGTTGTTGTAGCGGCTAATTCAGGAATTGTATAGGTGTTTCCTGTAAAAAAAGGCACTCCTCCGGTTGGATCTTCGTACCAATTTAAATCTTCACTACCTTCTGCGATGAGCACTCCTTCACCGTCTTGGCAAACATTGTCGTCGGTTACAACAGGGTTTTCAGTTAACGCAACCGTAATATGACTTGTTTCAATAATCTCCCCACTGCCGATTCCGTTTGTTGCTGTTAAAGTGACATCGTAAACACCATTTGCTGCGTATGTATGGCTTGGGTTTTGTTCGGTAGATGTTCCTCCATCTCCAAAATCCCATGCCCACGAAGTTGGCGAGTTTGTTGATCTATCAGTGAAATACACAGTTCCATCACATGAAAAAGTTGAATTTTCACTAAAATCTGCCACTGGTGGAGAGTCTGGCAAATTACAAGTCCAATTAATTTGGAAACCATCTAATTCTAATCCACCATCTGAATGGAAAACTAAGGTGATTGATGATCCAGAAGAACTCAAATCACTTGGCATCTCATTATTGCAGTAACGACCAATCAACGGAGCAAATTCGTTTGGTCCATCAAAAATGTCTAAATAGTCATAATCGCAGGTAGCCCCAGGACCTTCTTCAACATCAAAGAATGGGAATGTCAACTCAACATTTAATGCGCCAAATGGTGAAATGGTGAGTTTAGAATCTTCACCGGCGGTGTATTCACCACCAGGACCTCCACTGTCATAAATTGTACCTTCGCACGAAGTTTGTGTACTTGCAGTTCCTTCTTCTGGTAAAATCACAATACAATCAGCATCTGGATTGACGGTAATGAAGCTAACCATTACAATTTCGTCTGTTCCACAATCTCCACCATCGGCAGTTAAAGTTACTGTATATGTACCTGCTGCGGTGTAGGCATGCACCGGATTTTCTTCGGTACTTGTTCCACCATCACCAAAATCCCATTCAAATGTGATTGCATTTTCGCTTTCGTTGTTGAAGGTAACGTTGTGTGGAATTGAACAACCGAATGTGTCAGGGCTTGAGAAGGCAGCGGTTGTTTCAGGGTTGTATATCGCACCCACGCCAACAGCATACCAAGCATTAGCAGTTTGTTCAACCTCATGAGTACAAACACCAAAAAGATCGGTTGCTGATTGGATGGCATAAAAACGAGCATCTTCAAATTGCGAACTTGAAGTTAAGTATACTGTTAAATTTCTAAAAGCAATATCCCCAGCACTTTCAATTCCAAGACCCTCTACGGTATATGCGTCACCGTTATCATTTGTGCCTGAACCACCTTCCGTTAGCAAATAAAACCAGAAATTTTGTACACCACTATTGGTATGAACACCTCCAGCATCCCCACCGCCTAATGGCGCCCAAAAATCTCCAAAATAGGTGTCAGGATCTCCCTCTGCGTTTGGATTTGACATCGATCTAAGTGGACCAGTCAAGCCTATATCTGCACCAATCAACCAATCCCAATCTTCAGGACGGCCATATTGTTCAATCGCCGTTCCGAAGATATCGCTAAAAGATTCGTTTAATGCACCAGACTCATCAGCGTAAACTAAATCAGCCGTAAAATTGGTTAACCCGTGTGTAATTTCATGACCAGCAACATCAATTGAGGTAAGGGGAGAGAAAAAACCTGATCCATCGCCATACGTCATACGGCTTCCATCCCAAAAGGCATTATCATAACCAACATCATAATGAACATAACTATTTAATAAAAAACCACTGTTATCGATACTATTTCGTTCATGTTCGATGAAAAAGTAGTCGTACGTCATTTCTGAACCCCAATGTGCATCAGTAGCGTATTCATCTTTTTGTGGGTTGATATTGTTCCAATCGTTATCCGTATCGATAAAATCAACAGCACCACCGTAACTTGTACCTTGGTTCATGTCAAATGTACGAATTCCATTACCGCGACTTCCGTCTCTTAAACGGTAAGTACCACCAAAACTATCTGCAATGATAGGTTTTTCGCCGCTGTAAGCTGTATGTGCTACTCCCGGAGTGTCAACATGGTAAAGTAATTTATTGTCACGAATAATTTCGCCAGTAACCGCATCCACGTATATTTCTGCCCGTGAAAGTGGTGCATGTGCATAGATATTAAATTTATATGCTAGTCGGTATGATTCGGCATTAAAACTGCACGCACGCGAAACGTAAACTACCTCTGCAATAGGTTGATAGGTTGAATTTGGATTACCAGTTTCCATTTTGTAATGGGCTTCTTCTTCGGGCATTTGCCATTTGTATAGGGTCGCACCTACATGTTCTAAAGCCTTTGAAAGTGCATCCGATTCAGAAAGTGTAGCACTCGTTGTGGTGGTTATTTTATCATAAATTAACCCGTTCAGTGAATACACTTTGTCATTTTTAGTGTGTGCAATCCAGATAGCATCTTCAATGGGTTGGCCATTTAAAGTCTGCTGATAACGATAATGAACATGACCTAAATTATCCTCATCTTGTCGAATTAGTTCAAAACCGATACCTGGGGTGAATTTAAAATTGGAGGTCATCCATTGTTTTAATTCATCAATGTCAAATTGATCGCTCGGTCTGAACTTAACAAAAGAAGGTAAAGAACTAAATTTGCTTTCCCGAACAGTTTCGGCATTATTTAGTCGATTGGAGTTAGTTGAATTTTGTGTATTTATTTGGCTAAAAAGGCCAAGTGGGAGCAAGGCGATTAGCGTAAGATAAATAAACTTCATGTTTATTTGTTTCATAGATTGATTTTTTGACGTCCTAAAGTTAATTATAATTGTTTGAACAAGCAAAAGTTTGAAATGTTTTGTTAAATCAAAAAAAACCGAGAATTACAATCCTCGGTTTTTGAATTTTTATTTTAATATGGTAACATGACCAGTATCTTTATGACGTTTGTCAGTTTGTGTCTCTCTAAATTCTAATGTCCAAATATAGACACCTGACTCGACCAAACCTCGATCACCAAATGCTCCGTTCCAACCATAAGAAGCGTCATAAGTTTCAAAAATAATTTCGCCATATCGGTTAAAAATCATCAAATGAAAATCATACGGATCGTATCCCGATATAAAGACTGGTTTGAATGTTTCATTATAGGTATCTCCATCAGGCGTGAAAGTGTTTGGAATGTAATAGATGATGACATCGTTAATCAATACCTGACCTTTGGCAACACTTGTGCATAATCCATTAGAACTAAATGCCTGCAATGTCACTGGATAGGTGCCGGGTACTTGTGGGTAGATATGAATTGGATCAACCTCATTAGAAGTTGCTGAATAATCACCAAAATCCCAAATAAATGATGATGCATAATCCGATGTATTAGTAAAGAATGTTTCCGTATCGAATACATCAATGTGAGTTGGACTTGAAGTAAAAGATGCTACTGGTGTTGCATTAACTCCAACAAAATCAATCACTGTCAATGTGTCTTTACATCCTAAGTCATTGCTAACAATTAATTCGATATCATACAATTGATCACTTACCACAGCTGAAAAACAAATTCGTGGATTTTCAAAAGTGGAGGTGCTTCCATCTTCCGCCCTCCATTTCCAAGAAGTGATATCGCTTGTTGCAGAAGAAGATAAACTTGTAAATTCGATACAATCTGGACTACAAATTTCAGTGACATCAGAAGTAAAATTGGCGGTAGGTTTTTCGTGAACTTTTACAGGTATTGTGATTACGTCTTCGCACCCAAAATCCGATACCACAGTTAGTTCAGCATCATAAACACCTGGCATCGTATATTTTTTAATTGGATTTTCAAGTGCCGATCCTGAGCCATCATCAAATAACCAAGTCCAACTTGTTATACTTCCAACGCCAGCAATCGTTGATAAATCAGTAAAATTTGTAGCTGCGCCATTTATACAGACAATAGTGGCTGAGAAATTAGCATCAGGTGCCGCGTGAACTGTTAACGGCAAGGTGATTTCATCTTCACAACCATTTGCAGAGGTAGCAGTTAATGTTACATCAAAAATACCGCTTGAAATGTAAATATGGGTAGGTGTTCCACCAATTCCTGTACCACCATCGCCGAAATCCCAAGACAAACCAGCAATTATTTCTGGAGCGAGGATGGTAGATAGGTCGGAAAATGCAGCATTCTCGCCAATACAAACGTCTGCCACGGAAAAGTCGGCACTTGGAATGGAAAATTGACTAATGATATAAGAAACTGAATTTGTACATCCTTCATCAGAAACCACATCTAATGTAACGGTGTAATCTCCGAGTGTAGCATAATCATGTGCTGGAGAAACAAGGGTTACGGTCGGTGAACCATCTCCAAAATCCCAAGTAAAATCAGTTAAAATCCCTCCATCTGGTGATGTTGATGTGTTTGTGAATTCAGCATCAACATTTTCACAATTATCTGCAAAAGTGAAGTCTGCAATCGGTCGCGCATTAATTGTAATTGGCGTGATGATTGAGTCTTCGCACCCATTATCAGAAATTGCTACTAATTTCACATCAAACGTTCCAAAGGTGCCAAAAGTATGAGTTGGATCGGTGAGCAACGAAGTACTTGCATCACCAAAATCCCATTCCCATCCAGTAATTGTTCCTGATGCAATAGTTGTAGCGTCAGTAAAGGCCGTAAGATCTCCTTCGCAAAATGCAACTCCTGAAAAATTCACATTTGGCGCATCAAAAACGCTTACGTCAAACGTAAATAAATCTTCACATCCTAAATCGTTCATTACTCTTAATTCGACAGGATAAATTCCTATTCCCGCAAATGTATGCGAAGGATTTGCTACCGCAGCTGTTCCTCCGTCGCCAAAATCCCAATCCCAGGTATCAATAACTCCTGCTCCTGCTGTTGAAAGATCTGTAAAATCAACAATTCCTGCAGGAAAACAACCAATTGTTGAGCTGAAATTTGCATCAACAATTGTAACGTATTCTGGTCCAACTCCAACTGCATACCAAGCGTTAGTAGTCTCTACTTCTTCGATTGAACAAGCACCAAAAAGATCAATTGCAGATTGGATTGCAAAAAAACGAGCATCTGCGTGATCTGATCCATCAGTGAGGTAAACGGTTAAGTTTCTAAATGCGATTGCATTCGCAGAGGTGAAGCCAATTCCTGAAACATCAAATGCATCGCCGATGTCATTGGTTCCTGTACCTCCAGCCACCAGTAAATAATACCAGTAATTTTGAACACCACTATTGCTATGAACGCCACCGTTATCTGGTCCCACTAAAGGTTGCCAAAATGTTCCGAAATACGTATCTGGATGACCAAACATATTTGGGTTTTGAAGCGATCTAAATGGCGCACCAATGTCATCACTCATCAACCAATCCCAATCTGCTGGCCGTGAAAAATTCTCAATTGCTGTTCCGAAAATATCGCTAAATGACTCATTCAAAGCGCCTGACTCACCATAATAAATCAAATCTGCAGTAAAGTTTGTTAGACCATGGGTTATTTCGTGGCCAGCAATATCTATCGAAGTAAGCGGGGTGTATGGAGCACCATTCCCATCTCCATAAGTCATCCTCGATCCGTCCCAATAAGCATTGACATAATTAACTCCGTAATGAACATAGCTATTTAATTGAAATCCAGTGCCATCAATACTATTTCTTCCATGCATATCATTAAAATAGTCGTACGATTTTTCTGTTGCCCAATGCGCATCAGTTGCATATTCGTCTTTTTGAGGGTTGATATTATTCCATGTATTATCAGCATCTACAAAGTCAACCGCACCCCCATAACCATAAGCATTATTTAAATCAAAGGTGCGAATTCCCAAACCTCTTGAACCGTCTCGCAAGCGATACGAACCACCAAAGCTATCCGCGATAATTGGTTGTGGACCACTGTATGCTGTTATTGCAGTGCCTGGTGTGTCAACATGGTGAATGATTGCATTTTCTCCAATTATTTCACCTGTGATTGCATCCACATAGACAAAAGATCTGTATAATGGAGCTTGCGCGTAGATATTGAATTTATAAGCTAACCGAAAGTTGTCCGCGCCGATGATAAAATTACGTGGAGCGAAAACTAATTCTGCTTTCGGAAAATAGGTAGCGTTAGGATTCCCACTTTCCCATTTTAAATGAGCTTCTTCTTCTGGTAATTCCCATTTATATTGTTCAGCACCAACAAATTGCTTTGCTTTTTCAAGTGCTTCTGCCTCAGTGATTGAAGGAGTAGAAGGAGCTGCAATTGTTTTAAAAATTAACCCATTCATCGATTGAATGACATTGTTTTTTGCATGCGTAACCCATGTGCCAGTTTCGACAGGAATCCCATTGTATGTTTGTCTTAGTCGGGTATGGATCATCCCTAATTCGTCGCCTTCTACTTTCATAATCTTGAAATCGACGGCAGGGTCCATTTTCATGTTGTCTTTCATCCATTGTCTAAACTGATAAGAAACAATTCCTTGACCTTGCTGCATTTTAACGTATGAAGGCAAAGTAGAATATTTACTGCTTCTAATGAGTTCACTCCCGCGAATGATTTTAGAGGCTTCTTGTCCTTTGATAATATCTTGGGTAAAAGAATTCGCAGCAAACAAGATCGTCAGTGTGAATAGTACTAATTTAGTATAATTATTTTTCATGTTGGTGCGTTGATTTTGAGGGAAATATAACACGCATCAAAGGTAAGAAAAATTAATTCCTGAAAAACAAAAGTTGGGGATAAAAACCATTAATTAATCAACAATTTAGACTTTAAAACTGTTGGTAAAAAAAAAGGTTATTCAAATTCTGCAACTTCCACTAAATCAAAATCTAAATCTTTAAAAAGTAGACGAAATTCTTCGCCCGCTTCCTTCATATCATCATCATACTCTTCATAATACCAATAAATTTTTAATTTGGTATTTGTGATTTGCTGTGAGATGTCGCGAATCAGGTTTCGGATGACTAAAGTTGAACTAGTATTAAAATATTCTAATTTAAATTCGAGCCGAGTATTCTCCTTTGGCGCCAAAAGGTATGCTTCGATTTCTTCAATGACCGGATTATAAAAAGCGTAAGGATCTTCAGGGATTGAGATTCCGGCCAACAAAATAATTCCCTCCTCAAAATTGACAAGGACTTTCGGCGTTTTTAATGTAGCTTTTATTTCTAGTGACATTTCGTTTTCTTACAGTTCTTTGAATACGAAAGGTTGTAATCAGGTTTCACTTTCAACCTCTCTGATGCTAACAAAGGTACGCAATAATATAACAATTTACAAAAAAATGCATGAATTTATTTCATGCATTTTTCTAATTGTTTGGTTATTAAAATGTCTATCTGGTCAAGAATAGTTGACCTTTATACGTTTCAACGATTCCATTGCTATTTTTTAACTCAACTTGCCAAATATATGACCCAGCTGGTGCTTCTGAATTGTTTAAAATTCTACCATCCCAAGGGTTTTCTGTAGTTGTGGTGGTGAACACTAATTCACCCTTTTTGTCGAAAATTGTCATAACAAACGGCAGTTCAAGAATGTAAAGCGCTGCTGGAATGAAAGTTGCGGAAGCGTAGTTATTGCTTGCTGGATTAATAGCTGTTGGAGCAAGAAGGTTGAAGTTTTCCTGAATGGTTACGATTTGTGAACTTTCACTTGAACATCCTGCCTGATTCGATGCCGCTAATTTCACTTGGTAAGCTCCTTCTTCTCTGAAAGTATAGCTGAATTCTGAGCGATCAGAAACCGGTTTTCCATTTATTTTCCAAATCAAGTCAAGTTGTTCGTCAGAAACTGGACGGAATTCGTACAAAGGGATTGGCTCTTTCGATTTTTCTAATTCAAACAGTACCAATGGAACTTCATTTACCCGTATGTTTTCACTTGAAGTCGCTAAAACTTTATTCGTTTCAGGATCCAGTACTTTTAATACCACAATTTGCTCGCCTGGTGTATTAAAATTATAGTTCGTTCCACCTAAAGTGTTGATGGTTGTTTCTCCAAAATTCCATGAATAAATTAATCCTTGTTTGGTAATTTTAGGATTAAAATGGATGAAATCACCTGCGCAGATTTCAACTGCACTCATCGAGAAATCAGCTTTGAACTTTAATTCCTGCGCAACACCTAATTCAATTTGTTCATCAATTGGCACTGTTAAATGAGTTGGATTACTGTTTCCAGAATTTGTTGTTTGAGCAGCTGTTCCGCTAATGTTTTCTAAAGAATTTGATCTAGAATTGTTTTCTGTATTTTCAATATTTCCGATCTTCAATGATTCCGTTTCGTTAGACAAATTATTATCAACAGTAGATACATTGTTTTGAGTTATTAAATTTTCATTTGTAACAACTGTTTTTTCGGTATTAGATGCGTTTTGATTAGTGATTTGTTTGTCATCAGCAGTTTCAGAGGGAGGAATATTGATCACAATAACTGCAGTTAAAGCGATCACAGCAGCTGAACCCGTAATCCATTTCCACAATGAATTTGAAGGTCCAATTTTATTTTTGATTGCAGACCAAGCAGCAGGATTGTAGGGAGCTTCGTAAGCATCAACCGAATTCCTGAAAGTATCTTCGATAGGGCTAAGTTGACTACTTACTTTATCCCACATTTGCGGGTTAAAGGGCGCCTCGTATCCATCTAAAGCTTCTTTAAGTATTTTATCCAAATCATTCATTTTCACTCAATTTTGCAAACTTCACACTCAATTGGTCCCGAAGTTTTTGTTTTGCCTTTGCTAAGTTAGATTTTGAAGTTCCTTCACTAATTCCTAGGTATTCAGAAATTTCTTTGTGTGTAAAACCCTCAATGACGTATAAATTAAACACCATCCGATAAGCAGGGGACAATTGGCTAATAGCTTTAATTGCTGTTTCTGCTTTAATTTTAGAATAAAACCCATCTTCTTCTGCTGAAAAAGTTACATCTTCTTCAATATTCTGAATTCGGGCATCATCTTCGACAAAAAAAGGATCTTTTTTGTTTTTCCTAATTTGATCGATGGCGGTGTTTACCATTATTCGTCTAATCCAACCTTCCAAAGAACCTTCAAAATTGTAAACATCAAGTTTATTGAAAACTTTGATAAAACCATTTTGCACCATGTCTTGAGCTTCATCCGCATCTTTGGCGTATCGATAACAAATTGCCATCATTTTACCATAATAAGTCTCAAAAAGTAACTTTTGATACTTACGTTTGCCTCGGATACAACCGTCAACTATTTCGTGCAGTTCTTCTTTGTTTTCCACTTTGCTTACTATTCCTAAACGCTGACATTTTTCAAAGGTTGCCACCACTGTAAAAAAAGTTTAAAATTTCCACAAGTTCTCTAAAAAAATAGATCCATTAAATAAGTAATTAATTTAAAAACTTATTAATTTTGTGGCTAATTCAAACTAAAATTAATTATTTATATAATCTAAAAAGATGAAAGTTACTGTTGTCGGAGCTGGAAACGTTGGTGCAACTTGCGCAAATGTTCTTGCTCATAATGAAATCGCGAATGAAATTGTATTGTTAGATATTAAAGAAGGAACAGCCGAAGGCAAAGCCTTGGATATTTGGCAAACAGCTCCTGTCAATTTGTATGACTCTAGAATTATTGGTTCTACAAATGATTACTCAATTACAGCCGATTCGGAAGTTGTGGTAATTACTTCTGGTTTACCAAGAAAACCGGGTATGTCAAGAGATGATTTGATCGCTACCAATGCTGGTATCGTAAAATCGGTAACTGAAAACATTGTAAAATACTCGCCGAATGCAAAAATCATTATTGTTTCTAACCCTTTAGACGTAATGTGCTACACTGCTTATTTGGCAGCGAAAGTGAATAAAAATCACGTAATGGGAATGGCAGGTGTGTTAGATACTGCTCGTTACAGAGCGTTTTTAGCAACTGAATTAAATGTTTCTCCGAAAGATATTCAAGCTTTGTTAATGGGTGGTCATGGAGATACAATGGTTCCACTACCCAGATATACAACTGTTGGAGGGATTCCAGTAACCGAATTGATCGAAAAAAGTAAATTAGATGAAATCATTGAGCGAACTAAGTTTGGTGGTGGTGAGATCGTAAAATTATTGGGAACTTCTGCTTGGTATGCGCCAGGTGCAGCAGCAGCTCAAATGGTTGAAGCAATTGTGAGAGATCAAAAGAGAGTTTTACCAGTTTGTGCTTGGTTAGAAGGTGAATATGGTTTGAATGACATCTATCTTGGTGTTCCAGTTATCTTAGGAAAAAATGGAATTGAAAGAATTATTGAGGTTGATTTGAATGCCGAAGAAAGACAATTATTAGTTGATTCTGCAGCTGCTGTGAAAACAGTGATGGATGTATTGGATGAAATGAAAGTGTTTTAAACTTTATTGAAACTTAAAATTTTTGTAAACGGATTCATTTTCATGAATCCGTTTATTTTTTATAAAGTTCATATCAACCAATATTTTAATTGACGCAAAATGTGTAATTTTGTTAAAAATTAAGGTGATGAGAATTTTTTTGCTTAGTATTTTTATTAGCGCATGCATTGCTTGTGGGGTGTCTTCTGAGGAAAATCAGCAGGAGTCAACGGTGCCTTTGATCGAAGATTCGCTTGATTTGGTCGTAATTGATTCATTACCTCCCTTTAAGGCTATTGATGCGAATTACGACACTGACACGTTGATTTTACCGGAAGGATTTACGTATCGGGTCCTTTTTCAAGAAAAAACAGATTCTGTCAAACGTGCTGATGGAAAGTTGTTTCCAGCAAAAGGAAGTCATGATTTAAGTGTTTTTGTTCCAGACTCCATCTCTCCTGAAACGAAAGGGTTAATTTATATCAGTCACGAAACAAAATATGCCGATGCTAATTTAGGCGATGGAGGAGGTGCAACTATTTTTGAATTGGAAAAAATCAACGGTAAATGGGAAGTTCAAGGAGATTTTAATCATGTTGACTTTTCTGGCGTTGGGTATACGAACCGCAATTGCGGTGGGTGTTTGACTCCAAATGGAACTGTTTTTACGTGTGAAGAAACGTGGGCTTGGAAGACAGATGATTTGTACATGGGAGGGAAAGGGCACACGGATACTTCTTGGGTGAATGGCCTATCAGTATGGGAAAATATGGGGTATGTGGTGGAAGTTGATCCACGAACCAGAAAAGTCGTTCAAAAACATTATAAAATGGGCAAATTTGTTCATGAAGACGCTTATTGCACCGCAAATGGAAAAACGGTTTATTTAACGGACGACATGAGTCCAGGTGTTTTTTACAAATTTGTGACTAAAAAACCTTTTGATTATTCGGATGGTCAATTGTTTGCCTATAAGCAGTCAGAAGATGGTAATACTGGTACTTGGCTCAAATTACCGATGGACATGAAATCCCTCGTCAATTGCGGCGACATTGCGCTTTCAATGGGAGCTACGATGTTCATTCGCCACGAGTGGATAGAGGAGGTGAATGGTAAATTATATATCTGCGAAACAGGCGAAGATAATTTTGATTGGAATGAAGGAATTGGAAAAGGGGGGACAGTTTCTAACTATGCCAGAAAACAACTAGCCAAAGGAAATGGGCTGTTTGATGACCCTTTTGGAAGAATTTTAGAGTTTGATCCGGAGACTGATCGAATGTCTGTTTACCTAGAGGGTGGATTTTTTAACGATAGTATTTCATGTTTTTCCAACCCTGACTGCAATACTTCCGTTATACTAGGTGGAAGGCAGTTTTTGGTAATTAGTGAAGATATTAATTGGTATGATCGGGGTAGAGTGGATCAAGCATGTGAGAAACGAAAGGATTTTTTTAACGAGATTTATTTTTTAGATATGTCTATAGAAAATCCAACCGTTAATGATCTAATGCGTTTTTGCGTTGCTCCGAGAGGAAGTGAAACAACTGGGGTTATTTTTCTCCCTGATGGTTCGATGATCATTAATATTCAGCATCCAAAAGCAACCAACAAAGGTTTAATAAATAAATCGAGTACAATTTTAGTAGAGGGATTTAAAAGATGAAGAAATTATTTTTTATAGGGATGGCAGTGCTTGCTGGGTTAATTGCTAGTTGCAACAAAGAGGACGAACTGTGTGAGGATGAAAAACTAGCCACTGCGTTTTTGTTTGATTATCCAGATACGTTAGAAACAGGAACGGCATTTTATTTAACCTTTTCCTATGTAATTGAAAATTCATGCGGTGAATTTGGTTATTTTGACGCTGTGCGGTCTGGTAATACTTTGGATGTTAAACTAAAAACGTATTATAAAGGTTGTAACTGCACCGATGGTTTTAACGAACTAGAGGCAACGTACCCAATTATTTTTGAAGAACCAGGTAATTACATTCTTAAGTTATGGGTTTCAGAAACTGAATACGAATCGTATTTGGTGTATTCCAATTAGCTCGGCTGATTTGATCTCCTCAATCCAAAGAAAATTTTAAATGGGAATTTTAGAAATTCGAAACCTTACGGTGGGTTATGGCGACAAAAATGTGGTCAAAAATTGTTCCTTCGAATTAACTAAAGGTGAAATTATCGTGATTTTAGGTTCGAGTGGGGATGGAAAAACCACCTTGCTTAAAACAATTGCAGGCTTATTACCCAAAGTAAGTGGTGATGTCTATTTCGAAGAAAAACCTGTTCTAGGACCCAATCAGAAATTAGTCCCCGGACACCCTAAAATTAAGTTGGTCAATCAAGATTTCAATTTGGATGAATATCATACGGTCGAGGAGAATTTGCGGTTAAGGTTATTGAGTTTTGATCGTGCTTATCAAAACAGCCGAATTAATCAACTTTTGCGGCTGACAGGATTAACCCCTTTTAAAAGTGCCAAAGCGAAAGATCTTTCTGGTGGTCAACGGCAACGATTGGCTATTTCCAGAGCGTTAGCGGATGAACCGGAGTTGATTTTATTGGATGAACCGTTTAATCAACTTGATTTTCACACCAAAAATAAAATTGCAGCGCATGTGAAATCCTACTTAAAAAAGAATAAGATCTGTGCGATAATGGTTACGCATAACGGAATTGAAGCGTTAGAATGGGCCGACAAAATCATTCATTTAAGAAAAGGGATGATTGTTAGAACCGATTCCCCGAGTTTATTTTATAATCATCCACACTCCTTATCCGAAGCGCTTTTTTTTGGCGATGTAAATTCTTGTGAGATTGAAGGCAAAAAATTATATTTTAGACCAACCGAATTCAGCCTTAAAAAAGACTATGTTCACCCGCTTGGTGTGGAGGTTGATTTTGTCGAAAAGGTTGACCTTGGCTGGTATGGTGCTTATTATTTTAAAGCGGCTAAAAGAAAGATCGTTCTTTATTATACCGAAGATATTTCAACAATAAAAATAATTTTTCCGAGATTCTTGTCATTTAATGATTAAAATATCACCTTTTTTATTTATCTTTGATTAATTACTAATCATGTCCTAAATTTTAGGGTATATTTATAGAACAATATGATCGGCGAAAATTTAAAATTATTACGGAAAATAAGAAAAATTTCTCAAGAAGAATTGGCAACTGAATTGAATTTAACACGATCATCTTACAGCGGTTATGAAAACGGAGTTGCCGAGCCAAATTTGGAAAATCTCATTCGATTCAGCGAATATTTTAATATTTCTTTGGATAAATTGGTAAAAGTCGATTTGAACAAGTTGTCTGAAAACGAATGGGAAAAGATTAATCGAGGGATTGAGGTAGATTTGGATGGAAAACATGTTCGAATTCTTGCTTTAACGGTTGATCAGGATAATAATGACAACATCGAATTGGTTTCAAATCAAGCAAGGGCGGGTTATACGACCGGTTTTTCTGATCCAGAATATATTAGCGTTTTACCAACGTTTAACTTACCTTTTCTAAAGAAAGATCGCAAATACCGAACCTTCCCAATTAAGGGTGATTCCATGCCTCCTGTATCTGATGGAAGTTATGTGGTGGCGGAATATGTTGAAAATTGGAATACGGTAAAAGATGGTTTTCCCTACATTGTCGTTACCTTGGATGATGGAATCGTTTTTAAAAATGTTTACAAGCGCTTGTCTGACAGCCAAACGTTTCAGTTGTGCTCCACTAATCCATTGTACAAACCTTACGAGGTGCACGCCAATGAAATTGTTGAAGTCTGGAAATTCGTGAATTATATTTCTTCTGATATGCCAAGTGTTTCGTTTAAAGAAAGTGAACTCACCAAAGCCATCTTGGATCTCCAAACGGATGTGAAACATTTAAAAAATGTCTATATCCCGAAATCGAAGGCTTAATTGTTGGGGTGAAATTTGATTCAGTTGCCAATTCTTTTTGAATAGAAAATTTTGTTTTCCGAAACGAATGTAACATTTATTTATTTCTTATACTTATTCATCCAACGCAATGATAAGGTGGTTTTGAAATACTAATTTTGAAAAATCAACAAGAAATATTTTTGAAGCTGATTCAAGAGAATCGCGGAATCTTATTAAAGGTTTCGAGGATTTACATGAATCATCCACAAGATCGAGAAGATTTAGAACAAGAAATCGTTTATCAATTATGGCGCTCCTTTTCTTATTTTAAAGGAGAAAGCAAATTTTCAACATGGATGTACCGCGTGGCATTAAATACCGCCATTACCTATTTCAAACAAGAAAAACGTCGTCCAGATCATGGAACATTTCGACCAGAAATGGGAAATTTAAGTGAAACTGAAGAGGTGGATAAAGAAAGTCAATTAGCCCATTTTTATAGAGCTGTTCAGGAATTGTCTAAGATTGAAAAGGCCTTGATCTTACAGTTTATTGAAGGACTTTCGCATGCTGAAATTTCTGAAAATTTGGGTTTGTCAGAGGTAAATACGCGAGTTAAATTGAATCGAACGAAGAAAAAAATACAAGAATTAATTAAAGCACAAGGGTATGAATTTTGAGGAATTGAAAAATGAAATGAACCAAGCTACCAACGAGCGGTTGGAATTGGAAGGGAATAATTCGTCCAGAAAAATTGATTTTACGAAGGGGAAAAATAATCCAGTGGCAAAGATTCGTGCAAATATGAAAAAGGAAATTATCACCCAATTAGTTTGTATTGTGATTTTTATGGCCTATCCATTTGTGATAAACATTGCAAAATTAAACGAGGCGGTGTACTTTATTTTTATGTTCATTACGTCGTTAATGACCATGGGCTATTTAATTAAATTGGGTTTTTTCTTGCGTAAAACGGACAATTTTTCCGTGAATACGAAAGACACCATTAAACATTTTATTTTTGAAGTAAAGTTGACCTTAGAAGTGTATAAATCGTTTAGTATTGCTGGATCGCTGTTATTACCAATTCCAGTTTTTGCCTTAATTGCCAATGGCGGTCGGTTCTCTAATTCGTTGGATTTTGAGAAGTGGTTTTTACTTCAATTAAACTATACCGAAATAACTTTACTGATTGTTGGCTACCTCCTATTGGCCGTGTTTTTCTATTATATTACGGCTGCT
Organism: Crocinitomix sp.; assembly: GCA_044361315.1. Taxonomy (GTDB): domain Bacteria; phylum Bacteroidota; class Bacteroidia; order Flavobacteriales_D; family Crocinitomicaceae; genus Crocinitomix. The sequence continues at coordinate 230,640 of JBIKJA010000002.1, read as the reverse complement.
TGGACGAAATTAATGTATGGGAAGTATTTGACTCAACTCGAAGAGGTGAGTCAAGATTTGACGGATTAACTTTTGTTTTCTTGGCTTAAGTCCTTGAAATAAAAATCTTTTGTGAGCTCGACATAGGCGGTCGAATACTGATTGTTGCCGTTTTTCACCAGCAAGGTACTTATTTCTGGCACTTGTTGAATTTTAGCAAATTGAAGTAAAGATCGTTTGGGAGTTTCGTCTTCTCGTAAGGTGCGCAAAATTTTAGTTGGAAATAACCCAAATTTTTCTGCCAAAACAAGGTGATTTTTTTCTTCATAGAATGGAATAACACAGGCAAAGATGCCGTGATTAGCGAGCAAATTTTTAACACTCACATACAATTCTTCCAAAGGAAGTTCGCCCGTATGACGGGTTCTGTTTCGATCAACATCTTCGCTTAGATAAGCATTTTGAAAGTAGGGTGGGTTGGTGATAATCAAGTCGAATTGCTGCATGGTATTAAAATCCTGAAGTTTGGCTTGAATGGCCTGCGGTTTATTGTTAAAAGGACTAGCCAAAAAATTTGATTGGGCTTCTTGCCAAGAGTCAAAATGTGGTTCGATGGCAACAACCTGTGCCGATTGATTTTTTTGAGTCAGCATGAGGGCTAAAATTCCAGTACCAGTGCCAATGTCTAAAATGGAGTTAAAATTGCCCTTTACCCAAGCACCTAAAAGCATAGAGTCGGTGCCAATTTTGTGCGAATTGTGTGCTTGTTGAATTGAAAACTGTTTGAATTTAAACGGTTGGCTCATTCTTCATCTTCGGTGCCTAAATACATGTCAAGTAACCCTTCGGGCGCATTGATGTAGATCGTTTGGGTTTCGCGATCAACGCGTTGGATAAATTGAGCCTGTTTTGGAATCAAAATCTCAATCCCTTCAAAATCAATCGAAATAAGCGGGTTGTTGGTCAAATCTACCACTTCAATTACCTTTCCAATTGGTCCTTTAACGGCATCTATCACCACAAAACCTTCGATTTCGTGAAAATAAAACTCCGTATCATCTAACTTAGGAAGGGTGTCAAGGGGCAAAAATAAACCACATTTAAGAATGGTGGTGGCTTGCCGTTCAGAATCGATGTCTTCGAATTTTACCGTGGCAAATCCATTTTGTTTGATTTGGATACTTTCCAAAAAAAATGGAATCAGTTTATTGCCGTATTCAACAAAAACTGATTCCAATTCGTTATATTCCCAAGGATCGTCTACGTCTAGAAAAATAGTTACTTCGCCTTTATAGCTATGTAATTTAGCTATTGTACCTAGTTTATAGCAATCTTCTCTTAGAAACATTTGTTTTTTTGCACGTCACACTTGCGAGTGAGGCGAATATTAAGCTTCGGCTTCCGGAGTTTCCTCCGTTGCTTCTGCGGTCGTTTCTTCACTTGCTTCTTCGGCTACTTCTTCTACAACCTCTGCTACAACATCTTCTACAACCTCTTCAACAGCAGGTGTGTTTTTTGCCAATAATTCAGCTGCTTTTGCCTCATTTGCTGCTTTTTCAGCTAATAATTTTGCTGCTTTGCTAGCTTCTGCTGCTTTAGATAATGAATCTGATTTTCCAGTGATTTTAGAATCTTTATCTGCTTTCCAAGCATCAAATTTTGCTTGAGCTGCATCTGCAGTCAATGCTCCTTTTGCTACCCCTTTATCTAAATGGTTTTTTAACAAAACTCCTGTATAAGAAAGAATTGCTTTTGCAGTATCTGAAGGTTCAGCTCCTGTTTTTACCCAATGTAATGCACGTTCGAAATCAATTTCGATGGTTGCAGGGTTGGTGTTTGGATTATAAGTTCCAATTTTTTCAATGAAACGACCATCTCTTCTTGATTTTGAGTCTGCCGTTACTAAATGATAAAAAGCATGTTGTTTTTTACCGTGTCTTTGCAATCTAATTCGTGTTGCCATTTTTTAATTATACTTTGAAGTACGAAACTTCCGTTAATAATGATTTTTTATCCCAAAAAGGGAGCGCAAAGATAGTAATTTTTTTTACCAAACTGTTAATTGCACTTAATTTAATTCTCAATCACTGAATTTCTTGTAAATTTAACTCAATTCCCAATGCTTCGAGTTGTTTTGATGGATAAGTTTACAAAAATGGTCTATTTAGAAATGATAGATCACGCCAATTTGTCCCTGCCAACGTGAGTTGATTGGATCGATTTGCCAAGGAGTTCCCGTTGGATTTTTGAATTGATAAACAGGATTTCCATTTTCAATTTTCACAAAATCGATTAAACCAACTCCAGCATTTTGTACGTTTGGCACAAAGTGTTGTTTTCCCCAGTTCTTGTTTACAAGGTTGGGCGCATTAAATAGATCAAACGTAATTTCGAGTTTATTCTTTCCATTAAATAATGGCTGTTCGTAGCTTAAGCGCAAATCAACTTGGTGGTTCCAAGGTGTTCGTGCGCCATTTCGTTCGGTATAATCGCCTCTTTTACTGTTTAAATAATCATTGTTACTAATGTACTGATCGAGTTGTGTCCATTGTGTTTCCGCGGAGACAATTTCGCCGTTAGCATTAGTATACGCTTGAAATTGAATATCAGCGGCTGTGTTAGGCACATACAATAAATCATTTTTTGCCGATCCATCACGGTTGATGTCACCTTCGTAAATAAATGAAAAAGGGCTGCCTGAACGACCATTATAAACAAACCCGACTTTTAATAATGATTTTTTAAGTTTGAAATTGTAAAAATGATACGAAATGATTTTATGTCTTAAGTCGAAATTCGAGTAAGAAAGGCGAGGGTCATTGGCGACGATGGATTGATTCCATTCGTAATTCGCCGCATGCGAATTTCGAACACTGCTTGTGAGGTCAAAGCTTTTGCCATACGAATAGCCCAAAAAGTTTACCAATTTTTCGCCATTTCGTGCAAGGTTGATGGTCAAGTTGTATCGATATCCTTTTGAAGTATTGGTCAACAAGAAAACATTGGTGAACTGATCGTTGATTTTAGCAGCTGCGCCACTTGCTAAAAAATACGGTCGATTATCAGCTCCGGTGAATGTTGAAACCGAATCAATTCCATTAATGGATTGAAATAACAAGCCATTTAATGTTTTGGAATACGTAGCTTCTAAGGTGAGCAATAATTTTCCGGGGAGTTTAATTTCGACCGCAAGGTTGTTTTTCCAATCGCGCGGTAATTTAAATCCGTTGTCGATTAAGTTGATTTCTGTCAAGCCTGGTTGGAGACTGGCCAAATCTGAAAGGTCAGATGTAATTGGGGTTGTACCCGTTGGTTTTACATCAATATTATTGTATTGTGTTCCTGATATATAATGAGGATAAGCATACCAAAGGAAAGGTATCCGTCCGGTAAAAAGTCCTGATCCGCCACGGAGGATGATTTTTTTATTTTTTGTGAGTTGATAATTAAATCCAAAACGCGGATTTACTTGTGGTTTACTGTTGATTTTATTTTCATAGAGCGCAAATTCAGGTGTGTTTTTAAGGTCTTGGCTTAAAGGAAAATCTCCCGGATGCCATTGAAGATCCACACGAACGCCTCCGGTAATGGTGAAGCGATGATTGATTCTGATTTCATCTTGGGCATACAATCCGCCTAACATCACCGCATATTCTGCCGATGGAGTTTGTCGATTATAGTCAAAATCATTATTATCAACATTATAAACTCCTCGGATTCGGCTAGGTAGATCTGCGAAAAAATTACTTGGTGAACTGTATTGCCAACGCCCATTCCACGCAGATAAAAAGCGATATTCAATTTGATTAAATTCTAACGATCCTCCAAAGGTTAAGGTGTGTTGTTTTCGGTAATACACCAGGTTATCCGTTAATTGATAAGTGTTTACATCTAAACCATAAATGGATGCTTCGCGATAAGTACCTGCAAAAATGGTATTTGCTGCGTTGTAAGAAATTTCCAAATGAGGAAAAGGACTTCCATCAAATTCGCGCGAATCGTGGATTTTACTGTAGGAAAGGTTAAGCTTGTTATAATATTTGCCTTTAAAATTACTTTTTAATTCAGCTACTACACTATTGTTTCTTGAATTATGCGTGTAGCCTTGTTTGCTGAAATTAAAAAAATTAGGTGTCCATTCTAAATTTTGAGAAGAACCTGATACAAAATTATTTCGAACAGAAAGTTTGTGGTTTTCGTTGATGAAATAATCGAGTTTAAAAAAAAGTTTAGTGTTTTGTCGTTGAAGAGAAGCGGGAACCACTGCCCCTGGGTCGTAATTGTACCTCGCTATTAAGGTATCACGAATTTGGTTGACCAATTCTAAAGGAATTTCTGAACCTTCGCTCCCAGGCATATACAGCAAGGGTTCATTGCGGTAAGTAAATTCGATATTGGAATAAAAAAAGAGTTTATCTTTTATAATAGGACCACCAAAACTCAGACCTGATTGAATGTCAATTAATTCAGAAGACGGTTGTAAAACTCCTCCTGCAAATCGCCCTAATAACAAATCACTTTTTCCGAAGCCGTAAATATTTCCTTCAAATTTATTGGTGCCACTTTTGGTGACAGCGTTAATACTTGCACCAGTAAAATTCCCAAAAGTCACATCAAACGGAGCTATTTTTACCGAAATATCGCTAATTGCACCAAAACCAATCGGTTGCGTTCCCGCTAAGCCTCCTGGCGTGCCCGATGCCACTGCGCCTCCCGCACCACTAGATGGTTCTTGAAAACCAAAAACATCGTTGGTTGCGCTCCCGTCAATGCTTAAATTATTAAAACGGTAATTTCCACCACCAAACGAATTTAAATTAGCTTCAGGCAAAACACGGGTTACATCGGTTAAACTTCTGTTAAGTATTGGCACAGAGGTTAGTATATGCGAAGTAATGGTTGTTTCATTTCCATTTTTTTTGATCGTTGGATCGATAGTGATAACAACCTCGTTTAATTCGATTGATTCTGAACTTGGTTTTACGTTGATCGTGCGTTCGGTGGTTTGTCCTAAACGAATCACCACATTTTCTTCTATATAGTCTTCATACCCAACCGCTGTAATTTTAAGGCGGTACGAATCATCTGGCGACAATTGATTAAATACAAAATACCCCGTTTCATCCGCTAGGGTTGTGTAGTTAGCACTCGTGGATGTTTGTTGGATACTAACTTTCGCAAAAGGTAAAATCACATTTTCTTGATTATACACAATTCCTTTTAATGTTCCTGTGGTTTCTTGGCTGTGGGCATGGTGCCAAGTCAAGGTAAATGTTAAAACCATTAATAAATTTAGGGTAGCTTTTCTAATCATTTATCCTGTTTATGCGATTGATATAATTTAAATTCAATTTCATACAAAAGTCGCAAAGTAATTTATTTACTTACAAATTTTTTATATCTTGTCATCGTATAAATAGAATGATTATGGCAGTAAGTAAGGTAGAAGAGTTTGGAAATTCGGTGCAAGAAATGGCAGAATTTTGTAAAAGTTTGTCGCATCCTGCAAGGGTGCAGCTCATAAACGAACTTGCCGTGCACAAAAACAGAACCTGTAAAGAATTGGTGTTTGCCCTGCCACTTTCGCAAGCAACGGTTTCGCGGCATTTGGCCGAATTACTTGACGTTGGGTTAATTTGCCGAAAATTAGATGGCACTCAATCTATTTACACCCTCGAATGGAATAAATTGGAACGTTTTTTTGACATCACGCAAAAAATGAATACTAAATTATTTACCCATCGGCCTAAAAGAAATTGTTGTTAATCGCTTATGCAGATTTTGAGTTAATTTTTTTTGGGCGTTTTTAAAGGCTATCCGAAGTCGCTATTTTTATGCCCAATAAATTGGACACAAAAATGAGCTCCAACAATTCTCCTATCCTTAACGCGATTTGAATTTTGGTCCAATTATGACAAGTCAATTCAAAATTGCTTATATTTCCATTTTATGCACAGGTTTATGAAAGGAATTTTGGTGAGTGGGATATTGTTTTTTATGGTCGCAGCCATAGTTTCATGCAATAAAGATGCACCTATAAACACCGATTTGCCTCCAGCTACCGAAGAAGGTAAAAACACCTTTGGTTGCTACATTGATGGCAGCCCTTTTGTAGCAAAAGTACGTTTCACAATTGGTGGGCCTATGGCGGTGAGTGCTATGTTTGATGAAGAAACAAATTATTTAACAATTCAAGGCGCTCAAGAAACTGGACCTGATGATTCGTGCTTATGCATTGAATGGTCAAGGTACATATAAAATGTACGCTATAAATGATGGATTTAGAGGCTATCAAGATTTTTCTGGGTCAAAATGTACTTATTATCATGATTTATCAAATTTAGGAACGATTGTAATCACGTATTTAAACCCTACCAAAAATATTATTGCTGGCACCTTTGAAATGGAACTAGTGAATCCAGAATGTTATTATAAAACCTTAAAAATAACGGAAGGGCGATTCGATTTTGCTTATTAAGCTATGTTTGACTAATTGAACCTCGGTCCATTTTTGTCAACCAAAAATCCAACTCATTTTGTACCCTCTAAAATATTCTCTACCCTAAAATCAACAATATACTTTTACTGATGATTCCAAGGACTTACCATTGCCATTGAACCTAGCATTCGCACAAGGGATTAGTCCGAAAATAATTTATTTGGTTCTCATGAATTCGCTATGCTCATTTGTCGAGGAAATCCTTTTCTGATTGACCGTTTTAGGGCGGGCAGAAAAGATTGGAACAAAAGCCCGACCCCGACATCCCGACGTTTCAGTCGGGATGTCGGGGTTGTGCCCAAAAAAAAATTATTCTTTTGGCTTATCTGGAAAAGCTGCTTTATATTCTTCGAATCGCTGCAAAACTTCGATGACAAACTTATGGGTTTCTGCCCCGCGACAGTAACCGTATTTTACCACAGGATCTTGATAATACGTAGGTTTGTAAAGGTTGGTGAGCATACTGTCCACATTACCCGTCCAAACGGCGGGATTTAATTTATGTTTCACGCACAAGGCACGCGCATCGTCCACGTGTGGGCGACCGGCATTAAAAGAGGCGAGGGTAAATTTGATGCTTTCGGTGGTGTCAGGAATTACTTTGAGCCAGATTTGGTAATTTTTGCTCAGTTTTTTAACCCCAGCAATAATTTGATCTTCGGCAGAAGATTCGGGTGTAATACCATACGCACGAGCGGTTGCAGGCATAAACTGAAAAATTCCAAAAGCACCTGCCCACGATTTTTTATAGGTTTCAAATTTAGATTCTTGGTAAATAATGGCCGACACTAAGCGCCAATCCCAGCCCATTTTTTCACTTTCTCTTTTAATAATAGCGTCGTATTGAGAAATTTCATCGCCGCTGACGGATGAGAATGGTTTAGTAGCTTTGCTCGTTACTTGGTTGTTGTCAAAATAAGTGCGGTTGACCTCGGCAATGGTGGATTCATTTTCTTTTGCTTTGAGCCAGGCATCAAACTTTTTCTTAAGTTCTGGTGAGGTTTTGCGCAAACCAAATCCAATTGAATCTTTATCGCTTACGTGTACTTTGATGTCAAGATTGGCGTAGTTTTTTAGTTCAATTTTCGCGACATTTTCTTCGGTAACGGTATAGTCGATTTCGCCTTCGCTCACCATCCTGATTAATTCGCCCGAAACCAAATCGCCTTCGGTTCCAATAATGTTCATGTTAAGCCCAAATATGGTGTTCAGTTTCATTAATTGGGTGTAATAGGTCGAATTTTTCCAAACATGAATTGTTTTATTTTGGAGCCCTGACACGTCAGAAATCAGCGAATCTTGCAAGGCCTGTTTACTCAATTTTTTATAATTGGCTGGTTTTCTTTGAACTAAAACTTGATAGGTGTAAAGGTGAGGATTAGTGAAACTTAAGAGTTCTTTCCGTTCTTCAGTCATACTTAAATTACACGCAATTATATCGCCAACTCCGCTGTCTAAATAATGAATCATATCATCCAAATTATTCACCATGGTGACTTTTAAACGGAGGTGATGATCGTCGGCGAATTCTTTAATGAGGTCATATTCGTACCCCATATTTTTACCTTTATACACAAAATAGGAGGCAGGACTGTTTTCGGCAAGGATGGTGAGGGTGCTGTCTTTTTGAATTTGATCCCAATCACGAATGACTGTTTGATTTTTTTCGGCTGTATTTTCTTTTGCGCAACCTATAAAAAGGAGACAAATTAAAATTAGACGTGTTATTTTTAGGATCATTCCTTGTTCAACTTTTTTCTCCGATTTAGGCAAAAAAAATGCCAAAAACAGTGTTTACTAACTGCCAATCTACAAATTTAGATCAACTTATTGGCGATAAAGGTTTGAGAGTTTTCAACAATGGCGGTCATGAAGTTGGAAAAGTGGAAATCGATTTCGGTCTTATTTGCCTGATAAACAAGCATACTTTTGGTTAAATCATTTTCAAAATTTAGTCGCCGAGAAAATTGCCAGAGAATTATATCGATGCCTTCTTCGGTATGGTACTGAAATAGCCATTTCTGTTCCTTGAGTCGTTCAAACATAAAACAAAAATCTTCTTCTAAATGCATCAAATTTTTGTCGGTATGGTGGTAAATTGTTTGGACAAAATCCGCGTATTTTTCGTTGGAAAAGTTTGCCCAATTTTTGGTGACAAAATGATCCAAGATTATGTCGCTCGCAATATAAGCAACTTTTGAAATTCCTTCGTTTTGAAAGATTTTCCCTACTGATTTTATATGACTCGAACTGTCGGTATAATTATCAATATATCGGTGTAATTCAATTCCTTTTAAAATATGATCGGGCAAATGGCTAAAATTTTCCAAATTTCCTTTGTACGAATCGCCGGCAAAATTTCCAGCAATTAGGTGGGGATGATTTTTGGCGATATAGGCGTGTCCGACGAAATTCAACGCTTTAATTTTAAGATTCTTGCCCCACTTTAAAGTCGGAGGTGAAGTGGAATTTAATTTCAGGATAATCGTTTTGCGCCATTTGGAGTAAGAAAGGCGTTTCCGCTAAAAACACATAATTATTGTCCTTGTCTTTGGCAATGTACTGTGATTTTGCACGAATAAATTGATCCATTTTAGCTGTTTGGTCAGTGGTCATCCAGCAGGCTTTAAAATAACGTTTTGGCACGAAAGCACATTTAGCACCATATTCATTTTCTAAACGATAAGCAATAACCTCAAATTGCAATTGGCCCACAGTTCCAACAATTTTTCGGTTTCCCGGCTGTTGAATAAATAACTGCGCAACGCCTTCGTCTGTTAATTGTTGAATTCCTTTTTCCAATTGTTTCGATTTCATTGGATCTTTATTTTCCAATTCCATAAAAATTTCAGGCGAAAAACTTGGAATTCCTTTGTATGAAAACAGCGCGCCTTCGGTAAGGGTGTCTCCAATTTTAAAACTTCCAGTATCGTATAAACCAATCACATCGCCGGGATAAGCTTCGTCAATGACACTTTTATCTTGCGCCATAAAAGAGGTTGGATTCGAAAATTTTAATTTTTTGTCTAACCGAACGTGATTGTAGAATTTATTTCGTTCAAATTTCCCAGAAACAATCCGTAAGAATGCAATTCGATCGCGGTGTTTTGGATCCAAGTTGGCGTGAATTTTAAAAATAAACCCACTAAAATCTGGATTTCCGGGTTCAATAAATCCGTCGTTGGTATCCCGACCAATTGGGGAAGGAGAAATTTCTAAAAAGGCTTCGAGGAGTTCTTTTACCCCAAAATTATTGATCGCGCTGCCAAAAAAAACTGGGGCAACTTCGCCCGATAAATATGATTGGCGGGTAAACGGATTGTAAACTCCGTCTACCAAATCTAATTCTTCTCGCAAGGTTTCGGCTGGTCGTTTTCCAATTACTTCATCTACTTCGCTGCTGTTCACATCTTCAATTGAAATGATGTCCGCTGAAATTTTGGTTTTATTGGCAGCAAAGAGGTTTAATTCTTTTCTGAAAATATTATAAACTCCTTGAAATGTCCCACCAATTCCAATTGGCCATGACAAAGGGCGTACTTTTATTTTTAAGATCGATTCTAATTCGTCCAACAAATCAAACGGGTCACGTCCTTCGCGGTCCATTTTATTGATGAAAATAATTACTGGGGTGTTTCGCATCCGACACACTTCCATGAGTCTTTTTGTTTGTTCCTCGACCCCGTTGGCGCAGTCAATAATTAAAATAACGCTGTCCACGGCGGTCAATGTGCGGTACGTATCTTCGGCAAAATCTTTGTGACCGGGAGTGTCCAAAATATTAATTTGTTTTCCGTCGTATTCAAATGCCATCACGGAGGTTGCAACGGAAATTCCACGTTGTTTTTCAATCTCCATGAAATCCGAGGTCGCGGTTTTTTTGATTTTATTGTTTTTAACGGCGCCCGCTGTTTGGATGGCTCCTCCAAATAAAAGCAATTTTTCCGTCAAGGTTGTTTTACCAGCATCGGGGTGAGAGATGATGGCAAAGGTTTTTCTTTTTTGTATTTCTGCACTGTTTTTCATTCCGTAGTCTATCATGATTTGTAGAACCTCTCAAAACACAAATGGTTGATTTGATGGTTTTATTAACCTAAAATGTTAATTAGTCTTAAAATTCCTTGATTTACATTTTTATGTCGGCACAAAAATAGGGCTTTTTTGTAGATTCATCCCCATGTTTGCAAGGAAACGAAAAAAGTCGCTGCTTTTTTTGATTTCGTTTATTGGCTTTTCAACGATTAGTCTCGGTATAGGAAAGTCAGTCAGAATGGAAAAATATTCTGAATTATTGCTCATTGATTCGGTGCGATATGAAGCGAAATTGAATTTTAGCACGTATGTGAAAGTTCTTTATAATGACCTGGAGGATACCAGTTTATTGTACAGTGCGTTTGAAGAGGCCATGATTGGATATCATAATCTTGACCAGTCGGGAAAAATTCGCCGCAAAGATATTTTAACGGTGATTGATTTTTCAAAGGCTTCGAATCAAGACAGGTTATTTATCATTGATTTGTGTGATCGAAAAATATTGCATAAGAGTGTTGTTGCGCATGGTGTCAACAGCGGTACGTTGTATGCCAATCGTTTTTCAAATATTAATAACTCAAAGCAAAGTAGTTTAGGTTTTTACGTCACCACCACTACCTACACAGGCAAATTTGATTTGGCTTTGCGGTTGGATGGGGTTGAATCTACCAACAATTTGGCAAACGAACGCGGGGTTGTTATGCATGCGGCAAATTATGCTACCTACGAATTTTTAGCCGCAAATGAAGGTGTTTTGGGAAGATCACATGGATGTCCTGCAATGCCTTACGAAAACTTCCACCAAGTAGTTGAATGGATTAAAGAAGGTACGTGTTTGTATATTTATCATCCAAGTAATTCTTATAAACGCGCTTCTAGGTATTTAAATCGGTTAAATTATTTGGAGGATTTTATTGGGCTTGATTAAATTTCTTGATTTTTAAACGCTAATTGATAGGTGCCGAAATTTTCGGAAAGGATTTTGAGAGCATTTTTTTTGTTCATAAATTGATCCACTAGCACGGTTTTGTTTTCGAGTTTGGCATAATTCTCAAATAAATTTAGCAATTCAGCGATCAATAAAATATCCAATGGATCACCATCCCCACGCAAGGTGCGGGGATTAAATCCGTAATTGGTTGGATACGAAACAGAAGAATGTAAGACACGATCTAATTTGATCAAACCACTTGTTTTGTCAATTTCGTATTTTGCTTTAGATCCCATCGGAATTTCAATGTTCCCTTTAACGAGGTCCGAATTTCGTTCGCTGGGATAAATGTCGCGCCAATCATTGATTCCTTTTGTTTGCTTTTATTTGTTTTGGCATCAGCTAGTCCGTTTTTTTGATCCTTATTCACTGCATTAAGCGCATTGATGGCTACTTGATCTTCAGGATCAGTTAAAAGTTCCTTTTGTGCATGATAGATGGCTTTTGTTCGCGCTTGTTCATTTTGATCCGCGAGCCACAAAATTTGGTGCGATTTCGCCAAAATACTGTTCCTATTGGCAAGATATGGATAAATGAACTTTGCTTTTTTCGCTTCGCGAATGGCTTCGTCCAAATTGTGGACGGCTGAATGGTTTTGCGCTAATTTTAACGAAGTTTCTGATTTAATTTGAAATTGATTCCACTCATCTTCGTACATGCCCATGCTCATTGCCAATTCTTTAAGTTCTGACAAAGTTAAAGGACGTTCGATTAAACTATCGCCTTCTGCCTCTTTGACAATTGTTAGAATGTGTTCGGCAAATTTTTCTTCGCTGTAAGCTTGTTCAATGGCAGAATTTAAAATTCTAAATTACTTAAACAATCTGAATTTGGAGCGAGTCTACTTGCACAAGATCTCCTTTTCGTAGTTTTTTTCTTTTTCTGAATTCCTGCTCGCCATTTACCTGCACAGCGCCTTCTTCAATGATTAATTTTCCATGTCCTCCAGTTTGAGAAATTTGCATCACTTTTAGCAGTTTTACTAATTCGATAAATTCTTCAGTTGGTCTTAATTCAAAGGTTTCTTTTTCCATTTTTATAATAAGTTATAATTTCGTTGGCGGCTTGATAGGCTGTTATTTCAGCATTCAAAAGGCGTTCACTAATACTATGAATTTCTTGTTCGATTCCATTTGTTCGGTTGAAATCATCAAGAAGTTGATTTTTAATCGTTTCATTCATCCAAAACAATTCTTGTTGGTTTCTTTGTTTCGCTTTCCAACCATTTGCCGTCAATAAGCGATTATATTCATCCACAATTTCCCACACTTTTTCGATGCCTATTTGGTCGATGGCGCTAATGGTTTCCACTTTTGGAATCCATTCGTTTAATTTTGGTGGAAAAAGGTGAAGAGCATTTTTAAATTCGGCACGGGCTAAATTGGCAATTTTTACATTTTCACCATCCGTTTTGGTAATTAAAACGGTGTCCGCCATTTCCATAATTCCACGTTTGATTCCTTGTAATTCATCGCCTGCTCCTGCCAACATCAACAAAAGGAAAAAATCGGTCATTGAATCAACTTCGGTTTCGGATTGTCCAACGCCTACAGTTTCAACTAAAATAACGTCATAATTTGCAGCTTCACACAATAAAATCGTTTCTCGCGTCTTTCGTGCAACGCCCCCCAAGGTACCGCTCGAAGCTGTTGGGCGAATAAAGGCATTTCTCTCCGTTGCCAATTTATTCATTCGAGTTTTATCTCCCAAAATGCTCCCTTTCGAAATTTCACTGCTCGGATCGATGGCAAGGACAGCCACTTTTTTACCTTGGGAAATTAAATAGTTTCCAAAACTTTCAATAAAGGTACTTTTGCCTACACCAGGCACTCCTGTAATCCCAATACGAATCGAATTTCCAGCATGTGGTAAACAAGCTTTTAAAATTGCTTGTCCCATTTCATTTTGTGCCAAATTTTTACTTTCAATTAAGGTAATCGATTCACTCAGTGCATTTTTATCCCCCAATATAATTTTTTCGATAAGGTGAGCTGGGATTAGATTTTTAACATGTAGCTTTTTATTCGCAATTAGGCGATCGACATGTGATTTATTTGGTACGTTTTTGTTGGCCATTTTAATATGATCCTTGTGCCACCTCATCTTTTGGCAATGTTGAATACAAAGTTATCCAATTTTTATCACGGATGTCTCGCAGCAGTTTATATAAATTTTCACCATAAACGTAATCGGTTAATATATTCAACAAACCATATTCTTGGTAAAGAAACTCTCGCTGTTTTTGAGAGGGTTTGTAGCGGCCATGGCTCCATCCCAATTCGTCATAATTAGAAGGATGTTCATTGAACCTAATTTTCCAAAGGTGATCGAAAGGTAAATTTTCATACCCAACAATTTTATCCAAATCATCTTTATAAAGGAAACAACTGTCTACATTATTTTTTGCAAAAAGATTTTCACGCCCCAAATTGGCAATGTGCGGCCAATATCCTAAGGCGACGTACATAAATCGCTGTTCGGTCACTGGTTCAGCGCTAATCACAACCCCATCGCGGGTACTTATAAAAGCATAAGATAAAATTGAAGATTGTGCACTGGCAAAAAAGCCCACAGCAAGGTGCGTTTTTTTTCCTGTCTGAGCCATCAAGGAGCTGCTCAAAAACAGAACAAAAAGGGATACTATTGCGAATGACGATTTTATAGTTTACAAAATTTAGATAAACTTACTGATTTCAGTCGATTATTGCAAATTTTAGACCAAGGTTCGTGGATGAGACAAAAGGGAATGGAGGATTTCGTGACCGCCTCTTTGACATTGTATTACGCTTATTCTAGGACATTCTGTCAGCTATTTTTCATTGGCATAGGGATTGACACAGAAAAAGAAATTTAAAATTTAGAACGAAAATGGCAACTAAAGGAACGGTAAATGTACAGACGGAAAATATTTTTCCTTTGATTAAGAAGTTTTTATACAGTGATCACGAGATCTTTTTGAGAGAGTTGGTTTCAAATGCAATTGACGCGACCAGTAAATTAAAAGTGTTAAGTGCTGCAGGTGAGGCGAAAGGTGATTTGGGAGATTTGAAGGTAGAGGTGATTTTAGACAAAGAAGCTGGAACGATAACAATTAAGGACAAAGGAATCGGGATGACAGAGGAAGAGATTGAGAAATACATCAATCAAATTGCTTTTTCTGGTGCCGAAGAATTTGTTAAAAAATACGAAGGAAAAGAAGGAGCCGAGCAAATTATTGGGCATTTTGGATTAGGTTTTTATTCGTCGTTTATGGTGGCGAGTCGGGTTCAAATTAGAACTTTATCGTACAAGGAAGGTGCAAAAGCGGTTGAATGGGAAAGTGATGGAACCCCTGAATTTGAAATCAGAGATTACGATAAAACTGACAGAGGAACAGAGATTGTATTGACAGTTGCTGCCGATGCGACTGAATTTTTAGAAGAACCTCGAATTAGTGGAATTTTGAAAAAATACTGCAAATTTTTGCCAGTTGAAATCAAATTTGGAACAAAAACTATTAAACAAGATGATCCAAGTGGTGAGAAAGATGAAAATGATCGGGTAAAAAGAATTGATGTGGAGGTGGATAATATTATCAATAATCCAAATCCAATCTGGACCAAAGCGCCTGTTGATTTGACAGATGAAGAATATGCTTCTTTTTACCGTGAGTTGTATCCAATGACATTTGAGGATCCTTTGTTTCACATTCATTTAAATGTAGATTATCCTTTTAATTTAACAGGTGTTTTGTATTTCCCGAAATTGAAAGAGACTATGGAAGTGCAAAAAAATAAAATTCAATTGTACTCCAATCAAGTTTTTATTACCGATTCGGTGGAGGAAATTGTACCTGAATTTTTGACTTTATTGCATGGGGTAATTGACTCGCCAGATATTCCTTTAAACGTTTCTCGGTCGTATTTGCAAGCAGATGGTAATGTGAAAAAAATTGCGGCACACATCACAAAAAAGGTAGCGGATAAATTAAATTCAATGTTTAAAGAGGATCGTCCTGATTTTGAGAAAAAATGGGATAGCTTAAAAATCTTCGTTGAATATGGCATGCTAACGGATGATAAGTTTTACGAAAAAGCAGAGAAATTCACCTTATTGAAAAATGCGCAAGATGCGTATTTCACCCTCGAGGAGTATCAAGAAAAAGTAAAACCAATTCAAACAGACAAGGATGATAAATTGGTGATTTTATATGCGAATAACAAAGACACGCATCACCAGTTTATTGAAGCTGCGCAAGATCGTGGGTATGATGTTTTGATCATGGACAGTCCACTAACACCGCATTTTATTTCTCAATTAGAAAGTAAATTAGCCAATGTTAGTTTTGCTCGGGTCGATTCAGACACCTTGGATAATTTGATTAAAATGGATGTTGAAATTCCATCGAAATTATCTGAAGAGGAGAAAGAGAAATTGAAACCTATTTTTGAAGAAGTAGTGAATAAAGAAAAATTTACTGTTCAATTTGAGAATATGAGTGAAACGGATGCTCCAATTGTCATCACTCAACCAGAATTTATGCGTAGAATGCAAGAACAACAGCGCATGGGTGGCGGCGGAATGAATATGTTTGGTTCATTTCCAGAAATGTTTAATTTGACTGTCAATACAAATCACCCAGCTGTTGGCGCTGTGTTGAAAAAACAAAAAGAAAACCGTGGAAAGATGGCGAAACAGTTAACAGATTTGGCGATGCTTTCGCAAGGGATGTTAAAAGGTCCTGCATTAACGGAGTTTATTAAACGTAGTATCGAGTTGGTGAAATAATTTCATCTGGAATTTATAGATTAATGAGAAAAGGAGATGCGTTTGTGTCTCCTTTTTTTGTGAAGACAATTTATTAAAATCGGATAAGATAAATTGGATTTTGATTAGATTTGGTTTAGGTTTGCGTTAGGGATAGCAGAGAAAAGCCCGGAAGCCAGCTAGAGCAGGCTGAGGACTTGTAACGAATAGCCCGACCCGGACGATCCCGACGTTTTAGTCGGGATGTCGGGGTAACGCCCAAATTATTGTTCTAATAAATATGCCGGTTTTACTATAACCACCGCATAGCCATCAGGATCGAGAAGGGTAATTCCGTTTCGTCGCCAATAAGGATTTTGAGGTTGAACGGTTGGATAATTAGCCTCTTTAATTCTTTTCAAGATGTTTTCAAATTCGATTTTATTAGGGTAAAACACCAAAAGATCATCAACATCTGGTCGATGAAGCGGCTGCTGCCAAGAAACGGTGAATTCAAGGTGCCAAGTCGAATTTTCGTTTATTTCTCCGATAAAAACACCGTCGTACCCTTCGTGATTTTGAAAATCGCCAAGTACTTTTAAACCAATTATTTTAGTGTAAAAATCGATAATTGGTTGTAGAATATGGGTATGTCGAGCTGCCCTAAACTTCATTGGTTAAATAAGTTAAGTTGGTTGGTCAAACAGCCTTCCAAATTTAATAAATACTGTTTGCGAGCCAATCCACCTGCATAGCCCGTGAGGCTTTGATTACTTCCAATTACCCGATGACAAGGAACAATGATTGCTAATTTATTTTTGCCATTGGCACTTGCAACGGCGCGAATGGCTTTGGGATCTCCTAGTAAAATTGCTTGTTGGCGATAAGTTCGCGTTTGGCCGTAAGGAATATCGTTTAACGAATGCCAAACTTTTTGCTGAAACGAAGTGCCGACAAATTGATAGGGGATGGTGAATTCTTTTCGGCTTCCTGAAAAATATTCGTTTAATTGAATTGCGGTAAGGTCAATAAGTTGATTGGTTTGGTTGATTGCTTTTGTGGCAAAATTTGGATGATTTTCGATGGATTGTAGATTGGTAGAAATCCTTACATAATCCGAAAAATTACAATAAACCAAGTGTGTGGAAGAGGCCATTAAAATCAATGAACCAATTGGTGTAACAATTTCGGATGTATATAACGATACCATTTAATCAAAGTTAGGCATAAAATTTGCCGAATGAAAAAAATGATTAAATTTAGGACTTATTAAAAATTGAAGCAACATTCTTAAATTGTTTACGTCTAACAAGAAATAAAATTAAATTATGTTTTTAAAATCGTTTATCGCTGCCACCTTGCTGGTTTCTGGTTTAAGTACTTTTGCACAAGCAGATGCAGACAGAACAGAACTTGCATCTACCTGTTATTCAGCACCCACTACAATTTCTGTTGAATCTGCTGGAACAACACCGTTTGATTTTGTATTAACCTTGGATTGTCAGATTTGGAATTATTCCTTACAGGTGAAAGATGCGGAAGGTAATGTAGTTTTTGAATCGAAAGACCCAACTGCTGTTTGGAATGCTGCTGATGATTTAGCTGGGGTTTATACTTGGACTTTGAGAGGATCAATTGGAACTACTGTTAGTTATTCCCACATTATCAAATCGGCAAGCGTAACAGTTATAAAATAAGCTTACGATTTAAGTTTACGGCGTTCGTTTTTTGACGGGCGTTTTTTTTTCTATTCTCCAATAGCCATTTGCTGTTGAAAAGAAAATGATTATGTTTGCGTAGTTGATTTTCTTTAACGTGATTTTATCTGAATGATTTTTAATTCAATTGAATTTTTACTTTTTGCAATTGGATTTTTCTTGCTTTGGCCGATTTTTGGCAAGCGAAATAATTCACGGTGGATTTTTATCACGGTTGCCAGTTTTATTTTTTATGGATGGTGGGATTGGCGCTTTTTATTCCTTATAATTGGAAGTGGGTTAATTGATTATTTCTGTGGATGGGGAATTGAAGCCCGACCAAGGTATCGAAAATGGTTTTTTTTCGCATCGGTTTTTGGAAATTTGGCTTCGCTTTCCGTTTTTAAATACAGTGTCTTTTTTGCCCAAGTTTTAGAAGATGTCTTTGCCAAATTTTCACTAGAAGTTCATCTCCAAGAACAAATCCCAGCTTTTGCGCTGATTTTACCCGTTGGGATCAGTTTCTATACGTTTCAATCCTTAAGTTATACCTTGGATGTTTACCGCGGAAGGCTTAAACCGACCCGAAATATTTTTCACTTTTTTAGTTTCTTGTCGATGTTCCCGCAGTTGGTGGCGGGTCCTATTATTCGTGCGAAAGATTTTCTAATGCAGCTAAATCGGTACCGCGTTCCAAATGCTTTAGAAAAATGGAATGCCGTAAAGATGATTGTCTTTGGATTGTTTCAAAAAATGGTCATTGCCGATAATTTATCCTTGTTTATTGACAGTGCTTTTGAAGGCAAGTCAGGATTTGAAGGAACAGCATACTGGTGGCTAGTAATGACTGCTTTTTCGTTTCAAATTTATGCCGATTTTAGTGGGTATAGTTTGATTGCAAGAGGTTTGGCAAAATACATGGGCTACCATTTTAAAATGAATTTTAACCACCCTTATCTTTCTAAAAGTTTGCGGGAATTTTGGACCCGTTGGCATATTTCTTTATCGACGTGGTTTAGGGATTACGTTTATATTCCTATGGGTGGTTCTCGAAAAGGACTGTTTTTCGGACTCGTAGCGCTCGCAAGCACGATGTTACTTTCTGGTTTATGGCATGGAGCGAAATATACTTTTTTGATTTGGGCTGGCATTCATGTGGTATGGTTGATTATCGAACGATTGACCAAATGGCCAAAATTGTTTAAAAATTCGGCATGGATTATTCCAATCATCTTTGCACAAGCCCTTTTAGCATGGGTTTATTTTAGATCAGCAGATGTCCACCAAGGAAATACGGTAGTAACAAATTTATTGTCGTTTAAGCCGAGTGATTTTACTTTTTTAACCACCTTTTATGACAGTATTTTCTTTTTAGCATTGGCAGTGTTGATTGAAATAGTGATTTATGTGCGGAAAAATTCGCTGGGTGTGCGAAAAATGTACGAACGGATTAATTTGGATGTGGTGTTGGTTTCGATGGCGATTATCTGCATTTTGTTTTTGAGGGGTGAGGGAAAACAATTTATTTACTTTCAATTTTAAGGATGAAAGTGAACTATAAAATACCAATAATGATGGGTGTCACTGTGGTGATGTTCATTCTGCTTAAAATTTGGTTGCCAGCTCCTGCCAAAAACACGGAGTTGGTCAACAATTTTTGGTTGACCAAAACACATGGCAATACACAATTTAATTTTGTGGTTGGGGGAGATTCTAGGGTGTATCGAGGTGTGTCTGTGGATGCAATTGAAAAGGCGGTAGGCGCTGATTTACAAGGCCACAATTTAGGCTATTCAAGTGCTGGTTATAGCACCGAATATATGAATTTTTTGACGAGTCGTTTGTCTCCAAAAGGACAACGCTTTATGGTTTTAGGAATTACGCCACACAGTTTTACCATGGATGCTGCTGCAAATTCGCATTACCACCAATTTTATGACATTCCCGAGCTTGAAATCTACAAAGGACTTTATTTATCTGGCGTTTTAAAATACTTTGCTCCTTATAGAATGTCAGAAATACGGGATTATGTGACGAATAAACCAAAAACCGATTATTACTTCGAAGATTTTACGAATCAAGGGTGGGTGAGGTCGGATAAAAAGCCTGAAGATACGTTGGTAGCGCTTCAAATTTACCGCGACATTTTCACGAAATATCAAATTAAAGATTCGTTGGTAACTAATTTTTTTAATGTTTTAGAGGGATTGAAAAAGAAAAGTATTCAAGTGATTGCCTACCGGCCGCCAACATTTGACGCCATGGTGGAGTTGGAAGATAGTTTAAGCGGCTTTAACGAAGAATACGTTCGCAAAGAAATGGAAAGACGCGGCTGTATTTGGATTGATGTTCAAAATAAGGATTTTAAAACTTATGACGGAAGCCATTTGCACTATGATTCTGCCGAAAAACTCGGTCGCTTGATTGGGGAGGAAATGAAAAGAATGTTGTGGTGATAAAAAATCGCCTACAAATTCTCTTCCCGATGAATCAAATAGCTATTCGCCTGAGCGGTAGAAGTCACCACTAAATCATTGATGCATAAATGTGCTGGCAGGGAAGTGGCGTAGAAAATTAATTCAGCAATATCTTCGGCTAAAATCGGATTAAAACCTTGGTAAAATTTATCGGCTCGGGCTTCATCTCCATGAAAACGAACGGTTGAAAATTCTGTATTCGCCGCGCCAGGTGCAATTTGTGTCACTTTTATTTGGTGCGGTAATAAATCAATGCGCATTCCTTTTGTGATAGCATCTACCGCATGTTTAGAGGCGCAATAAACATTTCCGTTGGGATACACCTCTTTTCCTGCTGTCGATCCAATGTTTACAATATGTCCCGATTTTTGTTGAATCATTAATGGAATAATTGCACGAGAAACATAAAGCAGGCCTTTTACATTGGTGTCAATCATTTTATTCCAATCGTCAAAATTTCCTGTTTGAATCGGATCCAGCCCACTTGCCAATCCAGCATTGTTGACCAATACGTCGATGTTTTTCCAAGTGTCACGCAGATTTTCAATTGCGGCAGTAGTCGCTTTTTCATCCCGAACGTCAAAGTTCAACACTAAAACTTGTGCGTTATATTTCGTTTCCAATTCTAATTTCAAGGTTTCTAAACGGTCATTTCTTCGTCCAGTTAAAATAAGTCGATTGCCGTTTTGAGCATATTTAATAGCTGTTGCCTTGCCAAAACCAGAAGTAGCTCCTGTGATAAATACCGTTTTTGCCATTGTTTAAAATTCTTGGTTAAAATTACATAATCTGGGTTAAAATGAACTTAATTTAATCATAAGAAATTCACTCAAAATTTCATACAATCAGGTTGGAATAATTAATTTTAGCAAAAATTAAAAATATGTCATCAATCTTATTTGAAATAAAGGAAAATGTTGGAATTATTCGATTTAATCGACCGAATGTATTTAATAGTTTTAACAAAGAAATGGCTTTGGCTTTTCAACAACGTTTGGATGAGTGCGATGAAAATGATGATGTTCGTGCTATTTTGATAACTGGCGAAGGAAAAGCTTTCTGTGCTGGTCAAGATTTACAAGAAGTAACGGATCCAAATGGTCCTGCACTTACTTCCATTGTTAGAGAGCATTATAATCCGATTATTGAACGAATTAGGTTAATTGAAAAACCAATAGTTGCTGGTGTAAATGGGGTGGCCGCGGGTGCTGGTGCTAACATTGCCTTGGCGTGTGATATTTGTGTGGCAAAAGAGTCTGCAAGTTTTATTCAAGCTTTTAGTAAGATTGGATTAATTCCAGATTCAGGAGGTACTTTTTTTCTACCACGATTAATTGGATTTCAGAAGGCTACGGCGTTGATGATGTTAGGTGATAAAATTAGTGCTATTGAAGCGGCAGAACTTGGAATGATTCACAAAAGTTTTTCTGATGAAACTTACGAAAATGAATTGATGAAAATTGTATCAAAATTGGCTTTAATGCCAACTCGAGGTTTGGGATTGACCAAAAGAGCCTTAAATCTTTCCATGATCAGTGATTTAAGTACGCAATTGCAAACAGAAGAGGAATTGCAAACAATCGCCGGAAAAACAAAAGATTATAATGAGGGTGTTGCGGCATTTTTAGAGAAAAGAAATCCAGAATTTACAGGTAAATAAGTTTGTTCGATGAAAATAGGAATTGTAGGGGCAGGATCCATGGGATCTGGAATTGCTCAAGTAGCAGCACAGTGTGGACATAAAGTGGTTTTATATGATACTAACCAAGGTCAACTTGATTTGGCAGAAAAGAATCTGAAGAAGTTGATGACTTCTATGGTAGAAAAGGGGAAGGTATCCGAAGAAATAGCCACGCAAACGAAATCAATGATCATGTACAGCACTGATATGTTGAACTTTGCCGGATGTGGTTTGGTAATAGAAGCGATTATTGAAAACTTAGCCATTAAAAAAAGTGTATTTGAACAATTAGAAATTACTGTTGACGAAAATTGTATACTGGCTTCCAACACTTCTTCGTTGTCAATCGCTTCGATTGCGGCGAGTTGTAAAAAATCCGATCGAGTTTTAGGAATTCATTTTTTTAACCCTGCACCGTTGATGCCATTGGTTGAAATTATCCCAGCGGTGCAAACATCTCCAGAAACCATCTCTACTGCACGTAATCTAATCGACTCTTGGAAAAAGGTCACCGTGCTTACCAAGGATACGCCAGGCTTTGTTGTTAATCGAGTTGCCCGTCCTTTTTACGGGGAGGCATTAAAAATTTATGAAGAAGGGTTAGCAGATTTCGCTACGATCGATTGGGCTATGACTGCCTTAGGTGGTTTCAAAATGGGGCCATTTACCTTGATGGATTATATTGGCAATGACATAAATTATACCGTAACTGAAACTGTTTTCACCTCATTTTATTACGATCCCCGTTATCGCCCAAGTTTTACACAAAAAAGACATTCAGAAGCTGGATGGTTTGGACGTAAATCGGGGAGGGGTTATTATGATTATTCCGAAGGTGCAATTTTGCCAACTCCAAATCAAAATGAAGAACTTGGTGCGATGATTTTAAGAAGAATTTTGGTAATGTTGATCAATGAAGCGATTGACGCCGTTTTCTTAAATATTGCCACAGCTCAAGAAGTTGATCTAGCTATGACCAAAGGGGTGAATTATCCAAAAGGATTGTTGGGTTGGGCAAATGAAATTGGTTTGGATATTGTGCTTAAAGAGTTAGATGAATTGCAGCAAATGTATGGCGATGACCGTTATCGTGCAAGTGTGTTGCTGCGTAAAATGGTAAAAAATAAACAACAGTTTAGCCTTTAAGTTGTTTCGATGGGTCAACTTATTTTTTAGGTCATCACTGTTTGATCTTTGTATGGCTTGAATATACCAAGATTAGCCTTTTTGACTTTAATTTCTCTTGCCATTCTGTGTTTTATTCCATCGACCAATTTGCTAGCAAGTCTTGTTCCTTCCTTACTCATATTTAAATCGTTTTGAGTAACTAATAATTTCGTTTACCTTCTTATTTTTTATTCTTTTTAACATCGCACTAGCGATTCTTGTAATCAAAAGACTAAAGTAAAATTTAACAAAAAAATCTCCAATCAGCTTGGGCTGAATAGTATTTTTTTGTTAAATGTCTTGTTGTTGCACGCCTAACTGGTGGAGCTGTCTCAAAATAAAAAAATAATTATGAAGGCAAATGACAAAAATTCGTTACACACAAAAAGTGCAAACTGCTTAATCGGAGAAATTCAAGAATCAATTGAGCAAATCAAAGCTCAACTTCATGAAATTCGAAAATCAGATAATTCTCAGCCAAAACTTTACGCGGTGTCTGGTGAGATCTTTTTCGCAGAAAAATCGCTTGAACGATTTGAAATTCAATTAATGACCTTGAGTGAAGTATTTGCCTAAAAAAAAAGGTGTCTCGAATTTCGAGACACCTTTTTTAAATCAATGATTAATCTGCTATTTCTTAATGAATTTCGTAGTTTCGGAAAGTGTTCCAGAAGTTAATCTTAGAATGTAAGTTCCTTTAGATAAATCTTGAGCATCAAATGCTAATAGATTTTTACCAGCATTTAAGTTATTAGCTTTTACTTCACGAACAACTTGTCCGCTTAGGTTGAAAATTTGAAGAGTCACATCTCCATTTTCTTCCAATTCGAACTCAATCATACCTGATTCACTTACAGGGTTTGGATAAAGTTTCAGGTTTGGAATAAACTTGTCTTTTGCTAAATTATCACTTCCTGGAAGGTTTAAGAATGCATCAGAACTCCAAATACCGGCACCATGAGTACCTAGGTAAATTTCGCCCGGACGTTTACATCCTTCGTTCCAAGTTCTCCAGTTTTGTTGCATGTCATAAACTGGCACATTTCCGAATGCTCCTGAAACGTTGGCCCAAGTTGTTCCACCATTTTCTGTAGCGAAAACACCAAACTCTGTTCCAACCACTATAATATTTGCATTGTCTCTATCTACAATAACTGAATAACAAGGAATTCCAATTCCTGAAGCACCCTCTCCAGAACCAGGGAAAGAACCAAAGGCAGTAAAAGTTGGAGATAAGGCTGTTGCGTTTAATGATTCACGCACTTTACCTGTTCCGCTATAGTTACCTAATGTCACAACTAAATAATCAGGATCTCCAAGCGGTCCACTTGCTAAACCAGTGATTGGTGCACCTAACGAACCAATTTGTTTTAATTCGGTAACGATTTTGTTTCCTTTGTTATCAACTAACGTGTCGTAAGTGATTCCACCAATTGTCGGTCCTGCAAGAACAGCTGTTGGCGAATAAGCATCATTGAATCCTGAGTATCGATAGATTCCACCAGACCATGTACCAATGAATAAATAATCACCATCTTTAGAGAATTCCATAGAGGCAACATCACCAATTCCGTCTAAAGCTTTAAACCAGCCTTGCGAAGGGGCTGAGAATCTAAGTGAATTACGAGTCATCCAAACACCGTTAGCTCCACCCATGTCCAATGCAAACCAAGATTGATAAGGGTCTTGAACAATTAAGGTGTCCCAAGCTATATCATAAACTTCTTCATCATTCCCCATGTCAACAAATAGTCCTGGTTTTGAAGGGTTAGTTCCTACAAAGTGTTCAATTGTCTCGTAAGACTCAACAATAATTGTATCATCTACAGCAACACCATGAATTAAGATACTATCACCTTCTGAAATTTCCGATGCACCAAAAATGAAATCCCAATCTAACAATCCCAAATTGAAAGTAGCACCTGTGATATCATCTTTAACGATGGTATCATTGTAAGTAAGTGCTGGATTTGCCTCAAGCGTATCATCAAAAATTACATTGATAGGGCAAGTATATTTAATAAACGTTTGCGAAGTTGCAGATGGCACATCAATAACTTCACCAATTGAAAACCCTTCAGTAGGGATATATCTTAGCGAATCTGTTGATTCTAGATCATTAGGATGCTCCCACATTTCAAAGTTGGTGAAAAATTGACCACAACCTTCGCCTGAAATATCTCCAACTGTACATGGCGAGCTACCAGACATGAAGAAAGGAGGGATAAAAATAGTAGCATTTTCTCCACGATCAGAAGATCTATAAACAGATGAATAGTAAACAGATCCGAAAATAATATTACGGTTAATGAAAGAGATGTTAGATGAGAAACCATCTCCTCCACCAACTTCTTTAAATTCTCTCCAAGTTGTACCAGTATGATAATTTGCTTGTACACCGTTATCTTGTGTACCTCCAACTACGTCACCGTGCGCAGAAACACCCGTTGCATAGAATTGAGTAACTGCATAACCACGGTTAGCAGGATAAAATTTAGGATTAGAACTTCCTGCATTCTCAGAAATTGAAATTCCACCATCGTTTCCGATGTAAAGTCTTCCTTCCGAATCCCAAGTCATTTCGTGGTTATCTGCATGCACATAATTAGGATTTGTAGGTGATAAAAACCACTGAGAAACTTGTTCCCAATTTCCTGCCGCATCCCAAGTATAACAATCAATACCGCCTACAATGATTTTGTCTGGAGCACCAGGTACAACGGTAATAGTGTTATTATAAAGTCCTTGTCCTGAACCTCCAGATGTGTATGGATCAAATTCCCCTGGATCGCCATCTGCAGCAGGAGCAATTCGTGACCAAGATAAACCATCGTCTGTTGATCGCCACATACCTCTTAAGTTGCCAGCTGCAGCAGCACCGTAAACACGGTATTTTCCACCTACTTTTTCATGAGAAATTGCGAATTCAATTCGTCCAACCCCACCCAAGGCTATTTTACCATCAACATCGCTTACAGAAGGGTCAGAAACTTCTGTGAAACTAGCGCCTCCATTTGTTGAAGTTAATACCGCTGAAGGGCCTCCTCCAACTGCATGCGCAATCATCACGTTTCCGTCTTTAGAAATTGATAAAGCATTACATGCCGCAGCGGCAGGGAAACTAGATACTTCAGAAATTGCATTTGCAACTGGATCGTATTTAATCAATCCTTGATTGCAAGCGATATAAACAACATTGTTCACGTCATCTGCTACAACCTCATTCACAAATGAGTAATCTTCTGTTCCTTCAATTAATGTCCAAGTACCACTTGTCTCCAATTTATAAACACCGAAGCCATTTGCTCCAGAATCATAAGCATTTTGAGATCCACCGTTTAATTCAGCTTGATGACCAGTAGCTGCATAAAAAGTACCATTAACTGTTTGACACATTGAAGAAATTGCTAAGTTATCAGCAAATTCTTCTACTTTAGACCATAAATTTCCACGGTTAGTTGATTCGTATAAACCACCAGAAACTGAACCAGCGTATAAATGGTTAATATTATTTCGATCAACAACAATAGCTCTGGTTCGACCACCAACGTTGTCCGGACCTTGATCATACCAATTAAAAGTAGTTCGATCTTGTGTAATGGACATGGAAAGCGCTCTTGCTCTTTCCCAATCCGCTTTTGTAAAATCGCCTTTTAATAGGTGATAATATTCATACGTTCCCTCGATACTACTCGCAGGAGCGTCCAAATGAGATGACAATCTTTGCTCGTAAGAACCGTTCGATTCTGTTGATTTGTAGAGGAATAACCCACTTGCAATTGCCATTGCCGGGAGTGCTCCAAATAGTAGTGCTTTTTTCTTCATATTAATGTTTTTCATCTAAGCGCAATTTCATCCGCACAAGATACGATATAAATCTCTAATCTCTTTCAAAATTCTTTAAATTTTATTTAACATGAAAGGTCATTATTTGTTCATATCGTTTTTTATTTCGGATGTAATTCGTTAAAATTTTTTACTAAATTCCAATAAATTATAGGATTTAAAAAATGCAATTTTTACATTTTTAAGTATTTTATACTAATCTACCTTTCGATGATTTTGACGAGCGGTTAAAACAAGTGTTTTTCGGCGTGATAAGATGAACGAACAAGTGGACCACTTTCAACAAATCTAAATCCTTTTTTTAAGGCGTATGCCCCGTATTCATCGAATTTTTGCGGGGTGATAAATTGAGCAATAGGCAAATGATTTGCAGTTGGTTGTAAATATTGACCCATTGTCAAAATATCACATCCAACGCTGCTTAAATCATCAATTGTTTCGTAAATTTCTGTCTCCGTTTCACCTAAACCTAGCATGATTCCTGATTTCGTTTTCATTCCGCCGCGCTTAAGGCGCATTAAAACTTCCAAGCTTCGGTCGTATTTTGCTTGAATGCGGACTTGTTTTGTCAAGCGTCTCACGGTTTCAAGATTATGTGAAACCACTTCTGGTGCAACATCAATTATTCGTTGAAGGTTTTCCCATTTTCCAGCAAAATCAGGAATTAAGGTTTCCATAGTTGTTCCTGGTCTTTTTCTGCGAATGGCACGAACGGTTGATGCCCAAATTTCTGAACCTCCATCTGGCAAGTCATCTCTATCAACAGAGGTAATGACAGCATGCTTAATGTTCATTAATTTAATGGATTGAGCTACTTTTGCCGGTTCAAAGATGTCTGCCTCTAAAGGTTTGCCGGTAGACACTGCACAGAAACCACAAGAGCGGGTACAGATGTTTCCTAAAATCATAAAAGTTGCGGTTCCTTCGCCCCAACATTCGCCCATATTGGGGCAATTACCGCTTTGGCAGATGGTGTGTAGTTTATGCTCATCCACCAATGCTCGTACTTTTTTATAATTTTCTCCAATTGGTAATTTGACACGTAACCAACTTGGTTTTTTTATTGTAATTTTTTCTGAGGCTGCTGCTTCCATTTCCACGGTTAATTTAATCGTTGCCCTAAATTAAATTGTAGGTACAATGATGGGAAAATTTTTTGACTCGGATTATTATTGGCTAGTTGAATTGAGGAACTCGGAAAAAAATCAACCATAAATCCAATTTCGCCACCACTAATTTTATTTGAAACGGTTGCAAAATTAAAATCGAAACCTGATTTTAAAAAGAGTCCTATTTTTATTTCTGATTCACCTAATCCTTTTGTCCAAGGTGAACGTCCAGAAATATTTTCAGTATTGTGTATAGATGGGTTGTAACGCTCGTCGATTGGGTTGGTGTTAAATTTCGCAATTTTTAAATAAACTGGTTTTAACAAACCAAAGACAGGACCAAGGTGCCATTTGTAAGAAATTTCGATGCCATTTTCTCGTTTAGATTGGAACAACATCAATTTTCCACCAAAAGTAGGTCTAAAACAAACGAGTGAATTTAGTTTGCCATAAAAATAACCTCGAGAACTACCATTAATATTTACCACGCTAAATTCTTTTGGGTGGCGGATATTGGTACATGTAAAACCAAAACTGTGTTTGTATTTATACGTTTTTTGAAAGGAATATTCGAAACTTGGGCCCCATCCATTTGCACCTGCATTGGCATTAAAATTTAATCCGATAGAAAATTCACGTCGCATGATTGTTCCACCAGCATCTTTATCAGGTTCTTGAGAGAAACCTGATAAACCTATCGTTAAGAACAAACCTATGAATAATTGCCGCATCATTATGACAAATTTAATGAATTAAGAAGCAGTAGGCATTTTTTTATTTAAATATTTTATTTTGTTCAATTTGAATGGAAATTTTGATTAACCAAGGAATATGAGAATTACTTGGCAATCGCAAAAGGGATTGACGCGGAGCTCTCACTTATGGCGATTTCAATCGCCATAAGTGAAGCGGGAGCAAAAAAGCCCGACCCCCGGCTTGTTGAGGGGGATTTGCCCAAAAAAAAAAATGATCTTCAACTAATCATTGATTTAGTTTAATTTTGATAGTGGTCGAGTGCGTTTGAATCTTTTAAAATTCGCACAAACAACTTGCTATGTTTTAAGGCAGGAATAGTGGTTAATGACACGTGTTTTATAGGTGAATACAGCAATGATTCTTGTCGAACGTTTGAATTTTTGGAGTTTTCTGAATCTTCGTAGGCTTCGAATAAAACGAGTAGGATACTGACAATATAGAGCATTTTAATAAGGCCAAAAAACATGCCTGCGATTTTGTTTGCCATTGATAAGGCGATAATATTGACTGCTTTTTCAATAATTTTACCTGCGAAATAAACCATTGCTCCAACCATTAAAAGGATTATCGTAAAGGAGATGGCAGGCAGGTATTCAGATTGAAACCCCATTTTCTCTTTTAGGATATCGGATAGATAATCGGAAAAATGGATTCCTGCGTAAATACCAACCAACAAGGCAAGCAGCGTAAAAACCTCGATCACTAAACCTCGTTTGAAACCTCTCCAACCGCCAATCACCAATGGAATTATTAATATTAAATCTAAAAAGTTCATGGTGACAAAAATAATTCTGAAGTTTGTACCCTGAATTAAATATGTTTTTATTTTCAAACAAGGGACTGTTTACGAGTATGGATCACAAGGTAGAATTGAATTTTAGATCGTTAATTCGAAAGTTAGAGGTAAAGTTTGGGGAAGGGCTCGAATTGGACACGGTTTTACTTTTAATTGGGGTGCAAGAATTAGGCATGGGGTACAAAGAATTTAGTAAGGATGAAAAAATGAACTTGATTCATATTGCAATTTGTACAATTTTAGAGCCTTATGGCATTTATAAATTTGTTGAAAATGACGAGGATGGTTGGCCACATTTTGAAAAATTGAAAGGAATTCCACATTTAACAAATCGCGAACAGGAGCATCTTTTGAAAGAAGCAGTGGTTAATTATTTTGAAACGAATGAGTATGTGGCGCCAGATTCGGATGCTTCGTTGAACTAGTGTTAAAATTCCTTAAATTCCTTTCTTTTGGCGAAACTAAAGTGTATCTTTGGAGGCTAAAATTAAAACTGAATGGAAATTCTTATTAAAGCTGGTCAATTAATTCTGAGTTTATCAATCTTAATTGTATTACACGAGTTTGGGCATTATTTGCCAGCAAGATGGTTTAAGACAAGGGTAGAGAAATTCTATTTGTTTTTTGATTATAAATTTTCACTTTTCAAAAAGAAAATTGGCGAAACTACTTGGGGAATTGGTTGGATTCCGTTGGGAGGTTATGTGAAGATTTCTGGGATGATTGATGAATCAATGGACAAGGAACAAATGAAACAACCACCACAAGAATGGGAATTTCGTTCGAAACCAGCTTGGCAACGTTTGATTATTATGATTGGCGGTGTTGTGGTGAATATGATTGTAGGGATTGTGATTTATATTCTGGTTTTGTTTGCATGGGGAGAGGATTATATTGCGCCAAAAGATGTAAAACATGGTTATTCTTTTCATGAAACGTATAAAGAATTAGGTTTTCAGGATGGGGACAATATTGTTGCATTAGATGGCGAGGTGCCGTTTGATGTTATGGACATTAACAAATTTATTTTGTTGCGCGATATACAAGAAATTACTATTGAACGCAATGGGCAAGAATCTAAAATTGTTTTACCAGAAGATATGGATATGCGGGCTTTTAAAGCAGGCGCAATGAATGGAATTTCTCCGCGATTTACGGCAGTGATTGATTCTGTAATTGTGGCGGGAAATGCGGAGAAAGCGGGGTTACAAAAAGGAGATAGTATTATTGCGGTTAATGATCACACGACTGCTTATTGGGACCAATTTCAAACTCAAATTAAAGCAAATAAATCTAAAGATGTTAGTGTAATTTATTTGCGCGATGAGGTGATTGATTCGCTAATTGTTTCGGTGGATTCTTTGGGAATGATTGGTGTAGCTCCCGTTGGATTAAGTAAAGATATTATCAGCCATAAAGATTATTCATTTGGTGCGGCTATTCCTGGTGGTTTAAAATTGGGGATGAACACATTGAGTGATTATGTTTCACAGCTTAAATTTTTGTTTACTAAAGAAGGCGCAAGCAGTATTGGCGGATTTGGTGCTTTTGGAAGTCTTTTCTCTCCAACTTGGGATTGGCAAGTGTTTTGGGGAATGACCGCTTTTATTTCAATAATGTTGGCTTTCATGAACTTTTTACCGATTCCGGCATTAGACGGTGGGCATATCATGTTTTTATTATATGAGATGATTACTGGTCGTAAACCGAACGAAAAATTGATGGAATACGCTCAAATGGCTGGAATCATTTTATTGCTGGGTCTCTTGCTATACGCAAATGGGCTTGATATTTACAAGGCTATTTTTGGAAAGTAAGTTGATTTTGATCTAAATGAGTTTACCAGATTTTCAGTTTTGTGGTTGATTTTTATCGTTTCTTGGATTGGCTAGATTCAAGCGATGATAAAATGGGGCAGAAAATAGTGAGTTGATCTAAAGTCATATCAGTAACTCAATAAGCTTTCCGTCTTAAATAGAATTCCAAAGAAAAAGAAGGGATTTTGATGACGGGGTAGGCATTACAAATGCCTTACAAGAACGCACTCATAACGCTGTCGCTAAACGAGCGCGAGCTATACTAAATGCGCCTTCATTCTTAACTACAATAGCATGCCATCACATGAATAAATAAGTATTGCTGTTGGCTATTACACAGGCGTTATCGCAAGGGTCGGGGTGTTGCTTTTGATAAGATAAAGGAATTACATTGGCGCTACCCGAGCCAATACAAGATTATAATCGGAGGATGATAAACGCTGTTCGTCTATTTTCTTGATGTTTTTCTTTACTACACTCGACACCATCGGCACATTCATTGAATAAACGCGTTTCGCCATATCCCTTTCCAGTAATTCGTTCAGGATTGGTAATTCGTGCTTTGATATAGGCCGCGGATGCTTGAGCACGTCGTTCAGACAAACTTGCATTTGAGGTAGCACTTCCGCGTGAATCGGTATGAGATCCAAGTTCAATCATTATGTTTGGATTTTCATTCATTACCTTCACAATTTTATCTAATTCAAGCGCTGCATTTGGTCTGATATCCGATTTATTTACGTCAAAATAAATAGGTTTAATGTCAATAAAGTTGGAAAGATCTTCACCAACTTCAATTTTTTCGAGACTGATATCTAAATCTGCATGAACATTATAGGTTCCTTCTTTCTCAAATACAATATTGTATGTCAATGTTTTTGAAAGGTACCCTTCTCGGTCGAGGGTAAAATTATAACTTCCCCTTTCGGACAATTTTTTATCCGCGACAGCTTTCCGATAATCACCAGCTGGTCCGGTTAAAAACGTTTCGGTGAGTCCTGTCATGTTGTCCGTTATGGTCATTTTTACACTGTCCAACGATTGGCTCGTTTTTTTATCTGTAATCAATGCATATAATGAAATACCTGGATCTTTTTCAAGAGTTAAGTAGGCAATTACCTCATCATCAATCAATTTTGTATGTGCGGTATTTTTTCCGTCAAAGTACTTTTCTTTTTGTCCAAGCAATTCAAATTCTTGATCAGAATCTACTTTAAATTGAAAGGCACCGTTGGTATCGCTCATAGCTGTGGTAACAGTTTTATCTATTAAATTACTTAAGGTTACCAGTACATTTGGCAGTACGCTTCCAGTTTTGTCATATGTGATTCCAGAAATTAATTTTTGATTTACGGTAAACTTATAAATGTCCATTCCGCCAAAACCACCATTTCGATTGGAAGAGAAAAAACCAGTTTTACCATCTTCGCTGAAAATCAGATAAATATCATCGCCTGAAGAATTCATGGGATACCCTAGATTTTCAGGAAAGGTCCAATCTCCGTTTACTAATTCAGACTTGTAAAAATCATAGCCACCAGAACTGTTGTGCCCTTTAGATGAAAAATAAAGTGTTTTTCCATCGGCTGAGAGAAAAGGACTGTCTTCGTTTTTTTCTGAATTAATTAATGGACTTATTGGTACAGGTGTTGTCCAAGTAGTGTCAATTAGTTCGCTAATATAGATATTCAAATCGCCCCCAACAACCTCTGGACGATCCATAGCACTAAAAATAAAGGTCTTTCCATTATTAGTAAAAACACCGTGTGGTTGAAAGTAATATTTCCCAAAAACTTCGGGTAACTCAGTAAGTTCGTTTAATCGATCTTGCGCAATGGAGGACGTCCAAATTTTATTCAAATAAAAAACTAGAATATCGTCATTATCACTTCTTTTTCCTACCACAGCGTGATGATTGCCTTGTTCAATTCCTGGGTTATAACTAGAAGAAACCGATTCTATTAAATTGAAATAATAAATATTCTCAAAATACTTTGAATCTTCAGAAACATCTTCATCTTCAAAATCTTTGTATCGGGCATTAAACAACAAAATACTATCTTTTTCTAAGAATATGGGTGTATATTCTGGATCGACCGAATTAATGAAGAAATCCATATTTTCGACAGTGTAGGTTGCGTTATCGTTGATAATTGCCTTGTTTTTAATGGCTTGACGTGAAGTTTCTATGCGTTCATTCAATTCATCTTTAATGTAATTAAGTTTTTTACTTCCGAGGTAACTTGTTTTAAAATCCAGGTATTTTTCAATGGCTTCGTAATGTCGTTCTTGCATTTGCAAGCATCTGGCATAATCGTAAAAAACCAAAACATTAGTATCTGATACCATGCTATTGATGCGTTTTAACAAATAAACTTCGGCAGAATCGTAAATTTCATAACGATACAAATAAATTTCGATTAGCCCTTCTAGTGCTCTCGTATTTGTGGGCTCCAATGCTAGAGCTTGCTGGTACATATCGATTGCAATTGGATAGTCCAATTTAGCGCGTTGTTTTTTGGCCTCGCTGAGATAATTATTAATGGTTTGTCCATTTGAGGTATGACTATAAAACAGCCCAAAAAAGAGCATCGTTAAGGTTAAAAAAAATCGATAATTATTCGGAGCAAATTTCATAAAAATCAAATTAAAATTATTGTCATAAATAGCTTCTCAAGGTGATCAAATTTAAAAGAAAAAATTGACAATCCGACGATTGTGAATTAATATTTAAAACTAATTTAGCTATGTTCTATTTAAATAGCCGAGCGCCTAGGTTTTTCTCTTTTTTTTCTTTGCTGATGGGAAAAGGACATTGTTTAGAATCAGGCGATAACCTGCCGAATTCGGGTGCAAACTTAAGTCCGTTGGCGGGTCACCTACCATGTGCTGATAATCCTCCGGATCGTGTCCTCCGTAAAAAGTCCAAGTACCTTGACCTAATTCGCCATGGAGATAGCGAGCTGTACCGAGTGCTTTATTTTCACCCATTACCAATACTTCAGGTTTAATAAATTCGCGTCTAAAATCGGTGGTTTGCCCCATAAATCCGTCAATTTCGCGGGTGTGATTTTGGCAAAGCATGGTTGGTACGACATCCCATTTGGCAGAAAAATCAAAAAGGTAAAATTTATCTTGATTTTGTGGAATTCGATGGTCCGTGGTTCCGTCGATATTAGAATATTCATATTCTAAAGGGTTTTTAACTAAGATAAAATCTTTAAAAGCAAATGTTTGTGTATAATCCAATTTTGCTTGACAATCCGCATCGGCAGCATCATGATCGTACATGTGTTCACAAATGTCAGTATTTTGAGCACTTAGCGCAATGTCATAACTATCTGTGCCCGAGCACATGGTAAATAAATAACCACCCCCAATTACAAATTCTTTTATTTTAATTGCGACATCCAATTTCATTTGAGAAACCTTGCTGAATCCTAAAAATTTAGCCATTTTTTCATTGTCACGAACTTGTTGTTGATACCAAGCTTCATTTTTGTAACGTGCGTAAAACTTACCATATTGTCCCGTAAAATCTTCGTGATGCAAGTGAAGCCAATCAAACTCTGGTAAGCCATTTTTAACTACCAAAGAGTCATAAATTTCTTCATAAGGAATTTCTGCATAGGTGAGCACAAGCGTTACGGCATCGTCCCAAGGTTGTTTTCCAGATGGCGTGTAAACAGCGATTTTTGGTGCAGTTTCTAATTGAATGACCTCCATGTTAACTTCTGGGTTGGCGATTTCGGATTTGATCTGCCTAACCTTTACATCAGGGAGTATTTTATAAGAAATCCCTTTAATGATTAATTGCTCTTCGATGAGGGGATTTTGAGGAAATAAAAAGCTCCCTCCTTGATAATTCAGTAACCACTCCATGACAATGTCACGTTCAAGGGTCCAATAAGCGACACCATAAGCTTTGAGATGGTTTTTTTGCGTCTCGTCCATTGGCACTAAAATCGCTCCACCGAAAACATTCAAGGGAAGCAAACCTGCCAATATAATTAGACTATTAAAAAGGAACTTCTTCACCTAAATTGCTTATAAAATCGTTATCATCATTCATTTTACTTCCCACTGTAATTGTTTCAGCACTTGATTCAAAATTACGGTTTGGTGCAAAGCCCCCACTTAAACTTGAATTATCAAATGCGTCCAAATTATCGAACTTAGTAAGTTGTTTAATAAATCGCAAGCGGACGGTGTCCAGCGAGCCATTTCGATGTTTAGCTACAATAATCTCGCCAATTCCTTCTGTTGGCATTCCATTTTCATCTTCAATCAAACCATAGTATTCTGGGCGATAGATAAACAACACCATATCAGCATCTTGCTCAATCGCGCCCGATTCACGCAAATCGGATAACATTGGGCGTTTATCACCGCCACGTGTCTCAACCGAACGACTTAATTGAGAAAGTGCGATAATCGGAACGTTGATTTCTTTCGCAATTTCTTTGATGGATCGGGAAATAGTACTGATTTCTTGTTCTCGATTTCCTGATTTACTTCCTGCATTCATCAATTGCAAATAATCAATAATCACCAATTTAATGTCGTGTTGCATTTTTAATCGGCGACATTTTGCACGAAGCTCGAAAATAGAGAGGGCAGGGGTGTCGTCAATAAAAAGCGGTGCCTCTGCCAAGGCATTAATTCTACTATGTAATAAATCCCAATCGTCTTGACTGGTAAACCCTTTTCTTAGTTTTTCTGACGAAATACCTGTTTCCATTGCCATCAAACGTTTGGTTAACTGAACGCTCGACATCTCGAGAGAGAAAATGGCGACACCTTGACCAAATTGAACCGCAGTATTTTTCGCCATTGACAATACAAAGGCCGTTTTTCCCATTCCGGGACGAGCCGCCAATACTATCATGTCTGATTTTTGCCAACCAGAAGTCAAACGATCCAAATCCGTAAAGCCACTTGGAACACCACTTACACCATCCGAATTTTCGCTTGCTTTTTGAATCTCTTCCATGGCTTCTTGGACCAAATCACCAATTTTACCATAACTTTTCTTGAGATTCCCTTCGGCGATTTTAAACAATCCTTCTTCCGCTTCATTTAAGACATTAAAAACATCTTTTGTTTCGTCGTATGAGTTTTTAATAACCTCTGATGAAACTTCGATTAAGGAGCGCAGAATGAATTTTTCAGAAATAATTCGCGCATGATATTCGATATGCGCTGCTGAAGCAATACGATTTGTCAATTGAGCGATATATCCTGGACCGCCAACCAATTGAAGTTCCCCTTTTTTTCGCAATCTTTCAGAAACACTAAGGATGTCAATACTTTCTGAATTGGCAAATAATTCGAGGATGGTTGCAAATATTTTTTGGTGTGCCGGTTTATAAAAACTCTCAGGTTGAAGAATTTCAATGGCATCATTTACAGCATTTTTTTCGAGAAGCATTGCCCCAATGACAGCTTCTTCGATATCCAGGGCTTGTGGTGGGAGTTTTCCTGTTTCTGCGATCGAATTCATGGTTGCAGAGACGAGACTTCTTTTAGTTTGTGGCTTTATTTGCTTGTTTTCTTCCATCCTGAGGCAAATATAATGATTTGAAAAACGCTTCTAAAGTATTCTTTTGGATTTATTTATGAACAAAAAAGCGAAATCCCTTTCGATTTATGATCGAAAGGGATTTCTAGATTAATACCATCAAAATTAGAGCGATAAAACAACCTTTTCAACGGCTTTAAAATCACCATTAAAAGATTTTGCTTTTACTTTTTTACCTGTAACTACTTTCACTACTTCAAATTTAATGGCTTGGCCATCAGAATTGACATCCGTTACTTCAGCCATTAATACACCATCATAATTTTTGTATTCGCTATAATTAACAATAACAACCGATTCGTTCCCAGCTTCATCCTTTTTGAATGATTCTGATTTCATTAAAAGTCCACTAACCGTGTCATAATATTCGTAATTAAGTGCATCTTTTTTAAGAATTTTAACCTTATAAAATGAGTTATTTTCCTCTTTTACAATTCCCATTAATTCCACTGTGATCATTGGATCGGTCAAATAATTGACTTGTTCGATTGGAAAACTTGGACGAAGTTTCGCCGCTAAATCGTCGCCTGTAATAGCGGTTACGATTCCTTGTTCGGCATTTTCACCATTTGTACCATTAAACCAACTTGTATTAAAGACACCATTCATCATGGCACTTTTTACGTACACAAAATTTGAAGATTTGTTAGGCGTTCCCATGGCTTGATAAGAGAAAATATTCCCATTTAATTCTTTGATAAAAGCTGAAGAATACACTTCAATTTGCTGGATAGCTTTAAGATTGTTTGTTAATTCAGCCTCCGAGTTTGCATTCATGACTTTCATAAGGTAGGTATCAAAAATGGTTTTAGCAGTAACTCCTTGTGGAATTGGATCAAGTTTCGTTTCGGCTTGACCGTAATAATTTTTGAAGTCAATTTTTCCATCTACATCAAATTTATTGAGTTTATCTGCAATTTCTTGATTTCCAACGACGATGATATTGACGTTATCTGGAGTTAAGTATTGCATGGCCACATTTAATAAATCTTCTTTTGTGATTTTTTCCAAACGTTTTAAATAGCTTGAATAATAATCACTTGGTAAATTGTAACGAATGGTGTTTAATGCAAATCGAGCGATTGTTTGAGGGTCTTCCAATGAACGTGCAAATGAGCCGGTCATAGACTTTTTAATTAAATCCAATTCTTCTTCAGTCACGGTACTTTCAGAAATTCGTTCAATTTCCATTAAAATTTGTACAATTGCGCTATCTGTGACTTCATTTCTGAAACTTCCACCCGCTTTAAAAACGCCAACTAACGGATCGCTACTTAAAGAAGAATAACAGCCATAAGTATATGCTTTATCTTCACGTAAATTCGACATTAATCGTGCAGAAAAGCTTCCTCCACCAAGAATTTGATTAAGGATGCTTAATTTAATTTCATCTGGATGTCCCGGTGTTAATGCAACGGTATGTTGAATCGAAATAACACTTTGAACAGCACCTGGTTTATTTACGAAATAGACATTGTTTCCTTTTGCCTTATTTAACACAAAATCACCTTTTGGTAGCATTTTTTTTGCTTTCCAAGGGTCGAAATAAGTGGTCACATAATCTTTCACGTCTTCTTTTGAAACATCACCTACTACCACTAAATATGCGTGATTAGGGATGAAGTTTTTTTGATAAAATGCTTTGATATCCTCCAAGGTAATTGCACCTAAACTTTCTTCGGTCATAATTTCACCGTAAGGATGGTTTTCGCCATAATTCACCACACTTGAAACATTTGATGAAATTGAAGGCGCATCCGAAGGTAAGGCAGACAGGTTCGATAAATTTTGAGCTATAATTCGATCAAAATCAACCCCTGAAAAGTCAGGCTGTGTTAAAACCTCCCCCAATAAAGTTAATAGGTCATGGGTGTGTTTTTTAAGCGAAGATGCATAAAATCCTCTGCTATTTGCAAAAAATGAAGCTCCCATAAAATCAATTTTTTGGTCGAATTGATCTTTTGGATTATTTTTAGTTCCTGAACCCAGCATTTCGCCAAAAATCGAACTCAAACCAGCTTTGTCAACTTCTAGTGGAACTGGATAATCAACAAATAGTTGAAAAGAGACAACGGGTAATTTATGGTTTTCTACCATAATCACTTTTAGCCCATTGTCAAAAACCATACTTTCTGGTATATTGATTTTGATCTCAGGATTTGCTAGGGCATTAGGAGCTTTTGATCTGTCAATTTGTCCAAACGTGGTAAGGTTTACCAATGCAATTGAGAGAATTAAGATTATTTTTTTCATCTGGATGTTATTAATTTTTTTGTCCAATTTGATTTAAATGAGAATAAATTATTTTTTTGGTAAATAATAAAGAACCACGCGGTTATTTGGAACAAAATAAATTTTTGCTACGCGTTGAATGTCTTCTTTAGATACATCCATAAAACGATCTAATTCAGTATTGATCAAACCAGTATTATTTTGATACGCATAATAATCGGCTAACGATTCTGCTATACCTGCCATGGTTGAATTTGAAGAGATAAAATCGCTTTCAATCATGTTTCTTAATTTTTGCAATTCATTGTCTGAAATTAATTCATTTTGAATTAGTTGAATCTCATCTTCGATCGCTTTTTCAACCTTTGCAGGATCAATTCCCATGTTTGCTATCGCCAGATTGATTGTAATTCCTGGATCTTCTAAAGGAAATGGAAATGAAATCGCCATCACTGCTTTTTGCCTTTTTTCTACGACATTTTTGATCAATCGTGAGCTATTTCCTTGGGCTAAAAGCATCGTTAACATTTCAACCGCATAATGATCTTTGTGATTTAATTCAGGTGTACGATACGCCATTACTACCGCTGGTAATTGGATGTTATCATATATGGTATCGCGCACTTCTTTGGTTAACAATCCTTCTTTAATTGTAGGTCGTGGGATTGGCAAAGGTTTATCACTTGCTTTCGGAAAATATTTTTTGATAAATGCTTCCGTAGAAAGCGATCCATGAAAATCTTGTCCAAACACACCAGTAGATGGATTTTCGCCTACTTGGGAGCTATATTTTTTTTGAAAATCTTCGTATTTTAAAAATTCTTTGTCGCGGTAAACATTTAATTTTTCACCGTTTGGAATAGAGGCAAAATATAAATCGATCCATTTTTTAGTTTGCGCCACATCAATATCACCAGCGATGGATAAAGTTGCGTTATGAGGAACATAGAAAGTTCGATAAAAGTTCACATAATCAGCTTCTTGAGCAGCATCTAAATCTTCCATACTTCCAATGGGAATCCAACTATATGGATGAGAGGTAAATGCACGTCTAAAAATTTCGTACATAAACGATCCATACGGTTGATTATCCATTCGTTGACGTTTTTCTTCTTTTACAACTTCTCGTTGTGTTTCAATTCCTTCGTTGTCAACTTTTGCGTGTAATAATCTTTCAGACTCTAACCATAAACCAAGTTCGAGCTGATTAGAGGGAAGAAGCTCGTAATAAAAAGTACGATCTTGTGAAGTGTTTGCATTTAAAGTACCTCCTGCGCGTTCAACATATTTATCATATTCGTGTCGTGGGATATTTTGTGTTCCTTCAAACATCAAATGCTCAAAAAAGTGAGCAAATCCAGTTCGACCAACATTTTCATTTTTAGAACCAACTTTATAAAGCATGGTTACCGCAACAATTGGTGTTGAATGATCTTCGTGCAAAATGACATGTAGTCCGTTAGGAAGATCATATTCGATGAAGTTAATTTTTTCACGAACTTGTGCACTCAATTGAATTGAAATAAAAAAGAGTCCGATAATTAAGCTTGATTTTAAACGCATAGTGTATATCTTTATTAAAGTACAAAAATAAGGATGTTTTATAAATTTCTATCTTTAGTTTTATAATAGGTTAAATTTTTATGTTAAATGGTATGAAGGTATTTCGGTTTTTATGGTTGATGATGAGTTTATGGATGGTAAATAACAGTTTTGCTGCACATGATTTACAAAAGTTAACGTATCAATTTTATTCGACCTTAAATAAAGGAGATTCGTTGGATTTAATTCAATTTTTTCATCCGACATGTCGCGTTAAGCATGTGAATAAAGAAGAAGTTTGGGATTTACCTTTGGTTGAATTTTTTGGAGTTTGTCCAAAATTTAAAAGTGGATATTTTTCAGAAGAAATAAATCGATTGGAGGTGAATCAATTTGAAAGCGGACTTTGTTATGTGGATGTTTATTTTGATTTTTATGTAGAAGGAACCTATACACATAGCGGAATTGACCATTTTTGTTGGTCGAATAGAAATGGGGAATTTAAGATAGAAAGTGTTTATAGTTCAGACTTTGAAAATGGCGCGCCACCAAAAGAGGATGCAAAATCAATGGATGAGCGGATGAATAAATGGCATAAGGATGTGGCCACTTTTGATTATGAGGCGTATTTTAACTTTATGTCCAATGAATTTATTTTTTTGGGTACTGATCCGAAAGAGCGATGGAATAAAACAACTTTTACTTCTTATTGTAAACCTCATTTTGACCGTAAATCGACATGGGATTTTAAAACGAATTGGCGAAATTGGTATTTTTCATCTGAACAAACAGTAGCTTGGTTCGAAGAGTCTTTGTCGACCCAAATGGAAGAATGCCGCGGAAGTGGGGTGTTGATTAAAGAGAACGGATTTTGGAAAATAGCCCATTATAATTTGGCCGTAGTGATTGAAAATGAAAAAATGCAGAAGTTTATTAAGTTGAGACGGAAGTAAATTTTATCTTTGCAGAATACTTTTATTTTCCTGACACGCGCTATGCTGAAAATTGATATGCACACCCACATTTTACCTGCTGAAATGCCCAATTGGACAGAAAAATTCGGCTACGGAAATTTTATCTGGTTGAAGCAACAAAAACCAGGCTTGGCGGACATGATGCGTGGTAATCACTTTTTCAGAACGATTGCCGAAAATTGTTGGGACGCGGATGTTAGAATAAAAGAATACGAGCAATTTAATACCCAAGTTCAAGTAGTTTGCACTATTCCAGTCATGTTTTCTTACTGGTCAAATCCAAAAGACGGGCTTGAAATCAGTCGGTTTTTAAATGACCACATTGCTGAATTACAAGATCGTTATCCAAAAAATTACGTGGGATTAGGTACTATTCCTATGCAAGACACAGAATTAGCGATCAGTGAATTACATCGGTTGAAAAGTGAATTGAATATTGTAGGAATTCAGATTGGGTCAAATGTCAATGATTTAAACTTGAACGAACCTCAGTTTTTTCCAATTTTTGAAGCCTGTGAGCAATTAGGAATTGCCATCATGATTCATCCTTGGGAAATGATGGGTGAAAAGTCGATGGAACGTTATTGGCTGCCTTGGTTGGTTGGAATGCCAGCAGAGACGGCGCGTGCAATGGCTTCTTTGATTTTTGGTGGGGTGTTAGAACGTTTGCCAAATTTAAGAGTTTTGGCTTCTCATGCTGGAGGTTCATTTATTCCTACTTTGGGACGAATAGAACATGGGTTTAATTGTCGACCAGATTTGGTGGCAGTGGACAATAACCGAAATCCCAAAAAATACCTTGGCAAATTTTGGACAGATTGTATCACCCACGACATTGATTTATTAAAATATATTCTGAAGCAACAAGGTTCATCACGTGTTTGTCTTGGTTCAGATTATCCGTTCCCACTTGGTGATTTGGAAATTGGAAAGTTTATTGAGGACAGTGATTTGTCACCAGCGGTGATCGAAGATATCTTTTGTAACTCCATTCTTTCTTGGTTAAATCTCGATAAAAGTCGATTTATTTAACCGTTTATGGACAAATTACCACCGTTTAATCATTGCCCAACGATTTTTGTATGGATTTGATAGGATTACCTATCTTTGAGAAAAAAATATAGTATGAAATTTTTGAAAGTGGTCGGCTCTTTGATTCTAGGTTTTTCAGCGAGTTCAGCTGTTGCACAATCAGAATACAGTTGTCAGCGAATTAAGGGACATGATCATTCAGAAGAAAGATCAGCGAGGTTAAGTGATCATTACATAGGTTTAACCCAAGAATATGACGTTCATTTTTACAATTTGGTGATTGATTTAGAGCGCACATCCACTTATATTTCAGGAGATGTTCAAATTCATGTAGAGGTGACTAGTGCCGAAATGGATACTTTTTTATTCGAACTTTGGGATGATTTTGTGATTGATGAAATTTTATTGAATGGAGTCACTCCAATGCCTTTCACGCGCATTGAATCAGCAGTGATTGTTCCTTATGAAGCCCTAGCCGGTGATAATTTTTACCTGCAAGTTTCTTACGAAGGACTTCCACCAACAGGAGGAGGACCCCTTGGAGGTGGTGGAATGACAAATGACGAATCACCTTCGTGGGGAAATCAAGTGACGTGGAGTTTAAGCGAGCCTTTTGCAGCGTATGAATGGTTTCCGTGTAAACAATTATTGACAGATAAAATTGATTCAGTTTACATCAATGTAACCACCAGTGCTGAAAACATGGCAGGATCAAATGGACTTT
Source organism: Crocinitomix sp. (assembly GCA_044361315.1). Lineage (GTDB taxonomy): Bacteria > Bacteroidota > Bacteroidia > Flavobacteriales_D > Crocinitomicaceae > Crocinitomix. Next base: position 186,983 of record JBIKJA010000002.1, on the reverse strand, counting down.
TAACGGCGGTGGTCGATTTACCGGGAGACAAAAAACGATATGAATGGAAAACATATTATCCTATAGCTTATTATTTAATTTCAGTGGCGGTTGCAGAATATGTTGATTATTCGATCTACGCAAATCCGATTGGTGCAGCAGAACCAATTTTGATTCAAAACTTTATTTATAACAATCCACTCACGTTGCCTTATTTTGAGGATGACATTAACGAAACGGTTGATTTTTTAGAGCATTATTCTGAATTGTACGGGATGTATCCGTTTGCAAATGAAAAGTACGGCCATTGTATGGCACCTTTAGGCGGAGGAATGGAGCATCAAACAATGACCACCCAAGGATTTTTTGAAAGAACACTTACAGCACACGAATTAGGACATCAATGGTTTGGTGATAATGTTACCTGTGCGTCTTGGTCAGATATCTGGTTAAATGAAGGTTTTGCTTCGTATTCCGAAGAATTAATGCTTGCTGAGTTTTATCCCGGTGATGAGGTGACCTCGATGGCTGATCGTCATGAGAATATTAAAGGCGAAGCCGGGGGTTCAGTTTGGGTGGAAGATTCGTTGAGTGTGGGACGCATATTTGACGGAAGATTAACGTATAATAAAGGTGCTGCGATTGTTCACACCTTTCGATTTTTGATAAATGACGATGAGGTGTTTTTTGATATTTTGCAAACCTATCAAGAAACCTATAAAGATAGTACAGCAGTAGCGGCTGATTTTAAAGAAATTGCAGAAACAATTAGCGGTGTTGACTTAACCGCCTTTTTCAATGAATGGTATTATGGAGAAGGGTATCCAACCTATTCAATTGAATACGCGCAGGTGGGCGGAGAATTGATTGTCGTTTTGGATCAAACAACGTCCATGCCGGGAGTAACGCCATTTTTCACAAATGACTTAGCGATTCGTGTTCAAAAAGTAGGAGGAGGGTCAGAAATTGTCCGAATGACAGGCATAGACAGCGAACATACAGTGCATGTTTTTCCTATATCTGGAGAAGCCACATCAATAACCATTGATCCAGGTAATTGGATTATTAATAACAACGGCAGTATTGATGAAAATCTGAATTTGGCAGAACTTTCAGAAGAAAAATCAGCTTTAACGATTTATCCAAATCCAGCAAATTCGATTTTAACCGTTGAAAATGACCAAAATGCGAGCACCTATCAATTAATTGATGCCCAAGGAAAAACGGTACTAATTGGGGTGTTAGGAATTGGTGTCAATTCGATCGATGTATCGGAATTGCCAGCAGGGCACTATTTTATTCGAATGAACGGAAACCAATCAACATTTACCAAAATATAATTTTATCGGCTCGTTTTGAATTAGGGGATTGAAGTAATTATAGTTTGTAAATTTTCTAGGTGAGTTAACATTAAATTCAACCAGATTGATTCAAAAAGAGAATTAAGTGCGGATTGAATAGATGAATATGGTTTGGTTCTTTATAAATAAGTATCCCAAGGGTTAATTAGACTTACTTTTTTGTGTTAACGATCACAGTGGCATCCTTTTTTTTCGATGGGATGTGCGGTGGGAAAAAGATACAACGGCGAGCGTGGTTGCTTGTTGCGCGAGGATGGAGTGGGCGAACAAGTTATCCCGAAGCCACAAATAATATAGTCCAATTTCAATTTCATTTCATTGTACTATTTATTTAGTTTAGGCATTAACCAATCTAAAATTATAAAATAGATGCGACTATTTTATAATAAGATTTGGTATAAAACGCCCAACTTACTTTGATAAATAGTCTTGTGATAGAATGACGCAAGGACAGTTCTCTTTAAATGTGACAAGTTTCTAATAGGCACAAAAAAAACGTCCGACTTGACGAGCAAATCGGACGTTTGAAGAAAGTTTTAAATAGTTTATCTAATGCCGTGCATTAGTTTACTAATCACTTTATAGATGGCGATACCAATTAAACCAAGTCCAATTGGAATAAAGGTGAAGATCAAGAAGAACGTAGTCATGTCATAAGTCTCGGTGATGCTTTCAATTTGGCCTCCTAAGGTTCCTGCCAATTTATTACCAATTGCCACAGCGATGTACCAGATACCGAACATCATAGCGATCATACGGCCTGGAACCAATTTACTTACGTAGGACAGTGCCACAGGCGAAATACATAACTCACCTAGGGTGTGAAATAAATACGCTAATACTAACCAAACCATACTAACAGAAGCAGTTTTTGCACCCGCTTCAATTCCAGTTGATCCGTATGCTAAAGCACCGAACCCAACTCCTAATAGCACCAATCCTAAACCATATTTAACACTTGCGCTTGGGTTGTATTTACTTTCCCACCATTTTGATACGATTGGAGCGAAAATAATTATAAATAAAGAGTTAAGGATCAAAAACCAAGTAGCAGGAATTTCTACTTCCTTATCTTTAATCAAGGTTACTTGCGCAGGGATGATATTTGTATTTTCTTTACCATCTAACGCCGATTTTCGGATGTTTTTAACACGCTCATCGGTTAAGTAGTCGATGTTTCCTTCTTTATCCATGTCCATTAAGGCTAATTTATCACCTACCTTTAACTTCACAGGTTCAATAATAGTCACAGTTCCTTTTACAATGTTTTCACCTGCTGCAACAGCAGTTTCTTCCGTGATCACAGTGTTAAAATGCAAGTTGCTTAAAGGTGTTTTATTGACCTCTAATTTCTCATGGTAATACACCATAGCGTCTTGCGTGTTAGGAACGGCAAAAACAGCTGCGGTAAATAACGAATCTAAAATTTCTTGTTCAGCTTCTTTTTCTGATTTCTTTTCTTTTTTAGAATGACCAAGAACAATTGAGGCACCGTTGTATACAACACTATCTATTTTTACACTTTCTTTGTCTTCTGTCCCAGGATTAATTACAAAAGAATCTCCTCCTACCAACATAGCCTTTAATTTTTCTTTTCGATCTGGGTGTAAATTATACTGATCAGGAATAATTGCTGTTTGAACTTGGTCATAGTTTGCAACGTATGAGTACGAGTTCAAATCGCGTTGAATCATCCAAAAGATAATCCCCCAAATAAAGATAAAACTTGTAGAAAGAATTAAGTTTCCAAATTTGTATTTTGCAAAGGTTTGTCTAAATAATTTTAATAGTACCCATGTAATGATAGCAACTGGCACAACGATAATAATTATGTTGACCACGAGATAAATGTAGTAGTAATTACCCACCATGACTCGATTCGTGAAATCATTTGCGAAAATGGTCATTGATCCACCAGCTTGTTCGAAACACATCCAGAAGATGACCGTCATGAAGGCAAAAACTACAATGGCGAGCATTCGATCACGAGTAACGACTGGGTAACGAAGGATTCGAGTGGTTAACAGAGTAAAGAACAAAATAAGACCAGTAACAATGTAATGGTTCGAATAATCAATTTCATTAAACATTAACAGGTTAGTTCCTCCAATTTTGGAGATAGGATCGTTTAAAACCCATGTGACACCAATAAATGCACTTAAAACAATCAAAATCCGGTCAAACATGGTGAAAGGATTCAATTTATCCCCTTCAAATTCAAGTTTAGCATTAGAAGCGCCGTCTGTTTTAACAGGTTTTAAACCAACATCCCCAAGAATTTTTTGTGTAAAATGGAATTGCAACATTCCCAGCAACATGAAAATCCCTGCTAATCCGAATCCATAACTCCAGCTAATATTTTCGCCGATATAACCACATAAAAGAATCCCTAAGAAAGCACCTGCGTTTACCCCCATGTAAAAGATGGTATAAGCACCGTCTTTTTTCTCAGGAAAATCTTTGTACATGTGCGACACAATAGAGGTCATGTTTGGTTTAAAGAACCCATTTCCAACAATCAATAAACCAATTCCAATATATAAAAAGATGCTATTTGTTTCAATCGCCATGGAGGCATGTCCAAGTGTCATGATAACAGCACCAATCACTACTGCTCGCCTGTATCCAATATATTTATCCGCAATAAATCCTCCTAAAATTGGGGTGATATATACGAGTGCTGTATAAGTGCCGTAAAGCGACAATGCATGCGATGAAGGCCAATTCCATCCACCTAGTCCAAAAGCACTAATTAGAAAAAGCACCAATAAAGCCCGCATCCCGTAGTAGGAAAATCGTTCCCACATTTCGGTAAAAAACAGTACGAACAACCCCGATGGATGTCCCAAAACTTTGGAATCAAAAAAATTGTTTGGTTTATGAGTATTCTCTTGCATAGTTTAATTTTTCGATTTTAAAATTAGATTAATTTTTCTACTTCTTGACATTTGATATAATTTAATTTTTTCTATAATTGTTTATCAATATCCGATAGATGGGTTTTTTAATGTGTTAAATCGCTTGTTTTTAGTTGATTGAAACGATTAAATTCTGAGATTTAAATTTTTTAAATTAAATGCGGATGGCGTGAGAAAATTACGTGATTTATATTACAATGTAATTAATCCAGTGAATGTTAATTTAAAATAAACAAATTGGCCAAGAAATGTTTTGATTGAATGGGGATTAAAATTCATCAATCATTTAAATTCCTTTTAATCAAAATTACGGATGTAATTTAGGAAGCAATGTAAATTTTGTGTGATTTTATTAGAAATAGATTATCTTTGCCAAGCAAGAATTTTGAAATCAAATTATGTCTATTTATTCCCTCGGTATCATCACTTTATCTCTCGCGATTTTATATAGTTGCAACTCAGCGCAAGAAAAGAAACAGGAAAAATCAACACAAGAAATGGCCAATTTGAACGTTTTAAATCCAGATAAACATTCATATTCTCAAATTTCCGAGGTAAATACAAGTCATTTAGCTTTAGATTTAACAGTTGATTTCGAGAAAAAAATTATTTCAGGAAGTGCTAATCACACCATCAATAATTCTACTCAAGCAAATCAAGTTATTTTTGATGTTAATAGTCTTGATATTCAGCGCGTTGAGTTGGACTATGGTGAAGAAACAACGTTTAAATTAGGAGAGGTAGATGAGCTAATTGGTCAATCATTAACTGTTGACATTACACCAACCACCAAAAATGTTACGATTTATTATGCCACATCACCAGATTCAAAAGCGTTACAATGGCTAAATCCTCAACAAACTGCCGATAAAATTTATCCTTATCTGTTTACACAAGGCGAAGCGGTCTTGACAAGAACTTGGATTCCATGTCAAGACACCCCTGCCAATAGAATTACCTACAGTGCGGCTATTCAAGTTCCAAAAGAATTAATGGCCGTGATGAGTGCTGATAATCCTACTGATAAAAACGAAGAAGGGAAGTACCATTTTGAAATGAAAAATGCCATTCCTTGTTATTTAATTGCCTTGGCGGTTGGCGATTTTGAATTTGCTTCGTTAGGCAGTCGCACAGGGGTTTATGCCGAGAAATCGATGTTGGAGAAAAGTGTGTATGAATTTGCTGATGTTGAAAAAATGATTCAGGTAGCTGAAGAATTGTATGGAGAATATCAATGGGGACGTTACGACATCATTGTGTTGCCACCTTCTTTTCCGTTTGGTGGTATGGAAAATCCAAAATTAACCTTTGCCACTCCTACTATTTTGGCAGGCGATCGCTCATTAGTTTCTTTAATTGCGCACGAGTTAGCACATTCTTGGTCGGGTAACTTGGTGACCAATGCCACGTGGGATGATTTTTGGTTGAACGAAGGTTTCACCGTTTATTTTGAAAACCGAATTATGGAAGCCATGTTTGGAAAAGATTATTCGGACATGCTGTTTTCAATTGAATTTGACGAATTAAAAAAGGAGAATAAAGCAATTCTTGAAAGCGAATTTCCCGGCGATACAAAGCTAAAGCTTGATCTAGAAGGAAGAGATCCTGACGAAGGAATGACCACTATACCCTATATTAAAGGCGCTTTATTTTTGATGACACTCGAAAAAGTTGTTGGACGCGAAAAATTTGATGTTTTTGTCAAAGATTATTTTGATGATCATGAATTTAAAACGATGACCACCGAAGCGTTCATCACTTATTTAAACACCAATTTACTTCATCCAAATAAGATCGAGTTTAACACAGATGAATGGATTTACGGAGAAGGAATTCCCGAAAATTGTGTTAACATAGTTTCAAATCGATTTAGTTTGGTAGAAAAGGAATCTCAATTAGTGCCCACTTTAAAGAATACAAAGGCGCTCGAAGAAGCCTCCAAAGAATGGTCGACACAAGAATGGATGCACTTTATTCGCCAAATTCCTGATAGCACACCAGTGGCGCAATTTTCTTCGTTGGACAAAACATTTAAATTCAAAAATTGCGGCAATTCAGAAATCATGTCCGAATGGTATATCAAATCTATCCGAAATGGTTACGATGAGATTAATGCAGACATGGAATTGTTTTTGACCAATGTTGGTCGAAGAAAATTTCTTGAACCAATTTACACCGAATTGACAAAAACAGAAAAAGGTTTAGCTTTGGCAAAAAAAATATATAAAACGGCTCGACCGAATTACCATTCAATCTCTTATTTAACCGTAGATGAGATTTTGAAATGGGAGGAGTAATTGAAAATAAAAAGAAGTAGAGGTATTTATTTGGTACATCAGTGCGCTGATGAATTGGAACTGCAACAAGGTTTTACGCTAAAATTTTGTTGCAGTTTCTTTTTTTATTCTTTTTTTTTGTAACAAAGATTGTAACTTACCGACTCGTTATTCGTCTCGTTTGAAACGCTTATTGTATGAAATTAATTACGACAATTTTTTTATTCTTTTTGATTGGAACTGTTTCTGGGCAGCGCATTATAAAAGGAACAATTACGGACGAATCTGGATTTCCTATCCCAGGCGTGCGAATTGCCGCGGTTAATTCCACCTACGGAATTGCAAGTAGTAATAATGGGAATTATTTTCTTCAATTTCAAGATCAAGATACCATTATATTAAGGTATCGCATGATTGGTTTTAACGAATTGATTGATACGGTAGTTTTCGGAAATTCGACCCAAATCACACGTAATGTTGTATTAATCGAAACGGCAACTTCTTTGTCAACCGTTGAAGTGTATGCGGATAAAAGGGATATAGCAAAAGAGGTGATTGGCAAGGTAATCGACAATAAAAAGAACATTCGATCGCTGTATGAAAATTACGAATGTAATACCTATATAAAAACGAGCTTGGAAAAGGAACAGCGTTTTCCGTTTTTAAATAATAATTCCAAGATAGATTCGACAACGGTGAATGTTCCGGTGTCAAACATACCTGTCAGAGAAAAAATGAATTTTATCGAATCCAGTTCAATCACCCAATTTAAGCGAAAAAGCACCTATAAAGAAACCGTTTTGGCGCACAACGATTATTCGGAAAAAAGTAGTAGTTCGGTCGTTGTCTCTGGCGATTTTTCTGATCCAAACAGCATTTTACCCTCGCAAGTAGTGTCCTATAATCCATACATTTTTTTCGAAAAGGTACAAGATGGAGATTTTGATTTGTATCAAAATTTAATTTCATTACCCAAAGTTTCATCGGCTCCCTTAGTTTCCCCAGTTGCTGTAAACGCTTTTATCAATTATAAATTTACCTTAAATAGTGTCTTTATTGAAGATGGCTATAAAATCTATGACATTAAAGTTGAACCAAGGTTTAATGAAGCTCCACTTTTTTCAGGTAGTTTATTTATTATTGATAGTTTATGGGTCATAAAGTCACTTGATCTTACCATCAATCGCAGCGCAATGGAGTTTTTTAAGGATTTTAGAATTATTCAGGATTTTGAACTAATTGATGGAAATTGGATGCCAAAAAGAAGAGAGTTCATTTACACAATTAATGATGGAGTTGATTTAGTATTAGGCAATACCCGTGTTCATCACACCAATTATAAATTTAATCAACCTTTTGACGAAAAAACCTTCAAAAACGTCATCATGACTTACGATGAAGATGCGTTCAATAAAGATTCGGCGTATTGGGCAAAGGTGCGACCGATTAAATTAAAACCCGAAGAATTAAAATTTATTCACGAGCAAGACAGCATCACCAAATTATTTACCAGCATTGAATATGTGGACAGTGTTAATGCCGAATATAATCGACTTCGGTTTTGGGATTTTGTGTTAAGTGGGGTTGGATTTAGAAATCGTGAAAAAGAGCAGGAAATATACATCAATCCTTTGTCTTCACAAATAATTCCATTTGGTATTGGCGGATATCGTCATCGGTTGGGTGGATTTTATTCGAAAGAATTTGACAATTCACAAGCCATTAAAATTTCTGGGGACATCGATTATGGATTTAATTCGAAAGATGTAAAGGGAGATTTAGAAGTAGAATACACCTACAATCCGCGTCATTTTGGAAGTTTTAAAATTCGAGGGGGAGATATTTATGATTTCGTCACGATGGATCAATCGGTTGGAAATTTTTTCAGTCGTGGAAATTATGTTCAAAAGACATTTGTTGGTTTGAGTAAACGGTATGAAATCACAAATGGTTTATATGGTTTGTTATCCTACGATTATTCTACACGGCGAGATATTTCCGATGTTCCCCAAGGATTGTGGACGATAAAATTAGGTGAAATTTTTAATTGGCCCGAAGTTCAACCCTACACCACGTACACAGTGTCCATCATTGAACTTAAATTACTGTATCGTTTTAAACAACAATACATTATCAAAGGGAATAAAAAATTGATTGTAGGAACACAATTTCCTGAATTAAGAATGACTTATAAAAAGGGAATTCCAGGTATGTTTGGGAGTGATGTAAATTTCGATTTCCTTGAAATTGGTGCCTCTGACCAAATCAGTTTTGGCACATTTGGAAAAATGAAATGGGATGTAGAAGCGGGTACATTTTTCGGCAAAACATCGGATGAGGTACAATTTATTGAAAGACGATTTTTTAGAGGATCTGATTTATTTTTCTTTTCTGATCCGTTAAACACGTTACAATTATTGGATTCTACATTTAATACCACACAACCTTATTTACAAGCTTTTGTAATTCATCATTTTAAAGGCGCAATTATGGATAAAATTCCTTTGGTAAATAAATTAAAATTAGAATTAGTGGCAGGCGCCGGAGCTTTATGGATTCAATCTGCAAATTATGCCCACATCGAATTTTATGCTGGTTTAGAACGCGTTTTTAAAATCCGAAAACAATTGTTTAAAATGGGTGTGTTTTATGTCGTCAGAGAAAATAATGCCGCCTCCGTCAATCTCAATTTAAAATTTGGGTTCGACTTTTTCAACTCTTTCACCAACGACTGGTCGTACTAAACTATTGTGTTTTCAGTCATCTGAATTTGTGATTGATCAATTAATTGAAATTTTACTGAAAATAATACAATGTTCCGTAGGGGTTTCTTTATCCACTATCGACAATCAAGTAGCAATAGAAAAAATATGTTACCATCAAAAATAGTTGTTGTTAAATTAAATTGGTCAATAGGTATGCATTTTGAGATTATTTCGCAAGAAGTAGCCATTTTTTTTCATTTTTATTTAAAAATGAGATGATTTCACAAAATACCAGTTTTAATTTTCCGTATTTTGCTCGATAGTTGGTTTGGGCATTAAATTAGCTATGTATTAATTCTGTCTAATTCGCTTATAACCAACTCAACGTTTTAGGTAATTCATCGATTAAATCAGACGCTAACAAACCTCTGTTCCCTAATTTCAGAACAGCGTGGTCGCCTGCTAAACCGTGCAGATAAATTCCATAAATTGCAGCTTCTTGAGGAACGTAACCTTGTGCCAAAAATGAACCAATTATTCCAGTTAATATATCTCCCATTCCGGCAGATGCCATAGATGAATTTCCTGTAGAATTGATGAAAACTTGACCAGTTGGCGTCGTCAATTTCGAATAAGCTCCTTTTTGAATGACATAAACCCCTTTTTCAATTGAAAATTCAAGCTGTTTTTTAAGCAATTTTTCAGGACTGTCTGCTGTTCCAATCAAGCGGGTTAGTTCTTTATAATGCGGAGTTAAAATTGAATTTTTTGGAAGTAATTGAATTAATTCTGGATGAATTGCCAATAAGTTGATTGCATCGGCATCAATGACTAAAGGCAAATTGGAATTAAGCGCAAGTTTTAAATGGGTATAGCTAACTTTATTGATTCCTATTCCTGGACCAATGGCAATGGCAGTTGTTTTTTCAGGTAGTGATTCAAATTGATCCCCCAACCAAATTGCTTCGGGCAAATGAACCATTAAAGGCGTTATAACCAACTTTGGACAAATTAAACCAACATAACCACAACCAGCTCTAAAAGCTGATTTAGAAGATAAGATTGCGGCTCCCATCATATTTTGACTTCCAGCCACCAATACCAAATAGCCTTTGTTGCCTTTGTGGATAAAGTTATTCTCCTGTTTTAATTGGATCGAAGACTGATCTACATACATCGCTAATTCATCTCCAATAAAATTATCTAACAAACCAATATCAAGAATTGAAAAACGTCCAACAAAAGGGGCATATTTATCAAAGAAAAACGACATTTTTGGTCGTTGAAAACTTAGCGTGTGATTGGCTTTAACTACTGATTCAAGTGGGTTTATTGAATTGTCATCGCCCATTAATCCGCTTGGTAAACCAATTGAAACTATAGGTAATTTTGAATCATTAATCCGATGGATCACTTTTTGAATCCAATTAACAATTGGGCGGCTTAACCCTGACCCAAATAAGGCATCTACTATGAGGTCACCTTTTATAGGGAGTTGATTAATTGTATTTTCATCAACTTGAACCACTTCACACGCGCTTGGAAGTCGATTTAAATTGGCAAGGTAATCGGTTGTTGGAGCAGAGGTAGCGATAAGATAAACGGTAATATTTTTTCCTCGTTCGTTTAAAATTCTGGCAATAGCAAGACCATCTCCCCCGTTATTTCCCCTGCCACAAAAAATACTTACGTGTAAAAAATTGAATGAACCAATAATTTTTTTACTTGCTTGAATTGCTGAACGTTCCATTAAATCCAAAGATGAAATGGGTGTGTTTTCAATAGTGAATTCGTCCCATTTTTTTGTCGTGCTTTCTGCGTAAATTGCTTTCATCCTTCGATTAATTTAAGTACCTCTAAAAGTTGAGGTAATAGCAAAGTTGAATCATCATTTAAGACGACGTAGTTGGCTAATGCTATTTTTTGTTCATCGGTCCATTGATTTTCCATTCTTTTTTCCACTGCCTCGGCGCTTGCAAGATCTCTTTTCATAACGCGCAATATCCGGACTTGTTTGGGAGCAGTAACAAGAATCGTGGCATCGTATTTTTTATAATTCCCCGTTTCAAAGAGAATAGCCGCCTCGTTAAATAGGATTTTTTTATCTTGTTGGTCTTTCCAATTAATTAACGCTTTGCCAACAGCAGGATGGATTATTTGATTTAATTGATTAAGTTTTTCTGGGTGATTAAATACCAATTCACCAATTAATTTTCTATTTAAAACACCTTGATTATAAGAAGTTTCACCAAATTCTTTTTTAATTGCACGGATAACATTAGGATCAGAATTTACAATTAAACGACTTGCATAGTCAGAATTAAAAACAGGATAACCCAATGCCATTAACACACGGCTAACAATTGATTTCCCAGCACCAATTCCCCCCGTAATTCCAATTAATTTTTTAGAGTCCAAACTAGATTTCTTCTACCTCAATCATTTCGAAAGGAAGGTCTATGATCGCTCGATAATCCTCTCCTGCTTCAGCCATATCCTCATCCTCAACTTCATAAAACCAATTGATTTTTACTTTGGTAGATTTTTCATTTAGTTTTTCAAGAAGTTTAAACAAATCTAAAATACACTTTGAAGAAGAGGTATTGAAATACTCTAATTTAATATCTACAGTAGTCTGCGCTTGCGGATTTGTAGCGTATTCATCAATCCATTCATTCAAAGGTTTATAAAACTCAATTGAATTTTCAGGAATTGACCTTCCTTTTAGTTCCAGACTTCCTTTTTGTGAATCAAATTTTACTGTTGGTGTTTTTGCTGATCCTTCTAAATTTAAATTTTCCATACGCTATTTGTTATTCATCAATTTTAACCGAGAGGCTAAAAAAAGTTAAACTATAATTTATTGGGCTAAAACAATACTCTAATTTTTGCCCAGATTTTCGTGCTATATCAATCATTCCCAAACCAGCGGTACCTTTTACGGACATTGTTCCATCATTAAGTACTTGTTTATAAAAATCCTTTAATTTTTCTTTTGAAAGGCTATTAATCAAATCCAGTTTATCTTGTAACATCGCAACATCGCTTGATTTCATGTAATTTCCTGTGTTGATGGTATAGCAAGTATTTGATTTGGTAATCATAAAAAGAGAATTTCGTTCGTTGAATTCTGTCGACTTGTTATCGATGTCATCGTCAATATGATGAAAAAGATTTTGAAGGCACTCAACTAAAACATTAGATACCTTTTTTCTGATTTTTGGATCTTCGGCTGAACGATCCATTTTCGTTTCCATGATCTGCAAAATACTAGTCAACAATTCAGCCGTCATCATACCTTTAAAAGATAGGATAATGTTTTTTTCGTCCAGTTGTTTATATATTTCGAAGATCTTTGTCAAGCGTTTAATAGCTGCATTGGAACAAATATATAAAATTAATACGCCGAAATACAGATCGATTCATAATTTTTTTCGACAAATGGGAACTTTAGACCTTAATTTTAGATAATTTTTCTCAATCTCAGCACTTTCATTAGGAATCCGCTAAAACTGTTGTATTTTTGCACAAAAACGCTTGGTTAATGAAAGAATGGTTCGAGTCATGGTTTGATACACACTATTATCATGTCTTGTATAAGAATCGTGATCATTCTGAGGCTGAGGTATTTATTAAAAACTTATTTAATAAACTCGCCATTGATCAACGGGTGAAAGTATTAGATCTTGCTTGCGGAAAAGGACGACATTCCATTTTTGTTAACTCCTTAGGTTTTGACACAACTGGGGTTGATTTGTCAACAAAAAGCATTGCAGAAGCTAAACTAAATGAAACCGAAACCTTGCGTTTTTTTGAACACGACATGCGAAATCCATTGCCCAATTCGGAATATGGACTCGTTTTAAATTTGTTTACCAGTTTTGGTTATTTTGACGGTGATGACGATAACCTCGCTGTTTTTAATTCAATTCACAGTTATTTGGGTTCAAATGGTTTGTTGGTAATCGATTTTATGAATTCTAAAAAAGAAGTGAAGAATTTGGTTCCCAGTGCAGTAAAAGAAGAGGGAGGAATTATGTTTAATATTTCTAAAAAGTTTGAAAACGGTTACATCTTAAAACAAATTAATTTTAAGGATGGCGAGAAAGAGTATACGTATCACGAAAAAGTGCAAGCTCTCACCTTAGAAAATTTTTTAGATATTTTTGAAAAAACTAACTTTGTTGTCAAATCTGTTTATGGTGATTATCATTTAGAACCTTATTCAGAAGAGGCTGAGCGATTGATTTTAATTGCTCAAAAAAAATAAAATATGGCTATATCATTATCCTTGCAAATAGTTTTATTGATTTTATCTGTTGTTGCAGGAGGTATTCTTGTCGAGGTCGTTAAAAATTCCTCTATTCTTAAATTGTTACTTTCTTTCAGTGGTGGATTTTTATTAACGATTATTTTTACGCATATTTTACCTGAATTATACCACGAAGTGCAATACACCGGAGTATTTATTTTAATTGGGTTTTTCTTACAATTGATTTTAGAATACTTCTCCCAAGGTGCTGAGCATGGACATACGCACTTGCATAATGATCATAATGGACATCACAACCACCACCACGATAAAACGAATTTAAAACACTTTCCAATTGCAATTTTTGTAAGTTTGTGTATTCATGGATTTGTCGAGGCAATTCCTCTGAATCATGGACTAAATCATGAACATGATTTGTTTTGGGGAGTGATTATTCACAATATTCCAGTAGCGGTGGCCTTAAAAACAATATTGATTGCGACAGGTGTTTCGCGACGAAATTCGTGGATTTATTTGATGATTTTTGCCTTAACAGCACCTTTTGGAATTCTTTTTGGACAGTGGGTTTTAGAAGTTTCTTCTGTGTCACTTTCTTGGCTGTTGGCCACGGCAGTAGGGATGTTTTTCCATGTTTCCACCACCATCATTTTTGAATCTTCAGAAGGTCACAAAATTAATCTTCTCAAATTAATTGCCATCTTAATTGGTTTTGGTTTAGGGATTGCTTTTATCTAATATCCTCACTTAGAAGCTAAATTTCATTCAGATCGCATAGAAAAGCTTGAGAAATAGCAACGAAGCAATAGATGGCTATTTCGACCTGTTTTGACGAAAAATAGTTGTCCAGTTTTATTGGTGGTTTTGGTTCGATGACCATGACAAGGGATTCTCAACCAAATCAATTGGCGCATCCATTCAAGAGATTAAATTAAAATGGTGTATATTATCTTCAATCTGTTGAAAACTCGCTGAAATTCGTTGGCCAAAAAATGGTAAATTCGTACGACTAATTTTGCACGCTTAAACCACACGAATGTACATCATATTTGATACTGAAACCACTGGATTACCAAAGAATTGGAACGCACCAATCACGGATACCAACAATTGGCCAAGATGTGTTCAAATTGCGTGGCAACTGCATGACGAATTTGGTGTATTAATCGAACATCAAGATTTTTTGATTCAACCAGAAGGGTTTAATATTCCTTTTGATGCCGAACGAATTCACGGCATTTCAACGGCATTGGCAGCTGAACGTGGCGCAAAGATGTTAGAGGTGTTGGTGGCATTTAATGAAGCATTGTCCAAAGCAAAATTTGTGGTAGGGCAAAATATCGGTTTTGATAATAACATTATGGGCTGCGAATTTCATCGATTTGGGATTGAAACCAAGTTGAATGAAATGCCTGTTTTGGATACCTGTACTGAAAAAACAGCCGAACTTTGTCAATTGCCTGGCGGAAGAGGTGGAAAATTTAAATTGCCAACCTTAACCGAACTTCACGAGTATTTATTTCAAGTTCCTTTTTCCGAAGCGCACAATGCAACTGCCG
The DNA here is from genome assembly GCA_044361315.1 of Crocinitomix sp. GTDB lineage: Bacteria > Bacteroidota > Bacteroidia > Flavobacteriales_D > Crocinitomicaceae > Crocinitomix. The sequence goes on along the minus strand of JBIKJA010000002.1, from coordinate 171,915 downwards.
ATGTGGAAGCGACCACACGCTGTTTCTTTGAATTGATTCGTACAGGGAATTTTTCAGGAAAAGAATTGGATGCAACAGATGATTATTTGCGTGCATTTGTTCAAAAAAATCACGCCACAATTCCGCCATATAAGTTGACGCACATTAACTTAAAGGCAGAAAGTGAAAAATTAAAAGAAAAGCATAAAAACGAACAGCCCGAGGCTACCATCATCGATATTTCTGGGCACGGTCAACGCATGAAAGATTTACGTTTTTCGCATTTGCACAACCATTCTCAATTTTCAATTCTTCAATCCACGATTCAAATTCCGCAATTGGTTAAACGTGCGTTGGAAAATGATTGTCCTGCAGTTGCATTAACAGACACGGGCAACATGATGGGGGCTTTTCATTTTGTGCGTGAAGTGCTTAATCATAATAAATCGGTGAAAGCGAAGATGGCGGAGGCGGAGGCCAAAGGTGAAGTTTACGATGGAAAAACCTTGTTGCCAATTGTGGGCTGTGAGTTTAATGTTTGTCGTGATCACTTTGACAAATCGAGCAAGGATAATGGGGCGAGAATTGTCTTACTTGCCAAAAATAGAAACGGATATACTAATCTTTCAAAATTGTCCTCGGCGGCATTTACCGAAGGGTTTTATTACGTTCCACGAGTTGATCGTAAATTAATTGAAGAATTTAAAGAAGATTTGATTTGTTTATCGGGAAGTATTAATGGGGAGATTCCTAGTTTGATCTTAAACGTGGGCGAAGGGCAAGCCGAAGAATCGGTGGTTTGGTATAAAACGCAATTTGGAGATGATTTTTATTTGGAACTCATTCGCCATGGAATTGAGGAAGAAGATTTGGTGAATAAAACCCTCTTAAAATTTCATGAAAAACATGGGGTTAAAATTGTGGCTACCAACGATACTTATTACTTAGATCAAAAGGACGCAGCTTCGCATGATATTCTATTATGTGTGAAAGATGGTGAATTACGTGCAACCCCAAAAGGTAAAGGCAGAGGGCACCGATTTGGATTAGAAAATAGTGAGTATTATTTTAAGACATCCGATGAAATGAAACGGATTTTTATGGACTTGCCCGAAGCGATTGAAAACACGAACGAAATTGTGGGAAAATGTGAAGCTTACGATTTAGCGAGCGACATTTTATTGCCTGCTTTTGAGATCCCCGATATATTTAAAGCAGTTGAGGATAAGGAAGATGGTGGAAAAAGAGGAGAGAACAATTATTTGCGTCACTTGGCCTATGAAGGGGCTAAAAAGCGTTATGGTGAATTGACGCCTGAAATTATTGAACGCTTGGATTTTGAATTGGCAACCATTGCAAATACAGGATATCCGGGTTATTTTTTGATTGTTCAGGATTTTTGTAATGCTGCGCGGGAAATGGGGGTTAGTGTAGGACCAGGTAGAGGTTCGGCGGCAGGTTCGGTGGTCGCTTATTCCACAAAAATTACGAATGTTGATCCAATTGCTTATGATCTCCTCTTTGAGCGGTTCTTGAATCCTGAAAGGGTGTCTATGCCCGATATCGATATTGATTTTGATGATGAAGGTCGCCAAAGTGTAATTGATTGGGTAATTAATAAATATGGATCGAGTCAAGTGGCACAGATTATTACCTATGGCACTATGGCGGCAAAGTCGGCAATTCGAGATACATCAAGGGTTTTGGACTTACCATTGCACGAAGCGGATCGGTTGGCGAAATTGGTGCCGGACATTAAATTAGAGCAAATTTTTGGGTTGGACGAGGTGGCTTTGTCCAATAAATTAGGTAATAATCAAGAAGATTTTAACCGAGCCAAAGAACTAAGACAAATTGCCAAAGGAACTGATTTGCAGAGTGAAGTGGTGCGGATGGCTATGAAATTGGAAGGTTCGATGCGAAACACGGGAATTCACGCCTGTGGGGTGATTATAACGCCGAGCAATATTACTAATTTCGTTCCTGTTGCGCTGGCAAAAGATTCGGACATGTATTGTACCCAATTTGACAATTCCGTGGCAGAAGCTGCAGGTTTGCTGAAAATGGACTTTCTTGGGCTGAAAACCTTGACCTTGATTAAAGATGCGGTGAAGATTGTGAAAGATCGGCATGGAATTGACCTAGATCCAGATAATTTTCCGGTAGATGACGTAAAAACCTACGAGCTTTTTCAACGCGGTGAGACGGTTGGGATATTCCAATACGAATCGCCGGGAATGCAAAAATATTTACGTGAGTTAAAACCGACTGTTTTTGCGGATTTAATTGCGATGAATGCCTTGTATCGGCCAGGACCATTGGAGTATATTCCTTCATTCATCCGCCGAAAACACGGAATTGAGGAAATTGTATACGACCTTGACGCCACCAAAGAATACCTAGAAGAAACCTATGGGATTACCGTTTATCAAGAGCAGGTAATGTTATTGTCTCAAAGTTTAGCCGGATTTACAAAAGGTGAAGCGGATACCTTGCGAAAAGCAATGGGAAAAAAGAGCTTTGATTTGTTGGCAAAGATGAAACCAAAGTTTTTGGAACAAGGAAATCAACGTGGGCATGACACTAAAAAACTAGAAAAAATTTGGGTGGATTGGGAGGCTTTTGCGGCCTATGCGTTTAATAAATCGCACTCGACTTGTTATGCTTGGATTGCTTATCAAACTGCTTATTTAAAAGCTCATTACCCAGCCGAATATATGGCTTCGGTATTGAGTAACAATATGAACGACATCAAGACGGTTTCATTTTTTATGGAAGAGTGCAAACGGGCTGGTATCTTGGTGCTTGGACCGGATATCAATGAGTCGTCTTATAAGTTTACCGTGAACAAAGAAGGCGCAATTAGATTTGGACTTGGAGCGATAAAAGGAGTTGGAGGAAATCCGGTAGATGCGATTGTGCAAGAACGAACAGAAAGAGGTTTTTTTACCTCAGTTTTTGACGTGGCTTCGCGCGTGAATTCGAGGGCTTGTAATAAACGAGTGTTTGAAAGTTTGGTATTAGCAGGTGGATTTGATTCGTTTGGCAAAATTCACCGGGCGCAGTTTTTTACAGAAGATGCAAATGGACGTTTGTTTTTAGAAAATGTCATTAAATATGGAAGTAAGATTCAAGAAAATAGTGAATCGTCGCAAGTTTCTTTGTTTGGAGGAAGTGATGTAGAAACAATGTCTGAACCCCAAGCACCACGCGCACCAGAATGGCCAACTTTGACCAAATTGAGCAAAGAAAAAGAAGTGGTTGGAATTTATATTTCAGGACATCCGTTGGATGATTTTAAATTGGAAATTTCAAGTTTTTGTAAGGGTGGAGTAGCCGATTTGTTAAAATTAGAAGAGAACAATAACCAAGAATTGAAAATAGCTGGAATCATTACAGATGCACAACACAGGACAACGAAACATGGAAATCCGTTTGGAACGTTTGATCTGGAAGATTATGCAGACACGACAAAATTGTTTGTGTTTGGAGAGGATTACCTTCGGTTTAAGCATTACATGTCAATAGGAACCTTTGTGTATGTGTCTGGGCGAGTGCAAGGCAAAAAGTTTGGGGATGGCCTTGAATTCAAAATCAGTTCGATGGAATTGTTGACGGAGTTACGTGAGAAAAGAGCGAAAACCTTGTTATTATCAGTGGAAGCTTCGGATGTTACCGACCAAATTATTGATGATTTATATACGATGGTGATGGATCATGCTGGCACTTGTCAATTAAAATTTGTGTTAAAAGATCATAAAACGAATACAAAATTGAAGATGCCTTCTAAATCAATGAAAGTGAATGTTGACAATGAATTTATTGATAAAGTGAAAACCTTGTCGGTATTTGACTATATTTTGGAATAGACTAGCAGTTGAAAGGTTATTAATTTTCTCTTTCTTGTTATTTTTTTTCTCGACTTGAAATTGTCCATACTAAATTGATTAGAGTGATAGTTACTAGCTTATTAAGCTGAAAAACGAACCCAAATATTGGACGTAAAATGATGAATTTTATGGAATTATTTGACTTTCAAATTATTATTTTTGAATAATAATGGAAAATTAAAAACAAAAATCAATAATTGCGACTATATTTGACCTAATTAATTAATTAATATTGATATTATGAATAAAGGAACAGTAAAATTCTTCAATGATGCAAAAGGATTTGGATTCATTACAGAAGAAGGTTCAAACAAAGAGCACTTTGTGCACATCTCTGGTTTAATCGATGAAATTCGTGAAAATGATCGCGTTGAATTTGAATTACAAGAGGGTAAAAAAGGATTAAACGCAGTAAACGTAAAAGTTATCTAAGCATATAATTTATTTTTTAAAAAGCTCATTCATTTTTTGAATGGGCTTTTTTTGTGCCTTAATCTGAACAATAACAGCAGGTTTAGCTTTGTTTGATAGAACGCAGATGACGCTGATGGGGCAGATTTTCGCGGATTTTATTTTGTTGCTTGACAAGTACATTTAGAAAAGGTTAGTTTATAGATAGCGAGCTAAATTTTTTGTAAAGGTAGGATTCTGAGGAAGGATTGCGCGCAGGCGGAGGAGGAAAACCCACAGCCCCCCCAACTTGTTGGGAGGGGCGAGGATTTGGAGCCGTAGACTGGATTTTGCGCCCAAAAAGAAACAACCATCAAAAAACACTGCTTGACACGCGAAAACTGAGATGATAAGACAAAAAAAAGACTGCTTTCTCAAGCAGCCTTTTTCTAAAACAATTTTTTATTATGAAAATGTAATTCGAGTTGCACGCATGGTTTTTCCTTTTCTTCCGAAAACAATTGCTGCATTTTCTGAATATTGAACATACGATCTTGGCATCAAAGGCATCATAATTCCCTCGCTTCTATCTTTCGATTTAAATAAAACATTGCCATTTACTTTACCATCAGGCGTAGAAGTTACTAACATGGTTACAGAAGTACGTTGTCTTACTGATTTAGGATTTTTCCCTTCTTTTAATCGGGCTTCATTTTTTGGATTTTCATTATAAAGAAGGTAGATGTTGTCATCGTTTTCTAAAACAGAAATTCCATAGTAAGGCAATTCATTGACGCCAGGATAAGTCCCTACCCCTAACATTTGTAAATAAGATGGAGCTCCATTTTTAGCGGTACAATATTGACGTTTTTTGATTACCGAAGCAGTCTTCATCTCTCCATTTTCGTCCAAATACATCACTACCACATTTCCGAACAACCAAGTTTCAAAAGTAGTTTGTGCGCCATTTGGACTAGTTTGTGTTGAATAGGTGTAGTTGTAATGTTCTAAAACAACCGCGTATCCGCCATTTGATAAAGGAATTGATTTTCTAGTTAAATAGGTTGGGAATTTACCTTTTTTTGCTTTTCGCTCCCCTACTAATTCTTCAATTAATTCAGTACTAAATTTAGATTGAGTTGAGGTAACTACCTTACGCGAATTTGGGTTAATTTTTAAGAAGAAAAAACCAGTGTAACTATCATTTAGAGTAAATTTTTTCTCACTGTAGAAGCCCATTCCAATTAACTCATCTTTTTCGTTAACATCTAAATCAATTGTTCGGATAATGTCGTTTTGAAATCCAATTTCGTATTGTTCTAATTCATCTGAATTGTGGAAGTATGAATAGACATTTACATAATAACGAGAATCCACATCTTTTTCTTTTTTCTCTTCACGAGACATACGCATGTTAGCAATCATGTGAATATTTCCTTTTCTATCCACTTCGATATCGTTCAACGTAAAATCTCTATTTTGTTCATTAAAGTTAATGTCTTTTGACCAAACTGCTGACATGTCATTATTTAAGACCTTTAATCCGTAACGCACATTTTCGTTATTTCTTACTGGGTATTGAATAACTACTAGTAATTTGGTAGAATCGATACTTCGGGTTAAAGTAAATGGGTTTGAAAACGAAGAAAATTTGTCATCAACAGCGCTTATCACCTCAAAGTCACGGTTAAATTTACCGGTTGAAGTATTTATTTCTGAAGCAAATAAGCTTATTTTGTTTTCTTTTCTATCGTAATAACGGCTGAATATGTAAACACTTTCACCATATTTTCCGCTCGCTACGTATTTAACCTTTTTTTTGTCAATTTCTGGAAGGTCAATCTCAATACTGCTTTTAGAATTTAGATTTTCGTTTAATGAGAGTAAACGAAATTTTTTGCCTGTCAAACCAGCTTGCGTTAAGAAGGTTGTTTTTGCTTTGGTAACTTCCAAAACTGATTCGACAGATTCTAATGAAGTAACTTTAAATTGAGTTCCATTTTCAATTTTCACCTCTTGTGCGAACAATCTTGGTGTAATAAATAATGTCGCAAGTACGACCATTTTCAAGTAATGTATTTTCATGATTTTAATTTTGGGCGAAATTAACGATTTTATTTTGATTATCATGTTTTTGAATGGAATAAAATGGTTGAAATTGAGTTTTAAAGTGGTTATTGCGAACCTTATCCTAAATTTATTAGCTATATTTGTCAAAAAAACGAAGAATGAAAAAGACAATACTTATAGGACTTTTGCTTGTTTTATTTGGTCAGGTTTTTGGTCAAGAAGGACCAAATGTTGTGGTTTTTAATAGCCCTGAAAATGATAAGGAACAATTAGATTTAAAGACGTTAGTTAAATTTGGGATGTTAGAACCGTTTGCTGGCTCGTTTACCTTTTATTTTGAGCGAGTTATTACAGAAAATTTTACTGCTGAGGTTGGTTTAGGGATGACGTTAGAAAATTATTTCAATTTGGCGCTTGATGGAAATTTGGGGAATTTAGGAAGTGGTTCTTATGTGTCTGGTTTGGGTCCTGTTTTTAATTTAGGCTTACGTTATTATCCAGAATTTGCCCCAGAATATTTTTATGTTGCCCCTGAATTTAGGATTAAAAATTATAATTCCAAAGAAAATAGAACCATAAGCGGGGAGGAAACGGAGTTTAAAACCTTTGTTCGAAATACTTCTGGTAGACTTACCTTTGGATACCAATATTTTGTATCGAAAAATGTATTTTGGGATTTTTATGGTGGATTTGGGGTGACTGGCAGAAATACTGGAATTTTAGAATCTTCAGTAACCACTGACCCACTCACAGGCATTTCTACAACTAACTATTTTATTGACGAAGATAAAGGGTTTTATCCCACGTTGCATGTAGGGATAAAATTAGGCCTTGGTTTTGAATAGTTAAAGGCCGATTTTGCTTTTTCCATCGATACTTTCGTCGCTAAATGTAAACCATTCGATAAATCGATTTGCCTTTTTGCCCGGAAACTCTTTGCCTAAAGCAATGATGCCGCTTTAGTCTAACAGGTCGGTTAGGTATAGTTTACCATCTTTGGCACGAAGTTTCAGTTGGATAGTGACACTAACCAACTGACTGGTCTCTTTTTTAAATTTAGCTTTGAGGTACTTCCAATAGTTTCGGTTTTTCGAATAATCGTTTTGGTCGGTGAGCACGGCAATAATATCCAAGGCAGAAAACCACCATTTGGATAGGTCTTCATCCCAAACAGTGCGTACTTCGCGAGCGTCAAAAAACGGATGGATATTTTTGTTGTACCCATTTTTTTATTTTTTCACCATTGATTTTATTTCGTTACATTTATCCATTCGGTGATAATTTCTTTTAATTCGGATGTTCCATTTTCAATTTCAATTGAACTTTGAAAAGTAATAATTGCACTAGTTTCTTTATTGCCAACAACCTTAAATATTGAAAAGCTTGATTTGCTTCACAAAAAAGCCCATCCTTTCGAATGAGCTATTTTGTGTCTTTAAATTTGGGACAGGTTGATAAAAGAAGCTGTCTTAGATTTTTGTCAATTTTACTACGAACGATTCACCAGTCGAATTAATTAACGTGATAAAATAATTGCCTTGAATTAATTTTTCAATGTTCAATTTGATTCCTGCTTGGTCGTTTTGAATTGCTTGTGTGTTCAGTGCGATTTCTCTACCTGTGGCATCCGTAATTTTTACCGTGCAATCGCTTAAATCTAATTCGGAACTTGCAATAGTTACTTGCAAATTAGACGGATTCGGGAACAAGGTAATTTTTGGTTGAATTGAACTTAATTCGTTGTCAATTCCAGCGAAATCAAAAGAAATCGGTGCTTCAAACATTCCGCGACCATGCGTGCCGATAAAAATTTTGTTGTACGAATATTGAATCTCGATATCATTCACAGAAGTATTTGGCAAACAACCGTATTTTTTCCATTCTGTCATTGAGCCATTTTTGTAGTAAACAGCACCATACGTTCCAACAAAAACACCTCCGGCTTCTTCGGTATAGGTTTCTAATGACATAATAGGCAGGTTAGGTAAATTCAAAGAAATATTTTCCCAAGTATCACCGCCATTTGTTGACTTGTAAACCTTTCCATTAACGGCAAAACCACCATAGCAGATATAAATAATATTTTCATCCTCTGGATCAACTTCCAAATCTGAAATACGTTGGCTGACAGGAGTTGATTTTTCAACCCAAGCATCAACTCCCGGGGATTTTACAAATAAATTATTGTATTCAGTGACATAGATTTTTTCTGAATTCGATGGGGCGATTGCTATTTGCTCAAGATCATAAAATGGTGACACTTCATCTCCTACAACTTCCCAAGTATCACCATGATCGTCAGAAGCATAAACAGAATTATACCCTACTAAAATCCGATCATTGTTATTTGGATCTAACTTAAATGGGGTTTCCCATGCGCCCTCACCATCTTCTCCTGGAGGCGCAATACCTGTATTTTCACCATCTTCCCATCTAATTAAACCACCCAATTGATATTCCCAATAACGAAGGTTTTCGTTGACAGGGTCAATATCTTGTCCCATTCCATCGCCAGTTTGAGCATAATCTTCCCAGTTTCCATCCGCATTTCTAAAAATATTTCCATTGTCTTGCGATCCACCAGCTACGATAAACTCGTTTGATTGTGATACAGCGATGTCATAATATTGGGTGTTAATCAAGTCTTTACATAAATTTGCGAATTCATCTTCTGCTACCGCATATCTGAAAATACCACCATCATTACAGAAATAAACGTAATTTTCATTTAAAGGATTCACAAAAACATTGCGTTGATCAACATGGATAAAAGGTAGCCCGTCATCGCCTAACCAATGAGAAACAGCCGAAAAGCTTGTCCCAAAATTATTTGATCGATACACTTCGAAATTTCCAACCGTCAAAATGGATTCACTACTCGGAGCAAATTCTACCACCATATTTGATTCTGGCATCGCTTTTACTTCTAGAGTTACACCATTATCAGCAGAGGTACGTATGGTATTTCCGTGGGTAATTGCTAAACGAGTTGATCCTTCAAAAAGTGGAACTGCAATGCGTACTTCATTGTCTCCGAAATCGGCAACAAAATCAAAGGAATCACCACCATCGGTGCTTTTGTAAAATTGACCACTTCTGCCGCCCGCATATACGATCGAAGGATCAGTATTACTGTATTTTACAGCGTGAAAGCTGATTCCTGGTTCAACCAGATCAATTGTTTCAAAAAAGTCAGTCGTTTTTATCAAACCAGTTGATCCAGCCACAATAATTTCATCGCCGTTATCAGGATTTTGATCCATGTAATAAATCCGTTTATTTTCATTTAACCCAAATTCGATGTCGGTTGGACTAAAAGTTAAACCACCATCTTCAGAAACAAATACGCCAATTCCACTTGGTCCATACCATACAATATCACTTAAGGCAACCGCAATTTTATTCGGATTAGAAGGACTGATAATGATACTTGAAACAGCTGCCAAGGGTAAATTATCATTTAAGTTGATATAAGATTCGCCACCATTTTCTGTTTTCCAAAGTCCACCCCAAGCAGCTCCAACATAGAAAATATTAGGGTTAGATGGGTGAAAAGCCATCGAACTTGTTCTACCTTGATCGATTTGTAAACCCATATTGCCATTGTAGTTCAAGTTAGTCCATTCAACCGCAATATCCGCGTCACTGCAATCGGATGCTCTGTCATCTCCTGATTTAGCAAGGACACTAGAAGATTTTGCTAATTTGGTAATATCGCCAAGCGTGCCATCTTCGTGAAGGTAGTTTTGCCAAAAAGACAACCAACGTTGGTATTTCACATAATCACCATCGCGGCACGTGCCTATTGATAATTCATAAGGACTATAGCCAGGATATTTTTCTTGAAAGTGCACGTCGGCTTTTGCTTTAATTTCTTGAAAAGTTAAACCAGAACCAAAAAGTTCTTCCAAATACACACTTGTTTTGGGTTGGTTAGCTGTTTCTGTTGAGGATTGATTAAAGCCTAGAGTTGAACTAAGCATCAAAACCAATAAGAGCATTACTGATAATAATTTCATATACTGTGTTAATTGAGGATTTACATACAAAATTAATCGAATAAATCGACTTAATAGAATTAAAAACCGGCAATTTAAATGGTCAAAATAGGAAAGCTAAATCGTCATTTTTTGGATTTAGACACCTTTAAAAACGACAATCGCATTGTGTCCGCCGAATCCAAATGCATTACTCATTGCCACATTTACAGGCGTTTCCATTGCTGTTTTTTTTACAATTTTCATTTCTTTCGGAATCGCTTCATCCAAATTTTCAAGGTTGATGGTTGGAGGAATGCAATTGTGTTGAATGGCTTTAATAGACAAAATAGCTTCAATCGCACCTGCAGCACCTAATAAATGTCCTGTCATTGATTTTGTGGCGCTTATTTTAAGGTTTTCAGGAATGTTACCAAATACTTTTTGGATCGCATTTATTTCACTAACATCGCCAACTGGGGTGGAGGTTGCATGGCAATTCAAATAATCGACTTGAGAAGGAATTAACTTGGCTTCTTTCAAGGCAATTTCCATGGCTTTTGAAGATCCCAAACCATCAGGATGGGTGGAGGTCATGTGATAAGCATCTGCCGTCATTGCAGCACCGACAATCTCAGCGTAAATTTTTGCTCCTCGTTTTTTTGCGTGGTCATAATCTTCGACAATCAACGCACCCGCGCCTTCTCCCATAATAAAACCATCCCGATCTCGGTCAAATGGTCGTGACGCACGTTGAGGTTCATCGTTTCTGGTTGACATGGCTCTCATCGCATTAAAACCGCCTATAGAAGCTGGTGAAATCGGAGACTCTGATCCGCCTGTGACAAAAACTTTCGCTTTTCCAAGGCGGATATAATTAAAAGCATCCATCAAAGCTGAGTTGGAGGTGGCACATGCGCTCACGGTGTTATAATTAATTCCCATTAATCCATATTTCAACGAAATCATTCCTGATGCCATGTTGGTGATGATTTTTGGAATAAAAAATGGGTTAAATCGTGGATTTTTATCATGGGCATAAAAATTTTCTAATTCTGACTCAAATGTGGTCATTCCGCCTTGACCTGAACCCCAAATTACCCCTGCGTCGAAAGGTGACATGGATGAAAAATCTAATCCACTATCATTAATTGCTTCGGTAGCAGCATGTATGGCGTATTGAGTGAACAAATCTGTTTTACGAATTTCGGCATGATCGAGGTAAAGCGAAGGATCAAAATCCAAAATTTCGCACGCAAAAGTGGTTTTAAATTTCGATGTATCAAATTTGGTGATTGGTTTTGCGCCACTCATTCCATTTTGTGCATTTTCCCAAAACTCGGCTACATTTTTTCCAATGGGTGTAATGGCTCCTAATCCTGTAATTACAACTCTTTTTGTACTCATTTAGTTTTATTTTGATTCGTTTAAAATAGTTTTTGTCTTGCTAGATTTTCACTAATAATCAATAATTTAACCGAATGAATCCTCAGAAACATGTCGGTTATTTTTTTTAAAGTACGAAAGATAGCCACTTTAAAAGTGAAATAAAAATTCTTTGTAAAGATTTTATTCAAACATCTTGGTTAATTATTCAACCCAATCGCAACCAAGGATTTGATGGGGTCTTTTACAATTCAACTTGTGAATAAGGAAATTTGTGAAGTAATTACATTAATTTTTCAAGGATACTTTCAACATTTTCAGCCGTTTGATATCCATGTGCTAACAACGTAAATTCGTTTGATTTTTTAAGCACTAACGAAGGAAATCCTCTAATTCCCATTCGTTGCGAAAGTTGAAAATCTGCTAATGTTGCATTTTTAATGTCAGCAGATTCAAAAATTCGTTTAAACTGTTCAAGATTAAGAGAAAAATCTTTGGCAATTTCCAAATACGTTTCAATTAAATTGGTGTTTTTATTGTGGAGGTAAAATGCAGTTTGAATAGCTTTGAAAAAATCGAACTCTAAACTCGAGTTCATTTTTCGAACAGTTACCACCGCGCGTGCAGCAGGTTCTGTGTCATAAATAAAAGTTGGATCGGTTAGGATGTCATAAGCAAATTTTTGACCTGTTCGATGCTCAATTTCAACCCAATGAGATTTCAAAAAATCGGCCATTTCAATGGCTTTTTCAGTATTAAACGGACGAAGACCTCCATTGATCAATCTAAATTTTAGTTCAGGGTGATTGTTTTTAATTTTGATCAATTCTGGCACCATTCCGTAGCACCAGGAACACATTGTGTCACCAATGTAAATGATCGAAATCTCGTCACTTTCAATCCAATTTATCTCCATAAAGTATTAAATTTGAACAAAATTAGTTTAAAATTGTTATCCATCCTATTAGTAAAAATTATGAAGATTTTTTTGATTACTTTGTCATTTGTAAGCGCAACACTATTTGGGCAAATTAACGGAACCATTATAGGCAAGGTGATTGATAAAAACACACAAGAGCCGTTACCTTTTGTAAAAGTTGTCGTGGAAGGTAACGCGTATTTTACCAGTTCGGATTTAGATGGAAATTATCGCCTTGAAATTCCGACGGGCACATACAGCTTGATGGCTTCGTTTGTAGGGTATGAGCCTGCTAAAAAATTCAATATCGTTTTAAACTCAGGAAATGCCCAAATCATCAATTTTGAGTTGTCGGTGAGCGATAAGGAATTAGATGCAGTTGAAGTAATCTTTAATCAAGAAGTCATTGCTAAAACAACGGATATGGTCACTCCGTTATCTGTACAGAAATTAACGTCTGAAGAAATAAAATCGAATCCTGGTGGTAATTTTGACGTTTCTAAAGTAATTCAAACTTTGCCCGGCGTTGGCGGTTCGGCAGGTGGTGCCGCACGAAATGACATTATTATTAGAGGGGGGGCGCCTAACGAAAACGTTTATTATTTGGATGGAATTGAAATACCTGTATTGAATCATTTTCAGACACAAGGATCTTCGGGGGGTGCGCAAGGGATTTTAAATGTTTCGTTTATTGAAGATCTTAAATTGAGTTCTTCTGCTTTTGATGCGCGTTATGACAATGCTTTAGCATCTACTTTTGTCATCAAACAACGACAAGGAAACAATGAAAGCTTTTCCGGAAATTTACGCGCAAGTTTTACGGAAAGTTCACTCACTTTTGAAGGACCACTTGGTAAATCCAAAAAAACAGATTATTTGGTCTCCGCACGGGCTTCGTATCTTGATTTTTTATTCACCTTAATTGATTTGCCAATCCGTCCAAATTTCACGGATTATCAATATAAAATCACCCATCAATTTAATAACAAAACTACTTTAACTGCGATTGGATTAGGAGCAGTGGATCGATTTAGTTTTGCTGAAACTAAGAATTCGACCCCAGAAAGTGAATTTTTTAGAAGGTCTTTGCCTTTTATCACGCAATGGAATTATACCGTAGGATTTTCTTTAAATCGTCGAATTAAGAACGGGTTTTATACGATTGCATTGAGTAGGAATATGTTTGACAATCAATTAGATCAATTTGAAGATGCACAATACGACAATGAAGCGTTTAGAAACCTGGGGTTAAATTCACAAGAAATCGAAAATAAATTGCGTTTTGATTACAATAAATTTGTCAAAGGTTGGAAATTTTCTGCTGGTGGGGTTGGGCAATATGTTAAGTATAATACGCAGCTTTATAATCGAGTTTCAAATGCAGTTCTTGATACAGAAGGAAATGTGATTGCTCCAGAAGTTGTCATTAATTTCGGAAGTGAAATTGAGTTTTTTAAATATGGCGTATTTGCTCAATTATCTCGAAATATTTTAAAAAATCGGGTGTTGGTTTCAACTGGTGTTCGTTCAGATATGAATTCGTTTACTGACGAAGGGAACAATCCGCTTAAAACACTTTCACCGCGTCTTTCAATTGCCTATCATTTAACTGAAAAATTTGATTTGACCGCTTCTATTGGACGTTATTATAAAATTCCAACCTATACTTCCTTAGGCTTCCGAAATGCGACCGGTGAATTGGTGAATCAATCGATGAAATACATCCAATCAAGCCACTATGTTTTAGGTGCGCAATATTTGCCAAACCAAGGAATGCGGATTACAGTGGAAGGGTTTTACAAAACGTATTCGAATTATCCAGTGTCTGTGGTAAACGGAAGTTCACTCGCCAACCAAGGAAGTCAGTTTGGTGCGATTGGAAACGAGGAGCTTTTGTCGATTGGTTCAGGACAAACTTATGGATTCGAGGTGTTTGTGCAACAAAAATTGGTTAAAAACATCTTTTATGTAGTGAGTTATACCTTTGTAAGGAGTTTATATTCAGGATTGGATGGCAAATTAATCGCATCTGCTTGGGACAATCGACACTTATTGTCTTCAACGGTTGGAATTCAATTCAAAAAAGGATGGAAGTTAGGTCTTAAATATCGATTGGCGGGTGGGGTGCCTTATACTCCTTATGATTTAGTAGCGTCACAATTAAATTTTGCTACCTTGGGGACAGGGATTTTGGATTATACTCGTTTAAATACAGAACGTCTTAATGCTTTTAATCAACTTGATTTGCGTGTGGATAAAATTGTCAACTATAAAAAGGTGAGTTTTGATTTTTATATCGACTTACAAAACGTCTTGTTTTCAAAACAGCAATCTCCTCCAACTTATGTTTTTAAAAGAACGGCGGATAATTCAACTTTTGAAACAACAGATGGTGGACCATTAAAATCCGACGGATCTAATGCAATTCCTCAGTTATTAGAAGACAATTCGTCCTTGATTACGCCGACCATTGGGGTGATCTTTGAATTTTAAAGGAAAGGATCTTTCTTAAAACCTCACAAGTTGATAATTCACCAAGGCTTCGTAAATCTGATTTTCGTAAAGTAATTCGATCAATTTAATTTGAGCGCTAATTTGTTCTTGATCTCTCAAATTGACGAGAAAAAGCGAACTTTCTCCTTCATTAAACAAATCGTATTCAGCTTGAAATAATCGTTCGTAATTTTTGACAGTTTCTCTGTAAATGTCAACCTGAACGGAAGAACTGATCCAAGTTTTGTCGTCAAATGTAAAAAAAATCTCTGAACTTAAATGATGAAAAACAGGAAAGGCACTACCAACTAATCGGCATATAATCTTTTAAAAATTTCCCAGACCAATGTTTTCCGGTATTGATTCCATCAAATAGAGGATCAAGGACCCGGGCAGCTCCATCTACAATATCTAATGGTGGCTGAAAATCGTGGACATCTTGTTTATGTTTGGCGAGTTCAATTGGGTCTTCGTCGTTCACCCATCCAGTGTCCACAGCATTAATAAACAAACCATCTTTCGCAAAATCGGCAGCGGCTGTGTGGGTGAGCATGTTTAAAGCTGCTTTTGCCATGTTGGTGTGTGGATGGCGGGCAATTTTTTTGAAGGTATGAAATTTACCTTCCATCGCAGAAACATTTATAATGTGTTTTTTACCCGTGTTTTCTTTCCGCATCAAAACCGAAAGTCGATTGCATAAAACAAAAGGGGCAATGGAATTAACTAATTGAACTTCGATCATTTCGAGGGTTTCAATTTCACCTAGTTTTAGCCGCCAACTGTTGGTTTTCCGTAAATCCACTTGTTGTAAATCAGCGTCTAATTTACCTTCTGGAAATACTTCGCTTGCAGTGAGAGAATTATCAAACGTATACGGAATTTGAGAAAGTTGAGCCGAGGCTCTTAATCCGATGCCAGGTTCATTTCCATGCCAAGTCACCGGCAAGTTAGATTGATCCAACGTGCGGTTAGAAATCAGTTGAAGTTCAATTAAACAATCTTGATGTTCGCGTAAAACGGTCTGCGCATCAACGGGTAGTTCAGAAAAGGACAATTCTTCTTTTTCCATTAAATGCTTAAAAAAGCCTGCCGGTCTGCGCACCGTTTGTGCAGCGTTGTTGATTAAAATATCTAATCTCGAATATTTCAATTCGATGTAATTACAAAATATTTCTACACTTGGGATATGTCGCAAGTCAAGCCCATGGACGTGCAGTCGGTCTTTCCATAGATCAAAATCTTCTTCTTTAGAAAACCTCAATGCCGAATCGACCGGAAAACGTGTGGTAGCCACCACTGTTGCGCCTGCACGCAAAAGCATTAAGGTTATGTGATACCCAATTTTTAATCGTGATCCAGTAACAACAGCTACTTGTCCAGATAAATCGGACGTTTGAAACCTTTTGGCATAGTTAAAATCACCACATGATGGACACATGGCATCGTAAAAGTGATGAAGGTCAACATATTCGGCTTTGCAAACGTAACAATTTCTTGGACTTTGGAGTTTTTTGTTTGCTTCTTCTTTAGGTCCTTCTATAAATTTAGGCGCCATAAAAATTTCCGATTCTCTCGCCGATCGGATGCCTGTATTTTTTCGGGCGTGTTTGTCGCGCTCTCTATTTTTACGCTCTTCTGCTTTTTTATAATTCTTTCGACGTTTATCTTGCTCTTCTTTTTCTGGTCGAGAAAGTTGGCCGGCTAATTTCATTAGTGCGACACGCTTTTCTTCAGGTAAGTCATAAAGTTGATTGGTATCATTCAATAAACTTGACAATGTTTGGATACATTGATCAATTTCTGAGGTATTTTCTGCTTGCGCTTCTGATTTTGACACCGTTTCTCTAAAATTTTATCGTGCAAATATAATAAATTCGGCTGTTTTAAGCTCGCAATTTTGCATGTTCAGGCTGACTTAATCAGCAAGTAGCGATCTTTTCAACGTATTTATCCATTTTGAAAAGTAGATATTTTGTACGAATTTGTAAAATTGTGTTACCTTTCGATGGTAAATAAATTTGGTAGATTAACAAACGAATCCGCGAGTAATATGGCAATGTCAAAAGTAAAATATACAAACTTTGATTGGATTGATTTTGATCATCCTGAACAGGCCGAATTGCAAGAAGTAACTGACGGATTAAAGTTGGATATGAATGTGGTTGGTGATACGATTCAACACGGACATTTACCTAAAATTGAACAATTTAAAGGGTACACATTTGTCATTTTACGAGCCTATACCGCTGCACCCAATGCTAATGTTCGTTCGGTTGGAGGACTGTCGAGTAAAATTTCATTCTTTCTTAAGGAGAAACAACTCATTACCATCCATCGTTCGTCTTTCGAATTTTTGTCTGCTTTAAAAGAGGATTATCAGGATTCTGAAGCAATGATGTTGGACATTTTTAAATTGATGTTGGCCTCTTATGGAAAACCTCTAGAAGTTCAAAAGGCAAAAATGGATGATTTTGAACGATTGATATTTTTGAAACACGGGCGGGTTATATCGATTGAAGCTTTGTATTATCAAAAAGCAAAGGCACGAATTGCAAAAAAGGTACTTTTTCTAACACAAAGTGTCCTTAATCAAATAACAGTTAAACCAGAATTGAATTCAACTTTACAAGATTTAAAAGAGACCGTAATTAATTATTTGTTGCAATACGATGAAATTATCGAAGATTCTCACACGATTTTAAATTCTTATTTATCAGTGACTTCGCAAAAAAACAATGACGTCATGAAACTGTTAACCATTTTCTCGGCTTTTTTCTTACCGCTTACCTTTATAGTAGGTGTTTATGGGATGAATTTTGATGTAATGCCTGAGTTAAGATGGGAAAACGGATATTTTATCATCATTGGGGTGATGTGTGTGATCTCCTTGTTTATTTTTATTTGGTTTAAGTGGAAAAAAATACTTTAATTTATTTTTTCAAGACGCTGCCAATTCGTTTTCCTAATTTTTGGATTGTTTCAATTCCTTTGTTAAGCGATTCGCCAGAGAAATCTTCATATTGTCCAGCAGAATGATCTACCTGAAGCGGGAATATAATAATGCTGTCGTTTGCTTCAAAGTACTTTTCAATTTTAACTGGTAAACTATCTAGAATTGGCAAATATGAAACAGTACCTTTTCTGGCAGAGATCAAGACAAATAAATCATCATTTTTGATGTCACGCGACAGGATTAAAAAATCATCCCAATTTTCAAAATGATTAAAACTTAGTCCTGTTGACAGTTTTAATTTCTTAGCCAATTTTTCAAAACCTGCTTTTGTATTGTCATCGCAAAATACGACAATTGGAATGCTTAATTCTTGCGACAACTTTGAGATTTTTACAAACCAATGTTCAAATCCATTTTCGAGTTCACAAAGTGGTGGAGCGACCACTACAATCCTCTTCAAATAGACAAGTGGATTTAATAAATGGCAAATAAAAATTGCTTTATCGCTATTTGCAACCACCGTTTCTACTTTTTCACCCATTAGTCTTTCTAATACACCTGTGTGTTTTGGAGTACCTAAAATTATAATATCCGCCATGACTTCGCGCGAAATTCGGGCAATTCCACTTGCGATATTATGGTCGATGGTGGTAATAATATTTACTTTAGTTTCTGAGGCAGACCCTTGTCTAACGTAGCTTTCGAGGGTATTTCTTGTTTTTAAGATATTAATCTCAGCTTCGGCATTATTGGACACAATGGAAAGGATGGAAAGTGGTTGTGCTGATTTTTTGTCCTTGATAAAGATCGAAAACTCCATTATTTTTTCAATATTCTCAAGGGATTCTGTTGGGATTAAAATATGCTCATGAAGCGCTCGACTTTTTAAGGTAGTGTCATTTGTTTCAGTTGACATTTCGATCAAGACTTTTTTAGAACCTCTTTCGGTGGCAAATGTCGCAACCAGACACGTGATAAGAATTAGTATAATTGTTCCATTTAGCACATTTTCATCGATAATCTGTGCTTTATAGCCAACAAGAATAATGGCAAGTGTAGCGGCGGCATGGGCACTACTCAAACCAAATATTAATTGTCGTTGAGCTTTAGAAAATTTAAAAATCAATTGTGTGGCGAATGCTGCTAACCATTTGCCAATTAATGCCACAGTAGTTAAAGTCGCTGCAATAATTAAGGCCGTTTTTCCACTCAATATTACGTTCACATTCACCAGCATTCCAACGCTAATCAAAAAGAATGGAATAAACAGCGAGTTCCCTATAAACTCAATTCGATTCATAAGCGCTGAGGAATGTGGAATTAACTTGTTTAAAGCCAATCCTGCCATAAACGCTCCAATTATTGGTTCAACCCCTGCAACCTCTGCCAAAAATCCCGCAAAAAAGACAACAGCCAATACAAAAATATAATGCGAATGTTTTTCGCTCTCCAATGTTTTAAAAAACCACTTCGCAATCCGCGGGATCACCATAAACATGATCACAGAAAAAATTGACAATGAAACAATTAATCGAATCCAAAAGGCTTGATTTAACGTTCCTTCGTCACTTTTCATGATGACAGCAAGGATGATGAGCACGGCGGTATCCGTCAAAATTGTTCCGCCTACAGTGATTGCAACCGCTTGGTTTTTGGAAACCCCTAATTTACTTACAATCGGATAGGCGACTAGGGTGTGGGTGGCAAACATACTGGCGATTAAGAAACTTGCACTTAAATCATATTCTAAAAAGTAATAACAAATTGGAAATCCAATTGACAAAGGAATCGCAAACGTTAACAGACCAAAAACAAGACTTTTATTACGGTTGACTTTAAAATCATTCAAATCAAGCTCTAGGCCAGCAATAAACATGATGTATAATAAACCAATCAACGAAAACAATTCGATTGCTTCACTTTTTGCAATGATGTTAAAACCAAATGGACCAATAATGACCCCGGAAATAATTAAGCCGATAATGCCTGGGATTCTCAGTTTTCGGAGGAGAACGGGTGAAAGAAGAATGATGAATAGGATAACTGAAAAAACTAGAATCAAATTACTCAAGGGTAACTTAAATTCGTCCATTAAGTGATCAAAAAATTCAAGCATTTTCCATTTTTGAGGTTAAATTTAAGCATAATTAATAAATCAAGGTTCTATTTTTTTTAAATGCAATTTAACTTAACGATTTATTTAAATTGTGTTGTTTTCAAGCGCAATTCAAGTGATTCTTACTTTGACTATTAAGATCAACCGGTGTCATAAAAAAAATCCCGTCAACAATGTTGTTAACGGGATTTCAAATTTATTTAATAATTTAGATTATCCTCCGAAGTCGTCAAAACGAACATTTTCGTCAGGAACTCCCCAGACACTGCACATTTTAAGAACGGCTTGGTTCATCATTGGTGGTCCACAGAAATAAAATTCAATATCTTCTGGTGATTCGTGTTTCGATAAATATTGATCGATTACCACTTGATGCACGAATCCAACAAAACCATCCCCTTCGGTATCGTTCGTGTCATTCATAACCTTCCAATTATCAGTCGGAAGCGCATCCGAAAGCACCAAATAAAATTTGAAATTTGGAAAGTCTTTTTCAAGATCTCTAAAATAGTGAATGTAGAAAAGTTCAGCTTTCGAACGACCACCGTACCAATAAGTTACTTTTCTTCCAGTTTTGATGGTTTTAAACAATTCATATAAATGCGAACGCATTGGTGCCATTCCTGCTCCACCACCAATGTAAAGCATTTCGGCGTCCGAATCGTTGATGAAGAATTCACCATAAGGACCAGAAATAATTGCTGGATCTCCTTCTTTTAATCCAAAAATGTAAGAAGACGCAATTCCTGGATTAACATTCATCCAAGTTCCTGTTTTACGGTCGAAAGGTGGTGCAGCTACCCGCACATTCAGCATGATTTTTCTACCTTCAGCAGGGTAGGAGGCCATTGAATAAGCTCTCACTACTTCCTCGTCATTTTTCATCACAAGATTTCGCATTGCATACGGACCTTCTGCCCAATCTTTTTCAAATTTATTAGGTTCACCAGGGTGATCTTGCGGATGTGCAGTCACATCCATATCAGCGTATTTCACCTCACATACAGGGATTTTAATTTGAATATAGCCCCCTGCTTTGTATTCCATATCTTCAGGAATTTCAACGATAAATTCTTTGATATACGTTGCAACGTTGTAGTTAGAAACCACTTTCGCTTCCCATTCCTTAATCCCCATGATTTCTTCTTCCACATGGATTTCCATGTTTTCTTTTACTTTCACTTGGCATCCTAATCGGTAATTTTCGGCAATTTGTTTGCGCGAAAAATGTGGTTCTTCAGTCGGAAGGATCGATCCTCCTCCAGAATTTACTTGGCAAATACATTGGATACATGTTCCACCTCCACCACAAGCAGACGGTAAAAAAATGCCGTTTGAACTTAGCGTGCTTAAAAGCGTTCCACCTCCATCAACTTCGAGCACATGCTCTCCATTAATTGTGATTTTAATTTTCCCAGAAGGTGCAATCTTTGCTTTTACATACAGTAATAAAAAGACCAATAGCAACGTGATAATTGCAAAAATGATAATTGTTATTAAAATGACTTGTCCCATTTCTCAAGTTAAATATTTGCGTTAATGATCGGTGATGTTTCTGCAGGAGTTGAATCACTAACCTGAGTAGTAGGTTCAGCTTTAATATCTTCTACTTTTTTACCACCTAAGTTAATTCCACTAAAACTCATAAAGGCAATTCCCATTAACCCTGTAATGATAAAAGTGATTCCCAAGCCTTTTAAAGGTGCAGGAATTTTTGAATATTTGATTCTCTCACGAATGGCAGCAATCGCTACAATAGCGATACACCATCCAATTCCTGAGCCAATTCCAAAGGTTGTTGCTTCTCCAACGGTGGAGTATTGTCTTTCTTGCATAAACAATGCTCCACCAAGAACGGAGCAGTTTACAGCAATTAATGGTAAGAATATACCCAATGCACCGTAAAGTGCAGGAGTATATTTCTCAACCAACATTTCCAATATTTGAACAATAGCAGCGATAACTGCGATGTACATAATAAAAGACAAGAAGCTAAGATCTAACGTGGCATATTCTTCGCCCAACCAAGAAAGTGCTCCTTCTGCCAACAAATAGTTTTCTAATAACCAGTTAACAGGCACGGTAACACCCAATACAAAAATTACGGCAACTCCCAAACCAACAGCGGTTTTTACTGTTTTTGAAACCGCCAAATAAGAACACATACCTAAGAAATAGGCAAAAATCATGTTCTCAATAAAAATACCTTTTAAGGCAATATTTATATAATCTACCATATCTTATTTATTAATGATCTTCTAATAATGCTTTGTTTCTAGAACGTTGTACCCAAATAATTATAGCTACTGCGAACAAAGCGAAAGGTGCTAGGATAATAAAGTTATTATTCATGTACCCATATTTGTAAAGCCCCGTTAATTCTAGACCAGAAGCCTTGTCAACAATGTTATTACCAAAAATTGGAATATTTAATATTTTACCTGCCCCTAGGATTTCTCTGAAAATTGCAATAATTACCAAAACAATTGTGTAACCAGCGGCATTTCCAATCGCATCAAGAAATGAAGGCCATGGTTTATTTGCCATTGCAAACGCTTCGAAACGCCCCATAATGATACAGTTGGTGATAATTAGACCGACGAACACCGAGAGTTTTTCTGCCATATCTGGCATATACGCTTTTAAGAATTCATTTACAATAATTACTAAAGCTGCTACAACCACCAATTGTGCGATAATTCGAATTCGCGATGGGATGATGTTTCTCATCGCAGAAATTACTACGTTACCCGCAGCCAATACCGCCATTACGCTCAATCCCATTACAATTGCTTGTTCAACAGAGACAGTGATGGCTAGTGCAGAACAGATCCCTAATACTTGAACAGTAACCGGGTTACTATCATTCATTGGCTCTGTAACTAACCGCTTATTTTTCTTAGAAAATAGTGGTTCGGCTGGTGCCTTTATTTTTGCTTGATTTTCGCTCATGATAATCAATTATTTGTTAAAATATTTTACGTAAACCTGTAATGTTCGATCGACCATTTCTTCAACTCCTTTTGAAGTGATCGTTCCTCCAGTAATCCCATCCACTTTGTGCATTTCAGAACCAGATGCGTCTTTTACAACCTTGATCTTTTTATAAACGCCATCAACAGAAATTACTTCACTGCTGTATTGATTATAAAAAAATGGTTGTTTAATTTCAGCACCTAATCCTGGAGTTTCTGTTTTATGGTCGAATTGCGCGCCAAAAATCGACGTTTTATCTTCGTTTACAGCAATGTAACCCCAAATTGGTCCCCATAAACCACTTCCTACAACTGGAATAACATATTTTTTTGCTCCATCAACATCCGCCACGTAAAGGGGATATTGTCGATCGCTAACTGGAAGTTTTTTATCTCGGAATTGTTTCTTGATATCAACATCAAAAGCTTCAACACCTGAAATTTCATTGCCTTCTGCATCTAATACCAAACAGTCATCCGTTTTTACGTACGTTTCATATAGTTTTTCAGCGTTTAATCGCGTTACATCTTCCACTTTTAACGCTGAAAGGATGTCCATTTTTTTACGAATTTCACTGTTTTTATCTTGAGGAACTTTAAGTCCTAAAGTTACAGCCGCTAAACCAGCACCAACAATCACTACCATAACGATGGTAAAAATTATGGTGTATCCATTTGCATCTTTATT
Organism: Crocinitomix sp.; assembly: GCA_044361315.1. Classification (GTDB taxonomy): domain Bacteria; phylum Bacteroidota; class Bacteroidia; order Flavobacteriales_D; family Crocinitomicaceae; genus Crocinitomix. The sequence continues at coordinate 148,079 of JBIKJA010000002.1, read as the reverse complement.
TATAGCCATGATTATGCAGTTTTTTTAAGTCGTTTTAATCTACGTTTGATATTTGATTGGATCACATAATGGTCAATAAGTGGTGCCATTACATTCATAAATAGAATGGCCATCATTACACCCTCTGGATACGCTCCATTATAAACCCGAATGACAATCGTAAGAGCTCCTCCAAAAAATCCGTAAATAAATTTACCTGTACTTGTTTGCGCCGCCGAGACTGGATCGGTGATCATAAAGACCGCTCCGAAGGCTAGTCCTCCTATCACTAGATGATTAAGTGGATCTAATAGCATATATTCATTTACGGCAAATTGATTAGAAATCCAACCAACAAATAAGGCTCCCACAACGAAACTGGTCATAATTTTCCAACTTCCAATTCCTGTATACAATAAAATAGCAGCACCAATTAAAACAGCAATTACTGAGGTTTCTCCCACAGATCCAGGAATCATCCCAACAAATGAATCCCAAATTGGCCAAGCACTTTCAAAAGCCTTAATCCCACCTTGATAAACCCAGTCTTCTTGCGGCCCCGTGAACGAAGCTAATTCACCTAATTGCGTCGCACCAGTAACATGATTCGCTTTTAACGTTTCTGCTGGAACATCTGAAAGACCACTCATCCAAACTTTATCACCTGACATCATGGTTGGGTAACCAAAGAATAAGAAAGCACGGGCAGTCAAAGCAATATTCACAATGTTCATACCTGTACCTCCAAAAACTTCTTTTCCTAAAACTACTGCAAAAACAGTTGCCACTGCCACCATCCATAAAGGAATATCAGCAGGAACAATTAAAGGAATCAACATCCCGGTCACCAAGAATCCTTCTTGAATGGCGTGTTTATTACGAATGCAAAAGATAAATTCTACACCAAGACCTACGCCATAAGAAACGATGACAATTGGGAGTACTTTAATTAATCCGTAGACCAATTTGTCTCCAAAGAAATCCATGTAATCTCCTGCAGTTCCTACAGCCACATAATGAAAGTGTCCAGTGTTGTAGATTCCGAATAATAAACAAGGAATCAATGCTACAATCACCATGAACATTGTTCTTTTTAAGTCAATACCATCTCGGATGTGCGCACCTTTTTGAGTTGTTTCACCTGGGGTGAATGCAAATGTATAAAGTGCGTCCCAGACAGGATGGAATTTAGCCCACTTACTGTCGTGAGTAGGTTCCATTTTACGCATTAATTTTTCTATAGACTTCATTCTAATGGTTAAATTTTATTATTCAAATTACATGCATTCACTTTTGATGACATCTAGCCCTTTTCGGATTTTATCTTGGATGTTTATCTTAGAAGTACAAACAAATTCACACAGTGCAAAATCTTCAGGAGCAACTTCGTATATTCCAAGGTTTTCCATCAAATCGATATCATTATAAATAGTAGATTTGATCAATTGCATTGGGTAAATGTCAAAAGGAAATACTTTTTCCATTTCACCCGTCACAACGAAAGATCTTACCTCACCATTTAAATTAGTGTTTAACGTACGTTTTTTGTTTGGTGTTAACCAAGAGAAGTAAGAGCGATTGATTGAGAATTTTTTACTTCCTGAACCAAGCCATCCACCTCCTGAAAGTTGGAAACTTGCTTCATTACCTTCTGGGATGACCGTAATTTGTGAGTGGTAAAAACCTAAATACCCATCCTGAGAAACTTTGTCTCCTGTAAGGACATTTCCACTGATGATTCGGTAATTATCACCATTAATATTTTCACTTACCAAGTCGTTAATTTGAGCACCAATATGTGTTTTAACATATTTTGCTTTCTTTAATTCAGATCCTGTTAAAGCAATTGTTCGCGAAGAATCGAATTTACCAGCAAGCAAAGAGCGACCGATTAAGGCAACATCTAATGCGTTTACAGTCCAAACAACCTCTCCTTTGTTAATTGGATCAATGTGGTGGATTTGCGTTCCAACATTCCCTGCCGGATGTTTTCCAAAAATAGTATTTGATTGTACCCCTTTGATTCCTTTGAAAATACTATCAGAAACCGAATTCCCATGGGTAGTTAAGTGAACTTTTCCAGTGGTTAATTTAGTTAATGCAGTAATTCCAGCTTGAAATGCTTCTGAATCTCCATGTAATACAAAGTCAAAATTAGGTGCAAGTGGTGATGAATCAAATCCAGACACAAAAATTGCTTTTGGTTTGTCAGTTGGATCAGCCACAATGTCAATTGGTCGCATTTTGATAAAAGGCCAGAATCCGTTTGCAAGCAATACTTGTTTTATACCTGCTTCATCCATTGAATCTGGATTTACGATACCAAAACTTTCTGTTGTATTGTTGCCATCTGGTTTGATCCTGATCTCAAGAATCTTCCGTTTGTCACCACGATGTATTTCGGTAATTTCTCCTGATACGGGTGAAACAAATTTTATAGATTCTTGATATTTATCAAAAAAGATAACTGAACCTACATTCACTTTATCACCAACCTTAACGGTCATTTTTGGCATAAGGCCATGGAAATCTGGTGGTTTAATTGCAAAAGCGGATGCTTGAACGGCTACTTTAACCTTTTCTGCCTCTCCGTGCAATTTTATATCCAATCCTTTCCTTAATTTGATAGTCCTTGACATATCTTATTTCGAATTTGTTGCGAATAATTGCCAAAAGTACAAATCAAACTTTTTTTATAAAATTTTTTTCGCAAATATTATGCAGTTTAGAATGATTCTAAATAAATATTTTTTCAGCCTGTGCTTTAAAGTAGCAAACAGAGTTCTGTGAGGTCTTGAATTTCAGTCGTTTTAATGTCGTGAACTATTTTTGAAGGATTAAAATGTACTGTTTTTATCCCACAATTTTGAGCCCCTAAAATATCCGTTTCAAGGTTATCGCCAATCATTAAGGATTCGCTTGGCAGTGCATTTGTTCTTTCCAGTGCCGTTTGGTAAACAATCGGGTTAGGTTTGTTCACACCCAACTCTTCGGTACACAAGATCATTGAAAAATAATCTGTGAGTTGAGAATTTTTTAATTTGGAATGCTGCACTTCCACAAATCCATTTGTAATGATGTGCAGCGGATACTTTTTAGACAAATAGGCTAACGTTTGATGTGCTCCAGGAAAGACGTGTTTTTTTTGTGGACTTAAATGAACGTATTGATCACCCAAGATCTTCGCTTTTTCTTCCAAATTTGATACTTTAAAATGTTCTAGCGTCTCTATAAAACGTTCGGTACGTACTTGCAATTTGGTCACTTTGCCATGGTTGTAGAGGTCCCAATATTTAGCATTAATTCCTCGATAAACTTCTATAAATTCAGCTAAATCGGTGATTTCACTTGATAATGAAAGTTGATGGTAAAGCTCTGTTAATGTTTCGCTTGAATTTCGATCAAAGTCCCACAAGGTATGATCCAAATCAAAGAAAATGTGTTTAATATTTTCCACGATTTTGCGCTAATTAACGATATAAATTAACGAACACATCAACATACTGTAGGCGGCCATAAAAATCACCATCAATGGAAAGGTTTTTTTTGAATGTCCATAAAATTTCGCACAAACAATTGATCCAACGGGGATTGACAAAAAAAGCGGCGCTAACAAAGTAATTCCATAAATACCCGCTTTCATTTTAAGCCGCACCATAAATTTATTCAATTTGGTAAATTTCTTTTTTACAGGGAGTGTTTTTCCTTGTAAACTTGCTTGTTCTGCTAATAGGTGTCTTTTTTTTGCAGATCTTTTCATGAGCAATTCACTCAAAAAATAAAAAACACCCATCGAAAAAATCGCTCCTGCGGTGGTAGGAATATAGAGATCTAAAAAGTTGACGTCGACACCACCGGCAACCGCCATTCCAAAAATCGTCCAATGAGAGAACAAGAACTTAAATGTTCCAAAAATAAACCCCCAAATGTAAATATGAATCATTGTTATAATTTTAAACCAAAAGCCAAATCCCCAGCATCTCCCAAACCGGGTACAATGTACGACTTATTATTGAGTTCAGGGTCGATTGCAGCCACCCAAATACTTGTGTTTTCTGGCATTACTTTTAATAACCAATCAATTGCAGGTTGACTAGCAATGGCAGCAACAATAATTAATTTATTAGGCGTTCCGTTTTGGAGTAGAGATTCGTACACTAGTTGCATCGATTTGCCTGTCGCCAACATTGGGTCGGCAATAATTAAGGTCTTATTGACAAGACTTGGACAGGCTTTATATTCGACATGAACTTGGATTGAGTCATCTTCTTTTTCTTCGCGATAAGCAGAAATAAAGGCATTTTCTGCACGATCAAAATAGTTGAGCAAACCTATATGCATAGTCAAACCAGCGCGAAGGATAGATGCAATTACTAGTTGATCCTCAAGCAAATCCACTTCCGTTTTACTTAGCGGTGTTTGAATTTTTGTTGGTTGATAGGTCAACGTTTTACTTAATTCGTATCCAATAATTTCACTGATTCGCTCCAGATTTTTTCGAAAGCGCATTGGATCTTTTTGAATAGTTACGTCTCTTATTTCGGCAAGGAAATAATTAAGAACTGACTTGGTTTGGCTAAGGTTGTGAAGCATATTTACGAATAAAGTCCACCATTTAAATTTAGTGTTTGGCCAGTAAGATAGGCGGATTGTTCAGCACATAAAAACTCAATCAACGATGCTAATTGCAAAGGATCTCCGAGCTCACCGACTGGAATACTTGTTATCAATTTTGTTTGCATGTCTTCTGGAACATCGTTAATCATTCCTGCATTAAAATAGCCAAGTGCGATTGCATTTACCGTGATATTTTTGTTGGCTAATTCCTTCGATAAGGTTTTTGTCAAACCAATCAAACCTGCCTTTGAGGCGGCATAAGCGGCGGTGCCAATAAAGCCCGTTTGTGCGACAATCGAGGACATAAATAAAATTCGGCCAAAATTATATTCGCGCATGATTGGAATCACATGTTTACTTACTAAAAATGGACCTGTTAGATTTACTGCCAAGGTTTGATTCCAATCTTCGAGTGGAATTTTCCATGACATTCCATTAATTGAAACACCAGCGTTGTGAAGAAGAAGATCTATTTTTTCAAAATCATTTTGAACGCGATTAATGAGTTCAATCACTTCATCTTCGTTGGTAATATCCGCTTGATACGTTTTAATCGTGCTTCTTTTAATTTCGGGCGCATTTTTATAATAATGCAATGCAAGATTAAATGGTTTATCTTTAAAATAATTGACTAAAACTCTACCCAATCCTCCCGAACTGCCTATAATGAGGATGGTTTTATTCACTTCTACGTCCATTTTATCCTTTTATTTTTTTTAACGTTCTAAACCAAAATGGGGTTAAATCCATTTGATAATCGTAATATTTTCTGTCTTCAGCGCCAAATTTTTTGTAAAATGTAGCGACATTTTCGACATCAGAACCACCAAAATCGAAATAATTATAGTCATTCATATAATAGTTAAAAGCAAAATCGAACAATGAAAACATCGCGCCTAATTTTTTTGCTTCATCTGCAGAAGCTCCTTTAAGATACGTGATTCTAGATTTATCTTTTAGGAAAAATCCACCTGCAACCAAATCGTTTGCTTGATTAAAAACACCAATCATTTCTCCTTGTCCAGTTCCTTTTGAGGCTTCCATGAGTCGAAGAAGTGCTTTTAAATCGCCTTCTCCGATTGAATCAATTTTATGGGCAACGGTGTCTTTAAATAATTGAATCAAGAATTTTGGTTCATCGATTAATGAAAATGTAAAATGTTCTTTTCCTTTTTTAATCAGTCGTTTAGCGTTGGTATGAAATTTTTCTACCATCCTCGTTTCCAAAAGAATATATTGGTGACATCTTTCCAACTCACCCGGTAAAAGTCCGCTTTCTTGATTTCTAAAATGAAAATGTTTTAGTTTTTTGCATAAAAATCCAAACGCATCTTCCCATGAAAAATCATTTCCAAAAATAGCGTATTCTCTTGTAAATGGGGCTTGATAAAATTTTTTGATGCCAAGTTTGGTGGAGTAAGGCACGGGTAAAATCGTTGAATAGTCAACATCGCTGACCAAACCACCCCAATTTTCAGCTACTGCGTCTAAATACCAAGAATAACAAAAAACACTCTCAATATCAGAAACTTGAATTCGTCGATTCCATTTTTCAAGATCTATATTTTTTCGTTCGATGAATTCCATTAATTGAATGCTAGGTCTTGAAACGTGATAAATTGATGTTTATTCTTATGTGCTTCGATAAATTCTTCTAATTTTTTTAAGGCAAACATTGTACATGCTTTCGGATGGCCAAGTATTACGGTTTCGTTGAACCCTCGTTTTTGATTTACTTTTACCACCTGATTTAATTTCGTAACGAAATAACCATCCATTGATGCTGATAAACGCATTCCTTTGGTTAACATGGTTTTTCGCAATCCTGGCGAAGGCATTGGATAGCCATCGCCAATAGGTTTATGCAAATGTGGCTGAAAACGTCCTAATAAAAACAATCTCCAAAAGAAAAATACAGAATAGTAATAATTAGAAATCGGATATTCAATGAATTCTCCATTAACATCCTCAACACACAAATCATCGCTAAAGCGCCAAGTCGATTTGGATGGAATAGAGGTGAAATCATAATAATAATTTCCTGCCGTGAATTTTCCTCCCCCAAAAACAGTCGAATCTAATTTAATCCCAATTTTTTTTAAACTTTTTTTAATGCGATTAAAAGGTTGCAAACACCATCCCCCCGCTCGGTAAGATTGAATTGGACGATTTGTCCAACGACCTAAAATATCGGCATATTCGGTGACAATTTTATCAATTTCCAGATCCGAAAAATCAACCAATTTGTAACGATCCGTTACCATTTGCCAATTTTCACCTGTGTGAAATGAATCTTCCCAATGCGGATGAATATGCAATTGACAATCGTGTCCTTCGGAAACTAAGGTGTCAATTTGTTGTTTTACGAGTTGATATTCAGCTTCTACTTTTGGAAATTTTGATCGAAAGTTTTCAAGTTGTTTTAGGTAGCCAGTGTCAACAAAAAAAACCATTTTCACCCCTGTTCGTTTGGACATTTCACGCAAGAGGTCGGTAGGTTCAATCAAACATTTTTCAACAGATCCAGTTGGTGCACCAAAAAACAGTTCGTAATCGTAGGTAAGAAACAAATTCATTTAGTGGTGATTAAAAGCTTGGGGCTAAGGTAAATCCTTATTTCCGTCTTCTTCTAGTTGTTTGATAAAAATATCAGCCATTTCTTCGGCTGAATATCGAATGTTCTTAATTCGTGAATTACAGTCATCAATTAATTCGGAATTCGGAAATTCTTTAATGAATGATTGGTAGGCTTCTTTTGCAGCGGTGGTGTCTCTTAATTCAAAATCTAAATGACTCGCGCGTGTAAATTTGACATCCTCAATACGATTGTAGGTTGGATACAAATCAATAATTCGTTGTAATAATTTTACACTTTTTTCAACTTGATGAACTGAGTAGGCAAAATCTGCCGCTTTGAACAAATAATCAGGTGATTTTGGATCTTCGGGAAAAATGGCTGCGTAATCTTGAAATGAACCAATCGCTTTTTTTAAATCCTTCTCATTTGGACTATTTACATTGTCATTAATCCGTTTTTCAAGGGCTGCTAAATCAACCAAAAATTTAGCTGTATCGACAATGATTCCGTCTTGAGCTGTTTCATCTTGGCCACTTTTATCCTTGTCTGAACCGCAAGAAACCATTACAGCAAAGCTGAATAGTGTGATTATTAAGTAGGTAATTGTTTTCATTTCGCTTTAACGTTTAGTTTTTTTTAATGCAGGAAATTTCATTCGATAGGTAATGTCGGTATCTCCTTTTGTAATATTCGTTAATTTCTTCTTCAAAATCCTTCTTTTCAGTGGACTTAAATGATCCGTAAAAAGTACACCTTCGACATGATCATATTCGTGCTGAATAATTCGAGCAGCATAACCATCATAAGTATCGCGGTGAAATTCCCAATTTTCGTCGTAATACGAAATCGTAATTTTTGATTTACGCATCACTTCTTCACGAATGTTTGGAATGCTCAAACATCCTTCTAAAAATGGCCATTCTTCACCTTCTTCGTGCTCGATGATTGGATTAATAAACACTTTTTTAAATCCTGCCAAGCCAGCTGCTTTCGGATCTTGTTCGTCATTTTCTTCTTCATCCTCGGCAAAAGGGGAAGCATCCACCACGAATAATCGAATCGAGCGATCCACTTGTGGCGCAGCAATCCCAACTCCACTAGCTTCGTACATGGTTTCAAACATGTCATCAATTAACGCTGAAAGTCCTTCATAATTTTCGTCAATTTCTTCCGCCTCTTTTTTAAGAATTAGCGATCCGTAGGCAACTATTGGTAAAATCATTCGATCTGCTTAGTAATTTTTTACAAAAATAGTTGAAAAAATAAATATAACGATGACAATTTTTCATTTGTAAAGATCGGCAACTGAATAATATCAGCAATTTATTTTTTATCCGACTTTCTATTTATTTATACTTGTCTATCTTTGCCCTATGAAATGGTTGAGTAAAAATTTAGTATTGTTTTTGTTGGGTGCACTTTCGTTAGGTTTAGCTCCCTTTAATCCACCGCATATTGTTGGTAAATTGGAATGGTTAATGGGCGGTGGCGCATTTTCTGGTGCGAATCCAATGAAAGGTGCCGATTGGTTTGATTTGTTTCTGCATGGCACTCCATGGATTTTATTGGTAGTAAGTCTTGGATCTTATTTGATTTTGAAAGTCAAAAAACAAAACTAGGGTCTAAAAAATATCCTCTTTGTTATTTGCGTAATCAACTTTAACAAGAAAAAGTCCTTGGGCAGGAGCAGATTTACCTGCTAAATCCCTGTTTTGAGAAGTAATGATATGTTCGAAATCACTTATTGTTTTTTTTCCTAATCCTACTTCCACCAAAGTGCCTACGATGGCTCGAACCATATTTCTCAAAAACCGATTGGCCGTAATTTCAAATTGATAACCCGTTTCGGTTTCAACCCATCTGGCTTCGTGAACCGTGCACTCAAAAGTAGATTCGCCTTGAATGGTTTTACTAAATGATTTAAAATTTTTGTGTCCCACTAATTTCGCAATTGCTGCATTCATTTCAGTTAAATTCAAAGGCTTTTGAACCAGCCACGAAAGGTCGGCCGTAAATGGATCCTTTGTTTTTGAGATGAAATAATGATACGTTCGCGAAGTTGCACTAAAGCGCGAATGAAGATCATTTGGCACTTGAATAACGGATTGTATCGCAATGCTTTGAGGAAGCATACAATTTAATTTGTAGCAAAATTCATCTTCGGAATAGGGCAGGTTCATTTCAAAATGTGCGTAAAATTGACTTGCATGTACGCCGGTGTCTGTTCGTCCACAACCCGTTACCTTGACTGGTTTACCACCATTCATTTTTGATACAGCCGATTCTATTAATTCTTGCACACTGATTTTTTTCGGTTGTTTTTGCCAACCAAAAAAAAGCGTTCCTTTGTAGGATAATTTTAAGAAATAACGTTGCGCCATGGTGCAAATTTAACAATTAGGTGGAGTTTTAATGAAGAGAATTGGTTTAATGTCGGATACACATGGGGATGTTGACCCTAGAATCTTTGTTCATTTTAAGGATGTAGATGAAATTTGGCACGCGGGTGATGTGGGTTCGATAGAGGTAATTGATGCCTTGGAAAAATTTAAACCAGTACGAGGAGTTTATGGAAATATTGACAATCATGTGATTCGGGCTACCTGGCCAAAGGTGAACACGTTTTTGTGCGAGGGCATGAAAGTTTCGATGACACATATTGCAGGTAAACCCTATAAATACGTATCAGAAGCACATGCGTTGTTAAAAGAAGAACAACCGGGAATCTTTGTGTGCGGGCATTCGCATATTTTATTAGTTCAGTTTGATTCGAATATAAATTGTTTGTGGTTGAACCCGGGTGCTTGCGGAAATAAAGGATTTCATCAAGTGAAAACGCTTTTAAGATTTGAAATTGATGCAGGTAAAATTCAAAATATGGAGGTCATCGAATTAGGCAAAAGAGGGTAAGAATTGCACATCAAATAAAATAAAAGATTAATTTTCCCGTTAGTCACCTATTAAAATTAAAAATTGGATAAGGATGACAATTAATTTTTAATTTAGGAACATAATTCAGACAAATGTTTAAAAGACAGTGGATTTTATTGGTTTCATTTTTTTCAACCGCGGCTTTTGGGCAGTTGGGTGGTCAAAATTCTTTTCAGTTTTTGGATTTAGATTTTAACGCCAGATCCTTGAGTTTAGGTGGAGATTTTATTGGGTTAAAAGATGATGATTTGAATTTGGCAGTTGCCAATCCAGCTTCAATTACCAATGAAATGGATGGTAATTTTGCATTTAATCATTTTCTTTTTCCTTCAGGGATTAATTATGGTCAATTTGCTTACGGGAAAAGTACGGAGAAATACGGTTCATTTGTTGGACATCTTCGGTACGTTTCTTATGGCAAATTCACGCGAACGGATGAAGCAGGGATTGAGCAGGGGACTTTTACTGCAGGCGATTATGCGCTAGGTTTAGGGTACGGAAAAGAATTAAATAAATATTTTTCAGTAGGAGCAAACCTTAACTTGATTTTCTCACATTTAGAATCTTACACGGCTGTTGGTGTTGGTGTTGACATTGCAAGTACTTACTATAATGAAGAAGCTAATTTCACCGCAACTATTGTCGCACGAAACATAGGTTATCAAATAAAAGGATATACCAAAGACAATCATGAACCTTTACCTTTGGAAGTTTTAGCGGGAGCAAGTTATAAGTTTCATCATGCGCCATTTCGGTTGAGTATTATGGCAACTGATTTAACAAATTGGGATTTAACGTATAACGATCCAAGTTTGGTGCCGACAATTGACAAATTAACGCAAGACACTATTCCAGTTCCAACAGCTAGTTTTGCTCAAAAAGTGGCATATCATACTAATTTCGGTTTTGAATTGGTTCCATCTGATAATTTCTTTTTGCGCATAGGGTTTAATTATCAGCGCAGAAATGGGTTAGGAATTGTTGACCGAAAAGGGGCAAGTGGTTTTTCGTTCGGATTTGGATTAAAAACGAAAAAACTCGAGTTCAATTACGGCGTGGCTTTTTATTCTGCGGTAGGTGCTTCCAATGTCTTTGGTGTATCTACTAATTTTTCTAAATGGAATCGAAAAGGCAATTAAGTTAGAAATTGCCCTAAGACGTTAGAAACAAATTCAAGCAATTACCTTAGTTTTTTTCAGAAAGAATTAATACAGATGGAATATCTGATAGCCAAACGCTTTTCGTTTCAATCAGTTTTTTCCAACTTCCAGCACTCACCACCATTAAATCGTTTAGTTTTAAAAATTCTTTATCAATGATTCGTTCTTTCATTAAATGGATATGATTCGGCGCAAATTGTTCAATTGTTCGGATCAATTCTTTGATTTCCGAGTTATTTTTTATTTCGCCACCAGCATCTATAACGGTGATTTGAGCGCCCGAATTTTTAATCATTTTTTGAGCAAAACGGATGAGGGAGATGTCATTTTCATCCAAAATCGGAATAAAAACACGGTCCATTTTATTGAAATTTTTGTCGACCAAAATTCCAACAGAAGCATCACTTTTACCTAAAATGGCGCGTGTACTATCATCAAAAGGAGAATTTTCGAATATGTTTTCTTTACCCGTAACCTGATTAATCAATTTTTCAGGATTTATAATTTTGGTAGTAAAACCTAAAATTTTACCCAATAAACTTCCTTCGTAAATAGATTGACCAACCCCGATCAAAAGCAAATCATAATTCCCTTTATTGGTAACTTCGATTATATCGGCATCAATATCACTAGAAGCTTTGTAGAGGGTGGTTATTTTTTGATTCAGTTCTTTTGATTCTTCAATAATTGGAGCAAAGCTTTCTCCTTCATACTCAGCCGAATTATATTGGTGCATTTCATTACTTGAAATCAAGTGCATCGCTGTAATGGCAGCATTTCCTTCCATTTTTTTTGATAAACCGTTGGCCAATCTTAAAAGCGACTTACCACGTTCTGGATTCCCAAATGAGACTAAAATTTTGTATTTACCAATTTCGCTTATTTCTTGCGTCACCTCAGGTGATTTCGACTTAAAAATCCAATTAATAATATCTAACGAAGGACCTGTCATAAAAGTTGTAACTAAGGCCATAATCACCATCATTGCAAAAATTTCGGGGGTTAACACCCCTAAATCGTACCCAATATTAAGTACAACCAATTCCATGAGACCCCTTGTATTCATTAAGGCACCAATGGTTAGACTGTCTTTCCAATTTTGCCCAACAAACTTTGCCGCTAATGCACTACCTACAAATTTGCCGATCACGGCTACCAAAATTATCAACCCAGTTGTTTTCCATAAATGCGGCTCATTTAGTAAGCCAATTTCAGTTCGTAATCCTGTAAAAACAAAAAACAAAGGCAAAAGCAAAACCAACGAAACGTCTTCCACCTTTTCGATAAAAACACTCCTAAATCTAGTGTTTTCAGGCATAATAGCACCGGCCATAAACGCGCCAAATAAGGCATGAATTCCAATTACTTCTGTCGCGTAAGATGAAATTATCAAGACTAAAAAGAAGATCGCTACGATAGGTTTACTGAGATTTTCGCGAGTGCTGTGCAAATCACCGACACGCTTTAAAAATGGTCGTACCACTATGATCATAAGTACCACATACATCGCAGCAAGTGCAATAATGTATAATGCACTCACAAAAGAACCTGCTTTTACAATGGCAATTACGGCTGCTAACAAGCACCAAGCTGTAATATCGTCGGCAGCGGCGCATGTAATGACAATTGTTCCTAAACGCGTTTTATGCAACCCTCTTTCTTGCACTATTCTTGCTAAAACTGGAAAGGCGGTGATACTCATGGCGATTCCTAAAAACAAACCAAAAGATAAAAATTGAACACCTTCTGGGGCAAAGGATTGATAGATAAAATAAGCCAATCCCATGCCCAGTGCGAACGGAATAACAATACTGGCATGACTAATAACAACGGCTTCGTGTGCTTTGTTTTTAAGTACTTTTAAATCAAGCTCCATCCCAATAACGAACATGAAAAAGATAAGCCCAATTTGACTCAAAAATTGTAAATTACCCAATGATTGGGCTGGAAATAATGCATTTGAAAATTCAGGAAAATAAAGCCCAATCAACGAAGGTCCAAGGACAATTCCTGCAATAATTTCCCCGATGACGCTCGGTTGTCCAATTTTTTTACAAACCCACCCAAAAAAACGGGCCACAAAAATAATTGTAACAATTTGAGCCAAAAGAATTGCCAGCGGATGCTCTAAATTGTGCACCAAAGAATCAATAAAATTTTGCCATTCACTTTTTTCTGTTTTGGGAATTACAATATTTCGACCATTTTCTAATTTTGCACCTAACAGAATTATCCAATAAATTAATACCGAAAAACCACCAATTACTCCGATGTAAAAAAAGCTGTTTTTAAATTTTTTCATGCCCTACAATCTCTTTGTTTCTCAAAGATAATTCGGAATAATCATCAAAAAAATACGGTTGAATTAAAATTAGGGGAATCTGTAACAAAAGGGTAAAATATTGTAATAAAAAATTAAGTGTTCACCTTTTTAATAAAATCAGTGCGGTATGCATCACTCAATGTCACTTTCACATTTCGTCCATCGGGTGTTTTTAAAGTTGTAGTTATTTCATCAAACGAAAAAACTTGGACAATTTTTAATGCAATCAATTCCTTTTTATTCACTCGGCAAAAATCGCTGATTGGCAACAGCGTTTGAAGTTTTTCGAACGAAATATTCTTGAGTGTGAGACTTAACCCATCTGTTAAAATAGCAATTTTATCACGGCTGTCAGTAGAAGAGGTTTTGACGTAGCTCAACTGATCAATAGAAATAAGTGCTTTACCTTTATTCGTATTAAGTTGAAGTTGGTTCTTTTTTACACTCAAGCCAGAAATTTGCTGATAGGCTTTGGACACCGCTTGTTGTAATCGTTCTTTTTTTATAGGTTTGCGAACGTAATCGATTGCATTTAAATCAAACGCTTGTGCTGCATATTCGTCATACGCAGTGGTGAATATTATTGGGGTACCTTGTAATAAATTGGCGACTTGCATTCCGTTCATTTCAGGCATTTCAATATCAATTATGCACAGATCAAAATCTAATTTCGGAAGTTCAGAAAGGAACAAAACAGGGCTATTAAAAGCCTTTACTACCTCCAATTCAGGAAGCTGTTCGCAGAGGATTTTTAGGTAAGTCAACCCAGGCAACTCGTCATCTAATAGCAAGCATTTTAGCTTTGTTTTCAAGTAAATTAATTTTTAACTGCGTGATATAAACTTCCCCTTCAATAAATCTATCTAATTTAAAATCATCTTTGTAAATAATTTGCAAACGTTGTTTCAATGTGTCCATACCAATTCCGCTTCGTTCCTTTTTCATGGTATTTCGAGTTGAAATTTTGTTGGAAACGGTCAGGTAAAATGTGTTGTCCTTGAATTCAAAGACGATCGAAATAAATGCATCTGCGCTTTGAAGATCTGCATGTTTAAAGGCATTTTCAATAAGGTCAATTGATATTAAAGGAGCGAGTATTTTCTGCTCGTATAAGGGTTCTGATTCCTTAATTTTACATTTTACTTTTAATTCAAACAGTGGGCTGACTTTTATTTTGTTGATTTCGATCAGATTTAGTGCGAACTCAATTTCTTCTTTTGGAGAAACGTATTTATTTCTGCTATCATAAAGGATATAATCCAGCACATTCGAAAGTTTGTCCAATGCATAATAGGTTTGATAAGCGTGCGACTGAACTGAATTAAGGATGTTTTTGAAAAGGTGAGGATTCAATTTTGATTCGAGGGTTTCAAGTTGTAACGAATTTATTTTACCTTCAAGTTGTTGGAATTTTGCTTCGGCAATATTTCGGACTAATTCTGTTTTTTTTATGCGGATAAATAAATAGATCACTATTCCAACCAAAACAACCAAAACTGCAACTAAAAAATAAATCATTGAAAAAGCGCTTTATGTTTCCATTTGACAAGTTGAAAGTTTTAAGTAGAGTTTAATGATATTTACTCTAATTGACTTCTCCTTTAACTTGTTTTTCAAAACAAAATTACATATTTGTCAAGTAGTTTTTATACAAATTAGTTTAATAATTAAAATTATACGTTGCCGATAATAAATCAACTGTTTGAACCGCGATTGGATGTTTGAATTATAAATTTCCCAAAATTAAAGAAGGTTTGAGTAAGAAGATTGAAAGGTTAATTTCTAAATTTATTTTATGATTTATTAAGATTTTTTTTGGATTAAAATCTTTACCTTTGCCCTGTGAGGTTAGCTTCGTCCATATTAGTTTTATTTTTTATTTTGCTTTTGGCAACACCTACTGTCGTGACATCTATCGACAAGAATATTGATATGACTTGTTTCTTAAATATTGGTGAAGAAGAATGCCAAGATTATATCCATGAATTCAAAACAGTTCCTACTATTTATACCAAATTATTGACAACCGATTTTGAAGGAATTCAAAAAGTGAGATGCGAGACGTTGAACGAACAAAAGGTTGATTCTTTAAAACCAAGTACCCTCCTACAACCTCCTGAATTAGCATAAAATTTTATCGTGGCTTCGAACGTTTGGAGCTAAAATTTTATTTATGTTAAAAAAATCAATTATGTTTAAACATTTGAAGAATGATATTCCTGCGAGTATCGTTGTATTTTTTGTTGCACTTCCACTTTGTTTAGGAATTGCATTGGCCAGTGATGCGCCGCCCTTGTCGGGTTTGATTGCTGGAATTATTGGGGGGATTATTGTCGGATTTATTAGTAAATCAAAAATTGGAGTGAGCGGACCTGCTGCTGGTTTGGCAGCCATTGTTGCCGCATCTATTGCTTCGTTGGGGAGTTTTGAACTCTTTTTATCGGCGGTGGTATTGGCTGGCGTGATTCAATTGCTATTTGGAATCCTACGGATGGGAGTTATTGGTTACTATTTCCCAAATAGCGTTATTAAAGGAATGTTGGCGGGGATTGGTATTATAATCATTCTTAAACAAATACCGCATTTTTTCGGATATGATTCGGAACCAGAGGGAGCAGACAATTTTATCGAACCCTCAGGTGAAAATACATTTTCGGCAATTGCGCATGTGGTTGATAACGTTACACTTGGAGCGTTTATTATAGGAGCGATTGGATTGTTTATCATTCTTTTTTGGGATAATTTTTTATCTAAGAAGCATGGGTTTTTTAAACTGATTCAAGGATCGTTAATTGCGGTGTTGATAGGTACAGTTTTGCAAATTATTTTTAGCAGTAATCCAAGTTTAATGATAGATGGTAAGCATCTTGTTCAAGTTCCTGTATTAGATAAAATAAGTGATGTTACTAACTTGTTGAGTTTTCCAGATTTTAGCCAGTTTTTCACCAAAGAAGTTTGGATAGTTGCATTTACTTTAGCATTAGTCGCTAGTATTGAAACTTTGTTGAGTGTAGAAGCCACAGATAAATTAGATCCAGATAAAAACATTACACCAACTAACCGAGAATTATTTGCGCAAGGTTTTGGAAATATTACTTCTGGTTTAATGGGAGGATTGCCCATTACACAGGTCATCGTCAGGAGTTCAGCCAATGTTCAGTCCAATGCAAAATCAAAAATGTCTGCAATTTTGCACGGCATTTTTATTTTAGTCTCAATTTTAGCAATACCTACTATTTTAAATCACATTCCGAAATCTGTTTTGGCATCTATCCTGATAGTTGTTGGTTACAAATTGGCTAAACCTGCCATGTTTAAGAAAATGTTTCAGTTAGGATGGACTCAATATTTGCCATTTGTTTTCACAGTGTTAATGATCGTTTTTACCAATTTATTAATTGGGATTTTTGTTGGTTTAGCAATTGGTTTAGCTGTTGTTTTGATCAAAAATTATAAAAATTCATTTGCAATACAACCAGAAAAAAGCCCCGACTCGAAAACGGTAAAAATGACTTTTGCAGAAGAGATTTCCTTTCTAAACAAAGCATCAATTCAAAAAGAATTACTTAATTTACCTGAGAATTATCGTTTAGAATTGGATATTTCAAAAACAACGTATCTCGATTATGATGTAGTTGAAATATTAGAAGATTTTATTATCCAAGCAAGAAATAAAAATATCCAGATTTATTTGATTTCCGAACGAGGGAACATGGAAAATCCAGCAAGTTTTATTGAATTTTTAAAACTTAAAAAACAGACTTAAAAATAAACATATGAAAACATTAAATAAAGAAATTCAATCGCAAATTACTCCACGTAAAGCATTAGAAATTTTACAGAACGGTAATCACCGTTTTGTCAACAATTTAAAAGCGCATAGGAATTTATTGGAACAAGTGAATGATACGAGGGATGGACAATGGCCTTTTGCAGTTATTTTAAGTTGTATTGACAGTCGTACCTCAGCCGAATTAATTTTTGACCAAGGATTGGGAGATGTTTTTTCGGTACGTATCGCAGGAAATATTGTGAATACCGATATTTTAGGAAGTATGGAATTTGCCTGTAAAGTAGCTGGTTCTAAATTGGTTGTGGTACTTGGGCACAGTAAATGCGGTGCGGTAAAAGGGGCTTGCGACCATGTTGAAATGGGTAATTTAACTGAATTATTGTCAAAAATTCAACCTGCGGTGTATCAAGAAAAAGCTACTCAGAATGATCGAAGTTCTAAGAACGCTGAATTTGTTGAGAATGTGGCAGAAATAAATGTGGTGCGAAGTGTCAAAAACATTATTGAGCGAAGCTACATTTTGGAACAAATGGTGGAAAGAGGTGAAATTGGAATTGTTGGCGCCATGCACAATATTGAAACAGGAGAGGTTTCGTTTTACGAAGCTGTAATGTTCATCAAAGATGATCAAAATCCAAATTTTTCGATTGAAGAGTTAAAGTATTAAACAAAGACCCATTCAGATTGACCTTTTGTAGCGGTTGAAAAGATTGATTAAATAATTTTATGGCAGATTTTTATAAAAAAATAATAGAGAATAACAAAAAGTGGGTAGAGGCTAAATTAAAAATCCGTCCTGATTATTTTAACAATTTAGCGGAAAGCCAGCATCCACCATTATTATGGATCGGTTGTTCGGATAGCCGTGTACCTGCCAACGAAATTATTGGTGCCGAACCGGGTGAGGTGTTTGTTCATCGAAATATAGCGAATATGGTGGTGCATTCTGATATGAACATGTTGAGTGTGCTGGATTATGCCGTGAATGCTTTGAAGGTAAGACATGTGATTGTGTGCGGGCATTATGGCTGTGGAGGTGTAAAAGCGGCGATGGGAAATAGTTCGATTGGAATTATCGATAATTGGATCCGTCATATTAAAGATGTTTACCGATTTCATCATAAGGAATTAGACGCGATTGAGGATGAACGAGAACGGTTTAATCGGTTTGTAGAAGTGAATGTAATAGAACAGGTCATGGATTTAGCTAAAACATCCATTGTTCAAAATGCTTGGAATGATGGACAAAAATTGCATTTACACGGTTGGGTGTATGGATTGGATTCGGGTTATGTTACCGATTTAGGTGTAAATTTTAGTTGCGACAAGGATTTGGATGATGTGTATCAGTTAAAGTTTTAAGGGTTAAACTAAAAATCCCCCCATCCTTGCTATTAAATCTACCAGGGATGGGGGAACCCAATAATAATAAAACTTTTTAATTCAATTTTGATTCTTCAATTTCCACTGGTTGAAGAGATTCTTTTGGTTTTTCATTGATTTCGCATTGACCACCGTAACAATTGCCAGACGCGCATCCAAAAGCAAAAACACCCATTGCGGCAAAGTACGCACCCACTAAAACTCCAATCCATTGGTTACTTAAAACCGATTGAATGATTAGGGTACCACCAATTATTACATAGAATACTCTAATCAGACTCCAATTACTTAAAATTCGTTCTTTCATGTTGCGATAATTATTTGTTTAATTTAGGAATAGACAATTTAATGCGCCTTTAATTAGCTAATTTTATTTTGCAAGGTCATCCAGCTACCTCCATTGTGTACATCGGTAAAACCTTTTGATTTTAATAAACTTTTAGCCGAAGCGCTGCGCATTCCGCTTGCACAGCAGGTGATAATTGGTTTCTCTTTTTTTAGTTTGCCGAGGTTGTTTGCCAAGGTGTCGACAGAAATATTGATTGAACCTTTAATATGCCCGTTTTGATATTCTCCTTTGCTGCGAACATCTAAAATAACTGCGCCTTGTTTCGCCAAACTGGCATAGTCAACTTTTGGACCCATGCCAAACAATTTTTTTAGTGCGTTGATCATTTTTTAGTTTGTTTGCGATTGATAATAATTAACATCTAACCAAGAACCTCCATTGCAACATTCAATTCCTTCTTGTGTTAACATGTGTGTTGCCATTCCACTTCGACCGCCACTTGCACAGCATAAAACCAAGGGCTGCGTTAAGTTTTTTACATCACTTAATCGTTGTTGTAATTCTTGCAAAGGAATATTGATTGAACCTGCCACATTTCCGCCCATAAATTCGCCTGGTGTGCGAACATCTACAATGGTTCCTCTTTTTTCTTTGATTATCTTTTCTGCGTTCATTTTTTTAGATTTTTATTTTTGAAACATATTTAAAAGTAGCCCTCCCATAAGTGAACCATAAATAATGCTGTTGATTGGATTTGAAGTGATTGCGCAAGAATTTTCTGTGCATCCCACAAAATGATAATAAAGATATCCGCCGACAGCACCAAGCATAATTCCGATGATGGTGAGTTTATTTTTTAGAATGAAATTCATTTTTTCCATTTTTTGATGATACAAAGGTGCGAAGGTTTGTTTGCTTGCACAGCTACCTTTGTCACATAAGGAAAATTATTTTTATTTTTTTCCAATCAATCGAATGACGTTTGCTTTGCCTTGGTGATATTTGCCTTCATTTAATTCGATTTCTTCTGATTTTAGGGTGTTGATTGTTAATCCTTTAAAATCTTCCTTGATCATTTCAATGGTGTACAACATGGAAAGTTCTTTTGGACCACCACTGGAATTGGCTAGTTGATCCGGATTAAAGGCTTCTAAAATTAGCGTTCCGTTTGGTTTTAACCATTTCACTGTTTTTTGATGAATTGATTGCCTAATGGTTGCTGGGAAATGGGCATAAATCAACGTGATACAATGGAATGTGTTTTCAGGATATTCAATTACAGCAGCATCACCAATTTGATAATTGAGGGTAATGTTTTTTTCTTTGGAAAGACTGAGTGCTTTATTTTTACCTTCTTCACTCAGATCAAAGGCGGTGACTTCCCAATTTTTTTGTGCAGCATACACGGCATTTCGACCTTCGCCCTCACAGATAAATAGAATTTTACCTGGACTCATTGGTTCTAAGGTGTTTTTCAAAAATTCATTTGGTAAGATGCCGTAAGCAAATTCTTTTTCGGCGTACCGATCGTTCCAAAAGTGATTCATCAGCAATTAATTTAGTTTGGAAACCACCTGTTTAAGGCGATGATCACGAACCTATTTGTGTGTAAATTTTTCAAAATATAAGAAAGCGTTAATTTGCGAATTTTTAAACCAAAACAACACTTATCAACTAAAATTGGTCACAAAGGTGGTGCATTGACATTACCTAGTTTGTCACTTAGGTGACACAAGGGTAATTTTATTTCTACCAAGTTTGATGGTGCCTTCGTCTTCAATTTGTTTTAACAAGCGCGATACCACAGCACGTGCGGTTCCGAGTTCATTTGCTAATTGTTCGTGTGTTATTGCGATGGTGCTGGAATTGTTGACCTCGCATTTTTTTTTGATAAAATTTAAAATACGTTCGTCTAATTTTTTAAAAGCAACGGCATTCACCACTTCCAATAATTCTTCGAAACGTTTGTGGTAAAGGCGAAAAATAAAATCGAGCCATTCGGGAAATTCTTTGATTAATAGGTTCACTTTATCGATAGGGATAAATAGAATTTCCATTTTTTCTTCGGCGATGGCTTTGACTTTGCTGGTGTCTTGATGTAAGCCGCCTAAAAAGGACATGATACAACTTTCGCCGGCTTTGATGTAGTACAATAAAATTTCTCGCCCATCCTCGTCCATGCGCATTACCCTAATGCTGCCGTTGGTGACGATTGGAATTGCCTTGATGTAATCATTTTCATTTAAAATGGTTTCACCTTCGGCAAAGGTTTTGGTAAACCCAATGGTTTCCAATTTTTCCCTAATTTTTGGCGACGATTTAAATTCTATAATTTCTTTTAGTTCCATGTTTTAAAGATAAGGTTAATTTGAAAATTTAGAATTCAGAAATTAAATATTTTGAATTTTTATATGGTTTTTTAACGGTTAATTCCAAAATCGGAATTGAAACCGTAGATCCGCACTACAGTGCGGATAAAAAACCACGCGGGGATTAAAAAAAAACCGCGGGGATTAAAAAAACCAAGTGCGGATTAAAAAACCACGTACGGATTAAAAAAACCATTAAAAATAACCACAATTAAATTTTAGGGGTTTCCGGGTTTAAATTAGTTCAGATTCGCGCAAGTGACAGAAACGGCAGCTCCCTGACGATCCCGACGCCTTGGTCGGGATGGCTGTGACTACAGTGGATGGCACGGTGCCCAATCCCGATCCCCAACTCGTTGGGGATCGGGATTGGGCATGCCCCCACATTTTTAAAAAGAATAGACTGCGTCAAGTGATTCATTTTTTACCAGGCAATTCAGGAAAGAATGTAACTAATTTCGGGATTGTCGTATAATTGGTACATATATTGTCTGGATAAAATTGTATGCGATTTATTTTGTTTTTTTTGGTCTTACAATTTTCGAGTGTGCACGCCCAGTTGAATTTTTTGGACGGGACGTGGCAGGGGCTATTTACGGGTTTTAATCAGCAAAAAAAGGACGGGAAGGCGATTTGGTTTGATTTTGAAATTGATGCCGCAACTGGCAAATTTAAAGGTGATTCGCGCATTGAAACGCCTTTTACCTCCTATTTTGTCTATAAATTAATTAAAGGAACGGTCACCAGCAGAAATACGTTAGAATTTGAAGATGCTTTTATAGGATCGCAAAAGAATACGGGGGCGAATGTTTGGTGTTTGAACAAGGGGACGCTAACGTACAATGATTCGACTGGTTATTTAAAAGGCACTTGGATTGCAAAGGATTGCAGAGGGCAATCGGGGGAGATTTTATTGTATCGGTCGAAACATGCCTTGTCTAAAACGGATAGCTTGAGTTTGTATCATTCGTGGTTTAATACCTTGGTTAGTGATTTGGCGCGCGGATGGAATGCCTATTATGTGCGCGAAAGTGAAATGCGCGATTTTGAATTTGCACCTGTTTATTTTGAACATGATATGGACTTGGTGAAAACAGAATTTCATGCGTATTTAAAACGAATGACACAGATTGTGATGGGACATTCTGATTTGCGGATTAAAATTATTGGGCATACAGATTCGAATGGAGAGGATCGCTATAATATTGACTTATCTGCACGGCGAGCGAAGAATGTAAAAGATTTTTTTATTTTACAAGGAGTACCAGCCGACCGAGTTGTAATTGAATTTAGGGGAGAAAAGGATCCGGTAAGTTCTAATTTAACCCCTGATGGGAAACGTAAAAACCGACGGGTTGATTTTGAATTTATTTAACTCACTTTTTAGCCGTTGATGGCATCGGTGAGGGTTTGTGATTTTCGTTCAGTTTCTGCCCATTCCGCTTCTTCTGACGAACCAGAAGTTATTCCACCGCCTATGTATAGCAAGGCTTCGTTTTTAAAATATTGCATACACCTTAAATTCACATACAATGTTTTGGTTTGTGGGGTGATCATTCCTAAAAAGCCCGTATAAAATTGGCGTTGATGCGATTCGATGGTTTGAATGGCGTTTTTCGCTGCTTGAGCAGGAATGCCACAAACAGCAGGAGTAGGATGGAGGTGATTGACCAAATTTATCCAAGCTTTTTTATCCACTAATTGCGCTTGAATACTGGTTTGCAGGTGTTGGATTTTACCGGCGTTGATGGTTGTTGGTCCTTCGGAACGGATATTAAGACACTTGTTTTGTTTTAAAACGGTTAAAATGGTGTCGGTAACGAGTTGTTGTTCTTCAAATTCTTTTTCGGTCCATGAAGCTTCGGGAAGTTTAGTTCCTGCCAAAGCCATTGTGAAAACCGTTTTATCGTGAATGGTGAGCAAACTTTCAGGGGTAGCTCCCATCCACGCTCCGATGGCCGAATTTGAAATTAGGTAATTAAACGTGTTTTTGTAAGCGGCGTTTAAATTTGAAAAAACCGTTAAGGCATCTGAATTTGTTCGAATTTTTTTTGTTCTTGAAAGAATTATTTTTTTGCAAATGCCATTTTCGATTTCTGATTTAATTTTTTTAAAATCGTTGCCGTAATTTTCTCTAGATTGATCGGGTGATTGATTTTCTGAGAAATGAAGTTCAAATTTATCGTCAGAAATAGGTTCGAGTTTTTCAACGAATAAGATTTGATCGCCTAGAAATGAATGTAAAATAAAACCTTGTTCATGTTCAGTTGACAAGCGATCGATCCACCTGCCTTCGCCAACAAAAAAACTAGGTTGGTCGCGGTTTGGTTGGCGATATGCAAGAAAGGTTTTAATGATCTCTTTTTTCAATGATTAAGACAGTTAATCTGCCTGTAGCAACTAATTTTTCTTGTTCGTCGGTTACATTCACTTGCCAAACATGGGTGGTTTTACCAGCGTGAATGATTTCGGCACGACCTCTAACTCGTCCTGACTTTACCCCACGTAAATGGTTCACATTGATTTCGATGCCGACAATGTTTTGGTTTAGATGGTGAACGGCCAAGGCCGAACCAATAGAACCTAAACTTTCGATCAGCGCAGCAGTTGCTCCTCCATGCAATAAGCCAGCAGGCTGGATTGTGCGGTGATCGACAGGCATGGTGGCCTCGATAAAATTTTCTCCAAATTTGTCGATTTTGATGTCGAGGTGTTCGAGGAGGTTGTTTTTACAAAGCTTTTCGATTTGTTCGAGGGTAATAGTTGTTGGAATCATAGACTTATTTTGGTGCTTTTAAATAGAGGAAATAGGCCACAAAACTAAAAATTATATTTGGTAGCCATACAGCCAAAACAGGCGTAAAACCTACTTTAATTGCTGCTACGGTGGTCATTTGCATCGAAAAGATATATAAAACACAAATCCCCAAGCCTATTGCAATATTGACACCAACACCACCTCTACTTTTCTTACTGGAAACGGAAACACCAATTAGGGTAAGAATAAAAATAGCGAACGGCGAGGCCCATCGTTTGTGTTTTTCGATGAGGTAAACAGGAATTTTTTCTGAGCCCGTTTTCTCTTGTTCTTTAATAAAATCGTCTAATTCTTCGTTGTCCATTGCCTCGATTATGCTTGAGCGAAAAACAATGTCTGCAATACTGAAATTGAGGGTAGTGTCCAATTTATCAGCATAAAACATATCGTCATTAAATTCTCCAATTCGTCTCAATGCGACTTCTTCAAAGTGCCAATCATTGCTGAGGGAATCACCGGTTGCACGGCGTGCTTTTAACGAATAAATGAGGTGATTATCTTCCATTTTTTCCAAAGCAAAATCGGTAATTATTCTGTTTTCGCCCGAATAATGATAAAAATAGAGGATTTCACTTGGTGACATTTGAAGGCGCACATTGAGTTTGTTGTCGTAATCGCGGTAATATTGTTCTTCGAAAGCGATTCGTGTGCGGTTAGAATTAGGTAAAACAAAATTATAGGTTAGAATAGTGGCGACAACTAGAATAGTGGCCGAGAAAAAATAAGGTCGTAAGAAGCGTTTATAGCTAATGCCTGAACTCAAAATAGGAACAATTTCCGTATTACCTGCCATTTTAGAAGTGAACCAAATAACGGAAATAAAATTTAAGAGGTAACTGAATTGGGTGCCAAAGTAGATAAAAAAATTGGCGTAATACACAAAGATGATTTCGTCCCAGGGTGCACCATTTTCAATGAACTCGTTTAATTTTTCTGATAGGTCAAAAACGATACTGATAGACATTAAAAGGAAAAGCATGAAGACAAAAGTCCCCAAAAACTTTTTCATGATAAATCGATCGAGTTTGGTCAGAATCACTCTTTATAATTTAGCTGTTAATTTTGGCACCATTTCATCTTTCCAAGCTCTAAACGTTCCGTTTTCGATTTGATTGCGTGCTTCGCCAACCAACCACAAATAAAATGCCAAGTTGTGGATGCTAGCAATCTGCATTGCAAGGTGTTCCTTGGCTTGAAACAGGTGTCTGACATAGGCTTTCGAGTACACCGAATCGACGTAAGAAGTACCTTCAGGATCTAAGGGCGAAAAATCATCCTTCCATTTCGAATTTTTCATGTTCATAACGCCATTTTTTGTAAAAAGCATGCCGTGTCGGGCATTGCGGGTGGGCATCACACAATCAAACATGTCGATTCCTAAAGCAATACATTCTAATAAATTAGCTGGTGTTCCAACTCCCATTAAATAACGAGGTTTATCCACTGGGAGAACGCTGCATACAATTTCTGTCATTTCGTATAAATCTTCAGCAGGCTCGCCAACCGACAGTCCTCCAATGGCATTGCCTGGCATGTTAAATGAGGCAATTGTTTCAGCGCTTTTTAACCTCAAATCTTTATACGTACTTCCCTGTACAATTGGGAACAATGCTTGGGAATGCCCATAAATTGTTGGTGTTTTTTCGGCGTGTTCGACACATCTTTTTAACCAACGGT
Organism: Crocinitomix sp.; assembly: GCA_044361315.1. Taxonomy (GTDB): domain Bacteria; phylum Bacteroidota; class Bacteroidia; order Flavobacteriales_D; family Crocinitomicaceae; genus Crocinitomix. The sequence goes on along the minus strand of JBIKJA010000002.1, from coordinate 122,162 downwards.
GGGTGAGGTGCATGGATTCTCTTGCGTAGGTATAATCGCATGGAAAGGGAGTACATTCATCAAATGCCATGATAATATCCGCACCAATTATGCGCTGAATGTCAATGGCACGTTCGGGTGTGAAAAAATGTTTACTTCCATCAATATGTGACCGAAATTCAACCCCATTTTCGTTAATATTCCTAGTTTTTGAAAGTGAATACACTTGGTAGCCTCCACTGTCTGTTAATAAAGGTTTTTCCCATCCATTAAATTTATGTAATCCGCCAGCCGCTTCAATAATTTCAAGTCCTGGACGGAGGTATAAATGATAGGTGTTTCCTAAAATTATTTGAGCTTTAATGTCCTCATTTAATTCATGTTGATGAACTCCTTTAACCGTACCAGCAGTTCCGACAGGCATAAAAATTGGAGTTTTAATGCTCCCATGATCTGTTTCAATCGTTCCGGTTCGTGCTTTTGTGTCCTTGTCCTGCTTCTGTAGTATAAAGTTCATTTTGTTGATAAAAATAAAGAGGGACAAATATACGTGATATTAAATTATGAGAACTTTGTAGTCAGAATTTATATGGAGTTTATACCAGAAATACGTGTTGATTTTTTAGGAATCACCTTTTTAGTCTTTTGTTTTGCAATCTTGATCCAAGTTGTGTACTTGTTTATTTTTCCTTTGCGGCTTTTGAGGTATAAACCTTCACCAAAATCAACCGTTTATTTTCCAGTTTCTGTCATTATTTGCGCTAGGAATGAAGAAGATAACTTATTTCAAAATTTGCCTAAAATCCTTGAACAAGATTATCCTGAATTTGAAGTTATTGTTATAAATGATCAGAGTATTGACGATTCTAAGCACATTATTAAGGCCTATCAAGAGCGATATCCTTCTATTAAATACATAGAATTAGAAAAAAATAGTCACCGTAAATTTGGAAAAAAATTACCCTTGACGGTTGGAATTAAAGGCGCTTTGCATAAACATTTGGTCTTTATCGACGCGGATTGTTACCCAAGCTCGAATCAATGGCTCAAAAAAATAATTGCCAATTATGTCGAATCAAAAACGATTGTCGTTGGGTATGGGCCTTATGAAAGCGAGCCTGGTTTTTTGAATAAAATGATTCGTTTTGATACCACCCAAATTGGCGTTACGTATTTGAGTTTTGCGCGAGTAGGTCTCCCATATATGGCAGTTGGAAGAAACATGAGTTATACAAAGGATCAGTTTTTTGAGGTAGAAGGATTCAAAAATCATTATCACATCCAATCAGGAGATGACGATTTATTTATGAGGGATGCGGCTAATTCTAAAAATGTTGCCATTGAAATTGAACCAGAGAGTTTTGTCTTTTCGATCCCTAAAAAAACATGGCGAAGTTGGTTTAGACAGAAGCAAAGACATTTTTCTACCGCCTCCAAATACAAACTTATTAACAAGTTATTTTTAGGAATATTTCCATCAAGCATGGTTTTGATGCTCTTAAGTTTCTTTATTTTACTTTTTAATTATGATTGGTGGTTGTTTATAAGCGCGCTACTTGGATTAAGAATGGTTTTGTATTGGATAATTAACGGGCTTCTTTTTAAGAAACTTCGTTCGAATGATTTAATCATTTTGTATCCAATTTATGAGTTAGTCCATTTTTTAATTATGCCTTTTATATATTACTCATCTGAAAGAACTGAAAAGAGTAAATGGTAGAAAATAATAATTTGTCAGATAAAGGAAAACGTGATTTAGCGTTGGTTGAAAGAGCGCTAAATGGCGATCAGATGGCGTATGCTAAACTGATGGACATGTATCGCGAATCCATTTATTTCATGATGTTAAAAATGGTTCGTTCCGATGATGATGCCGAAGATTTGACGATTGAAGCATTTGGAAAAGCCTTTAATCGCCTCCACCAATATTCACCAAGTTATGCGTTTAGTACTTGGTTATTTAAAATCGCCTCTAACAACGCCATAGACTATATCCGGAAAAAAAGAGTGAAAATCACCTCAATGGATAACGCCTACATCAATGAAGATGGAGAAAGCATCGGATTGGATGTTGATAGTGGAGACAAAGATCCAGAAGAAGTTAAAATTCATGCCGAAAAGGTTGAATTGATGCGGGTAATTGTCACACGGTTAAAACCAAGGTACCGCGATTTAATAGATAAGCGTTATTTTCAGGAGCTTTCTTACGAAGAAATTGCGGAAGAAATGAATCTACCACTTGGAACTGTAAAAGCCCAACTTTTTAGAGCACGGGCTTTTTTAGCTGACATGATTAAAAATACCCGCGATTCGATATGATTTCGGTTGATGTAATTTACACCGCATTTCCGCAACTTTCAGACCATCAAAAACAACAATTTGAGTGTTTGTTTGGGTTTTATGAAACCTGGAATGCTCAAATAAATGTGGTCAGCCGGAAGGAATTTGATTTGTTTTACGAGCGACATGTTTTGCATTCGTTAGGGATTGCAAAAATGGTTGATTTTTTGCCAGGAAGTAAAATTTTGGATGTAGGCACGGGGGGAGGATTTCCAGGAATTCCTTTGGCTATTTTATTTCCTGAGGTTGATTTTTTTTTGGTAGATTCGATCGGCAAAAAAATTAAAGTAGTGAATGAAGTAAAAGAAGCGTTGGGTTTAAATAATGTGCGAGCAAAACATTTGAGGGCAGAGGAAGTGAATGAGAAATTTGATTTTGTGGTCAGTCGAGCAGTAACTCAAATAGATGCTTTTTTGCCTTGGGTGGGGGATAAGTTTTTGAAGAAATCGTGTCATGGGTTTCGGAATGGCATTTTTTACTTAAAGGGGGGAGATTTGACAGAAGAGTTTAAATCGGTAAAACAATCCATTCAAATTTTAGAATTAAAACAATTTTTTAAAGAAGATTTTTTTGAAACGAAAAAAGTAGTTTATATCCAGATGGTTTAAAATTCCTGGACTTCAATCATTTCAAAATGAGTTTTGCTGAAGATAGACGCAAATTCTTCACCAGAATCCAACATATCGGCATCATCTTCTTCGTAATACCATTTAACACTGAACGAATTTAATGGGAGTTTATCGTTAAAAAGTTGGATAATATTTCGAATGGCGAGAGCTGATCCAGTATTAAAATATTCTAATTTAAAGGATAATAAGGTTTTTTCACATGGATTTTTAATGTAATCTTCAATCTCTTGAATAGCTGGTTGATAGTAGTTATAAGGGTTTTCGGGCAAGGAAATTCCAGAAATCTGTATTAGTCCTGCACTAAAATCAGCTTCGATGCGTGGACATCTTTTGTCTCCTTCTATCAAAAATGGCATACCTTCGTTATTTCGAACAAATGTATAATTTTTATAACAGATTGACAAATTTATGCTCTAAATAGGTTTCTTCTATTAATCCTTTTTACGTAATGATTTCAAACTTGGTGAATTTAATTTGTTAAGTGTTTTAAAAACAAACAATTAAATCGTTTCAGAAAGTCAAATTCTTGATTTAAATTAGGTTAAAAATCCTAGAATGGATAAATAATCAAAAGTTAATTAGTTGGTGCTTTCATTTCAGCAGCTTTTTTAGTTAGGGCTGCACCTTTTAACTCAACCCCTTCCCAAAATAATTTGTACCCAACTTGCTTGCCCGTTTCGTCGTAGACGATTTGATACCCATGCCGAACGGCAAATTGATAACGTTCGATCATCGCTAATTTACCATTGGCATGGTAATGCTTGATGTCACCATTTTTATTGCCATCTACAAAATTTCCTTCTTCGGCGAGTTTCGTATTGGGGTGATATTTTTTGTATTCGCCATGTTGGATGCCATTCTTCCAATACGCATATTCCATCACTCGGTATTGACCGTTTACAGGTTCATAAAATACAACACGTTGTCCGTCAAGTTTTCCCAATTTGTACGTTTCTTGAAAACTCAACACACCACGATCGTCGAATTGAACCCAAATACTGTCTTTTAACTGATTAATATATTTCCCTTTTGCCATCATAAATCCAGATTCATGATACATTTTGGCATAACTGGTTTTACCATCGGTCAAATAATCCAAAATGACTTTTGTTTTACCAGATTCGTAGTAGTAAATAAATTGACCATAAGGTTTATTGTTTTTAAACTGACCAACGTATTGAAAAACAGCGCTTGAAGCAAAGGGTTTTTTCCAAATACCTTGTTTTCTTCCTTGGCTATCTGTTTGATTCACCTGTCCAAAAGCGCTAAATGCAACCAAAGCAAAGAGGGTAAAGATATGTTTTAAGTTTATTTTCATTTTATTCAAAGAGTTGTGTTGAAACTTCGTACAAATGTTCAAAAATATAATCAGCTTTTGTAGAAAGGTTACGACCATTTTTTAACATTACAGTTTTCATACCTAATTTCATACCAAACTCAATATCACTCTCTGAATCCCCAATCATTAAAGATTTTTTGAAATCTATTTCGGGATAATCGCGTTTTGCTTTTAGTCCCATTCCCGTGCCTGGTTTGCGGTAATTACTATTTTCTGACGCTAATTGATGTGCAAAATAAAATTTATCGATTTTTCCACCCGCACTGATAATCACATTTTCAATAAACCCATGAACTAAGAGTAAATCGTCGACTGTCATCATGCCTCGTCCGATTCCTTGCTGATTGGTTACTACTACAATGCGTCCAAAAAGGGTTGAAAATTTGGTTATGGCTTCAGGAACGCCGTCAATAATTTTTAATTCGTGGATATATTTGACATAATCATCTACAATCCGTTCATTAATCACCCCGTCACGGTCTAAAAATAAAGTCCAACTTGAATCGATTGCTAATTTTTGAGTAGTCATTTTATTTAAATTTTTATCGTTTGATTCAAAAGGTCTTGCTCAAATTCATGATAGTCCGATGGGATGCCAATGTCTTTGAAATAATCGTTAAAAATCACCCCTGACAGTTTAAATTGGTTCACCTTTTTCATCAAAAAATCTGTTTCAAACGAAAATCGTTCTTGCAAAGCAAAGTCGTTTAAAGTTGTTTTATTTAGACAATAGATTCCTCCATTAATCAAAGCAACTGGGTAATTTTCTTTTTCTTTAAATTGGGTGATTTGATTTTTCACATCAAGTTCAATCGACCCATAACGAGAAACATTGGTCATTTTTTTTATGGCCAATGTGCAAGCCGCTTGCTGCGCTAAATGTGCTTTTTCGAGCTCTGCTAAATCAATTTTGAAAAGTGTATCACCATTAATGATAAAACAATGATCTCCAATTATTTTATCCACAGCTAGACGAATTGCTCCACCGGTACCTAAGGGTGAATTTTCGACTGAATAAGTAATGTTGATTCCTTTGTAAACAGCACCAAATTCGTTTTGAATAAGTTCCCATTTATATCCAACTGCCAACACCACCTTTTGTATACCTTGATTTACTAAATAATCCAACAAAATTTGAAGAAAAGGAATTCCGTTGACAGGCGCCAACGCTTTTGGACATTCACGAATCTCGCTTCTAAGTCTTGTGCCTAGTCCACCTGCCAAAATAATGGCTTCCTTTACCGTTGGTTTATTCATCTTCCGACCAAGTTATAAGTCCCTCTTTACAAAACACGAAAGGATAAATTTCTCCTTGAAATTCATGCAACGCTTCAATTACATTTGCTCGGTGGTTTTGATTGACATAAATAATCATAAACCCCCCCCCTCCAGCTCCGGAAATTTTACCTCCGATTGCACCTGCATTTATTACCGCATTATAAATTCGATCAATTTCCGAAGTTGAAATTCCATTGGCCATTTGTTTTTTTTGTTGCCAACTTTTATCCAATAGTTGACCAACACCAGTAAGGTCTCCTATTGAGATGGCGGCTTTCATTTCAAATGCATGTTCTTTCAGAAAGTGCATGGCATTAATTGGCTTTTCTTGTTTTTGAACGACATTTTCCGCTTGTACTGCGATGATTTTCGCAGATTCACGGCTGGTTTTCGTGTAAAACAAAATCAAATTGTTTTGAAGTGTTTCAATCCACTCATCTCTCACCCGAATTGGGTTGACAATGGATTGATTATCAGCAAAAAATTCGATAAAATTGATTCCTCCAAAAGTTGCTGCATATTGATCTTGTTTGCCACCAGCCATTTTTAGATCTTCTCGTTCAATAGAAAAAGCTAATTGGGCAATATCGTGATTACCCAAAGGTAGTTTTAACCATTGGACAAATGCCCCAATAATTGACACAACGAGGGTAGAAGAGGTGCCGAGTCCTGAACCAGGCAAAACGTCCATTTTAGTGATTAATTCAAATGAAAGTGGGGCAAGGTTAAATGTCTTTATGATTCGATTGTAGACTCCTTTTTGCAAATCAAGTTCACCATTAATTTCTAAAAAGGAAGCAGAATTTAGAATGATCACCTTCTCTAAATTAGTTGCTTTAAGGACAATTTTTCCGTCATTTTTGGGAATGATTGTAGATGAAGCATAAAGGTTCAAGGTTGCATTTAACACAGCTCCTCCAAATTGATCTGAATACGGACTCACATCTGTCCCTCCTCCGGCTAATCCAATTCTAAATGGTGCTTTACTGTGTATAATCATCTGTCGATCTCTTAGAGATTGATTAATTAAAAGTTCAATTTATAATTCACTCAAATGAATAATACCATTGGATAGGATTTCCCAACCATATTTTTCTTTTTCTATTTTAATGTTCGATGTGAACTCCTCCTTTTTATTTTCAGAATAGAATTGTTGAATGGCATTTTTGATGGCATCTGGGGAAACTTCAACCACGTATCCAACTTTTTCATGTGGCACCATTTCGGGTAAACCTCCAACATTGGTAACCAGAATCGGTATTTCAAAATGGTAGGCAATTGGTGTTACACCGCTTTGTGTTGCGTTTCTGTAGGGTTGAATTACTAAATCTGAAGCACAAAAATAAATACCAACCTCTGAATCGTCGATATACTTGTTAACTACCACCAAATCGTCTTCAATTTTGAGTGTTTTAATTAAGGTTTGATATTTATCTTCATCCCCATAGTATTCGCCAACCACTAATAATTTAATTTTATTTTCGTGACGGTTTAAGCGTGAAAAAGCTTCGAGTAGGAGATCTAATCCTTTGTATTCACGAATGATCCCAAAAAATAGAATATAATTGAAAGATGGATCAAGGTTAAGTTTATCTAGGGCTTCCTCTCTCGACATTTTATCTCCAAAATTATCATAGATTGGATGAACCCCATTAAATCTCGGTTTGAGATTGTCTAATGTCTTTAAGTCTTTTTCAACAACTTCGGACATCGTCACAAAACAGTCTATAGGTTTTAGAAAATAACTGGTAAATAAGTTATCTCCCATTCTTTTTTCATGCGGAATAACGTTGTCGAATAGGGAGATGATTTTTGTATGCTTGTTTTTTTTAACGATGCGAGCAATCGTTCCAAAACATGGTCCCATAAAAGGCAACCAATAGCGAAAAATTAAAATGTCAGGTTTTAAACGACGGATCTCACGCCCTATTTTCAGCCAATTAAATGGATTTACGGAAGAAACTTTTCGTTGAATAGTTAAATTTTGTGGTACGGTTCCTTCCGTATATTGTGTTTTACCCGGAAATAAGAAATTTGGATATTGTAAGGTGAAAGTATACATTGAAACCTGGTGACCTTCTGAAATAAATTGCTTGGCAAGTCGTTCACTTGAGGAAGCAATCCCTCCCCGATATGGGTAGGCTGGACCTAGGATTAGAATTTTTTTACCCACGGCAATTAGATTTCCTTTTCGATCAAATAATTATTGCGCGTGGTTGAATTTCGTCCGATTAGTTCAGCGATAAAACCTGCTAAAAATAATTGTGTTCCTAAAATCATTGATGTCAGCGCAATGTAAAACTCTGCACGATCAGCTATAAGTCGGGCGTCGGTGGTAATAAAAAGTTTATTGATAATCATCCATAGCGTGATAATGGCGCCTATAAAGAAAAATATCGAACCGATTAAGCCAAAAAAGTGCATTGGTTTTTTACCAAATCGCGTAATAAATGTGATAGTAAACAAGTCTAAAAATCCATTTACAAAACGATTTAAACCAAATTTTGTCACCCCGTATTTTCGTTCTTGATGTTGTACGACTTTTTCGCCGATTTTTGGAAATCCTGCCGCTTTTGCAATGACTGGAATGTATCGGTGCATCTCGCCAAAAATTTCAATGGATTTAACCACCTCTTTTCGGTAAGCTTTTAATCCACAGTTCATGTCATGCAATTGAATACCACTCATCATGCGGTTAACACCATTGTAAAGTTTGGTAGGAATTGTTTTTGAAAGCGGGTCGTAACGTTTCTTTTTCCAGCCTGAAACAAGGTCAAATTTATCCTCTTGAATCATGGCATACAAGGCAGGAATTTCATCTGGACTGTCTTGTAAATCTGCATCCATCGTAATTACAACGTCGCCTTTGGTAGCTTGAAATCCAACATGTAAGGCAGCCGATTTTCCATAATTTCGTTGAAATTTAATTCCCCGGACATTCGGATTTAAAGCTTGTAATCCTTCAATTACTTTCCAAGACGAATCAGTACTTCCGTCATTGATAAAAATAATTTCGTAGGTAAAATTGTTTGCAGTCATTACCCGAACAATCCACTCGTGGAGTTCTGGTAAGGATTCATCCTCATTAAAGAGAGGGACTACAATGCTAATGTTTATATTTTCGTTCTCGTTCATCGGACAGTTTCCAAATATAAAGAATAATCCCGTTGTCAGATTTCAAACCGTGTTAAAAAGGCTTAAAATTATTTTAAGGTTTCTGTTTTTAAGTCCATTAATACCGTAAACGCTTTACTGACGGTGCGCGTATCCACTACCACTGTAAATTCGTTGGTGGTGGAAATAACCTCTGCCAAATTTATGCCTTCCCATGCTAATTTTTTTAAGAGGTAATAATAAACCCCTGAAATTTCAGAATTGATTGGAGGTAATTTCATCGTTATCGAGGATAACCCAGTTGAACTTGCGATGAGGTGCTCTTGGCTAAAGATTTCATCAATTCGTGTTTTAAATTGTTCGTTGGTGATAATGGTTGTTTCAGCCACTCCACGAGATACCGTGTAAAAATTATCACTTATATCGCTGATTTGGGATAAAAATTTCGCTTGATCTTGAGAAATTCCTACGTAATTACTAAATGTGCTTTTCACCAAATTACTACGAACAATTAAATCGCCTAATTCAGACATGAAATTTTTTATCCGCCGTTCAATTTTTTGGTTTGTGCCGGGTGGCATTCGTTTGATGGCCATAATAATGGCACTATCCGAAATGTCTTTTCCAATGACTTTGCGGATGTCTGGATTTAATTTACGCGCTAAAGAGCTGATATTGATGAGTCCTTCGGCGATGGCCTCCTGAATAAACGGTGATTGGTTTATCAATTTGTCGATTATTTTACTGAGTCTATCCATGTTAATTTTATAACATTTTGTTAAAATTATAATACAAATATAATTATTATAACATTTAAAACAAATTTTACCATAATATTGTAAAAAAAATGACATTCAATGGAAAATACACCTTTTTATTCTTATGACCTTTCGCTCTTAAAAGCGACTTTAGATGAAGTACTGGCGGCAAGCGCTGTCGGAAATTTTCATGTACATTACGCAGTGAAGGCAAATAACAATAAAAAGATTTTGAAGCAAATTGCAAAAAGAGGGTTGGGCGCAGATTGTGTCAGTGGTTGGGAGATTGAAGCGGCTTTGGAGGCAGGCTTTGAAGCAAGTTCTATTGTTTTTGCAGGAGTTGGTAAAACAGATGCTGAAATTGAATTGGCTTTGCGCAATAGAATTGGTATGATTCACTGTGAAAGTTTAGAAGAAATTCAGGTGATTAACGAACGTGCCGAGGAACTTGGGTATGTGCCTCAAATTGCTTTGCGATTAAACCCCAATGTGAATGCTTTGACCCATGCTAAAATTTCGACCGGATTGGCAGAAAATAAATTTGGGATGACAACCTTGGAATTTCAATTGTTATTAGACTGTTTGGATGATTTAAAATCAATCAATATTGTAGGATTGCATTTTCACATTGGCTCTCAAATTACAGATATGTCGGTGTTTGCAAAACTTTGCGAACGGATTAACGAAATTATCCCTGCCTACGAGCGCGTGATTGGCAAATTAACTTATTTAAATGTTGGTGGTGGTTTAGGGATTAATTATGAGTATCCAGATTTTGGGTTGATTCCTAATTTTAAAGCTTATTTTGAAACTTTTAATTCAGGTTTGGCAGGTATTAATCTTCCGATTCATTTTGAATTGGGGCGTTCGATTGTTGCACAATGTGGCAATTTGCATACACGGGTTTTGTTTATCAAAAAATCAGAAACCAAAAATTTTGCCATTGTGGATGCGGGAATGACAGAGTTAATGCGTCCTGCTTTGTATGGTGCGAAACATAAAATTGAGAAATTAAATACGGTTGGGACTGTTCCAACTGCCAATTATGATGTGGCGGGCCCAATTTGCGAATCGAGTGATATTTTTGCTGAAGGAATTGAATTGCCTGAATTAAAAAGAGGTGACATCCTTGTCATTCGTTCGTGTGGTGCTTATGCCGAATCAATGTCGTTACGATACAATGGGCGTGAAGCAATTGGGAATAATTTGGAAAAAAAAATTAAAACAACCTTGCGTTTGGTTAAAACGGCTTAAGTTGAGCGTGAATTTGACGCAATTTTTGTAATTCTTTGCTACCTCTGTTGACAACTCCAGCCGAATAATTTTCACGAACTAAGATTTCGATTTGATGAATGGCTTCTAAAGCTAATTCGGGGTATTTTTCTGCGATTTTGCGTACAACTGTCATTGAAAATGCTTTGACAGCAATGGGTTCATCTAACGATTGTAAAAAATGCATGCCATAATCGAAAAGGCGACCTTCTAATTCTTCTGGAATGGCTACGTTTTGAAATAAACGCATAACATTTCTTTTGAAACTGTCTACTTTGATCGTGTCTAATAGGTTGACTAATTCGTGTAAATAGGGCAAAATCCAATCGGGTTCTTTGTCTACAATCATTCCTACGCATTGACTGGCGCGCATGATAATTCGTTGATCAGATGAATGGGTTAACTGCACCAATTCATCAAAACGAGAAGGATTGGCAAGCACAAAAGCCACCGCTTTATCCCAATTTTTTCGGGAGTTTTCTTGGAGGAGCTGTGCATGTAGATCCATTTTCTTGCAATTATTGCGAATAATGTTTATCGAACAAAAGTAAAAAAAAATGCGGTTTGATTTAATTTGGTGAGGGAGGGATTAATTGAAACGAAAGATGGGTTCAAAAATTTACATTTATTGATTACCTTTGTTTTTTGAAAAAATAAAGCTAATACGATGTTTGAGAATTTGACCGATAAATTTGACAGGGCCTTTAAAGTTTTAAAAGGACATGGACAGATTACTGAAATTAACGTGGCGGAAACCTTAAAAGAGGTTCGCAGAGCGTTGTTGGATGCCGATGTTAGTTACAATACGGCAAAAGATTTCACAAAAACGGTTAAGGATAAGGCAATTGGTAGAAATGTGTTAACCACCATTTCACCGGGTCAATTATTGACCAAAATTTGTCACGAAGAGTTGACAGAGTTGATGGGAGGTGAACAAACGGAGATTAACTACAAAGGAAATCCGGGAATTATCTTGATGTCTGGTTTGCAAGGATCTGGTAAAACAACCTTTTCTGGAAAATTGGCCAATTGGTTAAAAAACAAACAACGTAAAAACCCTTTATTGGTGGCGTGTGATGTTTATCGTCCAGCTGCGATTGATCAATTACATGTATTGGGTGATCAATTAGGGATTGAGGTTTATTCGAACCGAGAAGAGAAAAATCCGGTAAAAATTGCAGAGTCGGCGATTATTTATGCACGCAGCAAAGGGTTTAATGTAGTCATTATAGATACCGCTGGACGTTTGGCGGTTGACGAACAAATGATGACTGAAATTGCCGATGTAAAGCGTGCAATTAATCCAACCGAAACTTTGTTTGTGGTGGATTCTATGACAGGGCAGGATGCTGTGAATACAGCAAAAGCATTTGATCAACGAATTAATTTTGATGGCGTTGTTTTAACCAAATTAGACGGGGATACCCGAGGTGGTGCGGCCCTTTCAATTAAATCGATTGTTAATAAACCGATTAAGTTTGTTGGAACGGGCGAGAAGATGGATGCTTTGGATATTTTCTATCCGAAAAGGATGGCAGACAGAATTTTGGGAATGGGGGATGTGGTTTCGTTAGTTGAGAAAGCACAAGAACAATTTGACGAGAAGGAAGCAAAAAAATTGCAAAAGAAAATTGCGCAAAATAAATTTGATTTTGACGATTTTTATGGGCAATTGCAACAGATTAAAAAAATGGGGAATGTGAAGGATTTGATGGGTATGATTCCTGGTATGGGAAAAGCCTTGAAAAATGTTGAGATGGACGACAATGCCTTTAAAGGAATTGAAGCGATCATTCAATCCATGACGCCAAAAGAACGAGCGGAACCGGATATTTTAAATGGTACTAGAAAACAACGAATTGCCAATGGATCAGGAACTTCTATTCAAGAAGTAAATAAATTGATTAAACAATTTGGCGAAACCAAAAAGGTAATGCACATGATGTCTAATAAAAAGAACATGGCCAACATGATGCGTCAAATGAAAGGAATGCGTGGCGGTGGATTGCCGGGCATGGACATGTAGTATTGATTCTTAATTTATGCCGTTAAAACTGACCATTCTTGGTTCTGGATCTGCTGTTCCAAATCTCCAAAGGGGTGTTTCGGCGCATTATTTAAATATTAACGAGCGACGAATTTTAATTGATTGCGGTGAAGGAACCCAACTCCAATTGCGACGATTTAAGGTTAAATTTCAACGCCTGCAATATATTTTTATTTCACATTTGCACGGCGATCATTATTTGGGATTGGTAGGCCTTTTTTCGTCGATGAGTTTATTAGGGAGAGATAGTAAACTAATTATTTTTGCCCCAGAAGGATTGGAAGAAATTATTCAATTACAATTTAAAATTTCAGGGGTTTATTTAAATTATAAGATTGAATTTGTGGTGCTAAGGGCCAAAGAAAAAACCTTGATTTTTGAAGACAATAGCATTGAAGTGTATACTTTTCCGTTAAAACACCGGATTACCACTTTTGGGTTTTTGTTTCAAGAAAAGACACGGGGTAAAAGTGTCAATAAGGACAAAATTGCTGAATTTAACCTAACCTTGCCAGAAATTTTAAAGGTCAAAAAGGGAGAAGATGTAGTGAGAGGAGAAGAAATTATTAAGAACGAAGTTTTGACCTTACCCGATTCAAAATTATGTTCGTATGCCTATTGTTCGGACACTAAATTTATTCCAGAATTGTCAGAAACTCTGAAAAATGTTTCGCTTTTATACCACGAAGGCACTTTTTTAAGCGAAGACAAAGACAAGGCAAAAAGCACCATGCATTCCACAGCTATTGAAGCTGCTAGGATTGCGCGCGAGGCAAATGTTGGTCAATTGTTAATCGGCCATTTTTCGGCGCGCTACAATGATACCATTGCACACTTAAAAGAAGCCCAACAAATTTTCCAAAATGTTCGTTGTTTAGAGGATGGGGATGAGTTTGTTGTGGAGTGAATTTTGGGAAAATAGTTTTATAAAGCATCGGCCTGCGCGCCGACCTGCCCCGGATTAGTTCAATAGATAATTGATTTTTTAAAGGTTTTCATGAATTACTCACTTTATGTTTATTTTTAATGGTGTTGGTGAATCTTTCAGATGTAGCTGCGCTTATTTGTAGCGACAACTCCCTAACGATCCCGACGCTTCTGACGGGATGGGACTACCGGGAAAAGCCGGAAATAGGCCCTGAAAAGTCTTGTCTTGTAAACTTTGTTGCTTGCTATGTAAGGTTTTAAACCTTTTAACGACTAAGGTTTCATGAAAAAAAAACTGCTTACTTTTTTGGCTATGCTGGTTGGGGTTTCGGCTTTATTTGGGCAAAGTACTGATACGACCACCTACAACAGAAAGGACGATTTTAGTGTTTCAGGGTTTCCGATTGCGTTTTATTTGCCAGAAACGGGGTTTGCGCTTGGTGTTGTTGGTTTAAGTGTTTTTAATATTGGAAAAACGAAAGCTTGGCGAAAATCGCAGGTGAGTATTGGGATGGCGTATACGTTTAAAAAACAATTTTTGAATTTTGTGCCTTACGAACTTTACTTTAAACAAAAATGGAAATTGAATGGTGAGGTAGGATATTACCGGTATTTTTTTAATTATTATGGGATTGGTGTAAATTCGAATGAGGCTGACTTAGAAACTTATGACGCAAATTTTCCGCGGTTGTTAAGTACTTTATCGTATAGACTAAAACCATTTTTTTTTGTGGGTGTGCAATATCGGTTTGACTATTTTGGGATTCCGCGTACTGATAGCTTGCTGACTGCTAATTCGCCAGTGGGGGTAGATGGGGGGATGGTGAGTACCTTTGGTTTGTCCAGCTCGTATGACACCCGCGACGATATTTTTTATCCGCGAAAGGGAATTTTCGCCACTTTTACCGCTGAGACTTCGGGGAATTTTTCGTTTGTCGATTTTGAGTATTCGATGTTTCAATTGGATGTGATGGGGTATTATACGTTGAAGCAAAAACACACTATAGCGGCGAATTTTTATACGGGAGCAATTGCAGGCGAAGCACCATTTTTCTCTTATTTTTATTTGTCGTCCGGGAAACGTGGGCGAGGGTATAACGATAGGCGATTTATTGAGAAAAATATTGGCTTGGCACAAGTGGAGTATCGTTTTCCGATTTATAAACGTTTTAGAGCGGCGGCTTTTACCTCGCTAGGCACGGTGAGTACTAATTATAGCGATTTATTTTCAAATCGCAAAATATGGTCGTATGGCGCTGGATTGCGTTTTCAGATGAGTAAAAAACAAATGAGTCATTTACGGGTAGATGTAGCCCACGGAGCCGAAGGTTTTCAATTTTATGTCACCATTGGAGAGGCCTTTTAAGATGGCTTTACCTCGCCTAAAATTTCGTTGTAGCGTTTTTTCATTGCCTCAGAAGATGCTCCTTTTTTAAACATTCGGTACGCCACCGTATTTGCACGACTTACTTTAAGCCAACCTCTATTTTCGTACTTGCGGGTGCTAATGAGGATTTTTTTAGGCAAAACGGTGAGTTGTTTATTTTTTAATAAGGTTTTTATTAAAGGATATTCTTCCATAATCACCATTGTTTCATCGTACCTACCAAGTTCGTTAAAGGTGGATTTTAGAATAAACAAGGATTGATCGCCTCCACGGCCAATGAGCCAATAGAAATTGGTAAAAAAAGCATTCAGACGAAGCATTAAAATTTTACTTTCGAATTTGCTTTTGTAACAGGCTGCTGGTTTTTCGGGGGTGATGACATTGATGCCATCGGTTAAAAAGGAAGTGGGAGGCAAGGTGTCGGCGTGAATAAAATAGAGTATTTCGTTTTGTGCCACTTTTGCTCCTAAATTCATTTGTTTTGAGCGGGATGGTTCGGAGTTGATTACCCTTATTCCTTTGGTTTGCAGAAATTCAACTGTGCCATCCGTGCTTCCGCCATCCACCACAATAATTTCCATTTTTGATTGATCGGCTGTAAGTAATCGGTCGATTAAACGACCAATGCAGTGACGTTCATTTAATGTTGGAATAATTATCGATAACTTCACAAAACTAAATTTATACTTATGCGCTTAAAATTAACTTCTTTTTTTGTCTTTCTTTTTATCATTTCCTTACAAACTTCGTTATTTTCTGCCGAACATTTGACGCACGAAAAATGGACCGCTATTTTAGCCGCCAATGTGGATGCCCAAGGACATGTAAATTACAAAAAGATTAAAGAAAATGAAAAATTATTGAATGATTATTTGGCCGTCCTAAGTGCCAACCATCCTCAACCATCGTGGGATAAAAATGATCAATTGGCTTTTTGGATTAATGCCTACAATGCCTTCACAGTAAAGTTAATTGTAAAAAATTACCCAGTAAAATCGATCAAAGAATTGGGAGGTGCTATTTATAAAGTAAATACCCCTTGGGATATAAAATTTATTACGATTGGCGATCAGGTGTACGATTTAAACAATATTGAACATGGCATTATTCGAAAAGATTTTGCCGAGCCACGCATTCATTTTGCGGTGAATTGTGCGTCGGTTTCGTGTCCGCCTTTGCGCAATGAGGCTTATGTTGGAAGCAAATTAGACGCTCAATTAAACGACCAAGCAACGAAGTTTATTAATGACGGTAAAAACAATATAATTACCAATAAAGAGGCTTCTTTATCTAAGTTGTTTACTTGGTTTCAGGGAGATTTTGAGGTATATGGGGCTAGTGTCAGAGATTTCATCAACAAATACGCTAAAACAAAAATCACCAAAAAAACCAAAATTAGCTTTTTGGATTACGATTGGAATTTGAATGAGTAATTGGTTGGAATAGCATATTTTTGCTAGTATCATGTAAAAAAATAAAAGTGCGATAAATATCTCAGGTTATGTGGTTTGCCGCAGGATAAATCTCCATCACAGCAATTTTGAGCTATAAATTCTACTTCGTTTTGATTATTTTTGTACCATGCAAAAAAAATCATTGGTCACAGGGGGGGCGGGTTTTATAGGGTCGCATGTTGTGCGGCATTTGTTGGACTTGCACCATGAAGTGGTGGTGTTGGATGATTTGTCGGGAGGTTTTGAGGAGAATATTCCCAATGGAGCTATTTTTTGCCAAGGAAGTATTTTGGATGTGGCGTTGGTGAATTCCCTTTTTGAAAAACATTCGTTTGATTATGTGTATCATTTGGCAGCTTATGCCGCCGAAGGGTTGAGTCATTTTATTCGCCGATTTAATTATGAAAATAATTTGATTGGGAGCATGAATTTAATTAATGCATCGGTAAATTTTGGGATTAAATGTTTTGTATTTACCTCGTCCATTGCGGTTTATGGAACGAACGAATTGCCTTACGCCGAAAATCAACATCCACATCCTGAAGATCCTTATGGCATTGCAAAATATGCGGTTGAAATGGACCTTAAATGTACACATTCGCTGTTTGGGTTAAATTATATCATTTTCAGACCCCATAATGTTTATGGTTCGCACCAGCACATTGCCGATAAATACCGCAATGTGATTGGAATTTTTATGCACCAAGTGTTAAATAATCAACCCTTACAAATTTTTGGGGATGGAGAACAAGCAAGAGCATTTACGCATATTTCAGATGTAGCACCAGCTATTGCTTGTTCGGTTGAAAATCCGAAAGCTTATAACGAGGTTTTTAATATTGGCGTTGATGAAGCTACCACCGTGAATCAATTGGCGGAATGGGTGTTAAAAACGATGGGTGTTGAGGGAGAGGTTGAGCATGTTGAAGCACGTCAAGAGGTAACGCATGCCGTTGCTTCGCATGAAAAATTTAGGCAAGTTTTTGACACCAAACCGGGAATTAGCCTTGAAGATGGTTTGTTAGAAATGGCAACTTGGGTGAATTCAGTTGCCAGTCGGAAACGAACAAATTTTAAAGGAATTGAAATTGAAAAAAATCTACCGAACACATGGAAAACAGCCCTTTAGTTTCAATTGTCATGGCGGTGAAAGATACTGCGCCTTATTTGAGGGAGTGTTTGGATTCGATTTTGGCTCAAACGTATTCCAATTGGGAATTAATCGCAGTAAACGATCATTCGAGTGATGAAACGCCTGCTATTTTGGCAGAATATGCGGAGAAAGATCAACGTATCAGAACTTATAACAGCGATCGTCCAAAATTGATTCCGACCTTGCAAGTTTCTTATGCGCAAGTGAAAGGGACGTTAATTAATCGGATGGATTCGGACGACCGAATGCCAGCGTACAAATTACAAGTCTTGGTAGATGAATGGCAAAAGGTCGGAAAAGGACATGTAATTGCAGGAGGAACTGAACATTTTGTGGACGAAGGGGATGTGGGTGATGGGTTTTTGAAGTACGAACGTTGGTTGAATGAAGTGGCGCGAAAAGAATCTCATTATCAAGAAATTTATAAAGAATGTGTAATTCCTTCTCATTGTTGGCTGATGCACAAGGAGGATTTTGATGCGATAGATGCTTTTAATCCCATCATTTATCCCGAAGATTATGACCTGTGTTTTCGGATGTACAAAAAGAAATTATCCATTGTCGGGATTGATGTAGTTTTGCATCATTGGCGAGATCGGTCGAACCGAATTTCACGAACTTGGGATGAATACAAGGACAACCGTTATTACGACATGAAATTGCGATTTTTCTACGAATTGGACCGTGATTTTTCGCGCGATTTGGTGATTTGGGGAGCTGGAAAAAATGGGAAGGACTTGGCAAAATTGATTTTGGAAAGAAAAGATCAATTTAAATGGGTGTGCGACAATGAAAATAAAATTGGCAAAGATATTTATGGGGTGATTTTAACTCATTTTTCGGCAGTTCCGACCTTTAATTGGCCGCAAATTTTAATTGTTGTTTCGTCGCCAGATGGAAAAAAAGAGATTGAGCAACAATTGATTGCATGGGGAAGATTGCCTGTGAAAGATTATTGGTTTTTTGGATAAACTTGTCTATTTTCGGTTTTAGATACGAAAGGATTATGGTTGGTGAATGCAGGTTTAGGCATTGTTGGGGGTGTTTTGTGTGGAGATAAACGCCCCTTGTTTGCCATTCTCGCAGGTTTACTGGCTTCTTTGGCAATTATCCTCGCTGCGCTTTTGTATCTGAGTGCTCGTGAAACCTTGTTTATGGTAAAAATTATTCTTCCTTTATTATCAGGGTTGATTGGTGTGTTTTTGTATCAATATTTGAATGAAAAATTCCCAAAAAAATAGAATTGATCCCTTCAAGTTCAAAACTAAAAAAGTTAAATTTTTCCTAAAAATCTTATCCAAGGGGAATTCTTGAAGCTTATGTGTTAAATTTGTGTCATCAGTAATATTTTTTGTTACGCCCGTCACTTCATCTTTTATGCATAAATTAATTTTCTTTCTTGTTTTCTTCTCAACTCTTTCGGCTTTTTCGCAAACGCAAACGTTAAAAGGTGAGGTGGAGGTGAATCCTGAATCTGTTCTCTTAACCCAAGTGGCTGTTTATTCCTTACCTGATTCGGTGTTGGTGAAAGGTGCATATTTGGATAGTGCTTCGTTCGAACTATCATGGAAAGAGAAAAGTGCAACAGAATTTTACATCAAAATTTCATGTCCCAATTATTCAGATACGTTAATCCCTGTTCAATTTTCAAGTACCGAAATTAATTTGAGTAAAATCATCATGACAAAAAGTGCTCTATTAGAAACGGTGGATATTGTCTATAAAAAAGAAATATTTATTCGAACAATGGAAGGAATTTCGGTGAATGTAGAAGGAACTAGTTTGCAGACTTTAACCAATTTATACGAAGTTTTAAAAGCATCCCCTAAAATTAATTCTCCAGATGGAGAAACGATTGAGATTATAGGGAAAGGTGCACCCTTGATTTTGGTCGATCGACAATCCATAATTTCAAATGACGAATTAAAAGCAATTCCCGCAAGCCAAATAGAACGAATTGAAATCATCACCAACCCTTCAGCAAAATACAGAGCGCAAGGCAGTGCTAATGGGGTAATAGAGGTCTACACCAAAAATTTTCGCTTACAAGGATACAATTTAACCTTAAGTGCAAATGGTGGTGTTAGTACTCAATTAATGCCAACAGCAAACATGAGTCTTGGCTTAAGTGTCAAACGGAAAAAATTAACGGTAAGTGGTTATTTGGGGGGGAATTTCCAACAAAATAATGGATTTGGATCCTCTACTGGTGAAACGACAGATGATTCGAACAGAGAAACCAATTCTAATTTCGCTTATACAAACACTAATATTTGGCAATATTACCGATTAAAAAGTGCTTATGCGATTAGTGATAAGCAACGTATAAGTATGGGAATTAACGGTTATGGAAGTTTAGGAGGAAGTGATAATCTTTCAACCATGAACTTTTTGGCCAACGATACAACAATCTCAAAAAGTTCCTCGCTTTCAGATTCTAGATATACTTGGCTGAATAATACAGCATTTATCAATTATACCGTCGATACGGATACCAGCAACAGTAGTTTTGAAATTAATTTAAATTATGTGAATAAAGTAAGTACCAATGTAGGAAATTCGCAAAGTGATTTTGAAAATTTCCTGCTCAATCAGCAAACAAACTTTGCACGGCGCACGTCATCAAGAGACATTCCAAACATTGCCGAACTGCGAATTAATTATGAGCATGTTTTTGACACCACCGGCTGGAAATTTGGCGTTGGTGGCGATTATAGTTTATTAATCAACAATAAAAAATACGATCAATTTAACTCCGTTGATGATGAATGGGTCATCGATTCGGCTTACAGTAATTCATACGATTATCAAGAGCAAATTGGGAGCTTTTTTGTGGAAGTAACTAAAAATTGGAAAAAATTAGGATTTCGTGCTGGCGTGCGCACCGAATATACCATCCTAAATGGTTATAGCAATTCGTTGAAGAAACAGTTTATGGATTCAAGTTATATGCTACCTTTTCCAACCGCAAGCATTTTATTTCAACCAAACGAAAAGTTGGGCATCACCTTGGCTTATAGTTCAGGCATTGATCGCCCTCAATTTTCTAATTTCGATCCTTTTGTAAAATTCCAAGACAGTTTGTCCATCGAGTATGGAAACCCTTATTTATTGCCAGCCATAAAACAATCCATCAATTTAGACATAGATTTATTTTATGCCTACAATCTCTCTATCGGATATTCTTTTTTGAAAGATCCAACCAGCACCTTGTCTTTTATTAGTGAATCCTCCTTTATAGAAGAATCTACTCCTTGGAATGCGCGGGATGAACAGGGATTTAACCTCAGTATTAGTGCGCCAATACAATCCAAATGGGTTAATGGGTGGAATTCAATTTGGGCGGATTATACGTATTATGCCTTTACACCAGAATTTAAAAGGGACAATTTACAAGTACTCACCTTTGGCATGTATTCCGGCTTGACCTTTACCCTGCCAAAACGTTTTGAATTGATGAACCAACTGCATATTCACAAATGGGGGGGAGCTAATTCCATTTCAAACGTCAATTTAAATTGGACACTGCGGTTAACAAAAAAATTCACCAAAAATGATTTTCAGTTATTTGCGGAAGTTGCTAATATCTTCCCGCCTAAGTCAAGGTCAACAACCTTTTCGGGAAATTACTTATATCAATCAAATTCTCAAAACAAGTTCACCACTTTTAAGGTTGGTTTATTCATAAAAGTTGGACGATTAAAAGGAAGCGTGCAAGTTCAGGAATCTACCTCTGGCCAGTCTGGGAGGATATAGAGCGTTGTAAAAACGGAGAATTTCAATAAGTTTTAGAAGTTGGTAGTTTTCACTTTTATTAGGGCGTTCCCCCAACACCCCGACTTTGAAGGCGGCATGTTGGGGGCGGGCTTTCACTGCAATCCAAAGTTGGCAAAAGTCGCCAACTTTCGGATTTCCCCACCAATCCCTAACGCTGGGGGAGATTGATTAATTGGAAATAAGCTGAAAATTTTAGAGCTTTTCATGTTTGATATAATAATTTAGCAAATCATTGGAACCGGCATTACAAATGCCTAATAAAAGAACACACTCATTACGGTCCAATATCGGTTCAAAATCTCACCGATATACCAACCACAGAGCGCTATCGCTAAATGAGTGCGAGTTAGAGAGTTTCCACCCCTGATAGAAGCGGCAGCTTGCTGTTATGGTGCATTTAGGAAACTTGTTGTTTGGTTGTGACCATCGGAAACAAGCAAAACAATTTAGTTGACTTATGCACCAAGGCGGCAACTATAGCGAAGAGCAGGTATAGGTGGCCAATGTAAATTCATGATTTGTCTACTCTATGAATGACTTAAGAGAATTGTTTTACAGGTGGTTGCGTTGGTTCATGTTTACAGGTCGTACATCCAATTCATGTCAGAAGTAATCCAATGTTGACTGTTAAGATCATTTTTATGGTAATCGCCAAACATGGCCTCAACGATATTGACTTGTTTATTCTCAAATTTAAATAATGCGTAAAAGGGATCTTTATAAGACTGAAAACATTCGTGGTAAGTCGGTTTTAACAACCAATTTATTTTTCCCCAATAGATTAAAAAATTATTTCCTTTCACCTCTAATATCATTGCAATCACTTTGTCCGCATCAAAATTGCGTATAATTTTATCTTCATTTGTATCAAACTTAGTATTGAATGAAAACGCAAGTAAATATGTCACTCATTTTTTTTCGCAAAGCTAGCCAAATTGACTTGGCCTTTATTATTAAATAATGGGGACATGATTTCACTCATTTTATCCAAAATTTCAATCAAATTTACGTCTGATTCATCGCGCCACTTTTGTTTAATTCCCATTTAATTTTGTTGTTTTGTAGAAGGTCTTTAAATCTACTAATTAAATTCGACCAACACAAAACGTTGTTCTTCAGTGTAATAAAGTTCGCCTTTTAAGTTTTCGAATCCCATGTCGTTTAGGATGGAGAGGTATTTTCGGACTTGGAGGGTGTGTGCTGGCGTTTCTTGCCCTGTTTTAAAGTCGACTACCAAATGGTGGGTGGGTAATTGGATGATTTTGTCGGGAATTAATTTTAATCCGTTTAAATCAATAATCTCTTTTTCGTTGAGTTGATTTTCAGCATCGAAATAGGCCGCAAAATGTGGATCTTGAAACAAATTGGTTATGGTTTCGGAAATTAATTCAGCTTCTTTTTTGTTTATTGTGCCTTTTTTAATTTGTTGGCTAATGGTTTGCGTTAATTGCTTAAGTCCTTTGAGTTGGCTTAAAATTAAATGGACTTTAGTTCCAAAACTTCTGCGTTCATCCAAATCATAAACATTCCAATTTTCGGCGCTTTTATAACTGAGCACAGGCTTATCCATCACTTCTTTTTCATAGTTCACCTGAAAGGTTGGGGTAGTGGATCGTTTGGTGGTGGTGCGTGGTGTAAATTTACCGTAAGTGAAAACATTATTCGAAAATTCGCCCAAGCTGGTTTGCTCAAAGTAGGAGGCTAACCATAGTTTTGCAGGAGAGTTGGTGGTTCCAATTTTACCCGAAATAAAAAGTGCCACTTCGGGACGAGTAAAGGCGACATACAGCAAATTCAAGTTATCCAATAAAAATTTTCCATTTTCAATATGATAAGTTTCCGACAATTCGGTGTCTAACAAGGCTTTTGAAATTTTAACAAAATAGGCGGGCAAAGAATTGTCTGAATTTTCTACCCATGAAATTTGGCGACTTACATCCATGTTCCAGTCAAAAAATGGACATATTACCACAGGGAATTGCAATCCTTTTGATTTGTGAATAGTCATAACCTGAACGGCATTTGCCCCGTCAGGACTGATAATTGACGTGGTGTGACCCCGATCAAAATACCAATCGACGAAATCACGGGCATTTGAATTATTTCTTTTTTCAAATAAATGCACTTGCTCTAATAAAAATTGTAAAAATGGATTGGCGCCAATGGTTAAATCAAAAGCATTTATTAATCCAGAAACAAATTCAAATAAATTGTGAAATTGATGCGGTGGAACAAGGGTGTAGTTATAATCTTTCAGAATTGAAATTATGTCGCGCTTTTCGATGTCGGAGGTATGTTTTTCGATCGTAATCCGTGCTTCTTCTTTTAAAATTAGGGTCGAAAAATGTTCTAAGGTCTTAATTTTGAAATTTTTATTGGTTGGATTGATGATGGATGCGATCAAATTGGCAATAAACTTAACATTCAAATCTTTTCCAATAAACAAACTTTCTTGTGAAATAATTTTAATTCCATTTTCTGTTAAAAATCTAGAGATTTCGGAACCTTGGATATTGTTTCGCGTCAACACGCAAATGTCTTTTAAGTCAAAATTATTTTCCAAGGCCTTTTGGATACTGGTATAGACAAAATCCAATTGTTCGTCTGGGGTGATTGTTTGCCTAAATTTACCCTCCACGTAACCTAAAAAATTTTGAGTGGATTCTTGTAAAATATCTTCATATATCGGCCGTAAATTTTCGGGCAAAGATTTAATCAAGGTCGAAAAAAGATCGTTGTTGAAGTTTACAATTTCAGGAGCCGAACGGAAATTTTGTTTCAACGGATATTTTTCGCCTAATGCCTTAAACAATGGTTCAGCCTCCCGCAAAGAGGCAATGTTATCGGGATTTAAAATGTGGTTTGGAAGTCCTGTAAATTGTTCAACTTCACCATTTCGCCAACGATAAATGGCTTGTTTTCCGTCGCCAACAATTAAATTGCTATTTTTCGAAGCCAATGAATTGTGCACCAATGGAATCATATTTATCCACTGCATGTAAGAGGTGTCTTGAAACTCATCCAGCAAAAAATGTTGATAACGCACCCCAAGTCGCTCGTAAATAAACGGCACGGGTTCTTCGGTGATGATTTCGGCAATTTTTTTGTAAAAGTCTGAGATCAATAATATATTTTCTTCCTCCTTAATTTGCTCCACCATACTCACAAGGTGATTTAAAAGCGAAAGGTTGTTGAGGTTTTTAAGGATTTCTTTGTTAATGATATAGGTCTTAAATGGTCCTTCAAAAACGGTTAAAATTTGATTAAAATACTGACCCAATAAATCCCCAATTCCATCTGCAATTGATTTGTTCGGACTTTTCTCATGCCCCCATTTATTTGCCTCTACATACTTTCTTAATTGGTCGCTTGGTGGCTCAAATTCGTTCAATTTTGCCAATTTCGAAAAATACGTAATCACTGATCTACTCAACCCTTGAAAATCGCTGGCTGTTAACCCTTTTGACAAACTTAAATCCAAGGCTTCTTGCGCATTTCGAATCAACGAATCCCCAATTTTTTTGTTTTCCAAAATCAGGTCATTTTGAACCTTTAAAAAATCGGCAGGACTTAATTTTTTTAATAAGTCGATTGCTTTAATGGCTTCTTCTTTAAAAATCTCATTACTAAAATCGTATAATTGTTTGGAGAAATTCCACGATTTATCATCTGCTAGATTCGTATTCGCATAGCGCATCATCAAAGCTGTTAAATCCTTATCCCGCCCAATTTGATCAAACAAAAGATCAGTGACATTTTTTCGCAATTTTTGCAAATCTAATTCCACATCAAAATCAATCGAAATATTTAAGTCCTTTGCAAAGGTTCGAATGACTTTGTGAGTGAATTTATCGATAGTCATAATCGAAAAAGCACTGTAATTATGCAAAATGCGATTCAAAATTTTAGCTGAACGTTCTTCGACAACACTTGGTGACAAGATCATGTTTTTAGAAGTGTCAATTAGAAACGCCAATTCATTTTCATTTTTATCGTGTACCGGTTTTCCCAACTGAATTAAGCCCTCCAAAATTCGTTCCTTCATTTCATTTGCGGCCTTATTAGTAAAGGTCATTGCCAAGATCGATTGAAATTTTAATGGATTTTCGCTATGCAAGACAATTCGCAAATATTCTTGCACCAAGGTATATGTTTTGCCACTCCCTGCCGAGGCATTAAAAATTTTTAGTGGTTTGGTTGAAGTTATGTCCATCTGTTATCAAATCGTCAATAAATCTACAAATTTTGTGACAAATCGAATATGGTTTCAGACATAATTACTAACTTTCCCGTCAATGAAAAGAATATTTGTTTTAATTACTTGTTTAACAACTGTTTCACTTAGTGCACAAATCTATCCTCAGCTAGGAGGACGATCATTGGGCATGGGTGGAGTCGGGTTGACCCTAACTGATGTTTATTCGGTTTACAATAATCCAGGTGCACTTGGTGCACTTGACAAAACATCCATAGGCCTAAATTATGAGAATCGATTCTTGGTAAAAGAAATATCCTCACAAGCCATTGTCTATGCGCACAAAGGAAAAAAGAACAGAAATTTTGGTGTTCAAATGCAACAAACTGGATTTTCGCTTTACCGAGAAATTCAGGTTGGTGTGGCCTATGGGATCAAACTTTCGGATAAATTTTATGGTGGAGTTGGGTTAAATTATCACCGCATACAACTGGGAGAAAATTATGGCACTAGAAATACAGCATCTGGAAACTTAGGTGTTTATTACGAAGCCAATAAATCCTGGCGATTTGGCGTACGGGTTCAAAATATTTCACGAACTAAATTAGCAGAACTTGAAGACGAACGTTTACCAACGCGTTTTGGCTTAGGACTGACATATATTTTTAGTAAAAAAGTTAGTTGGTCGCTCGAGGCAGAAAAAACAATAATCAATCCAATCAACGTAAAAACAGGATTGGAAATTCATCCGCACGATATTTTTTATGTTCGCTTGGGGGTAAATTCTTTTCCTTTTCAATCTTCTTTTGGTTTTGGGTTGGCGTTAAACCGATTTCAATTTGACATGTCCACCAACTGGCACAGTACCCTAGGAATGAGTCCTTCAGCTGGGTTAAAATTTTCTTTTGAATAAGATGCGGTACATTCTCACCCTAGTCACATTTTGCGCTTCGTTTGCTGTTTGGTCACAAACTCTCGAAAAACAAGCCATCATTGAGCAACGAATTGAGTTTATTGGAGAAGTTTTAGAAGATTCAGATTTGGATTTAACGACCTTTTTTGATGATTTATTCTACTTCTACGATAATCCTATCAATATCAACTCGGCTTTAGAAGAGGATTTGATGCGGCTACATTTATTGACCGATATACAAATTCTGTCTATTTTAAACTATCGTTATCGTTACGGGGCATTTTTAACCTTGTTTGAATTAGCTGCCATTCCGGAACTAGGTGCAAAAACTATTGAAATGATTTTACCTTTTATTAAAGCGGAGCCCATAGTAAAAGACGATTTTGTATGGAAAAATGCGTTTCGTTATG
Organism: Crocinitomix sp.; assembly: GCA_044361315.1. GTDB lineage: Bacteria > Bacteroidota > Bacteroidia > Flavobacteriales_D > Crocinitomicaceae > Crocinitomix. The sequence goes on along the minus strand of JBIKJA010000002.1, from coordinate 95,190 downwards.
GAAAACATGACTTTATTTTAAGGTACCAAAATACATTTGAAGAAAAAGCAGGTTATGCACCAATATCTGACAGTATTTTAGCCCTTTACCCAAATCGCCAATATTTAGGAAGTTCGGATAAATTATATTTCCGATATCGCACAACTTACAAGGATCGAATTAGTTGGGGAATTACAGCAGAAAAGGATGCGGGTGAAGAATTTTTTAGAGGCAGCCAAAAACAAGGATTTGATTTTTATTCGGGGCATTTATTTTTACGAAAAGTGTGGAAATTTAATTCGGTGGCTTTGGGTGATTATCAGGTAAATTTAGGACAAGGCTTAACCATGTGGAATGGTTTTGGAATTGGAAAATCTGCGGATGTAATGAACGGAAAGCGAAGTGCCACGGGGCTTCGTCCATACACTTCTGTGAATGAAGCCTTGTTTTTAAGAGGAGCCGCATTCAACTTAAAAAATGAGCGTTTTGATTTTACAGGATTTGCCTCTGCAAAAAAAATGGATGCCTCGGTAAATTCGTTGGATTCCTTGGATTTATTTGACGACGAATTTGGATCGTTTCAACTGTCTGGATTTCATCGAACGCCAAGTGAAATTGCCGATAAAAACAAAGTTTTACAAACGATCTTTGGAGGCGAGTTTGCTGTTAAAGGTGAAAATTATCGTGTTGGATTAACAAGTGTTTACACTCATTATGATACGCCGTTCGTAATCGATACTTCAGATTACAAAAAATACAAATTCAGCGGAAATTCCTTGTTAACCACAGGATTAAATTACCGTTTATTTTATCGAAATATGACATTTTTCGGTGAAACAGCAGCTGGCGATAATTTGAAATTCGGAACGGTAAATGGATTTTCTTGGAATGTCGATCCGCGTGTGGATCTTTTGGCGATTTATCGGAATTATGACAAAGCATTCCATTCAAATTATAGCACTGGGTTTGGCGAGTCTTCAGACAATACTGGAGAAAGAGGAATTTACATCGGAATGCAAGCCAATCTTACCACCAAATGGAGTTTGGATGCTTATTATGATCAATTCAAATTCACTTATTTAAAATGGCTCACTGCTGATATCAGCCATGGAAGAGAATATTTTGTACAAATTAATTATCAAGCCTCACGAAGAGCTAAATTTTATTTGCGTTTTAGAAATAAAATCACCCAACGAAACGAAAAGGAGGCAGTTTTTGGGATTAAGGGTCAAGATTATCTCCTAAAAAACACGATTCGTTTAAATTATGATCAGAAAATTAGTGATCAATGGTCGTTTAAAACCCGCGTTGAATATGTGAATTTTACCTACGGAGAAGTTAAAAATCATGGATTTTTATTTTTCCAAGATCTCCGATTCGATTTTAAAAAATTACCCCTGACAATTTATGGTCGCTATGCCATTTTTGACACAGAAAATTACGACACTCGAATTTATGCCTACGAAAATGATTTATTGGGAGTATTCAGTATCCCTTCATACTATTATCAAGGTATCAGAACTTACCTCATGGTAAAATATGATATTTCTGAAAAAATGGAGTGTTGGTTGCGATGGGATGTCTTTTCATACGCAAATGAAGGCACCATTTCTTCAGGATTAGAAGAAATTCAAGGAAACGAAAAAACCACCATTAAAATGCAACTTAAGATTAAACTGTAAATGAGAATTTTTAATCCCCTTAAAACTTCTTATGTCAATTTTATCGGAATCGTCGTCTTGTATTCTTTTATCACCTTGCCTAAAATAGTTGGAATGGTAAGTTTGCTTAGGCATGGTTTTGTTTACCAGTGAACCAAAATATGCCGAACAGCAAGCGCGCGAACTCATTTCTGTATGCATTGGTTTGCTCGTGGTAGCATCGCTTTTTTAGATTTTTAATTACTCAATTTCTGAAATTACGCCATTCTGCCGAACACAAATATGCACAAGCCAATTCCGATTTAATTAAAATTAACCAATTTTTGGATCAAGTGAAACCCAAGAAAAAACAGTCATATTAAAAGAGGTCATCACTGGGTGAAAAACAATTCAAAAGTGGTCTCTAGTCTGCTCCGTTTGCAGTCGTATGAAATTAATGAAAAGGACTCGCAACTTCAGTTCCAAGATTCCATTAATCGGGCTATCAGCAATGGCCTTGATCCATGTTGGTGCGCTCAAATTCAACGAATTTGAATATAAAACTTACAGTAAACTCAGAAATTAAGCAGGTTGGTAACGACACCTTAGTTTCGATGGTAATAATATGTAAAATAGCTAATTAGCAATTTATTAAAACATGCCTTTATTGGAAGAAATGATGGCATAATTTCAATCGAAATGTACAAAACTGACCGATTAAATGCCTTTACTTTTATTTACCAAGACAACGGAAATTGTACCACCAATCCAAACTAATCCTCATTTGGTCTTGAGTTAATATCTTCTTTAACAGAACAATTAGATGGCGAAATGAACTGAACCTTTGAAGAAGGCACCAAGTATGATTTTGTCTTAAAAAATTTAAAGTAAGGTTTAATTACGACAAAATAAAGGCAAAAGCTTCATCCACCAAGGCAGGAGAAACTTTTATGTTATAAACAGCTTCCCCAATTTTTTGAAGCAAGGTAAAATTTAATTCCCCATGCACTGTTTTTTTGTCATTTTTCAAAAGCATGTTTAATTCATCCAAAGCATCAATTGAAATCTTGAGTGGGGGATAAATTTTTCGTAAAACAGAATTAATTTCATCAAATTCAGACGCACTCAATAATTTTAATTGTTTCGAAATGTATGCTTCCGCAATCATTCCCCAGGCAACACAAAACCCATGCGGTATATGCTCACCTTTCGAAATCCCATATCCTTCGATTGAATGGCCAATGGTATGTCCGAAATTCAGTTTTTTCCGCAACCCGGTTTCTAAATGATCCTTGGCAACAATTTCTCGTTTAATCGAAACAGAGGTTCTAATTTTTTGCAAAAGCTTATCTGGCGCCTGGGTCGGGTCTGTTTTAACCAAATCCGACCAATAACTTTTTAGCGAAATCAGTCCATGTTTCAACATTTCGGCATAGCCAGAAATCAATTCATCCTTTGGTAAAGCCATTAAAAAATTAGTATCCACAAACACAAAATCGGCATCGGCAAAAGCCCCAATTTGATTTTTATAAGAACCTAAATCAATCCCCGTTTTCCCCCCCACAGAGGCATCTACCTGTGCCAAAAGCGTCGTCGGAACATTTACAAATGCCAAACCACGTTTAAAAGTTGCGGCAATAAATCCCCCCATGTCCGTAATCACCCCACCACCAATATTGATAATTAAGTCATTACGCTCAATTTCATATTCACTCAAGGCATTCCAAACTTCCACACAAATCCCCACCGTTTTGTATTGTTCACCTGCGGGTAGTTGAATAATTTCAGCATCTTTCAAGCCATCATAAGTAACCACCATGTCCGAAATCCAACGTTCATAAACATTTTCATCCGTAATAATCACTTTTTTCGATCGTTTAAACCGATCCGAGTTCAAGACCGCATTAAAGCCACACGACGCCAAGTCGCCAAATCGAATTTCTGAGTTATTGTAGTTAAGAGCCTTCATAATTTGGGTGCAAAGGTATTACTAAAATGCGTGTTGAGGTTGTAAATTTTCAAAAAATAATCAACAATTCTCAATTTTTTCCCCTACTAAAACTGTATGAATTTCACCACTTCCATCGTCTTTTTTATACGGAATTTCAAATTTTTAAATCATTTCTAATCCGCTTAAATTCACCATTTTTTCAATATTTTCCCACGAGTAATAGTAAAAGTAAACCATTTTACCAACACTTCCTGTCTGAAAACCCTACAATTCCTCATCACTCAACACAAAACTCACATAAAAACACCATTTGTCGTCACTAAATTAGCTAAAACTAGACATATTTTTTTTTTTGGTGTTTCCCTAACGCTGTCGCAATTACTAAACTGCATTTACGTAATTTCAATAGGTCAGAGTCACGCTTTTCGCTCTAATCTTTTTCGCCATTTAGCCAATGGAAAAAAAGGATTTCGCTGCAATCGTTAACACAAAATCTTGTTCAATAGCGTTAATTTTACAATTTAGAATTTTCCATTTTGTTTCTTGCTCGTTCTACAGATTGATGTAATTTGCATTGGCATTCCTTTAATAAAATGTGTCCAACTCAATTGCCTTGTCAGCGATACGACAATTTATTCTTTTGGAAATCTTACTTCAAATTGCATCTATCAGCTCAATCCCATTAAAATTGGAGTAACCATTTGCACACTTGTTTTTTTCCTTGATAAACTCCTCTCGTCATACGTATCTCCCAAAAAACGTTTAATTTCGTCTTCGGCATAATTTCAAATCGAAAAATAAAATCGTACGGTGTCAGGCGTTTTAAAATCAGTCGTTCCTTTTCTAATGCGCAGTGCATCTCAACTCAGGTTTTAAAAAAAGTCAACCTAAACGTGGTTAACCTCCGTAAATTCAAATTTATCCCCATCAAAAAGTCCAAAATCGCTCAATTTTAAGCTCGGAATCACCAATAAAGCCATAAAAGAAAGCGACATAAAAGGCGCATGTAATTTAGATCCCATGGCCTTGGCTTTTTGATCAATTTGCTGATACAATTCGCCCGTTTGCCAAACATCTAATTTACTCATAATTCCTGCCACAGGCAATCCTAATACCAGTTCATCTTCCGCAGTCACTGCACAAATTCCTCCTTTTTCATTAATAATAGCATTCACCGCATTACAAATCATATCATCGTTCACTCCCACCGCTATTATATTATGCGAATCGTGTGCAACAGATGAGGCGATAGCTCCGCTCTTTAAACCAAAATTATGAATAAATCCAACTGCCACAGGCGCGTTTTTATACCGATTCACCACCACAATTTTTAACACATCCAAGGCTGTATTCGAAACCAATTTTCCTTTCTCAATCGTCGCTGGAAAAACTAACGATTTGGTAATTAATTGCCCATCAAGCACCTGAATCACCTTTATTTGATTTGAACTAGCCACCAATTCAAAATCGGTTGGAACCTTCAAATGCGTATTAAAATTATTGGGTACCTCAAAATCCACTGGTCCAATTGTAGAAACCCCATTTTCAGAAACACATTCACCATTAATATAGGTTTTTTCAATGTTAAAATCCTCTAAATCATTCACCACAATAAAATCAGCCGTATCGCCCACATTTAACAAGCCTACCTTTAACTTATAGTGCTTCACTGGATTCACGCAGGCCATTTTCAATAATTTAAACAAATCAATGCCAGCTGCTAAACCACGTTTAACAAGTTCATTAATATGGCCCAAAATTAAGTCGTCGGGGTGTTTGTCATCCGAACAAAACATCATATTTTCAAAGTGTTCATGCGCCAAGCCTATTAAGGCATCAAAATTCTTCGCCGCACTTCCTTCACGAATCAAAATTTTCATACTATTGGCCAATTTTTCAGAAGCTTCTTCGCGTGTAAAACATTCATGATCCGTTGAAATTCCCGCCGCAATATATTTTCGTACATTTTCGCCTCTTAATCCTGGCGCATGCCCATCAACAGGTTTGTTAAAGTGTTTCGCCCACGAAATCTTTTTCATCACTTCCGCATCCTCAAATAATACTCCCGGATAATTCATCATTTCTGTTAAATACAAAATATCTGAATTGCTTAAAAGTTCCTTTACTCCCTCCGAATCTATCACCGCACCCGCCGATTCAAATGAAGTAGCAGGCACACACGAAGGTGCACCAAAATTGAACTTAAAAGGCGTTTTTTTGCCATTATTAATCATAAAATGGACCCCATCAATTCCTAATACATTAGCAATTTCATGGGGATCTGAAACCGTAGCAACCGTTCCATGCACCACCGCAATTCGAGCAAATTCAGAAGGAACCAACATTGAACTTTCAATGTGAATATGGGCATCAACAAAACCAGGCAAAATAAATGAATCGTTTGCCTTGTCCTTTCGAACTATTTTCGTAATAAAGCCATTTTCCACGGTAATTTCACCCTTGAAAATCAGCTTGTTTTCAATGTCTACAATATTTCCACTTACTTTCACTTAAATTGATTTAGAATTTTTAAAAATTGCAAATCACCAATGTAGTAATTTCCATTTATATTTGTCACATGGTTTCATTTGAAAATACAGAAATAGCCTTCGCAGGCAAAAACGATAGCGATTTACAATGGTCATATCGCTTGTTTAAAATGATCGGAAAGCCTTGGCTTGTAAAGTTTGGAAAAGTAGCCACTAATATTTCTTTTTCCATTCGCTTACCAATCAAATGGTTAATCAAAAAAACAATCTTTAAACAATTTTGTGGAGGAGAAACCATCACTGATTGTAAGGTAAAAATTGAAGAATTGAGCGATTTTGGTATAGGAACAATTTTAGATTATTCCGTTGAAGGCAAAAGTGGTGAAAGTCATTTAGATCATACCCGAGACGAAATAATTAGCACCATCCAAACGGCAAAAAACAATCCTAAAATACCATTTGCCGTTTTTAAAGTAACAGGAATTGTTCGCACCGATTTATTAGAAAAAGTCAATTCATCTGAGCAAGAATTGTCTACCCAAGAAAAAGCAGATTACACCAAAGCCTTAGCACGTGTCAATGCCATTTGCAAGGCAGCTTACGAAGCCAATGTACCCGTTTTTATCGATGCCGAAGATTCTTGGTTTCAAGATGCGATTGACCGTATGGTAAATGCAATGATGGCCATGTATAACAAGGAAAAAGCCATAATTTTTAATACCTTACAAATGTATCGCCACGATCGGTTAGCTTTTTTGAAAAAAACGCATCAAGAAGGAATTGCGGGTGGGTATTATGTTGGAATAAAATTAGTGCGCGGAGCGTACATGGAAAAAGAGCGCGAAAGAGCTGAAAAAGAAGGATATCCTTCTCCAATTCATGCAACAAAAGCTGCAACCGATAACGATTATGATTTGGCCTTAACGTATATGGTCGAAAATATTGATCGTTTCTCTATTTGCGCGGGTACACACAACGAACAAAGTTCACTTCATCTCATTAATTTATTGGCAGCTAACGGAATTGAAAAATCGGATCCACGGGTTCATTTTGCTCAATTACTTGGAATGAGCGATCATATTTCATACAATGTTGCTCATGCAGGCTATTTAGTGGCAAAATATGTTCCTTATGGCCCTGTGAAAGAGGTAATGCCTTATTTGTTAAGACGTGCGCAAGAAAACACCTCCGTTGCCGGTCAAATGGGGCGCGAACTCAGCCTAATTGTCAAAGAGAAAAAACGCCGAAAATTGGTGAAAGGGTAGAAGAGGATCAAACGTTATATAGCTGTTTTTCATTAGTCAATGTTGAATTTTCATCAGAGATTCGCACCGAAAAATTTGACAAACACGAAAAACATAAACAGTCGGTAAACTTTTTATTTAGTTCTTTCACTACCACTTCAGAAATTAATAATTGCGAACATTGGCAATTCGCAATATCATCGGCCTTGCAGACAAATTCTACCGAGCACAAAGCACATTTTTTAAGCATCATGAAGCATCTAATTCACCTACAAAATTAGGCGCAAAATTCACTAAAAACAATTCATTTCTTGCTCGCGTAATAGCGGTGTACAACCAACGCATGTATTCAATATCCCACATTTCCTCCAAAAAATACCCATGATCGACAAACACTGCTGCCCATTGTCCCCCTTGCGCTTTATGGCAGGTAACGGCATACCCAAATTTAACTTGGATGGCTTGAAAGTATGGGTTTTGCATCACCATCCGCAAAATTTCTTTCTTATTTCTTAAGTACGAATATTCTTCCGCAGCAATCCGATAAAACAATTGTTTCATATCCTCCCTAGGCAACGACGGCCCTTCGTGACGGATTGAATTCAATAAAATTTTAACCTCCACATCCTTCATTTCAGGATAATCAATTAATCGCACCACCACGTCGGCAAACTCACCACCAAAAACTTCTTCACGGCGAATTATTTTCAAAATTTCCATTAATTCACCGTTGGCAATAAAACCAGCTTCCGATTTTGGGTCCAACCAATGATAGTTATTACGCGTGGCCATAATAACATCTCCGGCATTCAAATCTTCTTCTTGCCAAAGGATTCTGCGACGAATTTGCTCATTAAATAAATTCGCTCGTTTATTTGATCGTGTCACCACCATTACTTCATCTCGTCCGTAGGTTGTGATAGCTTCTTCCAATTTTTCTTGAAGTTCGACACCGCATATAGCAAAAGTATCCGTGTTATTCCAAGGTAAAAAAGGAGGAATTGGATCAAAATCCCGCAAACGATGAGCAATTTCAAGCACACCAGACATTTTTGCCTGCCGCACAATTTCGCTTAACTCACTCGAGAAAATTTTTAACGAATAAGTGGCTTCAAGGTAATCCTTTTCTAAAGCAGGACTTTTGTCCATACCAATGGGCGGTAATTGGCCCTTATCGCCCACAAAAATTAAGCGACAATTGTCACCAGAATAAACATATTCTACCAAATCATCCAATAAATTTCGTTGGTAAACATCTGCATTTTGTCCGCTCGATTTGGTGGCAATCATGGACGCTTCATCCACGATAAAAAGGGTGTTTTTGTGTTTGTTTTCGCCTAAAATAAATCCTTCTGTGCCTTCCATTTCATTTTTAAAATAAATTTTTCGATGAATTGTAGAAGCTTTTAAATGGCTGTAATTAGAAAGTACTTTTGCAGCTCTCCCTGTTGGCGCTAGAAGAACAGCTTTAAGCTTAACCAAAGGCAACGAATTTACAAACCCGCTGATTAGACTCGTTTTACCCGTTCCTGCATAGCCTGTTAAGATAAATAATTCGAGTCCTTCCGAAGCCTGTTCGCCAAAATTCCACATAAAATCAGTTAAGTTTTCGATGGCTTTGGATTGGTCAAAAGTAGGTTCAAATCCAAGTTTTTCTTGGAAATAATCAACGAAGCTTGATTTAAGAATTTTATTATTCAAAGGAAATCAATTAATTGTCGATCTATTGATTTAAATAGTCAAAAAATATATTCATTGGCATAAGTTCGTACAAAAAAAATTGTAGCTTTGCAAAGATAGATTTTAAAAGCCGATTTAATAGTGTTAATCAGTTATTACTTATGTTCGATACAGTAAAGTACCAGTTTTTTAGATTTTTAATTCCTTCATTGTTTTTAATCTTTGGATTATATCTGCTTAGTTTAGTAGTAAGCCCTCCTCAAGTTGTTTTGAATAACGGAGATAAAGCAGAAGTTCCACAAAATTTTCAATTTGCCATCGCCAGTATATTTTTTGTGGTAGCTAGTATTATTTGGTTTTTGTATCTCTTAGGAATTATTAATACCTTAATTGGTTATTTGGTAATGGGTTCAATGGCAATAGCGTCTGTAATTGTGCTTTTTGCAACCTACCAAAATATTAGCCAAACTGTTAAGTTTAATTCAGATTATGCCTTGAAAGAAACGGACATTAAAGTGAGATTGGATGACATCAAACAAGCCCAATTGGCGTACAAAGAATTTCATGGATCGTATTGCGGTACAATGGATTCGTTGATTTATTTTGTCAATACCGGCAAAAAAATGAAAATTAAAAAAGAGGGTGCTATTCCTGACGATCGATTGGAAGATTATGAAATTGCCTATTTATATGGAGATAATCGTCCAAGCGATTTTAAAATGACTGAAATTGAAGCAACTGCTTTATCTAAATGGCATAATAATAAACGTGCTGAATTAAAAGGATTCTTAAGAGACACCTCTTATGTTTCTGTTCTGGAAGCGGTTTTTATGGATCCTAAGCGAATTAAAGAACGTGAAAAAATGGGAGCGACTTTGGATTTTGTAGCGGAAGATTTGAAATATGTTCCTTATACAAAAGAGCTTGTATTCATGAAGGTTGGATCAGTCAACAGGGAAGGAATCGATATCCAAACGCTGTATATTGAAATGACACATCCAATGAAGAAAAAGGATGAAGAAAAGAAAAAATACGCGATTGGTGATTTAAACGACACACATTTGAGCGAAAGTTGGAATCAGAGATAATAGCGTTCAGAAAAGAAGATGCATATCAACATGCGCTTTGCATGGATTTAACACCCGAAAAATTTCAATTTTCAATTGTAAATATTTCGAGTAAAAAATCAGTGCATTTTTCTGAAATTGGCGTGCTCGATTTTTCTAAGAATGGATTGACTGAGATTTTAAATCAACCTATTTTTTCAGGTAATTTTGCATCTTTTACCTTGTCTTCAGGAAGCAACAGAAATACATTGATTCCAGTGAGCTTGTTTGCCCACAACAAATCAACCGAAATTTTTAAGTTGAATTTTTCAGAACCATATGAAAATCTCGATTATAGCAGATTAGCTGAATTAGGTATCGTTAATATTTACGAATTTCCATTGTGGATTAAGTCATTATTTGTAGCCGCTTTTCCACGAATCAAATTATTACATCGGTCTACTGTTTTATTGAAAGCAGCTTTTGATCATATAGCCTACAGTCCCAAAATACAAATTCATATTGATCAAAATCAATTTTATTTTTTGATCACTAGGCGTTCTGAACTATTGTATTTTAATCGATTTGATTATAAATCCTTATCGGACATTATCTATTATATTTTGTATGTACTCGAACAAAAAGAGATTGAGCAAGAAAAAATTGAATTGCATCTTTCTGGAGTTAATGCATCTTGGGCTGAATTAAAAACCTTTCAGGATTTTTTCAAAACTACTATTCGCATTCATGAGCAAAATGAGTTGAGTAAAGATTATATGCTCACTAAACAATTGTTATGCGTGTAATTAGCGGAAAGTTTAAAGGGAAGAGATTCTCGCCACCAAAAAGATTTCCTTCACGCCCAACCACCGACATGGCTAAAGAAGCTTTGTTTGGAATTATTGACGCAAAGGTTTATTTTGAGGATTTGGACATTTTAGACCTTTTTTCCGGCACTGGAAACATTAGTCTCGAATTTTTATCGCGAGGTGTTGGAAAAGTGATTGGTGTTGATAGCAGTGGCATTTCATGTAATTTCCAAAAAAAAATCGCCACCGAGCTGGAAGTAACTAACTGGACTATTTTAAAACAAGATGCCTTTCATTTTTTGACTGAAAATTCGCGCCAATTTGATATAATTTTTGCAGATCCTCCCTTTGAATTTCCAGATTTAGAAAAATTAACCGAATTGGTTTTTCAATCCAATTGCCTAGTTGAAGATGGACTTTTTATTTTGGAACACAGTGAAAGAGTAGCTGTGAGTTCGTTCAAAAATTACAAAAACACGCGTCATTATGGAGGCGTAAGTTTTAGTTTTTTCGAATTTAACTAACTGTCATTGCGCTCCATTTTCTAAAATCTCAAGCAAAAAAATGAGCGTTTGGCAATAACTTTTAACTTTACGTCACATAAACTAAGCAAATGAAACGAATAGGTGTTTTTCCAGGATCTTTCGATCCCTTTACCAAAGGTCACGAGGCAATTGTAAATCGTTTTATACCTTTATTTGACGAGATTATTATTGCGGTTGGGGTTAATTCTAACAAACAATATATGTATCAATTAGAAAGTAGAATCGCACATATAAATTCTCATTTTACTAATCATTCAAAAATACGCGTAGAGGCTTATCAAGGTTTAACCATTGATTTTTGTAAAAAAAATGGGGCAAGGTATTTGTTACGTGGGTTAAGAAATACAGTTGATTTTGAATTTGAAAAATCTATTGCACACATGAATGAATCGGTTTCAAATGAAAATGGTTTTGAGGTAGAAACGATATTTTTAATGACTGATCAAGAGTTTTCAGCAATTAATTCTTCCATCGTGCGAGAAATTAAGAAGAATGGTGGAAAAATCGGAAACTTTGTAACGAACGAAGAATTTTTAATTATGAGTGTATGAAAAGGAGCGTAAGTTGGTTAATTTTAATGTGGATCATAAATTGGCCAGTATTTAGTCAAAACGTCATCAGTGGTTATGCGCCTCATTTTGTAGGACAAAAAGTTGAGTTATTTACTTATCAAGATTATGTGACCTTGAACAAGGTAAAACTAGGTGAAGGCTTAGTAAGCCCAACCGACAGTATGTTCAGAATTACCTATACAACCAAGGCAACGATTAAAGGCATCATACAGATAGACCGTACAGAGTCATCTTTGTATCTGGTACCTGGGAAAAATTATACCGTTTATTTCCCTAAATCAAAAGAGGCTGCAGGTGTTTCAAATGCGCTGTCAAATTTATATTTCTCAGATTTAGATACAACGGATCTTAACTATCGAATTTTGCAATATCATCAATGGTTTGACATGTTTATTGCTTACCATGAAAGGGAAGTACAACGTGGAGGATTCATCGCTTGTTTGGACACCTTTCAAACCTACGTTTCAGAAGCATATAAAGATGTGAAAGATCCTTTTTTTATCACCTACGTGCGTTATGATTTAGCTGAAATGCAGCAAACGAGCGGAGGAAATGCTTTAAGCGAAAAACGATTGCAGACATTCCTTAATTTTATCGAATCCTACCCTTTGTATTATGAGAACGATCGGTACATGAAGTTTTTTTTGGCATTTTACGATAAAGAATTTAGAGAATATTTGCCCGCGACAGAAGAAAAAATTATGAAAGCCATTTATCTCAAAAGTCCTACCATGTTGATGTTGGCGTTAAAAGGGGACATTTTTTTGGCGAATCCAGAAATCCGTGAGTTAGTGATGGTGGATAAATTAGGAAAGGCCTTTTATCGAGAGGTCGAATTTCGACCAAATATCTTAACTATTTTAGATTCTATAGCACATCATTCCGCGCATCCTCACAATGCTGTTGTTGCAAAAAATGTTAAATCATACATTACCAATTTAGAACCTGGTTATCCAGCTCCCGCAGTTCAACTTAAAAAACCTGGGCAGCCAGATATGGGATGGACCAATTACAAGGGAAAATTTATTTATTTTAACCTTTTCGCAACGTGGAACGAAGCCAGTGTAAACGATATGGAAATTATCGCGCGAATGGTGCCAAAATTTAGTGAAGATATCGCCTTTGTATCGGTTTGTACAGATAGAGATACCGCAACTTTTAATGCCTTTTTAAAAGCTCACTCTTCCTACACATGGGATATATTTTATGTAGGCGAGGATGAGGATTTAATGGGGTCGTTTAATATCACGAGTGTTCCTAATTACTATTTGTTCGATCAAGAAGGATTTATTTATCAAGCACCTGCTTTGTCTCCAGGACCAAATGGAAAATATCAGTCGATAGAAGGTACGTTGATTAAAATTCAACGTGCGTTGCATCCCGAATTACCACCTCGAGTTGGGCAATAAAATTTGGACGAATTTTCCATCATTCGGCGAATCTCTCGAAGGTCTTCTAGTGGATTTTTTTCAGTCATATAAAAAGTGCTTTGAAGTATAAAGTTCAAATTTAATTTATATCACCATTCGTTTTGGGAAAATTTAACATGATTTAACAGAAATAGTGGCGCTAACAGGTTACATAATCATTGTTAAATAACTGATTAATAATTGATAAAAAGAAAAATTAAGAAAAGAGATAAAAAAACTACCTCATCACAGCAACGTCACTTAATACCACAACAGCATCAACATCACAATTTTCAGGTTGCTGGGCCCTGCTTAGGGTGTAACTAAATTTTAATTTCATTCCTGCTTTTTGAAACTTTTCGTCCAAGTTAACCGGGTACATTTTAACGATTTTTTCGCCTACTTGCGCATCAATCAAGACAGGGCAACTTTCAGAAGCAGCCACTACTGTGCCAAGGATTCTTTCAGTTACATTAACGTGGTCTACAACTTCCGTTGTTTGTCCTTCATGGGCTTCCCTTTCTTGAATGCGTTCTTTGCGGTTGGCACACCCGAAAGAAAAAAGCAAAATACCAATTACCATGATCCGTTTCATAACTCGATTTTAAATCTATTCGTCCAAAAGTATGCCAAAATTCAAGATCAAGGACTAATTAGTCCAAAGAAATTTGGCAGTTATGAAAATAGTGGTCGTTTATTGAACAATAAATTTTGACATTTGCATACCATTCAAACTTTCAACTTTCAAAATAAAAACTCCTGGCGCAAGTCCTGACAGATTTAATTCAACAAAATTCCCAGAAAACTGATTTTCACTCAAAATTAATTTCCCAGTAGCATCCCATAATTCAACACGACTCGGAGTTTCAGCATTCATCCAATTGATTGTAACAAAGTCGTTCGCAGGATTAGGATAAATAACCAATGTTGAATGTTCAAACTCATCCGCACTAACATCAGAATTCGTAATAGCAATTGGACCTTGATAAGGACGATAGTTTTGTTTAGTTGCAGTTACTAAAAGCGGTTCTGAAGAGGCGATCGCAGGAAAAGTAATTGCCGCTAAACCGCCGACAACTTTTTCAAAACCTAATAAAACGCCTGCTTGCGAAATAGCCACAGTAGCATCTTCGACATCACACGAAACGTTAACGCTAGTCGTTCCCATTGGCACTGACGCCAAATGAGTAACGGTCATGTCTTCTGTCATTTTATTTCTGAAAAGGGTAGAAGGATCTCCAAACATCATCCATGTTTGCATTACTTCTCTTGCGGTCACACTTGCTCCATAATCTTCAAACATACTCATTTGGGCATTGTAGAAAATTCCACCCAAAGTTGCTTTGCGATTAGAAACATAAGCTTCTGTGATTATTTCTGACATTTCATCTTGAGTTTGCATCGGTTCTGCCCAAGCCATCAAAATACTTGATCCACAAGCCGCGATGGCGCCGCTTGGAGAACTTCCATTGGTTGCTCGTAACCAAGTTTCTGAAATACAGGTGCCTCCAACAAAAGTCCCATTATTACAAGCAACCGAAATAACAAATGGATATTTTCCATTGTTAGTAGCGTCATCAACATCGTCGGAATTAAAATTGCCTGTTACGCAGGTGTACAGATCTCCATGTCCAGTGTAATTAAACAAACCAATACCACTGTTAACTACTGGTGAAATCATCTCTGCGTTCGGATTACCTGGGGCATCTGCACCACCTTGCGATCCGTCGTAAAATTCATATATAGTGGTATAACCAAAATCAAGGTATTTTGCTCGATTAGTTCGTGCGTGTTGCCAATCAGCTTCCCCATCATCACCGTAACCATAACCTTCATCTGAAGCTAATCCAATTGCTTTTGTCATCCAATCTCCCGCCGCTGGATCTTTTTCATATTCTAACGTACGTTCTACCATCGTTTCAATTTCTGAAGCATTTCCTGAAAATCTTCCAACAAACAGTTCGGGATAATAATCGCCTGTCATTTGCCCGAAATATGAATCACTCCACAATTGTTCTCCGCCAGATTCACCATACGAAAAGCAAGGCAACTGCTCATGATCTCCTACTAAAACCACGAATACTAAATCAAGATTATCTCCATAAAAGTCTTCGATATACGACTTGATTTCTGGCGCAGTTCCACCTGCATCTGATTTCGAAACAAGGGTAGTTTTGATCCCTTTTTCAGTTTTCCACTGCGCAAAAGGTTCCATTTCATCAATAAATGCATTTGGTGCAATAATCAACATTTCACCTTCTTCGTCTCTTGGCGAATATCGGCCTAATGCTGACGGATTCAAATAAAGATTTTTGTACGCCTGATAAAAAGTTTCTGAATTTTCAAGCCGAGGAGTTAATTCGTTTTCTCCTGTCTCTCCTAGATTTACATTGACAGTTACTTGGATATTTTTATAAACGCGCAATTTTTTAGTTACCGGATTGTATTGATACGGATTAATTGTAATGGTCGCTCCTCTAGTACTTCTCAAAATAAAAGGACTGCTAAGACTCGCTAAATTTCCAGGGAAAAAAGCATCTGTTGTGTAAGCATCCCCAAATAAATAAGGGACGGCTTGTGGAGATATATTTCTTTTTAAACTGCCTTTTGATGGGGCTACAAGGATGTTTTCATATTCGTCATACCCATCGTGCGAAATGGTTAGTGAAGTTGAACCTGTATTGGAAACAATCACGGATTCGGTGAAAAAAGGCAAAGCAGGTTGACCAAGATTCATTGAAACAATTTCATAAGAAGCTGAAAAATCCAAATATTCATTGGCACCAATTGATTTTGAAACCGATAATCCAGTTTCAAGCAAGTTGGCTGAAAGTGAGTGTTTAACTCGAATTGTTTCAGCAGTTGATTCAAGCAAAGTGAAATTTTGCGCGTTGGCAGCAGAAATTATAACTGCATTCAATAGCAGCGTTTGTAAAAGTCGTTTCATGAGGTACAAATTTATGTCCCTAATATACCAAAAAAAAAGATTACAATGTAAGTTCGTTCAAAAAGAAAAAAGATGTATTCTTGGAGACCTATTTTTTGGTTTCAGATTTTGGTTTCTCGTGGAAGTAATATCTAAAATCAAGGGTTAAATAACTTCCGCGGATATTGTCAATCGCCAACAATTTTCCTGGCGGGAATTCGTACGACATTGCAAAAGTATAAATTGGCTGAAAGGGTAAATTGTAAGAAAATCCTCCATAAAAATAGCCCTTCTTTTTGGTACGATATTCAACCCCTATGTTTGCTAACAGGGCTCCTTGAATGCGATTTAAACGCGCGCCTTCGTGTTGAAAATATTCATTTAAATCAAGTGGTACTTCTACTTGAACATCCGAAGGAAAATAATTTAAACTAGTACCTAGGGTCGTATTCATGTACCAATCATCCGCCAGCCGAATAAAAACCAATGCCGATATTGGGATTTCATAACCTACTAATCCTACCTTACTTTTGGCAGTTAAGCTGGAATCGATTTGATTAAATTCCAAGTTGAAATTACGCTGAGTAATGACCAAGCCAGTTTCAAAAGATAGGATTTCGTTTAAACCTTGCCTTATGACCATGCCAAATGAATGACCTATTGTTTGCCTAATCGATGAGGTAAATGCGCCTTCATTAAAATCTTGCTCAAACGTGCCGATGATGCGATTTGGAACAATTGGTTTATAGCCAATCCCAAATGTCGTTACTCCCTTTTGCGAAAAGGTAACAAGTCCCCAAAGCAGTCCAACAAAAAATAAAAATTTATTTACCATGCCATTTATGTTTTGATTTCTTTGAAGTTAGTTAGTGTTGACCATCAATCGGAATTGTTATTTATTGAAATCAGGCATAAATATACTATTCTAACGCATATTATAACCAATTATGGCTAAGGTAAGGATAGCTATAAAAAATAGCACCAACGCATAGCGAAAAATCACATTTGGTACCATAAAGTTGCGGGTTTTTCCAGACACGACATAATTGGCTAATTTCGCTTTACCATCGTCACTTTGTCTGACGGCAAAAAGGTAAACGAGGTCGTTATTGTGTGCTTCTTCGTCTTTTTCAAACCAAATTTTTCGCTGGATTAATTCGTTTTCAAAAATATCTGCCTGCTCTTTGGTCACAAAGTTGAATACGGTATAATTTTTATTGGTTGGATGGGTGCGGTAATTCACCAATCCTAACACGCCTATTCGCTTACCCATTCTGTATAATATTCAATTGGTTTTCTTCTACTTTTAGGCCATTCCAAATCTGCTTTTGGATAACCTACATAAAACAAGGCCAAACATTTATCTGCTTCGCTAATCCCTAAAAAAGTATTCATCTCTGGGGTGTAAATTAATTTTGGAGTCGACCAAAAACCACCCAATCCCCATGCGGTGCAGGTGAGGTACATGTTTTGAATAGCACAAGCCACTGCTTCAATCTCTTCTAATTCACTAATGCGACTTTCAGCATTTCTTTTTAAAGACACTGCCATTACCGCCCCTGCTAATAAAGGTCGATTTTTTAGCAGGGTATATTTACCTTCATTAAAATCGCTTTCGGGTGTCAATTTGGTGTACATTTCGCCTAAAAAATCAGCCAATTTGATGCGGCCGTTTTCCATAAACACTTTAAATTGCCAAGGTTGAGAAAGGCCGTGATTTGGTGCCCAAATCGCATTATTTATCAAGACTTCTATTTGTTCTCGGTGTATTTTTCGGTCCGAAAATTGTTCTGGAAATATTGTTCGGCGATTTTTAATTACCTCACTTATTTCACTTAAGTTGTATTTCATTTAAAATAGCTTATTTCACAAAATTAGGGCTTATTTAGATAGCCTCTATATTTCTGATTAAAAATGTTTGAGCACCTCATAAACTTTATGCACAGGTAGGCCCATTACATTAAAATAAGAGCCTTCTAGACGAACAATTCCTACATACCCAATCCATTCTTGCACCCCATAAGCTCCTGCTTTGTCATAAGGCCGATATTTATCGACATAATAGTTAATTTCTTCGTCAGAAAGTTGGGCAAAGGTAACTTCCGTATGATCACTAAATGTGTGTGATTTGTCGATCGATTGAATCGAAACCCCGGTGACCACTGTATGCGTTTCACCGGACATTTTCTGAATCATAGAAATTGCTTCTTCTTTGGATTTTGGTTTTTCTAGAATTTCATCCTTACAAATGACAATGGTATCGGCGGTAATGATAATGGTGGATTCCTTGAGTTGATCGCGAAAGGCATTTGCCTTTTTTTTAGCCAAATAAGAAGGAACCTCAATCGCTGCCATGCTGCTAGGATACGATTCATCAATTTCCTTTAATTGAACCTCAAAATCCAAATCAAGACCTTTTAAAAGTTCGTGTCTTCGAGGAGATTTTGAAGCAAGTATAATCCGTTTATCTTTCAAATTAAAATTCATAAAAAACAAATTGAAAGGATTCCCATGAGCATCGCGATTTTCAACAAATTAGCAGAGACTAGGTAATATTTTCGTTGATTTTTTAGTAGTAAAACGATGAATGAGGCGAAGTGAAGAATCCCAACAAGAATTATGAGCCCCGAGAAAACTTCAAAACTTTCAGAAATATCTTGTGATGCTCCACCAAAAGCTAGGTTTAACAGTATAAATAATCCAATTGGAATAAGTGTCATTAGGTATAGAATACCCAGCACAATTTTTGTTTTGGCAAAACCGAAACGTATTGGCAATGTTTGACTTTTTAAGAGTAAATCTCCTTTTACATCAGCCATATCTTTAATGATTTCTCGGATAAAGTTGAAAAAGAATGCAAATCCAGCATAAACCAAAATTAAAAGAAAGCGGGATTCACTATGTTGATGCAGGAATGAATTAGTTGGTTCAAATGATGAAAAATGAAGATACAAATAAACATAAATAGGAACAATAGCCGTCAATAGGGCTACAACGATATTTCCGATTAAAAATTTCCGTTTAAACACGGCTGAATAAAAGTAGAGTAGGTTGATGGTAAGAAAAGCGATAGAAACAATCCACCAATTGTCTAATTTAATACTCAAATACATGGAAATTAAAAATCCGATTCCGTTAAAGGTCCAATTCAAAATAATCGCCCAACGTCGTTTAATGTATTTATCGATAATTAATCGATCAGGTTTATTGACCCGATCCGCTTTCACATCAAAGTAATCATTGATGATGTTTCCTCCTGCGGCAATGAAGAAAACGGAAAGTAGCAACAGGATAAAATCTAAGTTTTTAAAGAGGTTTAGTAATTCATGCAAAATGAAAAGTAAAAACGAGTCTCCAGCGGCAATTTTAACAACTTCACTCCATTGGGATTCAAATTCACTCGTGTATTGATGGCTGATAATTTCAATGTTAAACATTAAATGAACAGCAGACATCGTCAATCCCATAATGAAGATGTTTGACAGCCGAATGAGTTTAAAAAAATTAATTAATGTTAGCATCTAAACTAGGACTAAAAACTTGTCCTACAAAGATAACAATTATAAAACAGGTTGTGCTGTTTACTTTCTCAAGATGACTTTTCGAATCACCAGCATGACAAAAAAGGAATAAAAAAGGGAAAAAATAAAGAGTGCCATTAAATGTACTAAGGTTGTAAAAAACGAACCGATAAAACTGGTAATTTGATCTTCTTGATTTTCAATAAAATCGTCGCGGCTAAAAGTTTCCCACTTCATGTCTTGTTCTTGCAATTTTTTAAAACTTGCTTCATCAGGATACTGGGCATGTAAAGCTTCAATTCGTTGGTCGATAAAACTTTGTGTCAAGGCAGGGTCGATGTGTTTGTGATAAACAAAGACAAATGCAGTGATCATGATAGTATAGACCATGCCTGCTTGCAATGCTACTTTAAAATCTTCAAGCGCATTGGATTTTTCGTAATTTTTTTCTTTTTTCGTAAAAAATAGTCCAGAAAAAATCGCTCCCACCAGAAGTAGTAAGCTCAACAATTCAGAAATCAGAAAAAAACCGACAGAATAACCTAATAAAAAAGCAATTAAAACACTTATTATCCAAATAAGTGAGAAAATAAGCCCTGCTTTTATGGTGGTTTTCATCAGAATTTAAGCTAAATCAATAATCTTATAAACTAGGTACAGCAACAACAGGAGGTTGTCCTAATTTTTTAAGCATTTTTGTATGGCTTACAATTGCACTTAAAAAAGTTGGTTCAGAATGGTAAGGTACCCCAAATTCTAATGCAGTCGATTTGACAATTTTTGATAGTTCTTTATAATGAACGTGACAAATATTTGGAAATAAGTGATGTTCTACTTGATAATTTAATCCGCCGACTAACCAATATAAAATGTTACTTTTAGGAGCAAAATTAGAGGTGGTTTCTAATTGATGGATTGCCCAATTGTTATCAATCGACAAATCACGATCTGGCGCTGGAAATTCTGTTTCTGGCACCACGTGCGCAGGTTGAAAAACTGTTGCTAATACTAAACCAGCAATCATTTGCATTCCAAAAATAAAAATAATCGTCAACCACCAAGGAACATCAATCAACATGATTGGAATAGCAATTACATAAAGGTAGAAAAACAATTTTGTAGTAATTAATTCGATAAATAGATTTTTGAAATTCGTGTTTTCAGTTTTGGTTAAGCCCATTTTTTTGTATCTGAAAAGTTGTTGAAAATCTTTGGTTGTCATCCACATAATCGTCATTAAGCTATAGAAAAACCAAGCATAAATGAATTGAAAACGGTGAATTGGAATGTATTTATCTTTCGGAGAAAAACGTAAAATCGCCACGGCAGGAGACACATCTTCGTCATAACCATGCACGTTGGTGTAGGTGTGGTGTAAGATATTGTGTTGAATTTTCCAGGTAGGGGCGTATCCACCTACTAAGTTAATTACACGTCCTAAGAAATAATTTACCTTATCATTTTTTGAATAAGCGCCATGGTTAGCGTCATGCATAATTGATAAACCAATTCCAGAAATTCCAAATCCCATTATTGCCCAACACAAACCTATCAGCCAAGGATTTGTAACTACACCAAATATCATTAAAAAATAAGGTGTAAAATAAAGTGCTAACATAAAAACCGTTTTGATTTTCATATTAGCATTCGCATATTTTGAAATATTATTATCCTTGAAATACGCACGAACTCTTTTGTTTAATGTTGTATTAAAATCGCGACCAATGATTTGAGAGAATTTTAACGGTTTTAAATTATTTGTTAGGTTTTCCATGTTTAACTTTCGTTTCAATAGTAGCAAAGTTACTACTTTTTGATCTTATTTTGTTCGTAATCAATTCTTTTATAAACAACGCCTTTTTAAAAGCTTTATTACAAAAATTAATTTACACTATGTTTATGCCGCGGGAGTAGGCTTGCCTAGCAAATAAAGCATTTTAAAATGACTTTTTATCGCGCTAAAAAATGTTGGTTCTGAATGATAAGGTAACCCATACTCAGCCGCTGTAGCTTTCACTATTTTTGACAATTTTTTATAGTGAACATGGCAGATATTTGGAAATAAATGATGTTCGACTTGGAAATTTAACCCGCCAATAAACCAATACAATACGCGGCTTTTTGCTCCAAAATTAGAAGTGGTTTGTAATTGGTGTATCGCCCAACTATTCTCGATTTTAAGATCACCAGTTGGTTTTGGAAATGCAGTTTCTGGAACCACGTGGGCAAGAATAAAAACTATAGCCAAGGTGAATCCTGAAATTAATTGCTTTAACAAAAACAATAATACAACGCCCCACCATGGAATATCTAAAAAAATGATAGGTAAAACTATAATATAGCTGTAATAAATGAGTTTTGAAATTAATAATTCCAAAAACAACGCACTAAACTTTTCATTTTCATTTTTAGTTAAACCCATTTTTTTATAGCGGTAAAGTGATTGCCAATCTTTGACAGTTACCCAAGCAACTGTCATCAAACTATAAAAAAACCACGCATATAAAAATTGGAAACGGTAAATTTTCTTGTATTTATCGTGTGGGGTAAGGCGAATAAATGGAACAGGTTGATCCACATCTTCATCAAAATGTTGAATGTTTGTGTAGGTATGATGAAGAACATTGTGTTGAATTTTCCACGTAGGAGCGTAAGCACCAACTAAATTCACCATTCTACCTAGGAAATAATTCACTTTGCTATTCTTTGAATAAGCACCGTGGTTGGCATCGTGGATCACTGACATACCGATTCCTGCCATACCAAATCCTAAAAGCGACCAACATAATATAAGGCCAGGGATGGAACTCACAGCTCCAGTAATCATTAGGAAATAAGGTGCGAAGTACAAACTAAGCATGAAAATAGTTTTAATTTTCATGTTTGTATTTGCGTATTTTGAAATATTATTGTCCTTAAAATAAGCACGAACGCGTTTAGTAAGGGTGGTGTTGAAGTCGCTACCAATCGTTGTTGAGAACTTTAGATGTTCAAAACTTCCGGTGATTTCTGCGTTTGTATTCTCGTTTTCCATGATTTACAAAGTTACATCATTCTTCTCAATTTTTGAATGACAGAAGTCAAATTTCGATAAAATACCTTTAATGTGGTATTAATTTGATATCAAGTAAAAACCGAATAAAACCTAACAGTTTCAATGGATTTAATACATAATATCTCTTGGCTTTTAAACCTAATTTAAACCAGTGTTAAATGAGTAGATTAGATCAAAAACCAGTTTAAATCAAGTGTAAAAGCCCTCCAATTTTTAAAACTCAACGAAAAAAGGCAAAATTATTTTTTCCCTTTTTGACGTTCTTGCTGCAAACGTTGCGCTTCTTCTAATTTCATTTGAAATTTAGATTTAGCTTTTTTCTTTGAAGGATTAGCGCGATTTGCTTCAACTTTAGCAATAATTTTTGCTTCATCCAACATGAATCGTTTGATCGCCCACATGATCGCAATAGTCATTAAAGTTGATATAAAGTAATAGTAGCTTAATCCGGCAGAGAAACTGTTAAAGAAGAAAATCATCAAGAAAGGGAATATATACATGATATATTTCATGTTAGGCATTCCTTCCATTGTTGGCTGCTGCATGTTGCTGCTATTTTGGTGGGTGTACCAAAGTGTGGTTCCTGCCATTAAGAGCGTAAATAAACTGACGTGATCCCCGTAAAACGGAATGTTAAAACCAAGTTGAAGAATCGAATCGTAAGTAGATAAATCCTCAGCCCACCAAAAACTTTTTTGACGCAAAGACAATTCTGCTGGAAATAATCTAAAAATCGCAAAAAGAATTGGCATTTGAATTAACATTGGAATACAGCCAGCGAGTGGACTGACTCCGGTTTCTCTATAGAGCGCCATGGTTTCTTGTTGCTTCTTGATGGCATCCTCTTTCTTAGGGAATTTTTTACCAATTTTTTCGATCTCTGGTCGAAGTACTTTCATCATGGCTGATGATTTGTACATTTTGTAGTTTACAGGGCTCAACAGTAGTTTTACCAATAATGTTAACAAGAAGATCGCCATTCCTGCACCAACTCCCCAATTCATTAACCAACCAAAAATTGGACGTAAACCATACACGTTAATCCATCTAAATAAACCCCATCCTAAATCAACAATATCTTCTGAACCATTGTTGTATGTTGCTAATTCGGAATAATCGTTTGGTCCAAAGTACCATTGTAATTCAACCGTATTTTTAATATTGGTGATACCTAAATCTAAATTTGCTTTATAATTTTTGATATACGTAGTATCATTTTCGCCAAAATTTCTCAAAACTAATTCAGATTTTTCATCCGCTTTAAAACCAGCTTTATTCATCAAGATGGCAGAAAAGTAGCTTTGTTTAAATGCAACCCATTCGGTGGTTTCTTCTAATTTCAATTCATCATCTCCACCAGTTGAGAGGTAATCGTACGAATCTTCTTTGTATTTGTAAAAGATGGTTGCAATTTGTTTTTCTGCTGGCAAGTATTTTTCAGTAGATAAAAGTCTGAAATCGGTGATTAACGCAATACTACTTGTGTCAGCATCGGTAAAATTTCGGAAGTAAATTCCAAAATCAACATCGTATTTAGAAGGTTTGAGTTTGTATGTAAATCCAATTTTTTTGCCCGTTGGATTAATCATTTCAACGGTAACAGAATTTGCAGTTTTATTGACAAATTCAAAATCGTATCGTTCCGAATTAAACGTTTTATCGCCCTCAGCAAAATCAATTCCATACGTCGAATTTTTGTCGAACAATTGAAGTGGTTCTTCTTTTTTGTTTAAATAAGTGTCATACGTTTTATACTCTTTTAAAAAGACAGAAATAATTCGACCGCCTTTACTTGAAATGTCCACTGCAATTTTATCATTTTCAATTCGAACAATTTTTTCCGCTTTATAAATTGATGGTTTTGTCGTTTCAACAGCAGGTGCAGCAGTTAAAAAAGTATCAAGGCCAGTAGCAGCATCGTTGAATTTAAGAAGACCTGCATCATTGGTGACTTGGGTACTGTCATCGTTTAAAACAGGCACAAGTATAGCCTTTTCAGGAGCCTGAACAATTGGTGAAGCTGGTTGAATTGGTTGGGTAAGAGAATCCGGATTGTTTTTGGTCGAATCTACCTTTTCGGTTTTATTCTTAGGATCTTGCTTTGGCGCAGTACTTGCGTTGAAATAACTAAAAATAAAAAGGATTGCTCCAATAATTAATAGTCCAATAACTGATTTTTTATCCATTCTTTAAAAATTAACACCTCACAATTTCTGCGAGTGTGTAAAATTAGTATTTATTCTGTTCTTTGTATAAGGTTTGACCACTAAATGCTCAAGCTTTTTATTTAGGACGTTTGATGCGATGGTATATTTTCCGCAACCAATTTTTTATTTGCAATTGCTGCTTTGACAAATGCTAAAAAGAGAGGTTGTGGTTTTTCCACGGTGCTCTTGTATTCAGGGTGAAATTGAGTTCCAACAAACCAAGGATGCTCAGGAATTTCAACTACTTCAACTAATCCGGTTTCTGGATTTTTTCCTGTTGAAATCATTCCTTTAGCTTCAAAATCAGCCAGATAAGCATTATTGAATTCGTATCTATGGCGATGTCTTTCTGAAATAATTTCTTCGTTATATGCTTTGGATACTTTTGTGCCATCCAATAATTTACAGTTATACGAACCCAAACGCATCGTTCCTCCTTTTTGGATGATTCCTTTTTGTTCTTCCATCATCGAAATCACTGGATATTTGCAATCATCCGCAATTTCTGTTGTATGCGCATCTTTCCATCCTAGAACGTTTCTAGCGAATTCAATCACCGCACACTGCATTCCTAAACAAATCCCAAAAAATGGAATATTATTCTCTCGAACATATTGAATGGCTGAAATTTTCCCTTTAATTCCTCTTGATCCAAATCCTGGTGCAACTAATACACCGTTTAATCCTTCAAACTCTTGCGGAATGTTTTCATCGGTTAAATGGTCCGCATGAATCCATTTTAATTCAACTTCGCATTCGTGATACGCTCCAGCATGAACAAAAGCTTCCACAATCGATTTATAAGAATCTTTTAATTCGATGTATTTTCCCACCAATCCAATTTTTACTTTGTTTTTGGGATTTTTTAAACGATTCAAGAAGCCTTTCCATTCGGTCAAATCTGGTTCGCCTTTTGTTGGTAAATCCAATTTTTGAAGCACCACCTTATCTAATTCCTCTGCTTGCATTAACAAAGGAACTTCGTAAATCGAATCAGCATCAATGGATTCAATCACGGCAGTTGGGTTGACATTACAAAAACGGGCAATTTTTCTTCTAATCGTATGATCGATT
Organism: Crocinitomix sp.; assembly: GCA_044361315.1. Classification (GTDB taxonomy): domain Bacteria; phylum Bacteroidota; class Bacteroidia; order Flavobacteriales_D; family Crocinitomicaceae; genus Crocinitomix. The sequence continues at coordinate 69,043 of JBIKJA010000002.1, read as the reverse complement.
GGGTATTCGGTTCGACAAACTAAAATATCGGGTTGAACACCAACTTCTAACAACGATTTTACTGAATGTTGTGTCGGTTTTGTTTTGAGCTCACCCGCAGCCTTTAAATAAGGAACTAAAGTTAAGTGAATCACCAAACAATCGTCTGGGAATTCCCACATCATTTGCCGAACGGATTCGATATATGGCAAGGATTCGATGTCACCAACGGTTCCACCAATTTCAGTAATTACTATTTCAAAATCACCTGAATTACCAAGGATTTGGATGCGTTCTTTAATTTCGTCGGTAATGTGAGGAATTACTTGAACCGTTTTTCCTAAAAACTCCCCGCGGCGTTCTTTGTCCATCACAGACTGATAAATCCGTCCTGTTGTTACATTGTTGGCTTGCGAGGTAGGTACATTTAGAAAACGTTCATAATGACCTAAATCCAAATCTGTCTCCGCACCATCGTTTGTTACATAACATTCGCCATGCTCATAAGGATTTAAGGTTCCGGGATCAATGTTGATGTAAGGATCTAGTTTTTGAATGGTCACCGTGTATCCTCTTGCTTGAAGAAGTTTAGCCAGTGAAGCTGAAATAATTCCTTTTCCCAGAGAAGATGTGACCCCGCCGGTTACAAAGATGTATTTTGTTGAATTAGACATAATCTTAAAATGTAACTACGGGAGACAAAGGTAGTCGAAATTTGAGGAGATTCTTTAAAAAAGGAAAATAATTATTGAAAACATTTTCAATAAGGTAAAGACTAATTGTTTGCACGAATGGAAAAAGATTGAAAAGTGATAAAAAAAATGAAAAACTAGTTTAGCTCTTCTTGTAAGGCGATCATTTTTAAAACAGCTACCGCGCATTCAACTCCTTTATTCCCGTGTTTACCACCAGAACGATCCAAGGATTGTTCTTTGGTGTTATCGGTCAATAAACAAAAAGTAATCGGTGTATTGTACTCTAAATTTAAGGACATTATTCCTTGTGTCGTTCCTTGACAAACAAAGTCAAAATGTTTTGTCTCTCCTTGAATTACACAACCAATGGCAATTACCCCATCAATCGAATCATCACTTTCTAATAAGAATTGGCAACCGAGAGGTAGTTCGAATGCGCCAGGCACATGCTTAACAACGATGTTTTTTTTCTTAACCCCATTTTCTTTTAACGCTTGTAAAGCACCTTCAAGTAAACGGGAAGTAATATCGTCATTCCATTCAGCAACTACAATTCCAATCGTATAGTCTGCCGCAGAAGGAAGGTTATTTTTATCGTAAATAGATAAATTGTGACCAGCAGTTGCCATTATTTTTCTACGCGAGCTATATATTTATCAATATCTATCGATTCTTCGCTTTTTTGCCATTTATCCTTGATCTTGGTGTAAGCGGTCAACGCTTTTTCTTTGTTTCCTAACGCTTCATAAGTGATTCCAGCTTTTTTTAAGAACATTGGCGTAGTAAATTCATTTTGCTCACGACCAGCCGCTTTGTCAAATAATTTCACAGCTTCTTCTAATTGGTCAAGTTCAACCAAACAATCGCCTTTTAAGCCAATCACTAAAGTACCAACCACCACATCTTCAAAATCACATTTGTCGAAAAAATCGATTGCACCTTGAAATTCACCGTCAGCCATTGCTTTTACACCAAGCGTATAATTTGCAATATCTCCACCAGAAGTGCCTTCATACTCATCAGCAATTTCAATCATGCCTTGAAAATTCTCATTTCCATTTGCAGCTAATTCTAACGAGTCATTTTGGAATTCATAAAATGCGTTCCAATAAGCTTCTTTGGATTCCTCTTCGTGAGGTTCTTTGACAAATTTTTGATATCCAATTATACCTAGGACGATCACTACAATCGCACCACCACCAATCATTAGCGGTTTTTTATATTTATCGATAAAACTCTCAGTAGAGGTTAGATTTTCCTGAGTTTGAGCTTTTTCTTGTTTATTATTCTTTGCCATCTTTATTTTCGAAATATCCCACAAAATTAATTTTTTTTTCATTCAAATTGCGATAAAATGTAGATTTTTACATTCTTGTTTTAACAGTGTTACAATATACCATGTCAAAAACTCTATTTTCAAGCATCGTTTTACCCTTACTAATATCACTTGTAATGTGCCTGTTGGTGTGGAGTATAGGCTATCAAACACCCCGCGAAAACTTCACTTTTTTTATCGCTCAATATTTAGGTTTGTTTGTCATATTTTATGTCTTGTGGTTAAATAAATGGCAACTAAAATTTACTCATTTTTTAATTTTAGCCATCGTCGTACGATTAATTTTGCTTTTTTCCGCTCCCCAACTCTCCAATGATTTTTACCGGTTTGTTTGGGATGGTGAATTAATGACGAATGGGATTAATCCGTTTGCACATACGCCGAATGAATTAATTTCACATTCCGATTTTTTGGGCGATCAGTATAAAAGGATTTTATTTCATGGAATGGGTGAATTATCGGCATCTCATTACACTTGTTATCCGGTTCTTAATCAATTGATTTTTTTTATACCGGCTTATTTTTCTGACAGCATAGTTGTGAACGTCCTATTTTTTAAAGTTGTTTTATTGTTGGCAGATCTTGGGGCAATTTATTTTGCGAGAAAAATTGCCATTCACTTGGGAGTTTCGGCACATAAAATTTGGCTATATGCACTAAATCCATTCATTATTTTAGAATTTTCAGGCAATATTCATTTTGAAGGCGTGATGATTTTCTTATTGCTCGCTTCCATTTATTTTGTTCTAAAAAATTCATGGATTACAGGAGGAATGTTTTTTGGTTTAGCAGTTCAAATTAAACTGATTCCGTTGATGTTAATTCCTTTTGTCTTTAAAAAAATGGGTTGGAAAATAAGTCTTGGTTTTTCGGCGATGGTGGCCTTTACATTATTAGCGGTAGGAGGAATTTTATTAACACCTGAATTTTTTGGAAATATGATGCAAAGTGTTCAAGAATATTTTATTCGATTTCAATTTAACGGGAGTATTTCGGCGCTGGTAAGCGAAATTGGATTAGCAATAAATGGATGGGATCCAATTTTAACAACTGGTCCAATTTTGTCTTCTATTGCTACTATCGGAATTTTGACCTTAGCGGTATTCAAAGCCTACCGCAACGAGCTAGACATTTTTAAAGGAATGATGTTTGCCTTGATGATTTATTACAGCATGGCATCGACAGTTCATCCGTGGTATCTAAGCATGATTTTAGTGATGTCTATTTTCACACAGTACAAATTTGCCCTCGTTTGGTCGATTGTGGTAATGTTGAGTTATTTCGCATATTCCAATCCTGAGTTTAAAGCAAATCCCTTCTTGCAAGTAGCTGAATATGTTTCTGTGTACTTGGTTTTATTTGTTGAGATTTGGCGAAATTGGAAACAACCAAATGAAGCCTCGCCTGTTGGAATTCAATTCAAAGAATTTTTTAAAAACAAAACTAATTAGCCAATGTCAACTTCAATTTTTATCCCTGTCAACCGAAAAAAAATGATCTTTATGACCTTTTTGTATGCGGTTTTGGGGCTTCTGGTTTTTATGGCCATTTATTTGGTCGGACAAGAACAAAATTGGATGAGTCCAACTATTTTCACTGTGATTTCATTTGCATTCTTGCTTTTCTTTTTAGTGGTGTCAGGAACGTATGCGCGTTATATTAAACTAGAAACGGCAGGCTTGTCGATTAGCCAAGTTGGTATTGACGATCAGTCAAGTTCAATTAATTTTGGACTCATTAAATGGCAAGAAATTTTAGGGGTGACCACGCATTCAACAGCAAGTTCTAAATTGTTGATTGTAAAGGTGAAAAAACCGAATAGATATATTGGAGGAGCAAAAAATTCGGCGATAAAACGATTATTGAATCAAAATCTAACGATTTATAAAACACCAGTGGTGATTAATGTCAATGTACTTTCCACTAACTTAGCAGAATTAATGGAGCAAATTAATCGCCATGTGGGAAAATTTGGGACGAATAAATAAAAAATGAAAGTAGATATTTTAGCTTTTGGCGCACATCCTGACGACATTGAATTGTCCGCATCTGGGACATTAATTCACCAAATAGGTTTGGGAAAAAAAGTGGCGATTGTCGACTTGACTGAGGGAGAATTGGGATCGCGCGGCACCATCGCAACGCGTTATGAAGAGGCGGCTGAAGCATCAAAAATTATGGGAATTCATGCCCGTGTTAATTTAAATTTAGGGGATGGCTTTTTCGATTTTTCAAAAGAAAACAAACTGAGGTTAATTGAACAAATTCGTTTTTTTCAACCAGAAATAGTTTTGGTGAATGCCTATTCGGATCGGCATCCAGACCATGGAAAAGGAGCAGTTTTAGCAAAAGAGGCTTGTTTTTTAGCCGGATTATTAAAGATTGAGACATTTTATGAGGGAGTTAAACAAGAAAAATGGCGTCCGAAAAATGTGTTTGGATATATTCAGGATCATTATTTAAAACCTGATTTTGTGGTGGACATCACACCATATATCGAACAAAAAATAGCTTCAATATTAGCTTATAAGACCCAGTTTTATAATCCGGAATCGAAGGAACCATCGACCCCAATTTCATCCAAAGAATTTTTAGACTTTTTAAAAGGGAGATGGGGAGAATATGGAAGAAGTATTGGCGTTCCATTCGCTGAAGGATTTACCGTGGATCGTCCAATTGGTGTAAATGATCTTTTTGATTTGAAATAAGATGGATTTACTAGCAAAGGATCAAGAATTTGTATGGCATCCCTTTACGCAGGCGCAAACAGCGCCAATTCCACTTCCAATTGTAAAAGCAAAAGGAGCTTGGCTCTATTCAGCCGATGGGAAAAAATATTTGGATGTCAATTCTTCTTGGTGGACAATTAACCATGGGCATGGAAATGAATATATTGCCGCCAAAATTCACGCTCAATTTTTAGAGTTGGATCATGTTATTTTCGCTGGAGTTACTCATCCTAAAGCGGTTGAAGTGGCGGGACGAATTATCAAAATTTTGCCAACAGGCTTTCAAAAAGTGTTTTTTTCTGACAATGGTTCGACAAGTGTTGAGGTGGCAATTAAAATGGTGTATCAATATTGGCATAATATAGGGATTGAAAAAAAACGATTCTTAGCAATCGAAGGAGCATACCACGGAGATACTTTTGGGGCTATGTCAGTTGGGCAAAGAGGCTATTTTAATGCACCTTTCGAGCATTTGTTTTTTGAGGTTGATTTTATTCCTTTTCCAACCGAAGAAAATTTCTCAGAAGTGCTGCAAAAGATAGAAAGTTTATTCGCGACAGAATCGTTTGCAGGATTTATATTCGAGCCATTGGTTCAAGGTGCGGCAGGCATGCGGATTTATAAAGCCGAATGGTTGGATGCCTTTATTTCTTTTGCAAAAAAATACAATGTGCTCACAGTGGCAGATGAAGTGATGACAGGATTTTATCGCACTGGAACTTTTTTCGCAACACATCAACTGAAACAAATTCCTGACATTATTTGTTTGTCAAAAGGGGTCACTGGTGGTGTAATGCCCATTGGATTAACCGTGGCAACACAATCAATATTTGAGGCCTTTCTGTCAAATGAAACCATTAAAGCGCTGTTGCATGGGCATTCATTTACTGGTAATCCACTTTCATGTGCGGCGATTTGCGCGTCGTTGGATCTTTTTGAAGACCAATTAACCCTTGACGCTATTGAAAAAATTTCTAAATCGCATCAGCGATTTATTGATGAATATGGTAATAACCCCGTTTTTCGATCGGCTAAATCCATTGGGACCATTTTGTCTTTAGAAGTTGAAGTAGGTGAGGGGAGTTCCTATTTTTCAGACATGCGTTTACAAGCTTATCAATTCTTCTTAGAAAATGAATTATTGATTCGACCTTTGGGCAATGTAATTTTTATTAATCCTCCTTATTGCATTACCCCACAAGAATTGGAATATGTTTATTTAAAGGTGTTGGAATTTGTTACTGATTTTTCAAGGGTTAGAAATCTATAACAAAAAAAATCCCTCATTGCTGAAGGATTTTTATGTGTTTTTATTGAACCTTAGTTGCAAATTTCATCATAGTAAGCCGTAAAAGTGTCATCTTTTTCGTACCATTGTTTTACTTTGTTCAAGAGTACGCACGCTGCATCTTTTTGAGACATTTGCACTAAATATTTCGAATATTCAATAACACCCATTCTCAACATTTCTAGATCGATTGGTCGCCAATTTTCAAGGCTTTCAATGGCGTCTAATTTTTCTTGTGCAGTTTTATGTGTTACTTTGGCACTTGCTTTATCTTTAATTTGATATTGTGCAGCCGTTAATAAAAAGTACGAACCTACATCTTCCGGATCTAATTTTTGAAGTTTCATGACAGAACCTCTTAATCTGTTGTAATCACCCGCGTCCACCATATTTCGAATTTCCTCCACTACGGCTGTTTTAAGATCAGTAAAAAACTGAATATTGTCCGCAAAAACCGTTCCTTCCTTGTCTTTTTTTACTGCTTTACCAGCATTCCCAATGGCATCATTAAACGCTTTAGGAAAATCTTCCTTGTATTTTTGGTCTTTAGACATTTCGTAATTCGCTTTTGCCGAATACAAATAAGGTAAGGCATCATTTTTGGTGTCTTCTCCTGTGATGTATTTTTCCGCTTTATCAACTACTTTTTCATACTCACCATCCGCGAAATAAATGAGCAAATCATCATACAAAGGCGGTTGAGTTGATCCCGAAAATGAGAACCCTAATAGTAAGATTGATAAGAATAATATCTGTTTCATTTTATTATGTTTTTTTACTGTAACTCAATTATGATGCCTAAAGTTACAAAAATCTTGATATTAACGAATATTTAACAAGTTAATCTTGATGATATTTTAACATGATGGTTAAAATATCAATGGCCGCTGTGGCGATTTTGGTACCAGGACCAAAAATTCCCATCACACCTTGAGCGTACAAAAAATCATAGTCTTGCGCGGGTATAACTCCGCCTGCAATAACCATAATATCGTTGCGCCCAAGTTTTTCTAGAAGCTCCATCACTTGCGGAATTAAGGTTTTATGCCCTGCTGCCAGCGAACTGATTCCTAAAATATGGACATCATTTTCTATTGCTTGCATCACAGCTTCAGTTGGGGTTTGAAAAAGGGGGCCAATGTCCACATCAAAACCAATATCTGCAAAGGAAGTCGATATTACTTTGGCTCCTCGGTCGTGGCCATCTTGTCCCATTTTAGCCACCATAATTCGCGGTCTACGACCTTCTAATCGGCTAAATTCTTCTGCCATTTCTTTGGCTCGGATAAAATCTTTGTCTTGCATAGCTTCTGCCGAATAAATTCCAGATATTGAACGAATGGTTGCTTGAAACCTTCCAAAAACCGCTTCCATTGCATCAGAAATCTCGCCCAACGAAGCTCTGTTGCGGGCGCATTCAATGGCCAGTGCTAATAAATTCTTGTTTTCTTTGGCTCCTTGTTGAAGCCTGTTTAATGAGGCTTGAACTTTAATTCCGTCTCTACTAGCCTTCATTTTATTTAATCGTGCAATTTGCGAAAGTCGTACTTCCGAATTGTCAATTTGCAAAATATCCATGGTTTCTTCTTCATCAAGTTGGAAACGATTTACGCCCACAATGATGTCTTTTCCTGAATCAATTCTAGCTTGTTTGCGTGCGGCAGCTTCTTCTATTCGAATTTTAGGAATTCCGGCTTCGATTGCTTTAGCCATCCCACCCAATTCTTCAATTTCGTGAATATGTGTCCAAGCTTTTTCAAGAATTTCAGCGGTTAATTTTTCGACATAATACGAACCGGCCCAAGGATCGATGATTTTTGTGATTCCTGTTTCTTCTTGGAGATAAATTTGTGTGTTTCGTGCAATACGTGCAGAAAAATCGGTAGGCAAAGCGATGGCTTCGTCCAAAGCGTTGGTGTGTAATGATTGAGTTCCGCCCAAGGCTGCTGCCAAAGCCTCGACGCAAGTTCGCGCGATGTTATTATAAGGATCTTGTTCGGTTAAACTCCATCCAGAGGTTTGACAATGGGTACGAAGGGCCAATGATTTTTCGTTTTTAGGTGAAAATCGATTGACTAAACTTGCCCAAATAATTCGGCCAGCGCGCATTTTGGCAATTTCCATAAAATGGTTCATTCCAATTGCCCAGAAAAAGGAAAGTCGTGGTGCAAATGTATCGATATCCATGCCAGCGGCAATTCCTGACTTGATATATTCTAATCCATCGGCTAAGGTGTAGGCTAATTCTAAATCGGCTGTTGCACCTGCCTCTTGCATGTGATAACCTGAAATAGAAATGGAATTGAATTTTGGCATATTCTTCGACGTGAATTCAAAGATGTCCGAAATAATGCGCATGGATTGGAGTGGAGGATAGATATAGGTGTTTCGCACCATAAATTCCTTTAAAATATCATTTTGAATCGTACCAGCCAATTGATCCATCGAAACGCCTTGTTCTTCGGCTGCCACAATATAAAAGGCTAAAATTGGAATTACTGCGCCATTCATGGTCATGGAAACAGACATTTTATCCAACGGAATTTGGTCGAATAAAATCTTCATGTCCTCAATCGAATCAATAGCTACCCCTGCTTTTCCTACATCACCTTCGACACGTGGATGATCAGAATCGTATCCACGGTGTGTGGCTAAATCAAATGCAACGGACAATCCTTTTTGACCGGCAGCCAAGTTTCTTCGGTAGAAAGCGTTTGAAGCTTCGGCGGTTGAAAATCCTGCGTATTGGCGAACGGTCCACGGTGACATGGTGTACATGGTTGAATACGGTCCACGCAAATTTGGGGCAATGCCAGAAACATAATTTAAGTGATTTACACCCTTTAAATCTGTCGCTAAATAGTGATTTTTAATCTTAATTTTTTCTGCCGTATCAAAGATCTCGATTTGTTCGACAGCGTCGGTAGTCAACTGTCTTTCTGGCGAAATATGATCGAATTTTATCTTATGCATGATTTTCGACGGTTTTTGAAAAATGATTTTCTAAATAAAATGGCTCAAGTGGACTGAATTCAAATGTTTTTTCACTTGTTTCAGGAGTTAAATCAATCCATTTTTCCATGTTGTTTGGGTGCTTATTTACACCTAAATAAGTCTTATGTCCACTTAGTAATTCGCTAATTAAATGGTTTTTGTTGGAGTCAATTGCGGATTGAACAAAACCTGATTTTAATCCCTCCACTACACCTCCAAGTGCTTCGGTATCTAAAAATAATTTCCAAGCTTTTTGCAGAAGTTGATCTGTAAGCGATTCAATATAATAAGCCCCTCCACTAGGATCGACTACTTTATCTAAATAAGCTTCTTCTTTCAAAATTAGCTGGATATTTTTAGCAATTCGACGAAAACGGGCGACTTCAATTTCAGAACCAAAATCACCGTAATCAACCGTTAAAACATCACAACCACCAATTACCGCCGACATGGCTTGGGTTGTTTGACGAATAGGATTGTTGTTTTTATCGTTTTTAGCTAAATAACGAAGGTTCGTTTTTGCGTAAATGATGGGACTTAACACCTGGTAAGCTGGATCATATCCTTTAAATACCAAACGAACTAAATCTTGAATGACCCTAAATTTTGCGATATTGACAAAATAATCCTCATTTACAGAAAGTTCAATGACAATTTTTGAATTGATTTCGGCCAGTGTCACTCCTTCTTTCGTTAAAAAATCGACATATTCATTTAAATGCGCTAAGGTGAATCCTAATTCTTGAATCGTTGAAGAACCTGCACCACCATACAATGAACCTGAGATCCAAATAGTTTTGTTAGTGGGATAACTTTGATAAAATTTAAGGTAATCAGCCCAAGTCGAACTCATTTGGCCAAGTTGCGCATTTAGCGCTAAAAAATCAAAATTTAAAACTGTTGATGAATGTGCTTTTATAGAAATAGCATCGTTCAAGGTCTTAAATTGCAAATCAGAATCGATGTATTCGAATTGTACCTCGTTTACTAAATTTTGATAATTGGTGGATGAATTGATCGCTACGCCGATGGCTTCGATTCCATCATTTAACGCGGTTAAAATGGCGGAATTAGTTGCGAGTTTACCTTTAAATTCTTGGCGTATTTTCCAATCGTTTGATTTTTTGGCAAAGTTTCTAATTGTTTCGCGCTCATTTAACTGTGGGCGAGTAGCTTCGTGATGAAAGGCTGTAATTTCCAAATCAGGTTCGGGATGAGAAGTGAGTACACTTAAAGGTTGTCCCTTTAAATCCTGTTGAATTTTTGCGACCCAAGCCTCGAAGGTAGGTTTTTCAAATTCAGTCTCTAATTTTCCCATATTTTCAAGCAATTTAATGTGCGAATTTAAAAGCAATTTAGTATTTATTCTTAATCAATTCCCGATAATTTTAACTTGAATAATTTTTACCGAATTAAATAATCGTTGACAATTTTAAAAATAATTCCAAGAACACCGCAAGAAGCAATGAAACTAGCGATAAAATAATGCCCAAAAGAATAACCTTTTGATGTTAATTTTTTAGCCGCAACCAACGAAATAACAAATGATAATCCAAGGATTAAATAGACGGTTTCAGCGGTACTCATCCCATAATTTTTTTTGAGGCTTCCCAATATTTATCCATTTCCACCAAAGACATTTCGCCAATTGATTTACCATCCTTTTTGGTTTCATTTTCCATCCATTGAAAGCGATTGATAAATTTTCGGTTGGTTTTAGCTAAGGCATCCTCTGGATTGACATTCACCCAGCGGGCATAATTGATTAAGGCAAAAAGAACATCGCCAAATTCTTCTTCCATTTTTTCTTGATTTCCGGCAGCAACTTCAGCATGAAATTCGGCGATTTCTTCTTCTACCTTGTCCCAAACTTGTGTTCGATTATCCCATTCAAAACCAATCCCTTTCACTTTATCTTGAATTCGAGATGCCTTAACTAATGCTGGCAATGAATTAGGAACACCTTCCAAGACCGATTTTTTGCCTTCTTTTAGTTTTAATTTTTCCCAATTTTGTTTCACTTCTTCTTCATCGGCCACTACCGTATCACCATAAATATGTGGATGGCGGAAGATCAATTTATCACAAATGGCATTCAACACATCCGCCATGTCAAAATGTCCCGATTCAGAAGCAATTTTAGAATAAAAAGCCATGTGAAGCATTAAATCTCCAATTTCACCCTTTAAATCATTCATGTTTTTATCTGTGATGGCATCCGCTAATTCATAGGTCTCCTCAATCGTCAAATGGCGCAAAGATTCGAGGGTTTGTTTTTGATCCCAAGGACATTTTTCACGCAATTCGTCCATAATAATTAATAAGCGTTCAAAGGCTTTTAATTTCTCATCCATTATTCTAAATTTGTAACAAAATTAATTAAACTTGGAGTTTTGAGGATTGTTTTATTGGTTTTGTTCGCGGTTCTTTTCCAGATTGATGCATTCAATCAAAAGGAAGGACCATTTACCATCGGATTGTCGCCTAAATATGGTTATTTAATGGCGCATCGCGAAACCATGTCGCATTTAATAAAAGCACCCAATACGGCTTTCGAAGTAGAATTTTCGCGGCAAGACACCTCTGGTTCGGCTTGGAGTAATGTGTTTAAATATCCATCAAGAGGGTTGACATTCACCTACCACGATTATAAAAATCCGGATGTTTTAGGCGTTAGTTTCAGTGTGTATAGATTTACCAAGTTTCCAATTTTTCAGCATAAAAAATGGGGATTTTTTGATTTTAGGTTAGGAAATGGGGTAAGTTATATTACTCAAAAATACGATGAATTTTCGAATGCCAAGAACATCGCAATCGGGTCATATTTAAACGGTTTTGTAAATTTTCAATTTGTTTATACCAAACAATTTAAGCGGTTGGTAATTGGCGGGGGAGTAGATTTTTCTCATCTTTCAAACGCCAGTTTAAAAGCACCCAATCAAGGATTAAATACCTTTACAGGATTTTTTAGAGCTGGCTATAGTTTAGCTCCAAGAAAAGCATTTAATCCGAGTGAATTTGAGAAATTACCATTAGAGCAGGTGCGTAAATTTAACCGTTGGCAATTTCAATTTATATTTGCACTCAAACAAAATTTACCTGATCATTTGCAAAGCAGAACTTTTGGAGTTGGTGCCTTGCAGGCCTTGTACCGCATGCCTATCAACCGAGTTTGGGATTTTGAAACAGGAATTGATTTGGTTTATAATGAAGCCAATCGGTGGTTTTACGAAATTAAGCCTGTGCCCGTTTACCAAGCATTTTTGTTAGGTGCTTATGCAGGAATGTCTTTATCGATTTATAAAACTCAAATTTATTTTGGTTTAGGAGGTTATGGCTTGAATTTGATTAATCCTGCTGGTTGGATTTATAACCGAACGGGAATTCGTTTTATGACAAACGAGCATTGGAATTTGTCGTTTGGGATTAAGGCACATATTGGTGTAGCAGATTATTTGGAATGGGGAATAGGTTATCGGTTTTAGCAATGGAGAAAATGGGTTTTAATAGGACTGTAAAGTCAAGTTTTTTTTGGGTGCTAGGAGTGATTTTTGTGCTGGTTTCGTGTGAAAAGCCAGCCGACAGGACTTGCTTAAAAACGAATGGTGCTTATGCAGAGCTTGAGATTTCACTTGATTCGGTGCGACATTTTCATTTAAACAAAAATTTGAAATACCGTTTGTATCAAGATGACATGCGGAAGATCATTATAAAAGGAGGAGAGAATTTGATTCAGCACATTGAGGTGGATAACCGGGATCATGTTTTATACGTTGACAATCGAAATAAATGTAGGTTTTTGAGGGATGCACGGGAGAATGTTGAGGTAGAGATTCATTACCCATTTTATAAGACGATTTTTGTGGATGCGACGGATTCGGTAGTTTTCATGAATAAAATTATAGGAGATTTTTTTGGCGTTGAAATGCGAAATGGGGGGGGGAGTTTAATTGCGAATGTGGATGTACATGAAATTTCGATGGTGGTTTCGCATGGTGCAGGCGATTTTAATTTGGGGGGGAAAGCAGATATCGCCGAATTAAAGGTTCAAAATAATGGAACAGGCAATGCCATTAATTTCCGATCTGAATATGTTTATATCTACCAAAACTCAACAGCTTCAATGTTCATTGATTTGGACGGATCTTCGGCTTTAATTGTAATAGATGGCACAGGAAATGTTTTTCATGCCAACGAAGCTGCCAATATTGAACGCGAAGGACAAGGCTCGGGACAAATTTTGAAATTATAATTTGTTAACATAGGTTGGATCGCTGCTTGGCTTATTAGGCTTAATGGCTGATGCAATGAAATTTTACCCTGCATGGTATAAAATCGCAGTGGTTGCTTTTAGCCTAGGTACAGCAATTGGTGCCTTTTTAATATCGGGATTAAAAAAGAATGGTTTAATTATTTACACAATCGCTGAGGTTGCGTCAATGATTATTCCGTTTGTAATTTTGAGCATGATTACCTTACCAGTTTATTTAGCTAATGGAATGATGTCTTTCACAATTTAATTATCAATTTTCCCACTAGCATTTTTGGTGATGTACTGTTTAAATGTAAAACACCTGAAATAAGACAATAATTAATTTAGTAAAACGGCTTAATTAGTTGAGGCGTTTTTTTTTTGCCAATCATAAAATTCAATACCTTTGACTAAATTTTACAAAAATGAAATTAGTATTAATTACCATTGTGCTTTTAGGGCTTGCTTTTGCTGGTATTGCGGTTAAAATTTGGGCCAAAAAAGGAGGTAAATTTGAAGGTACTTGTGCCAGTAATAATCCTTTGTTCAAAAAAGAGGGCGAAAATTGCAGTTTTTGTGGTGCGCGACCAGATGAACAATGTATGAAAGACGAAGTAGTAGCTTAATTTAGCTGCTCGTTCAGTTGTTTGATTCTGAATTATTTATTTTTGCGTTAGGGATAGCAGTGGAAAGCCCGCAATCCCTAATTTAATTGGGGATAAGGACTTGCAACGTATAGCCCGACCCCGACATTCCGACGCTTCAGTCGGGATCGTCAGGGGAACGCCCAAATTTTAAAAATTATCACTAAACTGCCACATCGTTTTCACGAAGGGCATTATTTAACGAGGTTTTTTTGTCGGTACTTTCTTTTCGTTGACCGATTATTAATGCGCAAGGCACTTGATAATCGCCTGCAGGAAAGGATTTTGTGTAAGAACCTGGAATTACCACACTTCGATCGGGTACATATCCTTTAAATTCGACAGGCTCATTTCCGGTAACATCAATAATTTTAGTTGACATGGTAAGCACAACATTTGCACCTAAAACAGCTTCTTTCCCCACGCGCACGCCTTCCACTACAATGCATCGCGATCCAATAAACGCATTGTCTTCAATAATTACAGGAGCCGCTTGCAAAGGCTCTAACACTCCCCCAATTCCTACCCCCCCGCTCAGGTGAACGTTTTTTCCAATTTGTGCACACGAACCAACCGTAGCCCACGTGTCCACCATAGTTCCCTCATCCACATAAGCCCCAATATTTACGTACGATGGCATCAAAATTACCCCCGACGAAATATAGGCGCCATACCGCGCAATGGCATGGGGTACAACGCGTATACCTTTTTCTTTATATCCCGTTTTTAAGGCCATTTTATCGTGAAATTCAAAAGGACCTACTTCGATGGTTTCCATTTTTCGAATTGGAAAATACATCACAACTGCCTTTTTTACCCATTCATTTACTTGCCAATCGCCATTGGATAGTGGTTCAGCCACCCGCAAACGTCCAGCGTCGATTTCGGCAATGACTGTATCAATTGCGTTTCTAGTTTCTGCTGTTTCCAATAAGCTGCGGTCGGCCCAGGCATTTTCGATGATTGTTTGGATGCTCATTTTTATTCGATAAAATTTTGAGGGCAAAGATACAATTTGATGGAGTAAACTTGTTTATTTTTGTACAGAATAATTAAAAAACCGAAAACAATGTTTGGAAATGGCATGATGAAAAAATTGCAGGAAATGCAAGAAAAAACAGAAATAGCAAAAGAGAAATTGAATAATATTAAATTGATTGGCGAGGCAAACGAGGGTGCTGTGCGTGTTGAGGTAAATGGTAATGGTGTGATTACTGCTTTAAATTTAAGCCCAGATATTGATTTAAAAGACTTAAATAGGTTGATTATTCTTGCCGCAAATCGTGCGTTGGAACAAGCTTACCGCACCCGAGAAATGGAAATGGCACAAGCTGCGCGGGGAATTATTCCAGGCATGTAAGTATTTTGATTGGTTAACCGATTTGATAAAAGTGCTTTAAAATAAAATTTAGCAGGATCAAAAAAGCTGTCAGCGAAAAAAGTACAATAATATTCCGCGCCCCATTTTTGAATTTAAACTAAAGATGCAAAAGGGTGTAAAACAAAGTGATAAACAAAGGAATTGCCGCTGGAAAAAGGAGGATGCTTTCGAGTAAATAGCTAAACAGAAAAATTATGTAGAGGAAAAACAATGCTGACAAACTCAAGCCTATAATTGCGCAAATTTTACCCGCATTAGAATTTTTAAACGACGTTTAGCAGGCACTTCGTTTAGTTTTGTACAATTCGTTTTCTTTTTTATGCAATACAAGTGCAATAATTCCTAAAATAATTCCAATAAATCCATAAAGCCAACACGCAACAATCGATAGAATTCCTAAAACTAATACGGCGGTGGCATTTGGCAGATCTTTGGCGCTTGAATGGCTACCTGTCTGATCAATTGATTCAAATTCATCGCTCATATTTTTCTTAATTAGGCAGAAAATATATCAATCCAATCGGATTTATTCGCAATCTAAACTTGAATTTATTAAATTTGGTAAAAATTATAGAATGGAAATTTTTCTACTCGTTCTCATTTCTTTTGGTGCAAGCTGGCTAACTTTTTTCTGCGGATTTGGGCTCGGAACGCTATTAACACCCGTTTTTTACCTCTTGTTTAACGACCTTATATTTGCCATTTCAGCCACCGCTATTGTCCATTTTTTAAACAATGTTTTCAAATTTTTATTGATGAAGCGCAGCATCGATTGGAAAATTGTGCTTCCATTTGGGTTAGCCGCTATTCCTGCTGCCTTGTTAGGGGCGTATCTGCTCAGTAAAATTCAAAATGAGGTATTAGTTGTCTATAATTTAGGACACTATCAATTTGAAATCACCCTGTTAAATTTACTTTTTGGTACCCTATTATTAATTTTTGCCTTATTGGAGTTAGTACCACGTTGGAATTTTGAATTCTCCAAAGGGAATTTATGGATAGGCGGAATTGTGAGTGGATTAATAGGCGGTATTTCAGGTCACCAAGGAGCGGTGCGGTCGGCCTTTTTAGTCCGTTATAATTTGCCAAAAGAGGTTTTTATTGCCACCGGAATTGTCATTGCCTTAATAATAGACATCGTGCGCATGTCGGTCTACGCAAAAACAATTGATGTAGCCAGTTTAGAAGCTTCTTGGATGTTAATCTTATTGTCACTTTTAGGCGCTTTAGGCGGAGCCGTCACAGGCAAGTTTTTTTTGAAAAAAATGAACATCGATGCCCTCAACAAAATAGTTGGTTTTTCCATGCTCATTTTCGGTATTTCATTGATTTTAGGATTTTTAGTGTAATATGGACAAAGCTACCCTCCGTCAACACTACAAAGAATTGCGAAAAAATCTCACTTCGCAGGAGAGAGAGGAATCCTCGTTCGCCATTTTAGAACGAGCAGCCACTTATTTTGATTTATCGCATAAAAAAATCAGCCTTTTTTTACCCATCACCCGATTTTTAGAAATAAACACCTGGCCATTTTTAAAAGAAATTTCCGCCGATTTTTACCTACCAGTGGTGCAAGAAAATAACCAACTGGCACACATCAAATACGAGTCCATGGCGCAAATCAACGTCAACGATTGGGGAATTCCGGAACCAACTTTTGGCGATACCATCCATGTTGAATTGCTTGACATTGTTTTTGTTCCCTTGTTGGCCATCGATCAAAAAGGATATCGGGTAGGCTACGGAAAAGGCTTTTACGACCAATTTTTGATCCACTGTAACCCCAACTGCATTTTTGTCGGCCTGTCCTATTTCGACCCAATTCCAGCAATTTCAGACCTCCACGAATTTGATATTCCGTTACATTTTTGTATCACCCCGAGTAAAGTTTGGAAATTCAGTTAATTTGATAATTTTTTGGGCATTTCCCCCACAACAAGTTGGGGGCGCCACGCTTTCCGCTGTAGTCCCGACATCCCGACCTATTCGTCGGGATCGTCGGGAGCTGCCGCTGCAATCGTTAATGCGGATTATTGTTTTAGAAATTAATTCAGTGAACTAATAAATAAAAAAGTTTAAAAGTAATTATTTATTGAAAAAATTATTAGATTTGTTTCAAGTAAAATATTATGAATATGAAATAATTATTCAATATTCTAAACCACTACATTAACCTTTAGTTTGAGCTTATGGCTAAAATGTTAATTCCTTTTCTGTTCGTACTTCTAGCGAATCTTTATTGTAGAGCAGATGTAAACAGTGTAATTGTAAAAATTAATTGGAAATATCTCGATTTTAATAAAATTGATGATCCAACAATCCGATCAGGATCAATTTCCGAATTCTTGAATCAAGAAGGGTTAAATTTTTTAGAAGAAAATGAATTACTAAAAAATCGAGTAGTACGTAAGGTTTTTCCTTTTTTAAAAACCACCGACACAATTAGTGTCAGCAGGTTGGGACAGGATGTTCGGATCCCCGTTTTTTGGAATGTCTTTGCTTTTGATATCAATCAAAATGAAGGAATTCTAGCCTTGTGTGATAAACTCGAAAAATTACATCCCTTTGTAATTTACTCACACCCTAATTATGAACTAAAAGCATTGAGTGTGCCAAACGATTCGCTTTATCCAATGCAACAATCACTTAGTTCAACTTCTTATCCAAATGGGCATATTAATATTGAGCCTATTTGGGAATTTGAAACTGGTAAACCTCATATTAAAGTTGGAGTGCATGACTCAGGTATTGATACGGCAAATGGAGATATTAAAGTTGTTTGGGGACAAGGTTATTCAAGCGAATCATTGTATCATGATGACGGCGAAATAAATACCGGACATACATGGGGGAATGATGGAACCTATGGGCATGGAACAAGAGTGGCTGGTATTATTGGTGCGACTACAAATAATGAAATTGGCATTGCAGGTATAGCTGGTGGTAATGGTAGTGATACCAGTGGGATTAGCTTAATTGACATGCGTGTGCTAATGCCAGCCGTAAGTTATGTAGAAGGTATGGCAGCAGCAATTGTGGATGGTGCGCGATCTCCAGGTACTTATTATGATTGGAGAGATAATCCATTGTGGGGAGAATTTGGAAGTGATTATCAGTACAATTTAGGTTTTGGATTACACATTGCAAACCACAGTTATACAGTTTATACAGTGCTTCGCGCTCCTCAAGAGAACGAAGATGAAAATGATCGAACTGAATACAATGACACCACCGACGTGAGTTGGGGCGATGGATTGATTATACGCACTGAGGATTGCGATCTTTGTGTCGAAGCATTATTATTCTCAAATGAAAATAACGTAGCCAACGTAGTTGCACGGGGAAATTATTACGATGCTTTTGATTACGATGATATTCACGGCGATCCCTATATGTTCCCTCAGAAAATGGTTGATCACATGCTAATTAGTGTGGGCGCTCATTCCGAAAATGGATTGCGTTGGAGCGAACACAATAATAGCCCAACTGAGGGAAGATGGAGTTCGCAGCTTGGTGGTAATGTTGATCTTTTAGCACCTGGTACAAATACAATAGTACATACTTTACGTTCTACTGCCTTGCCTCTTGATACATTTATTGTTCAAACCGCCCTGACTAGTGCGTTTTCTGGCACTTCATCTGCTGCCCCTCATGTGAGCGGTGTTTTAGCCTTGTTGTTAAGCTATTACAATAAACCTTGTTATTCTAATTACAATTTGGCGAATGAAGACATGGAACACATGTTACAAAGAGCGGCGATTGATGTGCATGCTATTGGTTATGATGATACCTCTGGATGGGGAAGATTAGAAGCTGTACAATTATTTAATGCTTTAAAAATCCCATATTATCAGGTAGTTCATCCAAATAGTGATTTTCCGATGATGGAACCAATCGTAACTTTAGAAGATACCATTTTGGTTCATGGGAATAATCTTTTAGATTTTGGACCTTATTCAGATCATGGTTTTGCTGACCCTGACTTAATGCGTGAAGACAAGAAATATTGGATTGAAAGGTATAAAGTAACAGCAATGTACGATTTTTCAGCATACCTATCAGAACCTGGCACCACCTTATTGAACTATTGGGTGCGAAAAAAAACCTCCACTTTTGCAGAATTTATGGAAGATTCTGTTGTGGTGCCAGGTACTGAACCCTTTTTATTGTTTGAAGATGGTGAGATCACTACTTATTGGCCAAAAAAATTTCGACTTGAAAAAGATGCACAAATAAACTTAGCTGGGCCTAGCACAGTGGCTATAACTGGTTATTTTTATCATTTTATTGAGAATCAATCGGATGCTGTACCAGTAGATATTTGGTATCCCACAGGCCTAGAAAATGCGCGCTTTGATTATAGCATCTATTTAAATAATCCGTCTGGTTTAGGTTTTTCTCCAATCGGGTTCGATTTCCCATGCGATTCAACTATTACCATTTTGGATGAGGCAGCCTCGTTTGAAGAAAACGAATTTCAACAACTATATGTCTATCCAAATCCTTTTGATAATAGGGTGAATATTATGGCAAATTCAAACATCTCAAAAATAAATTTATACGATATTGCTGGAAAATCGTGCGAAATTTCTTACCTTATCGAAAATTCTAACTGCACTATCGAAACAGAAACCTTGGCAGCTGGAATTTATGGAATAGCTATTTTACTTGCAGATGGAACAAACCTGCAAACAAAAATAATTAAATTATGACAACATTTAAATTTCTTATTTTCGCCTTATTTGTGGTTATTGGCAAAAATTGCTTCTCGCAATCGTGGCGTACGTTTACCAAAGAAGAACTAGGTTACACAGAACCTGTTGAAGATCTAAAATTGGATAAAACCGATGGTTCTGTATGGATGTCCACCGCCAAAAAATTGGTGCATTTTAAAATAGATGGAACGCATGAAACATATATTTATTCGGACTTATCAGATGGAATAGACATTGTTAATGTTCGCGCCATTCATGCGTCTGACACAGGCTTGATTTGTTTAGAAGCCTTAGAAGGCATTTTATATGTTTCTTTCGATCCAACAGCCAATTTGGAGGTGGTGGATAATGACATTTTGAGTGGACAAGCAATACATGAAGACGCTAACGATACCCTTTGGATAGGAACTAAATATTTTTTCGATGAAGGATTCTTCAGTTTTTACAATGGTGAAATTGTGGAAGAGTTTAGCACGTCAAATTGTGACTTAGCCGTAAATACCGTATACTCCGTGGAAAAAGATCATTTGAATCGTATGTGGATTACTCATTGGGAGGATGTTGCGGGTTCTGGATTAACATTAGTTGAAGATGGTGTGTGGACTCGAATGCATAATTTTAATTCTTCACTTCCTACGCAACAGATCCCAAATATAGTTTTATCAGATTCAAACCCAATAGTTGCTTGTACAAAAATGGGAGTTTGTATTTTTGACGAAGGTTCTCACGATTGGATAGTTTATGATATGGAAAATTCGAACATGCCTAGTAATTATGCTACAAACGGTGTTTTTGACAGTGAAGGGCGGTTTTGGGCACTTTTTAGCGAGACCGCTTTAGCTTATACAGAAAATTTTATCGATTGGACTATTTTTAATGCAGAAAATTCTCCTTTAACTTTTTCTTCAAATTCTGATTTTATAATTATTGATGATTTTGATAATATTTGGTTTGCTGGTTACAACCACATTCACGTGATGAATTTAGAAACTTTTGGCGGTTGGGTAGGTCTAGAAGAAATGTCTATAGAACCTGTCCGAGTGCATGTTTATCCAAATCCATCCACTGGTTTGGTGAATATTCAATCAACCACTGAAATAACAAAAAATGTTGTCTATGATTTATTGGGAAAAGAAATTGCCGTTTTTGAAGAAATTACTTCCCAAATTGACTTATCTAAATTTGAACGAGGGACATACATAATTAAAAGTATTGCCCAATCAGGTGAAAATTGGATTTCGCGGGTTGTTTTGAATTAACTGATTTTTTACCTTTTTAAGCGCGAATATCTTTGATTTAATAAATCAAACACATCCTAATTTTTAATTTCATTCACAACATTTTCCATGATTTTGTGAATTGGACTAATTTTTGTTATCTTTCCAAAAAAGGGGAAAAAATAAAAATTGTTGTAAGGCGTCACCAAACAAAACGACCAAATAGCATAAATTAAGAAATTATGAAAAATTTAATTTTAATTGCATTTCTCGCCATCACCAGTGCTTCATTTGCAGGCAAACCAGATCACAGCATTTTAGATCGTCTTTTAAAAGATTATGTCAGCATAGCAGGCAAAGTAAATTACAAAGGCTTAAAAATCAAAACTGATACCTTGGATAAATACCTAATATCCTTAAAAAGTAATCCGCCTGCTGCAGATTGGTCTAAAGTTGAAAAAAAGGCTTATTACATGAACGCTTATAATGCCTACACATTAAAATTTGTCTTGTCTAAATACCCACTTAAATCGGTAAAAGATGCTTCTTTTAGTGGTAAAGATATTTGGAATGTTGCCTTGGCTAAATTAGGTGATAAATCCTATACCTTAAGTCAAGTAGAGAATGAAATTTTAAGAAAAATGGGCGATCCAAGAATCCATTTTGGAATCAATTGCGCCTCTTATTCATGTCCAATTCTTGCAAACGAAGCATTTACGGCAGATAATACAGACGCCCTTTTAACCAAATTGACAAAAAATTACATCAACGATGTAAAGCACAACATTATTTCTGCTAAAAAAATTCAAGTTTCTCAAATTTTTGAGTGGTATGCAGCCGATTTTGTGAAAGAAGGTCAAACCTTAATTCAATACCTGAACAAATATTCAGCAATACAAATTGAAGCGACTGCAAAAGTCGCGTACCTTCCTTATAATTGGTCGTTAAATGAATAATACTTTGCAAAAAAGATTAAGTGCAAATGCACAAATTGAACTTTTAAATCAATCGGCAGCAACAGGAACTTCCTTCATCCAAAAAATGAAAGAGGTGGGCGCCTTTCCACTAAAACCACGAAGTTTAGAAATACTTCAAATTAATGTGGGATATATGTGCAATATGGAGTGTTCCCATTGCCATGTCGATTCGTCGCCACGTAGAAAAGAAATTACCCCACGCCATATTTTGGAAAAATGTTTGGAGGTCATCGATTCAAATCCAACCATTAAAACGGTTGATTTAACAGGAGGTGCGCCAGAAATGAACCCCGATTTTCAATGGTTGATTCAAGAGTTGGCAAAAAGAGATCTTGAAACGATTGTCCGCAGTAATTTAACCATTTTAGTGGAGGGTAAATTTAAAACTTATCCTGCTTTTTTGGCCGAAAATAAAGTGACCATTATTTCATCGTTGCCATGTTACACCGAAGAAAATACGGACGCACAGCGTGGCGATGGCACCTTTAACCGATCGATTCAAGCACTTAAAATATTAAATGAGTTAGGCTACGGTAAAACAACAGAATTACCTTTACATTTGGTTTATAATCCAGGCGGACCTTTTGTAGCTCCTAACCAAGCAAAATTGCAAGCAGATTATAAACGCGAATTAGGCGATCGTTTTGGCATTGAATTTCACAATTTATACACCATTACCAATTTGCCAATTTCCCGATACATGGAATTTCTTGAAGGAAAAGGCAAATTAAATAGTTATATCGAAGTTTTGGCAAACAGTTTTAATCCTTCCACAACCAACGCGGTTATGTGTACCAATACCTTGTCCGTAGACTGGAATGGAAATTTATTCGATTGCGATTTTAATCAAATTTTAAAATTACCAGTAGCTGTCCGAAAATCAAGAAATATAATGGATTTTGATGCCGAAGAATTGGCGAACAGAACATTGGTGTTTAATCAGCATTGTTTTGGCTGTACCGCAGGCGAAGGATCAAGTTGTCAAGGAGCATTAACATAATTTATGCAGCGCACACTTTTATATAGTTTATTATTTATTGGTCAGCTCGTGTTTGGGCAAAGTCAGCCGAATGCGTACGATGAAATGTTGAATGAGTATTACAAACGTACCGTTCCATTTATCCAACCCGACCAATTAAATAAAAAAATGAATGCCAACGAAAAAATCTTGCTTTTGGATACCCGTGAAAAAGGTGAATTTGCCGTTTCATCCTTAAAAGGCGCCATCAATGTTGGATTCCTAACCTTCTCAAAGTCGGAAGTTGATGCAGTGGACAAATCGACCAAAATTGTGGTGTATTGTACCATTGGCGCAAGAAGTGAAACCATCGGCGAAAAACTGATTAAACTTGGTTTTACCAATGTTTACAATCTTTACGGAGGAATCATTTTATGGAAAAACCAAGGATATCCTGTTTATTTAAAAGATAAGCCAACTGAATATGTCCATGTCTATTCCAAAAAATGGGGCGCTTGGCTTACCAATGGAAAACCAAAATATTAATGCTTCAAAAAAAATTATTCATTGTCTTTGCTAAAAATGGCGAATTGGGCAAAGTCAAAACACGCCTAGCTCAAACCATTGGAAACGAAGGTGCTTTGCGCGTTTATCTCGACTTATTACAAATCACAGAGGAGGTGAGTTCTGCTGTGGAAAACGTTTATTTGCGCATTTATTTTTCGGATTATCGTTTAGAAGATCTTTGGCCGGGAATAGAGAAATACATTCAGCAAGGTGCCGATTTAGGTCAACGGATGAAAAATGCCTTTGAACAAGGTTTTAACGATGGCTTTACGTCGATAGTCGGAATTGGTGCCGATTTACCTGAAATTACCCCAATGCACATCTCCGATGCATTTCACGCACTAGAATCGACGGATTTTGTTTTTGGCCCAGCCTTGGATGGTGGTTATTATTTGGTAGGAATGTCTTTCGATAAAGGGCTTTATGTATTTGAAAATAAGCCTTGGAGCACCGAAGATTTATTTCAATTGACCAAAGCTGAAATTCTAGAAAATCAACATTCGATGTTCGAATTAGAAACCTTAAATGATATCGACACCCTCGAAGATTTAAAAGCGTCCGCAATTGCTGCGAATTACCAAGAATTCATCCAACTACAATAACCCTCAACTAACCTTCTTCGCAAAGCCCACGTACAAATGAGATGAAGGTATCCACATCCTTTTTGCTTGTAGCAATCCCTACAGAAACTCGAATTGCCCCCCGCATTTTATTAAGGAATTCCAACATGTCGTAGTGTCCTCCCGCATCTCTGGAAGAAAAATATTTTACTAATTCTTCGGTGGTAACACAACTATTGATTTCATCAATTCCAGGATTACAAAAGCAACCCGAGCGGATGGATATTTTTTGCAAATTCGCCTTCGCTTCAATCGCTTCAAAAAAGTAGGATTCACCTTTTGAATTAAAGAAATTCATAATGATTGTTCCTCCTGTACCCTCTCGATCTTCGGGACCAAATAGTTGAATTACTGGTTTTCCGTTAGCGTGCACGATCGTTTTAAGCGATTCGCACAAGTACATCGACAATCCTTTTACACGTTCTTTAATTTTTGGAATTCCAATTGATTCAATATACTCCAACCCAATTTTAATGGCTGGTAAGTCTAAATAATTCAAGGTGCCATCTTCAAACCTTTCGTGATTTGGAATCAAAAAATGATTTTGTGTTTTAACGGCTACCATCGTCACCGTACCACCAGCAAACCAAGGTTTTGACAATTTTGGAAATTTATCTTTTCGAATCAGCAAACAACCAATTCCAGTTGGATAACCGAAAATTTTGTAGAAAGAAATAGAAACAAAATCAGGTTTTACAACCGATAAATCTAATTGCGATGTTGGTACAAAAGCAGCGGCATCTAACAAAACATCCCAACCCTTTGCATGTGCTTTTTCAATCCACCCTAAATCATGTTGAACGCCTGAAACATTTGATTGTGCTGGAAAAGCGAATAGTTTATTAGCACAATTTTCTTCACCATTCAAATAGCCTGTCAATTCGGTTTCATTGATGCGTAAATCTTCGTACTGAATCGGACAATACTCAAACGAACCATTTTTTTTCGAGGAAAATTCACGGATTCCATTTACAGAATTATGATTATCTGCCAATAATAAGAGTGCGCTATCTTGGCAAAAAGGATAAGTTTCCCCAATAATTTTAAGCGAAGCCGAGGCATTTTGCGTAAAAACACAAAAATAATCCGAAGCTTTAAAATAGTCCAACACTTTTGCACGACTTGCCTCTACCAATTCCGTACTCATTTTAGAAGTTGGGTTGGTTGAATGAGGATTTCCTAACACATTCGATTTTAACAATTCAAAATGTTGGTCAATTTGGGATTGAGCGTATAAATTTCCACCAGTATAATCAAGGTAAACTTGCCCGTTTTTAGCCAGCCTCCCGTATTGTTTTTCAATTAAATCATTAAAAAAAGGATCATGTGGCAGGTTAGCTGCTATATTTTCGACCGTGTTTTCAGTTTCAGTGATGTGCATAAATTTTCAATCCGTGTATGCGTTACTTTA
Source organism: Crocinitomix sp. (assembly GCA_044361315.1). Classification (GTDB taxonomy): domain Bacteria; phylum Bacteroidota; class Bacteroidia; order Flavobacteriales_D; family Crocinitomicaceae; genus Crocinitomix. The sequence continues at coordinate 43,280 of JBIKJA010000002.1, read as the reverse complement.
TCAATCAAGATCAAATGTAATAAAATGATGAGAGAAGTGAAATGTAATTTACATTGATTTATGGTTAAAAAGCCCCAATTCTTTAAATCCTATCACTAAAAACGAGCGAAAAATTCCAAAAACAAACCCAAGGAGTGGTCGAGGAATTTTCAGACAACCGATGCTTGAGTACGGTCTAATTTAGTCGGTGATTTTAATAGCTCCCACCATATTATCACTAATTCGAGTTGAAATATCTTCATTTTCAGTTCCTCCATGGTAATAAGGTTCTGTAACCACATTTACACTATTTCCAGATTTTTCGAGTAACTGAAATAAATCAACGTTAAAGTTGAGGTTATTTTGATCCTTTTTATCAATTTTAAAATCGTGGGATAGGATAAACGTACGGTAACTGCCTTCACGCCCAGTATGATAAGCAAACGTTCCTTCAAAAACTCCATCTAAATTGGCATCATAACGTCCTTCCATCATAATAAAACGGTACATACTTGCCCAGCCCCAGTAGGTGTTTTGAGTAATATTTAAAGGATGATCGGCATCCGAAAAAGTGGAAGGATCCATTTCGTTCAACGATTTCTTCACCCCAATCCCAAATTGAATCGACTCATAATCACCAAAAGGAACTCTGAAATCTAAATTTGCTTTGCCAGTTGCATCAAATTTAAACAATTCAATTTCACTCACCAAACGCGCATCACCCTTTGAATTGACGATGGTGATATCTGAAAGATAGAATTGAAAGGTCTCGTAATTTACATCCACATTCGCCCCATTCCGATAAGGTTGGTTCAGTGGAATATTCGTTCCATTCACCTGATTTTGAAAGGAAATTTTTAAATCTGCATTGTTTTCTTCTCCATTTTTTTTGCAGGAGACAATTGAAAAAGCTGCTCCCAAAAGCAAAATTGATAGGTTTAATTTTAGTGTGTTTTTCATTTTATTATTTTATTATTGATCAGTATCGATCGTTTTAACGTTTCATTATTATTTTAATTTCTTCTTTCCCTTAATTAGCCATTTAACAGACGTCTAAAAACTATGGGAGATGCGTCGTTTGGTATTTTATAAAATGTAGGTGATTCCTAGGTTTAGTTTGTTTTTAGTTAATAATTGCCTGTACCCATTTAAATTATTTGTTGAGCAGTGTTGATATTCGCCAAAGAACTGAAATTTCGGTGTAAAAAATTGCAGTCCACCATTCATAAATAAAATTGTTCCGCCCGTGTCTTCATGAACTGTTTTTGATTGATCCAAAGAGGAATAAGAAGCATCCATTTCAGCCCGTTCAATATAAGTACCACCAGTAAAACGCAAGGTGTAGTTTTTTATTTTCAGATCAGTAAACAAATTTAGGTTGAGGTTTGTACTAAGCCCATAACGATAATTTTGCAGATCTTTTCCATTCCATTTTGCAGTTAAATTACTGGTAAGGCCCAAAAATCGATATTTCATCGAATAGACAAACAATCCAAGCAAATCCCAACTACCAGAACCCGGTTGCAAATCCAAATTTGGCGTGCCATTTTCATAATGTAAATTGGTTTTCCCCAATGGAAATTTGATTCCGCCACCAATACTTAACCGTTGTGCGAATTGGTTTTTTAAAGTGTCACGTTTTGTATTTACCAATTGATACGATTGAAGGATGATCGGATCCCCAATTCCTTGAACATGATAACGTTTGACATCACCAATAAACTGGGTGTTATTTTCAAAAGGTAAAATGATGCGTGTATTCCAACGCTCCTTTAAATAAAAACTTGCCCGCGTTTCGAACGTTTGATAGGTTTCCAGAATCTCATTTCCCCACAAAGCCATATCATTGCCATGTCCGGTGTGTTGAGGAGAAACCATTTCACCAAAAAAATCATATTCACCAAACATTACGCGATGGCGCGCATAGATAGCAATCGAATTTTGGTAATCGTTTGGCGAAAGATTTAAATAGACATTACAATTATCGCACGCAAAACCAGAAGTGCTGAGTGCTAATAAAAGACATATTATGGGTATTTTCATTTGTTATATTCTTGTTTTTTTCAACTAAACAATAGTCGATTAAAATTGGATTCTTCCTTTTTTAGAGCGCTTTTTTCAAGCTCTTTTTCTTGTCAAGTGAAAGTGAATGATAGGTCTACTAATTGTGCATAACCACGGCATAAATCATGTTAGATTAGCCACGCGCAATAGTGGCTAAATAAACGTATTTAGCATTAGTAATTATAATTCAATCGCTTGATAGTTAAGAAATGATTGGAGGGTGTAAAATTTTTCGTCTAAATCCATCTGTATAATGGTTAGGGACAGAAAAAAAATGTTTTTTATTCGGTTTTATTTTGGCCAACAGCTGGTAAGTTGATTTGGCTTGAAAAAATCCAAACATTAACAAAAACGTTCTGGGTGAATTTGGAAGATCGTTATTTAGCTCTTTTGTTGGCTTAGTTGCCTCTAATTGCTTTTTTAAGTGACACTGCCCTGCGCATTCAAGTTCGGGCTTTTCCTTATTAACACAGTACTTTTCAGTAATTTCTGCACGATTTAAATAAAAAGAAATAATGAGGTACGATTGACTAAATATCCCAATTAGAAATGACAAGACAAGCAAAAAACTCGTTATTTGAACCACTCTTTTCATTTCAACAAAAGTAATCAACTTGTGAGAATTAACGGTCTAATTTGAGGAATTAAATCAAATCCATTCACTTGAATCACTCGTTCAGATTTTGTAAAGAGTGCGAAAAACGTTAAATTTAAAGAAGTATATTTGGATTGGAGAAAATTAAACACTAAACAACTTTAAACTATGAAAATGGCAATTCGATTAATGATAGGAATGTTGGTTATGGTTGCGCTTGTGACCTCTTGTAAAATGTTGGCAAAAGGAGCGTTAAAATATTGGACCAAACAACAAGTTCAAGAGTTTACCTCTAAATGCGAACAACAAGCAAGTTTGCTGGCATCTGAAGAAAAGGCGAAAGAATTTTGTTCGTGCGCAGCAGATGTTGTGGCAAAGGAGTACAAAAATTATGACGATGTTAAAAACACCTCAATCCGAGAACTTTTAAAGGTGGCGAAAGATTGTAAATAAGGGGGGTTGGACTACAAAATATGCCGTTTGATAATAGCCGTTACTGCATAAATTGCTTTAATCGAAGCGATTGGAAGTTCTATCGAATCATTAAAATCTTGCGAACTAATCAGTAAAATTTTGTTGTCTTTTGTACTTTTCCTCAAGGTTCGGACCATGCCCATCTCTTTGGTCACAACAAAATGCAAACTTCCGTAATTAAAAAAAGAGAAATCATTTATGCGTCTTATGGCTAACCAATCACCATTTTCGATTTGTGGGGACATTTCTTTTCCGAAATAAGAAAAAACGAAATCGGCAGAAACCCCTGGTAAATAAACATAATCTTTCGTTTGAATGTTCGAATTTTCAACCACCAATTCAAATAAATCAATTCGTTGATTGATGTCATGAAAAGGAATAAAATTCATAAGATCTAAATCCTTCTTTTTAAAATAAGTTGCATTCGGTTCTTTAAATTCTTCCTTTTCTATAATATCATCCACATTTACAGCTAAAATATCCGCTAGTTTTTCAATCTGTTTAAAGTCAGTCATAATCCGACGATGCAAACTATTATTAAAATCTTGCTGACTAAGCCCTAGCATCAATGCCACGTCTTTTTGTTTCAAAGATTTTCGCTTAATCAGCTCTTGGATAAACTCGCGTTTTATTTTCATCAACTTGCGTTAAAGGTCAAATATTTCAAACAAATCTAAAAAATAAAACCAAATAATCGATTTTTTTACCCACTTTTACAAAAAGCAGGCATAATATTAACCAATTCCAACTTAGTTAACCTGTCGTTTAATAATTGAAACGACCAAATGCGCAGAACGAATTGATTTATAAGGCAGTTCGATAGGATCCCATTTTGGATTTTCCGTCATTAAGTTAATGCTGTGGGGTTTTGAACCCGGTTTAACATAACGGAGTAAAATCTGATTATCTGTACCAATTAGGTAAATATTTCCATAGATATAAAATGTCGTGTCAGAAACTTTGCGCAATGCAATTAAATCCCCACTAGAAATTTTGCTTTCCATTTCACCTCCATAATAAGGCATTATTAAGTCGGCTGAAATACCTGGAATTGAAATAAAATCTTCTGCTGCAAAAGAAAGATTTCCACTCATTAAAATACTTAAGTTGTCCGAAATATTTAAGTCAAAAAAAGGAATTGCGTCGGCGGCATTCACTTTAATTTTGACTTTATTGCGATAAGGGGTGCGCGGTTCAGAAACAAATTGTCCGTCGATTAACTCATACGGTTCAAGTCCTAAAAATTTGGCAAGTTCTTCAATTTTGTTAAAATGAGGAAAAATCCCACGAAACATCCAATTATTCCAAGTTTGCGTTGATACGCCAATTTCGGCCGCCACATCTTTCAGTTTTAACGATCGCTGTTTTATCAAACTCTTGATCAGGTCTTTTCTAACTTGCATATACTTTTTTTAGGAGTGAAAAATAAATTTCATGTTTCAAACTGCTATAAAAGTAGTAAATAATAACCCAGAATCCCAAATTTTTTACCCGCATTTATAATTTTAATAATTATTCGCTATTTTGTTTTTTATGCGCAAAATTCGTCTGCTTAAAAGATGTTAAGTCATTATTTTATAGGGTTTAAGATGTTTTAATTTTAGTTATTCTGATTTTTAGTTAAATTATTTAAATATAATTAAATTTAGTATCAAAATATTCTGTTATATTTGGAATTATTGGATTAACGGAAAATCCCAAAAATTTACCCGATGAAAAAAGTTAAAAATGAAAAGAAAAATGACAATAGATACAAATATTTGTTGCATAAACATTTGAATGAGCTCCCTCATAGTCAGTATAAGATTACAGTAAAACAATTACCAAAAAAACTAGGTATAAGTGCGGAAACATTTAGAAAATGGAAGTATATAAAAAAAGAAGGTAAGGCAACAATTCCTGCTGATAAACTTGCAATTATTGCAAATTTTTTTCAAATTCGTATCGAAGAAATTTTCAATTATACGATACCACGATTATCTTACGATGATTTAAAGGAGGCCGAACACGAAGAAGAAAATTTTTAGAAACGTATTAAGAAATCGGTTAGGGAAACGCTAAAGCTAGCCGTTAATCAACTTTTTGTGCGGATTCATGGCAACTTATTTGACGAAATTTATGCAAAAGATATAGGCGATTTTAAAGTCACACAATTGCAGTACGACCCAACAAATGAGTCCCACCAAATATTGATCAAGCTTTTGAAGGAAAAAATTGGTTACGATCCTGTTGCAACAGAACAAGACATGTTTTATTCGATTATGCGGGTTTATTTAGATGCGAAAGAGCGCGAGCGTATTAAGCAGGAAGAGGATGCGATTTTGTATAAAAAGAATGTCATTGACCGATACAATAAAACGGAATAGGTTCTATTGCCTTTCGCTTTAATTACTGTGCTAATTTAAGGGCAAGTGAATTAATACAATACCTTAAACCACTTGGTTTTGGTCCATCTGGAAAAACATGACCTAAATGTGCATCACAGGTATTGCAAGTGGTTTCAACTCTTACCATGCCATACGAGGTGTCCTTGATGTAATTTACTGCATTTTCGGAAATTGGTTCGGTAAAACTGGGCCAACCTGTTCCGGATTCAAATTTAATGGATGAATCAAAAAGTGGGGTTCCACAACAGATACACTTATATACGCCGGGACTGTGTGCACTGCAAAATTCGCCTGAATGTGGGCGTTCGGTTTGTTTTAAGCGTGTGATTTGAAATTGTTCAGATGTTAACAATGTCCGCCATTCTTCTGGCGTTTTTTCGATTCGTTTGTCAGGTGCTGGTGTGCCTTTATTGGCAAATTGAATGACTGTGTTCCAATTCATTTCTCGCTAATTTAGTGAGTCAAATTTACACTTAATTTTTCAATGGTGTGTTTTATTCATCTTTTTGAAAAACCCAAGGGGAAGCTTTGTCAGTAAGCTGATCGGCGATTGAAATTTTTCCGATTTCTGCATCAGCTTTCGTGAGGAATGATTTTGCAGAGACATAAATTAAACGTTCTCCTTCAATAATTTGCGCCGAAAAACCTAAGGAAATTAATTCAGCTTTTTTGTTTTCCGCATTGCTTCGCGATGAAAATGCGCCAACGATCACATGGAAATCACCGGCTACCGAAGGAACTTCAATCTCTTTTTTAACCGGTTTTCGGATAATTTTTTTGGTAGCCAGTTTTGGTTTAGAAATTGCCATTGGCAGCGAATCGTTGATTTTTGTCGCTGGAATCCTTTTTGGCTCGTAATCACCAAAAAAGGCCAATAATTTTTGCCAATCAATACCAAATAGTGTCGGCGGATTTTGTTCACGCTCTAATTTAAAATCCTTGAAAATTTCAATTTTTCCTGTGTAACAAGCTACCCAAATTTCTGAATTTTTCCAATCACCACAAATTCCAATTGGGTGATTTTTGGTAGGGACAATGGCTTCGATTTTCATAGACTCCGTGTCGATTTTAGTAAATTTATTGTCAAAATAATTAACTACATACAGGTATTTTTCATCCGGTGAAAGTGTCATGCTACGTGGGCCTTTTGGGGTGGCGCAACTTGTCCTCTCTTCGGTAAATCGGTTAAATTTTAACACTTCGTTACTTGTGTTAAGCGAAATGTAAAGGGTCGAATCGTGATCCGCTAAGACAATCGAGCGGGGAGAACCTCCAACTTCTTCGATATAATTAAGTTCGAAGGTTTTAAGGTTGATAACTGCAATTTTAGTCGAACTCATGACGGTTACAAAAGCAAATTTACTGTCTTTTGTAATTGCAATTCCACGTGGATGTGGACCTACATCAATTTTTCTAATTTCTATTTCCTTTTCAAGATCTACAATCGAAACATCTGAGCTCACCCAATTTGATGTAATCAAGATTTTTTGATTAGGTGAAATCGCCAAAAATTTTGGAACCGAACCAACTTCAACCGCATTTTCGATTTGATAATTTTGGGTGTTTATTTTATACAAAAAACTAGGATCGTACGTTTTTCCAATACAATCATCGCAGCCAGGATTATTGAACTCAGCGCCAATCATTTGATAATTAGAAATCCACAAAAATTTTCCATCCGCTGTAAATTGACCCTCGACAGGGGCACCTTTTACCTGTTGACCTTTGTATTTTCCATTTGTAAATTTATTCAAATCAACTTCATCTTTCACCTTCGCCACTTCGATACCTTGATCATTATAAAATGTAATGGTATGGCGATACATCATATTTTGTGCAGAAAACAAGCCATTCCCGCTTGCTACCACCGATTTTGGCGAAATTCCATCGCCTAGTTCAGTTCTTTTACGAATGTGAGATTCAATTTGGCTTATTCCAAATCCACTATAAAACAAACTGAAAACAAGCAGAAATTTTAATTGATTTAAGTGCTGAATTATAAAACTATTAATTAATTGCATGGCTACCTTAAAATTCGATTTCACTCATTTTGGTTTTTACCGTGAAATTTCCCAATTGCACGGTCAGTTTATTTCCATCAATTTCCATCAAGGTGCCTAACATTTGCTGGTTTTTGAGTTTTATTTTTGCACCTATTTTCAGATTTTTTTTGAAAGCTTCAGCTAATTTTTGTTTTTCTTCTTCTATTTCTTTTTGAGTCAGCGCTTTCTTTTTTCCTGTGGTTGGTAGGTCAGGATTTTTAAGATTTTTTGCAAGAACCACAGGGTTTTCTTGGGCTAAAATCTTGGCTTTTTCGATAGAAGCGATTTTTTTGAGCGCTTCAACCATCTGTTTGTCCGTTTTATGATGTTTGAATTTGCCAATGATTTCATAAAACTTTTTACCAGTGGTCACAAATTTATTTTGCTGTTCGATGAACAAATTAATGCGCTCCGATTTGCTTTGCAACTTTTCAAGTCGATCGCTGTATTCTCGAATGGTTTTTTTTGCTTCGTTTTGCGATTTATATTGCTCCGAATTTATTTTTTTAAATTTCGATTTTTCTTTTTGCAATGACACGGTCAATGCTTCAACAATAAGTTTGTTGACAGATACTTTTACCTTTGCTTTTTCAATTAAATCCAACGCAATACCATTATGTTGCGCCACTTCGAAGGTAAAAGAAGATCCTGGTTGACCAATGGAAAGTTGAAAGAGAGGTTCGAGATTTTTTGTATCAAAAAGCATACACGCATTTTGCGCATTCGGCAGCGAAGATGTCAAGATTTTGATACTTGTATAATGGGTAGTAATTACCGCGTAACATTTTTTGTCATACAATTCGACATAAAATACCTCTGCCAAAGCCCCACCTAATTCCGGGTCGGTTCCACTGCCAAATTCATCCAATAACAATAGGGAGTTTTCATTGGCCTCGTTTAAGAAAAAATTCATTCGCTTTAATCGGTAGCTATAGGTACTTAGCTGATTTTCGATTGATTGATTGTCCCCAATGTCCGAATATATATGATCAAACCAACAACACGAACTATCCACATCCACAGAAATATAAAGTCCACATTGATACATGAATTGTAAAAGTCCAACTGTTTTCAGCGTGATGGATTTTCCGCCTGCATTTGGTCCAGAAATCACTAAAAATCGATTTTCATCGTCCATTTCGATGGTCTGTCCAATGGTGGGACGGTCAAAGCTTTTGTTTTGAAGCAATAACAAAGGATGTTTTGCATTTTGCCAAGCCATTTCCTTTTTTTGATTCAATTTTGGACGAATTCCGTTGTAAGTAACCGAAAATAAAACTTTAGCATTTAACAAATCGAAGCGTACCAACAAGCGTTGAAAGTCCTTTAAATGACTTTTTTGCCCGCGTAATTTATTGGTTACATGCTCAAGAATGATGAATAATTCATTGCTTTCATCAATTCTCAGCTGTTCTTGTTCTTTGTTAAGGTTGAAATTTTCTTGGGGTTCGATATAGGTATAGGTTCCTTTGGCACTTACCCCGTAAATTTTGCCTGGCACACGTTTTTTATAGGTTGATAAAACCGTTAAAAGCCGACGATTTTCTTGAAATGTTTCTTCCGAATCTGCAACTAAACCATCTATTTTACATGCCCTTAAAACCCGGTCAAAATTTTTGTTGATTTCGATGCGATTGGCTTTTTCTCGTTTTCGAATGGTCAATAACCTCGGCGTGGCATCATCACGTATATCCAGTTTTCGTTCGTCTAAAATTTCTGTGACAATCGCTAACACATTGTGAATTTCGGTTATATGTTCGCAGGCATTATAAATGAGCGGGCATTCATTTTTTTGGTTTTTCGCAAAATCGATTAATTGTTTGGTCCCCAAACAGTGTGAATAAATCCGAAGCAATTGTTGCAAGGTAAGTACCCCGTTTTCTATTCTTAAAATATTTAGCGCCGTGTCAATATCCTCTGCATTCGGGTGAGGAAATTTCAAACGAGCATCGCCGTAAATGTATTTTATTTCATCTAATAAATCAAATTCGTTGGTGAGTGCAGTTCGATCGTTAAAAAAGTCAATTTTTAAGGCATTTTCTTTGGCTTTTTGCGATTTGCAATAGGTTGCAAGGAGTTCACACACCACGTTAAATTCCAAGTCAATACTACTTTGTTGATCAAATTTCATCATACAATCCTAACAGCTACAAAATTAATGAATATTTCAATGGTTGGTCGATTCGATTTCATTGAAATAGAGAATGAATGCATATTCTTCAGCGGCTTCGCTTAATTGTTGGTATCGGTTGGCTGCGCCGCCATGCCCAGCTTTGAGATTTGTTTTTAAGATAATGACCGAACCACTCAAATTTAAATCGCGCAATTTGGCCACAAATTTAGTGGGTTCCCAAAATTGGACTTGTTGATCATGTAATCCTGCTGAAACAAAAAAATGCGGGTAGGCTTGCGCTTTTAGTTGATCATAAGGCGAATAGGAGTGTAAATAATGATAGTCCTTTTTTCGTTTCGGGTTTCCCCATTCATCGTATTCGCCCGAGGTAAGCGGCAAGGTGTGATCGAGCATCGTGGTTACAACATCCACAAAAGGAACCTGTGCAATAATTCCTCGAAAAAGATCAGGTCTTAAATTTGCCACCGCAGCGACCAACAAACCACCGGCACTTCCGCCAACCGCAAACGCATGCTTTGGGTGGATGTATTTTTGGAGTATAAGATATTCTGTTGCTGCAATAAAATCGGTAAACGTGTTCATTTTGTTGGCTAATTTACCTTGTTCATACCACTCGGTTCCTAGGTCATCACCGCCTCGCACATGAACAATAACGAATAAAAATCCACGGTTTAATAAACTTAAGCGCGCCGCACTAAAATAAGGATCAATTGCTTCACCGTAAGCCCCATAACCAAGAATCAAAGCAGGGTTGGTTCCGGTTTTTTTAAACAACGATTTTTTATAAACCAATGATATCGGAATTTCGACTCCATCTTGAGCTTTTGCAAAAACTCGTTCTGAATGATAGGCGTTTGGATCAAATTCTCCTTGCACTTCGGCTTGTTTAACGAGCGTTTTTTCAAAATTCCGGAGGTTAATTTCAAAAATCGACTCTGGGGTGGTCATTGAACTATACCCAATTCGAATGTTATCATTTTCGCCATCGTTTTGATCAGCCAAATACAAAGTATAGGTTTCTTCGAAAGGGGGAATTACAGTGCTCTTGTAATTTACTCGATCATACACCCGAAGTTGTGAAAGTCCATTGATTTTTTCTTGAACGACTACATGATGCTCAAAAACCTCAAAATCTTCAATCAGTATTCGTGAATCGTTTTCTTGAATTGTGATCCAATGTTCAGGACTTCGTTGATCGATTGGGCAGCGCACTAATTGGTAGTTTTTTGCGTTTAAATTGGTTTTGATAAAAAACTCATTTCCATCCGCTTCTGGAAAATATTCATGCCCTTTTTCACGTTTCCAAAAAGGTTTAAACGGTTCGTCAGTTTCTGCCGATTTATAGAGATAATGGTTGGTTAAGGTGCTGTATGTTCCGATAAAAATCCAGTTACCGTCCTGACTTAATTGAACTGAGACTGAAAATGCAGGGTCGTTTTCTTGAAAAATAGTCTCTTGTTCAAAAGTTAGCAGGTTAATTTTTTTGACCACATTCGTTCGCAAGGTTTCTTGTTCTAATTCACTAAAATAGAAGTCTTCGTTGTTGCCATGCCATGCAAAATCATCGTCAACATCTAATAAAACAAACGGAAGAACTTTATTGGTCACAAGGTTTTTAAACCGAATTTGACACACGCCACTTCCTTCGATATCCTCAGCAAAAGCCATAAATTGGTTGTTTTTACTGATTTCGAACCCTACTAATTCATAAAAACCGTGCTTTTTAGCCTCTTTATTTTCATCAATTAAAAGCTCTTCTTTGGCAGACAAGGATTCTTTTTTGCGATAAAATAAACTTTGCCCTTTACCGGCTTTCACTTTAGAATAATACCAATAGCCATTTTTAAAAACAGGCGGGGAGGTATCGTTTTCCTTCATTCGGGCTTTCATTTCGTCAAATAAGCTTCGCTGAAGGGATTTGGTAGGGGCAAGAATTTCTTTTGTGTACTTATTTTCTGCGTTTAAATGCTTAATCACTGCAGGATTTTCACGATCGGCAATCCAATAATAAGGATCCTCTCTTTTGTGTCCATGTTTGATTAAAATTTGCGGCTTTTTCTCCAATCGTGGCGGATTCATTTTTGCCATAAATTTTAGGGGACAAATGGTTTGTATGAGCGTTTGATGTATTTTTCATCTAGTCCGTAAATATCTGGATGAAAGATGATGACATCATTACTATCTGCACTAGCTGTAAAATATTCAATATAAACCGCAAATGGTTCGGACAATTCAAGTACTTTTTGTTGACCTTTTTTGACCACGCTGTCTAGTTCATCCGGCAACATTTTATGATTTTCACTTGCTAGTATTTTTTTGGCAAGTTCAAAGGGATCTTGCAAGCGAACACAACCATGCGAATAGGCACGGACATCATTTCCAAATAAACTTTTTGAGGGGGTGTCGTGAATAAAAACGGAATGTTCGTTAGGAAAAAGGAATTTAATGCGTCCTAAACTATTTCCACCTCCGGCTTCTTGTCGAATTCTGTATTGAAAATTGTTTTCTTTCACAGCTTTCCAATCTACATTTTTAGGATCAACTTCGGCGCCACCTTTAAATACTTTATATCCTCGCTTGTTAAAATAACTGGTGTCTTTTCTTGCACCAACTAAAATTTCGGTGGACGAGATAGAGTAGGGAACATGCCAAAATGGATTGGTGACCATTCGTTCCATTTGCGCTTGAAATTCTGGAGTTTGAGTGGCATAAGCCCCCACAACGACACGGTGTTTGCTAATGGTTTGGGCGCTATCTACATAATACAAATAAAATTCAGGAATATTTACGCGTATATATCTAGCTGGTCGCGGTGCTTGCCAACGCCATTTTTCTAGACTTAAGGCTGCTTGGTAAAATCGATCCAAATTACTCTTTTCTAAAGCTTTACCAGTCCATTTTCCGATAACAGCATCTGGTTTTAAGCCGTTAAGTTGTTGAAATTTTTTTAATTGGTTTAAAAACAAGGTGTCATCCGCAGCTGCTTTTTCCGTCAAAAAATCATGGCCTTGAAGGGCGTTTTTTGCCGTGAGGTAACAATTAAGTGAATCCTCTTTTATGGCTGGAATCACATAATGGTTAGTGTCCAGGTCAAAACTATCTAAGAAATTGGACAATCCTTTTTGAAGTTGATGATATTCCCAAAAATCTGGTTGATGGGCCAGAATCGTTTCTCGTACCTTGTCTCCCTTTCTGATTTTTGTTAATTCTTCGGTCAACGAATACGTGATTTTGTCTTTTTTCCAGACGTATTTATAGGTTGAAGAATCGACACAACCAACACTAATATGCGTATCAAAAAGAAAAAAAGCATTGGATAAAATTAATTCGGTATCGACTAATGAGGAATCCAACGTTTGTTTGATTAACGTAGCATGAAACATTTCAGGTAAAAAGCCAAATTTGAAAGATTCGTTGATCAATTGCACAAATTCGGTACCTTTTTCATTTAATCCTTCGGCAGTTGTCCAAATTGGAATAAACTCATTCTCTTTGTAATAAGTCAATACCTCTTTACTTGCCAAAAGGGTATCATTGGAAAAAATAAGGTTTTCAGTTTCACCAAATTTCTCTTTGAGGGTTACGCTTAAATCAATTTCTTCTGCTGAAAGTCCTTCAAATAGCCCATCTTTATCCCCTGAGCAACTGGATAATGTAACGAAAAGTAGAAGTATCAGTATACATCTCATATAATTTAATTAGATTTCGGAACAAACATACTCATCCGAAGTTACTTATAAGGATAAAAAAGACAAATGTACGTTACTTATTTTTTATTAGCATTAACTATTTTGATTTCTGCGCTTGCAATGAACGATAATTCGTTCAAATCAAAATTAATGTTGAACCCGTACGACGTCATTCACAACAAAAAATGGTATCGCTGCATCACCCATGGTTTTATTCATGCTGATTATACACACTTGATTTTCAATATGATTGTTTTGTTCATGTTTGGTGAACGATTGGAGGAAAAATTGGTTGCTGAGTACGGTTTAAAGGGACATTATCATTTCGTTATTTTATACCTAACAGGAATTTTATTTTCTTGTTTGTTTTCGCTTCAAAAACACAAGGACAATCCGGGGTATAATTCGTTAGGTGCATCTGGAGCGACAATGGCGGTTTTATTTGGGTTTATCATTCTTTTTCCGACAGCTAAATTGGCAATGTTTTTAGTACCTATCCCTATTTATGCCTATTATTATGGGCCTATTATTTTGTTGATTGAATACCTTTTATCGAAGCGGGGAGGAACGGGTATTGCCCATGATGCGCACATAGCAGGGGCAATTTTTGGGGTGATTTTTATTACGTTGCTTGATTACAATTATTTGATTGACTTTTTTAAAAATTTTGGCTAGATGTCATTTTTTGCAAATAACAATGGTGAACTGGTTTCAGGCGATAGCTATGCGATTCGTGCTGGGAATAGGGCACATTTATATGGTGATGGACTATTTGAATCGATTCGTGTGATTGATGGCCATCCGATTAATCTTCAAAATCATATTTTTCGGTTATTAGAAGGAATGCATGTCTTAGGCATGCAGATTCCAAAAGAATTTGGGCTTCCGTTTTTTGAAAGAGAAATACATACCTTATTGGTAAAAAACGGACTACATGCGGGAGCTCGGGTGCGCTTGTCGGTAGATAGAAAAAGCGGGGGTACATATTTGCCAAAAGATAATGGTGTAGATTATTTTATAGAGGTAGAGGCGTTAACGGAGAATATGTTTGTGTTAAATGAGATTGGCTTAAAAGTTGATTTATACGAAGAAATTAAAAAACAGATTAATATTTTGTCGCGGTTTAAAACCAAAAATTGTTTAATTTACATTATGGGGAGTTTGCGGGCGCAAGAAAAAGGTTTTGATGATTATTTGATTTTAAACGAAAAATCGGGTATTATTGAAAGTACAAGTTCGAACCTTTTTATTGTGAGTAATGGGGTTTTATATACTTCAGGACTAGATTTAGGGTGTTTGGGAGGCACAATGCGAATGCAAATTATTAATTTGGCAATTAAACACAATATTAAAGTTTACGAGTGTAATATTTCACCGCAAAATTTATTGGCAGCGGATGAGGTGTTTTTTACAAATGCTATAAAAGGGGTGGTTTGGGTGCAATCGTATAGATCAAAAACCTACGTTAATAGGATTGCTGAGATTTTAATAGATTTATTAAATCAAGAATGGAAAACGCTATGAAATTGAAAATGAATGGACTTATAAATTTGGCGTTGGTATGCGTAGTGTTTCTCTCGATTAATGGATTCTCCCAAGTATCGAATGATGAAAAAACGATCACTAAATGCATTAAGATTTATCAAGAGAAAGGTAAGTCGAAAGGTTTAGAAAAACTCGAAGCTTACATGAATCAACGATCGTTTAATTCTTATTATGCTTACGAAACGTTGGTGGCAATGAGTTACGGGATTTATGAACAAAATAAATCTTTTTTTGGAGGGCTTAAAATTGAAGTGACAGGAGAAGATTCATTTAGTTCGGATACTGTTGGAAATGATTTATTGACTTCATTGATGGACAGGTTAGAAGAAAATTTTATTGATGTTTGTCGGCGAAGCACCATTGAAGGAACATCTCCTACGGCAGATATCTATTTGAGAATTTTACGGATTGATGTTGACGCAGATGCGGCTGTGTCTGAAAAAGCGAAAGCCTACTTTGATGAAGGGGAATTATTTTTGGGAAAGAGAGATTATGATTTAGCCGCCTTAAATTATCGAAAAGCATTTTTAGAAGATCCGAATTACTATAAAGCAGTGTTGTATTTTGGTTCTACTTTTTTGGCAAAAGAACAATACGATTCAGCCTTGTTTTATTTTTCGAAAGCAAGAGATATGGAACCGCAACAAATGTCTGCGCGTATTTTTATGGTAGATGCTTTAAGAGATCAAGGACTTTATTACCGTGCTAAAAAAGAAGCAATTGAAGCATTGATGGTGTATCCAGGCTATAACATGAAAAATAAGTTAGAGGAAATTTTATATATTGAAAATAAAACTTTTAATGAGCGCCGAATCACGCGAAATTTTTACGCAAATGATATGGGTAATCTAAATGAAGATATGCTATTGTCATCGCCGCTTTGGAAAGACTACCGAGCAGCTAAAACGGATGTAAGTAAATATTGCAACGAAGATGGAATTATTGAAGAAAATGGTGAGTTTTCTGACCGATATTTGGAGGTATACTCGTTCAGAAGAATGTTGGAGAAACACCCGAATGATTTACCTGAAGCGTTACATTTTGCCGATAAAATGAGGGAAGAAGGTTACCTTGAACCGTATGTTTTTATTTGTTTGTTCCATTTTGATATTTACGAACAGTTTAAAGATTATATGTCTGTTGAAGCCAACAGAATAAAAACAGCTGAGTTTATTGAGAAGTATGTGATTGAAGCGCGCTCTGCGAATTAGACCGAGCATTGAAATTATGAAAGGCTATCTGAAAAGGCAGCCTTTTTTTGCGTTAATTTAAAGCAGGGTTTTTTGGAAAATGTGCAAATGCTTTGTATTTACCACCTTGACGTGACATATAGTCTGACCACAAGCTGGTATTGGCTGTGTCCATAATTTCTGCTACATTGCCTATTTCAGCAACAAGCCAAGCATTTTGTTTTAATTCGCTGTCTAATTGTTTGTCCACCCAACCAGAATATCCTAGAAAAAATCGAATTTCGTGCTGTTGGATTAATCCTTCGGAAATTAAATATTTTAAGCTTTGAAAATCGCCACCCGCATATAAATCTTTTGCAACTTGGACACTGTTTTTGAGTTTATCTCCCAAGGTATGAATGTAATACAGATTTTTAGAATTTACAGGGCCTCCAATTCCGATTTTTGTTTCAAAATCTGGCAAGCCTTCAAAATCGGTGAGTTTAATTGTGGTATAGTTGTTTAATACAAAACCAAACGAACCCTCTGTATTATGCTCGCAAAGGAGGATAACTGAACGGTTAAAATAGGAACTTTCCTCGAAAGGTTCTGTGATTAATAACCTGCCTTTTTTAGGATCTATTTTATTGTAAACATGCAAATCAATCATGACTTGTAAAGATAAGGGAATTAAAATTAAAATGAAATTTTCAGCTAAAAAAATATTGTAGTAGGGAGAATGCAAGGTGTAATTGAGTTTGGACGGTAGGATTGGGGGGGCGCAAAAGGGATATGAGTGGAGCTCATTTTTTTGTCGGAAAAAAATAGCGGGAACGTTAGCCCGACTCCGAAGATACCGACTTTAACGGCGGGATGTTGGAGTTTTGCCCAAGAAAAAAAAGAAATTTTTATAAAGATCTTGATTTTAAAGAAGAAGCAACTGGAAAACAGGTTTCTGGGATTTGTGCAGGTGTGGTGTCAATTTTTTTTGCAATCTTTGTGTTTAGATATGGCTAAGGTAGAGGTAAGAAATAAAAAAGTTCGTTTTGAATTTGAATTGCTTGAGGATTATAATGCGGGGATTGTTTTGACGGGGACGGAAATGAAGTCGATTCGGAATGGGAAGGCGAGTATCGTAGAATCGTTTTGCGTTTTTATGGACGGCGAACTCTATATTCGGAATATGTATGTTGCGGAATATGAAAATGGAAGTTTTTACAACCACAATCCGCGCAGGGATAGGAAATTATTACTGAAACGAATTGAACTCAAAAAGCTTGAAAAAAAATTAAAAGATAAGGGTGTGACCGTGGTGCCTTCGTTAATTTTTATCAATGAAAAAAATTTAGCTAAAGTACACATCCATTTGGCGCGTGGAAAAAAATTACACGACAAACGCAGCGATTTAAAGGACAAGGATTCGAAACGGGAAATGGATCGGGCTTTGAAGAGGTAGGGTTGCTCGAAGAATCAATAGCAGTTAGATGCCAACATGTCCGAATTGTAAGTATAAATAAGCGTTGAGTGTGGCTTTAATTTCAACTATTATTCTGGTTTAAATTTCCTATAAACGGTTTTAGAATTATAAATCAATAAACATTTTAAAAACTTGGATATTAAATTATTGGGTGATTTTAAATAATTAAAAAAAGCGTATTACATTTCAATAATACGCTTTTTACTAAATTCAATAAGCTGATTTCTTTGCTTTGGCTTGTTTTACCAAGTCAATTCTAATGAGGTACATGTGTTGGCATTAAAATTTAATATACCAGACCAATACTCCCAACCAGTTTGATCAACCACTTTGTATGTATAAGCTTGACTTTTAACACCACCTAAACTTTTTGTTATTGTTACCGACGCATCTTGTCCACATGCAGGTGCAACATTCCAGTAAATATTAGCAGCACTAGATCCTACTATTTGATTGTCAACATAGTAAGTTAGTGATGTGGCTCCGTCTGAAACAAGGTTGTTAACAGTGCTTTCACCAAACCAAACTACATTTCTTCCTTCAAAAGCGCATGTTCCATCGTCTTTTTTTGCTTCAGAGTTGAAATTTGTGGCATCAAAATCAGTGCAACCCTCCTTTTTGCAACTTGTGTTTAATAAGCTGATTCCCAAAATAATTCCAAGTACGATTTTAATTTTCATAAAATTAAGTTTTAATTGTTTATATGTTCAAATATAATATTTTTAACCAATAGCGTCCTAAACGTTTTATAAGAAAGTAAATATAAGAGAGAACCACGTCTCTCAAATTAACCTTGATTTGCGTAGGACGTGGTTAATTTTTTATGCCAATATTGAGAGAGAAATGCGGTTAAAACAATTATTTCAAAACGAACAAAAGGAATATTTAAGTGTTTATGAAAGGGTAACTAATATTTATGGAAGCGCGCGACTTGGATAGAATTATTGAAATGGCTTGGGAGGATCGTACGCCTTTTGAAGCTATTAAAGTGCAGTTTGGATTTTCAGAAGCCGAGGTAATTTCATTGATGCGTAGGGAGTTAAAGTCGAGTAGTTTTAAGTTGTGGCGAAAACGGGTGAACAGTGGGGTGAGCCAAAAACATGCCCAAAAACGGAATAAAGAAATTGATCGGTTTAAATGTACCCGACAAACGTCTATTTCGATGAATAAAATTAGCAAACGTTGATGGAAACAAATTTCACAACCAGCTATACCGAGATTGTTCAGAAAATTGCGCAAATTGATCCGATAAAATACGGAAAAACAAGGAATTACATCAACGGGGACGTGACTTATTTGTCGCCGTACATTTCAAGAGGGGTCATTAGCACGAAACAGGTTTTGGACCAAGTTTTGTCGCGAGGTTTTAAATTTTCAGAGATTGAGTCGTTTGTTAAGGAACTCTGCTGGCGTGATTATTTTCAACGAGTTGGGCAGGTGAGGAATTTAAATGAAGCCTTGCGATATGAACAAGCACCTGTTTTAAATAGAGGTATTCCGCATGGAATTGTTGCTGCCAATACTGGTATTGAAGGAATTGATCGTGCAATTTCAGGGTTATACAAGGTCGGTTATATGCACAATCACTGTCGGATGTACACGGCTGCTTTGGTGTGTAATCTCGCCAAATCGTATTGGCATTTACCTGCAAAATGGATGTATTATCATTTGTTAGATGGCGATTGGGCGAGTAATGCGTGCAGTTGGCAATGGGTGGCGGGAGCAAATAGCGCCAAAAAATATGTGGCCAACCAAGAAAATCTTAATAAATACACGGCGACACAGCAAGTAGGAACTTTTTTAGATGTTGCCTACGAGAAACTAGCCTCGATTGAAATTCCAACAGAATTATCAGAAGTTCAAAACTTTACTTTGGAAACAAATTTGCCCAAAAATATAGATTTGAAGGTAGATATAAATTTGCCAACGTTTATTTACAATTATTCCAACCTCGATCCTTGTTGGCGGTCATCGGAAAAAGGGAATCGGATTCTATTGCTAGAACCTGATTTTTTTGAGGCCTATCCGGTCAGTGAAAAATGCGTGAATTTCATGTTGGATTTGAGTCGTAATATTGATGAAATGCAGGTGTATATTGGTTCGTTTGATTCGTTGAAAACCGAGTATAAGTTGACCAATTTCTATTTTAAAGAACATCCAATGAACAAAGGCTATGAAGGTAAAGGAGATGCTCGGGATTGGATTGTTGATTCGGTGGAAGGTTATTTTCCGTCCTTTTTTGCTTATTGGAAATTGGTAGAAAAACAATTATTGCTTAAATATTCCTAAAATGTTGATTGAAAAAGAAACCTTGGACCAATACGAAAGCAGGTACCGAGCGCGGTTGATCAATTCGCTAGCTGGGCCTAAACAGGTGGTATTGGTTGGAACAAAATCTGCTGATGGAAGGTCCAATTTGGCAATTTTTAATTCATTGATTCATTTGGGCGCTAATCCGCCCTTATGGGGTCTTGTTTTTCGGCCAGACGTAGTGCAACGAGATACGTTTAAAAACATTTTGGAGACGGGTCAATATACATTGAATTACGTAAATACGGGAGATTTTGAAAAGGCCCATCAAACTTCTGCAAAATACGCTCCTGATGTTTCTGAGTTTGGTGTATGTGGATTTACAGAAACGTATGTGGGTGATTTTTCAGCTCCTTTTGTAGGGGAAGCACTCGTTAAAATTGGGATGGTTTTTGAGCAAAAAATCGACTTGACAATTAATAATACCCTTTTGATTATTGGAAGAATCGAACAAATTGACTTGAATGAAAATTGGGTGGAAGCGGATGGTTTTGTTCATTTAGAGCAAGCAAATACCCTTGCCTGTGCTGGCTTAGATGCTTATTATAAAACTGAATTAATTGATCGATTATCCTACGCAAGCACTGAAAAATGGCCAGAGAAATTGTAGAAAAGGAAGAAATTATTGGTTTATTTTTTCAGTCATAATTCAAATTATTTCATCAGATCGGCTGTTCAATCTAATTCACACCAAACCAAAAATAGATCTTTTACAATCGACGAAAAACCTAAATTTTAATTATCTTTCCAATTAACAATTGAAAAATAATCGGCTTAAAAAGTCATATTTGCAAGTTGATCTAGAAAAAAATAAAATATGGATGCTACGAATCTCAAAAAAGAATACACCAACGGAGAAGTAACCGTGTTATGGCAATCGGGAAAATGTTCACATTCGGCCAATTGCTTAAAAAACCTCTCAAAAGTGTTTCAACCAAAAACACAACCTTGGATAAAAATGGAAAACGGCACCACAGAAGAAATTGTAGCCGCCGTTTCCAAATGCCCTTCGGGGGCGTTGAGTATAAGGTGATTAAAATTTATATAACACCACAAAATTTATTCTACGATTCAATTCGTTGTTAAATCCCCCTTTTCATAAAATTTATCCTGATCCCATTTTGCCACATTGTTTTCGATATAATTATAAATACGGTTGTATTCCTTTTCATTTCGGATTATACGGTCGTGAAAACGGGGTTGCCAAACTGGTTTTTTTGGGGTTTTTCGAAATTCATTGATTCGTTTGGTGGCGGATGATTTGAACCCGGCGACGAATGATGAAATTGATTTTGGTGATCGGTAGGCAATTCCGGTATTTGTTGGTGGGTTTGGTTGTTGTAGGGACGCACGGCCGTGCGTCCCTACAACAACCAAACCGTGCGTCCCAGATTCATCAATTTTATTTTCAATACGCAATATGGCGTGGATATGGTTCGGCATGATGATAAATACATCGCAGAACAATTCTTTGCGTAAATCAAAAGATAGATTCCATTCTTGATTAACGATTTTGCCAATTTTGGATTGGTGCATTTGATTGTCGGAAATTTCGCCAAGAATACATGCTCTTTCAGAGGTACAGATAGTAATGAAATAGGCCGCATCACTATTGTAATTCCACCATTGTGCCCGCGCACTTTCATTTCGGTATTTATTTCGAAATTTTGACATTTTTTATTGTTAATTTTTGGAAACGATTTTTACGAAATTTGAATGCGAAAGATAATTTTTTAAATTAGATTAAAAAACAGTATAAATACTTAGATTTTAACAGTGCTGAATTAGATAAAACTTACTACTCAAACTACCCCCCCCTCTGCCCTAAATCCCTCAAAACTCAAACTCTAACTCAAACTCAAACTCCCCTCTGCCCTAAACCCCTCTGTCCTCTGCCCTTAAAAAAATCACTCTATTTCGGCAAATGTTTTAGAATAGTATCCCAACAAATTTGCGCCGTAAAATCCCAATTGAATTTTTTGCTCTGCTCAAATCCATTTTGAATGAGTTGATTACGAAGGGTTTCGTCGGTGTCCATTTTTACCAATCCGGCGGTGATTTCTTCCACGCTGAACGGATCAACGTATAAGGCTGCTTCTCCAGCTACCTCGGGCAAGGAGGTTTTATTGCCACATAAAATGGGGGTTCCTGCCATCATCGCCTCGACCAATGGAATTCCGAAGCCCTCAAAATAAGAAACAAAGGTTAAGGCTTTGGCGCTGCCCATGAGTTGGGTCAAGTTTTCGAGACTGACATGACCTGAAAAATGCAGGTCGGATTGGCAAGTGAGTTGGTTGGTAATGTCTTGAAATGTAGTGTTTTTCCACAATTTTTCGCCTACAATAAGTAATTGCGTTGGTGAATTTGTTTGGCGTTTAAAGGCGTCGAACGCAAGTAAAAGTCGGTTGATGTTTTTGCGTGGATGCAAGGCACCGACAAAAATAAAATACGGTTTTCCGTTGGTAAATTCGGTTTGAATTTTTTGACGAATTTGATCGGAAACAGTCTGAAAGAGTGGACTACCGCCATTGTGTGACACCGTTATTTTTGCCAAATCGATGTGGTAGGTTTTGGCAATGTCTTGTTTTGAATAGTTGGAAACCGTGAGTAGGTGTGTCGCTTTTTTTGCAAATAAAGGAAAGTATTTTTTTAAATATCGGCGCGGGGATGCTGGTAAATCGTTGGGGTAATGTTCGAAATTAATGTCGTGGATGACACCAATTTGCGGAATGTTGGTGCGCAATGACAAAAAGCCGTCTGGTGAGAAAAACAGGTCGATTTTATATTTTTTCAATGCGCGTGTGACGGAATAATTGAACCAAATTTTAAATAAAATTGGGTGCCTTGCAGGCGGATTGAGTACCACTGGGGTGACATTGTCCGTAAAGACAAATTTAGGATCAAACGGTCGATCGAAAAAGAAGAAAAAATCATGCTCTGGATGTGCTTCAACGATTCGTTTGACAGTTTCGTAGGTGAACCAGCCAAAGCCTTCCATTTTGCCTTTTAATAGAAATCGTGTATTTATCGCAATTCTCATTGGTGCGAATTTATGGCTTTCTTTAATTTTATCCTATTTTTGTGCTTACTATGAAGAATTTTGTGAAGTACATCCTGCAAAAATTGTTTGGCTATCAGCGTTATCTGCGGATTTTTGCGAAGTACAAAATTCGTACGTTACGGAATGACAAGAAGGAAAAGGACTTTTTTGCCTTTATGGATGCGGTGAAAGGGGATGGAATATTGTTGGACGTTGGCGCAAATTTAGGGGTGATGTCTTACCATTTGTCCAAACGTTTTCCGGAGCGAAAAATTTTGGCGATTGAACCTATGCCTGATAATTTGGCGGTTTTACGTGCCATGATTTCGAATTATTCCTTAAAAAATGTGGAGGTCGTGCCTTTTGCAGTTGGGGAAGAGGAGACGGTTTTAAAAATGGTGTTGCCTTTAAATGGAAAGGTGAAAATGCAAGGTTTGGCGCATGTGGTTCACGATTCGATTGACGAATGGAATGAGGGTGACCAATTTGAAGTGAAATGTGTGCGGCTAGATGATTTGGTAAAGGATGCGCCTGTAGCAGGAATTAAAATGGACGTAGAGAATTTCGAATATTTTGCCTTAAAAGGAGGCGGAAAGTTATTGCGAGCTTATAAACCTGTGGTTTACCTTGAATTATGGGCGAATGAAAACAGAGATCTTTGTTTTAAATTTCTTGAAGGACTAGGCTATCAGCCGTTTGTTCAGATAGATGGTGATTTAGTTGCGTTTGACCCAAGTATTCATACAAAACAGAATTTTATTTTTCAGTAGTTTTTTAGAGGATTATTAATCTAAATGCATTGGCATGACAAAAGCGCTGCTAGATATTATTTTGAACTAGTTTATGTCTTAACTTTGATAATTAGATAGGGATACAAATTGAACTCAAGATGCCTTAAATGTATAATTTCATCATAGTTAATCTTTTTTTTGGTTAGAAGAATATATTCTGGATTGTAAAAAAGCACAGTGATTTTAAAACATAAGACACCATAAATAATGAATCCAATTTCAGAAAAAATAAAGTAGGAAATTTATTTCCCCATCTAAGAATCAATATGATTCCAATAGTGAAATAAAGAATAGGCAGTACTTTTTTGAACCATGTTGAATCTGAGGATATTCGAACAGTTTCGTTGGTTACGTTAAATGTTTGGTGAAGTATACTTGCAAATAGTTTATTTATGATAAAATTTTGAAAGACTACAAATAAAGGTTAGGCCAAAAATTCACATAATTAATAAAATCTTCATATCCACTAAGGTAATGGAAAAATTACACCACCAAACAAATCCCTTACTTCACACGATTCATGCCCATGGCTTTGAGCATCCATTTTGGTAGGCGTTTTTTAGGATTTCTTTTTTTCAAGTTAATGTACCAGCCAATGCTTTTCATTACAGGAACTTTATGGGTTTCCACAAATTCAATCCAGGTTCCGTCTGGATCTTCGATGTACGAAAAACGGCCTCCGGCTTCACCCATGTCAAAGGTATTTCCGCTATCAACGGTAAATGGAAAACCATTAGCTTCGCATTCTTTTTTTAACTGATCCATTCCTTGAATGTCAAAACACAAATGAATGAATCCCCAATCGCCCCAAAAACGATCTTCAAATATTTTTCTTGGTTTTCGATTGATAGCTTGTACTAATTCAATTCGGGTAGGACCAAGGAGCTCAGAAAATGGGCCTTGTCGTTCGTTTTTGTGTGTTAATAAAACACGTCTATATTCCTGATCCCCAGAAAGTAAACCTTTAAAACAATCAAAAACACCAGTTTCATCGTATTCAACAGTTTCGTATTCAAGAATGTCTTTGTACAATTTTAAAGAGGCTTCCATGTCACTTACCCCAATAATTGCGCCTGCAACTGCTCCTGTTTTTGCAGGATGACCGGTATCTTTGAAACATTCATTCCCCTCCACAACATTAAAAATATTTCCGTTGGGATCCTCTAAAAAATAATTTAATTCACCGCTTGGGGTTTGACTAATTTCGCCTAAAATCTTCACACCTTTTGAAGTATGAAAATCATAACTCGTCTGTACATTTTTTGATTTTATTTTACAAGCATATAAGCCTAAATCACCTAACTGAATGGCAAAATTAGCACGTTCTGTTGGGCGACTGGTAAATTGCCAAATTTCAAATCCACCTCCACCTTCCATGCTTAAAGCCAGTGTAGCAGTGCGGCTGTGAACTGTATCTCCGGTATATCGTGTCATTAAAGGGGCTTCGGCGGCATCCTCAAAAAGACGGATGTCAATTCCAAACATTTCGCGGTACCATTTCCAAATTCTTTGAACGTCAGGTACACCAATTCCCATTTGCTGAATGCCAGAGATAATTTTTTCCATGATTGTAATTTTGCCACAAATATAAACAACCGCTTTAAATCAACTTATTTTTTATGCCGATAAAGCAAGATTAATTTGATGAATTTCATTTATTTTTGTGGCTTACTTTTCCTATTAATCTGTCCCAAACGCATCGAATTGTGAAAAACTATTGAAAAATAGCCTGTCTTTGGAGGTCTTGTACTCTAAAATTGGCTCGATTTATGCCTACCTTTGAGCACAGATTTAAGAAAATTAAACTATGAAACAACTTCTTCTGATATGCTGTCTTTTCCTTTCAATTGCAGGAATTACACAAATTAAATTGTACCGCGGTGATGTCACAATGGACAGTGATTTAGCGTATACTATCGAAAATGGGGTTGTTTACCATGGCGATAGTCGATTTTTTCCTCATGTTTATTTTAGCATAGCCGATAATAAAGTTTACCTTGGAAAATCAACTTTAAGTTTTGATTGTTTGTATTCGATGATAGGGAATAAGGTGTATAAAGGCGATTCAAGTTTTTCAAGTGACATTATATATACGATTGATAATAATAAGGTTTACCGAGGTAATTCAACCTTTTCAACAGCCTGTGTGTTAACGATTGAGAATGACAAGATTTACATGGGGAATTCCAATTTTTCTTCGGATATTTTATTCACTATTGGTGGAACTAATACGATTTCGGTTGCCATTTTAGCATGTATCGTTGGTCCCTATTAGGCTTTTTCATGAAAGGGATTTGCCGTTTTATCCAAATTAATTAGGGTTTTTATTGCAGATGAAATCGTTTTTCTTCATAGCTATTCTATTCTCAACAGGATTGATTTTCAGTCAAATTCGATTCAAACAACCGGTGCAAGAACTGTGAGATGTTTTTTAAGATGGGGGGAAAGTGCGTCTCACTTTCAATTTATAAAATCCCTATTTTTAATATACGATTCGGAT
Source organism: Crocinitomix sp. (assembly GCA_044361315.1). GTDB lineage: Bacteria > Bacteroidota > Bacteroidia > Flavobacteriales_D > Crocinitomicaceae > Crocinitomix. The sequence goes on along the minus strand of JBIKJA010000002.1, from coordinate 17,084 downwards.
TTTAAAGATTGAGACCTCATGCGGAAGTACCTCAATTTTAATGAAAGACTCACTTATTTTACCTCGATTCACGTTTGGCTTTGATGTATTTTATGATGCAAAGGATAGGTTAGAACGGGCAGTTCAGCAAGGGCCAGTTTATGATGGATCTATACCAATCTTAACCTACCGAAAATATCACTATATTCGCAGAATTTCGAAAAAATTTTTAGCTAAAGAATGAAAATAGTTTTAACCATTGGTGTGTTTTTTTTGGGAGCGACTTTGTTCGCACACCGATTTTACGTGTCGATCGCAGATTTGACATATAACGCTAGTAAAAACAGAATTCAAGGAAGTATCAAACTAACGGCTCACGATGTTGAAGACGTCCTTTCTGAAAAATTTGAGAGCAAAATTAATTTGGAACAAGAAAGCGATTCGTCCGAAGTGGGGATTTATTTTAAATCTTATTTGGCCGCTAATTTCAAACTTTATTCTGGTAAAATTCAAGCAAATCCCCATTATTTAGGGAAAGAAATAAATGTGCGCCAGGATTTGTATGTCCATTTTTTCTTTTCCAATATCACCAATCCAAAAGCGATTACCATAGTTAATACCTTGTTGTTCGAACGATTTCCAGAGCAACAAAATATCGTTCATTACAAGTTGAATGATCAAACAAAAAGTATAACTTTGATTCCTTTGAAACCAAGTGCAAGCATAAATTTTGATTAATTAGATCCACATGAAGGTAGTTTTTTACGCAGTTTTAAGTTGTTTTTTATCCGTTAATTTATTCGGACAAGTGCAAGAAGATAAATTTAAACAACTGTACGACGAGTTTGCAACACCAAATGTCTACCGCAACGCAGCTGGAGCGCCTGGACCTAATTATTATCAGCAAAAAGCAGATTATAAGATTAAACTGACGCTCGACGATGCTCAACAAACTTTGTCAGGTGAAGAAATCATCACCTACACCAATAATTCACCCGATCCGTTGACCTATTTATGGTTGCAATTGGATCAAAACATCATGAAGCAAGGTTCTGATGCAATGTTAACTAGCACCAGCTCCATCGAATCCATGTCTTCGCCTTATGCGCTCACGCATGCATTTAATCAAGCTGCGTTTGACGGTGGTTTTAAATTAGATTGGGTGCAAGATGCTTCTGGAAAAGCAATTCCTTACACTGTTGTCGGCACCATGATGAGGATTGATTTGAGTCAAGCATTGGTGAATGGCGCTTCGTATTCGTTTAAAATTAAGTGGTGGTACAATATTAACGATCGCATGAAATTAGGCGGTCGTTCGGGTTACGAATATTTTGAAGAAGATGACAATTATCTTTATACCATCGCTCAATTTTTCCCACGCATGTGTGTTTATAATGATGTCGAAGGTTGGCAAAACAAACAATTTCTTGGAGCAGGTGAATTTACCCTCCTTTTTGGTGATTACGAAGTAGAAATTACGGTTCCTTCCGATCACGTGGTCGCTTCGACAGGTGTTTTGATGAATCCTACTAAGGTATTGACGAAGGTGCAGCAAGAACGATTTGAAAAAGCAAAGAACGCTGATCAACCTGTCCTTATTATCACTCAGGAAGAAGCGGAAGCAGCCGAAAAAAATAAAGCGTCTGGAACAAAAACATGGATTTTTGAAGCGGAAAACGTAAGGGATTTTGCTTTTGCCTCGTCACGAAAATTTATGTGGGATGCCCAAGCGGTTCAATTGGAAAAAAAGAAAGTCATGGCCATGTCTTATTACCCAAAAGAAGGAAATCCACTTTGGGACAAATATTCCACTCGTTTGGTGGCACAAACCTTAAGAACCTATTCTAAATTCACGTTTGATTACCCTTATCCGGTTGCCATTTCTGTTCATGCCAATGCTATTGGAATGGAATACCCGATGATTTGTTTTAACGGCGGTCGTCCTGAAAAAGATGGTACGTACTCAGATCGAACTAAATACGGGATGCATTCGGTGATCATTCACGAGGTTGGACATAATTATTTTCCAATGATCATTAATTCGGACGAGCGCCAATGGACATGGATGGACGAGGGTTTAAATACGTTTTTACAATACTTGACAGAACAAGAATGGCAGCGCGATTACCCTTCTCGTCGTGGACCTGCGCATTTAATTGTGGATTATATGAAAGGAGATAAGGCGTTTATTTCACCAATTATGATGAATTCAGAATCGATTCAGCAATTTGGGAATAACAGCTATGGAAAACCAGCTACAGCTTTGAACATTCTGCGTGAAACTATTTTAGGACGTGAACTATTTGATTATGCGTTTAAAGTGTATGCCCAACGTTGGATGTTTAAGCACCCAACTCCCGAAGATTTTTTCAGAACGATGGAAGATGCGAGTGGGGTAGATTTGGATTGGTTTTGGCGTGGATGGTTTTATGGGACCGATCATGTAGATGTTAGTTTGGACAATGTGAAACGATTTCAGTTAAATTCGCACGATCCTGAAATAGAAAAGGCTTTTTTGAAGGATCAATTTGACAATGAAAACAAAAATATCTCGGACTTGCGGAACAAAGAATTGATTAAAGAAACAGTGAACGAGCGCCAACCTGAATTAAACGATCAATACAATACAACGGATATTTATCAGGTGACGGATGCTGACCGCGAATTGTATCAAAAATTCTTAAGTCAACTTTCAACGGAGGATAAGGAACTTTTGAATAAAGGCTACGAATTTTATCAATTGGATTTTACGAATAAGGGTGGGTTGGTTATGCCAATTATTCTTCAATTTACTTTCGCTGATCAATCTAAGGAAATTGTTCGCATTCCTGCTGAAATTTGGAGACGCGATTGTTTTAAGGTTTCAAAAGTGTTTTTCTTTCAGAAAGAGGTGGTGAGTGTGACCTTGGATCCGTTTTTAGAAACAGCAGATTGCGAAACGTTTGATAATTATTTCCCGCGTAGAATGGTTTTGTCTCGTTTTGATATTTTCGAGCAAAATTTGGGGTATTAAAAAAAAATGTGCACCACAGATTACTGAGATTCAAACAGTTTAAATCAATGGAAAAAAAATCTGTGAAAATCTGTGAAAATCCGTGGTGAAAAAAAATGGCATCACAGATTAAACAAATTTAACCCACAAAAAAACCTCCGCAGTATACTGACGGAGGTTCAAAAAAAAAAAAGCTTAACTTATAATTCTTCGAAGGAAACTTCTTCTTCTCGGCTTTCGTATTCTGCGCCTTCTTCGGGCATTTTGTACTCTCCGGAATCCCACAATGACTTAATTTTGTCCAACGCCTCATTCATTCCTTCTGAAAATTTTTCGAAATCTTCTTTGTACAAGAAAATTTTGTGTTTTTCATATTCAGGTGCTCCCTCTGCGTCCCCTGTTCTTTTACTTTCCGTAATAGTCAAGTATAAATCTTTTCCCCTCGTTGTTTTCACGTCAAAAAAGTAGGTTCTTTTTCCTGCTTTAACTCTTTTTGAGAAAACCTCATCATTTCTATCATTCATCATTACCTGTTTTTTAAATATTGCATTACAAAATTATCATTTAAAAGTAGAAAGCGAAATTTATTTACGTAAATCTTCGATAATTTTGATTTTTTCTGACGGCAGGTACCATTTTACGGCCTCATTTTTCTTAAACCAAGTAATTTGTCTCTTGGCGTAATGCCTTGTATTTCTTTTAATTAACTCAATCGAAGCTTCTAATGAAATCGTTCCATCAAAATGTGAAAAAAGTTCGCTGTATCCAACTGTGTGCAGCGCTTTTAGGTTTTTATGGGGATACAAATCTCGCGCTTCTTCTATCAATCCTTTCGAAACCATCCAATCAACTCGCCAATGAATGCGGTCAAAAAGGTCGGAACGATCAAGATTTAATCCCAACCAACTCACTTCAAAATCACGATTTTTAGGTGTTTTTTTGCGAAGTTCGGTAAATGTTTTTCCTGTAAACTGAAACACTTCTAAGGCGCGAATGACCCTTCTGGGATTCTGCAAATCGGCAATTGCATAATAATCAGGATCAATTTCTTTTAATTCGGCTTGTAAAACTTCCAAACCTTCATTTTTCCAACGTTCTTGCAAGCGAATCCGCACGTCGGGATTGGCAGGAATGTCATCGATGCCGTAAACTAAAGCATCTATATATAAGCCGCTGCCTCCAACCGCAATACAATAATCAGAAGTTTCAAAAATGGTGGATAATTTAGCCAAGGCTTCGTTTTCATACATTCCGGCAGTATAAGCTTCATGAATCGAACGTGATCCGATAAAATGGTGAGGGGCTTTTGCTAATTCATCAGTACTTGGTTTAGCGGTTCCAATGGACATTTCTTGGTAAAATTGGCGCGAATCGAACGAAATAATTGGGCATTTAAATTCGTTTGCCAATTCGATACTCAATTCAGTTTTACCAACTGCGGTTGGACCAACAACGATAATTAATTTTTTATTCATTGGTTTAAAACCAATCGTCCAAAAATTCACGAATACATCCGCCACCGCCAACTTTTGTCAAAATAACAGAGGCGATTGTTTTGATCTCATCCATAGCATCTGCAGGGCATGCTGAAAAACCAACGGCTTGCATCACACTTAAATCATTGATATCATCTCCCACATACGCCACCTGTTCTAAACTAATTCCAAGAGCTTTACACCATTGATTTAACACACTCAACTTATCTTCCTGACCAACATAAATATTCTCAATGCCTAATAATTCGGCGCGATCTTGAATAACTTTTAATTTATAACCATGTGAAATAATCCCAAATTTCATTCCTGATTTTGATAAACGTTTGATTGCCAAGCCATCTTTGGTATTGTATTTTTTAAATTGATCACCGTTTTCGGTATAATACATGCCACCATCCGTCATTGTGCCATCAACATCCAGCACAATAAGTTGAATGGATTTAATCACTTCTTTGTTTCGAATGCGCAAATCTTTTTTGAGCAAAATGTCTACTGACAAATTAAAATACTCCGAAATTTTCAATAACTCGTTTGGAGTTGGGTCCACAATTCGAACTTTAGGAATGTAAATGATATTTTCAAATTCAGTGATGGAAATATTTTGTTGCTCACACAAATAATCCAAATTTTGATTGTATAAATTCATAGCTCCTGCGAATTTGGTTAAATTATTTGACGATTCACCGCAGCTGCGATTGGTGAAAGCGTTTTAAGTAAATCTTTAAATTCTTGGTGCGTTAATTGTTGCGAAGCGTCCGATAAGGCCACTTTTGGATTGCGGTGAACTTCAATTAACAAACCGTCAACCCCCATGGCAACACATGCACGCGTTAAATCTGGCACACCATAGGCATACCCCATCGCGTGACTTGGATCTAGAACGATTGGGCAGTTGGTATATTCTTTTAAATACGCAACCCCACATAAATCTAGAGTAAAACGTGTTTTCGTTTCAAATGTGCGTAGTCCACGTTCGCATAAAATCACATTTGGATTTCCACCAGACAAAACAAATTCGGCACATTGCACAAATTCTTGTAAGGTAGTTCCAAATCCACGTTTAATTAGGACCGGTTTTTGTGTTTTTGCACAGGCGCGTAAAATCCCTTGGTCGTACATCGCTTTTGCCCCAATCTGAATCACATCAGAGTATTCAATCACTTCTTGAATATGGGTTGCGTCTCTCACCTCTGTGATGACATTTAGCCCATACATTTCCTTCATTTTCACCAATAATTTTAAGCCTTCCAAGCCCAATCCTTGAAAGCTGTAGGGTGAGGTGCGTGGTTTGTAACAACCGCCTCGTAATGTAGTCAGGTTTAATTCTTTTAATAATTCAGCAGATTCTTGAATTTGATCTTCCGATTCGACAGAGCAAGGACCTGCGATCATCAAGGTATTTCCAGTCGATCCACCAATAGTAACATCCCCAATTTTCACTTCGCGAGTTGCAGCTTTGTATGATCGTGCAGCTAATTGCATGTCACTGTCAAAAACAAACGACTCAATCACATCCGCTTCGTAACTTGGATCCAAGGTTTTTTGTCCCGAAGAACTAATCAACACAAATTGGTTTTCCTCTTCAATAAGAAAGGCATTAATTTTTTCAGCAATTTCGCTTGCCCTTTTGTTCCCAATGTCCTTTTTGAGGTGGATAATCATAATTCTCCTTTAATTAAATTCATAAAATTCACAGTACCTACTGCTTTGTTATTGCTGTCAACCACTGGTAAATACACGACTGGTCGTGTCTCTTTTTTGATCAAACGAATCATTTGAAAAACCGTATAAAGATCGGGTAAAATTAAGGGGTTAGGGTTGACCATTTCCACCACATTAACCTGATTTAAATCACTTAAATTATTTAAAAGACCTTTTCTTAAATCGGCATTTCCGATGATTCCTTTAAATGTATTATCTTGATCAATCACCATGGTAAAACCTAATTTGCCTTTGTCAATTGCCGTTAAGACATTTTCCAAATTAAGTTCGTTGGAATAGATCACAGGGGACTCGCTTAAATCCCGCATAAAATCTTTTACTAAAAACCCTGAATCAATCTCGTTTAATTTCAGATTAAGCAAGGCGGTATTAATATTTGCAGCGTTAAAAAGATAAGATCCTGAAACGGAAGCATATACTCCCATGTTTCTCAAAACGAAAGAAACCTCGGCATTGACACCTCCATCCACATGTACTTTTTTGGTAGGATACGTTTGCTGAAATTCGCGGATTCGTCTAAAATTGATTTTGTCAAATTTACCACCACTTTGACCTGGAACAGTTGCCATAAACAAGATAAAATCAACCTTGTCTTTATACTCCTCAAAAATTGAAATTGGTGTATTTGAAGTGATTGCGAGGCCAATTTGCCCTTGAAATTCAGCAGGAATCTCAAAATTTTTATCAATTAAATCTTCGTATTGAAACGTGACATAATCAATATCTAACTGAATCAAATATGGATAATATTTTGTCGCATCCGAGGTAATAATGTGTAAATCAATAGGAATAGTTGATTTTTCAATCATCACTTCAATATCCTTAAAAACGGCCAAATTATCATTACAATCCACATGAATAAAATCAACATGCGAATCATTCAAAGCCTTTATCGTGCTTTCGAGCGTATTGTCTTTGTCGGAATAAATGGAGGCAGATATTTTCATTTTGAACGAACTACTGAGGCTGTTGAATAGGATTTAACGGAACAAAATTGGAATTACAGATTTCAATTCTAAAATTAAGATCATCAAAAACAACTCGTTTAATATCTTCCTCTAATAATTTAAGGTTATGATTTTGACTGGCTGGCAATTCTTTGTATTGATCATCCAAAACCATTTTTAACACAAAACTGAAAGGGTCTGAGGTAAGTTGCACCGAATGAGGATTTGGTTGAATCAAATTATTCGCTTGAAAATAAGCGCCTAATCTTTCAACATACTTTTCCGAAACCCCAGGTGGCGTGTAATAAATCTCTAAGTTGCCAATCGTATATTTTTCTCCGAAACTAGTTTCACAACTAGCTAAAATTGCTGTAAACAGTATAAGAGCAACGGCAAATATCTTTTTTAAATGATTCAAAATTTCGTCAAGTTTATTAACTTCACCTCAAAGATAAGAAGTTCTGCAATTACTTGACCTTACTATGTTGATAGATTTTCAAAATAAAATTTTTTTAGGAAGCAATTCCCGCCAAAGTCTGTTTGATTGTCAAATTCCCGAAAATCCTCAAGCGGTTGTTATTTTTGTTCATGGGTACAACGGCTATAAAGATTGGGGAGCTTGGCACTTGATGCAGGATTTTTTTGTTGAAAGAGGTTTCGGATTTGTCAAGTTCAATTTATCCCACAACGGTGGAACTGTGGATGCGCCGATTGATTTTAATGATTTGGACGCTTATGCATTAAATCGCTTTACCTACGAAATTTTTGACATTCAGGTAATTATTGAGGAAATTTATCGGATAGTTCACCAAGAACTCGAGTTAAACATCCCCATTTATTTAATAGGACACAGCAGAGGGGGAGGAATGTTAGTTTTGGTTGGTGCAAATGATGATCGTGTGAATGGGATTGTTTCGTTGGCAGGAATCAGTGAATCAAAACGGCGATTTCCGACAGGTGAATTGTTGGAAGCATGGCAAAGAGAAGGGGTGAGGTATGTTTTAAATACGAGAACCCATCAAAATATGCCACATTATTATTCGTTTTACACCGATTTTTTGGAGAACGAAGAAGAATTAAACATCGAATCCGCCGCACGAAAATTAACCGTTCCATTTTTACAAATTCATGGCGATATGGACGAATCGATTAGCATTTCAGAAGGGCAAAATATGGCGATTTGGACCAATACACAGGTCAAAATAGTAAAGGGAGCAGGTCATACGTTTGGTGCCGTTCAGCCTTGGACGGATAGCGAATTACCAGATGATTTAAAACGTGCTGCTGAATTTGCTTTTGAATTTTTTAGTAATTTAAACGAAAAATAAATCGACAAAAAGCCAACCATTGAACCAAATTAAGAGTCATACAACCAAGCAATAAAGTTGAAACGAATTTATCTGATCATAGCAATTTTTGCCTGTGTCTCAACCATAGGAAATGCGCAAGAAATTTGCGATAATGCTATTGACGACGACGGTGATGGCTTGGTCGATTTAAACGATGACGAATGTGGATGCAGTTATTTAATTGATTTAAGTTTAATTCCAAATCCATCTTTTGAAGAATCCTTGTGCTGTCCGTTTGAAGAATCCATGCTAGCTTGCGCTACGAGTTGGACACAGGCATCAGCAGCAACTTCAGATTATTTCAATTTTTGCGATTATACGACGCCCATAATTGGAGGTGCATTACCAGCCGCCGCCCCAATTCCAGGAGGTGGAAGCGGATTTATTGGGCTGTATAATTTTTTGGGAGCCTATCGCGAATATGCGGGTGCTTGTACTTCCGGACCCTTATTAGCAGGCGTTTCATACACCTTAAATTTTCATACGGCTTATGCTTTTGGCGATGTTGATTTTTTGGATCTTCAATTTTATGGTTCGCCAAATTGTGGGGATTTGCCTTGGTTTGGTATTGGTTGTCCGGAAGGAATAGGGGGGTGGGAATTATTGGCAAGTGAATTAGTGGAATATACGATGGATGGTGAATGGATTTCAGTTACCATCACTTTTACTCCAGCAACAAATATGAATGCTATTGCTTTTGGTGCTTCCTGTTCAGATTTGTGGGGTACTGATGCCTCGTATTTTTATTTTGATGAATTGATTTTAGTGGAAACGGAAATTTCTGGTGAAATTACAAGTTCGGGGGGATGGTGTTCGGGCGATCTAGAATTAACAGCTGTTAGCGATTTTTTGGCAGGAACATGGCAATGGTATAAAGACGGGGTAACCTTAGTAGGAGAAACCAGCAACGTGTTGTCTCCAATTGGCTTCGGAGAAGGTCTTTTCACCGCAAGATATTCCTTTATTGGGGGATGTTTAACCATTGATTATGAAAGTCCATACATTCCTGAGGCTGATTTTGCTGCCACTGATGTTTGTTTAGGAAATTCGGTTCCTTTCACCAACCTCACTACAGATGAACTTTCGGATGGAGTAACTTTTTTATGGGATTTTGGAGATGGAACGACGATCAATTTGCGTGACCCCACACATACTTATTTAACTTCAGGAATTTTTAATGTGGAGTTAATTGCATATAGTTCAGATCCATCCTGTAACGACACCGCCTTCTCTACCGTAACGATTTTGGATAAACCAAACCCCGATTTTGAATTGTCAGGAATTGGCGTTTCAACCACAGGAATTGATTGGCTGGCTTGTGCAAATGATGAAATTAACTTCACGGATTTAACCACGATTGATGGTCCAATTAGTTTTGAATCATGGTTTTGGGATTTTGGTGACGGCGGAACGAGTGCTGTTCAAAATCCAGTTTACACCTATTCGGAAAGTGGGAATTTTGTGATGAAATTAGTGGTGGTGGCAGAAAATGGATGTACTGACAGTGTCGAATTTGAAATTATTTTGACAGAAATAGTGGCTGATTTTGTCACAGATACCGCTTGTTTTGGTGAAGTGACCAGCTTTACAGATTCTTCTTTTGTTTCAGATGTCAGTGGCGTTATTGCCTGGGATTGGATTTTTGAACTGGACTCTTTGAGTGAATTTCCGAATCCAACCTATACCTTTGGGAATGATGGAATATTTATGGTTCAATTAAAAGTAGCAAATATTCAAGGATGTATAGATTCGGTGGTAAAACCAGTTCGGGTGGCGGCCATTCCAAATCCAAATTTTTATGCCGATTTTAATCCAACGGATTATTTTCACACCGATTTAAATTTAATCATGATCTATCCCAATCCAACCAGTAACTATTCATGGGAAATGCCGGATGGGATTCCTTCGTTTTCAACTGAATATGGAAGTACCCGTGTAAAATATCCCGAATTTGAAGTAGGGACCTATGAAGTGACCTTAACCGAGTATTCGAGCTTTGGTTGTGAAAATACAGTCGCTCATTTAATTCAAGTTTTGGAGGATGAAATGTTGTTTGCACCAACTGCATTTACCCCGAATGGCGATCCTTACAACCCCGATTGGGGTGTCCATGTGGAAGGGTTTTTAACAGGAGAATTTTCGTTAATGGTATTCAACCAATGGGGTGAAATTGTCTGGCAAACCACCGATCCAACTGCGCGTTGGGACGGAACCTATTTAAATGGCGTTTTGGCACCAAGCGATTTATATGTGTGGTACTTAAAAGCCCGAGATCAAATCAACGATGAAATTTTTGAGTTTACAGGGTATGTGACCTTGAATCGGTAGGTTGGGGCGCGACTTTCGGTTTTAACCTGAGTTTGATTTTTAATTCCATGCTTGCGAGCCTACAATCTCCTAAGCAAACAAGTTTAAATCGCATAAAACTTTATATGGTAGCAGTCGTTTTTATTTCTGTCAGCTGCCTATTTATACCGTTCCACAATTCAATTCTTTGTTTTAAAGATTGTATTATAGATTCTTCCGCTTCTTTCCAATATTGATCGTTGTCTTTACAAAGATTGGCAGTCATTTGTAAAGCAAGATGGCTATGGTGGTCGCCATCAACTTCAATATGCCTTTCGATATAGTATTTAAAAATAGAAATATCGTCAGGAAAGTTCTTGTGTATTTCATTTATAATGGATATAAACATTCCTGGGATGAGGTCTTCACGTCCAAAAGTGAAAATAGCTGATTGCAGATAGTCTTTCCCACTTTCAATAACTTTGAATGTAAAGTCTACAAAATCTTTTGCTTCCTTTGGAGTTTCTGAGGTCAAATAAGCAGAGCTAAAGTTGCCAGTATTTTTTAATACATCTGTAAAAACTTCAATTTTAGAAGTATCTGCTCCACATTGTTTCATCGCATCTAAATATAATTCAAAATGACTTTTCCTTATGCCATTTAGGTCTACGTCCGATTCTTCACCTACAACAATTTCGTTAATGAGATATCTTGTGTCTGCGGTTCCTTTTGGAAACCAAGGAACGGATGTACAAGTCAAGTTGCCTTGTAGCGTTTTTAATAAAGACATAAAGTCCCAAACAGCATATACGTGAAATTGCATAAATACTTTCAAATCGTCTATGTCTTTAATTGCTGAATAAACTTTATGATGAATAATCTCTTGCCTTAAGGGTTCAATTGTCCTTTTTATTTTTTCAATTTGAGTTGTCATTTTTTCAATTTTTTTATTTCTAGAGTAACATTTTAAATTAATTAATGTTTAAATTTTTATGCTTTTGTTGCGGTCTGCTAGAATTACTGCTAACGATTTTGGGGCTTTCGGAGCACATAACTTTTACGAAGTACACCTTTCAAATAGAAAACAAACTTTCATATGAAGCACTATCTCGCCAATTTTTGGCAGGTGCTCTTATGGCCTGGTTTTATTCTATTTATAAAAATTTTACAATTTCTTCTGTTTTAAAATTTGATTTCTACGGTAATAGATATTGTGAACACTTAATGTTTTACACTTGTTTGCTAAAACTTCTATAACTTAATTTTTTCTCTCAATTTAGAAATGCATGCGTGTGAGACTTTAATAACTAAAATCGATTTAGCTATTTTTTTGAAAAAGTTCCCTCCCAAAAATCAATTTTAAATATTTCATTCGTATTTGTTCTAGCCAGACCGAATAAAAAATCTCCATATTGTTCAAATTCAATAGATATAACATTTTTAATAGCTAGTTTCTTCCATTCGCATCCTCCATATGATACATGACTGTCAGTAATAATTATTGGATAATCATATATTGGCGCTTGGTAATATTTTTCTATAACTGATTCGATTATAGTGTCTTGGCAAAAGGAATAAATTTGTAAAATTCCGTTGTTTTTAATTAACGCAGTTTCATGAAAAGTAGAAGGATATATTAAAATAGAATCCGCTTCAAATTTCATATCAGGTTGCAGATATTTAAAGTTAGGGTCTGATAAATTATCGCCAATTAAAGAATCATATGTTAAACGATCACTAAATTGAATATACTTAAATTTGACTATATTATTCAATTCTTTAGGAGCAATAAGTCCACCATTAAAAATAAAATATTGACTTCCAATAAAATTAATTTTGTTATAATTATTAACATCATTTTTTATGTTATCAATATCTAGTATCCATTTCTCATTTCCTTTATAGCCAATAAAATTTCCAGATTCTAAATATTCTAAAGAGTCAAATTTATCCTTTTCAATTATCACAGGTTTATAATGGGCATTTACAATCTCAGCATAAAGAATATAATAAAAACTCTCATTAACTCCTATAATAACATTGCTTTTGCTATTTTGCAGAAAAAAAGTGTCTAGTTCAATTTTATTTTTGCAATCATTAAAAATAAAGGCTCTATTCATGCTGTCTACTGCGACATATGTTTTTGAACATATAGTATCATTAAAGTTAATTGTTAAAACAGTATGTTCTTTTATTTTATATTCTTTGAAACATTTTTGAATCCAAACTGATGGTGTTTGAGAGTAACTATTGATTGAAAAGCAACAAAACAATAAAAGAATACTAATTTTACGTTCTAGTGCCTTACTCGTATAATTAATTTTTATCGCTTTCAAGAGCGTATATAATAATAAATTCATTTTTTTTAATTTAAATTATTTTCCTAATCACAAGGCTTTTCAAATTCGACCCCTTTTTTTAAAGTGGGTTTTGGTCTCCACTTTTTTGTTTTTATTTTGTCACTTTTGGTTGTCAACCCGCGGGCTTTTATAGACCGTCTTGTTTTTGTAATACCGCTAAAGTTGACTCTATTTGCCACATACATGAAGTGAATATCGCAAAGAGACTAGTTGCATGCCGTTGGACTTTCCAACGATTTACCGCTCGAATTTAGCAAAAAAAAAGTTACGCGGGGCGAATATTTTGTCAAACTTGGGCTTGACCAAGTAGGCTATTGATTTGTATTTAATTTTTATATACTCTTGGTAAGGCTCAGAAATTGCTTTTTTCGAATGGGTTTTAATGAATTGTAATCATGGATGTAATAGGTTGTCTTCACTTTTCTACCTTTTTTTGGAGTGAATGTAAAGGTTTGTAGTTTTACATATTTCAGTGAATGTCCAATGAATTCATATTCTCTCCATATTTTCTTCTTTGGTTCGCGCAATTGACCATATTTATTTCTTTCCCATGCCTGGGTTGTGTTCTTTCCTGTTATGGTTTTACGCTGAAAATCAATGGATAGGTTTTCCAGTTGTTTAATGTTAGGATATTCATAAAACTTCTGTCGTTCAGCATTGTAGAAATAAATAGATGTATATGTTTTCTTCTGCTCATCTTTAAAGACCAAATCCGGATAACCATCGAAGTTGCAGTCTTCTGTATGAATAGAATCAGAGTGAGTGCCAAAAAGCCATTCATACTCCCCAATTATTTCAGACAATAATTCGTTGTTTTTTAGACTGTAAATCCGGTAAATGTTTCTATACGTAATATTTGGATCCTTCTCCAAATCAATTTTAGGAGGATACATTTGTCTTGTCTTGACAAACTTAAAGCCACCTTCATACTTAACAATTGGTTTTGTGATTAATGTATCTTCCATACGTACTGCACGCAAATCAAGCCCATCCAGAATACGATAAGTAGAGATGAAATTGCCGAAGAATTGATGCGGTTCAGGATAGGATAAAGGAGATATGGTGCAGTATTTCAAGGCTATGCCACAAAATTTGTATTGATAAGCTGTGGGATTTGGGTTTGAAGATGCATTATCTAAATCGCCATACAGTTTACCGGTAACCATTTTTTTATTTGGGTCAATATTTACATCTCTAAGAGAACTTAGCAGATGACGGTAGAATTTATTATTACTTGCATCAAACATGTAATAATCGTAATCATCAATATAATCCGGAATACCCTTCGTTCTTTCTACGATGGTCGTGGGTTTTTTTGTTAATACTCTGAAATCAGGGTGCCCATCGAAATTGTAATCATCTATCTGCAGAAAATTTTCATCGAATAAGCCATCTTGGTATGAGCAGAAATACAGTTTCATCATCAAGGAATCATTGACTGCTGAATACACTGACATGGATGAGCATTTTGAATTGTTGCAACGTGCAGACTCTGAAGTATTGCATAATTGCAGAACAAATCGAAAATCCGAACTCAACTTTTCAACAGCGTTAAGGGCGTGCTGATTATAAATCCTGTTCGAATGAAGGAGAAATACTGCGAACAGTCCTGCGAAAAATACTGTTTTCAATGGTGGCGGTTTATCTGATTTTAGTTTGTATTAGCTAGAATGTTTTGTGGCGTAGCAAATTGGGGGATTTCAGAGCCGAAATGTTTAATTTAATACTAAAGTTTAATAGAAGTACAACTTTTGAAGGTTGCACAACTGACCCCATTTTTGCCAAAACCATGTTGAACAAAAGCGTCACTAGCCTGCGTGTTTCCATGACCTAAAAATAATAAAATTTCGTCCATGAAAGTCACCTGACAAACATGAACTTAAGTAAACTAAAACTTAATAGATCAAATTTGGTCAACCAACAGAAATAATCAAACGATTATTGAAAAAACTCAAGACCTAAAAACCACTAAATTTATTGAAAACCCATAAAAACCCAAAATGTGGGCTAGCTTCACTTCTGTTCCCGACGATTCTGTTGGTAAAGGCAAACCACAGACTAAAGCCGAAATTTATCTCCTTGCAGTCGATGAGAGCGCTAACGCTAAATTCGCTAATCTACATTGCGGTTTAGTCCTTATATGTTATGGGCTGGTTTTAATACATCAAACTTTTTTTAGATGAATTTCTCCACCCGGCCTGATTTTCGTAGTCTACAAAATATATTTTTAAATCAGCCTGATTTTCATATTTAACAAAATAGACTTTCTTTTTTGCTTGGTTTGAATATTCTGTAAAAAACCACTTGCCATCATTACTGCCGGCTTGATTTTCATATTTGACTTTGTAAACTTTAAGATCAGCCTGATTTTCGTATTGAACTACAAATACTTTTATGTCAGCTTGATTCTCATAATCAACCGAATATACCTTTTGCGCTTTTGCTACCCCAAACGTGAGCAACAAGGTTGCTAAAATCAATAACTTTTTCATTTTATTATTATTTTTAAAATTTATCTTCCTACTCTTTTCGATTTTCAGATTACTCGCTGTTTTTAAAGTGGTTTTAGTGTCTGCACTATTTTATGTCGGCAAATAAATGCTCTTATGATGAGCCCATTCCGTTTTTCGGTGGTTCTCTTGTTTGTCTGATATGTCTGTTTAACTCGCTTATAGGGTTTGTTGTGCAACGGTTTTTTATTCGTTCATTTTATGTCCTTTTAGGTTTTTACAAAATTGTCAGTTTTTCAACGGTGTCTCCGTTTATGATTCTCGTATGTTTTGGGTCATTGTCACTGTCCCTGTATGCCAAAGAGTAGTTGTTTTCAATGAATCTCCATTGATTTTTTTGTCTTAGGTCGTCAAAGTCACCAGCGAGATTCTCGAAGAACCCAACTTTGAAAGAGCGGTCAACAAAGTCCACCCGAACAGAATCGTATGTGATTGGATGTTCAAGTAAAAACTGGTCGATTTCTTGTTGTTTCATTATTGTCTGCTTTTAATGTGCTCTAACGTCAGCCTGTGAAAAAACCAACACTAATTATTTCATAAATATACAAAAATTTCCGTGCAAACCACCTCACAATTTTGTATCTTTAATGATGCAACACAAACAAGGCACAGCAAGAGATTAAATCAGTTTTAGCTCTTTCGAAGATCGAATTTCGAGGGATAATCCGATTCGGTTTATAGCTATTTTTTTAGGAAAATTAGATTTGGAGAAAATCGATTTTCACCAACAAACATGAACTTAAGTAAACTAAAAATAAAACTTAATAGATCAAATTTGGTCAACCAACAAAATAATCAAACGATTATTGAAAAAACTCAAGGACCAAAAACCACTAAATTTATTGAAAACCCATAAAAACCCAAAACGTGGGCTAGCTTCACTTCTGTCAACGAGCAGACTAAAGCCGAAATTTATCTCCTTGCAGTCGATGAGAGCGCTAACGCTAAATTCGCTACCCTACATTGCGGTTTAGTCCTTATATGTTATGCGGTCGTGCTATTATACTGTCGTCCAATTTTTTAATCCAATTCAATCAAAAGTACCAATTACCATAGCTGTTTATGTTAGATGTAATTTTTAGCTTTCAATTTTGGGAGCTTTAGCTTCCTTGATACCTGATTCAAATTGAACATCTAAACCATGAGATACAGTTTTAGTATCTTCATAAACATCAAATTTAACAGCCTTTCCCCATTTCAATGTGATAAAATGAACTCCTTTATTTATGTAGGGCTCACCATTTAATAAATGACAAGTTGCTGTCCACCTTGCAATAACAAGGGTTTTGGCTGGATTTCCTTTAACCTGAATGTCTGTTACCTCAAATTTAAGGTCTGGAAGTACAATTCCCACTCTTTCAAACCATCTTTTCAAGCTTTCTTTATCATGGCGTGTACCACCCAAGCAATTATCTCCTGCAAAAGTATGTTCTAATTCTTTAT